>NZ_CP084024.1:4800000-6140546 GCF_052659885.1 Pseudomonas sp. E141
CCTTCGGCAATGGCGTTGAGGGAGATGAACTGCGCCTGCATGTCGGTCGGGAACGCCGGGTACGGGGCGGTCCGCACGTTGACGGCTTTAGGCCGCTTGCCGTGCATGTTCACTTCGATCCAGTCTTCGCCGCAGGTGACTTCGGCACCGGCTTCCTTGAGTTTCTCCAGGACGGCTTCAAGAATGGTCGGATCGGTGTCCTTGACCTTGACGCGGCCACCGGTGACAGCAGCAGCCACCAGGTAGGTGCCGGTTTCGATCCGGTCCGGCATCACTTTGTAAGTGGCCGAATGCAGGCGCTCAACACCATCGATGGTGATGGTATCGGTGCCGGCGCCGCTGATCTTGGCGCCCATGGCGATCAGGAAGTTGGCGAGGTCCACCACTTCAGGCTCACGGGCGGCGTTTTGCAAAACGCTGCGGCCGCGGGCCAGTGCGGCCGCCATCATGATGTTCTCGGTACCGGTCACACTGACGGTATCGAAGAAGAAGTGAGCGCCACGCAGGCCGCCTTCAGGCGCCTTGGCCTTGATGTAGCCACCCTCGACGTCGATCACCGCACCCATGGCTTCCAGGCCGCGGATATGCAGGTCCACCGGACGCGAGCCGATGGCGCAACCACCCGGCAAGGCAACTTCGGCTTCACCGAAACGGGCGACCATCGGTCCCAGTACCAGGATCGACGCACGCATGGTCTTCACCAGTTCGTACGGGGCGATCAGGGTCTTGATGGTGCGCGGGTCGATCTCGACGCTGAGCTTTTCGTCGATCACCGGTTCAATGCCCATGCGACCGAACAGCTCGATCATGGTGGTGATGTCGTGCAGGTGCGGCAGGTTCGCCACGGTCACCGGGCCATCGCACAGCAACGTCGCGGCCAGGATCGGCAGGGCGGAGTTCTTTGCCCCGGAAATGCGGATTTCGCCATCAAGACGAACGCCGCCGGTAATAATCAGTTTATCCATAAGAATCTCGACGCCCTTGGGCTCAGGTGCGCTCGGCCCAGGCCGCGCGGCTGAAAAATTTCATAGTGACCGCATGGATGCTGCCATCGGCGATCCACGGGTTCAAATGGGCATAGATCTGCTGCTGACGCTTCACCGGGCTCAACGCCGCCAGTTCATCGCTGATCACGTTCAGCTGAAAGTTGCAGCCTTCGCCCTCAACTTCAATGACAGTTTCGGGCAGCTTTCCTTCAAGGAAGCTCTTCACTTCTACGGCCTGCATGCTCAACCTCTATCGGCGCCCTGTGCGCACGGGTCGCACATCATACAAAAAAGCCCCGCGCCTGCGAACCCCGCGAAGCAGGACTCTGACGGGGGGCTTTTTCAGGGATGTGGGTCAGGAGTGCACCAACAGCTCGGTCAGTTCGCTGACCTGGGCTATTTCGCGCATGTCTTCGGGCATCCCACGGATGCTCCAGGTTTTTCCGGCAGCTTTGGCGTCACGCATGAAGCACAGCAGCAGGGACAGGCCGACACTGCTGGACTTCTGCACCGCCGAGCAGTCAATGACCAGCTCTGCGGCGCCGGCAGAGCCGATCAGCGCCTGGCCCTGCTTGCGCAAGACCGGGCCAGTGCGATAGTCCAGCACGCCACTGAGCAACAGCTCGCCAGATTCGCCCAAACGAACGGCCGACTCACTCGCCAACTCACTCATTGCGCCTGCTTCTCTTGAGCATCCTGGGCAACTTCCTTGGCCTTGGCCACTTCACCGGCCCAACCGTCGATGGTTTTGTCCAGATCATTGCCGTTTTGCTGCATCGCATCAGCGAACTGATCGCGGAACAGCTTGCCGATGTTGATGCCATTGATGATCACGTTACGCACCTTCCACTCGCCGTTGATTTTCTCGAGCGTGTAGGACACAGGGTAGATCGCGCCGTTATTGCCCTTGACCTGCATATCGACGCTGGTGCGGTTGCCGCTTTCGTCCTTGGCCGGCGAAACGGTGATGCCCTGGTTGTTGTATTCGAGCAAGGCGTTGCCGTAGAACTGCATCAGGCTGCGCTTGAAGTTTTCCTGGAAGCGCGTCATCTGCGCCGGGGTCGCCTTGCGCGAGTACTTGACGGTCATGATGCTTCGGGAAATACCGTCGGCATCCACCACGGGGCCGACGATGCCGTTCAGCGCGTCGTAGAACGCCCCCGGATCCTGCTTGTATTTCTCTTTGTTGGCGGCCAGGTCTGCCAGCAACCGGGTGGTAGTGTCCTGGATGATTTCATGGGCCGAAGGCGCGGCCACGGCGTTGGCCATCAGCGGCAGCGCCGCGAGCAGCACCAACAGGCTACGTCGCAAGATAGAGATCATTCAAAAGCTCCTCATTTGGCGTCTTTGCTAACGGTATTGAGCAGGAATTTACCGATCAGGTCCTCAAGCACCAGTGACGACTGCGTATCGTGGATGGTCCCGCCATCCTTGAGCAAAGCTTCTTCACCGCCAACGCTGATGCCGATGTATTTCTCGCCCAGCAGCCCAGCAGTGAGGATCGATGCAGTGGAGTCAGTCGGCAGGTTATCCACGCGCTTTTCCAGCTGCAGCGTCACCCGGCCAGTGAAACTGTCGCGGTCCAGATCGATTGCCGTGACCTTGCCGATGGTTACACCAGCCATGGTCACTTTGGCTCTGACCGTCAAACCGGCGATATTGTCAAAATAAGCATAAAGTTTATAAGTGTCGGTGCTTGCGGTCGGCGCCAGGCCACTGACCCGCAGGGCCAACAACAGCAAAGCCAGGATGCCAGCCAGCAAGAAAAGGCCGACACCGATTTCCAGGGTGCGGTTTTGCATCAGAAATCTCCAAACATCAAGGCGGTCAGAATAAAGTCAAGGCCCAGGACCGCCAGCGAGGCGTACACCACGGTCTTGGTTGTGGCACGGCTGATCCCCTCTGACGTGGGCTCACAGTCATAGCCTTGAAACACGGCGATCCAGGTCACCACGAAAGCGAATACGGCACTTTTGATAACGCCGTTGAGCACGTCGTCGAGAAAATCGACACTGTTCTGCATGTTGGACCAGTAGGAACCTTCATAGACCCCCAGCCAGTCTACAGCCACCCACGAGCCGCCCCAGATCCCCACGACGCTGAAAATGATCGCCAGCACCGGCAGGGAAATGAAACCGGCCCACAGGCGCGGGGCAATGATGTACTTGAGCGGGTCGACACCGATCATTTCCAGACTGGACAATTGTTCGGTGGACTTCATGTTACCGATTTCGGCCGTCAGCGCCGAACCGGCACGCCCGGCAAACAGCAGCGCGGTCACCACAGGTCCCAGCTCACGCAACAATGTCAGCGCGACCATCTGTCCAACCGCCTGCTCCGAACCGTAGCTGGACAAGATGTTGAACCCCTGCAGCGCCAGGACCATACCGATGAAGATCCCGGAGACCACGATGATCACCAGGGACATCACGCCCACCGAGTGCAGTTGCTTCACCAGCAGCCCAAACCCGCCACCCGTCGTGTTGCGCCCCAGCAGGGCATGCATCAGAAACAGCGAGGAACGGCCCAGCACTGCCACCACATCGATGCCGGAACGACCAAACAGGCGAACTCTTTCTATCAGTGATTTCTTGCGCATCAGCGCTTCCCCAGCAGATCGGTGCGGTAATCCGTGGCCGGAAAATGGAACGCCACAGGCCCGTCCGGATCACCCTTCATGAATTGACGAATGCGCGGGCTGTCCGAGGCCTTCAATTCCTGGGGCGTACCCTGCCCCAGCACCTGGCCATCGCCGATCACGTAGATGTAGTCCGCAATGCTCGCGGTTTCGGCCAGGTCGTGGGACACCACAATACTGGTAATACCCAGCGCATCGTTGAGCAGACGGATCAGGCGCACCAGCACGCCCATGGCGATCGGGTCCTGGCCGACGAAGGGTTCGTCATACATGAGGATCTTCGGATCAAGGGCAATCGCCCGGGCCAGGGCGACGCGGCGCTTCATGCCACCGGACAGTTCGTCCGGCATCAAGTCCAGGGCACCCCGCAGCCCGACCGCCTGCAATTTGAGCAGGACGATGTCGCGAATCATCTCTTCAGGCAGGTCGGTATGGACCCGCAAGGGGAACGCCACATTCTCGAACACGTCGAGATCGGTGAACAGGGCGCCGCTCTGGAACAGCACGCCCATGTGCTTGCGCGCATCGAACAGATCGCTGCGCGACAGCTTTGGAAGATTCTGCCCATTGACCCAGACTTCGCCGGCACTGGGGCGCAACTGTGCACCCATCAGCCGCAACAGCGTGGTCTTGCCGCACCCGGAAGGCCCCATGATGCCGGTGACCTTGCCACGGGGAATGCGGATATCGATGTCATTGAAAATGCTGCGCGCCCCTCGCTTGAAGGACAATCCCTTCAGCTCGACCGCGTAGGCGTTGTCGGCACTCATCTAAACTCCTTGCGATGCAGCCTCACATCCGAATGCCCTGGGCAACCGACAAACGCCGGACTGCCGGGCACCCGAACCGGCGGCGAACTATATCACTGCAACACCCAAGCGCCCAAGGCCCAAGCCCGCGCCCGTTCAGTCCGGATACCGCTAAAAGAAGAGACTTTGTATCAAGCCATGTGAATCGCTCGAACAAAGCATGACGAACTAACGTGAGGGAATTGTTCATTGCCGCTATAATCGCCGCCTTTTCATCGAGCCATGCGATCTCTGACATGAACCAAACCAGCGACCTGATTCAATCGGCACAACGTACCATCCGCCTCGAGCTCGAAGCCGTACAAGGCTTGCTGCCCCATATCGACGCTGATTTCGTACGTGCCTGCGAGATGATTCTGGCCAGCAAGGGTCGGGTGGTCGTGGTCGGCATGGGAAAATCCGGACACATCGGCAACAAGATCGCCGCCACCCTGGCCAGCACCGGCACTCCGGCATTTTTTGTCCATCCGGCCGAAGCCAGCCACGGTGACATGGGCATGATCACCCGGGAAGACATCATCCTGGCCCTGTCCAACTCTGGTTCGACCAATGAGATCATCACCCTGCTGCCGCTGATCAAGCGCCTGGGGATCCAACTGATCAGTGTCACTGGCAATCCGGATTCGCCCCTGGCCAAAGCCGCCGAGGTCAATCTCAATGTTCATGTCGAGCACGAAGCCTGCCCGTTGAACCTGGCGCCGACCTCTTCTACCACCGCCACCCTGGTCATGGGTGATGCCCTGGCCGTGGCGTTGCTGGAAGCCAGGGGGTTTACCGCTGAAGACTTCGCGTTCTCCCACCCCGGCGGCGCCCTGGGCCGTCGCCTGCTGTTGAAAGTGGAAAACGTGATGCACGCAGGTCAGGAGCTGCCACAGGTGCCACGCGGCACGCTGCTCAAGGATGCACTCATGGAAATGACCCGCAAGGGTCTGGGCATGACGGTCATTCTCGAAACTGACGGCAAACTCGCCGGGATCTTCACCGACGGCGACCTGCGTCGCACCCTGGACCACTCGATCGACATTCACAGTGCGACCATCGAGCAGGTCATGACCCCCCACGGCAAAACGGCCCGCGCCGAGATGCTCGCCGCCGAGGCCTTGAAAATCATGGAAGACCATAAGATCAGCGCCCTGGTGGTGGTCGACGACGAAGACCGCCCGGTGGGCGCCCTGAACATGCACGACTTGCTGCGTGCGGGAGTCATGTAAATGAACACAGACCTGCTGCAACGTGGCAAAGCGATCAAACTGGCCGTGTTCGACGTGGACGGCGTCCTGACCGACGGCCGCCTTTATTTCCTCGAAGACGGCAGCGAATTCAAGACCTTCAACACCCTCGACGGCCAAGGCATCAAGATGCTGATGGCCGCTGGCGTGCAGACCGCCATCATCAGTGGCCGCAAGACCCCGGTGGTCGAGCGGCGCGCGAAGAACCTCGGCATCCCCCACCTTTATCAGGGACGTGAAGATAAACTGGTGGTGCTGGACGAGCTTCTGGGGCAACTCAACCTAAGCTATGAACAGGTCGCCTACCTCGGTGACGACCTGCCGGACCTGCCGGTGATTCGTCGGGTCGGCCTGGGCATGGCGGTGGCAAACGCGGCCGGCTTCGTGCGCGAGCACGCCCACGGCATCACCACGGCGCGAGGCGGCGAAGGGGCCGCCCGTGAATTCTGTGAACTGATCCTTCGCGCCCAAGGCCGCCTCGAGGCGGCCAACGCCGCGTATCTGTGAGTCATTTATGCTAAGCAAGAAAATTCGCACCATCGTGGTGTTCGGCTGCATCGCAGCGATTTTCGCGGCGGTCGGGTATTGGAACATCAGCCCGGAACGCTTCCTCGACCGCCCTGCGGTCAAGGTCCAGGAAAATGATATCGACTGGTATGCGACCAACACGCATACCCTGCAATACCTGCCCGATGGCAAAGTGCAGTATGAAATGACGTCCGACAAAGTCGACCACGTCAAGGCCAGCGAAATCACACTGGTCACCAAGCCAGACCTGAACATGTTCAGGGGCACCGAGTTTCCGTGGCACGTGCAGAGCGAACGCGCCGAGGTCAATCCCGACGGCACCGAAGTGGAACTGATTGATTCGGTACGCATCGCCCGGACCGATGAGAAGAACCGTACGACCATCATTACCAGCAGTCGTATGACAGTCTTCCCGCAGCGAGAATATGCGCAGACCGAGCAACCCGTTAGAATCGACGGCGCCGGTGGTGTGTCGACCGGCACGGGAATGAAAGCGTATTTGAAGGAAAGCAGGATACACCTGCTATCGAACGTAAGAGGACAGTATGAAGCTCGCTAAAACCCTCCCTATTTTGCTCAGTCTGGGCGCAGCACTGGGAAGCGCGAGCGCCTGGGCCCTCCCCACCGACCGCGACCAGCCTATCCGCATCCAGGCCGACGACGCCCAACTGGACGACAAGAACGGTGTAGCCACCTATAAAGGTGACGTGATCATCACCCAGGGTTCGATGAAGGTCACCGGCAACACCGTGACCATCACCCGCACCCAGTCCGGCGACATCGACGTCGTCACCTCGGTGGGCAACCTGGCCTACTTCGAGCAGATGCAAACCGCGGGCGACACCAAGCCGGTTCAAGGCTACGGGGTAACCATTCAGTACCACGCCGCCAAAGACCGCGTGGTGCTGATCGATCGCGCCAAGGTCATCGACAAGGACGGCAACACCACCCAGGGCGAGAAAATCGTCTACGACACGAACAAAAAGCTGGCCAGCGCCGGTCGCGCCACTGGCAGCAAGGTCACCGAGCAGCGTCCACGGATCGACATGGTCATCCAGCCGAAAAAGAAAACCGACGAGCAGAAGGCCCAGTAATGGCAACTCTGAAAGCTCAGCACCTGGCCAAGAGCTACAAGAGCCGCCAAGTCGTGCGTGATGTCAGCCTGTCCATCGACAGCGGCCAGATCGTCGGCCTGCTCGGCCCCAACGGCGCGGGCAAGACCACCTGCTTCTACATGATCGTCGGCCTGGTTCAGGCCGATCAAGGCCGCGTCCTGATCGACGACCTGGACGTCAGCCACCAGCCGATGCATGGCCGGGCGAAGGCCGGTATCGGCTATCTGCCGCAAGAAGCGTCGATCTTCCGCAAACTGTCGGTTGCCGACAACATCATGGCGATCCTCGAGACCCGCAAGGAACTCGACAAAGCCGGTCGCCGCCAGGAACTGGAAAGCCTGCTGCAGGAATTCCACATCAGCCACATCCGCGACAACCTGGGCATGAGCCTGTCCGGTGGCGAACGGCGCCGCGTGGAAATCGCTCGCGCCCTGGCCACCGCACCGAAATTCATCCTGCTGGACGAACCATTCGCTGGCGTGGATCCGATTTCGGTCGGCGACATCAAGCAGATCATCCACCATCTCAAGGCCAAGGGCATCGGCGTATTGATCACCGACCACAACGTTCGCGAGACGCTGGATATCTGTGAAACCGCCTATATCGTCAATGATGGCCAGTTGATTGCCGAAGGCGACTCCGCGACCATCCTGGCCAATGAACTGGTCAAGGAAGTGTATTTGGGCCATGAGTTCCGCCTGTAAGCGAAAAGTGTCTGGTCAATCACCTCGGCGTCGCTAATTTTATTACGTGACGCCCTAGGCAAACACTTCAGTTTCAGGCATATAATTTGCTTAAGTTTGGCGCTTCGGCGCCCTGTAGTGGATGGCGCATGTGCGCCGGCGAATAAGGTGTTAAGCCCCAGCCATGAAACCATCGCTAGTCTTGAGAATGGGCCAGCAGCTGACGATGACACCGCAGCTGCAACAGGCCATCCGCCTGCTCCAATTGTCGACCCTGGACCTGCAACAGGAAATCCAGGAGGCCCTGGAGTCCAATCCGATGCTCGAACGCCAGGAAGAAGGCGACGACTTCGACAACACCGATCCGCTGGCCGATAACGTCGAGCAAAAGACCAACACCGAAATCCCGGAACCGTCCTATCAGGAAACCGCCCCGACGGTGGATAACCTTGAGGATGGCGAATGGAATGAACGCATCCCCAACGATCTGCCCGTGGATACTGCCTGGGAAGACGTCTACCAGACCAGCGCCAGCAGCCTGCCCAGCAGCGATGACGACGAGTGGGACTTCACTACCCGCACCTCCACCGGCGAAAGCCTGCAGAGCCACTTGCTGTGGCAACTGAACCTGGCGCCGATGTCCGATACCGATCGTCTGATTGCCGTGACGCTGATCGACTGCATCAACAATCAGGGCTACCTGGACGAGACGCTTGAAGAAATCCTCGAGGCCTTTGACCCCGAGCTGGACATTGAGCTGGACGAAATCGAAGCCGTCCTGCACCGCATCCAGCAGTTCGAACCCGCCGGCATCGGTGCTCGCAACCTGGGCGAGTGTCTGCTGTTGCAACTGCGTCAGTTACCCGCCAAGACGCCTTGGCTGGCCGAAGCCAAGCGACTGGTCACCGATTACATCGACTTGCTGGGCGGTCGCGACTACAGCCAGTTGATGCGTCGCATGAAGCTCAAGGAAGATGAACTGCGCCAGGTGATCGAGCTGGTCCAGAGCCTCAACCCGCGCCCAGGTTCACAGATCGAGTCCACCGAACCCGAATACGTGGTTCCCGACGTGATCGTGCGCAAGCACAACGACCGCTGGCTGGTGGAACTGAACCAGGAATCGGTGCCCAAGCTGCGGGTGAACGCCCAGTACGCCGGTTTCGTAAAGCGCGCGGACACCAGCGCCGACAACACCTTCATGCGCAACCAGTTGCAGGAAGCGCGCTGGTTCATCAAGAGCCTGCAAAGCCGCAACGAAACCCTGATGAAAGTAGCCACCCAGATCGTCGAGCATCAGCGCGGCTTCCTGGAGTACGGCGACGAAGCCATGAAGCCGTTGGTCCTGCACGACATTGCCGAGGCAGTGGGCATGCACGAGTCGACGATTTCGCGGGTGACCACCCAGAAATTCATGCATACCCCCCGGGGCATATATGAACTGAAATACTTTTTCTCCAGCCACGTCAGCACCTCCGAAGGCGGTGAATGCTCGTCCACAGCCATCCGCGCGATCATCAAAAAACTGGTGGCCGCGGAAAATCAGAAAAAGCCGTTGAGTGACAGCAAGATCGCTGGTTTACTGGAGGCACAAGGCATTCAGGTGGCCCGCCGTACCGTCGCCAAATACCGTGAATCCCTCGGGATCGCACCTTCGAGCGAACGCAAGCGGTTGATGTAACAGGCCACGCCACAGCGTTCCAGTGGCAGGCATTTCTGCCTGCCGCTTTATGCACTGGCAACGAAGGAGAAGCTGTATGCAAGTCAACATCAGTGGACACCAACTGGAAGTGACCGAACCTCTTCGCGAATACATCGGCGAAAAACTCGAACGATTGGAGAGGCATTTCGACAAGATCACCAACGTGCAAGTCACGATGAACGTCGAGAAGCTGCTGCAGAAAATCGAAGCCACGTTGCATATCCCCGGCGGAGAAGTGGTTGCCAATGCTGCGCATGAAGACATGTATGCCGCGATTGACCTGCTGACCGACAAGCTGGATCGCCAACTCAAAAAGCATAAGGAAAAGACCCAGAGCCTCCTCCAGGGCGCGACCGGTCGTTAACCCCCCTAATCCATGATCCGACTAGAATCCATCCTGACCCCCGGCCGTTCCCAGGTGAACGTGCCGGGTGGCAGTAAAAAGAAAGCCCTCGAACAAATTGCCAACCTGATCCACCGAGAGGTACCGGATCTGGAAATGCAGGATGTCTTCGAGGCCCTGTTTGCCCGTGAAAAACTGGGCTCCACCGGCTTTGGCAACGGTATCGCCATTCCCCATTGCCGCCTCAAGGCCTGTACAGCGCCGATCAGTGCGCTGCTGCACCTTGAAGCACCCATAGATTTCGACGCCATCGACGGCGCACCGGTCGACCTGCTGTTTGTACTGCTGGTACCGGAAGCGGCGACCGATGCGCACCTTGAGCTGCTGCGCCAGATCGCCAGCATGCTGGACCGCAAGGAAGTGCGCGAGAAATTGCGCAGCGCGCCGAGCAACGAAGCCTTGTATCAGGTTGTCCTGGACGAGCAGAACGGTCATTAAACATGCGCATGATCATTGTCAGCGGACGCTCCGGCTCCGGTAAAAGCACGGCGCTTAACGTGCTTGAGGACAGCGGCTACTACTGCATCGACAACCTGCCGGCCGGCCTGCTGCCGGAACTGGCCGAGCGCGCCCTGATCCATACCGAACTGGCGCAACCGCTGGTGGCGGTCTCCATCGATGCACGTAATCTGCCGAGCCACCTGTCGCGGTTCCCGGAGCTGCTCGCGGAAGTGCGCAATCGGCACATCCAGTGCGATGTGCTGTATCTGGATGCCGATGAGGAGACGCTGCTCAAGCGTTTCTCCGAAACCCGTCGGCGTCATCCCCTGAGCAACGCAAGCCGCTCCCTGGCCGAAGCCATTCATGACGAGAGCCAGTTGCTGGGGCCGATCGCCGACCTGGCGGACCTGAAGGTCAATACCACCCACCTGAACCTGTATCAACTGCGCGACACCATCAAGTTGCGTCTGCTGAACCAGCCGGAGCCAGGCACGGCATTTCTGGTGGAGTCGTTCGGTTTCAAGCGCGGAATGCCGGTAGACGCCGACCTGGTGTTCGATGTGCGCTGCCTGCCCAATCCTTATTGGAAACCGGAGCTGCGCGAACAATCGGGGCTCGACCAGCCGGTGATCGACTACCTGGCCGCCCAGCCGGATGTCGAGGAAATGTACCAGGACATCTCCAGCTACCTGCTCAAATGGCTGCCGCGCTTTGCCGCAAGCAACCGCGCCTACGTCACGATTGCCATTGGCTGTACCGGTGGCCATCACCGCTCCGTCTACCTGACCGAACGATTGGGTCAGCTCCTGCAACAGTCCCTGAAGAACGTCCAGGTTCGCCACCGCGACCTCAGCTAAAGGATTCACATCGCGATGCCCGCTCTGGAAATTGAAATCATCAACAAGCTGGGCTTGCATGCCCGCGCGTCAGCCAAGTTCGTCGGTGTGGCAGGTCAGTTTCCTTGCGAGATACTCGTGGGCCGTGACCCCGAGAAAATGATCAATGGCAAAAGCATCATGGCCATGATGATGCTGGCAGCCGGCCAAGGCACCAAAATCCATCTGCGAACCGAAGGTGAACAGGAGCAGGAGGCGCTGGATGCGTTGGTGGGGCTGATCAACAACTACTTCGATGAAGGCGAATAGCCTTAAGCTCTGAAGCAGCCACAGGGGTTTGCGAACACACAAAAAAGGCGCGTCATCCACTTGGATGACGCGCCTTTTTTACTGCGCTGAAGGTCAGCTACCCGCCACCGTCATTCGCTCGATCAACACCGAGCCGGTGCGGATGTTGCTGCGCAGTTCCAGGTCGTTACCCACCGCCAGGATCTGCTTGAACATATCGCGCATGTTACCGGCGATGGTGACTTCCTGGACGGCAAACTGAATCTCGCCGTTCTCGACCCAGAACCCCGCCGCGCCGCGAGAATAGTCCCCGGTGACCATGTTCAGGCCATGCCCCATCAGTTCCGTCACCAGCAGGCCACGGCCCATGCGACGCAGCAAGGCTGCCTGGTCCTCTTCGCCATGGGTCACGAACAGGTTATGTACGCCACCGGCATTGGCGGTGCTGGGCATGCCAAGCTTGCGACCTGAATAGGTGCCGAGAATGTAGGAAACCAGTTCGCCATTCTCCACGAATGGCTTGGCGTAGGTGGCCAGGCCATCGCCGTCGAAGGCGGAGCTGCCCATGGCCTGCATCAGGTGCGGACGCTCATCGATGGTCATCCACTCCGGGAACAGTTTCTGGCCGAGTGCCCCTTCGAGAAACGATGATTTGCGATACAAATTGCCGCCGGAGACCGCCGACAAAAAGCTGCCAAACAACCCGCCGGCCAGTTCGGCGGCAAACAGCACCGGCACTTCACAGGTCGGCACCGGCCGCGCACCCAAGCGGCTGGCCGCCCGCTGCGCGGCTTTGCGGCCAATACTCACCGGGTCTGCCAGAAGATTGCCCTGACGGTTCACGTCATACCAGTAGTCGCGCTGCATCTGGCCGTTGGCTTCGGCGATCATGACGCAACTGAGGCTGTGCCGGGTCGACGCATAACCACCGATAAAACCGTGGCTGTTACCGTATACACGGCAGCCCTGATGGGTATTGAGGGTCGTGCCGTCGGCGTTTTTGATTCGCGGGTCGGCGTCGAAAGCCGCCGCTTCACAGCGCAACGCCTGCTCGATGGCTTGTTCCGGGGTGATGTCCCAGGCGTGGAACAGGTCGAAGTCTCGCAGTTCCTTGCACATCAGCGCAGCATCGGCCAGGCCCGAAGCTTCGTCCTCGGAGGTGTGCTGGGCGATCGCCAGCGCAGCGGCAACGGTTTCACGAATGGCGTCAGGACCACTGGCCGACGTGCTGGCCGAGCCCTTGCGCTGGCCGGCGTACAATGTGATGCCAAACCCCTGGTCGCGATTGAATTCGACGGTCTCCACCTCGCGCTGGCGTACCGATGTCGACAAACCTTGTTCCAGAGAGACCGCCACCTCACACGCACTGGCGCCCTGTCGCTTGGCTTCGGCAAGGATCTGCTCGACTTGTTCCTGCAGTGCCGGCAATGCTTGCGGGCCGACGCTCTGAACTGCACTCATGGTGTATCTCCACTCAAATTCTGCTTTCGGTCAGGGTTTGTACGAATAGTGCCTTCGCGACTTTGCGTACAAACCTGAGGCCTTCGAGCGACCGGGCCGGACAAGCGGCCCCCGACTGGTTATCATGGCGGCGTTTCTTTGCGGACTGCCACCATGGTTGATTCTTACGACGACTCCCTCTACGAGGGTGAAAAAAGCAAATCCCAGGTCAAACGCGAGCTGCATGCTCTGGTTGACCTCGGCGAGCGCCTGACAACACTCAAGCCTGACTTGCTGGCCAAACTGCCTCTGACCGACGCCTTGCGCCGAGCCCTGGCCGATGCGCCCAAGCACACCGCGAATATCGCGCGTAAACGGCACCTGCAATTCATCGGCAAACTGATGCGCGACCAGGACACTGACGCCATCCTGGTTCTGCTCGATCAACTCGATGCCTCTACCCGGCAGTACAACGAACGCTTCCATAACCTGGAGCGCTGGCGCGATCGCCTGATCGCAGGCGATGACGGCGTACTGGAAAAATTCGTCATCGACTACCCGGAGGCTGACCGTCAGCAACTGCGCTCCCTGATCCGTCAGGCCCAGCACGAGTTGGCGCAAAACAAGCCACCGGCCTCGAGCCGTAAAATCTTCAAATACATTCGTGAGCTGGACGAAACTCAACGCGGCCTGCGCTGAGTAACGACCGTGGGTGGAGGCCTCGCACTCCACCCAGCGCTCCCGTCATGCGCCCGTGCCACCCACGGTAATCGCATCAATCTTCAGGGTCGGCTGACCGACACCCACCGGTACTGACTGCCCATCCTTGCCGCACGTCCCCACGCCGCTGTCCAGCGCCAGATCGTTACCGACCATCGACACCTTGCTCATCGCCTCCGGCCCGTTGCCGATCAGGGTCGCGCCCTTGACCGGCGCAGTGATCTTGCCGTCTTCGATCAGGTAAGCCTCACTGGTGGAAAACACGAATTTGCCGCTGGTGATATCCACCTGGCCGCCGCCGAGGTTGGCGCAGTAAATACCCTTTTTCACCGAAGCGATGATTTCCGCCGGATCGCTCTGACCGCCCAGCATGTAGGTGTTGGTCATGCGCGGCATCGGCAGATGCGCGTAAGACTCGCGGCGACCATTGCCGGTACGGGCCACGCCCATCAGGCGGGCGTTGAGCTTGTCTTGCATATAGCCCTTGAGCACGCCGTTCTCGATCAGGGTGGTGCATTCGGTCGGGGTGCCTTCATCGTCGACACTCAGGGAGCCGCGACGTCCGGCCAGGGTGCCATCATCGACGATGGTGCAGAGTTTCGAAGCGACCATTTCGCCCATGCGGCCGCTGTAGGCCGAACTGCCTTTACGGTTGAAGTCGCCTTCCAGACCGTGCCCCACCGCTTCGTGCAGCAGCACACCGGACCAGCCAGAACCCAGCACCACCGGCAATGTGCCGGCCGGCGCCGGGATCGCTTCAAGGTTGACCAGGGCCTGGCGCAGCGCTTCGCGGGCGTAACCCATGGCGCGATCTTCGCTGAGGAAATAACGGTAATCGGTGCGTCCGCCGCCACCATGGCCGCCGCGCTCGCGACGACCGTTCTGCTCGACGATCACACTGACATTGAAACGCACCAGCGGCCGGACGTCCGCCGCCAGACCGCCGTCGGTGGACGCCACCAGGATTCGCTCCCAGACCCCGGCCATGCTCACCGATACTTGCTGGATGCGTGGATCAAGGGCGCGAGTGGCGACGTCGATGCGCTTGAGCAGCTCGACCTTTTCGGCGCGGCTCATGACTTCCAGCGGGTTGTCCGGCGCATACAACTGCGTCACGTCCTGGCTGCTGAAGGCCTGTACCTTGCCGTTCTGCCCGGCCCGGGAAATCGAACGAGCGGCACGGGCTGCGGCGCCCAGTGCTTCAAGGGTGATGGCGTTACTGTAGGCAAAGCCGGTTTTTTCCCCGGACTGGGCACGCACACCCACGCCCTGGTCAAGGTTGAAACTGCCCTCCTTGACGATACCGTCTTCCAGCGACCAGGACTCGGAGATCATCCCTTGGAAATACAGGTCGGCTGCATCGATGCCCGGGCCGGCCAGGTCGCCCAGCACCCCTTGCAGGCTTTCGAGGGTGACGCCACCGGGGGCTAAAAGGTGTTCACTGACTGAGGATAACAACCCGCTCATATGTTCTACGCCTTGAATTCGTCGTCTTGGACAGGCCGCTGTCGAGCGCCCTGCGAGAAAAAGCGCCGATGGCTAGCCACCGGCATACGCGCCCGGATGGACGCCTGTTCGCTGCTGTCGCGCTCGGCCAGCAAAACGGCCTCGCCTTGATCCTGTTGCGCCAGCACACGGCCCCACGGATCGACTATCGCTGCATGGCCAAAGGTTTCCCGTGGCCCTGGATGCAGCCCACCCTGAGCGGCTGCCAGCACATAACACTGGGTCTCGATAGCCCGGGCGCGAATCAACACCTCCCAATGGGCAGCGCCAGTCACTGCGGTAAACGCCGAAGGCGCGGTGATCAATTCAGCCCCGGCGGCGCGCAGCTCGCTATAGAGTTCCGGGAAACGCAAGTCATAACAAACCGTCAGACCAACCCGTCCTACAGGTGTATCGGCCACTACCACGTTGTAGCCATAAGCATAGTCATCAGACTCGCGATAACGACCGCGATTGTCTGCCACGTCCACATCGAACAGGTGCAGCTTGTCGTAGCGCGCGACAATCTGGCCCTGATCGTCGATCAGCAACGAACAGGCATGCACCCTGGCGTCCGGTTGGTCCATCGGCGGCAACGGCAACGTGCCGGCCACAATCCATAACTTGAGGTCACGGGCGGTCTGTTTCAACCAGGGCAGGATCGGTCCCTGACCAAAGGCCTCGGCACGACCGATGTCCGCCACATCCCGCCGGCCCATGGCCGCGAAGTTTTCAGGCAGCACCGCCAGCCTTGCGCCGCCAGCGGCAGCCTGTTCCAGCAGCACACGAGCGCGGGCCAGATTGGCGAGCACATCGCTTTGACTGACCATCTGAATCACTGCCACTGGCATGGTGCTTCCCTCTTTTTTATCCTCGCCCGAGGCGGCTGTGGGAGCAAAGCTTGCTCGCGATGAGGCAGGTACATCCAACATATAGGCTGGCTGATACACCGCAATCGCGAGCAAGCTTTGCTCCCACAGGCTCGCTCCCACAAGGGGATGTCATTGCCTGTCAGAACGGCTTGTCGAAGGTAATCTTCGGCTCTTTCCACGGCCCCTTGACGTCGTATCTTACGCTGGCAAAGCGCGCCACACGGTCGCCAATCAGTTTGTCGATCAGAAACAGCGCCCCACCCACCGCTGGCGCGCCGACAATCAGCGCTGCAATCGGCAGGTTGTTGGTCACCGGCAGCGTCACCTGCAACTTGGCGTCGACCCGATCGGCCACCATGTCCAGTGTGCCATTGAGCTCCAGGTTGCTCGACGGTCCCGTCAGGGTGATGGGTTCACGGGTCACGTAGACACCGTTGCTCGCCACCAGCAGCCCCTTGACCCGATCGTAGCTCAAGCCTTTGCCAAACAGGTCAGAGAAGTCCAGGCGCAATCGGCGGCCGATGGAGTTGAAGTTCAGCAAGCCAAATACCCGCAGCGCCTGGGCGCCGCCTTCCAACTCGACGAACTGGCCCTTGCTCAGCGACGCATCCAGACTCCCGGAGAAGCGCTTCGTGGCGACCCACGCTGGCGAGCCAGGCCAGCGACCATCGACGTCCAGGCGGAATTTCTCGCTGGTCACGCTCGGCGCATAGCCCCAGCCCTTGAGCACATCGGCCAGATTCTTGCCACCGATGCGGCCTTTGTACCAACTGCTGGTGGAGCCGGGGACGCCTTCCCAGCCACCATTGCCGCTCAAGACCATGCCCTTGAGGCCCATATCCAGGTTGTTCAAGGCAATGCCCTTGCCTGTCGGACGCACCTTCAACGACCAGGCACCAATGAGGTCGGGCCCCTGGAACAACTGGTCAATGACAATATCCATGGCCGGAATGTTGCGAGGATCGACCGAAGCCAGCGGGTCCGGCGCGTTTTCGTCGGTCTGGACCGTCGGGTCGGCGGCCGGCAGGCGAATGTAGTCAAGCTTGATACCGATCGGTGCGGCCTTCGCGTCCGGCAGACTGGCGGTGCCCTTGGCCTGCTCGCTGGCAAGTCGCAAAGCCCAGGCGTCAGGCTTGCGGTCCAGTTGCACCGAAGCCCGGTCCAGGGTCGTGCCCATGGCGGTGAGCTTGCCGATGTTCAGATCGACGCTGCTAAGCAGTTGTTTGGCGCTACCGCCCGGATCCTGCCCCGCATACTTGCCCACCAGCTCCTGCCACGGACTCACATCCAGCTGCGACAGCGTCCCGCGCAGGCGCAGGCCCTTGCCTCCCGGCAGAATCGCATCACCGTTACCGAGCAAGAGTTCACCGCGACCGTCTGCAACCTGTCCGTTCGGCGCCGCGTAGGTGAAGCTGGCCAGGTCGCCATAATCCACCCAGTAACGGCGCTCCGCGCCTTGCAAGGTCATGCGAAACACCGTGTCACGCCCGGCATCGGGCGCCAACCCGAAGGGCGCGGGCAGATCCACGGCCACGCCCTTGAGACTGGAACTGACCGACAGTTGGCTGTCGGCACCGTCGAGGATCACCTGCAACTGATACGGCACCACGCCAGTCACCGGCAATGGTTGTGTAACCTTCAGCCAGTCAGTGAGTTTCTTGACCTCCACCTGTCCGGAGGCGGCCACCCGCGTAGTCAGTTCACCGGCACGGCCTTCGGCAAAAATCTGCGCGGTCACGGGCCGGTCGAACGCTCGGGCCGCGATATTCTTGCCGCTCAGTCCTTTGTTGCTGTCGAAGCGGAAATCGCCCTTGAGCTGCGTCAGCTCCAGCACCGGCTCGCTGAGCTTGAGCCGGGCCTTGTCGGTCTTGAAGTCCACCAGAATCTTCGGTTGCTCGCCTTTCGCCAAAGGAATATCCAGCTTCACACTGCCCAGCAGGTCGCCCTCGCCTTCCCAGCCGGCGAACGTCTGCGCCGTACCGATCGGCGCCGTCTGCAGGATCTTCAAGCCGTCACCCAAGCCTCCGGCGAACTCGCCGTCCAACAGCAGATGGGAATTCTGGCCGCTGGGCACATGGGGGATGTTCACCGAAACATTCCTGACCTGGGTGTCCAGCAACTGCCCCTGGCTGGCAAAGATACGCACGCCGCTGTCTTCGACGAAAACATCACCGCTGACCTTGCTCACCGAAGGCCAACCCGGCTGGAAGGCCAGCTCGGCATCATGCACCTTGAAAAACAGGCTGATGCTGCGAGCCGCGTCTTCGGCACCGTGGTTCAGCGAACCTTGATACTGGAAAAAACCCTGATCCACCGCGCCCTTGACGATTGCCGTGCGCAGCCACTCATCCAGCGCAGGGCTCAGGACAGCAGGCAGATACTTGGCGGTATAGCGACCGTCGCCATCCACCAGGCCGACCCGCAGGTCCATGTAGTCTTCCTGGCTATGGTCGAAATGCAGGCGAATCAGGAAGTCACCGGCAATCCGGCCCTCCTCCCCCAGTACCTTCAGGTACGGCGCAATCAGCGTGAAACCCTGCTTGTCCAGTTTCCAGGTAAGCCGGGCGTTAGCCTGCAAGTATTGCCAAGGTTTGGCGAAGATCGGGTCCAGGTGCAGGGAAAAATCTTTGCTGTCCATGCGCAGCTCACCGCCGCCCAGGTCGCCGCTCAGGCTCCCGGACACGTTGCGCGCCGCCGGGGCACCGCGATAGGCATCAAAACCTACGGTGTCCAGGTTGGTGGCGAAGCTGACTTTCTGATCACCGCTGTTCTGCGGGCGGTAGTCCACCAGCACGTTGCGCAGGCCGCCCGTGAACTTGAGCCGGTCGATTGCCGTGGCAACGCCTTCGGGCAACGGCGCCAGGGCATGGAGCAACGGCGTCAGCGGCGTGAGGTCGAGGCGATCAGCCTGCACGTGCCAGAGTTCTTCGGTTTTTTCGGTGGCGTTGGTCTGTTGCAACTGCAGGCGCGATTCCCAACGGGTTTCGCCCAGGCTCATTGCCAGGGAATCGAAGGTTGCGCTGAATCCCTGGTCGCTGCGCTGGAAATACCCGTTGAGCGCCAGGTTATGGATCTGCACCGGCTTGCGCTCGGCATAGGCGCCCTGAATGTCCGGCGCGTTCAGTCGAATGGCCGCGCTTTGCACGGTGCCCGCGCCCCAGCTCAGCCAGAACTCTGCGCCAGCCTTGATCCGGGAAAAATGCCATTGTCGGGTCAGGCGTTCCGGCAGCCATTTGGACCAATCGCTTTGCGGCAGACTCAGGTAGACATCAGCCTGGCCGTTCTTCCAGTCGCTGGCACGGATACGGGTGCGCAGGTTGATCGCGACGGGTTGGCCGTCAGGCAGGGTCAGTCGGGCATCCAGACGCTGACGGGCAACACCAGTGCGCAGGCTCAGGCCAACATAGGTCAGGGTCAACGGCGGTTGTTCCAGCGGCTGCAAGGTCACCTGGCTGTCGAGCACCGACAGCTTCGAGATCATCTGCATGCGTTCGAGCAGTTGCTGGGGATCCAGGGGCTGATCATCCTGCACTGGCAGCCCCTCCAGGGCCCACTTGCCGTCGGCGCCTTCCTTGAGGCTGATCTTCAGGCCGCTGAGTTCCAGGTGAGCAATGCGCACCTGACGCGCCACCAGGCTGCCCCACAAGTCCGGCACGGCCCGCACCTGATCCAGATGCAAGGCATTGGCGCCCTCGCCGACCATCACGTCGTGGGCCAGCAGGATGGGGGCCAGGGCACTCCAGCTACCGTCCAGGCTGCCGATATGCACGGGGATGCCCAACGCTTCGCTGGCGCGGGTCTGGACCTCGGCGCGGTATTCGGCCACCAGCGGAGCCAGTTCTCGCCCGAGGCTGACATACAGTGCCACCAGCACCAACAGCAGCGCGCACAGGCCCAGGCCCCAACGGGTCAGCGCGGCCAAAATGCGTGTCAGACGCTCCATGTCAGCGGGCTCCCCTGGCAAAAGTATTCAAATCCGCGGGGCTGCCGCTCATGAAGCCACTTCAGAGCAGCACCACGTCGTATTGTTCCTGGGAATACATGGTTTCCACCTGAAAGCGAATCGTGCGACCGATAAAGGCCTCCAGTTCCGCAACGTTCCCTGACTCTTCATCGAGCAGGCGATCCACCACTTTCTGGTTCGCCAACACTCTATAACCTGTGGCCTGGTAAGCGCGTGCCTCCCGGAGGATTTCCCGGAAGATTTCGTAACACACGGTTTCCGGGGTCTTGAGCTTGCCCCGGCCCTGGCAACTGCTGCACGGTTCGCACAGCACCTGCTCAAGGCTCTCGCGAGTGCGCTTGCGGGTCATCTGCACCAGGCCCAGCTCGGTGATCCCGATGATGTTGGTCTTGGCGTGGTCGCGCTCGAGTTGTTTCTCCAGGGTCCGCAGGACCTGGCGCTGGTGCTCTTCATGCTCCATGTCGATGAAGTCGATGATGATGATTCCGCCCAGGTTGCGCAGGCGCAGCTGACGAGCGATGGCGGTGGCCGCTTCCAGGTTGGTCTTGAAGATGGTTTCTTCGAGGTTGCGATGGCCGACGAACGCCCCAGTGTTGACGTCAATGGTGCTCATGGCCTCGGCCGGGTCCACCACCAGGTAGCCGCCGGACTTGAGCGGCACCTTACGCTCCAGGGCCTTCTGGATTTCGTCTTCGACGCCGTACAGGTCGAAAATCGGCCGCTCGCCGGGGTAATGCTCGAGACGATCAGCGATTTCCGGCATCAGCTCCGCCACAAACTGGGTGGTTTTCTGGAAGGTTTCCCGGGAATCGATGCGGATTTTCTCAATCTTGGGGCTGACCAGGTCCCGCAGGGTCCGCAATGCCAGACCGAGGTCTTCGTAGATCACGCTGGGGGTGGCGATGGTCTTGATCTGATCGGCGATCTGGTCCCAGAGCCGGCGCAAATAGCGGATGTCCATGAGAATTTCATCGGCCCCAGCCCCTTCGGCGGCGGTGCGCAGGATGAAACCTCCAGCTTCCTTGATGCCCTCTTTCTCCACGCAATCGCTGACCACCTGCTTGAGGCGCTCGCGCTCGGCTTCATCTTCGATCTTCAGGGAAATGCCGACGTGAGCGGTACGCGGCATGTACACCAGGTAGCGCGACGGAATCGACAGCTGCGTGGTCAAGCGCGCGCCCTTGGAACCGATGGGGTCCTTGGTGACCTGGACCACCAGGCTCTGGCCTTCATGAACCAGGGCACTGATGCTCTCCACGGCCGGGCCTTCACGCATGGATATTTCCGAGGCATGAATGAATGCCGCGCGATCCAGGCCAATATCGACGAACGCCGCCTGCATGCCCGGCAACACCCGCACCACCTTGCCTTTATAGATATTGCCGACGATCCCACGTTTTTGCGTGCGCTCGACGTGAACTTCTTGCAGAACACCGTTTTCAACCACCGCCACGCGCGATTCCATCGGCGTGATGTTGATCAGGATCTCTTCACTCATGGCAGGGTCTCGTTCAGGCGTGTTCACGATAATGGCCGCATCAAGTCAGACGGCGCTCAGCGCGCGCTCAGGGTTTGCCAACAGGGTATGCCGAAATGGCCCAACAGCTCCGAGGTTTCGCACAGCGGCAGGCCGACCACGGCTGAATAGCTGCCTTCAAGCCCGGCGACGAATACCGCCCCCAAGCCCTGAATACCATAGCCGCCGGCCTTGTCCCGGGGCTCACCGCTGTTCCAATAGGCTAGCGCTTGTTGCTCAGTGATGGAGCGAAAGCTGACCCGGCTGCGCACTACACAGGACTCACAACGTTGCCCGTCCAGTACCGCAATGGCGGTCAGCACCTCATGGTCACGACCGGACAGGCTCAAGAGCATCGCCATCGAGTCGGCCTGATCCAGCGGCTTGCCCAGAATCCGCCCGTCCAGCACCACGGCGGTGTCGGCACCCAGCACGCAGCCGTCCACGCCTGCGGGCAAAGCACGTCGCCCGGCCTCGGCCTTGCCGCGCGCCAGACGTTCGACATAGGCCGAAGGGGTTTCGTCATCCAGGGGAGTTTCGTCGATGTCTGCGCTGACGGCGGTGAATGGCACACCGATCTGCGTGAGCAACTCACGCCGACGCGGCGAGCCCGAGGCGAGGTAAAGCGGTTTCATCAAGACATCTCCCTCTCAAGGTGCGGGCCAATGCCTGACCGAATCAGTTGATTTTGAAACGCAGGCGCAAGCCACGCAAACCGAAGCTGACCCACGGCCAGAGCAAGGCACTGACCAGTGCCGGCAACACCAGCGCCAGGGTCGGCTGGCGATTGCCGGTCAGCGCGCTGAGCCACAGTTGCACCAGCTGCGCCAGGCCGAAAATCACCAGGATCACCAGGCACTGCTGCCACATGGGGAACATCCGCAGGCGTTGTTGCAGCGATAGCACCAGGAACGTGATCAGCGTCAGGATCAACGCGTTCTGCCCCAGCAACGTGCCATAAAGCACGTCTTCGGCCAGCCCCAGACACCAGGCGGTGACCATGCCGACCTTGTGCGGCAGCGCTAGCGCCCAGAATGCCAGCAGCAGCGCCAGCCACAGCGGGCGCAGGATTTCCATGAATTGTGGCAGCGGCGAAACGCTGAGCAACAGGCCGATGGCGAACGTCAGCCAGACCATCCAGCCGTTACCGGAATGTGTACTGCTCATTATTCTCGTGCTCCCCTGGTGGCTGGCGCGGTGGCCGGCGTGGAGACAGGCGGTTTGGCCGCGGGCCTTGCGGGTTGAGTCGCCGGCGCTTGGGTGGCCGGCGTAGCAGCCGGAGCAGTCGCTGGCGTTGGCGCCGGGGTCGTTGCAGCCGGGGCAGGTGCCGGTGTTGTGCCCGGGACTGTAGCCGGGGTAACCGGGGTCGCGGTCGAGTCGCTGTTCTGCCGGTCCTCGGCCTCCTGGGCCACGGCGGCGTCGTTGGCGCGCTCTTCCGGGGTGCGGTTGTCGCTGAATACCAGCAGCAGGTATCGGCTGCGATTCAGCGCAGCCGTTGGCACCGCTCGCACGATGGCGAACGGCTGACCTGAGTCGTGTATGACCTCCTTGACCGTCGCCACCGGATACCCGGCCGGGAATCGCTGACCGAGACCGGAACTGACCAGCAGGTCGCCTTCCTTGATGTCGGCGGTGTCTGCGACGTGCCGCAGCTCCAGGCGCTCCGGATTACCGGTGCCGCTGGCAATCGCCCGCAAGCCGTTGCGGTTGACCTGCACGGGAATGCTGTGGGTGGTATCGGTCAGCAACAGCACGCGAGAGGTGTAGGGCATCAACTCCACCACCTGCCCCATCAGGCCGCGAGCATCGAGTACCGGCTGGCCGAGGACAACACCGTCGCGCTCACCCTTGTTGATGATGATGCGGTGGGTAAAGGGGTTGGGGTCCATGCCGATCAACTCGGCCACTTCGACCTTCTCGTTGACCAGCGCCGAGGAATTGAGCAGCTCGCGCAGCCGCACGTTTTGCTCGGTGAGGGCCGCCAGCTTCTGCATGCGTCCCTGCAACAGCAGGTTCTCGGTCTTGAGTTTTTCGTTTTCGGCCACCAGCTCGGTCCGGCTGCCAAACTGGCTGGCCACACCCTGCCACAAGCGCTGCGGCAAATCGGTGATCCAGTAGGATTCCATCAATACCAGCGACATCTGGCTGCGCACTGGCTTGAGCAGCGTGAAACGGGCATCGACCACCATCAGCGCGACCGACAGCACGGTCAGCACCAGCAGGCGCACACCCAATGAGGGGCCTTTGGCGAAAAGCGGTTTAATAAGCCGCTCCTCCCAGGCAAATGTTTTCTTTATTCATACGGCATCAAACCGGCCTGGATACGAATGACAGAAGATAAACGTCAACGGGCAGCACTGCAAAGTGCTGCCCGGGGAGCGAACAACATAGACCATCCAGGCGGACTTATTCGCTGGAGAGCAGATCCATGGTGTGCTTGTCCATCATTTCCAATGCACGGCCACCGCCGCGGGCAACGCAAGTCAGCGGGTCTTCGGCAACGATCACCGGCAAGCCGGTTTCCTGGGCCAGCAGCTTGTCGAGGTCACGCAGCAGCGCGCCACCACCGGTCAGCACCAGGCCGCGCTCGGCGATGTCCGACGCCAGTTCCGGCGGCGACTGCTCCAGAGCACTCTTGACCGCCTGCACGATGGTCGCCAGCGACTCTTGCAGCGCTTCGAGCACTTCGTTGGAGTTGAGGGTGAAGGCACGTGGAACGCCTTCAGCCAGGTTACGGCCGCGAACGTCGACTTCACGCACTTCACCGCCCGGATAGGCCGTGCCGATTTCCTGCTTGATGCGCTCGGCGGTGGATTCGCCGATCAGGCTGCCGTAGTTGCGGCGCACGTAGGTGATGATCGCTTCGTCGAAACGGTCGCCGCCCACACGTACGGACTCGGCGTAGACCACACCGTTGAGGGAGATCAAGGCGATTTCAGTGGTACCACCACCGATGTCGACGACCATCGAACCACGGGCCTCTTCGACCGGCAGGCCGGCACCGATGGCAGCGGCCATCGGTTCTTCGATCAGGAACACTTCACGGGCACCGGCGCCAAGGGCCGACTCACGGATGGCACGACGCTCCACCTGGGTGGACTTGCAGGGCACGCAGATCAGCACGCGAGGGCTGGGCTGCAGGAAACTGTTTTCGTGAACTTTGTTGATGAAGTACTGCAGCATCTTTTCGCAGACGCTGAAGTCGGCGATCACGCCGTCCTTCATGGGGCGAATGGCTGCAATGTTGCCCGGAGTACGGCCCAGCATGCGCTTGGCTTCGGTACCGACAGCCACGACACTCTTCTGGTTACCATGGGTGCGGATGGCCACTACCGAGGGTTCATTCAGGACGATACCGCGCTCGCGCACGTAAATAAGGGTGTTGGCAGTGCCCAGGTCAATGGAAAGATCGCTGGAAAACATGCCACGCAGTTTCTTGAACATGGGAAAGGGACCCTAGGCAACGCGTGGGTAAAAAAGTGCGGCAAACTCTAACAACGACAGGGATTTTGGGCAAGGCGCCAATATGTTAAATTGGCCGCTTTTCTGTGCACCAAACCCCGAAATCGCGGCCAATGCCCTGTTTCACAGATACGTTCCTTTGTTGACGACAATAGAGGCCGTCAAAAAGGAACAGTATTTGTGATACAGGGCACTGGACCGTAGAAATGCGGTAGTGTTCCGACAATCTAACACACGGACAGATTGCGTCCGTTTTGTTTTCCACTGGAGAATCCCATGGCGCTTGAACGCTCCGACGTGGAAAAAATCGCTCACCTGGCCTGTCTGGGCCTCGATGAAGCCGATCTTCCACACATTACTTCTGCCCTGAACAGCATTCTGGGGCTGGTCGACGAGATGCAGGCGGTCAACACCGACGGCATCGAACCCCTGGCCCACCCACTGGAAGCCAGCCAGCGCCTGCGCGCCGACGTCGTGACCGAGTCCAATCACCGCGAGGCCTACCAGTCCATCGCACCAGCGGTCGAAAACGGCCTGTACCTGGTTCCGAAAGTCATCGACTAAAGGGAAAGAGCCTCTCATGCATCACATGACCCTGGCCGAGATCGCCCGCGGACTCGCCGATAAAAAGTTTTCTTCCGAAGAGCTGACCCAGGCCCTGCTGGCGCGCATCGCCCAGCTCGACCCGCAGCTCAACAGCTTCATCAGCCTCACCGAAGAACTGGCCCTGAGCCAGGCCAAGGCCGCCGACGCCCGTCGCGCCAACGGTGAGAGCGGCGCCCTGCTCGGCGCACCGATTGCCCACAAGGATCTGTTCTGCACCCAGGGCATCCGCACCAGTTGCGGCTCGAAGATGCTCGACAACTTCAAGGCCCCGTACGATGCCACCGTGGTCGCCAAACTGGCCGCCGCCGGCGCCGTAACCCTCGGCAAGACCAACATGGACGAATTCGCCATGGGTTCGGCCAACGAGTCGAGCTACTACGGCGCAGTGAAAAACCCGTGGAACCTGGAACACGTACCGGGTGGCTCGTCCGGTGGTTCCGCCGCCGCCGTGGCCGCGCGCCTGCTGCCGGCCGCCACCGCCACCGACACTGGCGGTTCGATTCGCCAGCCGGCGGCGTTTACCAACCTCACGGGCCTCAAGCCGACCTATGGCCGCGTATCGCGCTGGGGCATGATCGCCTACGCCTCCAGCCTCGACCAGGGCGGTCCGCTGGCGCGCACCGCCGAAGACTGCGCGATCCTGCTGCAAGGCATGGCTGGCTTCGATCCGAACGACTCCACCAGCATCGATGAACCGGTGCCGGACTACAGCGCCAGCCTCAACGGCTCGTTGCAGGGCCTGCGCATCGGCGTGCCGAAGGAATATTTCAGCGCCGGCCTGGACCCGCGCATCGCCGAGCTGACCCACAACAGCATCAAGGAGCTGGAGAAGCTCGGCGCGGTGATCAAGCCAATCAGCCTGCCGAACATGCAGCACGCGATTCCGGCGTACTACGTGATCGCCCCGGCGGAAGCGTCCTCGAACCTGTCGCGTTTCGACGGCGTGCGCTTCGGCTATCGCTGCGAAAATCCGGACAACCTGATGGACCTGTACAAGCGCTCCCGTGGCGAAGGCTTCGGCGCCGAAGTGCAGCGCCGGATCATGGTCGGTGCCTACGCGCTGTCCGCCGGCTACTACGATGCCTACTACCTCAAGGCGCAGAAAATCCGTCGCCTGGTGAAGAACGACTTCATGGCCGCCTTCAACGAGGTCGACATCATCCTTGGCCCAACCACGCCGAACCCGGCCTGGAAACTCGGCGCCAAGAGCAGCGACCCGGTCGCTGAGTACCTGGAAGACGTCTACACCATCACCGCCAACCTCGCGGGCCTGCCGGGCCTGTCCATGCCGGCCGGTTTCGTCGATGGCCTGCCGGTGGGCGTGCAGTTGCTCGCACCGTACTTCCAGGAAGGCCGCCTGCTCAATGTGGCTCACCAGTATCAGTTGAACACTGACTGGCACACCCGCACCCCAACCGGCTTCTGAGGAGAAACACATGCAATGGGAAGTCGTGATCGGGCTGGAGATTCATACCCAGCTCACCACCCGGTCGAAAATCTTTTCCGGTAGCTCCACCACGTTCGGCTCCGAGCCCAACACCCAGGCCAGCCTGGTCGACCTGGGCATGCCCGGCGTGCTGCCAGTGCTCAACGCCGAAGCGGTGCGCATGGCGGTGATGTTCGGCCTGGCGATTGACGCCGAAATCGGCCAGCACAACGTGTTCGCCCGCAAGAACTACTTCTACCCGGACCTGCCCAAGGGCTACCAGATCAGCCAGATGGAATTGCCGATTGTCGGCAAGGGCCACCTGGACATCGCCCTGGAAGACGGCACGGTCAAGCGCGTCGGCATCACCCGGGCGCACCTGGAAGAAGACGCCGGCAAGAGCCTGCACGAAGAATTCAACGGCGCCACTGGCATTGACCTGAACCGTGCCGGCACGCCGCTGCTGGAAATCGTCTCCGAACCGGACATGCGCAGCGCCAAGGAAGCCGTGGCCTACGTCAAGGCGATCCACGCGCTGGTGCGTTACCTGGGCATCTGCGACGGCAACATGGCCGAAGGCTCGCTGCGCTGCGACTGCAACGTGTCGATCCGGCCCAAGGGCCAGGTTGAATTCGGCACCCGCTGCGAGATCAAGAACGTCAACTCGTTCCGCTTCATCGAGAAAGCGATCAACAGCGAGATCCAGCGCCAGATCGAACTGATCGAGGACGGCGGCAAGGTCATCCAGCAGACTCGCCTGTACGACCCGAACAAGGACGAAACCCGTCCGATGCGCAGTAAAGAGGAAGCCAACGACTATCGTTACTTCCCCGACCCGGACCTGCTGCCGGTGGTGATCGAGGACTCGTTCCTCAATGACGTGCGTGCCACCTTGCCGGAACTGCCACCCCAGAAACGCGAGCGCTTCCAGGCGCAGTTCGGGCTGTCGAGCTATGACGCCAACGTCCTGGCCACCAGCCGCGAACAGGCCGATTACTTCGAAAAAGTCGTGAGCATCGGCGGCGACGCCAAGCTGGCGGCCAACTGGGTGATGGTCGAGTTGGGCAGCCTGCTGAACAAGCAGGGCCTGGAGATCGACCAGTCGCCGGTATCGGCCGAGCAACTGGGCGGCATGCTGTTGCGGATCAAGGACAACACCATTTCCGGCAAGATCGCCAAGATGGTCTTCGAAGCCATGGCCAATGGTGAAGGCAGCGCCGATGAGATCATCGAGAAGCGCGGCTTGAAGCAAGTCACCGACACCGGTGCAATCAGCGCCGTACTCGATGAAATGCTCGCGGCCAACGCCGAGCAAGTCGAGCAATACCGTGCGGCAGACGAAGCCAAGCGCGGCAAGATGTTCGGTTTCTTCGTCGGCCAGGCCATGAAAGCCTCCAAGGGCAAGGCCAACCCGCAACAGGTCAACGAACTGCTTAAAAGCAAGCTCGAGGGCTGATTGCCATGGAGCCAGTACCTGCATCTGGCTCATTCCCCTGTGGCGAGGGAGCTTGCTCCCGCTGGGCTGCGCAGCAGCCCCTAAATCCGGCAGCGGAAATGGGGGCCGCTTCGCGCCCCAGCGGGAGCAAGCTCCCTCGCCACAATGCATTCCACAACCACATTGATGTGGGAAACCCCAACATGAAGCGTCTCCTCGCCGCCTGCGCCCTGCTGTCCCTGCTGGCCGGTTGTGCCAGCCAGAGCGGGACGGTCGATCCACACGGCTATGACCAGACCGGCGTCGCCTCTTATTACGGTGCCAGGCACCATGGCAAGCGCACCGCCAGCGGCGAGCGCTTCAACCAGCATGGCCTGACCGCCGCCCATCGCCAGTTGCCGTTCGGCACACGGGTGAAAGTCACCAACCTGAAAAACAACGACAGTGTCGTGGTCCGCATCAACGACCGCGGCCCCTACACTCGTGGCCGCCTGATCGATGTATCCCGCGCTGCCGCCGAGCAACTGGGCATGCTACGCAGCGGCACCGCACGGGTGCGTGTGCAAGCCCTCGACGATTGATAGACGGAGCCCGGACATTTCCCTACTCAATGCCATCCCGCTGCTGAGCCTGATCGAACTGTTCGGTGGCCTGCTGTTGCTGATCGCCGGGGCCGAGCTGCTGGTGCGCGCCGCCGTGGGCCTGGCGGCACGTTTGCAGGTGCGACCGCTGATCATCGGCCTGACCGTGGTCGCCTTTGGCAGCAGCGCCCCGCAAATGGCTGTCAGCCTGCAAGCGACCCTGGCGCAGAACGCTGACATCGCCGTGGGCAGCGTGATCGGCAGCAGCATCTTCAACATCCTCGTCACCCTCGGGTTGTCGGCCCTGATCATTCCGTTGCGCGTCTCACGTCAACTGGTGCGCCTGGACATCCCGCTGATGATCGGCGCCAGCCTGCTGGTGTTCGTGCTGGCCTGGAACGAGGAACTGACGCAACTGGACGGCGCGTTGCTGTTGATGGCCCTGGCGGTGTACCTGGGTCTGTTGCTGCGCCAGTCGCGGCATTCGGGGCGACCGCATGGGATGGGCGTGGACGTGGCGCAAGTGTCATGGCCCAAAAGCCTGTCGATGATGGTCGTGGGCCTGGCGATGCTGATTTTCGCCGGGCACTTGCTGTTGGGCGCAGCGGTGGAAGTGGCGACGGACCTGGGGCTGTCGGAACGCATCATCGGCCTGACCATCGTCGCCGTCAGCACCTCGCTGCCGGAACTCGCCACCTCGCTGATCGCCGCCCTGCGGGGCCAGCGAGACATTGCCGTGGGCAACGTGATCGGCAGCAACCTGTTCAACCTGCTGGGCGTGCTGGGGGTGACAGCCCTCGCCGCGCCCTCGCCGCTTTCGGTGTCCCCCAATGCTCTGGATTTCGACCTGCCGGTGATGCTCGGCGTGGCGGTACTGTGCCTGCCGGTGTTTTATTCCGGCTACCGCGTCACCCGCGCCGAAGGTCTGCTGTTTTTGGGCTTGTACCTGGCCTATGGGCTGCATGTGGTGTCGTTCACTACCGGCATGCCTCTGGCCGGCCAACTGGAACGACTGATGCTGTTCTATGTGCTGCCGGCCCTGCTCGCGTTTTTGCTGTTCAGCTCCTTGCGCGCCTGGCGCCGTCAACACCACAAGAGGGATTTGCCATGACCGACACTCCAAAGACCGGCCTGGACATGCGCCGCCAGGTGATGGGCGACGCGTTCGTCGACCGTGCCTTGGGCAACGCCACCGAATTCACCCAGCCGCTGCAGGACTTCGTCAACGAGCACGCCTGGGGCAGCGTTTGGAGCCGCGAAGGCCTGCCGCTCAAAACCCGCAGCCTGATCACCCTCGCCGCCCTCACCGCCCTCAAATGCCCGCAGGAATTGAAAGGCCACGTGCGCGGGGCCTTGAACAACGGCTGTACAGTGGAAGAGATTCGCGAGGCGTTGCTGCATTGCGCGGTGTATGCGGGGGTGCCGGCGGCGATTGATGCATTCAGGGCGGCGCAGGAAGTGATCGATAGTTATCAGAAATCTGAGTGACTGGGAGATCGCTATCGCGAGCAAGCTCGCTCCCACAGTGGATCTTCGGTGTACATAAAATTCCGGTACACCTGCGATTACCTGTGGGAGCGAGCTTGCTCGCGATTGGCCCTCAAGAACACCACAACCCAGAACCTAGATCCACCCACCCCACTGCAACACAAAAATCCCCAGGTTGGTGGTAATCGCCGCCATCAGCGTGGTGATGACGATGATCGCCGCGGCCAGTTCATGGTTGCCATCGGCCGCGCGGGCCATGACGTAACTGGCGGCGGCGGTGGGGCTGCCAAAGTACAGGAACAGAATTCCCAGCTCCGCCCCACGAAAACCCCAGAGCCAGGCGCCGAGGGTGGCCAGCAGGGGCAGGCCGATCATTTTCACCAGACTCGAACTCAGGGCCATCTTGCCGCTTTTGCGCAGCGCCGCCAGCGACAGCGTGCCGCCGATGCAGATCAACGCCAGGGGCAAGGTCATCTGGGCAAGGTATTTGGCCGAGGTTTCGAACCAGTTCGGCAGGCCTATCTGCCAATAGGCCAACGGCGCGGCTACGACCACACTGATGATCAGCGGGTTGCTGACCACGCTTTTGCAGATGCTCCAGGGGTCGGACTTGATCACTGGGCTGTAGACCGCCAGCACGATGGTCGACAGGGTGTTGTAGAACAGGATCACCAGCGCCGCGAGTATCGACCCCAGGGAAATCCCGTAGTCGCCATACATGCTCGCCGCCAGTGCCAGGCCGATCACGCCGTTATTGCCGCGAAAGGCGCCCTGGGTATAGATGCCACGGTCCTCACGCGGGCAACGCCAGATCGCCCAGCCCCAGGCCACGGCAAAGCACACCAGGGTGGCAATGGAGAAATAGATCAACAGGTCCGGCTGCAATGCCGCGTGGAGATCGGCATGCAGGATGCCGAGGAACAACAGCGCCGGCATGGTGACGTTGAACACCAGGGACGAGGCCATGTGGATGAAGTTGTCGTTGATCCAATAGATGCGCTTGAGCAACGTCCCCAGAAACAACATGGCAAACACCGGCGCGGTGATGTTCAGGGTTTCGAGGAAAATTGCCAGCATGCCGGGGACCTTGAGAAGGGTGTCGTTAGGTGGCTAATGATAGCCACTAACGACACTGGCGTCTGGTAGACCGCTATCGCGAGCAGGCTCGCTCCCACATTTGTTCCTGGGTGAACACAAAATCCATATTCACCACAAACCCCTGTGGGAGCGAGCTTGCTCGCGATAGCGGTGTGTCAGCTTGCATAAATGCTGAATGTACCGCCGTCATCGCGAGCAAGCTCGCTCCCACACTGGATCTCCAGCGATCACGAAATCATCAAGTAATCGGCGCCGGGTTGAACAAGGTGATGTCGTTGTACAGCTTGTGCCGCTCGGCCCAGGTCTGTTTCTTGCCGCTGGCCACGTCCAGGTAGTAATGGAACAGTTCCCAGCCCAGTTCCTCGATGGAGGCGCGCCCGGTGGCGATCCGGCCGGCGTCGATGTCGATCAGGTCCGGCCAGCGCTGGGCCAGTTCGGTGCGGGTCGAGACCTTTACGACCGGCGCCATGGCCAAGCCGTACGGCGTGCCACGGCCGGTGGTGAAGACATGCAGGTTCATCCCCGCCGCCAGTTGCAAGGTGCCGCAGACAAAATCACTGGCCGGTGTCGCGCAGAAGATCAGGCCCTTTTGCTTAAAGCGCTCGCCCGGACCCAGAACGCCGTTGATTGCACTGCTGCCGGACTTGACGATCGAGCCCAGGGATTTTTCGACGATGTTCGACAGCCCGCCCTTCTTGTTGCCCGGCGTGGTGTTGGCACTGCGATCGGCCTCGCCCTTGGCCAGGTAACGGTCGTACCAGTCCATCTCGCGTACCAGCTCCTGGGCGACTTCCCGGGTTTGCGCCCGGGAGGTCAGCAGGTAGATCGCATCGCGCACTTCGGTGACTTCGGAAAACATCACCGTCGCCCCGGCCCGCAGCAGCAGGTCCGAGGCATAGCCCAGGGCCGGGTTGGCGGTGATGCCGGAAAACGCATCGCTGCCACCGCACTGCATGCCCAGGATCAGCTCCGAGGCCGGCACGGTTTCGCGGCGGCGCAGATCGAGCTTCTTCAGCCGGGTTTCGGCCAGCTCCATGATCTGCTCGATCATTTCGGTGAAACCGTGACTGGAATCCTGCAAGCGATACAGCCATGGCTCGCTGAGGTCCACCGAGCTGTCGTTCTCATGCATCACCTGCCCGGCCTGCAATTTCTCGCAGCCCAGGCTGATCACCAGCGCTTCGCCACCCAGGTTCGGGTTGCGTGCCAGATTGCGCACGGTGCGGATCGGGATGTACGCGTCGGTGGCGGTGATCGCCACACCGCAGCCGTAGCTGTGAGTCAGCGCCACCACGTCATCGACGTTCGGGTACTTGGGCAGCAATTCGTCCTTGATGCGCTTGACCGCATGGTCCAGCACCCCGGTCACGCACTGCACCGTGGTGGTTATGCCCAGGATGTTGCGCGTGCCCACGGTACCGTCGGCGTTGCGATAGCCTTCGAAGGTGTAACCTTGCAACGGCGCATCGGCCGCCGGCACGTCGGTGGACAGCGGCAGGCTGTCCAGCGGCGGTGCGGTGGGCATGCGCAGTTGGTCTTCCTTGACCCAACTGCCACGGGGGATCGGTTGCAATGCGTAGCCAATGACCTGGCCGTAGCGAATCACCTCGCCGCCCTCGGGAATATCTTCCAGGGTTACCTTGTGGCTCTGCGGTACAAAGTCCACGGTGACCAGGCCATCCGGGAACTCAGTCCCGGCTGGCACGCCCTGGTCGTTCACCACAATGACCACGTTGTCCCGCTCATTCAGGCGGATGTAACGGGGCGAATCGGCATGTTCAATCAGTTGCATCGACATCGCTCCTTCAGGATTTCGCTTCAGACAGGCTGGAAAGTTGATCATCCCGGGCCGCGGGCTCTTTGAGCACGACACGCTTGATCGGCCCGACGATCACCAGGTAACTGAACACCGCCATCAGCGCGTTGCAGCCCACGAACACCAGCGCCCATTTGAACGAACCGGTGGAGCTGATGATGTAGCCGATAACGATCGGCGTGGTGATCGAAGCCAGGTTGCCGAAGGTGTTGAACAGGCCGCCGCTCAGACCGGCGATCTGTTTTGGCGAAGTGTCGGACACCACGGCCCAACCCAGTGCGCCTACGCCTTTACCGAAGAAGGCCAAGGCCATGAAGCCCACCACCATCCATTCGATGTCCACGTAGTTGCACGCCACGATGCTGCTGGACACCAGCAGGCCGGCGATGATCGGCGCCTTGCGAGCGAAGGTCAGCGAGTGGCCCTTGCGCAGCAGGTAGTCGGAAATCACCCCACCGAGCACGCCACCGATGAAGCCGCAGATCGCCGGCAAGGAGGCGATGAAACCAGCCTTGAGGATGGTCATGCCGCGCTCCTGCACCAGGTACACCGGGAACCAGGTCAGGAAGAAGTAGGTGATGCCGTTGATGCAGTATTGGCCCAGGTACACGCCGAGCATCATGCGGTTGGTCAGCAACTGGCGGATGTAATCCCACTTCGGACCGTCGGTCTTCTTACCCCTGCCCTTGTCCTGGTCCATGTCGACCATCGCGCCGTTGGCGGCGATGTGATTGAACTCGGCCTCGTTGATCATCGGGTGCTGACGCGGGCTGTGGATAACCTTCAGCCAGACCAGCGAGAACACGATACCGACCACGCCCATCACGATGAACACGTGCTGCCAGCCAAAGCGGTAGACGATCCAGCCCATCAGCGGCGCAAACAACACCGTGGCGAAATACTGGGCCGAGTTGAAAATCGCCGAAGCGGTGCCGCGTTCAGCGGTGGGGAACCAGGCCGCGACGATGCGGGCGTTACCCGGGAAGGAAGGCGCCTCGGCCAGCCCCACCAGAAAACGCAGCATGAACAGCGCCACCACGGCGGTGGAGACGCCGAACTCACCGACATAGCCTTGCAGCACGGTGAACAGCGACCAGGTAAAAATGCTCAAGGCATAGATTTTTTTCGACCCGAACCGGTCAAGCAGCCAGCCGCCCGGGATCTGCCCGGCCACGTAGGCCCAGCCGAAGGCGGAGAAGATATAACCGAGGGTAACGGCATCGATGCCGAGGTCTTTCTGCAGGCTGGAGCCGGCGATAGCGATGGTTGCGCGGTCGGCATAGTTGATCGTTGTCACCAGAAACAGCATGAGCAGGATCAAATAGCGGACGCGAGTCGGCTTGGTTTCTTGCATTTAAATCTACTTCCACTATTTATTTTTATACGGGAAATCTGGTTGTACGGCCGGGCGGGTTGTCCCGCTCCGGCCGGTGACGCAATTACGATCCGATGTAAGAAGTTTTCACCACGGTGTAGAACTCTTGCGCATAGCGACCTTGCTCGCGCGAGCCATAGGACGAACCTTTGCGGCCGCCGAACGGTACATGGTAATCCACGCCGGCGGTCGGCAGATTGACCATCACCATGCCCGCCTGGGAATGACGCTTGAAGTGGTTGGCATATTTGAGCGAGGTGGTGGCGATACCGGCGGACAGCCCGAACTCGGTGTCGTTGGCCATCGCCAGCGCCGCTTCATAATCGGCCACACGGACGACGTTGGCCACCGGGCCAAAGATTTCTTCGCGGCTGATGCGCATCGAGGCTTCGCTGTCGGCAAACAGTGTCGGTGCCAGGAAATAACCTTCGGTGTCGCACGTCACCAGGCCGCCACCGCTGACCAGCCGCGCACCTTCGCTCTGGCCGATGTCGATGTACTTCAAGTCCTGGTTGAGCTGGGCTTCGGAAACCACCGGCCCGATATCGGTGCCGGCCTTCAAGGCATGACCGACCTTGATCGACTGCATGCGCTCGGCCATGGCAGCGACGAACTTGTCGTGGATGCCGGCGGTCACGATCAGGCGGCTCGAAGCCGTGCAACGCTGGCCGGTGGAGTAAAACGCGCTCTGCACCGCCAGTTCGACAGCCTGTTTGAGATCGGCGTCGTCGAGGATGACCTGCGGGTTCTTGCCGCCCATCTCCAGTTGCACCTTGGCCTGGCGCGCCACGCAATTGACCGCGATCTGCCGCCCCACGCCCACGGAACCGGTGAAGCTGATACCGTCGACCTTCGGGCTGTTGACTAGGACTTCACCGACCACACGGCCGCTGCCCATCACCAGGTTGAACACACCGGCCGGGAAACCGGCGCGGGAAATGATGTCCGCCAGGGCCCAGGCACAACCTGGCACCAATTCGGCGGGCTTGATCACCACACAGTTGCCGTAGGCCAGCGCCGGGGCGATCTTCCAGGCAGGGATCGCGATCGGGAAGTTCCACGGCGTGATCAAACCGACCACACCCAACGCTTCACGGGTGACTTCGACGTTGACGCCCGGGCGCACCGACGGCAAGTAATCGCCCGACAGGCGCAGGCACTCGCCAGCGAAAAACTTGAAAATGTTGCCGGCGCGGGTCACTTCGCCAATGGCTTCGGGCAGGGTCTTGCCCTCCTCCCGGGCCAACAGTTGGCCGAGTTCTTCGCGACGGGCGAGGATCTCGCTGCCGACTTTGTCCAGCGCATCGTGACGGGCCTGGATGCCCGAGGTCGACCAGGCCGGGAACGCGGCGCGGGCGGCTTCGATGGCGGCATTGACTTGAGCTGCATCAGCCTTGGCGTATTCACCAATGACATCGGACAAGTCAGACGGGTTGATGTTGGTGCAATAGTCGGCACCGGCCACCCACTGACCGTTGATGTAGTTATCGAAACGCTTTGAATCTGCCACGGAGCTACTCCTTCTACAATAGCTGTCTAGGAACGCAGAGCGTCCCTGGCTGCGTGCCCACGCGGAGCGTGGGAACGATCAAGCCTTACGCAAAAAGCCGCTGATTGCTCAGCGGCTTCGTCGGATCTGTTACTGCTTGCCTTGCTTGTCGATCAGCGCGGCCAGGGCATCGTATTCTTCCGGCAGCAGGTCGGTCAGCGGCGTACGCACAGGGCCTGCGTCGTAGCCGACGATCTTCGCGCCAGCCTTGACGATGCTCACGGCATAACCGGCCTTGCGGTTACGAATGTCCAGGTAAGGCAGGAAGAAGTCGTCGATGATCTTGCCGACGGTCGCGTGATCTTCACGGGAAATGGCGTGGTAGAAATCCATCGCGGTTTTCGGAATGAAGTTGAACACCGCCGAGGAGTAGACCGGCACGCCCAGGGCCTTGTAGGCCGCGGCATAGACTTCTGCGGTCGGCAGGCCGCCCAGGTAGCTGAAACGATCGCCAAGACGACGGCGGATCGACACCATCAATTCGATATCGCCCAGGCCATCCTTATAGCCGATCAGGTTCGGGCAGCGCTCGGCCAGTTGCTCCAAGTGCGTGGCGTTCAGGCGGCAGACGTTGCGGTTGTAAACCACCACGCCGATCTTCACCGATTTGCACACGGCTTCAACGTGGGCGGCTACGCCGTCCTGGCTGGCTTCAGTCAAGTAGTGCGGCAGCAGCAACAGGCCCTTGGCGCCCAGACGCTCGGCTTCCTGAGCGTACTCGATGGCCTGGCGGGTAGCACCGCCGACACCGGCGAGGATTGGCACGCTGGTGGCGCAGGTATCAACAGCTGTCTTGATGACTTGCGAATACTCGCTGGCGGCCAGGGAGAAAAACTCACCGGTGCCACCGGCCGCGAAAAGTGCCGAGGCGCCATACGGGGCCAGCCACTCGAGGCGCTTGACGTAGCTGTCGCGATTGAAATCGCCTTGAGCAGTGAAATCGGTGACCGGGAAAGACAGCAGGCCAGACGAGAGGATGGACTTCAGTTCTTGTGGATTCATTATTCGAACACCCTGGACGCAAATGTTGTGTTGTAGGAAACGGTTCAGCTTCAAGAGAAGTTGTAAGTCATCGTACAACTTAAAATGCGAACGTCAACTGCATTTCGTCTTTTGTCGGGGGTCAGGTGCGCGGAGTTTGGCGAAAAGCCTTTGAGATCGGGCCTTTGAGGTTTGCTGGCAAACTGAGGAATCTTGCCCTGCGAGGGCAGCGGACCGCTCATCGCGACTGTAAGTTATTACAGTTTCGGACGCGGGTGAGGGAGATTGAAAATCGCCTCCTCCCTCCACGAGCAGGTCCATAGGCCATGAAAACCCAACATCGATTTCATTTCCCTAAGGTAACGGGACGCAACGTGCAAGAGTTGCCGTCCGATTTCGACTTCCATGTCAGTATCGGCGACCGTATTGAGTTTGAAGCGATACCGGGAACTGAATGGGTGGTTACCCAAAAAAAATTCAAGGTCCTTTTTGATGGTTCTGTCGAATACGTTGATTACGAAACGGATGAGGCTTGAATCCTCCCTAGCCAAAAGAGCAGTGAAGCGCCTCTAACCCTGCGCCTGCGCCTCTTCATGAGCTTGGCGCAGCCGTTCGCGGCTGTTGGTCAGGTGCAAGCGCATGGCCGCACGGGCCGCGTCGGAGTCCTGGCGGGCGATGGCTTCGTAGATTTCCTCGTGCTCACGGCTCAGGCGGTCCATGTAGTGCTGGTGGTCGTCGTGAGCCAGGCGCGCCGAATTCAACCGGGTGCGCGGGATGATGCTGGTGCCCAGGTGGGTCATGATGTCAGTGAAGTAGCGGTTGCCGGTGGACAGGGCGATTTCAAGGTGGAAGGCGAAGTCCGAGGCCACCGCGTCGCTGGCGTGGGCCGCGCTTTCGTTCAGCGCATCCAGGGCAGCGCGCATCGCAGCCAGTTGCTCGTCGCTGCGGCGCTGGGCTGCAAGGCCTGCCGATTCCACTTCCAGGCTGATGCGCAACTCCAGGATCGCCAGCACGTCACGCAAGGTGACCACCGTCGCCGGGTCGATGCGAAAGCCGCTCGGGCTGGGCGTGTCCAGCACGAAGGTGCCGATGCCGTGGCGGGTTTCCACCTGGCCGGCGGCCTGCAAACGGGAAATCGCCTCGCGCACCACGGTGCGGCTGACGCCATGGGCTTCCATGATCGCCGACTCGGTGGGCAATTTATCGCCACGCTTGAGAAGACCGTCGCGAATCTGCTCGGTCAACACCGTCACCAGCTCCTGCGCCAGGCTGCGGCGCTTGCGGGGAAGGCGTGGTACGTCGATCGGTCTTTCCATGTGTCTGTGTCTCGGCAAGCGGCTGAATGCGCATCATGATAGCGCAACGTGGTTGTACGATCACCGTGCTCCCTGGCGGTCTTGGCAAAGTTTGCCGCCATGCACCGTTGTGGCGAGGGGATTTATCCCCGCGGGGCTGCGAAGCAGCCCTCTTGATCTACCAGCAGATCAATATCGTTGACCTTTGATTTTGAAGGGGCGCTTCGCACCCAACGGGGATAAATCCCCTCGCCACAACGGTGTTCGGCAATGACAATCAGGCGACTACAGCTTGCTCCACCAGTTGGCCATTTTCGATACGCACATGTCGCGGATGGAACCGTTTCAAACTGCTGCGATGGCCAACGCTGACAATGCTCAGCCCCGGCAACTGGTCAATCAGCGCCTGGTACAGCGTCGCTTCATCTTCTTCGTCCATCGCCGACGTGGCTTCGTCCATATACAACCATTGTGGTGCGTAGAGCAATGCGCGGGCGAACGCCAGGCGTTGCTGCTCGCCGGGCGAGAGCATGCGCTGCCAATGGCTGGCTTCGTCCAGTCGCGCCACCAGATGCGGCAGGCGACAGGTTTCCAGCACTTGGGCATAACGCTCTGGCGGGTACGTGTCGCCCGGTTGTGGATAACTCAGCGCTTCGCGCAAGGTGCCAATGGGCAGATAGGGTTTTTGCGGCAGGAACAGATAACGCGCCGCAGGCAACCGGATCGCGCCGTGGCCATCCGGCCACAAATGCCCCATTGCCCGGAACAGGGTGGATTTACCGCTGCCCGAACGCCCGCTGAGCATCACCCGTTCGCCCGGCTCGACGGTCATGTCGGTATGGCTGAGCAGATGGCGGCCATCGGCCAGGTCCAACCCCAGGTTTTGCACTTTCAATGCATGACCCTGGTTCTGCACATCGATGGCCGGCACGCGGTCTTCGTTGTCGCTCATGGCCTGGCGGAAGCTCAGCAGACGGTCACACGTGGCGCGCCACGCGGCGAGGTCGGTGTACGCGCTGATGAACCAACTGAAATTCTCCTGCACATTGCCGAACGCCGAGTTGATCTGCATAAGCTCGCCCAGCTGGATCTTGCCGGCGAAGTAGCGTGGCGCGGCGACGATGAACGGGAAGATGATCGCAATCTGGCCGTAGCCGGAGGTGAAGAAGGTCAGGCGCTTGGACACCCGCATGATGTCCCAGAAGTTATGCCAGACCAGACCAAAGCGGCCACTCAAGCGGCGGTTCTCGTTGGGTTCGCCGTTGTACAAGGCAATGCTCTCGGCGTTCTCGCGCACCCGCACCATGGAAAAACGCAGGTCGGCTTCAAAGCGTTGCTGGTTGTTGTTCAGGCTGATCAAGCGACGGCCGATCAGGTGCGTCAGCCAACTGCCCACCGCCGCATACACCAGCGCACACCAGAACATGTAGCCGGGGATGGTGTAGCCAAACACCTGGATGCTGCCCGACACGCCCCACAAAATGATCGAGAACGACACCAGGCTGACCACGGTGCGCAGCAGTCCCAGGCCCAGCCCCAGGGTGTTGCTGGTAAAACTGTTGAGGTCTTCGGAGATCCGCTGGTCCGGGTTATCGGTGTAACCGCCCTGCTCCAGCCGGTAGTAATTCTTGTCATTGAGCCAACGGGCGAAGTGTTTCTCCGTGAGCCAGGCCCGCCAGCGAATGGTGAGCATCTGCGTGAGGTACAAGCGATACACCGCGCCCAGGATCGCCACCGCGGCGATGCCGCAGAAATACAGGATCAACCGCCAGAACGCGACGCTGTCCTTCTCCTGCAAGGCGTTATAGAAATCCTTGTACCAACTGTTGATCCACACCGAAATCGCCACGCTGAACAGCGACAGCACGATGACGGCAATCAACAGCGTCCAGGCCTTGCCCTTCTCCTCACTGCGCCAGTACGGCGTGGTCATTTGCCAGACACGGCGGAAAAACTGCCCGCGCACCGCATCATTGACCGCGGAATATTCAGCGTTCTGATTCATGGTTAAGGCTCTGTAAAGAAAAAAAACTCGGGCCGATCATAGAACAACGGCCCGATTTGCCGCGAGGGTGGACAACATCTGTTCAGCGCAGGTTCAGCGACGCACAGGGCGCTTCTGCAATTTGCGCTGCAAGGTGCGCCGGTGCATGCCCAAGGCGCGGGCAGTGGCGGAAATGTTGCCTTCGTGCTCGGTCAGCACCCGCTGGATGTGCTCCCATTGCAGGCGGTCCACCGACATGGGGTTTTCCGGCACCAGGGTGTCCAGATCGGCGTGTTCGGACAACAGGGCCGCCAGCACGTCATCGGCGTCGGCCGGTTTGCACAGGTAATTGCAGGCGCCGCGCTTGATCGCCTCGACCGCGGTGGCGATGCTCGAATAGCCGGTGAGGATCACCACGCGCATTTCCGGGTCCAGCTCCAGCAGCTTGGGCAACAGCACCAGGCCCGAGTCGCCGTCCATTTTCAAGTCCAGCGCGGCGTAGTCCGGCAGGTCGGCCTGGGCGATGCTCAAGCCCTCCTCGGCGGAACCTGCGGTGCTCACGCGAAAGCCCCGACGGGACATGGCCCGGGCCATGACGCGGGTGAAGGTGGCGTCGTCGTCCACCAGCAACAGATGCGGCAGTTCTTCGCCGTCGACTTGGATCTCGTCACTCATGTTCGTCTCCTCGGTCGGCATGGGGCAGGCGCAGCTCGGTGAGCGTGCCGCCCTCCTCATGGGGGTAGAGTTTCACCGAGCCGCCGGCGCGTGTCACGCTGGCCTTGCTCAAAAACAGGCCCAGGCCGAAACCTTTGCCCTTGGTGGTGTAGAACGGCTTGCCGATTTGCTCGGCAATCGCCAGCGGCACACCGGCGCCATGGTCGCGGATGCTGATGGTCAGCTCGTAGGCATTCCAGTCCAGCGCCACTTCCAGGCCTTCGGGGCAGGCGTCGGCGGCGTTGTTCAACAAGTTGAGCAACGCCTGGGTCAGGTCCGGCGGCGGCGCCATGCGCGGCACCGGTCCCTGGCCCAGACGCTGGAAGCGATAGCTGGCCTCCGGGCGCATCAGGTGCCAGCGATTCAGGGCCTCGTCGAGCCAGTCGGTGACGTCCTGCATGTCGATGGCCAGCCGGCGGTTGGCCTCGGCGGCACGCACCAGGTACTGCAGGGTTTCCTTGCAGAGCTGGACCTGATCCTGCAATACACCGAGGTCTTCCTGCAGCGCCGGGTCGTGGTGATCCTGGCGCATCTCCTTGAGCAGCACACTCATGGTGGCCAACGGCGTGCCCAACTCATGGGCGGCACCCGCGGCCTGGGTCGCCACGGCTAGCAATTGCTCGTCCCGCAGGCCCTCTTCACGGCGAATGGCCCGCAGCTCTTCTTGACGACGCAACTCTTCGGCCATGCGCGCGGCAAAAAACGTAATGACCGCCGCCGCCAGGGCGAAACTCAGCCACATGCCGTAGATCTGCAGGTTTTCCCGGGCAATGGGGAAGGTTTCCAGCGGATAGAAGCGCGCCAGCAACAAGGTGTACAGCGCCAGGGCGATGCCGGACAGGATCAGCGAATACCGCCACGGCAACGTCACCGCGGCGATGGTCAGCGGCACCAGGTAATAGGACACGAAAGGGTTGGTGGAGCCGCCGGAGAAGTACAGCAACGCGCTGTGGATAAACAGGTCGCAGGCCAGTTGTACGGCGTATTCCAGCTCAGTCACCGGCCACGAGGTGCGCAGGCGGATGGCGGTCAGCGCGCATAGTATCGAAGAGCAGGCCAGGGTGATCGCCAATTGCAGCCACGGCAGCGGCAGCAGCTCGAACCAATAGGCGAGCCCCACGGACCCGGCCTGGGCGGCCAGGACCAGAATGCGGATAAACGTCAGACGCCAGAGGTTCTGGCGAGAGGCGGAAGTCATTTGCAAAGGGGCGAGCATGAGCTCTCCTGATGAGCGCTCCAGGCGGATCGCACGGAGTATAACCAAGGCACGGCGCGCACAGGCAGCTATGCGGCAAAGCGCCACAGCCCGAAATGACACACTAACCATTGTGGCGAGGGGATTCATCCCCGCTGGGGCGCGAAGCGGCCCCCAAAATAAGGTCGGGCACCACGCTGAGCTAGATCATGACAATTCTGGGACTGCTGCGCAGTCCAGCGGGGATAAATCCCCTCGCCACAAAAAGCCTCTCACCCGCAATCTGTATAGAAGTTGTAACTGTGCGAACCCGCCCATAAAAGCTAGAGTCTTACCGTTCACGCAGGCCCGGATCTCACCCCTGCGCCTCATCCCAAGGAGCTTTCATGCAAACGTTCAGTCGTCACGCCGCCCTGCTCGCCCTCAGCCTCGGCACCGTCGCCAGCCTGCCGGCCCTGGCCGCCGATGAGCTTCACTACAACCAGATTTCCCTGCGCGCCGAAGCCAGCCAGGAAGTCGCCCGCGACCTGATGATCGTCACCCTCTATACCGAGGAACAAAACACCGACCCGGCCAAACTCGCCGCGGCCGTCACCACCACGCTGAACAAAGCCATTGGCCAGGCCAAGCAGGTCAAGGACATCACCCTGCGCCAGGGCAGCCGTAACAGTTACCCGGTCTACGACAACAAAGGCCAGAAAATCACCGGCTGGCGCGAACGCGCTGAACTGCGCCTGGAAAGCGCCGACTTCGCGGCCCTGTCCAAACTCACCGGCGAGTTGCTCACCGACCTGAAAATGGGCGGCATGGACTTCACCATCTCCACCGCCACCCGCCAGACCAGCGAAGACGCTCTGCTCAAGGACGCCGTCAACGCCTTCAAAGCCCGCGCCCAACTGGCCACCGAAGCCCTGGGTGGCAAGGGTTACAAAATCGTCAACCTGAACCTCAACAGCAACGGCTACCCACAGCCCTACATGCGCCCGCAGATGATGATGAAGGCGGCGTCCATGGATGCCGAGTCGGTGACGCCTGAAGTGGAAGCGGGCACCAGCAAAGTGAACATGACGGCGGATGGGGTGGTTGAGGTGTTGATGCAGTAACCCGCCTGATCGTTGCTGATCGTTCCCACGCTCCGCGTGGGAATGCCTCCACGGACGCTCCGCGTTCGGCTTTGGAAAGGGACGCAGAGCGTCCCGGGCTACACCCACGCGGAGCATGGGAACGATCAACTTCCGTGGCGAGGGGATCAAGGTGCCGGGCTGGCCGGCACTTCAAGCTGATCCAACGCCTTGTCCACCAGCAACTGACACAACTCCACCAACTGATGAATCCCCAGCGCCACACTTCGCCGCGTGCCCTCCACTTCAAAGGCCAGGTCCTCGGCCATGGCTTTTATCGAGGCCAGGGTTTCGGAGGTGCTGGTCAGCAGCGTGTCGGCGTCGGCTTTGGCGGTGACGGAGAACAGGCTGTCGATACGGGGGTCGGTGCTTGGCTCTGGTTTTTTTGGATTGAGGTAATGATTGAGTGCCCGCTCGGCGGCGGCTCGGTCTTTGAGTAGGTCTTCGATGGAGTCGAAGCCGGAAAGGGGGTTGGTTTTGTTGAAGGGTGGGTCGGGGACTGACTTATCCATTTATTTGTACCTATTTAGTGATGAGGACCATCACTTGCCGTTTCTCACTCGGCAAAGTGGTGGCAGCTGTGTGCAGGGGTGAGAAATCCGAGAAATAGGTACTCGGCCAGACCGAGGCCTGCCCGCACACAGCCGCCATAACGCATCTACTACAGGCAGCGGATAAGCTGGCGGCAATTATGCAGGTACAGAGGCTGGATGCCTATTATTCGGGTTTCTCACGCCCGGTCGCTGAGTCGCAGCGACAAGAAAAAGGTTAGAGAGCCCACTTCCGAGCGGCAACCCTAAAAAACTGTGGGATGTTTCGGTTCGGGGCCGGTGATCCTTCCGACACAAATGAATGACTCGTGCCGCTTCGCTTCCTGACGCCGCAACCCCCGTGGCGAGGGAGCTTGCTCCCGCTGGGGCGCGAAGCGGCCCTAAAAACAGCGACGCCATTCATCTGACAAACCGAGGTGTCAGGTTTTGGGCTGCTACGCAGCCCAGCGGGAGCAAGCTCCCTCGCCACGGGTCTGGTGTTCGACGAAGCGTAGGCGTCGGTTGCCGGACCGCCCTCGCGAGCAGGCTCGCTCCCACCATTGGATCGGGGTACAACCGCAAGAAACAGGCCGGCTAGCAGGCCGCCACGTCACCAACCCGAGCTAACCCAGTAGCGCGCAATACACACAAAGGCCGCGTCGATAAACACATAAAGACCCTTGGGTTGCACCCCTCTATCTCGCGGGTTTCATGGGGTGATACCTGCCCCAATGCGGTGCACAAATACCTTCGAGGCGCACAGGAATCGGGCGCGACTTGTATCAGAAACGGCCACGCAAACGATCAAATGCGTCAGAAGTTACACAGATGCGACATTAAGGTACGTTCGTGCCACTGTTTCAGGCCTGTAACCGCTCTGGATCTTGCATTGGGTATGGGGCCTGCATAAGTATCCGCAGGACGACTCACGAGGTCGCCCTCAAATCCAAAAATGACAACAAATCATGAGGCCAACATGCTTAAACACGCGGTCATTCCGTTTTTAGTCGGCGCAGGCTTGTTAGCCAGCGCACCTTTCGCCCATGCGGCGACTAACCTGGTGTTCTGCTCCGAAGGGAGTCCGGCCGGTTTTGACCCTGGTCAGTACACCACCGGAACCGACTTCGACGCCTCTGCAGAAACCATGTTCAACCGCCTGACCCAGTTCGAACGCGGCGGCACCGCTGTGATTCCTGGCCTGGCGACCAAATGGGACATTTCCGAAGACGGCCTCACCTACACCTTCCACTTGCGTGAAGGCGTCAAGTTCCACACCACCCCGTATTTCAAGCCGACTCGTGAATTCAACGCCGACGACGTGCTGTTCACCTTCAATCGCATGATCAGCAAGGATGACCCGTTCCGTAAGGCCTACCCGACCGAATTCCCGTACTTCACCGACATGGGGATGGACACCAACATCACCAAGATCGATAAAGTCGACGACCACACCGTCAAGTTCACCCTCAAGGATGTTGACGCCGCGTTCATCCAGAACATGGCCATGAGCTTCGCCTCGATCCAGTCCGCCGAGTACGCTGCCCAGCTGCTCAAGGAAGGCAAGGCCCCCGACATCAACCAGAAACCGGTCGGCACCGGCCCGTTCGTGTTCAAGAGCTACCAGAAAGACTCCAACATCCGCTACACCGGGAACAAGGACTACTGGAAGCCTGAAGACGTGAAGATCGACAACCTGATCTTCGCCATCACCACCGACCCATCGGTACGCATCCAGAAGCTGAAGAAGAACGAGTGCCAGGTCACCCTCTTCCCACGCCCAGCCGACCTCAAGGCGCTGAAGGAAGACAAGGCACTGAAGATGCCTGACCAGGCGGGTTTCAACCTGGGCTACATCGCTTACAACGTGATGGACAAGATCAAGGGCAGCAACGAACCGAACATTCTGGCCGACCTGAAAGTTCGCCAGGCGCTGGACATGGCGGTCAACAAGCCACAGATCATCGATTCGGTCTACCAGGGCGCTGGTCAACTGGCGGTCAACGCCATGCCGCCGACCCAATGGTCCTACGACACCACCATCAAGGACGCCAAGTACGACCCTGAGAAAGCCAAGACGCTGCTCAAGGAAGCCGGCGTCAAGGAAGGCACCAACATCACCCTGTGGGCGATGCCGGTACAGCGTCCGTACAACCCGAACGCCAAGCTGATGGCTGAAATGCTGCAGTCCGACTGGAAGAAGATCGGCCTGAACGTCAACATCGTCAGCTACGAATGGGGCGAGTACATCAAGCGCTCCAAGGGCGGCGAGAACCAGGCCATGATCATTGGCTGGAGCGGTGACAACGGTGACCCGGATAACTGGCTCAACGTGCTGTTCGGCTGCGACTCGCTGGCCGGTAACAACTTCTCCAAATGGTGCGACAAGAAGTTCGACGACCTCGTCAAGCAAGCCAAGCGCACCACCGACCAGGCCAAGCGCACCGAACTGTACAAACAGGCGCAACACGTCCTCAAGGACGCTGTGCCGATGACACCTATCGCTCACTCGACGGTGTATCAACCCATGCGCGCCAATGTGCAGGACTTCAAGATCAGCCCGTTTGGCTTGAACTCCTTCTACGGCGTCAGCGTCAGCAAATAAAGTGACCTGTGGCGAGGGAGCTTGCTCCCGCTGGGCTGCGTAGCAGCCCCTTTTTAAGCGCGATGGCGGTGTACCAACAACGCCATCGCGAGCAGGGCTCGCTCCCACGGCATACCGTCGCTTTAGGCCAAGACTCAGGAAAACGCCTACATCCAAAAGCACTGCGTACCACAGCAGCTGGTTTAGGACGTATCGCCTTTTCCCACAAGTCTTTCAGGCGTTACGCATTTACTGCCTGGCCCGCGGCCCATACCGTCGGGAGCCAGGTCGATCTGCTGGCGCTGCGGCATCGCTGTTCGCAATGGATTGAACTCAGTGCCCGGACAGGTCCTGCAAGGGCGCCGGTCACTGTTAAACACCCCATAGAGAGAGGGAGCGTCATGCGCCATACCTTGGTTTTATCCGCATTGCTGGGCACCGGCCTGCTGGCCGCCACTTCCATGGCCCAGGCCGCCGGCGGCAGTCTGGTGTTCTGTTCCGAAGGCAGCCCCGCCGGTTTCGACACCGCGCAATACACCACCGCCACTGACAACGATGCCGCCGAACCGCTGTACAACCGCCTGGCCGAGTTTGAAAAGGGCGCGACCAACGTCGTACCTGGCCTGGCGACTAGCTGGGACATTTCCGAAGACGGCCTGAAATACACCTTTCACCTGCGCGAAGGGGTGAAGTTTCATACCACCGATTACTTCACGCCGACCCGGGATTTCAACGCCGACGACGTGCTGTTCACCTTCAACCGCATGCTTGACCCGCAGCACCCCTTCCGTAAGGCCTACCCGACCGAGTTTCCATACTTCAACGGCATGAGCCTGAACAAGAACATCGCCAAGGTCGAGGCCACCGGGCCGCTGACCGTGGTCATGACGCTCAACAGCGTGGACGCCGCGTTCATCCAGAACATCGCCATGAGTTTCGCCGCGATCCTGTCGGCCGAATACGCCGATCAGTTGCTCAAGACCGGCAAGCCCAGCGACATCAACCAGAAGCCGATCGGCACCGGGCCGTTCGAGTTCAAGAGCTACCAGAAAGACTCCAACATCCGCTATGTCGCCAACAAACAGTACTGGGCGCCGGAGCGGGTCAAGCTGAACAACCTGATCTTCTCCATCAACACCGATGCCTCGGTACGGGTGCAAAAACTCAAGGCCAACGAATGCCAGGTCACCCTGCATCCACGTCCAGCCGATGTGCCGGCCTTGAAGAACGACCCGAAACTGCAACTGATCGAGAAACCCGGTTTCAACCTCGGCTACATCGCCTATAACACCCGTCACAAACCGTTCGATCAGGTCGAAGTGCGCCGGGCGCTGGACATGGCGGTGAACAAGCAGAGCATCCTCAACGCCGTGTACCAGGGCGCGGGGCAACTGGCGGTCAACGCCATGCCGCCGACCCAGTGGTCCTACGACGACACGATCAAGGACACCGCCTACAACCCGGAAAAAGCCAAGGAGTTGCTCAAGGCTGCCGGGGTCAAGGAAGGCACCGAAATCACCCTCTGGGCCATGCCGGTCCAACGCCCGTACAACCCTAACGCCAAGCTGATGGCCGAAATGCTTCAGGCCGACTGGGCGAAAATCGGTCTGAAAGTGAAGATTGTCAGCTACGAATGGGGCGAGTACATCAAGCGCACCAAGAACGGCGAGCACGATGTCAGCCTGATCGGCTGGACCGGTGACAACGGGGACCCGGACAACTGGCTGGGCACGCTGTACAGCTGCGATGCCATTGGCGGCAACAACTACTCCATGTGGTGTGATCAGGACTACGACAAGCTGATCAAGCAGGCCAAGGTCGTCACCGATCGCGACCAGCGCACCGTGCTCTACAAACAGGCCCAGCAATTGCTCAAGCAGCAAGTGCCGATCACCCCTGTCGCTCACTCGACGGTCAACCAGCCGCTGAGTACCAAAGTCGAAGGGTTCAAAGTCAGCCCGTTCGGTCGCAACGTGTTCTCGGGCGTCAGCCTGAACCCATAACTGATTAGCCGTACAGCAGGGCCCCATTTGGGGCCCTCACGCAGACGTTTTGCCGAAATTCCCCGTTCAGGCGTAATGCAAACGTTTGCGAAGCCAAGATGAGTTGTAAAAACCGATAGCCGTATCACTAAAAAAGACCGGCATTAAAAGAAAGAAAAGGAGCGTTACCCATGAAACTGAGCAGCACCGCGTTACTGGCCTTGGCCATCAGCAGCGTCACCGCCACGGCTTACGCAGAACCGCAAAGCCAGGCGTTCAATCCCGTGACCGTCAAGACCACCAGCGCTCAATCCGAAGCCACCGGTTTCGTAGAAGGACAGTCGGTCAGTGGCAGCACGCGCAACTGGTATTCGAACGAATTGCGACGCCGCGGCGGCGCCTTCAGCTACACGCGCGACGGCGTTACACACAGCGATTCGCGCCGTACCAACTGGGTTCAGGGCACCATCCTGAACTACACCTCCGGCTTCACCCAAGGCACCGTTGGCTTCAGCACCGAAGTCGCGGCCTATAACGCTATCGCGTTGCTTGGTGATCACGATGACATCATGGGCGGTTCCAACCGTACCCTGGCGCACTCCGACGGCGACGCCGTCGACCAGTGGAGCAAACTGGGCCTGGCGAACGTCAAGGCGCGGGTTTCCAACACCACCCTGACCGCCGGTCGTCAAAACTTCAGCAGCCCGATGGTCGACGTCATCGGTAACCGTGCCCTGCCTTCGAGCTTCCAGGGCGTGAGCTTGCACAGCGAAGAACTGGAAAACCTGGCATTCGACGTCGCGACCTTCGACCGCAATTCTCCCCGTACCGAGCAAAGCCTCGCCAAGTTCCGCTCCGAATACGGCAGCTCCTCGGCCGAAGCCGATCATGTGAACACCGCCGGTATCACCTACCAGCCGTTCGCCAGCCTCACCACCAGCCTGTGGGGCACCCAGGCCGAAGACCTGTGGAACCAATACTACTTCGGCGCCAGCCACGTATTGGGCGACAGCTCGGTGCTGAGCCTGACCACCGGCCTGAACTATTACAGGACCGTGGATTCGGGCAAAAGCAAACTGGGTGATATCGACAACAATACCTACTCCCTGTCGTTTGGCCTGACTCACCAGGCACACAGCCTGACGTTCTCGTACCAGGAAGTGGACGGTAACGAGTACTTCGACTACCTGCACGAAACCAACGGTATCTACCTGGCCAACTCCCTGCTGTCGGACTTCAACGGCCCGAACGAGAAATCCTTCCAGATCGCCTATGGCCTGAACATGGCTGAATACGGCGTGCCAGGCCTGAAATTCAACATCTATCAGGCTCGCGGCTGGGGCATCGACGGTACGCATTACAACAGCACCGGCTATACCGATGTGAGAGCCATGGACGGTGAACATCACTACGAATACGGCATCGGTGCGTCTTACGCCGTACAAAGCGGCCCACTGAAAGCCACCGCGGTACGCGCGACCTACACCACGCACCGCGCCAGCGAAAACCAGGCCGACGGCAGCCTCAACGAATTCCGTCTGGTCACTACCATCCCGTTCAACATTCTCTAAACCCTCCACCGAACGGCCGACTCACAAGGTCGGTCGTTCGGTTTTTGCCATTGAACCGATTGCAGAGGATTGCCGATGAACATGAATCCCCTACGCGCAGCCATCGCCGCTGCGTTGCTGAGTGTCGCCGTAGGCGCCACGGCCAAACCCCTGGTGGTTTGTACAGAAGCCAGCCCGGAAGGCTTCGACATGGTCCAGTACACGACTGCAGTCACTGCCGATGCCGTGGCAGAAACCATTTTCAATCGCCTGGCCGACTTCAAGCCCGGCACCACCGAAGTGATTCCGGCCCTGGCCGAATCCTGGGACATCAGTGACGACGGCCTGACGTACACGTTTCATCTGCGCAAAGGCGTCAAATTCCACACCACCGATTATTTCAAGCCGACCCGCGACATGAATGCCGACGACGTGGTCTGGAGTTTTCAGCGCCAGCTGGACCCGAATCATCCCTGGCACAAGCTGTCGAGCGTAGGCTTCCCCTACTTTGAAAGCATGGGCTTCAAAGAGCTGCTCAAGAGCGTCGAGAAAGTCGACGAGCACACAGTCAAGTTCAGCCTGACCCGCCGCGAAGCGCCATTTCTGGCGGACATCGCCATGGCCTTCTCCTCGATCTACCCGGCCGAATACGCCGACCAGTTGCTCAAGGCAAACAAGACCGGCGACCTCAACAGCAAGCCGATCGGCACCGGCCCGTTCATTTTCCAGCGCTACAACAAGGATGCCCAGGTTCGTTTCAAGGCCAACCCGGACTACTTCCGTGGCAAGCCACCGGCCGATGCGCTGATCCTGGCCATCGCCACCGACAACAACGTGCGCATGCAAAAGCTCAAGACCAACGAGTGCCAGATCGCGCTGTATCCAAAACCCGATGACATCCCCAGCATCAAGAAAGACCCGAACCTGAAGGTGGCGGAACTGGACGCGATGACCGTTTCCTACACCGCCCTGAATACCAGCCACAAATACATGAGCGATGTGCGGGTGCGCAAAGCCATCGACCTGGCCTTCGACAAGGAAGCCTACGTCAACGCGCTGTTCGGCAAGGGCAACGCCACCGTGGCGGTCAACCCGTACCCACCGACGCTGCTGGGCTTCAATCATGATTTGAAAAATCCGCCCCGGGACCTGGACAAAGCCCGTCAACTGCTCAAGGAAGCCGGCGTACCTGAAGGCACCGTGTTCACCCTGTTCACCCGTAACGGCGGCGGCCCGACCAACCCCAACCCGATGCTCGGCGCGCAGATGATGCAGGCCGACCTGGCCAAAGTCGGGATCAAGGTCGACATCCGCGTGATGGAGTGGGGCGAAATGCTCAAGCGCGCCAAGAACGGCGAGCACGACATGGTTTCCGCCGGATGGGCGGGCGATAACGGCGACCCGGATAACTTCCTGACGCCTATGCTCAGTTGCGAAGCGGCCAAGAACGGCGAAAACTACGCGCGCTGGTGCAACGAGCAATTCCAGGCGCTGATCGACCAGGCCCGCGCCACAGTGAACCCCGAGGAGCGCACCAAGCTCTATGAACAGGCTCAGGTGCTTTTCAACCAGGACCAGCCGTGGATCAGCATGGCCCACACCCGAATGTTTACCGCAATGCGCAAGAACGTAGAGGGTTATGTGATTAGCCCGCTTACGACCAATAACTTCGCCACCACCCAGGTGAAGTAGATAAGAAAACGCCCGGCAACTCTTACCCAGGAGCTGTCGGGCACGCCTAACCGGCTGATGAGGTACACCTTAAGATGTTTAGTTTTATTGCCCGCCGACTGGGATTATTGATCCCCACGTTCTTCGGCATCACCTTGCTGACTTTCGCGTTGATTCGCATGATCCCCGGCGACCCCGTGGAAGTGATGATGGGCGAACGTCGGGTCGATCCCGAAATGCACGCTCAGGCAATGGAACGCCTTGGCCTGAACAAACCGCTGTATGCCCAGTACCTGGACTACATCGGCAAACTGGCCCAGGGCGATCTCGGCGAATCGCTGCGCACCCGCGAAAGCGTCTGGACCGAGTTCAGTTCCCTGTTTCCCGCGACCCTGGAGCTGTCCATGGCCGCCCTGTTGTTCGCCGGTATCCTGGGCCTTTTGGCCGGGGTGATCGCGGCACTCAAGCGAGGATCCCTGTTCGACCACGGGGTGATGGGCATCTCCCTGGCGGGGTATTCGATGCCGATCTTCTGGTGGGGCCTGATCCTGATCATGTTCTTCTCGGTGTCCCTGGGCTGGACGCCGGTGTCGGGACGGATCGACCTGCTCTACGACATCGAGCCGAAAACCGGCTTCATGCTGATCGACACGCTGCTGGCCGATGAGCCGGGTGCGTTCCTCGACGCCCTGCACCACCTGATCCTGCCGGCCATCGTGCTGGGCACTATTCCACTGGCGGTGATCGCCCGCATGACCCGCTCCTCGATGCTCGAAGTGCTGCGTGAAGACTACATTCGCACCGCACGCGCCAAGGGTCTGTCGCCTTCGCGCGTGGTATTCGTGCATGGCCTGCGCAACGCGCTGATCCCGGTGCTGACCGTGGTCGGCCTGCAAGTCGGCACACTGCTGGCCGGTGCGGTGCTGACCGAAACGATCTTCTCCTGGCCGGGCATCGGCAAGTGGCTGATCGAAGCCATCGGCGCCCGGGACTATCCCGTGGTGCAGAACGGCATCCTGTTAATCGCCTGCCTGGTGATTCTGGTCAACTTCGTCGTGGACGTGCTCTACGGCTTTGCCAACCCACGTATTCGTCACCAGCGCTGAGATCAAAACCATGAGTACTCCAACTACCTCGGTAGCAGTCGATCAAAGCCTGCTGTACCCGTCCCCGTACAAAGAATTCTGGCAGGCGTTTTCCCGCAACAAGGGCGCCGTGGCCGGGCTGATGTTCATGACCCTGATCGTGTTCTGCGCGATCTTCGCCCCGTGGGTCGCCCCCCATGACCCGAGCGAACAGTACCGCGACTTTTTGCTGACACCGCCGGTCTGGCTCGAAGGCGGTCAGATGCAATTTTTGCTGGGCACCGACGAACTGGGGCGCGATTTGCTGTCGCGGCTGATCCAGGGTTCGCGTCTGTCGCTGCTGATCGGCTTGTCGTCGGTAGTGATGTCGCTGATCCCGGGCATCCTGCTGGGACTGTTCGCCGGGTTCTTCCCGCGCCTGCTCGGCCCGACCATCATGCGTTTGATGGACATCATGCTCGCCCTGCCCTCGCTGCTGTTGGCCGTGGCGATTGTCGCCATCCTCGGCCCTGGCCTGATCAACACCGTGATCGCCATCGCCATCGTGTCGCTGCCATCCTACGTGCGCCTGACCCGCGCCGCGGTGATGGGCGAACTCAACCGTGACTACGTGACCGCCGCCCGCCTGGCCGGGGCCGGCCTGCCGCGCCTGATGTTCATCACTGTGCTGCCCAACTGCATGGCGCCGCTGATCGTGCAGGCAACCTTGAGCTTTTCCTCGGCGATCCTCGACGCCGCCGCCCTGGGCTTCCTCGGCCTGGGCGTCCAGCCGCCAACCCCGGAGTGGGGCACCATGCTGGCCTCGGCCCGAGACTACATCGAACGCGCCTGGTGGGTGGTGAGCCTGCCTGGCTTGACCATTTTGCTCAGCGTGCTGGCAATCAACCTGATGGGCGACGGTTTGCGCGATGCGCTGGACCCGAAACTCAAGAATGCCGCCTGAGGAGATTCCCATGTCACTGCTAGAAATCAAGAATCTCAACGTTCGCTTCGGCGACGCCACCGCCGTGCCGGTGGTCGACGGTCTGGACCTGAGCGTGGAAAAGGGTGAAGTACTGGCCATCGTCGGTGAATCAGGCTCGGGTAAATCCGTGACCATGATGGCGCTGATGGGGCTGATCGAGCACCCTGGCATCGTCACCGCCGACGCGCTGAACTTCGATGGCAAGAACATGCTCAAGCTGAGCAACCGCCAGCGTCGGCAGATCGTCGGCAAGGACCTGGCGATGGTGTTCCAGGACCCGATGACCGCGCTCAACCCCAGCTACACAGTGGGTTTCCAGATCGAAGAAGTGCTGCGCCTGCACCTGAAGATGTCCGGCAAGGCCGCCCGCCAGCGCGCCATCGAACTGCTGGAGAAAGTCGAAATCCCGGGCGCCGCCAGCCGCATGAACGCCTACCCGCACCAACTGTCCGGCGGCATGAGCCAGCGAGTGGCGATTGCCATGGCCATTGCCGGCGAGCCGAAACTGTTGATCGCCGACGAACCGACCACCGCCCTCGACGTGACCATTCAGGCGCAGATCATGGACCTGCTGCTGGCCCTGCAGAAAGAGCAGAACATGGGTCTGGTGCTGATCACCCATGACCTGGCCGTGGTGGCTGAAACCGCCCAGCGCGTATGCGTGATGTACGCCGGCCAGGCGGTGGAAGTGGGCAAGGTCCCGGAGCTGTTCGACATCCCGGCCCACCCGTACAGCGAAGCACTGCTGGCGGCGATTCCGGAACACAGCATGGGCGCCGAGCGCCTGGCGACGCTGCCGGGTATCGTCCCCGGTCGCTACGACCGTCCGCAAGGCTGCCTGCTGTCGCCGCGCTGCCCGTATGTGCAGGACAACTGCCGTCAGCAGCGCCCCAACCTTGACCCGAAAGCCGCCAGCCTCGTCCGCTGCTTCTACCCGTTGAACCAGGAGGTGGCGTGATGGCCGTCGTACTTACCGCCCGTGACCTGACCCGTCATTACGAAGTGTCCCGTGGCATGTTCAAGGGCCATGCCACCGTACGTGCCCTCAACGGTGTGTCGTTCGAACTGGAGGCCGGCAAGACGCTCGCCGTGGTGGGTGAATCCGGTTGCGGCAAATCCACCCTCGCCCGGGCCCTGACGCTCATCGAGGAACCGTCCACCGGCTCCCTGAAGATCGCCGGCCAGGAAGTGGCCGGCGCGAACAAGGCCGAGCGCAAGCAGTTGCGCAAAGACGTGCAGATGGTGTTCCAGAGCCCGTACGCGTCCCTCAACCCTCGGCAGAAAGTCGGTGATCAACTGGCCGAGCCCTTGCTCATCAACACCAACCTGTCGGCCACCGAGCGGCGGGAGAAAGTCCAGGCGATGATGAAGCAGGTGGGCCTGCGCCCCGAGCATTACCAGCGCTACCCGCACATGTTCTCCGGCGGCCAACGCCAGCGCATCGCCCTGGCCCGCGCCATGATGCTGCAACCCAAGGTGCTGGTGGCGGACGAACCGACATCGGCGCTGGACGTGTCGATCCAGGCCCAGGTGCTGAACCTGTTCATGGATTTGCAGCAGGAATTCAACACCGCCTATGTGTTCATTTCCCACAACCTGGCGGTGGTGCAGCACGTGGCCGACGATGTGATGGTGATGTACCTCGGCCGCCCGGTGGAAATGGGCCCTAACGAGTCCATCTACAGCCGTCCGCTGCACCCGTACACCCAGGCGCTGCTCTCGGCCACCCCGACCATCCACCCGGACCCGAACAAGCCGAAGATCAAAATCGTCGGCGAACTGCCCAACCCGCTCGACCCACCGTCCGGCTGCGCCTTCCACAAGCGCTGCCCGTACGCCACCGAGCGCTGCCAGACCGAAGAACCGGCCTTGCGGTTGCTGGATAACCGGCAGGTGGCGTGTCACTACGCCGAGCAATTCCTCGACGGCGCGGCGTAAACCAAAAGGCAATACAGCACTTGTGGCGAGGGAGCTTGCTCCCGATGGACTGCGCAGCAGTCCTGAAAAACAGGGCCGCTTCGTGCCCCAGCGGGAGCAAGCTCCCTCGCCACGCGTAATGCATCTGCGAACATGAAAAACCCCTGCTGCCCGGTCAAATATAGGATCGGGCAGCAGGGGTTTTCTTTGTCTGAACTCTACGTCTGGCTATCACCCTCATCACCATCATCGGCATCAGGATCATCAATCGTCGAATCGTCATCATCCTGATCGCCAGGTTGCTGTTCTTCGTTGGCGGCAAGCATCCATTCGCCCTGCGCCACCTGTCCGTTCACCGCTTGTTTTTCATGCTCATCGCATTCGGCCCAGGCCGCTGACGAACCGAGGGACAGCATCAGCACAACCTTCAGCAAAATCATCGCGCGTAGAAATGCGTTCATAGCCGATTCCTTTTTTCTCTGGTTAAAGCCCTAAGCCTGACGGCGTTCAAGAAACGCTGATCCTGAACGTCGGTTCCTCAGATAAGACGCCTATGTACGGACAGAAATGCCATGCGGGAACAGAATGGTTTCGAATAAGGTTTATCCCGAACGGTTATGAAGTGGACCTACTATAAGTTCACCCCACAAACCTTGTGGGAGCAAGGCTTGCCCGCGATGGCGAAAGCACATTCAACACCCCCGCAAGCTGACCCACCGCTATCGCGAGCAAGCTTTGCTCCCACAGAGTGATCTGTGCCGAACACATTTTTTTGCCTGCTGAAGTTCCTGTGTGGGAGCGAGCCTGCTCGCGATGGCGGTGGGTCAGCAGCTTTGAGATTGACTGACACTGCGCCATCGCGAGCAGGCTCGCTCCCACTGGGGGTTGGTGGTGCCCAGTCGTTAAGTGGAAATAAAAAACCCCGCAGCTTTCGGTGCGGGGTTCTGGGTGTAAAGCTCAGCGCTTAGTGATGCTCACGTGTCGCACGGAAGTTCACATCCGGCCAGCGCTCTTCCATCAGCGCCAGGTTGACCCGGGTCGGGGCCAGGTAGGTCAGGTGACCGCCGCCATCCAAGGCGAGGTTTTCCACGGCCTTGTTGGAAAACTCTTCGAATTTCTTCTTGTCGCCACATTCGACCCAACGAGCGGAGTACACGGTGATCGGCTCGTAGGAGCACTCGACCTTGTATTCCTCCTTCAAACGGCTGGCGACGACGTCGAACTGCAGCACACCGACGGCACCGAGGATGATGTCGTTGCTGCGGGTCGGGAAGAACACCTGGGTGGCGCCTTCCTCTGCCAGTTGCTGCAGGCCCTGGCGCAGTTGCTTGGATTTGAGCGGGTCTTTCAGGCGCACGCGGCGGAACAGTTCCGGGGCGAAGTGCGGGATGCCGGTAAAACCCAGGGCTTCGCCTTCGGTGAAGGTGTCGCCGATCTGGATGGTGCCGTGGTTATGCAAACCGATGATGTCACCGGCAAAGGCTTCTTCCAGTTGCTCGCGTTCCGAGGAGAAGAACGTCAGGGCATCGCCGATGCGTACGTCCTTGCCGGTGCGCACGTGGCGCATCTTCATGCCTTTTTCGTATTTGCCCGAGCAGATGCGCATGAAGGCGATGCGGTCGCGGTGCTTGGGGTCCATGTTCGCCTGGATCTTGAACACGAAGCCGGTGAACTTCTCTTCCACCGGTTCCACGGTGCGCTCGTTGGCGACGCGGGCCAGCGGGCGCGGCGCCCAATCGACCACGGCGTCGAGCACATGGTCGACACCGAAGTTGCCCAACGCCGTACCGAAGAACACCGGGGTCAGTTGGCCGTCGAGGAATTCCTGCTGGTCGAACTCATGGCAGGCGCCTTGCACCAGCTCCAGCTGCTCGACAAAACGGTCGTACTCGTCGCCCAGGTGGGCGCGGGCTTCGTCGGAGTCGAGCTTCTCGATGATTTTGGTTTCGGTGCGTTCATGACCATGCCCGGCGGTGTAGACGATGATGTAATCGTCGGCCAGGTGGTACACGCCCTTGAAGTCGCGATAGCAGCCGATCGGCCAGGTGATCGGCGCGGCCTTGATCTTCAGGACCGCTTCGATCTCGTCGAGCAGTTCGATCGGGTCGCGGATGTCACGGTCGAGTTTGTTGATGAAGCTGACGATCGGCGTGTCCCGCAGACGGCAGACATCCATCAGGGCGATGGTCCGTGGCTCGACGCCTTTACCGCCGTCGAGGACCATCAGCGCCGAGTCCACCGCCGTGAGGGTGCGGTAGGTGTCTTCGGAGAAGTCTTCGTGGCCCGGTGTGTCGAGCAGGTTGATCATGTGATCGCGATACGGGAACTGCATGACCGACGTGGTAATGGAAATACCCCGCTGTTTTTCCATTTCCATCCAGTCGGAGGTGGCATGGCGGTCGGACTTGCGAGATTTCACCGTGCCGGCTACCGCAATCGCCTTGCCCATCAGCAAGAGCTTTTCGGTGATGGTGGTCTTACCGGCATCGGGGTGGGAAATAATGGCGAAAGTGCGGCGTTTCGCGACTTCGGCGGCCTGTTTGGTCATGGGAAATCGCCTGGCAGGTGATTCAAAAAAGGGCGGCGATTATAGCTCAACTTGTGCCAGGAACCGAACCATTGGGCACATCCGGGGTGGCCAAATGCCCCCTTACGTGGGAACCTTTCGCCGCGTGAAGACGTCCACCACCCTGATACAGCTGTTCGTCAGGGTCTGCAAAATCAGCAAGTTAGCCTGACGAGGCTGCGCTTATGGCTCAATTTACAGGCCGTTTTACCGGCACTGAACCGAGCTGCTTCTCGCGAACGTTTTCCCGGCAACCTTGACGGTTCGCCGCATGGGAAAGCGCGCGCCGACTGAAATACAAAGGAGTCCGCCTGTGGCTATCCGCTATGGCAAAGGGCTGACAGGGGGCGCGATCGTCGTCGCTCTCCTGGCCCTGCTGGTCTATTGGATCGGTATCGATACGATTGAGCGTTACCACGACGATTTACTGTTTTACCTGCAAGCTCACCTGATGCTCGTTGTGGCGTCCATGTTGGCGGCCCTGGTCGTGGGCATCCCCGCCGGCATAGCCCTCAGCCGTCCCGCAATGGTCGGGCGCGCCGAACGATTCATGCAAGTCTTCAACATCGGCAACACCGTGCCGCCCCTGGCCGTACTGGCCATCGCCCTGGGCTTCCTGGGTATTGGCAGCGGGCCCGCCATCTTCGCCCTGTTCCTCGCCTCGTTGCTGCCCATCGTGCGCAACACCTATGAAGGCCTGAAGAACGTCCAGGGCTCCCTCAAGGAAGCCGCCGTCGGCATCGGCATGACCCCGCGCCAGGTGCTGTGGAAAGTCGAACTGCCCAACGCCGTGCCGATCATCATCGGTGGCGTGCGGGTGGCACTGGCGATCAACGTCGGCACCGCCCCACTCGCGTTCCTGATCGGCGCCAACAGCCTTGGCAGCCTGATATTCCCCGGCATCGCCTTGAACAATCAGCCGCAACTGCTGCTCGGCGCGGTATGCACCGCCCTGCTGGCGTTGCTGCTCGACGGCCTGGTGACACTGGCCAGCCGCCTCTGGCTGGAACGCGGTCTGCGAGCGGCATAGACCCGGCTGCAATAAAGGAATCGTTATGAAGAAGTTGAGCTTGATACTGGGCTGCGTCCTGCTGTTCGCAGGTTTTGCCCAGGCCGCTGAAAAACCGCTGATTCGCCTCGGCGCCCGAGTGTTCACCGAGCAGACGCTGCTGGCAGAAATCACCGCCCAATACCTACGCGGCAAAGGCTACGACGCGCAAATCACCGGCGGACTTGGCAGCAACCTGGCCCGCAGCGCCCAGGAGAGCGGGCAACTGGACCTGCTCTGGGAATACACCGGTGTGTCGCTGGTGTCCTACAACCACGTCACGGAGAAACTCGACAGCGCCCAGTCCTACGCCCGGGTGAAAGAACTCGACGCCAAAAAAGGCCTGACCTGGCTGACGCCGTCGAAATTCAGTAACACCTATGCCCTGGCCTTGCCGGAAAAAATCGCGCAGCAATATCCACAGATCAACACCATCAGCCAATTGAACACCGTGTTACGGGCCGAGGCCGATGAACATCACCTGGTGGCCCTGGACACCGAGTTCGCCAACCGTTCCGACGGGCTGGATGGCATGGTCGAGCTGTACGGCATGAACCTGACCCGCGAGAACATCCGGCAAATGGACGCGGGTCTGGTCTACACCGCCCTGCGCAACGGCCAGGTATTCGCCGGCCTGGTGTACACCACCGACGGACGTCTGAGCGCGTTCAAACTCAAACTGCTGGAAGACGACAAGCAGTACTTCCCGGACTACACCGCCGCGCCCGTGGTGCGCCAGACGACTCTGGATGCAAATCCACAACTGGCCGCGCAGCTCAAACCCCTGGCCGAACTGTTTGACGATGAAACCATGCGCCAGCTCAACGCCCGCGTAGACGTCAACCACGAAAGCCCTTCCGCCGTTGCCGCCGATTTCCTGCGCCAGCATTCCCTGCTCTCAACCCAATGACCTGGAGGAAAAGCCATGGATTTTCTTGACGCCTTTTCCCATCTGGACTGGCCGCTGGTGCTGCACCTGACCTTGCAGCACATCACCCTGGTGGGCATCGCCGTGACCCTGGCGATCGTGGTCGGCGTGCCGCTGGGCATTTTCATGACCCGCTTTCCGGCCCTCGCCGGCCCATTGCAGGCCAGCGCCACGGTACTGCTGACCATTCCGTCGATCGCCTTGTTCGGCCTGCTGCTGCCGGTCTATTCCACGTTCGGCCAAGGCCTGGGGCCGATGCCGGCGATCACCGCGGTGTTCCTCTATTCCCTGCTACCGATCATGCGCAACACCTACCTGGCCCTGACCGGCGTGGAACCGGGCATCCGCGAAGCCGCCCGTGGCATCGGCATGACCTTCGGCCAGCGCCTGCGCATGGTCGAGCTGCCCATCGCCGTACCGGTGATCCTGGCCGGCGTGCGCACCGCCGTGGTCATGAACATCGGTGTCATGACCATCGCCGCCACCATCGGTGCCGGTGGCCTGGGCGTACTCATCCTCGCTTCCATCAGCCGCAGCGACATGTCGATGCTGATCGTCGGCGCCGTGCTGGTCAGTCTCCTGGCCATCTTCGCCGACCTGCTTCTGCAATGGCTGCAACGTTCGCTGACTCCAAAAGGACTCCTCAAATGATCGAACTTCAAAACCTCAGCAAAACCTTCAAAAGCAACGGCAAGGACGTCAAGGCCGTGGACTCGGTGAGCCTGACCGTCAACGAAGGCGAGATCTGCGTGTTCCTCGGGCCATCGGGCTGTGGCAAAAGCACCACGCTGAAGATGATCAACCGCCTGATCGCGCCCACTTCGGGCAAGGTCCTGATCAACGGCGAAGACACCACCGGCCTGGACGAAGTGACCCTGCGCCGCAACATCGGCTATGTGATCCAGCAGATCGGCCTGTTCCCGAACATGACCATCGAGGAAAACATCACTGTGGTCCCGCGCCTGCTGGGCTGGGACAAGCAGAAATGCCACGACCGCGCCCGCGAATTGATGAGCATGATCAAGCTCGAACCCAAGCAGTACCTGAATCGCTACCCCCGTGAACTGTCGGGTGGCCAGCAGCAACGGATCGGCGTGATCCGCGCACTGGCGGCCGATGCGCCACTGCTGCTGATGGACGAACCCTTCGGAGCAGTGGACCCGATCAACCGTGAGATGATCCAGAACGAGTTCTTCGAGATGCAACGGGCGCTGAACAAGACCGTGATCATAGTCAGCCACGACATCGACGAAGCCATCAAGCTGGGCGACAAGATTGCGATCTTCCGCGCCGGCAAGCTGATCCAGTTCGATCACCCCGACACGCTGCTGGCGCATCCTGCCGACGAGTTCGTCAGCAACTTTGTCGGCCAGGACAGCACGCTCAAGCGCTTGTTGCTGGTCCGCGCTGAAGACGCGGCGGACAATGCGCCATCGGTCAGCCCCGAGACACCGGTGGCCGAGGCGCTGGAGTTGATGGACGAACATGACCGTCGCTACCTGGTGGTGACCTGCGCCGAGAACAAGGCCCTGGGCTTTGTACGACGCCGCGACTTACACCGTCAGACCGGCGCCTGCTCGCAGTACCTGAGCGAATTCAACGCCACAGCGGCGTACGACGAACACCTGCGGATCCTGTTGTCGCGCATGTACGAGTTCAACCGTTCGTGGCTGCCGGTGATGGATGCCGAGCGGGTATTCCTCGGGGAGGTGACCCAGGAATCGATTGCCGAGTACCTGAGCTCTGGCAAGTCCCGTGGGGGTAAGACCAGTATTGTTTCGCCAGCCGAGACAGCGTTGGCCTGACGTTTATAGCTGGACCCGGAGCACTTGGGAAAACAACCACTGCGGGCTGAGTTTGGTAAACACCGAATAATTGATCAGTACCGTTTTTCCCTTGTGTTTCGAGACCCAGGTCGGGTCAAGAACGAAAGAGTTGGGCTTACCGGCCGTAACCAGCTGATGGGCCGTATCAAGGAGGGTTTCCCCCACGACACGTACGCGCAGGGTCGAGCCCGACGGAGCTGGAGAGTTGACCGTGACTGTCCCCGAGGCATAACTGGGTGCAGGAAGCACCAGCGCCTGGGGATCGATGGTCAGAAACCGCACCCCAGACTCCAGGGTTTCACCGGCACCGCTTTTCTTGATGGTGTAGCTCACCGGTACGGTGAGCCCGATGCTATCGACGACCTCAGTGCGGGGAATCAGCACCTGTTTGTTCGCGGGAAGCTCGCCGTATGCGACCGGCGGACTGCTGTATGGCACGCGGCCTCCCCACCGAACGCTCAAGATATCGGAGGCGGCAATTGCTTCGGTGGGCAATTGCACGATGAGGTACTCATCTCTATAGATATCCTTAGTGTTCAGACGGTCGCCAGAGACTGTGCTGTAAGCCTTGGGAATGGTGGGTGCAGCAAAAGCGGGCATCGGGATAACCGGGGAGATCGCTTGGTCCGCACTCACATATTGGAAACTGAAATGACCTTGTGGGCTGGGAGGCAATGTGACGCGAACGATGGGGATAAAAAGACCGTTGGTGCGCTCATGATATTTTTTTTGGTCGATTCGGGAGGCTTCCAGATCGTTTGAGCCGGTGATCCAGAAAAACGCCTGGATGGGCAGCGCAGCCGGATTTTTTTCTGGCCAGGCTTCGATGCGAAGCTCGTTGTGATTCTTGAAATTGAAATCGGCGCCCCCTGCCTCAAGCTCAACAAGTTTTCTGACTTGCAATCCCGCATTGAAGTTAGCCACGGCTTGCTCATTCAACGCATCGTTGAGCATCCACGCGCAACTGGCAGGATTTCCGTAACTGACCCTTCGAAAATGGGTCAGCCAGGCCCTGGCAGTGAAAATATTCTGTTCATTACAGGGTTTACTCAGGGGATAGACGAACTGAGTAATGCTGTCACGGCAACCGCGGGCGCCCGGTTTGCTGCGATAGATCGTCGCGCCATCGTAGGGAAAATAGCAGATGATCGAGGGCCTTATTTTTCCCTGCGGAGCCCGGAGGGTGGGATAAAAAATATAGCCATGCCGGGCTTCGTTGTTGCCCCATGGCGCACCACCGAACTTGGCGTCGGCCCTCAGGTAGGAAAATGAAACCGCGCCGCTGGTCCTGGAAAATTCGCTATGGTCCCAAGGATCGAAGTTTCCTGCGTTGGTTGTGCGTGCCACGACACCCGTGCATAAAAAAGCCGGTGCCGTGGCAGCGCCACAGTTGACCGCGGTGTCGTAGTAGTTGCGGGTCAAGGCGGCTGCGGTTGCTTCTCCTGATTGCACGCTCGTGGCCACGAGCGCTTCGCTAAAGGACAGCGGCAAAACACAAAGACTGCCCAGTAGAATCAACAGCTTTGCTGATTTTTTTAGCGTGAGAGTTGCCATGTTCGTCGTCTTGAGTATCCCGGTCGGGTCAGCAGGCTGATCTGACCCTTTCAATGAGGATTACACCGGTTATCACCCGGCAATTTAATAATCACATCGTGGGCCACATAGGGACGAGCGGGCTCAAGGCTCCACGTAGGTTTATTCTCGGCGATATCGGGGGAATCAAGATGGCAGGCCAACTGACGGCGCATGCTGCTGCCCATGTTATCGAAATTCCAGTCCTTGCGATTCGGATCAAGGGCAGCAGCCTTGATCGCCAGCTCGGCCAGCACGACATTGGTTTTCCCTACGCCGGCTTTTCTTCCGCAGGCCGTGGGCGTGACCTTAAGCGATGAAATTTTTCCCAATACGGGTTCTACATAATTGTTATCCCACTCGATCTTTTCTATGTAGTTATCGCAGGAACGACTATCCACCGGGGGTTGAACATGCTGATCGGCGGGATAGTAAGCAAATTTCGCGTCCTCAGCGATCGAGTTCGGAAATTGTATTTTTATGATCGGCTTCCACGTATTGTCTTGCTCTACCCATCGGCGCTGATCATCTCGAGCAAACTCACGAGACGTAAAAGTCTTTGTAGTTCTGTCAATGTAATCAATACCACTCTCATAAATAAAAGCAGCGATAGGGAGCTCCAGGTACGTGGCTTTTGCTGAGTCGCTGTCACTGGCGACAGGCGCATCAAACTTCACCCGTGCCTGACTGCCCCAGTCCCTTTTCCAGTATTTATTAGGTGGCCAGGTTTCAATTCGCAGCTCCGACTGGGTATGGATCGCATCGTCCTTTTCCTCAGGATCATTGGCCAAAATTTTTCGTGCTTCGACAAACGTATTGAATGCATCAGCCTTGTTGTAGGTACCGAAGTAGTCTCTCGTGGTATCAAAGCCGCATTGAAACTTGTGCGCTTTCGTGGCTTCAGGGTCTCGGGTTTGACGGTCATAGTGCTCCATCCACGCCTTGGCATTGCTGATGCCCAGCTTCTGGCAATAGTCCTCGACAACGCCGAAGGAGTTCCCGCTCTCCTGATAATCGCCGCAGCCGCTGTTGTTTCGATAATTCGTCCAGGAATCAATAGGAAAGGCACACAATACTTTGATTTTGAATTGCGTCTTTTCATTCACAAAATCATTGGGCACCAAGGCAAAGCCATTGAACCTGAGCATACCCAGCCCATTGTACTCAACATCTTTTCTTAAATATGAAACCGATGTACCTCCGGCCGCTATACCGGTGCCCCCCGCTTCCAGGCTCTGCGATAACGGACTGGGATCCCACGGCAAATAACTCTGTTTACTGGCGATCCCTCGAAGTATCAAGCCAGAGCAATCAGACGCCAACCTGCCACTTCCACAATCCCGTGCGGTCAATCGATACCAGTACTCCATCAATTTGGCCGTATCGGTGCCAGGGCTTGCCTGCAACAGGCTGGAGCCCGATACAAAACCGAGAAACAAAGAAATGTTTAATATCCGTATGACCCGACGCTTGCGCATGACTCTCTCCTAGAGCTTTTCATCGCTCAGCTCAATCAGTTATGCAATCCCGCCTAATAACCTGCGTTCCCGGCATAAACCCAACACCGGTTTTATTCAGCGGCGAGTACAACTGGAGTCTTGAGTATTCGATGATCGCTTCGTCGCGCCCACTGTCGACACTTACAGTTTTTTAGATCTGTTTAAACGATTTCCTCATAACCGGCCGCCAATCAGTCAACAAATGATCTGCCATGAAACGCCCTTCCAAGCTGCCATGTGCAAATGGCCAGCCTGGAGGCCTGTGTCGCATTGCCGAGGAACATCTGACTGTCACACAGGTCGGTTACATCAGGAGCTGTCGCGGGCCGCACGACGAATGAGTGCAAAAACGCGACATTTTTTGTTGATCTCAGGCCCCTCACGCCCTAAAGTTCGCGCCGAACGTCCATGCTGGAAACGATCCATCCGGCTCAAGTACTGACGACGAGACAGCAAGGCCAAGGGAATCAAGCATCCCGTGGCCTTTTTGCTTTCGGCGACATGCCTTGGGAAGTAGGCGAACCAAAGTGGGGATACGGAGGACGTTCACGAGGGCTGCTTGCCCTTACACCCATTGATCCTGATGTTTGCCAGTAGGAGTCCCAAGTATGTCGATCCAGGTCGAAGATTATTTCGCGCGCGAGACCTTTCAGAAAATGAAGGCGTTCGCCGACAAGCAGGAAACCCCGTTCGTGGTGATCGACACCGCGATGATCTCCCAGGCCTACGATGACCTGCGCGCAGGTTTCGAATTCGCCAAGGTCTATTACGCCGTCAAGGCCAACCCGGCAGTGGAAATCATCGACCTGCTGAAGGATAAAGGCTCGAACTTCGACATCGCTTCGATCTATGAGCTGGATAAAGTCATGAGCCGTGGCGTAGGCCCGGATCAGATCAGCTACGGCAACACCATCAAGAAATCCCGGGACATCCGCTACTTCTACGAGAAGGGCGTGCGCCTGTATGCCACCGACTCCGAAGCCGACCTGCGCAACATCGCCAAGGCCGCGCCGGGCTCGAAAGTCTATGTACGCATTCTCACCGAAGGCTCGACCACCGCTGACTGGCCGCTGTCGCGCAAGTTCGGCTGCCAGACCGACATGGCCATGGACCTGCTGATCCTGGCCCGCGACCTGGGCCTGGTGCCGTACGGCATTTCCTTCCACGTCGGTTCGCAACAGCGTGACATCAGCGTCTGGGACGCGGCCATTGCCAAGGTCAAGGTCATCTTCGAGCGCTTGAAAGAAGAAGACGGCATCGTGTTGAAGCTGATCAACATGGGCGGTGGCTTCCCAGCCAACTACATCACCCGCACCAACAGCCTGGAAACCTACGCCGAGGAAATCATCCGTTTCCTCAAGGAAGACTTCGGCGACGAACTGCCGGAGATCATCCTGGAGCCGGGCCGTTCGCTGATCGCCAACGCCGGCATCCTGGTCAGCGAAGTGGTGCTGGTGGCCCGTAAATCCCGTACCGCCGTCGAGCGCTGGGTGTACACGGACGTGGGCAAGTTCTCCGGCCTGATCGAAACCATGGACGAAGCCATCAAGTTCCCGATCTGGACCGAGAAGAAAGGCGAGATGGAAGAAGTGGTCATCGCCGGCCCTACTTGCGACAGCGCCGACATCATGTACGAAAACTACAAGTACGGTTTGCCGCTGAACCTGGCCATCGGTGACCGTCTGTACTGGCTGTCGACCGGTGCCTACACCACCAGCTACAGCGCGGTGGAATTCAATGGCTTCCCGCCGCTGAAGTCGTTCTACGTGTAATTCGCTGGTCGCTGGACCCGAAAGCCCGTGACTGTGTCACGGGCTTTTTTGCAATAGCGCGAAACGCGCCCATCAGTGCAATGCTATTGACTTCAGGCTTGTCTGAATCATGTGGCTTTTATGTGTGTTTATGAATGGTTCTCGATAACATGCGCGCCATGATGAACAGCAATGACTGAAAGGCGAGTGACGTGTTTAAGAAAACCCTGTTCCAGTTGCACTGGTTTTTCGGCATCAGCGCCGGGCTGGTCCTGGCGTTTATGGGCATTACCGGTGCCGCGGTGTCGTTTCAGGACGAAATCCTGCGGGCGTTGAATCCCCAGGTGTTGATGGTCCCGAAACAACCGGAAGGGGTCCTGCCGCCTGCCGAGCTGGTGCAACAGATCGAGGCCGCTTCCGGTAAAACCGTCGCCATGCTTTGGGTCGAGACCGACAGCGGGCACGCCGCACGGGCAATTTTCGCCGCCCCGCCTGGGGAAAAGCGCGGACCCATGCGCTATTTCAACCCGTACAACGCACAATTCATGGGCGATGTGGTGGGCCAGGATCTCTTCGCTCTGATACTCAGGCTGCATCGCGTCCTGGCCTTGGAGGATGTGGGTCGACAGATTACCGGTGCCTGCACGCTTATCCTGGTGTTTTTCTGCCTGTCCGGGCTGTACCTGCGCTGGCCACGCCAATGGAAAAGCTGGCGTGCCTGGCTGACCCTCGACTGGGCGAAAAAAGGCCGCAGCTTCAACTGGGACCTGCACTCGGTGGCGGGCACCTGGTGCCTGGCGTTCTATTTGCTGGCGGCCCTGACCGGCCTGACCTGGTCCTACGATTGGTACAACAAAGGCGTGACCCACCTGCTCTCCGATTCCCCCGAAGAAGAACGGGTGCGCAACCGCGGCCCAGCGCCGAGCGGCCCGCCGCCGGTGGCCGATTATCGGGCCATGTGGAGCAGCATCTACAGCGCCGCGGGCCCTGGCCTGATCGCCTACAACGTGCGCATGCCGCCGGTGGCCGGGCAACCGGCAACGGTGTTCTACCTGCTGAAAAACTCGCCTCATGACCGGGCGCTGAACCAGCTCATCCTCGACCCCGCCACCGGTGTCATCAGTGGTCACAGCCGCTACAGCGACAAGAGCCTCAAGGCGCAGTTGCTGACCAGCGTCTATGCCTTGCATATCGGCAGCTATTTCGGCCTGATCGGGCGGATCCTGGTGACGGTCGCCGCGCTGACCATGCCGCTGTTCTTCATCACCGGCTGGTTGCTGTACCTGGACCGTCGCCGCAAGAAGCGCCAAATCAAGAATGCCCGCCAGGAGCTGGGTGGCAACCGTAGCGATGCGCCCGCCTGGCTGATCGGGTTCGCCAGCCAGAGCGGTTTCGCCGAGCAACTGGCCTGGCAGACCGCCGGCCAGCTCCAGGCTGCCGGTTTGCCGGTGAAAGTCCAGCCGCTGGCCGGTGTCAGCGAGCAGGAGCTGAGCAACTGCAGCCACGCCTTGTTCGTCGTCAGCACCTTTGGCGACGGCGAAGGACCGGACAGCGCCCGGGGTTTCGAGCGCAACGTGTTGGGTCGGGCCATGAGCCTGGAGCGCCTGCAGTATTCGGTGCTGGGCCTGGGCGATCGGCAATACGAAAACTTCTGCGGCTTCGCCCGACGCCTGCACACCTGGCTGTCGGAGCACGGCGGCAAGACCCTGTTCGCTCCGGTGGAAGTCGACAGTGGCGACCCTTACGCCTTGCGTCACTGGCAACAGCAATTGGCCGAACTGACCGGCCAGGCTCCGCTGGACACGTGGCAGGCGCCCAGTTTCGAGAACTGGACCCTGCACCAGCGTACCTTGCTCAACCCCGAGAGCAGCGGCTCAGGCGTGTATCTGTTGGGCCTCACCGCGCCCGGCCCGAGCAGTTGGCTGGCCGGTGACCTGGTGGAAATCCTGCCGCGCAATGACCTGTCGGCCATCGACCATTTCCTGGAGGGCCTGGGCATCGCCGGCGTTGCTCGCGTGCAGGTCGATGGCTTGCCCCAGCGCCTCGATCAGGCCCTGGCCAACCGCCAACTGCCGGAAAATCGCGCCCATCTGGTGGGCATGCATGCCCAGGCCCTGGTGGATGCCCTGGCGCCACTGGCACTGCGCGAATATTCCATCGCTTCGATTCCCGCCGATGGCCTGCTGGAGCTGATTGTGCGCCAGGAACGTCACGCCGACGGCAACCTGGGTATCGGCTCCGGTTGGCTCACCGAACATGCGCCGCTGGGCAGCGCCATCAGCCTGCGGGTACGCCGTAACAGCGGCTTCCATCTGCCGCCTCAAGGCGTGCCCATGATATTGCTGGGTAACGGCACCGGTCTGGCCGGCCTGCGCAGCCTGCTCAAAGCGCGGGTGGCCGAGGGCATGCAGCGCAACTGGCTGCTGTTCGGCGAGCGCCAGCGCGAGCATGATTTCCACTGCCGTGATGAGTTACAGGAATGGGTGACATCCGGCGATCTGGAACGCCTGGACCTGGCGTTTTCTCGGGATCAGGAACAGAAAATCTACGTCCAGGACCGCCTGCGCGAATCCTCGGCCCTGCTCAAGCAATGGCTGGCCGACGGTGCGGCGATCTATGTCTGCGGCAGCTTGCAGGGCATGGCGTCGGGCGTGGATCAGGTGCTCAACGACGTGCTCGGCGCCGCGGCAGTGGAGCGCTTGATCGAACAGGGCCGGTACCGGCGGGATGTCTACTGACAAGCCACCCGCTAAAACACTGCCCTCTGTGGGAGCGAGCCTGCTCGCGATGGCGGAGTATCAGACGGCACTTTTGTCGACTGACACAGCGCATCGCGAGCAGGCTCGCTCCCACATTGATTGGTGGCGTACTTGAAACTCAGACCGGCTGCAATTTCTTCTCGAACACTGCCACGCCCTCCAGATCCCGCAACACCACGCTCATCTCCCCGCTCTGGCCGTCGATGTTCACCTCGCCAAAGAACTGGTATCCGGCAAACGGCGACGTGTTCTGCGCCGGGGGGGCTTTCTGGAACACCACTTCGGGACCGAACGTCTTGTCCAGAGGATTGGGCCCGAAGCTGCCGGCATTCAACGGTCCGGCGACAAATTCCCAGAAGGGTTCGAAATCCTGGAACGCGGCCTGTTCCGGGTGGTAATGGTGGGCGGCGCAATAGTGCACGTCAGCGGTGAGCCAGACGTAGTTGCGCACCTGATGTTTGCGTAGGTAGCCGAGCAACTCGGCGATCTCCAGTTCACGGCCCTGGGCCGGCCCCGGATCACCGTTGGCGACCGCTTCCCAACGCGACACGCCGGGGCTGACTTCGCCGTCGGGCACACCCAGGCCGATGGGCATGTCGGCAGCAATGACTTTCCACTGGGCACGGGACTGCTTCAGTTCGCCCTTGAGCCAGTCCAACTGCTCGCGACCGAGAAAGGGTTTGGCCCCGCCGAGGTTGGCGTCGTTGGCTTCGCGGTAGCTGCGCATGTCCAGCACGAACACATCCAGCATCGGCCCGTAAGCGAGCTTGCGGTAGATCCGCCCGCCGCCGTCGGCCTTCTGCAAGCGCATGGGGGCGTATTCCAGCCAGGCCTGCCGCGCACGGCCCACAAGACTGTGGATATCCTTGGTCTGGTAGCGTTCATCCAGTTGCTTGCCCGGCGACCAGTTGTTGACCACCTCATGATCGTCCCATTGCCAGATCTGCGGCACTTCGGCGTTGAAGCGGCGCACGTTCTCGTCCATCAGGTTGTAGCGGTAGTTGCCACGATACTCGTCCAGAGTCTCGGCGACCTTGCTCTTGGCTTCAGTGGTGAGGTTGCGCCAGATGCGCCCGCCTTCGGTGGCGATCTGCGCCGGCACCGGACCGTCCGCGTAGATGGTGTCGCCGCTGTGGATAAAAAAATCCGGCAGGCGCAAACGCATGGCTTCGTAGATGCGCATGCCGCCGATGTCGGGATTGATCCCGAAGCCTTGGCCGACGGTGTCGCCGCTCCAGACAAACCGGATGTTGCGCTTGAACTGCGGCACGCTGCGCAGGTGACCGAGCCAGGGTTCACTGGCGACGCCGGTCTGGGCGTCTTCAAAATGCACGCGGTAGAAAATTGCCTGGTCAGGCGGCAGCCCGGTGAGCTCGACCCGAGCGGTAAAATCGCTGCGGCTGTCGACCAGTGGCGAGACAAAACGCCGCGGGTTGGGCAACTGGCTGCGGGTGTCCCATTCCACCACCATCCGCGCCGGGCGGTCGCAGCGGCTCCAGATCATCGCCCGGTCGCCCTGCAAATCGCCAGACTGCACGCCGTCGGTGAGCACCGGGCGATCCTTGACTGAGGCAATCACCGCCGGCGCCAGCCCCGGCAACAACAACCCCGCACCCACGGCTTGCATCACACGGCGACGGCCCAGGTCAAATTCGCTCATGGTGTTTCCCCCAAATGGGGAAACTTAAGCATGGCAGTGTTAATCAGGCGTGACAGGGATCTTGTGAACACCCCAAAACCACTGTGGGAGCGAGCCTGCTCGCGATTGCAGAGGATCAGGCAACCCATTGTCGACTGATACACCGCTATCGCGAGCAGGCTCGCTCCCACAGGGAATTTTCATTGTTCAAACTTAAGTGATCAGGCCTTGGCCGGCTCCAACGCCATCTCCACCACTTCCGGCCGCTTGAGCAGCGCATAGGACACCGCCGTCAGCAGACTCCCCGCCACGATCGCCAGCAAATACAACAACGCATGGTTGATGGCGTTGGGGATCAGCATCACGAACAGGCCACCGTGAGGCGCCATCAGTTTGCAGCCGAAGTACATCGACAGCGCACCGGTCAGTGCGCCGCCGGCGATGCTGGCCGGGATCACCCGCAACGGGTCCTTGGCGGCGAACGGAATCGCCCCTTCGGAGATGAAGCACAGCCCCAGCACCAGCGCCGCTTTACCGGCCTCGCGTTCGGTCTGGGCAAACTTGCGACGGGCGATAAAGGTTGCGATGCCCAGGCCAATCGGCGGCACCATGCCAGCGGCCATGGCAGCCGCCATCGGTGCATAACTTTGCGACGCCAGCAGTCCCACGGAAAACGCATAGGCGGCCTTGTTGATCGGCCCGCCAAGGTCGACACACATCATCGCCCCCAGCAAAACACCCAACAGAATCGCGTTGGTGGTGCCCATGCTGTCGAGGAAATGGGTCAGGCCATCCAGCATGCCCGCCACCGGTTTGCCGACGATGTAGATCATCACCAGACCAGTAAACAGGCTCGCCAGCAGCGGGATGATCAGGATCGGCTTGAGCGCTTCCAGGCTCTGGGGCAGGCGCGCGTAGCGGTTGATCGCCTTGGCCGCGTAACCGGCCAGGAAACCGGCGATGATCCCGCCGATGAACCCCGCGCCCAAGGTACTTGCCAGCATCCCGCCGATCATGCCGGGCGCCAGGCCCGGACGGTCGGCGATGGAATAGGCGATGTAGCCGGCCAGCAACGGCACCATCAGTTTGAACGCGGTGTCGCCGCCGATCTGCATCAGCGCCGCCGCCAGCGTGCCGGGTTCCTTGAATGCGGTAATGCCAAACACGAACGACAAGGCGATCAACAGACCACCGGCCACCACCATCGGCAACATGAACGACACGCCGGTCAGCAGGTGCTTATAGACGCCGGTCTTCTCCGATTTTGCCGCAGCGCTGGCACCGCCCGACGCGCTTTCCTGGCGGCCTTCGGCAAGCGCCTTGTTCAGCGTGGCTTCGGCCTGCTTCAAGGCAATGCCGGTGCCGCAGCGATAAATTTTCTTGCCGGCAAAACGCTCGGTGGCGACTTCGATGTCGGTGGCCAGCAGCACCACGTCGGCCTCGGCGATGGCCTCGGGGCTCAACGGATTGCGGGCGCCCACCGAGCCCTGGGTTTCCACTTGCAAGTCGTAACCGAGCTTCTTCGCTGCCTGCTGCAACGCCTCGGCGGCCATGAAGGTATGGGCCACGCCGGTTGGGCAAGCAGTGATGGCGACCAGACGAGGAGCCCGCTCAGCCGAAACCGCAGGTGCCTCTTCCAGCACATCCGACTCGACAAAAACCTTGGCCTCTTCGGCGCCGCGACGCAGCACCGAATCGACATCCTGCAGGGCCTGGGCCGGGGTGCTGCGGAACAGACGTTTGCCGACGAACCGCGACATATCCACCGGGCCGCTGGCTACCAGCAACACCCACTCGGCCGCTTCCAGGGTCGCCGCCGATAACTGGCGCTCCGGATGGGCCGCGTCATGGACTTCCACGCTGGTGCTCCAACCCTGGCGCTGGGCTGCCGCGTCCAGCAGGCGGGCGCACAACACACTGGTGACCATGCCGTTCGGGCAGGCCGTCACAATGGCTAATTTCATTCTTGCGAACCCTCTTATTGTTCGGTCAGGGGGCGCACGCGCACGCCCTGTTCAAGCGACGCCAGCAACGCGGTGTCATGGATGCCAAAACCGATCTGCGTCACGGCCATGGCGGCGATGGCCGTGGCGGTGCGCAGGGTCTGTTGCGGCGTATCGGCGCTGAGCAGGCCATGCAGCATGCCGGCCAGCAGCGAATCGCCGGCCCCCACGGTGCTGGCGACAGTGACGCTGGGCGGCGAGGCATGCAGCGCCGAACCGACACTGAACCAGTTCACGCCGTCGGCACCGTGGGAAATCACCACATGCTCAATGCCTTGGGCGTGCAATCGTTGCGCCGCTTCCGCCTGGGCAAATTCGCTCACCACGTCGCAACCCAGCGCATCGGCCAGTTCCTCGGTGTTTGGCTTGATCAGCCACGGCCCCGCCGCGAGGGCGACGCGCAAGGCTTCGCCGCTGGTGTCGAGGGCCACGTTCAAGCCCAGTGCCTTCAAGCGAATGATCAGCGCCTGCAACCATTGCGGGCTGACGCCCCGGGGCAGGCTGCCCGCCACTACCACGGCATCGTGGCCCGGGGCGATGTGTTCCAGTCGCTCAAGCAGCGCTTGCTGCGCGGCGTCATCAACTACCGGGCCTGGACCGTTGAGGTCGGTGATGCGTCCGTCCTGCTCGGCCAGCTTGATGTTGCTGCGGGTCTCCCCTGGGACGCGAATAAAGGCGTCGACAAAACCGCGCTGGGCGAACAGCGTTTCGAACGCCTGGGCGTTGTCTTCACCGAGAAAGCCACTGACGGTCACAGTGTGGCCGAGGTCAGCCAGCACCTGGGCCACGTTCACGCCCTTGCCGGCGGCGTGGCTGTGCATGGCATCGCTGCGGTTGACCTGACCGGGTTCCAGGCGCGCCAGTTCCACCGTGAGGTCGAGCGCCGGGTTGAGGGTCAGGGTAAGGATCTTGGCCATTACAGCGCCTCCACTAATGCGCGCACGTCATTGGCGCTGCCCACGGCCAAGGCCTCTTGGGCGAGGATTTGTACCTGCGCCAGGCTCAATTCGCGTACCCGCGCCTTGACCTCGGCAATGCTGCGGGCCGAAACACTCAGCTCGTCTACGCCCAGGCCCACCAGCACCGGCACCGCCAAAGGGTCGGCCGCCAGCTCACCGCACACGCCGACCCACTTGCCATGCGCATGGGCGGCACGCACGGTGATGTCGATCAGTTGCAGCACCGCCGGGTGCAGGCCGTCAGCCTGAGCCGAAAGGGTTGGGTGACCGCGGTCAATGGCCAGGGTGTATTGCGTCAGGTCGTTGGTGCCGACACTGAAGAAGTCGACTTCCTTGGCCAGCACCGGCGCCAGCAATGCCGCGGACGGCACCTCGATCATGATCCCCAGTTGCAGGTCCGCCACCGGGATCTCCAGGCGCAGGCGCTCGGTCATGTCCCGGGCCTGACGCCACTCATCGACGCTGCCCACCATCGGGAACATGATCCGCAACGGACGGTTGTCGGCAGAACGCAACAAGGCGCGCAATTGCGCCTCCATGACCTGCGGACGTTGCAAGGTCAGGCGAATGCCTCGCACGCCGAGAAACGGGTTTTCCTCTTTCGCGATCGGCCAGTACGGCAGCGGTTTGTCGCCGCCCACATCGAGGGTACGCACCACCAGCGGTCGCCCGGCCAGGCCATCGAGCACCTTGCGGTATTCGGCTTCCTGAGTCGCTTCATCGGGAGCCTGGGTATGAGCCATGAAAATCAGTTCGGTGCGCAACAGGCCAATGCCTTCGGCGCCCTGCTCCACCGCACTGGTGACCCCGGCGCTCTCGCCGATGTTGGCGAACACTTCCACGGCATGACCGTCACGGGTCAGCGCCGGTTGATGACGTTGTTCGGCAGCGACCTTGAGACGTTGCTCGCGGGTGTCGCGCTCTTCGGTGGCCCGTTGCAGCGTGGGCGCGTCGGGGTCCACGTGCAGGCGACCGCGCTGGCCGTCCAACAACAGTGAAGTGCCCGGCGCCAGCAGCAACACCGCCGCACCGGCCCCCACCAGCGCCGGGATCCCCAGGGCTCGGGCGACGATGGCACTGTGGGCGGTGGCGCCGCCGCGCGCGGTGAGAATCCCCGCTACGCGGGCGGGGTCCAGACGGGCGACGTCGGATGGGCCAACCTCGTCCATCACCAGAATGTAAGGTTGCTCGGGTTCGCTCGGGGTTTCGACGCCGCACAACTGCGCCAGCACACGCCGACCGACGTCCCGCAGGTCGGCGGCACGTTCGGCGAGCAGTGCGTCCTGCAGCGCTTCCTGTTCTTTGGCAGCCGCTTCGATCACGCCCATCCACGCCGCTTGCGCGCTCTCGCCCAGCTTCAATCGAGTGTCGACCTCATCGGTCAGCGCCGGGTCGTCGAGCATCTCCTGATGGGTGATAAAGATTTCGCGGATGGCCTTGGCCTTGGCGCGTTCGACCAGACCTTCGATGTCGCGGCGCACTTGGTTCAAGGCGTTTTGCAAGCGCTCACGCTCGATGGCCGCTGATTCGCCGCGCAATGGATACTCGAAGGCCTGCAACACCTGGATGTGGGCCGGGCCGATGGCAATGCCCGGAGCGGCGGCAACGGCCTGGATCAAGCTGCCGGATTCAGGCGCCAGCACGACGGCAGCCACTTCGGCCATGGTGGTTTGCTGTGGCGCACTCGGTGGCGGCAGCGGCTCGACTTCTTCGCCAAGGCCCTCTTCGATGGCGGCCAGCAGCGCCGGCAAGGCGTCAGCGGCGATGCTCGGTTCGGCGATGAACTCCAGGACCTGGCCGCGACGAGCGCCCAGGCTCAGCAATTTGCTCAGGCTCTTGACCGACACGGCGCTGTCCTGGCCGTCGACGATGCGCACGCGGATCTCGCCTTCGAAGCTTTTCGCCAGTTGCGCGAGGATCTTCGCCGGACGCGCGTGCAAACCATGGGCATTGGCTAGGCCGATGCGGGCGCTGGGCCAATCGGCGGGCAGTTCGCCGCCCAACACTTCCAGCACCTTGCGGCTGCTGGTGGCGCGCCCCAGTTCATGGCCGCGGCCTTCGATCAACAACGCGCAGAGCCTTTCGAGCAAAGCCTGGTGAGCCTCGCCGAGGCTGGCGAGACAGAACAGACCGCTCAAGGGCTGACCGAGGTAACGGATGGGCTTGTCCGGCGTGACGAAGGCCAGGCCCGGACGCTTGACCGTCTGTTCGCTGTGCAGCCACCACAGGCCATCGCCCAATGGCAGCGCCTCGACCTGCTGCAACACTCCAGCAAAGCCGTTGCTCACACAGTCTGCCTGGCGCAGCAGACGGGCACCGCGCCAGACCAGCTCTTCGAAATCGTCGGCCGACACGCCGAGGCCGATCATCTGCGCATCCAAGGCCAGTTCCTGTGGCGCGCCTTGCAGCAGCTTCAACAGCGCTTCGGCCGAACCTGCGCGGCGCAGGGCCTGGCCCAGGTCGGTCTCGCCGAGGGCGCGGGTCAGCAGTTGCAAAAGACGCAAGTGTTCGTCGGACTTGGCCGCGATACCGATCGCCAGGTAAACGATCTGACCGTCACCCCAGTCCACACCGTCGGGGAACTGCAACAGACGCACACCGGTGGAGTACACAAGATCGCGGGTTTGCGGGGTGCCGTGGGGGATGGCAATACCTTGGCCAAGAAAGGTCGAGCCCTGGGCCTCGCGAGCCTGCAAGCCGGCCAGGTAACCCTCGGCTACAAGGCCATCGGCCACCAGTTTGTCAGCGAGCAATTGCAGCGCGGCGTCTTTATCCACAGCCGTCTGGGCCATGGATATCTGCTCTAGAGTGAGCTCGAGCATGCTTTCTCCTTTTTGGCGTCGGGTTGGCGCCAGGTATTGTTTTGAATGAATCAGCTTAGCGTTACAGGACGGCTTTTGGCGCTATCGCGGCAGACGGGCCAAAAAATCCTGCTAACCTTGAAAATACGCCTGCTGAAACGTTTAATCTAGAAAGATTGGCACGTTACTCGATAATCTCTCATCCTTGAAGTGCAACTTGTCGCCGCCGTCGCGACAGTAACCGTCGTCCTGAATCGGGTAGGATGCCCCTCATTGTCGGGGCAAACTCGAAAAAACAAGGAAAACCGGGTTGAAACTCAGTGATATCGCCCAGTTGGCCGGTGTGTCCGTGACCACCGCCAGCTATGTCATCAATGGCAAGGCCGAACAGCAACGCATCAGCAGCGCCACCGTCGAACGCGTACGCGCCGTGGTCGAGGAGCATGGCTTCACGCCCAACCCCCAGGCTGCCGGGTTGCGCAGCCGGCATACGCGCACGCTGGGTTTCATCCTGCCAGACCTGGAAAACCCCAGTTACGCCCGCATCGCCAAACTGCTGGAACAGGGTGCCCGAGCGCGGGGCTATCAATTGCTGATCGCCAGCTCCGACGATGCGCCCGAGAGCGAACGGCAACTGTTGCAACTGTTCCGCGCCCGACGTTGCGATGCGCTGATTGTCGCCAGTTGCCTGCCTGCCGGGGACGACAGTTATCGCCAGTTACAGGCCAAGGGTATCCCGATCATCGCCATCGACCGGGTGATGGAGCCTGCGCACTTCTGCTCGGTGATCAGCGATGACCGCCAGGCCAGCCTGCAACTGACCCGTAGCCTGCTGGAAACCAATCCCCGCCAGATCGCGCTGATCAGCGCCCGGCCCGAATTGAGCATCAGCCAGGAACGCACCGCCGGGTTCAACGAAGCCCTGGCCGGGTTCGAAGGCCAGGTGCTGATCGAGCACGGCGAGTCGTTCAGCCGTGAATGCGGTCGCCAGTTGATGGACGAATTGCTCGCGCGACTGGGGCACCTGCCTGATGCGTTGATCACCACCTCCTATGTGCTGCTGCAAGGGGTGTTCGACGCCCTGCACGACTTCCCGCTCAAGTCGCGCCCACTACGGTTGGGCACCTTTGGTGATACGCAACTGCTGGACTTCCTGCCGCTGCCGGTCAACGCCATGTCCCAGCAGCACCAACTGATCGCCGACAAAGCCCTGGCGCTGGCCCTGGCCGCCATCGAAAACGATGATTACCAACCCGGTGTGCAGGCCATCCCACGCACGTTCAAGCAGCGCATTCATCAGGGCTGAGTATTCTTCAGGATTGAAGCATGGAACTGATCGATACCCACACCCATCTGGATTTCCCCGACTTCGATGCGGATCGCCCGGCGCTGCTGGCCGAAAGCCGCGCCTTGGGCGTGCGGCAGATGGTGGTGCTGGGGGTGTATCGGGATAACTGGCAACGGGTGTGGGATCTGGTGCAAGGCGACCCGGACCTGCACGCCGCGCTGGGCCTGCATCCAGTGTATCTCGACCAGCATCGCCCCGATGATCTGGGGCAATTGCGCCAATGGCTGATCCGCCTGGCTGGGCATCGGCAGTTGTGTGCGGTGGGGGAAATCGGTCTGGACTACTTCATCCAAACCCTGGATCGGGAGCGCCAGCAGGCATTGTTCGAGGCGCAACTGCAACTGGCGGCGGAATTCGAATTGCCGGCGCTGATCCACGTGCGCCGCAGCCACGCCGCCGTGATCGCCACCCTCAAGCGCATTGACCTCAAGCGCGGGGGGATTATCCACGCCTTCGCCGGCAGTTTTGAGGAGGCTCGCGAGTACATCAAGCTCGGCTTCAAGCTCGGCCTTGGTGGCGCCGCCACTTGGCCTCAGGCCCTGCGCATGCATCGGGTACTGGCAAAACTGCCGCTGGACGCGGTGGTGCTGGAAACCGATTCGCCGGACATGGCCCCGGCGATGTTCCCCGGCCAACGCAACAGCCCGGCGCATTTACCGGCCATTTGTGAAGCACTGGCTGGGATCATGACAATCAGCCCTGAGCAGCTGGCAGAGGCCAGCACGGCCAACGCCCGCCAATTATTCAATTGGTGACTCCCTGTGGGAGCAGGCTCGCTCCCACATTGGATCGGTGGTGAGCACCATCCTTTAACTACACCCGAAACGCATTGATCAACTGCTTGAGCTGCACCACCTGGGCGGACAACTCACGGCTGGCGTCCTCGGTCTGGTGCGCGCCTTCGGCGGTGCGTTCACCGGCGCGATTGATCTCGACGATGTTCTGGTCGATGTCATGGGCCACGGCCGTCTGCTGCTCCACCGCTGCAGCGATCTGCTGGTTCTGGTCGACGATCATACCGACGGCGCCGAGGATATTTTCCAGCGCCTGCTGGACCTTTTCCGACTGCCCCACCGTGCCACTGGCCATCTCATGACTGGTGCCCATGGCTTTGACGGCAGCGCCCACGCCGCCGTGCAAGCGGGTGATCATTTCTTCGATTTCTTCGGTCGATTGCTGGGTGCGCTTGGCCAGGGTCCGCACTTCGTCAGCCACCACCGCGAAACCGCGCCCCTGCTCTCCGGCCCGTGCGGCTTCGATCGCGGCGTTGAGCGCCAGCAGGTTGGTCTGTTCGGCAATGCTCTTGATCACGTCCAGCACACGACTGATGGCCTGGCTGTCAGTCGCCAGTTGATTGATCACCTGCACCGACTGATCGATCTCGCTGGCCAAGCGCACGATGCTGCTCTGTTGCGACTCCACCAGCCCGCGCCCGCTGAGGGTTTCGTCGTTCACGCTGTGGGCGCTACTGACCGCCGCGGCGGCGCTACGAGCCACTTCCTGGGCGGTGGCCGACATCTGGTTCATCGCCGTGGCGACCAGTTCGATCTGGCTGCGCTGCCCGGACACGGCCTGGTTGCTCTGGGCCGACACCGCCTCCACCTGCCCGGCCTGGCGCTCGACCTCGGCAACGGTCCGGCCGACCTGTTCGATCAGGTCATGGATCTTCGCCACCGTGCCATTGAACACTTCACCCAACTCCCCCAACTCATCCTTGCTGCGCGCCACGAAGTTGACCGTCATGTCGCCCGCTGCGACCTTGTCCATCATCTCGCCGAGATGTTTGAGTGTGGTGCGGGTTGAGGCGTAGAAACCGGCGTACAGGTAAAAGATCAGCAGAAATACGGCGACCAGCGCAACGGCTTGCAGCACCATGTGGCTGCGGTTCTGCTCCAGGCGATGCTGCAACTGAACATCCAGAAAACCCAGGGTTACGTCGTTCAGTCGGTAGGTTTGCTCCATCAGACTGCTGACCTGCTCGTAAAACGGCAGCCATGGAGCATCCAGCGTGTCAGCCATCACCACCTGTTCTTCGATCAGTTCACCGGCTTTCTTCAAGGTTGCCTTGCTGCCTTCGGCCTGACTGGCAAGCGCCTGCTCGGCCGCCTTGCTGGAACCCAGGGCGTCCTGAAGCTTGAGGTCATATTCACCCTGCAGCTTTTCGATTTGCCCCAGCAACTCGTCGAACCGGGTGCTCGACGCCGAATTGAGAAAGCCCAGGCCCAGGGACGCAGCGCCCAGCGCACGGCCTTCACCGAGGGTTTGGGTCACGTTGGGGGTCACGCTGATGATCAATTCGCTCAGTTGGCGGATGTCGCCCTGGTTGTCGCGGCTCAGGCCAGCCTGGCTGGCGATGATTTGACTGAACATCTGCGCGCTGTTGAGCAGCTTGCCAATCAGTGCGCTTTTGCTTTGCAGGGAGCGCTCGGCCTGCTGGGCCTTGAAAGCGGCAATCATTTCGTCGCGCTTGGCATCGAAGGCGCTGACCTGTTCAGGATCGACGGCCATGGCTTTCAAGCTCTGCAACCGCGCCAGCACCTGCTTTTCAAGGGTGCCGATCTTCGCTTCCACGTCCCCGGCCTTGCCGGACTGACCGAGGCTGGCATTGATCTGCACCAGATTGTTCAGGGTTTCCAGGTCGCGCCGCAGGGTCAGGCTGTTGCCCAGCAGATCGAGGCTTTGCAGCTCCACTTGCGTGCCCTGGAATTCGCGATAGGAATCGCGCACCAAAAAGAAATTGGTCACCAGCATCGGCAGCAGGAACAACACGCTGATCAGGCTGAACTTCATGCCGAAGCTCAGGCGGTTCATCAGCGCGACGGCGGGCCAGAGCAAACTCTTCACAAGGAAGTCTCCCGGTTGTATTTCTTGTTTTTATGGGCAGGCGCACAGAGACAGCAGATAGCCACTATTTGGGCGCTGTCCCTGTATAGCCTAAATCGGCGGGAAGATTTGTAACTTAAGGTTAACGACGAGCCGTGGCACGGTTCTTGTGGCGAGGGGATTTATCCCCGCTGGGGCGCGAAGCGGCCCCTAGCTATCTTAAAGCCCGCAATCAATGGGGCTGCTGCGCATCCCAGCGGGGATAAATCCCCTCGCCACAGAGCGTGCGTTTGCCTAAGCCAGCACTGTCCACAGTGCAAACCCGGCATACCAGAGCACCGCCGCACGCAACAACAGCTCCCACAGCCGATCCAGGCTGTTGATGCCGTCCGGGCCCGCGACAGGGTCGGGAATCTCGCCGGCCACCAGCCCGACCTTGCCGATCAGGTCTGCTGCGCTGATGTTCCAGTTCAGCAACTCATGCAGCATGACCCGGCTGACTGCCACGAAGTTGCCCACCAGGGCGAAGCTCGCGGTCAGCAACCGCACCGGCACCCAATCGAAGGCATGGCGCAACTGCGTCGCCCGCTCGGCCACGCCGGGGTTCTGACTGTGCTCGGCGGCCAGCGCCAGCAGGCGATAGCTCAGCGCCGCGACCGGCCCGAGCAGGAAATACCAGAAAATCACCGCGAAAAAACTCTGATAGGCCTGCCACAGCAGATGCCCCTGGACCCGCTCCAGCAACTGCTCGCCGCTATCGGCCTCGATATTCAGGTCGCGCTTGGCCACATGGTCGGCCGCCTGCAGGTCTTCCCGTCGCCAGGCGTCACGAAACGGCCCCAGGTCAGCGAGCAGATCCCCTCGACCCAGGCTGTAAATCACCACCAACAGATGCACCGGTAGTGCCAGCAGACCGTAGGCCACCGGCTCCAATACCCACAGTAACAACGCCAGCAGTGCCACGGGCAGCAGGATCAACACAACCAACACCAGCCAGGGCCGGTTGACCCAGCGTGGGTTCGTCTCGAGTTTGTTCAGTTCGCGCAGCCAACCGCCGTCACGCTGGACCCGATGGCGCAACGCCGAGAATTTCTCGATCCAGATCGCCAGCAGCAGCACCAGAAAACTCATTGCCCTTCCCCTTCTATCAAGGCAGCGCGGTAGCGCGCCCAGTCGAATGCCGGTCCCGGATCGGTCTTGCGACCCGGGGCGATGTCGCTGTGCCCGCAGATGCGCTGCGGCGTGATCGCCTTGAACGCCGCCTGCAACTGCCGGGTCAGGCAGACCAATGCGGCATATTGCGCGTCAGTGAAGGGCAGATCGTCGGTGCCTTCCAGCTCGATGCCCAAGGAAAAATCGTTACACGTCTCCCGCCCTTCGAAACACGAAACGCCCGCGTGCCAGGCACGATCCAGACAGGAGACAAACTGGGTAATCGCACCGTCACGCTCGATCAGAAAATGCGCAGACACGCGCAGATCGGCGATACCGGCAAAATAGGGGTGTTGCGTGACATCCAGACGATTCTGGAAAAACTCCTGCACCTTGCCCGTGGAAAACTGTGCCGGCGGCAGGCTGATGTTGTGGATCACCAGCAGTGAAATTTCGCCTTCGGGGCGCGCATTGAAGTTGGGTGATGGGCAATGCCGCACGCCATCGCACCAACCACTGGCGGGGTCCAACTGCATACAGGTTCCTTCGATGACGTCAGTGAATGCCGCCAGTATGCCGCGATCGGCCCTGGCTGTGCGATCACTTGCCGCGATTGAGCTGACGCAGATTGCCCAGCACCGATTCCAGCGCCCGGTCGAACAGCAAGGTGTCGTCCAACAGACGCGCCGTCCCTCGGCGAAATTCCAGGGCCAGGCTGGTGCGGCTGTGCTCCAGCACTTTGAGGCCCGTGCGGTTGACGAAGACATATTTGCCGGTGGCCTCGATGATCGCCGCCAGTTTGCAACGCAGGCTGTTGTCATCGTCCTCCTGGAACTCAACCCAGCTTCCCAATCGCAACTGATCGACCTGAAGCAGGCCCACATCATCGGCCGGCAAGTGCACCGCCGCACTGTCTTCCGGGGCCTTTTGAGCGGTGCGCAGGACAATTTTCTCCGAGACCTGGACCATGACCGGCGAATTGAACGACTGGGTTTGTTCCGTTGCCTGTCCCATGCGTTCGAGGGCCAGCACGTGGAGGGTTTCCAGCTCGCTGAAAAACTCGCTGGTGGCAAACGGGTCGAACGCCGAACGGCTCAGGCCTTCACGCAAGGCTTTGAGCAGCTGCGGCACTATCGTCAGCAAGCGCAGGCCGGCATCCGGTTCTTCGTGATGCTGGACGCTCCAGATCAGTTCTTCCAGCGTCAAAACGTCGGCCTGCCACTCGGCTGAATATTTGCCGTGCTTGAAGCAGGTCAGCAATAACACCTGGCTCCAGGCGTGCTGCACGAACTCCACCACCGCTTGCGGCAACACTTTGCCCAGCATGACCTGGTTCAGCACGCCTTCGACGCGCAGGCGCGCCAGTTCGGCCTTGGCCCGACCTTCTTCGGCGTCACGAATACGCTGTTCGAGCAATTCGCTGCGACGTCTTTCATCGCTGGTGAAGGCCAGGAAATCGGCCAGCAATTCAGAGAAGATCGCCGGGTCATCGACAAAGTCATTCAACAACCGCTGCACCACCTGTTCGATGCGCAGATAGAGGCTGTCGCGCTGATGGTCGTCGCAATCGCCCCAGCCGGTGGCAGCAGCGGCGATTTCATTGAGCAGCCGTCGGGCCGGATGATTGCCCCGACTGAAAAAGCTCTTGTCCTGCACCGCAACCTTGAGCATCGGAATCTGCAGACGGCCGATCAACGCCTTGAAGGAGTCCGGCAGGTTATGGTCGTCGAGGATGAATTCAAACATCATCGAGATCAGGTTGATCACGTCTTCATCGGCGTCGTCGACCACCCGCGACTTGCCGCTTCTGACGCTGACCCGGGTCAGCAGCTGTTCGAGTTGGCTGCGCAGGTCGAACTCATCCTCTATGGCAGGCGCCGGCACGTACTGCTGCAAATGGGAGAGCAGGCGCAGCAAATCACGGGTCGAGATCGGTTGAGCCGGTGCGCTGGCCTCCAGAGTCGGGGCCACGCTGCCACGCACCTGCATCAATAGTTTCTGCAACGCAGCAAATACTTCCTGCACGCTGTCATCGACTTCGGCGGCCTTGGGGCCGGCACTTTCAGTCTTGGTACGCGGGGCCTCATCGGCGCGATCCGACGCTCGTCGCGAGGGTGAAATCTTGAGATCCGGCAGGATGCCCGTAGCGGCCAGCAACTGGTTGGCCTCGGTATACAGTTGATCGCACTCGCTGAGCACATAGCGCTCGAACAATTTGAGCAGGATCAGCTTGACCTTGATCTCCACCCCCAGGTTGCGACCGGCCTGTAGAAAGTTTTCACACAGCAGCGCCGGGCTCAAAGGGTTCTGCTGGTTTGCCAGCGGCCTGGTGAGCAAGACGCTGAGCCGTGCAGTCAGCTGCTCAAGAGCCACGCTATCGCGACTGAGCACACGGGTGACCATGGCCTCCACCGCCAGATGACGCTCCAGGTCATCATGCGTGCGCTGAACCTGAGGGCCGGAGGCCTGCGCCGGCGCCAAGGTGGCTTGGGTCGGATCGTATTGGGCGAGGCTGACAAAGGCTTCGAAAAACTGCTCGATAAATTCGCGCTCAATGCTTTTGCGCTTGAGGCGCAAGTCCCGCATGGCTTCGAAGAACAGGTTCTGATCGACATCGTTGCGCGCCCGATCGGCCATTTCAAACAGCGTGTCGTCGGCATTGTCGAACAGCCCCTGCAAACCAAGGCGCAACTGCTGGGCGGCCTTGTCGCGCACCTGAAGCAGAATCACAGGCAGGCGGGCGAGCGGCGAACGGTTCGCCTGATCGGTAGAAACCTTGTGCAAGGGCACTACATTCCCGTCGTTGTGCATCCTGGTCTCCTGAAAGGGTGCTCTTGCGCTCGAAACGTCAAAGCCATGACGTCAATCGAAAGGCGGATTATCTGGTAAAAGAACCCGGTCATGCCAGCAGACTCTGTGACCCAGGTCGAAATACTCCGCAATAAGTGACCGGACAATCGGGGAAATGTTGCGAGGATGCGACCAAATGCAGGTTTCGATGCCTGGCGCAGACGTCCGGCGCCGTCCCCCATAAGGAACATTGTTTGTGAGACAAGCCACTGGCCCTATAATCGGGCCACTTTGTTTGTGGAGCCCGTTATGCCGAATCTACGTCTCGCCGATCTGACCGCCGAAATCGAGGCCAACGTGCGCCGCGCGTTGCTCGAAGACATCGGCAGCGGCGACATCACCGCGCAACTGATCCCCGCCGAACGCCTGGCCAAAGCCACCATCATTACCCGGGAAGCCGCAGTCATCAGCGGCACGGCCTGGGTCGATGCCGTGTTCCGGCAACTGGATCCGCGCGTCGCCGTGCATTGGCAAGTACGCGATGGCGACCGGGCAAGCCCCGACCAGGCGCTGTTCCACCTCGAAGGCCCGGCCCGCTCGCTGCTGACCGGCGAACGCAGCGCGCTGAACTTTCTGCAGATGCTTTCTGGCGTGGCCACCCGAGCCCGCTACTTGGCCGACTTTGTGGCCGACACCCAGGTCAAGCTGCTGGACACTCGCAAAACCCTCCCAGGGCTGCGCTTGGCCCAGAAGTACGCCGTCACCTGTGGCGGTTGCCATAACCACCGCATCGGCCTCTACGATGCCTTCCTGATCAAGGAAAACCACATCGCAGCCTGCGGCGGCATCGCCCAGGCCATTGCCGCCGCCCACAAGATCGCACCGGGCAAACCGGTGGAAATCGAAGTGGAAAGCCTGACTGAATTGAAAGAAGCGCTGGCGGCCAATGCCGACATCATCATGCTCGACGAACTGAGCCTGGATGACATGCGCGAAGCCGTACGCCTGAACGGCGGCAAGGCGAAGCTGGAGGCCAGCGGCGGGATCAACGAAAGCACGTTGCGCCCCATTGCCGAGACCGGGGTGGACTACATCTCGATCGGGGCAATGACCAAGGATGTGAAAGCGGTGGACCTGTCGATGCGGCTCAGTCTCTGACAACAAAAAACGCCAGCCTCAAAAGGCTGGCGTTTTTATCAGACCACCAGATTATTCATCTCGCAGTATTCATCCCATTCCACACCCAGTACCTCGGCCGCTTCCTTGTGCAAGGCAAGGCGCTGTTCCTCGAACTCTTCAGGTGTGCTGGTGTACTTGAGCGTCAACTCCCAAGGCTGTAATCCCTGGGCTTCGGCCTCATCCTCGAACGCCCACTGGATCTGGTCTTTTTGATCGTCGGCGCTCAGGTCCTTGATCTCTTCGAGCAACTGGGGCGCATCCAGCACGTACTTCTTCAGTGCTTCTTCGTGTCTGGCTTCCTGGGTCAATGCTTTAGCAGTCATGGCGTTCTCGTTGATCTGGGGAATGGAAGATGGATCTGGATCATCAAGGATCTCTCTGACGCAAAAAACCGTGTGAAGCCCGGTTTATCTGGCCTTCAGAACCATTCGGGGATCATCTGAAAACAAATGTGTGTGCTTTTTGGGACAAGGGAATCCTAACAGAGACACAAGCCTGTGCAACAACCGCAAGTGAGAAGAACCTGGTGCCCGAGACAGGAATCGAACCTGCGACCTTCGCGTTACGAGTGCGCTGCTCTACCGGCTGAGCTACACGGGCGGTGGGCTAAACCTAGCACTGAGCTTATGGCCAGGCAACCTGCGACACGGTGATTTCCCGCACACAGCAAAACGCCCCGAACCAGTCGGGGCGTTTGCTTGTTCAGCGGCTAAGCGAGGGGGTGATTAAACGCCCGACGCCTTGGCTGCCGCTACGTCCTTGATGGACAGCTTGATACGACCGCGGTTGTCCACGTCCAGTACCAGCACTTCCACTTCCTGACCTTCTTTGAGGATGTCGGTCACTTTCTCGACGCGAGCATCGCTCAGCATGGAGATGTGAACCAGACCGTCCTTGCCCGGCAGGATGTTGACGAACGCGCCGAAGTCGACGATACGCTCAACCTTGCCCACGTAGATCTTGCCGATCTCGGCTTCTGCGGTGATGCCCAGGACGCGCTGACGTGCTGCTTCTGCCGCTTCCTTGGTTTCGCCGAAGATCTTGATCGAGCCGTCGTCTTCGATGTCGATCGAAGCCTTGGTTTCTTCACAGATCGCACGGATGGTCGCGCCGCCTTTACCGATGACATCACGGATTTTGTCGGTGTCGATTTTCATCGCGATCATGGTCGGAGCGTTTTCCGACAACTCGGTACGCGACTGACCAATGATCTGGTTCATCTGGCCGAGGATGTTCAGGCGCGCTTCCAGGGCTTGGCCCAGGGCGATTTCCATGATCTCTTCGGTGATGCCCTTGATCTTGATGTCCATCTGCAGTGCGGTCACGCCTTTGGCGGTACCGGCCACTTTGAAGTCCATGTCGCCCAGGTGGTCTTCGTCACCCAGGATGTCGGTCAGGACGGCGAACTTCTCGCCTTCTTTCACCAGACCCATGGCGATACCGGCAACCGGAGCCTTCATCGGCACACCGGCGTCCATCAGGGCCAGGGAAGCGCCGCAGACCGAAGCCATGGAGCTCGAACCGTTGGACTCGGTGATTTCCGATACCACGCGAATGGTGTACGGGAACACGTCAGCGGCTGGCAGCATGGCCTGGACCGAACGACGGGCCAGACGGCCGTGACCGATTTCGCGACGACCGGCGCCACCCATGCGACCACACTCGCCCACCGAGAACGGAGGGAAGTTGTAGTGCAGCATGAACGGGTCTTTTTTCTCGCCTTCCAGGGTGTCCAGCAGTTGCGCGTCACGGGCGGTGCCCAGTGTTGCAACGACCAGGGCCTGGGTTTCGCCACGGGTGAACAGCGCCGAACCGTGGGTCTTTGGCAGAACGCCGACTTCAATGTTCAGCGGACGCACGGTGCGAGTGTCGCGACCGTCAATGCGTGGCTTGCCATTGACGATGTTTTCGCGAACGGTGCGGTATTCGATTTCACCGAAAGCGGCTTTGACTTCAGCGGCAGTCGGCTGGCCTTCTTCACCGGACAGCTTGGCAACCACCTGGTCTTTCAGCTCGCCCAGGCGCGCATAACGATCGGCCTTGACGGTGATGGTGTAAGCCTGGGAGATCGCTTCGCCGAACTCGGCACGGATCGCGCCCAGCAGTTCGGTGGCTTCGGCTTGTGGAGCCCAGGTCCAGGTTGGCTTGGCGGCTTCGGCGGCCAGTTCCTTGACGGCGTTGATCACCACCTGGAACTCGTCGTGGGCGAACAGTACAGCGCCCAGCATCTGGTCTTCGGTCAGCTCTTTGGCTTCGGATTCAACCATCAGCACGGCTTCGGAAGTACCGGCCACGACCATGTCCAGGCTCGAAGCTTTCAGTTGCTCGTAGGTCGGGTTCAGCAGGTAGCCGGTGCTTTCGTGGAACGCAACGCGGGCAGCGCCGATCGGACCATCGAAAGGAATGCCGGAGATCGCCAGCGCGGCCGAAGTACCGATCATCGCAGCGATGTCCGGATCAGTCTTCTTGCTGGTGGAAACGACGGTGCAGACAACCTGCACTTCGTTCATGAAGCCTTCTGGGAACAGCGGACGGATCGGACGGTCGATCAGTCGGGAAGTCAGGGTTTCCTTCTCGGAAGGACGGCCTTCGCGCTTGAAGAAACCGCCAGGGATCTTACCGGCAGCGTAAGTCTTTTCCTGGTAGTGGACAGACAGAGGGAAGAAGCCCTTGCCTGGATCGGCTTGCTTGGCACCGACAACGGTCACCAATACGCTGACGTCGTCGTCAACGGTGACCAGCACTGCGCCGGAGGCCTGACGGGCGATACGGCCAGTCTCGAGGGTAACGGTCGACTGACCGAACTGGAATTTTTTGATTACCGGGTTCACGGTGTCCTACCTTCTTTGTGGCTCTTGGGGAACTTGTCTTCTTGCGAAATTCTTGGGCAGTGCGGGGAATCGGCCCAACGACTGTCCAGATAAAACTTGAGGCTGGGAGCCTGCCGGCTGCCGGCGCAAAACGCAGGCAACAGGCAGACAACCAACCTCATAGCGCAATCGCTGATTAGCGACGCAGACCCAGGCGACCGATCAAGGTGCTGTAACGACTTACGTCCTTACCCTTGAGGTAATCCAGCAGCTTACGACGCTGGTTTACCATGCGGATCAGACCACGACGGGAGTGGTGATCTTTACCGTTGGCCTTGAAGTGACCCTGCAGTTTGTTGATGTTGGCGGTCAGCAGTGCAACTTGCACTTCTGGCGAACCAGTATCACCAACAGCTTGCTGGTAGTCGGTCACGATCTGAGCTTTTTCTTCAACGCTGAGTGCCATGTGGCTTTCCTCTTGTAAGGTACCGTTCCCAAGGAAACCGTACCAACAGGCCAGGGACAAATCCCTGTATCTATAAATGAGTAGTGACCGTGCCTGTTAACAGCCACACTCGCCAACCTGCTGTTACACAGGCTGGTTCCGGTCATTCCGACCGAATCAGTCGACGCGGCGCAATGCGCCCGTCTTCGCTCACTTCACCGATACCGATGAAGCGGCCATTGTGATCCTGTACCCGTACCATGCCGAACTTCGGTGCATCCGGAGCACGTACCGGTTGGCCGTTGAGCCAGTAGAACGCGCTGTGCTCGGAGAACTGCAACAGTGGCCAGTCCAGCAGGCCGCTGTCCGATGGCATCAGGAAACGGTCAACCGCTTCGTTGCCGCCTTCGGCATGTACCGCTTCGAGCTCTTCCAGCGTGACCGTCTGGGCCAGCGTGAAAGGTCCGGCCTGGGTCCGTCGCAGTTCGGCCACGTACGCACCACAGCCGAGCTTTTCACCAATATCCTCCACCAGGGTGCGGATATAGGTGCCTTTGCTGCAATCGACTGCCAGCCGCGCAGTATTACCGTCAAAGGCCAGCAATTCCAAGCGCGCAATAGTAACAGAACGCGGTTCACGCTCCACTACTTCGCCTGCACGGGCCAGCTTGTATAACGGCTGGCCATCACGCTTGAGAGCAGAGTACATCGGCGGTATCTGGCTGATTTGTCCGCGAAAACCCGGCAACACAGCCTCGACATCAGCCTGACCAACGGTCACCGGTCGCTCCAGCAACACCTCACCTTCGGCGTCCGCCGTGGTGGTGGTCTTGCCCAGTTGCGCCAGGGTTTCGTAACCCTTGTCCGAATCGAGCAAATACTGAGAGAACTTGGTCGCCTCGCCAAAACACAGTGGCAACACGCCGGTAGCCAGCGGATCAAGGCTGCCGGTGTGCCCGGCTTTCTCGGCATTGAGCAGCCAGCGAACCTTCTGCAACGCCGCATTGGAGGTGAACCCCAGCGGTTTGTCGAGCAGGATGATGCCGCTGACGTTACGGCGGATACGTTTGACCTGAGCCACCGATTACTCCTTGGTGTCTTCGGGTTCAGCCGCAACCGGGTGCTGACTGTCTTCAGCCACGGCGCGCTCGATCAGGGCCGACAGATGCGCGCCCCGCACGACGCTTTCGTCGTAGTGGAAGTGCAACTGTGGAACGCTGCGCAGCTTCATCTCCCGGGCCAACTGCATCCGCAGGAAACCGGCAGCCGAGTTGAGCACCTTGATGCTTTGGGCGATTTCTTCGGCGCTGTCCTGCCCCATCACGGTGATGAAAATCTTTGCATGACCGACGTCACGGCTGACTTCCACTGCGGTAATGGTGACCAGGCCGACGCGCGGGTCTTTGACTTCGCGACGGATCAGTTGGGCCAGCTCGCGCTGCATCTGATCGCCGATTCGTTGGGTACGGCTATATTCTTTTGCCATGTCTTGTTACCTGTTACTGCCCCACGGTCAAACCCGTGAGGTCTGAAAGCGGCAAACGCCCGGCCTGACAAAAGCCAGACCGGGCGTTGCGTTTAGAGTCCGCCTGAGAGGCAGCGCATGTTCATGCGACTGCCCGGTGCGGCTCTTGAAGTACGCGAGTCAGAGGCTGCGAGCAACCTGGACCTTCTCGAAGACTTCGATCTTGTCGCCGACCTTGACGTCGTTGTAGCTCTTGACGCCAATACCGCATTCCATGCCAGCGCGGACTTCCGAAGCGTCATCCTTGAAGCGGCGCAGGGATTCCAGCTCGCCTTCGAAGATAACGATGTCTTCACGCAGTACACGGATTGGACGGTTACGGTGAACGACACCTTCGATCACCATGCAACCGGCGATCGCGCCAAACTTCGGCGAACGGAACACGTCACGCACTTCAGCGGTACCCAGGATGTTCTCGCGAACATCGCTGCCCAACATACCGGTCAGGGCTTTCTTGACGTCTTCGATGATGTCGTAGATCACGTTGTAGTAACGCATATCCAGACCTTCCTGCTCGACGATCTTGCGAGCGCCGGCATCGGCACGCACGTTGAAGCCAAACAGTACAGCGTTGGAGGCCAGTGCCAGGTTGGCGTCGGATTCGGTGATACCACCGACACCGCCACCGACCACGCGCACTTGCACTTCGTCGTTACCCAGGCCATTCAAGGCGCCGTTCAACGCTTCCAGCGATCCACGGACGTCGGATTTGAGGACGATGTTGAGCGTCTTCTTCTCTTCCTGGCCCATGTTCTCGAAGATGTTTTCCAGCTTGCCGGCGTGAGCACGAGCCAGTTTGACTTCGCGGAACTTGCCTTGACGGAACAGAGCCACTTCACGGGCTTTCTTCTCGTCAGCCACAACGCTCATCTCGTCGCCAGCGTCCGGAGTGCCGTCCAGGCCGAGGATCTCGACCGGGATAGCAGGACCTGCTTCCTTGATGGGCTTGCCGTTCTCGTCGAGCATGGCGCGCACGCGGCCATAGTTCGAACCGACCAGCACCATGTCGCCCTGGCGCAGGGTACCGTCTTGAACCAGAACGGTCGCAACCGGGCCACGGCCCTTGTCGAGACGCGATTCGACGACCACGCCACGGCCAGGAGCCGAAGGCGTAGCGGTCAGTTCCAGAACCTCGGCTTGCAACAGAACGGCTTCGAGCAGCTCGTCAACGCCGGTACCCATCTTCGCAGAGACCGGTACGAATGGAGTGTCGCCACCCCACTCTTCGGAAGTCACGCCGTGAACCGACAGTTCGCTACGGATGCGATCGAGATCGGCGCCCGGCTTGTCGATCTTGTTCACCGCAACCACCAGAGGGACGCCAGCTGCCTTGGCATGCTGAACGGCTTCGATGGTTTGTGGCATCACGCCGTCGTCCGCTGCGACCACCAGGATCACGATGTCGGTCGCTTTGGCACCACGGGCACGCATTGCGGTAAACGCAGCGTGACCTGGGGTGTCGAGGAACGTCACCATGCCGCGGTCGGTTTCAACGTGGTAGGCGCCGATGTGCTGGGTGATACCACCCGCCTCGCCTGCCGCAACCTTCGCACGACGGATATAGTCGAGCAGGGAGGTTTTACCGTGGTCAACGTGGCCCATTACGGTCACGACCGGAGCACGGGAAACCGCCTCGCCTTCAAACTTCAGGGACTCGGCCAGGGAATCTTCCAGGGCCGTGTCGCTGACCAGGGTCACTTTGTGGCCCAGCTCTTCAGCAACCAGTTGGGCAGTTTCCTGATCCAGTACCTGGTTGATGGTGGCCGGCGTACCCAGCTTGAACATGAACTTGATGATTTCAGCAGCCTTGACCGACATCTGCTGGGCCAGATCGCCCACAGTGATGGTCTCGCCGATCTTCACTTCACGCACGACAGGGCCGGTAGGGCTCTGGAAACCGTGGGCGTTGCGTTTCTTCAGCTTGGCCTTGCCGCGACCGCCACGACGGAAGCCATCGCTTTCTTCGTCGGTGGTACGTGGCGCAACGCGTGGCGCTGGCGCCTTTTCCTTGACCGAAGCACGATGAGGAGCGTTTTTGCGCTCGCCATCGCCACTGCCCCGACGGTTGTCGTCGGCACGTGGTTTGTCCGGACGACGCTGTTCATCGCGCTTGCGGGTATCGGCCGCAGGTGCTGGAGCGGGTGTCGGGACCGGCGCGCTTTCACGCACTGGCTCGGCTGCCGGGACTGGAGCCGCAACGGCTTCGGCCGGAGCGGATTGCGCAGCAGCAGGCTGGCGACGCGCTTCTTCTTCGGCGCGACGCTTGGCTTCTTCTTCAGCCTTCTGACGTGCAGCATTTTCTACTGCGCGACGTTCTTCCAGTTCGCGTTTGCGCTCGGCTTCGATTTCTTCCGGGCTGCGCTGTACGAAGACTTTCTTCTTGCGTACTTCAACGCTGATGCTTTTGCTACCGGCAACACGCAGGGTGCTGGTGGTTTTACGCTGCAGAGTGATCTTGCGCGGTTCTTCCACTTTCGCCTTGTGACTGCTCTTCAAGTGAGTCAGCAGGGACTGCTTCTCACTGTCGGTCACATGTTCCTCGGCGGCGGTGTGCGGCAGACCTGCCTCACGCATCTGCTGCAACAGGCGCTCTACCGGTGTTTTGACCTCATCGGCCAGTTGTTTCACCGTGACTTGCGTCATGCACTTCTCTCCTCAGGCCGCGCCTAATTACTCGAACCAGTGGGCTCGGGCGGCCATGATCAACTTGCCGGCACGATCATCGTCAATGCCGTCGATGTCGAGCAGATCGTCAATAGACTGCTCGGCCAGGTCTTCGCGGGTAATTACGCCGCGCACCGCCAGTTCCATCGCCAAATCCTTGTCCATGCCCTCAAGCGAGAGCAGGTCTTCGGCCGGATGGGCGTCTGCCAGCTTTTCCTCAGTAGCGATGGCTTTGGTCAACAAACGATCCTTGGCCCGAGCGCGAAGCTCGTTGACGATGTCCTCGTCAAAGCCGTCGATGTTGAGCATTTCCTCCACCGGTACGTAGGCAATCTCTTCCAGGCTGGTAAAGCCTTCATCCACCAGCACCTGCGCCAGCTCTTCATCGACTTCAAGCTCTTCGATGAAGTTGCGCAGGATATCGCCGGTTTCAGCTTGCTGCTTAGCCTGGATGTCCGATTCGGTCATCACGTTCAGTGTCCAGCCAGTCAATTGGCTAGCCAGACGCACGTTCTGACCACCGCGACCGATGGCCTGAGCGAGATTGTCTGCGCCAACGGCGATGTCCATTGCATGGGCATCTTCGTCGACGATAATTGCCGCCACTTCAGCAGGCGACATGGCGTTGATCACGAACTGAGCCGGGTTGTCGTCCCACAGGACGATATCCACACGCTCGCCGCCCAACTCGCCGGATACGGCCTGGACACGCGAACCACGCATGCCAATGCAGGCACCTTGCGGGTCGATGCGCTTGTCCTTGGAGCGGACCGCGATCTTGGCACGCGAACCCGGATCACGGGAGGCGGCCATTACTTCGATCAGGCCTTCAGCAATTTCCGGCACTTCGATGCGGAACAACTCGATCAGCATTTCCGGCGCGGTACGCGACAGGATCAGCTGCGGGCCCCGGTTCTCGGTGCGGATTTCCTTGAGCAGCGCACGCAAACGCACGCCAACCCGGAAAGTTTCGCGAGAAATGATGTCTTCACGAGCCAGCAACGCTTCAGCGTTGTTGCCCAGGTCGACAATCACGTTGTCGCGGGTGACTTTCTTCACGGTGCCGGAGATGATTTCACCCAGGCGCTCGCGATAAGCATCGACGACTTGCGCACGCTCGGCTTCGCGAACTTTCTGCACAATGACCTGCTTGGCGGTCTGCGCAGCAATACGACCGAACTCGATGGATTCGATCTTCTCTTCGACTACATCACCTACCTTGGCGCCAGGATGCGTTTCTGCAACCTTGCTTGGCCAGGTTTCGATAGCCGGATCGTCCAGGTCGGCTTCTTCGACGACCGTCCAGCGACGGAAAGTCTCATAGGCACCGGTGTGGCGATTGATTTCCACACGCAAATCAACTTCGTCTTCAAACCGCTTCTTGGTAGCAGTGGCCAGAGCCAGCTCCAGCGCTTCAAAAATAACGTTAGCCGGTACGCCCTTTTCATTGGATACCGACTCAACAACCAGCAGTACTTCTTTGCTCATCGTACGCCTCGCCTTTCGCAAGCCATTGGATCCGCGGGATCCGCAGTATCTGGCACGTATCAGTCAAAACTGGGAATAATGTTGGCCTTGTCGATCATATCGATCGGCAACAGGAACTCATGGTCTTCTACCTGCACCACGACATCCTGCTCTTCTACACCGCGCAGAAGGCCTTGAAAGTTGCGTCGACCTTCGAAGGGCGAGCGCAGCTTGATCTTCACTTGTTCACCGGCAAACGAAGCGAACTGTTCAAGGGTGAACAGAGGGCGTTCCATGCCAGGCGAGGAAACTTCAAGGGTGTATTCGGAAGTGATTGGATCTTCGACATCCAATACACCGCTGATCTGACGGCTGACGATGGCGCAGTCATCCACCAATACGCCGCCTTCCTTATCGATATAAACGCGCAACAGTGAGTGGCGACCTTGAGCCGAAAACTCAATACCCCAGCATTCATAGCCAAGGGCCACGACCACCGGGGCCAACAAGGCCTGCAACTGTTCTAGCTTGCTCGACACCTGAACCCCCTCGTGCATGTTTGTGCATGCTGTGCAAATAAAAAAAAATGGGCGAATAGCCCATCCCTGAAACGCCGTTGAACAGCGGCGTTATAAAGTGTCCAGCTAACAAAAAGCCCCTTGGAAGGGGCCCCTGAAACTGGTTGCGGGAGCCGGATTTGAACCGACGACCTTCGGGTTATGAGCCCGACGAGCTACCAGACTGCTCCATCCCGCGACAAAGCTGGGGCGGAAGTATACGACCGATCCCTTACAGGGTCAATGTAACCCTTCCACCTACAAGAAAGCCCGCAATCGCGGGCTCTCCTGATAATTGGTACCGAGAAGGGGACTCGAACCCCTACACCCTATGGGCACAACCACCTCAAGGTTGCGTGTCTACCAATTCCACCACCTCGGCAATACAGCGTTTGAAACCTTCTTACTTCTGCTCTTGAGCTGGAGGCACGTCAGTCGCCGGATTGGCCGACTGTTGCTCTTGAAGCACCGGTACATCATCAGAAGCCGGTTGTTGCTTTGGTACTTCCAACACTGCTGGGTTTGGCAAACCTACTTGAGTCAGCTCTTGAGCCTTCTCTTTAGCAAAGTAACCTAACCCCAAGCTGGTTATGAAGAAACCGGCGGCAAGTATAGCAGTAAACTTACTAAGAAAGGTAGAGGAACCTTGGCTTCCGAACACAGTATTTGAAGCACCTGCACCGAAAGACGCACCAGCATCCGCACCTTTACCCTGCTGCAGCAATACCAGGGCAACTACACCCAATGCACCCAGCAGATGAAAAACGACTACGACTGTTTCCAGCATTTTTTCAGTTTCCCGCGGCGCGACAGATCGCACCGAACTCATCTGCATTCAGGGACGCTCCACCAATGAGCCCCCCATCGATATCCGGCATGCCGAACAGTTCGACCGCATTGGCCGCCTTCACGCTGCCGCCGTATAGAAGCCGCACACCTCGTGCCACTTCAGAATTCTCTGCCGCCAACTGCGCGCGGATGGCGGCGTGCACATCCTGCGCCTGTTGCGGCGAAGCAGTCAGTCCGGTCCCAATGGCCCAGACCGGCTCGTAAGCAATGACCGCCTTTGCAAAAGCACCGACACCCAGCTCCTCGATGATGCTGCCCAGCTGACGCTCGACAACTTCAAGGGTCTTGCCGGCTTCACGCTGCACAAGGGTTTCCCCTATGCACAACACCGGAGTCAGACCGCAGGCCTGGGCCGCAGCAAACTTGCGGATCAAGGTCTTGTCCTGCTCGCCCATGATCATGCGGCGCTCGGAATGCCCGACCAAAACCAGGGAACAACCTGCATCCACCAGCTGACTCGGCGCAATTTCACCGGTCAACGCGCCCTGCATGGATTCCACCGCGGAATTCTGCGCACCAACCGCAATCGACTTGCCTTTCAAACCATCAACCACTTGATTGATATACAGGCAAGGCGGGAATACCGCGACGTCAACACCGCTTGACAAGGCCAGATGACGAAGGCCTTTGATCAGCTCAGCGACGCTGGCGCGGGTACCGTGCATCTTCCAGTTACCAGCTACCATAGGGCGACGCATGCTGTACCTCGTCGGTCAAAGTGGGCGCAGATGTTACCCAACCGATTGATGACTGGCAAGCCGAATTCAGGCAGAAACTTCACTAACAAGCTTCGCCAGCTCTTCAGCATAACCGCGGACCTGTGCTTCATCCTCGCCTTCGACCATGACCCGCACCAACGGCTCGGTACCAGACTTGCGCAATAGCACGCGCCCCCGCCCAGCCATAGCCTGCGTTACGCGCTCGCTGGCTTGCTTGACCGTCGCATGCTCAAGAGGGTTCGCACCACCGCCGAAACGCACATTAATCAGCACCTGCGGGCATTTGCGCAACGCCTGACGCGACTGCGCAAGCCCTTCATTGCGCGCCTTGAGTGCCATCAGTACTTGCAAGGCAGCAATAATTGCATCGCCAGTGGTGGTGTGGTCAAAACAAACGATATGCCCGGAGTTCTCGCCCCCGATCACCCAATTGCGCTCCAGCAGCTCCGAGATCACATAGCGATCACCGACATTGGCCCGCACGAAGGGAATATCCAGGTCCGCCAGGGCCAACTCGAGCCCGAGATTGCTCATCAACGTCCCCACCACGCCGCCCTGCAGCTTGCCGCGCCCGTGCAGATCGCGAGCAATGATGAACAGCAGCTCATCACCATCGACGACAGTGCCAGTGTGATCAACCATCAGAACCCGGTCACCGTCACCATCAAAGGCAATCCCGAGATCAGCCTGCTCGGCCAGCACGGCCGCTTGCAGCGCCTCGGTATGAGTGGAGCCACAGTTGTGGTTGATGTTCAGCCCGTTAGGCTGGGCGGAGAGCACGACAACCTCTGCTCCCAATTCGCGAAATACGCTTGGCGCGACTTTATAGGTCGCACCATGAGCACAATCGACGACGATTTTCAGACCCGAAAAGCTCGTACCGGTGGGCACGCTGCCTTTGCAAAACTCGATATAACGACCTGACGCATCGTTGATCCGCGACACTTTACCGATCTTGCTCGACTCAACCACAGTCATCGGCGCGTCCAGCAGCTCTTCGATCATCAGCTCGATATCATCCGGCAGCTTGGTACCCTGGCCGGAGAAGAACTTGATGCCGTTGTCATCATGCGGGTTGTGTGAAGCACTGATCACGATGCCTGCCTGGGCCTGGAACGTACGCGTCAGGTAGGCAATGGCCGGCGTCGGCATCGGACCGAGCAGCATCACATCGGCGCCCGCCGAAGTCAGGCCGGCCTCGAGCGCCGATTCGAACATGTAGCCGGAAATTCGCGTGTCCTTGCCAACCAGCACTTTGCAGGCGCCCATCTTGCGGAACGCCATACCGGCAGCCCAGCCGAGCTTGAGCATGAAATCAGGGGTAATGGGGTATTCGCCGACCCGACCACGAATACCGTCGGTGCCAAAGTATTTCTTGCTCATAAGTGCTCCGTCATTCTTATTCGGCTGAATCCACTGCTGCGATCATCCGCACAACATCCATCGTTTCGGCCACATCATGCACCCGCAATATGCGTGCGCCTTTTGTAATAGCCAGGGCCGCCAGCGCAAGACCGCCGTACAGGCGCTCCCCCACGGGACGACCCAGGGCATTGCCTATCATGCTCTTTCGCGAAACCCCGACCAACAGGGGCCGCCCCAGGGCATGCAAGGCTTCCATATGTTTGAACAGGCTCAGGTTGTGAGCCAGCGTCTTGGCAAAGCCGAACCCGGGATCAAGAATGATCCGCTGCGCAGGAATACCTGCGGCGGCACATTGATCCAGGCGCTCCACCAAAAACTCTCCGACTTCCCTGGTCACATCATGATAGTGCGGGTCGTCCTGCATCGTTCCGGGCTCGCCCAGCATATGCATCAGACACACCGGCAACCCCGTAGCCGCTGCGGCATCCAGGGCACCATCGCGCCGCAAGGCGCGAACGTCGTTGATCAACCCCGCTCCAAGCCGCGCAGACTCACGCATGACCGCAGGCGTGGATGTATCCACCGAGATTATGACATCAAGCTCACGGTGGATGCGCTCGACAATCGGCGCCACACGCTCCAGCTCTTCGGTGGGCGAGACTGCCCGCGCGCCTGGCCGGGTCGACTCACCGCCGACATCGATCAGCGTCGCGCCGGCGGCGACCAAAGCCTCGGCATGCCGCAACGCAGCATCAAGCTGACTGAATCGACCGCCATCGGAAAAGGAATCGGGAGTGACATTGAGAATGCCCATGACATGGACATGGGACAAATCAAGAACCCGGTTGCCGCAAGGCAACCGGGCTGAGGACTGAACAGAAGTCATTTCAAGCCTTAAACGTCAGCAGCCGGACCGCCAATCGGTGTCTCCGGACGCTCGCCCTGTACCGCCGGAGGCGTACCGGACGTACCGGTGCCGCCGCCCGACCAGTCACGAGGCTCGCGAGGCTCGCGACCTGCCATGATGTCGTCGATCTGCTCGGCATCAATGGTTTCATACTTCATCAGGGCATCAGCCATGGCGTCGAGCTTGTCACGGTTATCCGTGAGGATCTGCTTGGCGGTGCCATAGCACTGGTCGATGATGCTGCGCACTTCAGAGTCGATCAGCTTTGCCGTCTCGCCAGAGAAGCTTGCGTGCTGGCCACCGCCACCACGACCGAGGAACACTTCACCCTCTTCTTCGGCGTACATCAGTGGACCCAGTTTTTCGGACAGGCCCCACTTGGTGACCATGTTCCGAGCGATCTGGCTGGCACGCATGATGTCGTTGGACGCGCCGGTGGTTACACCGTCAAAGCCCAGTGTCATTTCTTCGGCAATACGGCCGCCGTAGAGCGAACAGATCTGGCTGATCAGCGCACGCTTGGACAGGCTGTAACGATCTTCTTCCGGCAGGAACATGGTCACACCCAAGGCACGACCGCGCGGAATGATCGAGACCTTGTAGACCGGGTCATGTTCGGGCACCACACGACCAACGATCGCGTGACCCGCCTCGTGGTACGCCGTGTTCTGCTTTTCTTTCTCGGACATGACCATGGATTTGCGCTCCGCGCCCATCATGATCTTGTCTTTGGCCAGTTCGAACTCTTTCATCTCAACGACACGCTTGCCGGTACGAGCAGCGAACAGCGACGCCTCGTTGACCAGGTTCGCAAGGTCGGCACCGGAAAAACCCGGTGTACCACGAGCGATCACTGCCGGAGCGACGTCGTCACCCATCGGCACCTTGCGCATATGAACCTTGAGGATCTGTTCACGACCACGAATGTCCGGCAGCCCCACCACGACCTGGCGGTCGAAACGGCCTGGACGCAACAGCGCAGGATCGAGCACGTCCGGGCGGTTGGTGGCGGCAATCACGATGATGCCGTCATTCATTTCGAAACCGTCCATCTCGACCAGCAACTGGTTGAGGGTCTGCTCGCGCTCGTCGTGACCACCACCCATGCCGGCACCACGATGGCGACCGACAGCGTCGATTTCGTCGATGAAGATGATGCAAGGCGCATGTTTCTTGGCCTGTTCGAACATGTCACGCACACGACTGGCGCCCACACCGACGAACATTTCCACGAAGTCGGAACCGGAGATCGTGAAGAACGGCACTTTGGCTTCGCCGGCAATCGCCTTGGCCAGCAAGGTTTTACCGGTACCCGGAGGACCAACCATCAGCACGCCGCGTGGGATACGGCCGCCCAGGCGCTGGAACTTGCCCGGATCACGCAGGAATTCAACCAGCTCGCCGACCTCTTCCTTGGCCTCATCGCACCCGGCGACGTCGGCCAGGGTGGTTTTCACCTGGTCTTCGGAGAGCAGTCGGGCCTTGCTTTTGCCGAAACTCATCGGCCCACCCTTGCCACCGGCACCGCCCTGCATCTGGCGCATGAAGAACATGAACACCGCGATGATCACCAGGATCGGGAAGCTGGCCACCAGAAGCTGGGTCCAGATGCTCTGCTGCTCAGGCTGCTTGCCTTCGACCACGACATGATTGTCCACCAGGTCGCCGATGAGGCCGTTGTCCTGAATCGCCGGACGAATGGTCTTGAAGCTGTCACCATCGGTGCGCTTGCCGGTAATCACATAACCATCGACGGCAACGCGCTCGACCTTGCCATCCTTGACTTGCTGGATGAAGTCGGAATAGTTGAGGGTTTGCGGCTCGTTAGGGCTGGAGAAGTTGTTCATCACGGTCACAAGGACAGCGGCGATGATCAACCACAGGATCAGATTCTTTGCCATATCGTTCAATTAACTACCCTCTGAAGCAAGCTCCGCTACTGGCGCGCGCTTCGCATGATATTCACCGGCCTAACTTACTACATTACCTACGACTCTGGCAGGCGCCGTCTGTAACCCTTTGTGAAACTCTGACCGCGTAATTTTCGTAACACGGCTCTTGCAAGGCGAGACAAAAAAAACTATCGGCCTTTATCAAAGACGCTCATCACTGGCTGCGCCTTCAATTCCCCGGAAGCCCCGCGCCAGCAGATACTGCTCACGAGAGCGATCGCGCGACGACAATGGCTTGCGCATCTGCACTTTGTCGAACAGCTTGCGCATCCCCTTGTGGTACTCATCAAAACCTTCACCCTGGAAGACCTTGATCAAAAAATCACCACCTGGGCGCAACACCCGCCCGGCAAGATCCAGGGCCAGCTCGCTGAGGAACATTGCTCGAGGCATGTCGACAGCCGCCAATCCACTCATATTGGGGGCCATATCGGAAATCACAAGGTCAACCTGCGTATTTCCGACAGCCTCGAGAATCTGCGCCAGCACGGCGTCTTCGGTGAAATCGCCCTGGATGAAGGTCACGTCGGGGATGCTGTCCATTTCCAGGATGTCGGAAGCAATCAATCGCCCCTGACCGCCGATCAGACGACTGGTCACCTGAGACCATCCCCCCGGCGCGGCGCCAAGGTCGATCACGGTCATGCCAGGACGGATCAGACGATCCTTTTCCTGGATTTCGAGCAATTTATAGCTGGCACGAGAACGATAGCCGTCTTTTTGCGCCATTTTGACGTACGGATCGTTGAAATGCTCTCTGAGCCAGTTCTGGCTAGTCTTGGAACGGGCCACGGGCCACCTCTAAAAAATAAAACGGGTCGTGATTAACTGGGCGGTCCCGGACTCGCTCGGGTAAACTGGCCGCCGCTTTTTACAAGATCAGACGCAGGGGTCAGATTATGCCGCTCACTCAAGAGCAGAAGAAACAATACAAATCCATTGGCCACCATCTGAAACCGGTTTTGACTGTGGCTGACAACGGTTTGACTGAAGGTGTTCTAGCTGAGCTGGAACGCGCCTTGGGCGATCATGAGCTTATCAAGATCAAGCTCAATATTCTCGATCGCGAAGCCCGCCTGGCTGCCGTTGCCGAACTGTGCAAGACCGGCAAGGCAGACCTGGTGCAGGTCATCGGCAAGATGGCACTGATTTATCGCAAGAATTTCAGCGTCAACAAGCAACTGTCGAACGTTCACCGCTTCAAGTAATGCCAAAGGGTCAAGGGTGTGCTTCGCGCACCCTGCTGCTCCATCCGGGTACCGGTTGCAACACCAGCACCAACCCGGAAAAACCCAGCACCAGGTAGCTGAATACCTGCCACAGGCTCGCATCCGGCCAGCCGAGACGTACAGCAAGAAACATCCCGCACGCATACAACGACATGAGCAGCAACTGCCCACGAATGTCGCGCCATAGACTGTCAAGGCCCTCGGCCTGAACCAGCACCAAAGCCTGAAACACTACGCATGCCGAGGAAAAACCCACCAGAAGCGACGTCAGCATAGCTGCGATTTCATCGATGAGCAGCGGTGCCAGGCCGATTCGACCCAGCACCGGCAGCAAACCGACGTGCAACAACCAGACGCCGCCCACCCACAACATCTGGGTGAGCTGCCAGATCATGGCGCCGGCTCGCAGCGGACGCCTTCGCTCAGATGTGACGGACTTCGACAATCTCATACTCGATGACACCACCCGGCGTCTTCACAACCACTACATCGCCCTCTTCCTTGGCAATCAAGGCGCGCGCAATGGGGGAGCCGACGGAAATCTTGCCAAGCTTGATGTCCGCCTCGTCCTCACCAACGATCTGGTAAGTGACGCTTTCATCAGTCTCAACGTTGGCGATTTCCACTGTGGTGCCGAAAATGACCTTGCCAGTGTGCGGGATCGTCGTGACATCGATGATCACTGCATTCTGCATGCGACCTTCGATATCACGGACTCGCGCCTCGACCATACCCTGCTCCTCGCGGGCAGCGTGGTATTCGGCGTTTTCCTTGAGATCGCCCAGCTCACGCGCTTCGCCAATCGCCTGGCTCAAGCGCGGACGCTCGACCTTGGTCAGGAAAGCGTGTTCTTCTTCCAGAGCCTTCGCGCCCTGAACCGTCATCGGGTACTTGGTTATGCTCATGCCTTCAATCCTGCATGTAGATCCTGCAAGCGACGCACGGTCTTCTCGGGACCGAACTTGAGCGCTTCGCAGATAGCTTCGCCCGCAGCAATGGTCGTGGTGCAGTAGATCTTGTGCTGCAGCGCGTTGCGACGAATGGAATACGAATCGGCGATCGACTGGCGACCTTCGGTGGTGTTGATGATCAGCGTGACTTCGTCATTCTTGATCATGTCGACCACGTGCGGACGCCCCTCGGTCACCTTGTTCACGCGGCGCACCTTCAAGCCAGCCGCCTCGATCAGCTTGGCGGTACCGGCAGTGGCGACCACTTCGAAGCCCAAGTTGATCAGATCACGGGCCACGCCTGCAACCAGCGGCTTGTCGTCATCACGCACGCTGATGAACGCCGTGCCGCCAGTTGGCAGAACTTCGCTGGCGCCCATCTGGGCCTTGGCAAAAGCTTCGCCGAAGGTATCGCCCACGCCCATGACTTCGCCGGTGGACTTCATTTCAGGGCCAAGGATCGGGTCCACGCCAGGGAACTTGGCGAACGGGAACACCGCTTCTTTGACGCTGTAGAAGTTCGGAATGATTTCCTTGGTGAAGTTCAGCTCTTTCAGGGTCTTACCGGCCATGACCCGTGCAGCGATCATCGCCAGGGACACACCGATGCACTTGGAGACGAACGGTACGGTACGGGACGCGCGCGGGTTGACTTCGATGACGTAGATGTCCTCGCCCTGCAGGGCCAGTTGCACGTTCATCAGGCCGACCACGCCCAGCTCCAGGGCCATTTTCTTGACCTGCTCGCGCATTTCGTCCTGGATGTGGGCCGGCAACGAATAAGGCGGCAGCGAACAAGCGGAGTCACCGGAGTGAACACCGGCCTGCTCGATGTGCTGCATGATCGCGCCGATCACCACGTCCTTGCCGTCACAGACCGCATCCACGTCCATTTCGATGGCGCAGTTGAGGAAGTGGTCCAGCAGCACCGGGCTGTCGTTGGACACCTGAACCGCTTCGCGCAGGTAGCGCTTGAGTTCGTCTTCCTGGTAAACGATTTCCATCGCCCGACCGCCCAGTACATAGGATGGCCGCACCACCAGCGGGTAACCGATCTTGGCGGCGGCGCGAATCGCTTCGTCTTCGCTGCGCACGGTAGCGTTAGGCGGCTGACGCAGGTTCAGACGCTCAACCATCTGTTGGAAGCGCTCACGGTCTTCGGCACGGTCGATGGCATCCGGACTGGTCCCGATGATCGGCACACCGGCCGCTTCAAGGGCACGCGCCAGTTTCAGAGGGGTCTGGCCACCGTACTGGACGATCACGCCTTTTGGCTTCTCGACACGGACGATTTCCAGCACGTCTTCCAGGGTCACTGGTTCGAAATACAGGCGATCAGAGGTGTCGTAGTCGGTGGACACGGTTTCCGGGTTGCAGTTGACCATGATGGTCTCGTACCCGTCGTCGCGCAGGGCCAGTGCCGCGTGCACGCAGCAGTAGTCGAACTCGATGCCCTGGCCGATCCGGTTAGGACCGCCACCCAGGATCATGATCTTGTCACGCGTCGACGGCGCGGCTTCACACTCTTCTTCGTACGTGGAGTACAGGTAAGCAGTGTCGGTGGCGAATTCGGCGGCGCAAGTGTCCACGCGCTTGTAGACCGGGAACACTTCAAGCTTGTGGCGATGACTGCGCAGACTCTTCTCGGTCACACCCAGCAGTTTTGCCAGGCGCATGTCGGAGAAGCCCTTGCGCTTGAGGCGGAACATCGTGTCGTGGTCAATGCTGGACATGCCCAGGGTCTTGACCTTCTCCTCTTCCTTGATCAGATCTTCGATCTGCACCAGGAACCAAGGGTCGATCATGTTCATGCCGAAGATCTGCTCGACAGTCATGCCGGCACGGAAGGCGTCCGCCACGTACCAGATCCGCTCGGCGCCCGGCACGGTCAGCTCACGCTTGAGCTCGCTCATGGCGTCCGGGTGGCTGAGGTCCAGCTTCGGATCAAGGCCGCAAACACCTACTTCCAGACCGCGAAGAGCCTTCTGCAGGGATTCCTGGAAGGTCCGGCCGATGGCCATGACTTCACCGACCGACTTCATCTGAGTGGTCAGGCGGGCGTCGGCCTTGGCGAATTTCTCGAAGGCGAAACGTGGCAGCTTGGTGACGACGTAGTCGATGGACGGCTCGAAAGACGCCGGGGTCTTGCCACCGGTGATGTCGTTCGACAGTTCGTCCAGGGTGTAACCCACAGCCAGTTTGGCCGCGACCTTGGCGATCGGGAAGCCGGTGGCTTTCGAAGCCAGGGCCGAGGAACGGGATACCCGCGGGTTCATCTCGATGACCACCATGCGACCGGTGTTCGGGCAGATGCCGAACTGGACGTTGGAGCCGCCGGTTTCCACGCCGATCTCGCGCAGTACCGCCAGGGAGGCGTTCCGCAGGATCTGGTATTCCTTGTCAGTCAGCGTCTGGGCGGGTGCGACGGTGATGGAGTCACCGGTGTGCACGCCCATCGGGTCGAAGTTTTCGATGGAGCAGACGATGATGCAGTTGTCCTTTTTGTCGCGGACAACTTCCATTTCATATTCTTTCCAGCCGATCAGGGATTCGTCGATCAGCAGCTCTTTGGTCGGCGACAGATCCAGACCACGGGCACAGATTTCTTCGAATTCTTCACGGTTGTAAGCGATGCCGCCACCGGTGCCGCCCATGGTGAAGGACGGACGGATGATGCACGGGAAGCCGAGGCGCTCCAGGACGGCGTTGGCTTCTTCCATGCTGTGGGCGATGCCCGAGCGTGGGCAGTCCAGGCCGATGGATTTCATCGCCTTGTCGAAGCGCGAACGGTCTTCGGCCTTGTCGATGGTGTCGGCGTTGGCGCCGATCATTTCCACACCGAACTTCTCCAGGACGCCTTCACGCTCCAGGTCCAGGGCGCAGTTCAATGCAGTCTGGCCACCCATGGTCGGCAGCAGTGCGTCCGGGCGCTCCTTCTCGATGATCTTGGCAACGGTCTGCCACTTGATCGGCTCGATGTAGGTGGCGTCGGCCATGGCCGGGTCGGTCATGATGGTGGCCGGGTTGGAGTTCACCAGGATGACGCGATAGCCCTCTTCGCGCAGGGCTTTGCAGGCCTGGGCGCCGGAGTAGTCGAATTCGCAGGCCTGGCCGATCACGATCGGGCCAGCGCCGAGAATCAGGATGCTTTTTATGTCTGTACGTTTTGGCATGGGTTTGTCACTCAAATCCGCAGGTCAGTCGGCTAGGCCGTCGAACAATCTTTGCAGCGCCCAAGGGGACCACCGGTTTCGGGGCCGCCCTCAGGCTTCACGCGGTCAGCGTCGCTTGGCCATCTCGGTGATGAAGCGATCGAACAGCGGCGCTACATCGTTCGGGCCAGGGCTCGCTTCAGGGTGGCCCTGGAAGCTGAATGCGCTCTTGTCGGTACGCTCGATGCCTTGCAGCGTGCCGTCGAACAGCGACTTGTGGATCGCCCGCACGTTTGCCGGCAGGGTCGCCTCATCCACCGCAAAGCCGTGGTTCTGGCTGGTGATCATTACCACGCCAGTATCCAGGTCCTGGACCGGGTGGTTGGCACCGTGGTGGCCGTGCCCCATTTTCAAGGTCTTGGCGCCCGAAGCGAGGGCCAGCAACTGATGACCGAGGCAGATGCCGAACACCGGGATCTCGGTTTCCAGCACGTCCTTGATCGCCTGGATCGCGTAGTCGCAAGGCTCGGGATCACCCGGGCCGTTGGACAGGAACACGCCGTCAGGATTGAGGGCCAGGACATCTGCCGCTGGGGTTTGCGCCGGCACCACGGTCACGCGGCAACCACGCTCCACGAGCATGCGCAGGATGTTCAGCTTGACGCCGTAGTCGTACGCAACCACGTGGTACGGCAGCTCGGAAGCTTCGATCGTCGCGTGGCTGTCGGTCTTCAAGTCCCAGACCGTGGAGCGCCACTCATACTGCTTCTTGGTGCTGACGACTTTCGCCAGATCCATGCCTTTAAGGCCAGGGAAGCCCTGGGCAGCGGCGATGGCGGCTTCTTCAGTGATGTTGTCACCAGCCATGATGCAGCCGTTCTGCGCGCCCTTCTCGCGAAGGATGCGGGTCAGGCGACGGGTGTCGATACCGGCGATTGCCACAACGTTGTTGGCTTTCAGGTAGTCGGACAGGGACATGGTGTTACGCCAGTTGCTCGCTACCAGCGGCAGATCACGGATGACCAGGCCGGCGGACCAGACACGATCGGACTCGGCATCTTGCGGCGTGGTGCCGGTGTTGCCGATGTGCGGGTAAGTCAAAGTAACGATTTGCTGGGCGTAGGAAGGATCGGTAAGAATTTCCTGATAGCCGGTCATTGCGGTGTTAAACACCACCTCACCAACGGTCTGGCCGTCGGCTCCAATGGCTTCGCCGCGAAAAATGCTGCCATCAGCAAGGGCGAGTATGGCTGGCTTAGTCAAGAAGACCTCCCGTAAATAAAGCCTGAAAGGGCGATCGCAGGTTGTAAAAAAGCGGAGTGACGTATGGACACGTCACCCCGCTTGTTCACTGAATTATTCTGCGCGCTTTTAGTGGACACACTAAAGCTGTAGCTTACAGAAAAAGGCTTTTTTGGTCCACCGCTAATGAGCCTTAAAGGCAGGGGAATGCGACAGGTCGTCGCGAGGCGGTGTAAAACGGGGCTCAGTATAACCTGAACCCCGCTTTCGGGCGCTGCGTCTGGCAAAAGGTTTGCCAGACAGCACACCGAAACATCAACGCAGGTCGAGAACATCCTGCATGTCGTACAGACCAGCCGGGCGGCCATCCAGCCACAACGCGGCACGCACCGCACCCTTGGCGAAGGTCATGCGGCTTGACGCCTTGTGAGTGATCTCCAGACGCTCGCCCTCTGTGGCGAACAGCACGGTGTGATCCCCCACCACATCCCCACCACGAACCGTGGCGAAACCGATGGTGTCGCGCTCACGGGCACCGGTATGCCCTTCGCGTCCGTAGACGGCCACCTTCTGCAGATCGCGACCCAAGGTATCGGCAATCACTTCACCCATGCGCAGGGCCGTGCCCGAAGGCGCGTCGATCTTGTGTCGGTGGTGAGCCTCGATGATTTCGATATCCGCATCGTCACCCAGAACCCGAGCCGTCATCTCCAGCAGCTTCAACGACAGATTCACACCCACGCTGAAGTTCGCCGCAAAAACGATCGGAATATCGTTGCCAGCCTCGGCCAGTAACTGCTTTTGCGCAGCATCCAGCCCGGTCGTGCCAATGACCATGGCCTTGCCATGCTTGCGGCAAATGGCCAGATTTTTCAGCATCACTTGCGGCAGGGTGAAATCGATCAGGACATCGAACTCATCCAAGACCTTTTCCAGGCCACCGGACATCGGCACCCCGATACGCCCCAGGGAGGCCAGCTCGCCCGCATCAGCACCGACCAGCGTACTGTCGGGCCGGACGATAGCGGCTGTCAGGCCCGAGAGCGGCGAGCGCTGCTGCACCGCCTCGACCAACGCCTTGCCCATGCGCCCGGCAGCGCCCATCACAGCTATACGTCGCATGCGAGCTCCTTACAGATCGCCGAAGAAGCGCTTCACGCCTTCGAACCAACCGGTAGTTTTCGGGGAATGGCTGTTATCGTCCGCCAGCGAGCTGCGGAACTCTTCCAGCAATTCGCGCTGACGCCGACTCAGATTGACCGGAGTCTCCACCGCAACACGGCACATCAGGTCACCCGCACCGCCGCCACGCACCGGTGCAACACCCTTGCCGCGAATCCGGAACTGCTTGCCGGTTTGCGTGCCCTCGGGAATTTTCAGCTTCACGCGACCATCGAGGGTCGGGATCTCAAGCTCACCGCCCAAGGCCGCATCGACGAAACTGATCGGCACTTCGCAGAACAAATGCTTGCCGTCGCGCTGGAAGATCGCGTGCTCACGCACATTGATGACCACGTACAGGTCGCCAGTCGGACCGCCCTGGGCACCCGCCTCGCCTTCACCAGACAAACGGATGCGGTCACCGGTATCGACACCGGCCGGCACTTTCACCGACAGCGTCTTGTACTCTTCGACGCGCCCTTCGCCGTGGCAGGAATCGCACGGATCGGAAATGATCTTGCCCTGGCCATGGCAACGCGGACAGGTCTGCTGCACAGAGAAGAAACCCTGTTGCATGCGCACCTGACCGATGCCGCCGCAAGTCGGACAGGTGACGGGCGAGGAGCCCTTCTTGGCGCCCGAACCGTCACACGGCTTGCAATTGACCAGCGTGGGAACGCGGATGTTGACGGTGGTACCGCGCACCGCCTCTTCCAGGTTCAACTCCAGCGTGTAGCGCAAATCGCTGCCACGCTGGGCGCCACCACGAGCACCACCGCGACCACCACCGAAGAAGTCGCTGAACACGTCGCCAAAAATATCGGAAAAGTTCTGCCCGCCAAAACCGGCACCGCCGCCGCCCATGCTCGGGTCGACACCGGCATGACCGTACTGGTCGTAAGCCGCACGCTTGCTGGAATCGGACAGTACTTCGTAAGCCTCGTTGGCTTCCTTGAACAACTCTTCCGACGCTTTGTCGTCGGGATTACGGTCCGGGTGGTGCTTCATTGCCAGACGACGGTAGGCCTTTTTCAGGTCCGCGTCGCTTGAACCACGCTCGACACCCAATACTTCGTAATAGTCACGCTTTGCCATTAGTCTTTGCACTCTTATAGGACGTCCGGCAAACCTCTCCTGAACCTTGCCAAACTCGTTGAGCCCCAATACAGGCCCGGACCCAACTCACGTCAATTCAACGATCCTGGTCTTGGGCCCTGTACGAAAAGTGGCTGAGCGACGATTCGTACAAACCCACATCTTTCAGCCAGGGAACCGGCCAAAACGCGGCGTCTCTCGCTCGGAAAGCAGGAGCATTCCCGATCACGCCGCCAGCATCCGAACGCTGTCGCATGCTGTAAAAATTCACTGACTCCAGACACGCCAACGCGGGAGCAAGCTCCCGCGCGGCGACATCCTACCAGTCACCGCACAAATGCAGTCAACCGGCCGACCAACAAGCGATTACTTGTGGTCTTTCACTTCTTCGAACTCGGCATCAACGACATCATCGGCTTTTTCGGCCGACTCGCCTTGCTGCGCTGCGCCTTCAGCCGGCTGAGCCTGCTCGGCGTACATCTTCTGAGCCACTGGAGCGGAGACCTTGGACAGTTCTTCGATCTTCGCCTCGATGGCCGCCTTGTCGTCACCTTTGACAGCCGCTTCAAGGGCAACCACAGCTGCCTCGATGGCGGTTTTCTCTTCAGCGGTCACTTTATCGCCAGCATCAGCGACCATCTTGCGAGTCGAGTGCACCAAGGCATCACCCTGGTTGCGGGCACTGGCCAGCTCTTCGAACTTGCGATCTTCTTCGGCGTTGACTTCAGCATCGCGAACCATCTGCTGAATTTCTTCCTCGGACAGACCGGAGTTGGCCTTGATCACGATCGACTGGGTCTTGCCGGTGGCCTTGTCTTTCGCACCAACGTGCAGGATGCCGTTGGCGTCGATGTCGAAGGTCACTTCGATTTGTGGCACGCCACGTGGAGCTGGCGGAATCTCGGCCAGGTCGAACTTGCCCAGGGACTTGTTCTGCGCGGCTTGCTTGCGCTCACCCTGCAGCACGTGAATGGTCACGGCGTTCTGGTTGTCATCGGCGGTCGAGAACACTTGGGATTTCTTGGTAGGAATCGTAGTGTTTTTCTCGATCAGCGCAGTCATCACGCCACCCATGGTTTCGATACCCAGGGTCAGCGGGCTGACGTCGAGCAGCAGAACGTCTTTCACGTCACCGGCCAGAACAGCACCCTGGATGGCGGCACCCATGGCAACGGCTTCGTCCGGGTTCACGTCTTTACGCGCTTCTTTACCGAAGAAATCGGTCACCAGTTTCTGAACCAGCGGCATACGGGTCTGGCCGCCGACCAGGATCACGTCGTTGATCGAGCCAACGTCGATACCGGCGTCCTTCATTGCAATGCGGCAAGGTTCGATGGTGCGCTGAACCAGGTCTTCCACCAGCGCTTCGAGCTTGGCGCGGGAGATTTTCACGTTCAGGTGCTTCGGCCCCGTGGCATCTGCAGTGATGTACGGCAGGTTCACGTCGGTCGACTGGCTCGAGGACAGCTCGATCTTGGCTTTTTCGGCAGCTTCTTTCAGACGCTGCATGGCCAGCGGGTCACCCTTGAGGTTCATGCCGCTTTCTTTCTTGAATTCGTCGACGAGGTAGTCGATCAGACGAATGTCGAAGTCCTCACCACCGAGGAAGGTGTCACCGTTGGTGGCCAGTACTTCGAACTGGTGCTCACCATCGACTTCAGCGATCTCGATCACGGAGACGTCGAAGGTACCGCCACCCAGGTCATAAACGATCACGGTGTGATCGCCCTTGGCCTTGTCCATACCGTAAGCCAGAGCGGCCGCGGTTGGTTCGTTGATGATGCGCTTGACGTCCAGGCCCGCGATGCGGCCGGCGTCTTTGGTCGCCTGACGCTGGCTGTCGTTGAAGTAGGCCGGAACAGTGATGACCGCTTCGGTCACCGCTTCGCCGAGATAGTCTTCGGCGGTTTTCTTCATTTTCTTCAGGATTTCCGCCGAGATCTGTGGCGGCGCCATTTTCTGGCCGTTCACTTCAACCCACGCGTCGCCATTGTCAGCCTTGGCGATTTTGTAAGGCACCATCTTGATGTCTTTCTGAACGACTTCTTCGTCGAACTTGCGACCGATCAGACGCTTCACCGCGTAGAGGGTGTTATGCGGATTGGTCACTGCCTGACGCTTGGCCGACTGGCCAACCAGAATTTCGCCATCGTTGGCGTACGCGATGATCGACGGCGTAGTACGCGCGCCTTCAGCGTTTTCAATTACTTTGGCCTTGCCGTTTTCCAGCACGGAGACGCACGAGTTGGTGGTCCCCAGGTCGATACCGATAATCTTGCCCATGTTAACTCTCCCGGAACTTGGATTTTGTTGCCGCAGCAGTGGTGGCTAACTGCGGTAGCACTTAAACGCTTGACTTCTAAATGGGGCCGCTGCGCTAAATTTCAAGCCTGCTCATCAATAGAAGGCGAAACCGGCGCCGGCGTCTTGCTGACCACAACCATGGCCGGGCGCAGCAAGCGACCGTTGAGCAGGTAGCCCTTCTGGAAAACCTTCAATACGCTGTTGGGCTCGACTTCCGCACTTTCCTGCATCGCCATGGCCTGATGGTGCTCGGCATTGAAGGGCTCGCCATGCGGATCAATGGCTTCAAGCTGATAGCGCTTGAGCGTGTCCTGGAACATCTTCAGGGTCAGCTCGATGCCTTCACGCATCGGACGAATGTTTTCGTCGTCCGGATTGGACAGCTCCAGGCCGCGCTCCAGACTGTCGATGATCGGCAACAGGTCGCCTGCGAACCGCTCCAGGGCGAATTTATGAGCTTTTTCAACATCTTGCTCGGCGCGACGGCGGACATTCTGCAGGTCGGCGGCTACACGCAGCGCCTGATCCTGCGCACCGGCCAGTTGCTCTTCGAGCACTTGTACACGTGCCGCCAGGTCGTCACCCGAATCCTGGGGAGCCTGATTGGCGTCTAGATTTTGCGTGTCCTGCGTCTGTTCGTCAGCCATAGATTTCTCCTTTCAACTTCGTCCGCGAGCTCAACTCGCGCTTCTGCCCCGGTATATGGGGCCGTGTTTTCCAGCTTCAAGGGCGGTCCGACGAATTAACCTTACAAAAAACCCCTGCATATTCATTCCTCCCGGCGCTAAGAAAGTCTTCCACCCAAGCAAATCGAGCTAAGCGAAGGCATTGTCAGGCCGAAACAAAACACTGTATAAATAACCAGACCTAAGCCTGGGAGCGGCCTTTATGCTGGTGCACCTGTCCGTACACAACTACGCCATCGTCGAACACCTCGACCTCGAACTCGATCGGGGCATGAGTGTGATCACCGGTGAAACCGGTGCCGGCAAATCGATCATGCTCGACGCCCTGGGCCTGACGCTGGGTGATCGCGCCGACAGCGGCGTGGTACGCCCCGGTGCGGACAAAGCCGACATCCTGGCCACCTTCGACCTGATCGACATCCCCGAGGCCAGCGCCTGGCTGGCGGAACGTGACCTGGATACCGACGGCCTGTGCATATTGCGCCGGGTCATCACCGCCGAAGGCCGCTCCCGGGGTTACATCAACGGTACGCCCTGCCCCCTCGGCGACCTCAAGGCCCTGGGCGAGCTGCTGATCGACATTCACAGCCAGCATGAACACCAGTCCCTGCTCAAGACCGAGACCCATCGCCGCCTGCTCGACGAATACGCCGGCGCCACCGATCTGGCCCGCCAGGTTCAACTGGCCGCCCAGCGATGGCGCCAGACCCGCCAGGAACTGGATCGCCTCTCCAACTCCGGCGACGAACAACGTGCCCGCCACCAGTTGCTGAGTTATCAGCTCGAAGAGCTGGAGAACCTGGCCCTGGGTGAAAACGAGCTGGCGGAACTGGAACAGGAACACAAGAACCTCACCAATGCCGAAACCCTGCTGGGCATTTGCCGGCAAGTGGTCGAGCAATGCAGTGAAAGCGACTCGGGGAACGTGCTCAATGCGCTGACCGCCAGCCTGAACCGGCTGTCCAGCGTCAACAATTCGGTAGGCGCCCTGAGCGAAGCGACCAATCTGCTCACGAGCGCACAGATCCAGGTCGAGGAGGCTGTCGGGGAACTGAACCGGTTTCTGGATCATTTCGACGCCGACCCGGCGCGCCTGCAATATCTGGAAGAACGCCTGGACACTATCTATACGCTGGCGCGCAAGCATCGCGTCCAGCCAACCGATGTCGCCGAACTGCAGCAGCGCCTGCTTGAAGAGCTGGAAACCCTGAACGCCAACGACGAATCCATTGAGCGCCTGGGAGACGAGCTGGCGTCCTATGCTCGTCATTATCAGGAAAAAGCCAGGGAGCTCAGTGAGCTGCGTCAGCAGGCCGCGACCGGGCTGGCCAGTGCCGTTGAGCAGGAAATCCAGCGCCTGGGCATGCCCGGCGGGCGCTTCACCATCGAGCTGCACCCCAACGCGGGGGACGAGCTTCAGCCCAACGGGCTGGAGCAGGTGGAGTTGCTGGTCAGCGCCAACCCTGGCCAACCGCTCAAGGCCCTGGCCAAAGTCGCCTCCGGCGGCGAGTTGTCACGAATCAGCCTGGCCATCCAGGTTATCACGGCACAGACCTCGCGTGTGCCGACGCTGGTATTCGACGAAGTGGACGTGGGCATTGGCGGCCCTACGGCGGAAATTGTCGGCCAGTTGCTGCGTCGACTCGGGGAGCGCGGCCAAGTGCTGACAGTGACTCACCTGCCCCAGGTCGCAGCCCAAGGACACCAGCATTTATTTGTGCACAAGGTGCGTGACGAGGACGCCACTCGCACCGCCGTGTCCAAGCTGAACAAGAACGAGCGCGTGGAAGAAGTGGCACGGATGCTGGGCGGCATCGACCTCACCAAGGAGTCCCTGGCTCACGCGAAAAAAATGGTCGTCGCGGCAAAAATCTGAACAGCCCAAACGCAAAAAGGCGACCCTGGGGTCGCCTTTTTGCGTTTCAACAGCTTTAAACCGGCTTTCTCTTGCGCACATGCAAGACGAGATGGTGATCGATCAACTCGAAGCCATGCTCTTCAGCAATTTCCTTTTGGCGCTTTTCGATTGCCGGACAAGTGAATTCGACGACCTCACGGGTTTCCACGTCCACCATGTGGTCGTGATGTTCCCCATCGGCCAATTCAAAGACCGCATGACCGCCATCGAAATTGTGACGAGCCACCAGCCCCGCCGCCTCGAACTGAGTCAGGACACGGTAAACCGTGGCCAGACCGACGTCCTCGCCAGCTTCCATAAGCGCCTTGTAGACATCCTCGGCACTCATGTGGCGTTGCTCGGCGGAATCGAGCATCTGCAGAATTTTGACCCGTGGCAGGGTCACTTTGAGGCCGGCTTTGCGTAGTTCGCTATTTTCAACCATGGTCAGCTTTCTCGCGATGCTGCTTCGCAGCTTCTCTTAATGCGGGTATGATCGGCGTTTACGTTGTCCCAGCCAAGATAGTGGAAGTCGCCCACCGATGCAAAACACCAAGCTCTTGCTAACCAGTTTCACCTTTGTGGGACTGCTCGCACTCGCCGGTTGTTCATTCCCCGGGGTTTACAAAATCGACATCCAGCAGGGCAATGTCGTCACGCAGGACATGATAGACCAGTTACGCCCGGGAATGACCCGTCGGCAAGTACGGTTTATCATGGGTAACCCTCTGCTGACCGACACGTTCCATGCCGATCGCTGGGATTATTTGTACAGCCTGCAACCAGGTGGTGGTGAACGCCAACAGGAACGCATCAGCGTTATCTTCAACGCCAATGACCAACTTGTCAGCCTGTCGGGCGATTTCATGCCCGGCGTGAGCCGCGACGAGGCCATTATGGGCCAGGACAGCGGCACTACGGTGACCGACCCAACCCAGAATGCCGAGCAGCCGAAACCGGAAAAACCGGTCAAGCCAGGCTCGTTGCTCGATCAGATCCAGAAGGACGTGGACAACGTCGAGACCGTACCGGTCCCGACGCCAGAACCACTGGATACTTCGCCGCAATAAATTGCTCAATAAAAAACCCGGCTTACCGGGTTTTTTATTGCCTGCAATTCAGAGCTGACTATTGATCAGCTTGTCGCGCCTGGGCGGCCTTGGCGGCACGCAGCCGCCGAATCTCTTTTGGATCTGCCAATAACGGTCGATAAATTTCAAGTCGATCAGCCGCCCGCACCACCTGGCGATCCGGATCGGCAACCACCTTGCCAAAAATCCCCACAGGGCAAGTGGCCAGATCCAGTTGCGGAAACTCAGCAGCAATGCCGGACGCCTCTAACGCCGCCCGAACACTCGTGCCTTCCGGCACGGAAAATACGCGCAAGACCTGACGATCGACGCCGGCATACACCACTTCCAGCTCAATCACCGGGCTAGCTCGGCGTTTTGCTTGGCGCGCTGGCAGAACGCGTCGACCAGGGTATTGGCCGCCTGATTGAACAACGGCCCCAGCGTGGCTCGCACCAACGGACCTGCATAGTCGAACGACAGATCCAGGCTGATCTTGCAGGCCTTCTCTCCCAGCGCCTTGAACACCCAGACGCCGTGGAGCTGATTGAAAGGCCCCTCTTCCAGGTTCATTTCAATGGACTGTCCAGGCACCAGGGTGTTGCGCGTGACAAAGTGCTGGCTCAATCCGCCCTTGGCGACATTGAGCCTGGCGCGCATATGGGCTTCAGAGCTTTCGAGCACTTCGGCGGACGAGCACCAAGGCAAAAATTGCGGGTAACTTGCCACATCGTTGACCAGGTCGTACAACGCCTGCGCCGGATAGGGCAGCAAGGCCGAGCGTTGAATATGTGTCGTCATGTAAGCGTCACTTCCACAGCTGGGCGGCAAACACTACAAGAATGCCGATGGGCGCTACATAGCGCATCAAGAACAGGCTCAAGGTAAACAGTACAGGGCTGCGCAACGACAATTCGTCACGCACCGCCTCACGCCCCATGACCCATCCTGCAAACACCACGAAACACAAACCACCCAGCGGCAGCATGATCCGTGATGTGAAGAAATCAATCACGCCGAAGAAATCCAGCCCTCCGGTTGCTCCCCACTGGTAGAGATGGAACATCCCGCCTTCGTTCACGAAAAACTTCGCTTGCTTCCATATATTGAAGGAAAACACCGTCCCCAGGCCAACGAACCAACAGGTAAAGGCCAGCCAGAACGTCACCCAGGCGCGACTGAGCCGGGTTCGCTCCACCAGATAAGCGACCATGGGTTCCAGCAGGGAAATGGCCGAACTCCAGGCAGCAATGGCCACCAGGAGAAAAAATACCACCCCCATGAATTGACCAAATGCCATGTTGCCGAAGGCGAATGGCAGGCTGACGAACATCAGCCCCGGCCCTTCGCTGGGGTTCAGGCCGGCGGCGAAAACAATCGGAAACAACGCCAGCCCGGCCAGCAACGATACAAAGGTATCCAGCAGCGCGACACCTACAACGGTCTTGGTCAGCGAGGCGCTCTTGGGCATGTAGGCGCCATAGATCATGATCGAGCCCACCCCCACGCTCAGGGAGAAAAACGCATGCCCCATGGCCGGCAGCAGGCCATCCATGACTTTCTCCGGCTGGAAATCGAACATGAAGTGAACGCCCTCCATGAAGTGCCCGGTGGTCATGCTGTAGCCCAGCAATACCAGGATCATCACGAACAGCAGCGGCATCATGATTCGCAGGCTGCGCTCAAGCCCCGCAACCACCCCGCGGGCAATCACCACCGCAGAAAGCAGCATGAAAATCGTATGCCAAAGTGTGAGCCGCCAGGGATCGGAGATCACATCGCCGAAGTAGGCGCCGACCTGATCGGGTGTCACCCCCTGAAAGTCCCCACGCCCCATATCGATGATGTAGTCCAGCGACCAGCCGCCGACCACACTGTAGAAAGACAGGATCAGCAGCGCCGTGATCATTCCGGCAAACGCGCCCCACGACCACTTGGCCGAGTGCCCGGCCTCCACTGCCAGTACCTTCAGGGCATTGGCCGGGCTTTGCCGGGCGCGACGACCGATGAGGGTTTCGGCCAGCATCACCGGCGCGCCGATGAGCGCGATGCACGCCAGAAACATCAATACAAAGGCACCGCCACCATAGACGCCGACCATGTAGGGAAATTTCCAGATACTGCCCAGCCCCACGGCCGAACCGGTTGCGGCGAATATGAAGACCCAGCGGCTAGCCCAACTGCCGTGGACAGAAACCTTGTCTGTCGACATCGTGATCACGCCCAAGCGTTCGAAAAAGAGGCCGCATTGTCCGGGATTCATTCAACCTGCTCAAGCACGTAGCTTCACCGTAGCCGACACGCCCGCAACTGCCTATAATGCCGCCCCTATGGCTAAACAGAAGAAACACCCCACAGGGACCATCGCGCAAAATAAAAAAGCGCGACACGACTACTTCATCGAACAACGTTTCGAGGCTGGCATGGTCCTGGCCGGCTGGGAAGTAAAGAGCTTACGTGCAGGCAAGGCGCAACTGGTCGACAGTTATGTGCTGCTCAAGGACGGCGAGGCCTGGCTGCTGGGCAGCCATATCACGCCCCTGACCACCGCCAGCACCCACGTGATCGCCGATCCGACACGCTCGCGCAAGCTGCTGCTCAACAAGCGCGAGCTGGAAAAGCTCTTCGCGTCCGTGCAGCAAAAAGGCTATGCCTGCGTCTGCACGTCGTTGTACTGGAGCAAGCATTTGATCAAATGCGAAATTGCACTGGGCAAAGGCAAGAAGGAATACGACAAGCGTGATACCGAGCGCGAACGCGATGCCGGTCGCGAGCTGCAACGCGCGGTGCGTAACAAGGGCAAGGAAGACTGATTCTTTCGCCTGGGTTATGCGTTCGCTGAAGATCCAATGTGGGAGCGAGCCTGCTCGCGCTGACGGAGGCACATGCAACCTTGATGTGTCAGACAGACCGCTTTCGCGAGCAGGCTCGCTCCCACAGGGGTCCAATCACTATAGAACCCACTGACTACATCCCCTTGCGCCGCTCTGCCCGCGCCACCCGCTGCACTTCCTGACGCACCTCTTCCAACACCTCCTGCACATACAGAATATGCCGGCTGGAGACTTCCCGCGCCTGCTCGGCGTGCCCACCCATAATGGCCTGGTACAACTCCCGATGCTGACTGATCAGCATGTCTCGGGTTTCGCTGCGCTGTTTGTACATGCCGCCAATGTTGGTGACGACGTTGCGCCTGAGCAGATCGAACAGACCCCGAATCGTATGCAGCAACACTGCATTGTGACTGGCTTCGGCGATGGCCAGGTGAAACCGCGCATCCGCCGCGCCCTCCTCAGCCCGACTCACATTTTCATGGCGTGAATAGCAATCCTGAAGCTCCTCGAACGCCGCCGTCAGCCGCTCGCGGTCCACGTCCGTGGCCCGCTGTGCCGCGTAGTAAGCGCAGGAAGCTTCCAGCGTATGGCGAAACTCCAGCAAATCACGTTGCGCCTCAGGATTGCTTTCCAACAACTGCAACAGGGGATCACTGAAGGTTGAGCCCAGCGACTCCACCACATAGTTGCCACCGCCCTGGCGGCTGACCAGCAAACCCTTGGCCGCCAGTTTCTGAATCGCTTCGCGCAACGAAGGGCGTGACACACCGAACTGCTCGGCCAAGGCACGCTCGGCGGGCAGGCGTTCGCCGGACTTCAGCGTGCCTTCAAGGATCATTCCTTCAAGCCGCTCGACAATATCGTCAGACAAACGGCGCTGACGAATCTGATCAAACCCCATAACTCGACTCTCCACGATCCCGACGGCTCGCCGGGCTCTCTATTCTCGCCTATCCGCGCCCCGCCGACACCCTCCACAAGCCACTTCGACCCACAAGATCAGATGCCATCGGCCGCACTCATTCGACGAAAGTTTCAGAGCGGCAAATTGACATGCGACAACCAAGGCTTTTACCCTAGCCGACAGCGCTTGTAAATTGGTCTTACCAATTATCCAAAATCGCTGACCAGTGCCTGACCAACAACAATTAGGGGCCCACCCACTATGCAAACCTGGCAACAGCTCTACAGCCCGCTCGGCAGCCTCGGCTTGTCCGCACTTGCGGCCGTCATCCCCATCGTATTTTTCTTCCTGGCCCTGGCGGTGTTTCGCCTCAAGGGGCATGTGGCCGGCAGCATCACCCTGGCCTTGGCGATTGCCGTGGCAATCTTCGCGTTTCAAATGCCGGCGGACATGGCGTTCGCTGCTGCCGGTTATGGTTTTGCCTATGGCCTGTGGCCTATCGCCTGGATCATCGTCGCGGCGGTGTTTCTGTACAAACTGACCGTCAAGAGCGGCCAGTTCGAAGTGATCCGCAGCTCGGTGCTGTCGATCACCGATGACCAGCGCCTTCAGGTGCTGTTGATCGGCTTTTGCTTCGGGGCATTTCTGGAAGGTGCCGCCGGCTTCGGCGCGCCGGTAGCGATTACCGCGGCGCTGCTGGTCGGCCTGGGCTTCAATCCCCTGTACGCCGCCGGCCTGTGCTTGATCGCCAACACCGCCCCCGTGGCCTTCGGCGCCCTGGGCATTCCGATTATCGTGGCCGGCCAGGTCACCGGGATCGACGCGTTCAAGATCGGCGCCATGACGGGTCGTCAATTGCCATTGCTGTCGCTGTTTGTACCGTTCTGGCTGGTGTTCATGATGGATGGCCTGCGCGGCGTTCGGGAAACCTGGCCGGCGGCGCTGGTGGCAGGCTTGAGCTTCGCCATCACCCAATACTTCACCTCCAACTTCATCGGCCCGGAACTGCCAGACATCACATCTGCCCTGGCCAGCCTGGTTTCCCTGACTCTGTTTCTGAAAATCTGGCAGCCAAAACGCACCGCAGGTGCCCAGATTGCCGGCGCCACCTCCAGCGCAGCCATTACCGCCAGCGTCGGCGGTTTCGGCCAGCCACGCAGCACCGTGGCTTCCCCTTACAGCCTGGGAGAAATCCTCAAGGCCTGGTCACCGTTCCTGATCCTCACCGTGCTGGTGACGATCTGGACGCTCAAACCGTTCAAGGCGATGTTCGCTCCGGGCGGATCGATGTACGGCTGGGTGTTCAATTTCGCCATCCCGCACCTGGATCAGATGGTGATCAAGGTCGCGCCGATCGTGACCAATCCAACAGCCATCCCGGCGATCTTCAAACTTGATCCGATTTCCGCCACCGGCACGGCGATTTTCTTTTCCGCATTGATCTCGATGCTGGTGCTGAAGATCAACCTCAGAACTGGTCTTACCACTTTAAAAGAAACCTTCTACGAGCTGCGTTGGCCTATCCTGTCCATTGGCATGGTGTTGGCGTTCGCCTTCGTCACCAACTTCTCGGGCATGTCGTCCACCATGGCCCTGGTATTGGCCGGCACGGGCGCGGCGTTTCCGTTCTTCTCGCCCTTCCTGGGGTGGCTGGGAGTATTCCTGACCGGTTCCGACACCTCGTCCAACGCGCTGTTCGGCTCACTGCAAGCCACCACCGCGCACCAGATCGGCGTCAACGACACATTACTGGTTGCAGCCAATACCAGTGGCGGCGTGACCGGCAAGATGATTTCGCCACAGTCCATTGCCGTGGCCTGCGCCGCGACCGGCCTGGTGGGCAAGGAATCGGATCTGTTCCGTTTCACCCTGAAACACAGCCTATTCTTTGCAACGATCGTAGGCTTGATCACCTTGGCCCAGGCCTACTGGTTCACCGGCATGCTGGTGCACTAAGTACGACAGCTAACACCGAAAAAGAACGACGCCGAACCACGATTCGGCGTCTGCTATTGATAACCGGGTCTGCAAGGCTGTTGAAAGATTCCTTATCTATATTCAGCAGCCTCAGCGGACGGATAACCGGGACCACCCGGAGACACGCCTGATGAGCGAGCTTTTTTACAACGCCGTGCCGAATGCGACCCGTGTCGCCCCGCCATTGCCCGAGCCTCGGCAGTACCCCAGCAACAAGCCCGAACGGGTTTACCTGTTCGGAACCTGCGTGGTGGACCTGTTCTATCCCGAAGCCGGGATGGATGCGATTCATCTTCTGGAGCGCGAAGGGATACGGGTGGACTACCCGCAAGGGCAGACCTGTTGCGGGCAACCGGCGTACACCTCCGGTTACACCGAGCAGGCCCGGACGGTAGCGCGGGCGCAATTGGCGTTGTTTGCCGGAGATTATCCGGTGGTGGTGCCGTCGGGCTCCTGTGCCGGCATGCTGCGCGAGCATTATGCCGACCTGTTCAAGGACGAGCCCGATACGCTCAAACAGGTCCAGGCCCTGGCGGCCAGGACCTATGAATTGGCCGAGTTCCTGCTGTTTGTCTGCAAAGTGCAGTTGAACGACAGGGGCGAACCGGTGAAGGTCGCGCTGCACACCTCCTGCTCGGCACGACGGGAAATGAACACCCACCTGCATGGCCGCGCCTTGCTGGCGCAGCTGGACAACGTGGAGCGAGTCGAACACAGCCATGAAAGTGAATGCTGTGGGTTTGGTGGGACGTTCAGCGTTCGCATGCCGGATATTTCCGGCGCGATGGTGGCCGACAAGACCCGCGCGCTGAAGGAGTCCGGCGCGCACCAGGTCGTCAGTGCCGACTGCGGTTGCCTGATGAATATCAATGGCGCCCTGGAGAAACAGCAGCAAGCGTTACGCGGACAGCACCTGGCGAGCTTCCTCTGGCAGCGCACCGGGGGTGTCGTATGAGCACACCGACGCTGATTCCAACCGTTGAGGTGCAGGAAGATTTTCGCGCCCGGGCCCACAAGGCGCTGGACGACACGCAACTGCGAAACAACTTTCGCACAGCGATGGATTCACTGATGACCAAGCGGGCAGCGTCCTTCAGCGATGCCCACGAAAGAGAACATCTGCGAGTGCTGGGCAATGCCGTCCGCGCTCGTGCGTTATCGAAGTTGCCCGACCTGCTCGAGCAGCTTGAAACCAACCTGACCCGCAACGGTGTGAAAGTACACTGGGCGGAAACGGTGGACGAAGCCAATGGCATCGTCCTCTCGATCATCCGCGCTCACGAGGCGCGGCAAGTGATCAAGGGCAAATCGATGGTCAGCGAAGAGATGGAGATGAACCATTTCCTCGAGGGTCGGGACATTGAATGTCTCGAGTCCGACATGGGGGAATACATCGTCCAGCTCGACCACGAGAAGCCTTCACACATCATTATGCCGGCGATCCACAAGAACGCCGGTCAGGTCGCGTCCTTGTTCCACGACAAACTTGGCGTGGAGTACACCAAGGACGTTGACCAACTCATTCAGATCGGTCGCAAGGTCTTGCGGCAGAAATTCTTCGAGGCTGACATCGGCGTATCCGGCGTCAACTTCGCCGTGGCCGAAACCGGCACGTTGCTGCTGGTGGAAAACGAAGGCAACGGGCGGATGTCCACCACCGTGCCACCGGTTCACATTGCCGTGACCGGCATCGAAAAAGTCGTGGAGAACCTGCGGGACGTGGTGCCGCTGCTCTCGCTGCTGACCCGCTCGGCCCTCGGCCAGCCGATCACCACCTACGTCAACATGATCTCCGGCCCACGCAAAGCCGACGAACTGGACGGCCCGCAGCAAGTGCACCTGGTCCTGCTGGACAACGGACGCAGCCAGGCATTTGCCGACAGCGAACTGCGCCAGACCCTGAACTGCATTCGGTGCGGCGCCTGCATGAATCATTGCCCGGTCTACACCCGAATCGGTGGTCATGCCTACGGCGAGGTTTACCCGGGGCCTATCGGAAAAATCATCACGCCGCACATGGTGGGCCTGGCCAAAGTGCCGGACCACCCAAGCGCCTCTTCACTGTGCGGTGCCTGCGGCGAAGTGTGCCCGGTGAAGATTCCAATTCCGGCGCTGTTGCGGCGCCTGCGCGAAGAAAACGTCAAGGCACCGGACAGTCCGAACCCGGTGATGCGTGGCCAGGGCAGCAAGTATTCGCCCAAGGAGCGCTTCATCTGGAACGCCTGGGCCCGACTCAACAGTTCGCCGCGCCTGTATCGGCTGTTCGCTTTCCTCGCCACGCGCCTGCGCGCCCTGACGCCCGACAACGTCGGCCCATGGACGCAGAACCACAGCGCCCCCAAACCCGCCGCCCGCTCATTGCATGACCTGGCCCGCGAACACCTGAACCAGCAGGGAGACCGTCGATGAGCGCCAAGGACAATATCCTCGCCAAGCTGCGTAAAAGTCTGACCGGCACCACACCAGTGGCCGACAACTTCGATGTCGACCTGGTGACGAAAACCTATCGCTACGCCCCTGAGGAGCGCATCGCTCAACTGCGCAAACTGATGGAAGCGGTGCACACCGAGATCCATCTGACGTCTGGCGAAGGTTGGCCGGCGCTGCTGGCGCAGTTGCTGCGCGACCGTCAATTGCCCAGCCTGCTCATCGCCCCGACGACACCTCACGGGCAAAAAATCACACAGTTCTGGGCGAACAATCCCGAGCTGCCAACGCTCAAGGCCTACGACCGGCCTGTCGAGCAATGGAAAGCCGAACTGTTCAACGACACCCCCGCCAGCCTGACCGGGACCCTGGGTGCCATCGCGGCAACCGGCAGCCTGATTCTCTGGCCGACGCGGGAAGAACCGCGGCTGATGAGCCTGGTTCCGCCGGTGCATTTTGCTTTGCTCAAGGCCAGCGAAATCCGCGACAACTTCTATGAAGTGCAACAGGAGTTCGCCTGGGCCCAAGGCATGCCCACCAACGCCCTGCTGGTCTCGGGCCCCTCCAAGACGGCCGACATCGAACAGGTGCTGGCCTATGGCGCCCATGGTCCGAAGGATCTGGTGGTTCTGATTCTGGAGGACCAATGACGCTTCCGGCCCCTTTCCTGCGCGACGTACAGCAGCTGATCCCGCAAAAGCGCCGTTTCGACGACCCGCTGTCGACCTTGACCTTCGGCACCGACGCCAGTTTCTATCGGCTGATTCCGAAACTGGTGGTACGCGTCGAATCCGAAGATGAAGTGGTAGCACTGCTGCAACTGGCCCAACGCGACCAGGTGCCGGTCACCTTCCGCGCCGCCGGCACCAGCCTGTCCGGGCAAGCCATCAGCGACTCGGTACTGATCGTGCTGGGGGATAACTGGAACGCTCGCGAGATTCGCCAAGAAGGCATGCAGATCCGCTTGCAGCCCGGCGTGATCGGCGCCCAGGCCAATGCCTGGCTGGCACCGTTCGGCCGCAAGATCGGCCCCGATCCGGCATCGATCAACGCCTGCAAGATCGGCGGCATCGTCGCCAACAATGCCAGCGGCATGTGCTGTGGCACCGCGCAAAACACCTATCACACCCTCGCTGGCATCCGCCTGGTACTGGCCGATGGCACCCGTCTGGACACTGAAGATGAAACCAGCGTGGCGGCTTTTCGTACAAGCCATGGCGAACTGCTGGAACGTCTGGCAACCCTTGGCCGCGAGACCCGCGCCAACACCGAACTGGCGGCTCGAGTTCGCCACAAATACCGTCTGAAAAATACCACCGGCCTGTCTCTCAATGCCTTGGTGGATTACGACGAGCCTGTGGATATCTTGAGCCACCTGTTGGTGGGTTCCGAAGGTACGCTCGGCTTCATCAGCGCGGTGACCTACAACACCGTCATCGATCACCCGAACAAAGCCTCGGCGCTGATCGTCTTCCCGGACGTGGAAACCTGCTGCAACGCGGTCACGGTGTTGAAAAGCCAGCCGGTATCGGCGGTGGAGTTGCTGGACCGGCGCAGCTTGCGTTCGGTGCAGGACAAACCGGGCATGCCGGATTTCGTACAGCATCTGTCGACAAATGCCTGCGCCCTGCTGATTGAATCCCGCGCGGCTTCGTCATCTTTGCTGCAAGAGCAACTGGCCCGGATCATGGCATCGCTGGCCGGTTTCCCTGTGGAAAAACAGGTCGACTTCACCGAAGACCCGCGAGAAAACGCGCGACTCTGGGCCATCCGCAAAGACACTTTCCCTGCGGTGGGCGCGGTACGCAAAACCGGGACCACGGTGATCATCGAAGACGTGACCTTCCCGGTCGAGCAACTGGCCCTTGGCGTGAACCGCCTGATCGAGCTGTTCGACAAACATCACTACGACGAGGCGATTCTTTTCGGACACGCCCTGGAAGGCAATCTGCATTTCGTCTTCACCCAAGGCTTCAACAACGCCGAAGAAGTTGCGCGCTATCAAGCATTCATGGATGACGTGGCGCAGTTGGTGGCGGTGGAGTTCGGCGGTTCGTTGAAGGCCGAACACGGCACCGGCCGCAACATGGCGCCATTCGTCGAACTGGAGTGGGGCAGCGACGCCTACCAGTTGATGTGGCAACTCAAACGCCTGCTCGACCCTAACGGCATCCTCAACCCGGACGTGGTGCTCAGCGAAGATCCACAAATTCACCTCAAGCACCTCAAGCCGCTGCCGGCGGCCGATGAGATAGTGGACAAGTGCATCGAGTGCGGCTTCTGCGAGCCGGTCTGCCCGTCCAAAGACCTGACCCTGAGCCCGCGCCAGCGCATCGTGATCTGGCGGGACATCCAGGCGAAAAAGCGCGCAGGCATCGACACTTCAGCGCTGGAAACGGCCTACCAATACCACGGCATCGACACCTGCGCCGCCACCGGCTTATGCGCACAACGTTGCCCGGTCGGCATCAACACCGGCGAGCTGGTGAAAAAACTCCGTAGCCGCAGCGCAACACGTACGAAAACCGCCGATTGGCTGGCAAGCAATTTCGCCATCGCCCTGCAAGGCGCACGCTTTACCCTGCACGTCGCCAACGGTGCCCGAATGCTGCTGGGCGCGCCGCGACTGGCCCGCCTGTCAGCCGGCCTGACCCGGCTGTCGAAGGGTCAGGTTCCCCAGTGGGACAACGCCATGCCGCAGCCGGAAAAAGCCATCCGCTTCAGCCCGGCCGTCTGCGACGAACGCCCGCGCGTGGTCTATTTGGCCGCGTGTGTGTCGCGCGCCATGGCGCCGGCGGCGGGTGACAAAGAACAGATGTCGCTGTACGAAAAAACCCAACGACTGCTGGAAAAAGCCGGTTATCAGGTGGTCTTTCCAGACAACGTGGACAGCCTGTGCTGCGGCCAGCCTTTCGCATCCAAAGGCTACGCGGAACAGGCCGAGCACAAGCGCCAGGAGTTGATCGGCGCCCTGCTCCACGCCAGCCGCGGCGGGATCGACCCGATCTACTGCGACACCAGCCCTTGCACGCTGCGCCTGGTCCAGGACCTGGGAAATGTTCGACTGGACCTGTACGACCCGGTGCGTTTCATTCGTACGCACTTAATGGACCGTCTCGAATTCACCCCGCAGGATGCACCGATTGCTGTACACGTCACGTGCAGTACGCAACACTTGGGCGAGAGCCAAGCACTGATCGACCTGGCGCGCAAATGCAGCAAGCAAGTCGTGATCCCCGAAGGCATCCACTGCTGTGGTTTTGCCGGAGACAAAGGCTTCACCACACCGGAGCTCAACGCCCACTCACTACGAACCCTCAAGGACGCGGTGCAGTATTGCAGCGAAGGCGTCTCCACCAGCCGCACCTGCGAGATCGGTCTGACGCGCCATGGCGAAATCGACTACCACGGCCTGGTGTATCTGGTGGATCGCGTCACCCGGCCCAAATCCGCCGACGCTGAGGGGCTCCCCATCGCACCCGAAGAAAAATCGAATTCCTGCGTTTCGCTGTAGTCACTTGAATAGGCCCGACGCCGTCGGGCCCTTTATTGACTCGGGCCTGGCCACGTCCATCCGCCAGCACCGAGACCAAACGTTCAAGGAGATCCACATGAAGCACACCGCATTTGCTGGCTTGTTCATTTCCGCGGCACTGTTGGCCTCTCCGGTGTTTGCAGCGGACACAACCCTTTGCGATACCAATCTGCAAAAAATTGAAAACAATATGACCACCGCTCAACAAATGAGCGATAACTTGAAGACTGACGTCACTGGCACAGTGAGCCAAGCCAAGGCCGAACAGGCCAAAGGCACCAAGGAAGGCGTCGAAAACTGCATCTCGCTGACCACCCAGGTTCTGCAAAAACTGGAGAACAACACCAAAGGCGATCAGCAGTAAGCTCGCGTCAGGCCAACCTGCGGGTTGGCCTCAGCCGCGTATTAGCGTACACTGCGCAGGCTTGTCGCTCCAGCTGATTCACGGAGCTACAGGCTCGGGGCCGTTTAGGATTCGACGCCGGTTGCGAAACTTTAGGTGCATGCCGAGTTGGTAACAGAACTCGTAAATCCACTGTTGCAACTTCCTATAGTTGCCAATGACGAAACCTACGGGGAATACGCTCTCGCTGCGTAAGCAGCCTTAGCCCTTCCCTTCTGGTACCTTCGGGTCCAGCAATCACCAGGGGATGTCCGTAAACCCAAAGTGATTGTCATATAGAACGGAATCGCCGTGCAGTACGTTGTGGACGAATCGGCTAAAACTTACACAACTCGCCCAAAGCACCCTGCCCGTCGGGTCGCTGAGGGTTAACTTAATAGACACGGCTAAGCATGTAGTACCGACAGCGGAGTACTGGCGGACGGGGGTTCAAATCCCCCCGGCTCCACCATTTCATCATCTAAAGACGTCCACGGACGTCTTTTTTTGTGCCTTAAATCCAGTAAATACGGGGGCTTTAGGGCCATTGAGCTCCACAGCGCTTCAGGCAGATCCATTTTGAAATGTATTCCTAGGCGTATTCCATTTGTGGTGCTGGTGATCTTTTTCGTGGTGTCTTTTCAGCTTTTTTGAAAGCCGGTGTATGTCGATTCAAACCATTGCTTAGCGTGCCTATGCAGAAGCCACCGGCGGCCGTGACGGCCGTACCATCTCCTCCGACGGCGTACTAGTCGTCACCCTGACGCTGCTCGACTAGCCGTGCAGCTTTGATGCGATACGAGCACCGTACTCGCCCTGATGGCGTACGACTTCCAACCCACGGTCATCCGCCTGCCGCAGCGAAGGCCTCTAGGCTCATTGTTTCGAACTCCGCAATTTGGATGAGCGCTGGCGGCAAGCCCCTGAGCTTCGATATCCGGGGGCGATAGCCCTGCGCTATGCGTTGCACGCTGAGGCCCTGACAATGGCCAGTGCTCTGGGGGTGGAACTGGTCTGTTCCTCGTATAACCCGGCATCGCACAAACGTCGCCAGGCCTGAGGTGTAACCCCGATCTGGCGGCGGAAGGTACGGATGAAATGGGATTGGTCACAGAATCCGTGGCTGTGGGCGATGTCGGTCAGCGAGGAGTCGGTCGTGAGCATGATCTGACGCGCAGATTCGATGCGACGACGTGCGACGTAAACCAGCGGCGTTACACCAAAGGTATTTTTGAAAGCATGCGAGAAGTAACTGACACTCAGGCTGAGAACAGCAGCCAACTGATTTGTGCGTATTGATGAGTCGAGGTTAGCGTCGATGTAGTCAACCACCCGTTTAGTTTGCCAACTGGATAGGCAGCCATGACGGCTTTTTAACTGACTATCGCTCTTTTGCAACATGACCAGGGCGCGGGTCAGGCATAGGCAGGCTGAGTCACGGTCAATGCTCAGGTGCGCTTGAGCATCTCTAAGCAATTGCATGACGCCGTCATAAGCCTCGTCGGAAATACAGCGCTGAGTCTGGCTGTCTACTGCAGTTGCCGGGGTAACGGCATGCAAGGTGGCACGCATGGCGGTGCTCCACTGTGGATCTTTATGTCCATGGCGCCATGCTACGCCGTGCACTGAACGCACATAAGACAACAATGGGGGGCGCGCGCCCCCCTCAAAAGTGGGGTATTACACAGTGATGATGCCGCGCTGAATGCCGAGAGTGACCGCATGGGTGCGATTGCTGGCACCCAACTTGTCCATGATATTTCTTAAATGCCCCTTGATAGTGTCTTCCGTGATCATGAGTTCCGCGGCGATTTGCTTGTTGGGTTTGCCCATAGCCACACATTGCAGAACCTGGATTTCACGAGCGGTCAGGCAGTCGTGGCTTAGGTGATCAGCCAGTTCAACAGCTATCTCTGCCGGGAAATGGTTGTTGCCTGCAGCAATAGAGCGGATGGCATCCAGCAACTCCTTGCGTAGACTACTTTTCAATAAGTAGCCGATAGCTCCCGCCTTGATTGCATGTAAGGCCCGTACATCACCCCGATAGGTGGTCAGAATGGCAATGCGTGCGCAAGGAAACTCGGCGCGAATGGCATGAATCGCCTCGATGCCATCCATCTCGGGCATTTGTAGATCCATCAGGGTGACGTCCGGGCGCAGCAAGCGAAATAGCTGAAGCGCTTCGTGCCCATTGGTCGCCTAGCCGACCAGCGCTATGTCTGATTGGGCTTCAAGGACGGCGGCTATACCCTCGCGCAGCAGAGGGTGGTCATCGACGACCAGCACGCGTATCTGTTCATTCTCTGGGTGCACACTCAGGGCCTCAATTGGGTCAATACACGTAGCCACTGGCTAAGTCGTCGCGGGATACGTCGATAGGCCGTTGCCGCGGGTACAGTCAGTTGAATTTCAGTGCCGCTGTGGGCTCCTCTTTGAATAGACAGCCGTCCGCCGATTTTTTCGGCCCGCTCCAGCATGCCGTGTAAGCCCCAGTGATTGGGGCGGATATTGGGCGGCAGATACTGTGGGTTGATGCCGCTACCATTATCGCCAACGCTCAGCTGAAATGCGTGTTTGGTGTAAACGATCTGGATTTCCACGTTCTGCGCATTGGCATGTCGAAAGGCGTTCATGATCGCTTCACAGCCTATCCGGTAGCTTTCTTCACCGACTATAGGGTGCAGCGGCAGTGGCGTGCCGTGGCTGCTCAGGGTAAAGCGCGTACTGCCTTCTAGCTGCAGCTCACTCGTGACAGCGGCAAATGCATCGATCAGGTTCAGAGCAGGCTCGTTCAGATCACGCAGATTATTCACCCGCTCTCGTGCCTCCACCAAAACCTGATCTGCACGGTCTAGCGCTCTCTCCATTCTGCCTCGAGCCGGATGAGTACTGGGGATTTGCTCAGTGGCGGCTTGGAAACTCAACATAAGGCCCTGCACACCCTGAAGTAGGGTGTCATGCAGTTCACGGGCGATTCGCTCGCGCTCGGCGTGTCGCTCCTCGAGGCGGTCCCGCAGATTCTGGGCCGAACGGCGAATATTGAAGCGATGCAGCATCCACAAAACGCTTACCACTGCTAGACCGCTCAATACGATAAACAGTGGGGTGTGGTAGAAAACGGGTCGAATACTGAAGCTCAGCACGGCCTCTTCGGTGCTCAGTAGCCCATCCTGATTGGAGGCTAATACGCGGAACCTGTAATCTCCGGGGCCGAGCCCCGTGTAGATGGCGCTACGTTTTGAACCCGCCTGCTGCCAGTCTGTGTCGAACCCCTCCAACAAATAGCGAAAGTGCAAGCCTTGCATACCTGAGAGGCTGAGCGCTGTGTAAGAGATTTCGATGCTTCTTGGCTCTGCTCCCAGCCGTGACAACTCACTGGGTGGGGGTTCCTTACCATCGACATTGAATGATTGGATAACTACCTTGGGGGCGGCTTTACTCTGCACGTAGCGAGTTGGATCGATCCAGGTCACGCCCTTACTGGTGCTAAACCATAGACGTCCATCCGTACTACGCACTGCGGTGGGTAATGGGAGTACTTGGTGGGGGTCGTTGGCCAGGCCACCAATCACCTCATAGCTGCGGTAACTTATTTGATATAGCGGGTCAGCGATGGCGCGCTTTAATTCACGAGCGGTCAACTGATAGACCCCGGCTTTGCCGTGGAGCCAGAGATCATAGCTACCGTCGCCTTCAGGTTCTCTGGGAGGTACGGCTAGAATCGCGTAGATATTGTCGAACAGTCCATTGTCCGGTAGGTGAAGGCTGTGGAAGCGCTCACCATCGAAGAAGGCCACTCCACGCTGGCCACCAACCCAGGTGAGATGGCCCTGATGTAGCATCGCGGTGACATGACCAACCTTTAAGCCTTCGTCCGCCCCCCAGTGTCGTTGTACCTTGCCGTCGTGAGTAACAATCAGGTTATTGCGGTAGCCGAACCAGAGCCTGCCAAGAGGATCAGTGGTAGCGCTGACAGGCATTAACTGGCTTGGATCAGCATTAGGCGGGGCAACGATTGACCAACGTCCGTCTCGAAGAACGAACAACCCTTTGCGGTTGATCGAAACCCACAGGTCACCCGCCCGATCGAGAGTCATCGCGCGTACGGCTGAGTCAAGCGCGTCCTGGGTTGGCAATGGGGCAACTCGCTCGATTTTGTCTCCTTGCGCACGCCAGATACCGTTGCTGCCAGCCATCCAGATATCACCGTTAGCATCACCGAAGGCATTAGTAATCGGTGCCGGTATATCCAGAGTGGTCAACCCCGTACTGCTCAGGCGCATTGCAGGTAGGTTGCTGGTACCTGCCCAGACACTGCCTGCCGCACCGGCAACCAATGCGAAATTCTGGGCGTTGTGTGGAAATGCGGCCGAGACCATAGCACTTGGCCGAAAACGGTCTAGCCCGGCGCTAGTGCCCACCCAGATATTGCCGTCGACATCTTCGAGTATTGGGAGAACGTTATCTGCACTCAAGCCATCCTTGGCCATAAACGCTTCTTGGTGATTGAGGGCGTCAGTTATCGATAGCGCGTTGAGGCTGGCAGAGGCTGGCACATAGCGAACGCCCTTACCGCTGGTACCCACCCATATCGCCCCGGCGCTGTCGAATAACAAACCATTAGCCCCGTCGATTACGGTCACCTGGGTCGCCGCATCGCCTTCGCTTGGCACGATTCGGCGCAGCGAACCGCCATATCGTTCGGCCATCCAGATGGCCCCATCTGGAGCCTGAGCCATTTGACTCACCCAACCCACCGCAATGCCTGCATCGACAAACGCTCGGGCACCCGACGGCAGGTAGAACAGGCGATCTTCATTGGCTGCCCATAGCGTCCCATCGCGGTCGACGAGTACCGCGCGAGCATGTCGTCCCGGAAAGTTCCAGTCGGTACCGATACGTTGCCAGGCGTTACCGTCAAACCGTGCCAAACCATCATTTGCGGCGATCCAGACTGCGCCACTGTGATCCTTGGCGATGCTATAGACCACTCCGCCAGGCAACCCAGCGCTGACTGGGTAAGTGGTTATGCCCGTGTCGGTTATCAGGCTTATGCCCCCAGTACGGAGACCGGCCCACAAGCCCTCATCCTCCGCCTTGAGTACGGAAATGATGCCAAGCGGGTTACCGTCTGGCGGGGTATAGCGCGCGAAGTCCAGACCATCAAAGCGATAGAGCGAATCGTTGGTTCCGAGCCAGAGATAACCGTCTCGGGTCTGGGCCAAAGCCCCTACCTGGCTAGGTCCCTCATCAGCGACGGTCCAACGGTGGTGCTCCAGCGTGTCCAGTAAGTAGTCGGAGGCCGTTGCCGTCGTACTGAACCATGGCAGGCAAACCAACAGCATATGGATTGCCAACGCCGTGCATGTGCGCCAGCGATTTCCTGGGGTGAGCAACTGCTGTTTGGTTGGGTAAGATCCCAATACGCTAATCACCGCGCGAACCTGAAAAAAATCAAAAACGACCCAGCTGAGTTTGCGCCCATTCAATTGTGTAGTCAGCTACTTGCTCCCAACCTGGTTCGGTGATGAGCCAATGGCTGTACCCGGCAAAGCACTTGAGCGAGGTGCTGGCCGCAGAGCGGTTGTAGTGCCGATAGTTCGACGTCACCACGCATGGCCGTACGCTGTGATCGTTCTCGGCGGCGATCAACAGCAGCGGTGCTCTGCGGTCATTGGCAAAATCGACATAGGTGCCAATACCGAAAGCCGCTTCAAAGAAAATCCGCCCCGGTGCTGGCACGATATGGTTTGCATATAGCAGCGAAATATCCTGGATCGCCATAGCCTGGGTAAATTGTTGGGTAAATTCTCGTAGCGGAAAATACATGACTCGCTTCCAACTGCCCCAAGCCATGCGCATGGGTATCGCCCTGGAGAGAACGCTCAAGCGCGGTATTACCCCGCGAGGGGGTATCGATGCAATCGCAATGCCGGCACAGCCAAGACCACGATCCAACAGCATCTGAACGAGCAGACCGCCCAGCGAGTGGCCAATTAGCAAGGGCGGCTGAGGCATGCGCCGAATCAGCGCTGCATAGTGCTCAGTAATTTGTCTGATCCCAAGCCTTGGGAAGTCGGTATGTGGCGCGTTGCGCAGCCTTTCTGGCGGCCCCTCCGATAAGGGCCAAGGTGGCGCAATACAGGTGTAGCCGCATGCCCGATAGCGACTGGAGAAATTATCCCAGGCGGCGGCAGACAGCCATTCGCCATGTATGAATAGCACGGTTGTATTCATCCCTGATCCCATAAGAAGCGTTTTTCCGAGGCGCGAGTGAGATTGCGCTCGTGCATCAACGCCTCAATAAGAATCAGCAGATTGAGACCCACCTTGCGCATGTCATTGCGGCTCATGCGTTGACTCCTTTGTGAATGCGCTCAGGTGTGGGACTTAGCGGGGGCCAGGTAGTGATGAATGCGTATGGCGACCCCGACCGCTTGGAACTGGCGAGCCGCAGCCTCGATGCGTTGTTCGGCACGGGTTACCCGGCCGTGGTGGCGCAGATGTTCAAGCCAGGACTCATCAAAGAAAAACTCCAGCCAACGTTGCGGATGCTCACTGTCCTGGACCAGCCCCCAGGAAAAGGCGCCATTGCGCATTCGCATGCTGCGTACATCCTGCATGGCAAAGCGAAACTGTTCTGCCTGCGACGGATCGACTTGGTATTCAAGAGTGACCATCACTGGACCGCGTTCCTGGTCCTGGTCATCGGCAAGGATCGGTGCAGGCCAGTGCAGGGACGGGGCCAGGTCTTCGGTCTCGGTGACCGGCAAATGGAAGTGTAGGGTCAGTACGATGCCCACCAGCAGAACCCCGCCTGCGATCAGCAGGGTGAGGCTGATCGACAGGTGGCTGGCGACGAAGCCCCACAGCGCGCCGCCGGCCGCCATGCTGCCGAAGAACACCAGGATGTATACCGACAGTGCCCGCGCCCGCACCCAGTTGGGTACGGAAGTCTGTGCTGCCATTTGCAGGCTCGACAACACGGCGATCCAGGCCGCGCCACTGATCATCATCACCGGTATCAGCCAGTAGAGGTTGCGCACCCCGGCCAGCGCGGCAAGCACCAGGGCGTAGAGCAGGCTGGAGCCGGCCACCAGGTGATCGGGGTTCACCGCATCACGGATGCGCGGCAGTAAAGTAGCGCCGAGCACTGCACCGACGCCGACACTGCCGAGCAGCAGACCGAAATCGCTGGCGCTGCCGTTCAGTTCAGCGCGTACGATCAGCGGCAGCAGCGACATGCCGGCACTGGCACCGACGAAGAACGCCGCCGACCGCACCAGCACCGCTTGCAACGGCTGGGAGCTGCGGCTGTAGCGCCAGCCTGCACGCATGGCACCGAGCAGCCGTTCCGCCGGGAACAACGCAGGTGTCTGCTCGCGCTTCCAGGTATACAGCACCGCCATCACCGCGAGGAACGATACGGCGTTCAGCGCGAAGGTGGCCCAGGGGCCGGTGAGGCTGACCAGTACCCCGGCAATCGCCGGTCCGATGGCCCGGGCGACGTTGATGCCAAGGCTGGACAGGGCGATGGCCGAACCGAGGTCGCGCTTGTCGACCAGTTCGGGCGTCAAAGCTGACCAGGCCGGCATCATCAGTGCAGTCCCCACGCCCATGCTCAGGGTCAGGAGGAGCAGCAGCGCGACGGTCATCATGCCGTTTAGCGTGAGCAGAGCCAGGAGCATCGCCACCGCGGCCATCCACACTTGCACCATAAGCAGGTAGCGACGCTTGTCGACGATGTCGGCCATGGCTCCCGCTGGAAGAGCAAGAAAGAACATCGGCGCGGAGCCTGCAACCTGCACCAAGGCAACGTGCATGGGGCTGGCTGAAAGCGTCGTCATCAACCAGCCGGCCCCTACTTCGTGCATCCAAGTGCCGATGTTGGAGGCAATGCTGGCCAGCCATAGCCAGCGGAAAGTGCTATGGCGCAGCGCGCTCCAGGGGGAGCGCTTTTCGATAGTCGTGTCCATGTTCAGAAAGCGAAACAGGAGCAGCCGAAGGCACCCCAGAAACCTTGGTAGTTACTGACGGGTACGGATGACCGACGCACCTTGTCATGGCTATGCGCATGCACCGCGCAAGGGCCTGAGCATTGATGCACTTGAGTCAGCAGCGGTGAAGCGGGACGCCAGTGGCCGGGTACCTTGGCAACCGGTGACCAGTCCGGCATGACCGGCAGGCTCGGCGGCGACAGCTGGTCGAATTCCGCGGCGCCGTAGACCACTTTGCCGTCGACGACGGTCAGCACCGACTCGATCCACTTGATCGCCTCTTCCTCGACACTGAAGAAGTCCGCCGACAGGGCCGTGAGGTCGGCCAGTTGCCCGACCTTGATCTGGCCCTTCTTGCCTTGCTCTGACGAAAACCAGGCACTGCCATGGGTAAAGAGCTGCAGGGCGGTGTCACGCGAAAGACCGTTGGGGTACAGCTCCAGCCCTCCAACCGTTCGGCCGCTGACCAGCCAATAAAGCGAGGTCCAGGGATTGTAGCTGGAGACGCGAGTTGCATCAGTCCCTGCACCAACTGGTACGCCTTCGGCCAGCATGCGTTGAATTGGCGGGGTCTGTTCAGCGGCCTTGCTGCCGTAGCGGTCGACGAAATACTCGCCTTGGAAGGCCATGCGGTCCTGAATGGCAATGCCACCGCCAAGGGCGCGTACCCGCTCGATGTTCTTCGGACTGATGGTTTCAGCGTGATCAAAGAACCATGGCAGGCCATTGAACGGAATGTCGCGATTGACTCGCTCGAACACATCGAGCATTCGCGAAATGGATTCGTCGTAGGTCGCGTGCAGCCGGAACGGCCAGCGCTGCTCGACCAAGTGACGGACCACGGGTTCCAGGTCCTGCTCCATAGTCGGCGCAAGGTCTGGCCGAGGCTCAAGGAAGTCTTCGAAGTCTGCGGCAGAGAACACCAGCATTTCGCCGGCACCGTTGTGCCGGAAGAAGTTATCGCCATCGCCAGGCTTGACCATGGCGCTCCAGTTCTTGAAGTCGGCCAGCTCTTCCTTGGGTTTCTGGGTGAACAGGTTGTAGGCGATGCGCACGCTCAACTGGTTGTGCTTGGCCAGCTCGCGGACCACTTCATAGTCGTCCGGATAGTTCTGAAAACCACCACCAGCATCGATGGCACTGGTCACGCCAAGGCGGTTGAGTTCGCGCATAAACTGGCGTGTCGAGTTGACCTGGTATTCCAGCGGCAGTTTTGGCCCCTTGGCCAGGGTCGAATAGAGAATCATCGCGTTGGGTTTGGCTACCAGCATGCCGGTGGGTTCGCCATTGCTGTCGCGGACAATCTCTCCGCCCGGCGGATTAGGCGTGTCGCGGGTATAGCCGACAACGCGCAGTGCCGCCCGATTCAGGAGGGCGCGGTCATAAAGGTGCAGAACGAATACCGGCGTATCTGGTGCGGCCTTGTTCAATTCGTCCAGAGTAGGCAGACGGCGCTCGGCGAACTGGAATTCATTCCAGCCCCCCACGACCCGAACCCACTGCGGCGCAGGCGTGCGATCAGCCTGATCCTTGAGCATCCGCAACGCGTCAGCGAGAGATGGAACACCCTCCCAGCGCAGTTCCAGGTTGTAATTCAGGCCACCACGGATCAGGTGCAGGTGCGAGTCATTGAGACCTGGGATCACCGTACGTTTTTGCAAGTCGACAACCTGGGTCGCATCACCGCGGACCGCCATGGCCTCTGCGTCGCTGCCCACGGCAATGAACTTTCCGTCCTTAATGGCCACAGCTGTCGCTTGCGGCTTTTCACGATCCACGGTGTGCAGACGACCGTTGTAAAGAATCAGATCGGCTTCCATGGAACCTCCCGCAGGGTTGGCGAAAGAGCTGCCGGCGGAGCCGGCAAAAGGCAGGGCAGACCAGAGTGCTCCCGCTGCTCCGAGAACGGAGCTGGTAGCGAGAAACCGGCGACGGCCTTTGTCTGACAGATCTTCACTCATGATCCTTCCTCGTGGCGTTGTGGGTTGAGCCAGGCGCCTGGCGATCACTCGAATCCAGCCAGCTCCGTTACGGCGGGTAGACCCGAACTGATTTGAAGTCGGGTCGACCTATCGTGCCGACCCGACAGAGGTCAGATCTTCGCCGCAACAGGCTCCAGCGTCGGCCCGTGTGTTACCCGCTCAGGAGCCTTGTGCACCATGGTGTAGGCGTAGTCGACGCCCATGCCATATGCGCCAGAGTGCTCTTTGACCAATGCCATAACGGCGTCGTAGGTATCGCGGTTCTTCCAGTCACGCTGCCACTCCAGCAGAACTTGCTGCCAGGTCACTGGGACAACTCCAGCCTGAATCATGCGTTGCATGGAGTAATCGTGCGCAGCTTGGCTGGTACCGCCAGAGGCGTCGGCCACCATATAAATTTCATAGCCGGCATCATGCATCGCGGACAGTGCGAAAGTCGTATTGCAGACTTCGGTCCACAAGCCAGAGACGATCACCTTGTTACGGCCATTCTTTTTCAGCGCATCGCGTACTTTCTGGTCGTCCCAGGAGTTCATCGAGGTACGCTCAAGGATCGGTGCCTCAGGAAAAACGGCCAGTAATTCCGGATAGGTATGACCCGAAAAGCTTTCTGTTTCGACCGTGGTGATGATGGTTGGAATAGAGAAAATCTTCGCGGCCTTGGCCAGGCCCACGGTGTTGTTCTTCAATGTCTGCCGATCAATGCTTTGTACCCCAAATGCCATTTGCGGCTGTTGATCGATGAAGATCACTTGGCAATTGCTTGGTGTCAGCACTTCGAGTTTTGGATTGGTCATTTCAATCACCTGGTGTGTTCGCGCGTGAATGCTGATGATCGCCATGGCGTAAACGCAGTGCTGCAGTCATGGCGATGTCGTAGATAGGCCAATTTTTAGTAGGCCCTCAGTCCCTCAATCTTGCTGAAAGCCATGGGTACTATCTCCAGAGCGGCTGTCTGCGAATTGGACAGGCTTACGGTTCTGGAACATTTATGCGGTGAATGTGTGGCTTTAGGGCCGTTGGTTTCTACGGGCCCTTCTTGACAGGGTCCATGCCTGACGTGGCCAGCTCACTCGCATGCCCCAGCAACCAGTGCTCGAATCGTGCGCCACGGACTTGGGGATGAAACTGCAGACCGAGTACGTTTGGCCTCATGAGAGAAGGCCTGATTGCGGCAAAGTGCCAAGGTACGCAGGGTCAGGATGGGGGTTGTGAAAGAGATGAGTACCGAGCAGTCCTGGCCATGAGGATGTGTTCGAGGTCCTTCAGCGCGGCCGCTGCGGTGGCGATCGGCTCAGCGCCACAGCCGATTGCCAGCGTCTCGCCCATTGCGTCGCTGCTGATACGGATCGCTTTGCTCTTTGCGCTGACGTGGGCGAACGGGTCGGACAGCGGATAGGCCTTGATGCCGACGCTGGCGCGGATAACACCGTCTGCGCAGGTGAGGCTGGCGATCAGCTTGGGAACGAGCCCCCTCTCGCGCCACGCCTCGATGCGCTCTGCCGTGACCGACTGAATACCTTCGACCACCAGGTCGTCCATCGTCAGATCGGCACCAAGACCGAAGTTGGCCAGTAGCAGGAGCTTGCACGCGGTATCCCAGCCTTCCGTGTCGTTGCGCGGGTCAGCTTCGGCGAACCCTCCTGCCTGCGCTTCACGCAACGCCGCATCGAAGCTGAGGCCCTGTGTGCCCATGGCGTCAAGCAGGTAGTTGGTCGTGGCGTTGAGGATGCCCTCGAGGGCGAGCACCTTGCAGCCGGCCAGGCTATGGTCGAGAAGATCGAGTGTCGGCAGGGCGGCAGCGGCTGCACCACTGAGTTTGAGCATCGCCCCCGAGGCCTGCGCGAGTTCGCGCAATTGTCGCCCGCTGTGGACCAGAGCGCCCTTCGATATAACGATGCAGTCCAGACCGGCCGACAGCGCCGTACGAAGGTAGGCAAGACCCGGCTCGCCGCTGCGAAAATCGCTCGGCCCTGCCTCGATAAGAACGTCTGCGCCGCTCGCCATCACGAAATCCGGCCCTGAAAGACCCGCCTGCAGTGCATTCAACTGATGCGCGTGCAGGCCGTTCGCGTCAGCCAGGCCTGCACGTGATCCGCACACCGCGACCAGGCTAACGTCCACGCCGTAAACCTGGCGATAGCGCTCGCGTCGGGACAGGAGCAGGTCGGCTGTGGCACGTCCGACGCCGCCGAATCCGGCGATTGCAACTTTGAGCGTTTGCATGAGTTCGCTCCTTTGGCCTCTGCTTGGCATGGTAAGCCGCTCGGTTGCCGCTTGCCACAGCCAACGCTTCCCCCACAAACCCCGGCATCACCAAGCTTTTACATCATCCGCTACAACTCAAGAATCAAGGCTCCTCACCTCATTCCCCAACCGCACCGGCGCCTCCCCAGTAATCTCGTGCAGCAGTGCGGTGACGGTCTCTCCCTCGATCGCCCCCTGCTCCTGCAAAAGGTCCGCCACCGCGCGGACGGCAAACCAGTACCGATGCACAAGGCAACTGCTACGGGCGATGGCTCGGGATTCGGCGTCGAGCAACAGGCGTGGGGGCAGCAGGCTGATCAGTTCATGCCCCCGGACGAGGTCTGCGCGGCCACTGCTTCGGAACAGCCGGTCGGATTGGCGATGTCGGTAGATCGCTTCGGCCACAGGCCCTGAAAAGCAATGGATCAGGTCGCGTTCAATAAAGTCGACCATCGATGGCAAATATTCAGCAATTCCCCGGGCGGTGAAGGCCGGGCGCAGGACGAGGTAATCGGCCTCCACTAACCCTTCGGCGTGTTGCGGGTGACCGAGCAGGTCGAACATCGGTCCCGCGCGGGCTTCAGCCCGGGTGCGTACGGTGACGCGTTTTATAGGCTGGCCGTTCCACCAAAAAGCCAAGGCGTGGCCGGCTTCGTGGATGGCCGTGCTGCGGGGGCGTTCGTTCATGGTCCGGTCCTCTCCCGTAACCAAGCGCTGGCCCTATCATCTGCCTCGACCGGCAAGCCGGGTAAAAGAATCTGCCTATTAACCATTAATACTGCGGCTATTAGCGATCTGCCACAGAAGGACTAGCCTTGATTCAGCGCCAGCGTAAGCTGGCCGGATCAGACCTGATTAGTGATACGAAAGCGTTCGAAACGTACTGGGCTTGCCGTGGGCCACGATGCGGGCAATCGACGTCGATTGCCGGAAGGCCGAACGATCAATGAGCGAACTGTGAGCCCTGCATCTACGTATTGATTTTCACCTGTCGCTATAGAGCCCGCGCGGGCTGGATAGCTGGATGAATACGACCAAGGTAGCTCCTCATGGCAAACGAATCGAAATGCCCGTTCAATCATGCTGCGGGTGGTGGCACCACAAACCGTGACTGGTGGCCCAACCAGCTGAATCTGAAAATCCTGCACCAACACTCCCCGCTGTCCGACCCCATGGGCGAGGATTTCAACTACGCCGAAGCATTCAAAAGCCTGGATTTCCAGGCCCTGAAAAATGACCTGAATGCGTTGATGACCGACTCCCAGGACTGGTGGCCGGCGGACTTCGGGCACTACGGCCCGCTCTTTGTCCGTATGGCCTGGCACAGCGCCGGCACTTACCGCACCGGCGACGGGCGCGGTGGCGCAGGCTCCGGCCAACAGCGTTTTGCGCCCCTCAACAGCTGGCCGGACAACGTCAGCCTCGACAAGGCGCGCCGGCTGTTATGGCCGATCAAGCAGAAGTACGGTCGCAACATATCCTGGGCCGACCTGATCGTGCTCACCGGCAACGTCGCGCTGGAATCCATGGGCTTCAAGACCTTCGGTTTTTCCGGCGGTCGTCCCGACGTCTGGGAGCCGGACGAAGACGTCTACTGGGGTTCCGAAAACAAATGGTTGGGCGGCGACACCCGCTACGGCAAGCCGGATAAAGCCGCGATGCAAGATCCCGGCGAAGGACAACTGGTGGCCGAGCCGGGCAATGAAGAAAGCCGTACCGATCTGGGGCGCAATCTGGAGAACCCGCTGGCCGCCGTGCAGATGGGGCTGATCTACGTCAACCCGGAAGGCCCCGAGGGTCAACCGGACCCGGTCGCTGCGGGGCTGGATATCCGCGAAACCTTTGGCCGCATGGCGATGAACGATGAAGAAACCGTGGCCCTGATTGCCGGCGGCCATGCCTTTGGCAAGACCCACGGCGCAGGGCCTGCGGACAATGTCGGCGCCGAGCCTGAAGCCGCCGGCCTGGAACAACAGGGCCTGGGCTGGAAGAACGCATTCGGCACCGGCAAAGGCCCCGACACCATCACCAGTGGCCTGGAAGTGACCTGGACCACCACACCTACCCGCTGGAGCAACAATTATCTGGAGAACCTGTTCGGGTTTGAGTGGGAGCTGACCAAGAGCCCGGCCGGTGCCCATCAGTGGACCCCGAAAAACGGTGCTGGCGCGGGTATCATTCCGGACGCCCATGATCCGTCCAAGCGGCGTAATCCAACCATGCTGACCACTGACCTGGCGCTGCGCTTCGACCCGATCTACGAAAAAATCTCACGGCGCTTCCTGGAGAACCCGGACCAATTGGCCGACGCCTTCGCCCGGGCCTGGTTCAAGCTGATCCACCGCGATATGGGCCCGCTCTCGCGCTACCTCGGCCCGGAACTGCCCAACGAAGAGCTGCTCTGGCAGGACCCTATCCCGGCAGTGGACCATGCTCTGGTCAACGACAGCGACATCGCGTCCCTCAAAGGCAAGCTGTTGGCCTCGGGCCTGTCGGTTTCACAACTGGTGTCCACCGCCTGGGCGGCCGCGTCCAGTTTCCGTGGCTCCGACAAGCGCGGCGGTGCCAACGGTGGCCGGCTGCGTCTGGCCCCGCAGAAAGATTGGCCGGCCAACCAGCCGGAACAATTGGCGCAGGTGCTGGCGACTCTCGAAAAAATCCGGGACGAGTTCAACGGTGCCCAGTCCGGTGGTAAAAAAATCTCCCTGGCGGACCTGATCGTGCTGGCTGGCAGCGCCGGCATTGAACAGGCGGCGAAGAATGCCGGGCTCAGCGTGACGGTGCCTTTCTCGCCGGGGCGTATGGACGCCAGCCAGGAGCAGACCGACGTCGAGTCGTTCGGCTTTCTTGAACCCATCGCCGATGGCTTTCGCAACTACCTAAAGGGCAGGTATCGCGTATCCGCCGAGGCACTGCTGATCGACAAGGCGCAACTGCTGACCCTCAGTGCACCGGAAATGACCGCACTGATCGGCGGCCTGCGCGTGCTCGAGACCAATGTCGGCCAAACCCGGTATGGGGTTTTCACCCAACGGCCAGGTGCGTTGACCAACGACTTCTTCGTCAACCTGCTGGACATGGGCGTGGAATGGAAACCGCTCTCAGACGACCAGCAAACGTTCGAAGCCCGCGACCGCAAGACCGGTCAGGTCAAATGGACCGGCACTCGTGTCGATCTGGTCTTCGGCTCCAACGCCCAACTACGGGCCCTGGCCGAAGTGTATGCCAGCGCAGATGCGCAGGAGCAGTTCGTTAGCGACTTCATCGCGGCGTGGGTCAAGGTGATGAACCTGGATCGGTTTGATCTGAGGTGAGGTTGTCAGGCGCTGAGAGAAGCCCTCAATCTGATCCAGGTTGAGGGCTTCGTTCTCTGCTCATTGCCACCCGCCTCTCATGAACTTTTCTTCACCCCACGCGTTCGCGTGATTGGGTAAAGTCCCCTCGCTCATTCAAGAAACTAAGGTTTTAGCCCGCCCTCCCGCGGGCTTTTTTTTGCCTGGAATTCAGGATAACCCTGAGGCGCGCAGCAAGTTCTCCAGCCAATGCCTGACACTCCAAAAAAATCCTTTCAGATCCAGAGTCGGCAGCCGATACAGCCCTGTTACACGTTTTAGCTGGCTCAAAAACAACAATCTTCCAGCGTACCGACGATCAAGCAGCACAACGTTCCTGGAGGAATATGATGAATAGCTGGTTTGGCAACATTAGCGTCAACATGAAACTGGGCCTGGGCTTTGGCCTGGTGCTGGTACTGACCTGCGTCCTGGCGCTGACCAGTTGGACCAGCCTGGGAGGGCTGATCGACCGCAGCAACTGGATGAGCGACATCACCAAGCTCAATGCCGGCTTGACCAAACTTCGGGTCGTGCGCCTGCAATACATGCTCACCAATGGCGACGAGACCGCCGCACAGAATGTGCAAACCACCCTCGATAGTTTCGTTGCGCAACAGAACGCGCTGCTGAGCAGCTTCAAGAGCCCGGAAAACGTCAAGCTGCTCAAGGAGCAGAGCGCGACGATCAGCGCCTATCAGGTGTCCCTGAACAAAATGCGCAACGCCTACCGCAGCGCCAACACCGCCCGCGACGCGATGACTGCCAACGCCGGGACCGCTTACCAGCTGATCGAGACGATCAATACTGACGTTCAGCAAATGCTCTCGAGCGACCAGCGCCTGGAACAGTACCAGGCCATCACCGAGGCCAAGCAGGCGTTCATGTTGGCCCGCTATGAAGTGCGCGGCTACACCGCCAACAGCAACCCCGAAAACGAACGCAAGGCCGTCGCCCAACTGGGCGCCGCCCTCGCTTCGCTCCAACCGCTGAATGCGTATTTCGCCAGCACCCGGCAAGGTGAGCTGCGTCAGCTCGAAGCTGCCCTGACTCAATACCGCAGCTCCGTCCAGGCTTTCACCCTGGCCATTGCCGAGGCGGCGCAGGCTCGCAAGGAAATGACCGACCAGGGCACGACCATCGTCTCCCTGAGCGAACAGCTGTATCAGATCCAGCTCGACCGTCGCGATGCCGAAAGCGCCCAGGCCCGCACCCTGCAACTGGTCAGCACGTTGTTGGCGTTGCTGGTAGGCATCATCGCGGCGGTCATCATCACTCGCCAGATCACCCGACCGCTGCGCGAAACCCTGGCCGTGGTCGATCGCATTGCCAGTGGCGACCTCTCGCACAACCTCATCGTCACCCGTCGCGATGAGCTGGGCGTACTGCAACAGGGCATCGCACGCATGGGCGTGACCCTGCGCGACCTGATCAGCGGCATCCGTGACGGCGTGACCCAGATCGCCAGTGCTGCCGAACAATTGTCCGCAGTAACCGAGCAGACCAGCGCCGGCGTCAACAGCCAGAAAGTCGAGACCGATCAGGTGGCGACCGCCATGCACGAGATGACCGCCACGGTTCAGGAAGTTGCCCGCAACGCCGAAGAGGCATCCCAGGCAGCCGCCGCCGCAGACGGTGAAGCCCGTGCCGGCGACCAGGTGGTCAACGAAGCCATCGCCCAGATCGAACGCCTGGCCAGTGAAGTGGAGCGCTCCACCGACGCCATGACCGTGCTGCAACAGGAAAGCGACAAGATCGGCAGTGTCATGGACGTGATCAAGGCCGTCGCCGAACAAACCAACCTGTTGGCCCTGAACGCGGCAATCGAAGCGGCGCGCGCCGGTGAAGCCGGTCGTGGCTTCGCGGTGGTTGCCGACGAAGTCCGTGGCCTGGCCCAGCGCACACAAAAGTCCACCGAGGAAATCGAAGGCCTGGTGGCCGGCCTGCAGAACGGCACCCAACAAGTGGCCGCCGTGATGAACAACAGCCGCAGCCTCACCGACAGCAGCGTAGCCCTGACCCGCAAGGCCGGTGTATCACTGGAAAACATCACCCGCACGGTGTCGAACATCCAGTCGATGAACCAGCAGATCGCTGCCGCTGCCGAAGAGCAAAGCGCCGTGGCCGAGGAGATCAGCCGCAGCATCATCAACGTACGCGACGTGTCCGAACAGACCGCCGCCGCCAGCGAAGAAACCGCAGCGTCCAGTGTTGAACTGGCCCGCTTGGGTAATCAGTTGCAGATGATGGTGAGTCACTTCCGGGTTTGATCATGGCGGGCGCCCATTTCCCGGAAGAAATGGGCGCTTTGCGCAATGTCATTACAATCAGTCAAAAAGATCCATCACCTTGGCTCTTTCGTCACGTGGCGGCAGATCTAGCCCAACGCCCCCGCTCGCCCATCAATGTATCCAACCTCGTTACACACTAATCCCGTTGGTAAACACCAACCGATTGCCAAACGGATCGACCACCGTCATGTCCTGGCTACCCCACGGCATGGCCTGAATCTGAGGGCGGGCGAAGGGGTATTGCTTGGCCAGCAGTTGCGCCTGGAAAGCTTCCAGTTCATCCGTTTCGATGCGCAGTGCCGAGCCCGGGGTGCAGTCGCCATGGTGTTCGGACAGGTGCAGCACGCATCCGTCGCGAGAGACTTGCAGGTACAGCGGAAAATCGTCACCAAAGCGATGTTGCCAGTCGACGGTAAATCCCAGGAAGTCGACATAGAACGCCAATGCCTTGGTTTCATCGAAGATCCGCAGGATCGGGGTGGTTTTACCGAAGCTCATGGGTTGCTCCCTGGCTGAAAAGACCCAGTTTAGATGGGTTGAACTCATTGCTTCGGCTATATCGCCGGCTTCTTTAATATCGCAATGCCACCACTGAGAAGCAGATCACAGGGGCATTCCATTGTGTTTCCACCTCTCAAGCGCCGGGTGACGAACTGAATCCACGGCGTAGATCCCCTTCTCGCGCCAGAAACCGCCCGTGCCTGCGCCCGTTCGCCCGGCCCTCGCGGTAGCTCAAGACGCCGTTGACCCAAACCCCATCGATACCTTCGGCGGCCCGTTGCGGCTCGTTGAAATCGGCGACATCCCTGATGGTATGAGGATCGAACAACACCAGATCCGCCCAATGCCCTTCCCGAACTTCCCCACGGTCCTTCAGGCCGAAGCGCGCCGCCGACAGGCCGGTCATTTTGTGCACGGCGGTGTGCAACGCAAACAGCCCGATGTCTCGGCTGAAATGCCCCAGCACCCGCGGGAAAGCCCCCCACAAGCGCGGATGCGGAAACGGATCCTCCGGCAAACCGTCGGAGCCGACCATGGACAACGGGTGGGCGAGGATTCGTCGTACGTCGCTTTCGTCCATGCCGTAGTACACCGCGCCGGCCGGTTGCAGGCGCCGCGCAGCCTCCAGCAGCGGCACATCCCATTCGGCGGCGATGTCAGCCAGATCGCGCCCTCCCATGTGCGGATGAGGCGTCGACCAGGTGATGGTGATGCGATGGGCATCGGTCACCTGCTTGAGATCCAGGGTCGAGGAGCTGGCCGCATAGGGGTAGCAATCACAACCGACCGGATGGGTTTTCGCCGCATTCTCCAGCGCCGCGAGCACCTGAGGACTGCGCCCCCAATTCCCGGCACCCGCACATTTGAGGTGGGAAATGATCACCGGGCTGCGAGCGTGACGGCCGATCTGGAACGCTTCGTCCATGGCCTCAAGCACCGGTTCGAATTCGCTGCGCAGATGGGTGGTGTAGACCGCCCCGAATGCGCTCAGCTCTTGGGTCAGTTGCATGACTTCATCGGTGGAGGCCGAAAATGCGTTGGCGTAGGCCAGGCCGGTGGATAACCCCAGCGCGCCGGCCTCCAGGCTTTCGCGCAGTTGCTGACGCATGGCGGCGATTTCTCTCACGCTGGCGGTGCGCAACAAATCATCCATGTGGTTGCTGCGCAGCGCCGTGTGCCCCACCAGCGCCGCCACGTTGACCGCCGGCGTGGCCGCCTCCACCGCCGAACGATAATCATCGAAACGCGGATAGACGAACGCTTGGGCGGTGCCGAGCAAATTCATCGGGTCCGGCGGCTCGCCCCGCAAACTCACCGGCGAAGCGCTGATACCGCAATTGCCGACAATCACCGTGGTCACGCCCTGGCTGAGTTTGGGCAGCATCTGCGGTTGGCGAATGACCACCGTGTCGTCGTGGGTGTGCACATCGATGAACCCTGGAGCCAGCACCCGGCCGGCGGCGTCTATTTCTTCGATTGCCCGGGCATCGCGCAGGTCGGCGATGCGCTCGATGCGACCGGCACGGATCGCCACGTCGGCGCTGTAACCGGGGGTGTTGCTGCCATCGATGACCCGTGCGTTGCGGATAAGCGTGTCGTACAGCATCTCAGTCTCCCAGCGGCAAGTGATCGTCGCCACCGCGGTAATCGTCCAGGGCGAGTTTGACTCGCCGCAGACGCTCTTGATTGTCTTCGGGGTGGGCCAGCGCAAGCTCGGTGGCGAGTACATCGATGGCCAGCAGCATGCCGTAGCGCGCCGCCGTGGGCTTATAAATGAACGAGGTTTCGGCGCCTTGCAGCGGCAGCACCACGTCGGCCAATCGGGCCAGCGGCGAGTCGGCGCGGGTGATGGCCAGGATGGGCGCACCATAACTGCGCGCCAGTTCCACCGCGCCAAGCAGTTCCGGGGTGATGCCGGTGAGTGAACAGGCGATGACCAAATGCTCCTGGCTCAATGAGGTGGCGGTGATGCGCATCATCACCGGATCCCGGCAGGCGGCAATCGAGTAGCCGAAACGCACCAGCCGTACCTGCAACTCCTCGCCGCACAACGCCGACCAACCGCCGAGCCCGAACGCGTGAATCATCCGCGCCTTGCCGAGCATCCGCACCGCGTCGCTGAACCGAGACTCCTCGAATGCCGACAGGTGCTGACGCAGCGTCGTCTCGATATCGCCGACGATCTGCCCATAAAACGCCGATTGCTCGGGCGCGCCGGCGGGGTCGAGAAACCGGCTGCCGACGCCACTGGCCTGGGCCAGTTGCAGGCGCAAGTCCCGCAGGTCGCGGCAGCCAACGGTACGGGCAAACCGTGACAGCGTGGCACTGCTGACTTCGGCCCGCTGGGCCAGTTCATCCAGGCTGGCCGAGGCGGCGAACCCTACGTCGTCGAGCATCAGCCGGGCGATTCTTCCTTCGCCGGCGCTGAAGGAATCCTGACGGGAGCGAATCTGGTAAAGGATGTCCATGACGGCACCTGTGTTGGAGCGCTGCGATTAAAGCAAGCGCGCAAGTCCTAGGGTCAGGCCGAACGCAACCAGGGAGATCAGCGTTTCGAGTACGGTCCAGGTCTTGAAAGTTTGAGTGACGGTCATATTGAAGTATTCCTTGATCAGCCAGAAGCCGCCGTCGTTGACGTGGGAAAAGATCACCGACCCGGCGCCGGTGGCCAGCACTAGCAGCTCGGGATGGGGATAGCCCAGACCGATCGCCACGGGGGCGACGATACCGGAGGCCGTGGTCATCGCCACCGTGGCCGAACCGGTGGCGACGCGCATCAGGGCGGCGAACAACCAGCCCATGACCAGTAGTGATAATTGGAATTCCTGGGCCAGGCCGACGATTTGTTGAGTGACTCCGGCGTCCACCAGGATCCGGTTCAAACCACCGCCAGCGCCCACCAGCAACGTAATACTGGCCGTTGGCGCCAGGCATTCATTGGTGAACTTGAGGATCGACTCACGGTTGAAGCCCTGGGCCAGGCCCAGCGTCCAGAAGCTGAGAAGGGTCGCCAGCAGCAAGGCAATCACCGAGTTGCCGATGAACAGCAGGAACTGATTGAAGCCGCTGCCCGGCTCGGAGATCAGGTTGGCCCAACCGCCGATCAACATCAGCACCACCGGCAGCAGAATGGTCCCCAGGGTTATCCCGAAACCTGGCAGATTGGCGCGGGGCTCGCGGTCGAGGAATTGGCGCTCCAGCGGGTTATCGTCCGGCAGTTGGATGCGCGGCACGATGAATTTGGCATACACAGGGCCGGCAATGATCGCGGTAGGAATACCGATCAGGATCGCGTACAGCAAGGTCTGCCCCACCGAGGCCTGGAACGCCTGCACCGCCAGCATCGCCGCCGGGTGCGGCGGCACCAGGGCATGCACCACCGAGAGACCGGCGACCATCGGCAACCCCACCATCAGGATTGACACGCCCACGCGCCGGGCAATGGTGAACGCGATGGGCACCAGCAGCACGAAACCGACTTCGAAAAACAACGGCAGCCCCACCAGGAAGGCAATGCACACCATCGCCCAATGGGCGTTGCGCTCGCCGAAGCGCTCGATCAGCGTTTGCGCCATGCGCTCGGCCCCGCCGGACTCGGCCATCATCTTGCCGAGCATCGTGCCCAAGGCCACCACCAGCGCGATGTGCCCCAGGGTCTTGCCGACGCCCGCCTCATACGCCCCGACCACACTGGACGGCGGCATCCCGGCCAGCAGCGCCAGGCCAATGGACACCAGCGTAATGACAATGAACGGATTAAGCCGATATCGGGCGATCAAAACGATCAGCGCAATGATGGCGATGGCCGCGTAGACCAACAGCCAATAACCGAATGCAGGGGCCATGCGTTACTCCTCGAATGGGGTCACGTCGTTGTGTTTGTGAAACTCATAAATCATTTCGAGGAGCAATCTTCAAACGTACTGAAAGTAATTTTCGTACACAGACAAGAAATGTCGCTGACGGACATCGCCCACCACCTGCCATGTAAATTCAGTGCAGGATTTTCATCCCTGGCCGTCTCTCGTGGCGAGGAAGCGTGCGCCTTCCGGGCTGCGAAGCCGCCCCGCAATCACCCACACGACGACCAACCACTGGCCGCACCGCACTCAATTCCGTACCATCCCCACCCTGTTTTTGCACCACGCCCACGGCAGTCGACTCTCAAGCGCTGCCCAGCCAGGAAAATCATGAAACCAGCACGTCTTCGCGCCGACGCCCTCGCCGGCCTCACCACGTCTTTTGCCTTGCTGCCCGAATGCATCGCGTTCGCCCTGGTGGCCCATCTCAACCCGCTGATGGGGTTGTACGGCGCTTTCATCATCTGCACGCTGACCGCGCTGTTCGGCGGGCGGCCAGGCATGGTGTCTGGCGCGGCGGGATCGATGGCCGTGGTGATTGTCGCGCTGGTGGTGCAACACGGCGTGCAATACCTGCTGGCCACTGTGCTGCTGGGCGGGTTGATCATGATGGCGTTCGGGCTGTTGCGGCTGGGCAAACTGGTGCGCATGGTGCCTCACCCGGTGATGCTCGGTTTCGTCAACGGCCTGGCGATCATCATCGCCCTGGCGCAACTGGAACACTTCAAGAGCGGCGAGACCTGGCTCAGCGGCGGCCCGTTGTACCTGATGATCGGCCTGGTGGCGCTGACCATGGCCATCGTCTACCTGTTGCCACGCCTGACCCGCAGTGTTCCGCCGGCCCTGGTGGCAATCCTGGGGGTTGGCCTGGCGGTGTACTTTTTCGGGCTGCCGACCCGCACCCTGGGTGATATGGCGCATATCGCCGGCGGCCTGCCGGCTTTTGTCTGGCCGGACATTCCCTGGAACCTGGATACCTTGCGGATCATCGCGCCCTATGCGGTGGTGATGGCGATGGTCGGCCTGCTGGAAACCCTGCTGACCCTGAACCTGACCGACGAGATCACCGAGAGCCGCGGCTACCCGGACCGCGAGTGCGTAGCGTTGGGCGCGGCCAACATGGCCTCAGGACTGTTCGGCGGCATGGGCGGTTGCGCAATGATCGGCCAGACCGTGATCAACCTGAGTTCGGGCGGGCGCGGCCGGTTATCCGGCGTGGTGGCCGGGGTGATGGTTCTGCTGTTCGTGTTGTTTCTGTCGCCGTTGATCGAGCGCATCCCGTTGGCCGCGCTGGTAGGCGTGATGTTCGTGGTGTCCCAGCAGACCTTTGCCTGGGCCTCGCTACGGGTGATCAACAAAGTGCCCGTCAATGACGTGTTGGTGATCATCGCGGTGACGACCATCACGGTGTTCACCGATCTGGCCACCGCGGTGCTGTGCGGCATTATCATTGCGGCGCTCAACTTTGCCTGGCAACAGGCCCGGGAGCTGTACGCCGATACGCATCTGGAAGCGGACGGCAGCAAGCTCTATCGCCTGCACGGCACCCTGTTCTTCGCCTCGACCACGCCGTTTCTCAACCAGTTCGACCCGGCCAACGATCCGTCCCTGGTAACCCTGGACTGCCGTCACTTGAGCTTTGTCGACTATTCGGCCATCGCGGCGCTCAAGACCCTGCGTGAACGCTATAGCAAGGCCGGCAAGCACCTGCGGGTGTTTCACTTGTCCGAACGCTGCAAACAGATGCTCAAGCGGGCCGGTGTCCACCACGACTGAAGAGAACACCGCTGCGTCAGCCCAGGCGATGAATAGCTGCGACACACCGTCGCAGCCCAATCCTTCGCCCTCTTTCCATGCCGTATACTCGCCCCGCCTTTTCAACCTCGCCCACGCCGGAGTGTTTCGATGGATCCTGTGGTTTTCGAAGAGTGGATGATGACTGGCCTTGTCAGCATCCTGATCATTTTCATGGGTTTTATCGTCTGGGATCTGGCGAAGAAGTCCAAGGCCGGGCGTTTCGGCTCGTTCATCCTGTTTTTCGTGCTGGGACTGGGCGTGGCGGCATTCGTCATCAAGAGCGTGGTGATCGGCCTGATCGAGACCGGCACCTTATAAACGCGCCGGCACTTCCTTCCACTGTCCCTGATCCAGCCCTTCAAGCGTCCAGTCACCGATCCTGACCCGCACCAGACGCAATGTCGGCAAGCCCACCGCGGCGGTCATGCGCCGTACCTGACGGTTACGCCCTTCGCGAATCACCAGTTCCAGCCAGCTGGTCGGCACGCTTTTACGAAAGCGCACCGGCGGGTTGCGCGGCCATAGCTGCGGTTCGTCCAGTTGTCGCGCTCGTGCGGGCAAGGTCATGCCGTCGTTCAGTTCCACGCCATCGCACAGACGCTGCAATTGCTCGGCACTGGGCTCACCTTCTACTTGCACCCAATAGGTCTTGGCCAGTTTGTGCCGGGGGTCGGCGATGCGGGCCTGCAACTGCCCGTCGTTGGTCAGCAGCAGCAACCCTTCGCTGTCGCGATCCAGCCTCCCGGCGGGATAAATGCCGGGCACGTCGATAAAGTCCTTGAGCGTCGCCCGCCCTTGATCGTCAGAAAATTGCGTCAGCACATCGAAGGGTTTGTTGAACAGGATCAGCCTCGGCTCGGCCGGCGGGGCCTTGGCCACACGGCGCGGGGCGGATGCGGGAGGTTTCGCGCCAGGGCGGCGGGAAGCGGGACGTGGCGGACGGGGCATGGCAAACACAACATCTAACGGTCTGGGCCGACCATGCTAGTGGCCCGACCGTTAAATAACCACTGCCCCTTCAACCGGGATCAGTTCATCAGCGGAACGGCGGCTCGTCGAAGCTGCGCAACTTGCGCGAGTGCAGCGAGTTGAGTTCGTTGCGCAACAGGTCCAGCGCCGCGATGCCGATCTTCAGGTGCTGGTTGACCGCCCGTTCGTAAAACGCGTTGGCCGAACCCGGCAATTTGATCTCGCTGTGCAGCGGTTTGTCCGAGACACAAAGCAACGTGCCGTACGGCACCCGCAAGCGGTATCCCTGAGCGGCGATGGTGCCGCTTTCCATGTCCACCGCCACGGCGCGGGACAGGTTGATCAACGGACGCTCCTGGGCCCAGCGCAACTCCCAGTTGCGGTCGTCGTAGGTCAATACGGTGCCGGTGCGCAGGCGCTTCTTCAGCTCGTCGCCCTTTTCACCGGTGACATTGGCCGCCGCTTGCTGCAAGGCCATCTGCACTTCAGCCAGGGCCGGGATCGGAATATTCGGCGGCACGACCCGGTCGAGGATGCCATCGCGGCGCATGTAAGCGTGGGCCAGCACGTAGTCGCCGATGGTCTGGGACTGCCGCAGCCCACCGCAGTGACCGATCATCAGCCAGCAGTGGGGGCGCAGCACGGCCAGGTGGTCGGTGATGTTCTTGGCGTTGGACGGCCCGACGCCGATGTTCACCAGGGTCACGCCGTGGCCGTCGCTGGCCTGCAGGTGATAGGCCGGCATCTGATAGCGGTGCCAGACCACGCCCGCGGCGATCGCCGAGGCTTCACCGTGGTCCATGCTCTTTTCGATGATCACGTTGCCCGGCAGGACCATGCGCACAAAACGCGGGTCGCTGCGCAGTTGCTCCAAGCCATGGACAATGAACTGATCCACATAACGGTGATAGTTGGTCAGCAGGATCCACGGCTGCACATGGCGCCAGTCGCTGCCGGTGTAATGCACCAGCCGACGCAGGGAAAAGTCCACCCGCGCCGCGTCAAACAGAGCCAGCGGTAGCGGGTCGGTGTTTTCCCAGTCATAGAGGCCGTCGGCAATGCCATCGGTGGCGGCCGACAGGTCGGTGCTGGGGAACACTCGCGCCAGCACCGCGGCAGTCACGCCGGAGCCGGCCAGTTCATCGCCCTGCTCCACCACGTAGGGATAGGGGATGTTCTGCTCGCTGACACCCACTTCGACGGTGACGGTAAAGTCGTGCATCAGCGGGACCAACTGCTCCAGCAGGTATTTACGGAACGCAGCCGGGTGGGTGACGGTGACACTGTAGGTGCCCGGCAACTGGACCTTGGCGTAGGCGCGGGTGGTTTGCGGGACTTCGCCATGGCAGTGATAGGTCAGGCGCAGGGCGGGATAGCGAAACAACGCCCGCTGTTCGGCATCCGGCTCGATACGATCCTTGAGGTACCGCTTGAGCGCCTGGTTCAGCGCAGTGGTCGCACGCTCGTGCAGGGCCGCCAAACGATCCACGGCTTGTTCGGCGGTTTGAACGACAATAAACGCTTCGGTCACGATCAGCTTCCTGTGTTCTGACTTGCAGGCCTTCATCTTGCCTGCATCGTCGTCCGACGGGAACAGTGGCGTATTGGGCGCGATCGATCATCCACCACAAATCCCCATGTGGGAGCGAGCCTGCTCGCGATAGCGCTGTATCAGTCACCAGAGATGTGAATGTGCCGCCGCCATCGCGAACAAGCTCGCTCCCACCCTTGATCGCCACCAGCCGAAGATTCTTCATTCACCTTAGATCCCCTGTGGGAGCGAGCTTGCTCGCGATAGCGGTGTATCAGTCACCCGAGATGTTGAATGTGCCGCCGCCATCGCGAGCAGGCTCGCTCCCACCCTTGATCGCCGCCAGCCGCAGATTCTTCATTCACCTTAGATCCCCTGTGGGAGCGAGCCTGCTCGCGATAGCGCTGTATCAGTCACCAGAGATGTGAATGTGCCGCCGCCATCGCGAGCAAGCTCGCTCCCACCCTTGATCACCACCAGCCGCAGATTCTTCATTCACCACAGATCCCCTGTGGGAGCGAGCTTGCTCGCGATAGCGGTGTATCAGTCACCCGAGATGTTGAATGTGCCGACGCCTTCGCGAGCAAGCTCGCTCCCACCCTTGATCACCACCAGCCGCAGATTCTTCATTCACCGCAGATCCCCTGTGGGAGCGAGCCTGCTCGCGATAGCGGTGTATCAGTCACCCGAGATGTTGAATGTGCCTACGCCATCGCGAGCAAGCTCGCTCCCACACTTGATCACCACCAGCCGCAGGTTCTTCATTCACCGCAGATCCCCTGTGGGAGCGAGCCTGCTCGCGATAGCGGTGTATCAGTCACCCGAGATGTTGAATGTGCCTACGCCATCGCGAGCAGGCTCGCTCCCACCCTTGATCGCCGCCAGCCGCAGATTCTTCATTCACCACAGATCCCTTGTGGGAGCGAGCTTGCTCGCGATAGCGGTGTATCAGTCACCCGAGATGTTGAATGTGCCGACGCCTTCGCGAGCAAGCTCGCTCCCACCCTTGATCACCACCAGCCGCAGATTCTTCATTCACCACAGATCCCCTGTGGGGGCGAGCTCGCTCCCACACTTGATCGCCGCCAGCCGCAGATTCCTCATTCACCACAGATCCCCTGTGGGAGCGAGCCTGCTCGCGATAGCGCTGTGTCAGTCACCCGAGATGTTGAATGTGCCGCCGCCATCGCGAGCAGGCTCGCTCCCACACTTGATCGCCGCCAGCCGCAGATTCTTCATTCACCGCAGATCCCCTGTGGGAGCGAGCCTGCTCGCGATAGCGCTGTATCAGTCACCCGAGATGTTGAATGTGCCAACGCCATCGCGAGCAGGCTCGCTCCCACCCTTGATCACCGCCAGTCGCAGATTCTTCATTCACCGCAGATCCCCTGTGGGAGCGAGCTTGCTCGCGATAGCGCTGTGTCAGTCAGCAAAGATGTTGGATGTGCCTACGCCTTCGCGAGCAAGCTCGCTCCCACCCTTGATCACCACCAGCCGCAGGTTCTTCATTCACCGCAGATCCCCTGTGGGAGCGAGCCTGCTCGCGATAGCGGTGTATCAGTCAGCAAAGATGTTGAATGTGCCTACGCCATCGCGAGCAGGCTCGCTCCCACCCTTGATCGCCGCCAGCCGCAGATTCTTCATTCACCACAGATCCCCTGTGGGAGCGAGCCTGCTCGCGATAGCGGTGTATCAGTCACCCGAGATGTTGAATGTGCCGCCGCCATCGCGAGCAAGCTCGCTCCCACCCTTGATCACCACCAGTCGCAGATTCTTCACTCGTCGCAGATCCCCTGTGGGAGCGAGCCTGCTCGCGATAGCGGTGTATCAGTCAGCAAAGATGTTGAATGTGCCGACGCCATCGCGAGCAAGCTCGCTCCCACCCTTGATCGCCGCCAATCGCAGGTTCTTCATTCGTCGCAGATCCCTTGTGGGAGCGAGCCTGCTCGCGATAGCGGTGTATCAGTCACCAGAGATGTTGGATGTGCCTACGCCTTCGCGAGCAAGCTCGCTCCCACAGGTTCGGCGTTTAGAAACCCTGGGGCGTGGAGCGTGTCACGATGGCCTCGACATTCAGGCCTCGGGGCAAGGCGCCGTATGCCCGGCCAGCCGAACCCAGGCGGCTGGCGATGAAGGCGTCGCTGACGTCGCTGTTGCCCGCTTCCAGCAGCAGCTTGGCTTGCAGGCCGATGGCGATCTCTTCAGTCAATTGCCGGGCGCGGTACTGGATGTCAGCGGTATCCTTGAACGCCGCCTGCAACCGATCGATGTGGGCAGCCAGGCGTTTGTCGCCGTGGCCGTCACCCAGCTCGGTGAACAGCACTTCAAGCACGCCCGGTTCCTTGGACAGCGCCCGCAACACATCCAAGCACTGTACATTGCCGGAGCCTTCCCAGGTCGAGTTCACCGGTGCTTCACGATAGAGGCGCGGCAGGATGCTGTCTTCGACATAACCAGCGCCGCCCATGCATTCGGCGGCTTCGTTGATCATCGCGGGGGCGCGTTTGCAGATCCAGTATTTGCCCACCGCAGTCACCAGCCGCGCGAACTTGGCCTCGTGTTCGTCACTCAAGTGGTCCAGCGCCCGGCCCATGCGCAGGCTCAGGGCGAGGGCGGCTTCACTTTCCAGCGCCAGGTCAGCCAATACGTTTTGCATCAGTGGCTGTTCGCTCAACAACTTGCCACCGACCTTGCGATGCGCGCAGTGATGGCTGGCCTGGGTCAGGGCCTGGCGCATCAGAGCACTGGAACCGACCATGCAATCGAAGCGGGTCATGGCGACCATCTCGATGATGGTCGGCACGCCTCGCCCTTCCTCACCGACCATCCAGGCCAGTGCACCACGGAATTCAACTTCGCTGGAGGCGTTGGAACAGTTGCCCAGCTTATTCTTCAGCCGCTGGATATAGAACTGATTACGGGTGTCGTCCGGACGATGGCGCGGCAGCAGGAAACAGCTCAGGCCCTTGTCGGTCTGGGCCAGGGTCAGAAAGGCATCGCACATCGGCGCCGAGCAGAACCACTTGTGGCCCACCAGCTCATAGGCCTGGCCCGGACCGCTGGCGCCCACCGGATAAGCTTTGGTGGTGTTGGCCCGCACGTCCGTGCCGCCCTGCTTTTCAGTCATCGCCATGCCGAGGGTCACCCCGGCCTTGTGGGCCATGCCGACGTTTCGCGGGTCGTACTCGGTGGCGAGCGCTTTGGGCACCCAGAGCTCGGCCAGGTCCGGTTGCAAACGCAACGCCGGGACGCTGGCGAAGGTCATGGTCAGCGGACAACCGGTGCCGGCTTCAGCCTGGCTGTGCAGATAAGTCATCGAGGCTCGGGCGACGTGGGCGCCGGGTTGCGGCTGGGCCCATGGCAGGCTGGGCAAGCCATGCTCGACGGCCGTGCGCATCAACTGGTGGTAAGCGGGATGGAATTCCACCAGATCGATGCGATGGCCGTAGCGGTCGTGGCTGGAAAACACCGGCTTGTTCTGGTTCGCCAGAAACCCCGCTTCCATCAGCGGCCCGCCGGCCAGTGCGCCATACGCATCGATCCGCCCTTGCGCCCAACCCGCACCAAAACGCTGCGACCACTGTTGCAGCGGCAGGTCGATGCGATAGAGGTTGGCGCCATCCAGGGACGGTGGCTGATTGGTGACCTCGTGGGTCTCGGCGAACTGGTGCAGGTTCATGACAGGGCTCCTTGGTCGGCCAGCAGAGGTTCAGTTAAGCACCGCCCCTGGGCCGAACAAAGTGTCATACCCGCCTAAATATCGGCGCTTTCACCCTGTTTTGGACAAAGTACCCGCCGTTGCAGAATCGTGCGCAACACCTCGAATTTCACCGGTTTGCTCAGGTAATCGGTCAACGCGCCCGACGTGCAGCGCTCGTGATTCGGATTGGGACTGACCACAAACACCGGCAGGTCCTCGCAGCCGGCGAGTGTACGGATCTGACAGCAGACCGACACCCCGTCCAGCGGTGGCGACTGGCAATCGAGCAGCACGGCATCAACACTCTCGCCCTGCAGCATATCCAGTGCCGCGCGGCCGCTGTCGGCGGTACGCACCCGGTAACCGAGCTTGAGCAACATGCCGCGCATCACCAGCAGATCAATGCTGTTGTCGTCAGCCAGCAACACCGTGCAATCCTGAGGCAACCGCGCGCTTTCTCGCGGGCTGAACGAAAATGGCGTGGGCGCCTCCACGGGCACGGCCATTTCCACCTCGACATCCAACTGGAATCGGCTGCCGCGACCGGGTTCGGAGGTGTGAGTCAGGCGTCCGCCCAGCAACTCCACCAGCTGCCGACAGATCGCCAGCCCCACGCCGAGACCGCCGTATTCCCGAGTCATGGAACCGTCCAGCTGGAAGAAGCGCTGGTACAAGCTCGCCTCCCCGAGGTCCGTGAAACCAATACCGGTGTCGATCACGGCAAAGGACAGCACCAGCCGATCGAGCCCCGACGGCCTGCCACTGACCCGCAGCGCCAGGCCCCCTGTACGGGTGAACTTGACGGCGTTGTCCAGCAGGCATTCCAGGCATTGGGCCAGCTTGCCACTGTCACCGATCAGCCGGTCCGTCAGGCCGGGTGCCACGTCGACCTTGAAATCCAGGCTCTTGACCGCCGCATTGGCACCGAACTGCACCTGCAAGGCGTCGACCATCGCGCGCAGACTGAACGGCGCCGGGTAGGCCTTGAGCTTGCCGGCCTGCAACTCGGTAAGGGTGAGGATGCCGTTGACCATGCGCATCATGTCCCGCGCAGAACCTGCGGCGGTCTGTTGATACTGGGTCAGCTCCTCATTCATTTCGACGGTTTCCATCAACTCCAGCGAACCGATCACGCCATTCATCGGCGTGCGCAGCTCATGGGTCAAGGTGGCGAGGAATTCATCCTTGAGTTTGTTGCCATGGGCCAATTGCTGGTTAAGCACTTCAAGTTTCTGCCCGGCGTCAAACAGCGTCTGGGCCTGCTGCTCGCGCATGGCATTGATACGGTCGGCCAGGGCCAGGGACAGCAGCGCTACTTCGATGGCCGAGCCAATCTGGCTGGCGTACATGGTCAGGAATACGTTCGGCAGATAACCGAGCACCATCATCGTGTTGACCACGCCCCCCAGCAGAAACGCCGACCAAGCGATGATGAAATAACGCGCCACCCGCAGGCCACGCCACCAGGCGAACAGCCCAGCGGCGAAAATCACCACGGTAAATACCAGCGCCAATGCCGTCGCCAGGCGCAAGGCCAAGGCGTAACTGGTCATCAGCGACAGGCCCACCACTACCGCGCTGTAGACGATCAGCGCCAGCAGCAGCCGGTCAAGCCAACGACTGTGTTGCGCGGTTTGCAGGAAGCTGCGCGCAAACTGGCTGCCGAACAGACCCGCACAGCCGATGAAAAAGGGGGTTGCGGCATTGGCCCACCAGGGGTTGTCCGGCCAGAAATACTCCACGGCCGCTCCGTTGACCGACAACTGATACAGGCCGAACGAGGCGATATAAACGATGTAATAAAGGTAACTGGTGTCCCGCACGCTCAGGTAAATGAACAGGTTGTAGACCAGCATCCCCAGCAGTACGCCATAGATGGTGCCCAACACGTACAAGCGCACAGGTTGTTGCTCAAGATAGGCCGTGCTCGACCACAACGTCAGCGGCGCCTGGATCGAACCCTGGCTTTGCAGGCGCAGGTACACGGCCTGGCGTTGTTCAGGTTTGAAGTCCAGGCTGAACAGGTAGTTGTTCTGGCGAATTTCACGGCTGGCGAACGGCAAGGCATCGCCGGTCTGGCGAACCAGGCGATACGCCCCGGCGCTGTCAGGCAGATACAAGTCCAGATGGTCCAGCGGCGGATAGGCCAGCTCCAACAACCAGGTGCGTTGGGCGTCCGGATTGCCGGGACGGTAGTGCAGGTCTATTTTCAGCCAGAATGCCGAGCGCGAATAACCGGCGTTCAGCGTGGCTTTGTCATGGGGTTTGAAGTGACCCGCCGCAGCCTCTGCCAGGACGTCGTCGATGGTAGCCGTACCGTGGGTGTCTTCAAACACCTGCAGGGCATGGCCCAAGGGCAGGCTTTGGGTGAATTCATCGAATTCGAGGGCGCTTGCCAAAGCGGGCAAGCACAGCAGCAACATCAGCAAATAGCGCATTTAAGCCCCAGCGTGGCCTGTCCGGTTGAATCAGGAAGCCCCCCATTCCCTGAGTAGACGTAAAACCGGCATTACCTGTTATTGGTTGGATCCATTTCTAGCATAGCCGCTGATGGCCAATTTGCACCATTGAAATTTTTCCTACAGATGGCTCTAGAACGGGCGTTCCAGCGCCAAGCATTGAGATAGAGCTGTTGCTTTGGTCAGGTCGGCAACGGGTGGGTCAAAAGCAATCATCAGAGCAAGCAGTCCAGCATAAAACCCTCAGAGTCCGACCACCGACAAAACAGGTTTGGTGGTAAGCTCGCGCACCATGAATATCTACAGCTCTCGCCCCGTTGTCCTCTGTCTCTCCGGCCACGACCCCAGTGGTGGCGCCGGTTTGCAGGCAGATATCGAAGCCCTGCTCGCCCAGGGTTGTCATGCCGCCCCGGCCGTTACCGCGTTGACCGTGCAGGACACGGTTAACGTGAGCGATTTCCGCGTGCTCGATCGGGAGTGGGTGCTGGCGCAAGCCAATGCCGTGCTCAACGATTCGCAGGTAGCGGCGGTCAAGCTGGGGATGCTCGGCTCACTGGAAATGGTCGACACGGTGGTCGAACTGCTGCAGGCGCACCCGCATTTGCCCATGGTCTGCGACCCGGTGCTGCGTGCCGGTGGCGGCGGACGATTGGGCAAGGATGAAGTCGGCTACGCCATGCGCGAACGCCTGTTGCCCCTGGCAATCATCGCCACCCCCAATCTGCCGGAAGCACGTATCCTCGCCGAACTGCCCGAGGGCAGCGCCGATGAATGCGCCGAAAAACTGCTGCCCTTCGTCAAGCACCTGTTGATCACCGGTGGTCACGGCGACGAACATGAAGTCCACAATCGCCTGTACAGCCGCGATGGTCGCCGCGAAACGTTCACCTGCCAGCGCTTGCCCGGCAGCTACCATGGTTCCGGCTGCACCCTGGCCAGCGCCCTGGCTGGACGACTGGCCCAGGGCGAACACCTCGCCAGCGCGGTCAAGACAGCACTGGATTACACCTGGCGCACCCTGCGCGATGCCGAACAGCTGGGCAAAGGCCAGTTCGTCCCGCGTCGCCTGCCGCTGGATTTCTGCTCGTAGCCCCGGAGGCTGTGGAATGAAACTACGTGGCCTTTACGCCATCACCGATAGCCAACTGCTGGCCGGCAAATTCCTCGCGTATGTGCAAGCGGCACTGGAAGGTGGCGTCACCCTGCTGCAATACCGTGATAAAAGCAGCGACGAAGCCCGCCGTCTGCGCGAAGCCGAAGCGCTGCGCAATCTGTGCGAGCGCTACAAGACCCGATTGATCATCAACGACGACGCCGAACTGGCCGCGCGCCTGGGCGTCGGCGTTCACCTGGGCCAGACCGATGGCCCTCTGGCGCCAGTACGGGCGCTGCTGGGGCGCGACGCAATCATCGGCTCCACCTGTCATTCCAGCCTGGAACTGGCCGAACAGGCCGCCAGCGAGGGCGCCAGCTATGTCGCGTTCGGACGCTTCTTCAACTCCAACACCAAGCCCGGCGCACCCAGTGCAAACCTTGAACTGCTCGACCAGGCCCGGATCAAACTGCATATACCGGTGTGCGCCATCGGCGGCATCACCCTGGACAACGCCGCCCCGCTGGTGGCTCACGGTGTCGACCTGCTGGCCGTGGTCCATGGTCTGTTCGGCGCCGACAGCCCCCAGGAAGTGACGCGCCGCGCCCGTGCCTTCAACGATCTGTTGCAGATCAAATAATTTTTCGATTTCGAGAGCCCAACCATGTCCCGTTCCGAAACCCTGTTTGCCAATGCCCAAAAGCACATCCCCGGCGGCGTGAACTCCCCCGTTCGTGCGTTCAAGAGCGTTGGCGGCACCCCGCTGTTCTTCAAACACGCCGAAGGCGCGTACGTGACGGACGAAGATGACAAGCGCTATGTGGACTATGTCGGTTCGTGGGGCCCGATGATCCTCGGCCACAGCCATCCGGACGTGCTGGAAGCGGTGCGCAACCAGTTACAGCATGGCCTGTCCTACGGTGCCCCGACCGCCATGGAAACCGAGATGGCCGACCTGGTCTGCTCGATCGTGCCGTCGATGGAAATGGTGCGCATGGTCAGCTCCGGCACCGAGGCAACCATGAGTGCGATTCGCCTGGCGCGGGGCTTCACCGGTCGCGACAGCATCATCAAGTTCGAAGGCTGCTACCACGGCCACTCCGACAGCCTGCTGGTCAAGGCCGGTTCCGGCGCGCTGACCCAAGGTGTACCAAGTTCGGCCGGCGTGCCCGCAGCATTTGCCAAGCACACCCTGACCCTGCCGTTCAACGACCTCGAAGAAGTCGAGAAGATGCTCGGCGAAGTCGGCCAGGAAGTGGCCTGCATCATCGTCGAGCCTGTGGCTGGCAACATGAACTGCGTACCGCCGGCGCCGGGTTTCCTCGAAGGCCTGCGCAGCCTGTGCGACCAGCACGGCGTGGTGCTGATTTTCGACGAAGTGATGACCGGTTTCCGCGTAGCCCTCGGCGGCGCCCAGGCCCACTACGGCGTGACACCGGACCTGAGCACCTTCGGCAAGATCATCGGCGGCGGCATGCCGGTCGGTTGCTTCGGCGGCAAGCGTGCCATCATGGAATGCATCGCGCCGCTGGGTCCGGTCTACCAGGCCGGTACGCTGTCAGGCAATCCGCTGGCCATGGCCGCCGGCCTGACCACCCTGCGTCTGATCAGCCGCCCGGGCTTTCACGCCGAGCTGACCGACTACACCACCCGTCTGCTCGACGGTTTGCAGATTCGTGCCGACGCAGCGGGCATTCCGTTCGTGACCACCCAGGCCGGTGGCATGTTCGGCCTGTACTTCAGTGGCGCCGATGACATCGTGACCTTCGAAGATGTGATGGCCAGCGACGCTGACCGCTTCAAGCGTTTCTTCCACCTGATGCTCGACGGTGGCGTGTACCTGGCACCGAGCGCGTTCGAAGCCGGCTTTACCTCCATCGCCCATGGCGAGGCCGAGCTGAAGATCACCCTCGACGCCGCCGAGCGGGCCTTCGCCGCGTTGAAGTAAGCCTGTGGATAACTGACGCTGGCTGACGCTGGCGTCAGTGATTGACGACAACCTCTTGCCCCTTTTCCTACGTATTACCCCCCGAAGCTGCCGTTAGCGCTCCCTCGCAGCAGAAAAACGAGTAAAGACTTTGTAAGGATGGCCCTGCTTATTTCATAATGCGCGCTTATTGGATCCCCCGGAGGGTCCGCGTGCCCCTCAGAGGTAAGTCGATTCCCATGAACCGCACCGGCCGCACCCTTGCCCTGGGCTGCCTGTTGCTCCTTCAGCCGCTGCTGGCGAACGCACAAGCAGGCGGCAACTCGTTGTTGATCCCGGCGATGGGCCGTTGCACGCTCAACACCCAGCCACAAGATCTCGCACCGGCACTCGACGCCTGTCAAAAAGCGGCGGACGCGGGCGATGCACAAGCGCAATACGAGTTGGGCGAGTTCTACTACGACGGCAAGGCTGCGCCGCGCGACCTCAAACTGGCCCTCAGCTACTTCGAAAAAGCCTCACTGCAAGGCCATGCCCAGGCGCAATACAAGCTGGGCGGCATGTTCTTCCATGGCGAAGGCGTGCCGGCCAACAACGTGCAGGCCTACATTGTCTTGAAGATGGCGGCGGTCAATGGCGCCGAAGAAGCCCTGGACACCGCCGACGAAGTCGCCGAACAGATGCCCCGCGACGAGTTGGAAGTCGCGACACAGGTGCTGGGGCAGATCTTCCGCAAATACCTGATGGAATTGCAGAACGCCGACGGGCGCACGCCCTTCTCGCCACTGCCCTGAATCCACCACGGCCTTGAGAGCCTAATCGCGAGCAGGCTCGCTCCCACAGTTAATCCCGGGTGTTCACAAATAATGTGCACACAGAAGATCCAGTGTGGGAGCGAGCCCGCTCGCGATTGGGGGCAACTCAGTCTTGGCGCTTACTTCTCAGGCATCGGCATCGGAAATGGCATGACATTGCCGACCGCGCCGCGGGCTTCGCTGATTTTCGGGGTGCCCAGGCGCTCGACCTCGTCGATACGCACGATCGAATGCATCGGCACGAAGCTGCGCACCACACCTTCGAACTGCGCCTTGAGCTTTTCTTCGCTCGGATCGACGACCATTTGCGTGCGCTCGCCAAAGACGAATTCTTCGACTTCCAGGAAGCCCCACAGATCACTTTGATAGATCTGCTTGGCGTACATTTCGAACACCTGGCCCTGGTTGAGGAAAATCACCTTGTAGATTGGAGCTTCACGTTTGGTCATGGCAGGCGAAACACATCGGCGGGTAAAAATGAGGGCGCGAACTATAGCATAGCCACTGCTCGCGCAGCGGTAGGAACCGGGTGACTTGTTCCCTATAATGCGCGGTTCTTTGAATCACGTGATGACTCCGTCCATGGCCAAGAAGCTTTACATCGAAACCCACGGTTGCCAGATGAACGAGTACGACAGCTCGCGCATGGTCGATCTGCTGGGTGAACACCAGGCCCTGGAAGTCACCGCCCGTGCCGAAGACGCCGACGTGATCCTGCTCAATACCTGCTCCATCCGCGAGCGCGCCCAGGACCGGGTGTACTCCCAGCTCGGTCGCTGGCGTGAACTGAAACTGGCCAACCCGGAAATGGTCATCGCCGTGGGCGGTTGCGTGGCCAGCCAGGAAGGCGCTGCCATTCGTGACCGCGCGCCCTACGTAGACGTGGTCTTTGGCCCGCAGACCCTGCACCGCCTGCCGGAGATGATCGACGCCGCGCGCATCACCAAACTGCCGCAAGTCGACGTCTCGTTCCCGGAAATCGAAAAATTCGACCACCTGCCCGAACCCCGTATCGACGGCCCGAGCGCCTACGTGTCGGTGATGGAAGGTTGCAGCAAGTACTGCACGTTCTGCGTGGTGCCCTATACCCGTGGCGAAGAAGTCAGCCGGCCGTTCGACGACGTGATTGCCGAAATCATCCACCTGGCGGAACACGGCGTGCGGGAAGTGACGCTGCTGGGGCAGAACGTCAACGGTTATCGCGGCCTGACCCACGATGGGCGCCTGGCAGACCTCGCCGAGCTGATCCGCGTGGTGGCGGCCGTGGAGGGCATCGACCGTATCCGCTACACCACCTCGCACCCACTGGAGTTCTCCGACAGCCTGATCCAGGCCCATGCCGAAGTGCCTGAACTGGTCAAGCATCTGCACCTGCCGGTGCAATCGGGCTCCGACCGGATCCTGGCGGCCATGAAGCGCAACCACACGGCGCTGGAGTACAAATCCAAGCTGCGCAAACTGAGGGCGGCGGTGCCGGGAATCTGCATCAGTTCGGACTTTATCGTGGGTTTCCCCGGCGAAACCGAGAAAGATTTCCAGCAGACCATGAAGCTGATCGAAGACGTGGGTTTCGATTTTTCCTATTCCTTCGTCTACAGCCAGCGTCCCGGCACTCCGGCCGCCGATTTGGCGGACGAGACACCAGAAGAGGTGAAAAAAGAACGGCTCAACGCCTTGCAACATCGCTTGAACCAGCAAGGTTTCGAGATCAGCCGACAGATGGTCGGCTCCGTCCAGCGGATTCTGGTGACCGATTACTCGAAAAAAGACCCGGGCGAATTGCAAGGGCGGACCGAAAACAACCGCATCGTCAACTTCCGCTGCGACACTCCGGCCCTGATCGGTCAGTTCGCCGACGTCCACATCGATGCCGCGCAACCGCACTCGTTGCGCGGTTCGTTGGTCCAGTGACCCCGCACTTCCTGTGGGAGCGAGCTTGCTCGCGATAGCGGCATGACAGTCAATACTTATGTTGAATGTGAAGCCCCCATCGCGAGCAAGCTCGCTCCCACAGTGGTCGTGCCATGCCCTGTGATCAGATTCGCCTCTTTAAGAGCTTTCGCACCCAGCCTACTGGCGTTATCCTTGATTTCATCTTAATTGCCCCAGGGCGGCTAAAAACGACCTTGAACGCACCCATCGAACCACATCGTTTCATTCTCGAGCCCTTTGAGGCTCGCCGCTTCGCCAATCTGTGCGGGCAATTCGACGAGCATCTGCGCTTGATCGAACAGCGCCTGGCCATCGAGATCCGCAACCGCGGAAACCAGTTCGAACTGATCGGCGAACCCAAGCACACCTCCTCCGCGGAAAACCTGCTGCGCCGCCTCTATCGGGAAACCAAGGGAAGCGAGTTGTCGCCGGACACCGTCCACCTGTTCCTGCAGGAGTCGGCACTCGAAGAACTCGAGAACCACGCTCCGTCGGAACCTGCCGTGGCCTTGCGCACGAAAAAAGGCATGATTCGCCCTCGCGGCTTGAATCAGCAGCGCTACGTGAAGGAAATCCTGGGCAACGACATCAACTTCGGCATCGGTCCGGCCGGTACCGGCAAGACCTATCTGGCCGTGGCCTGCGCCGTCGATGCGCTGGAACGCGAACAGGTGCGCCGTATCCTGCTGGTGCGTCCGGCGGTTGAAGCGGGGGAAAAACTCGGTTTCCTGCCCGGCGACCTGGCCCAGAAAATCGACCCGTACTTGCGTCCGCTGTATGACGCACTGTACGAAATGCTCGGCTTCGAATACGTCGCCAAGCTGATCGAACGCCAGGTCATCGAGGTCGCACCGCTGGCCTATATGCGTGGCCGTACGCTGAACAACAGCTTCATCATCCTCGACGAAAGCCAGAACACCACGGTCGAGCAGATGAAAATGTTCCTGACCCGGATCGGCTTCGGCTCCACCGCGGTGATCACCGGCGACATCACCCAGGTCGACCTGCCCCGCGGCACCAAATCCGGGCTGAACCATGTGATCCAGGTGCTCAAGGACGTGCCGGGCATCAGTTTCACGCATTTCATGCCCAAGGACGTCGTGCGCCATCCATTGGTGCAGCGCATCGTCGAAGCCTACGAGCGCTTCGAGAATCATCAGGATGAGCTGGCGACCGCTGAGAAGGGCAATCGCCACGATGCTTGAACTTGACCTGCAACTGGCCAGCGAACGCCCCGCTCCCAGCGAGGCTCAGTTACGCCAATGGTGCGAGCTGGCCCTGCGCCAGCGCAGCGCCGACTCGGAACTGACCATCCGCCTGGTGGACGAGCCCGAAGGCCGCGAGCTGAACCACACCTGGCGGCAGAAAGACTACGCCACCAATGTGTTGTCGTTCCCCGCCGACGTGCCCGACGAACTGCTCGACATTCCGCTGCTGGGCGATCTGGTGATCTGCATCCCGGTGGTGGAGCGCGAAGCGGCCGAACAAGGCAAGACCGCTGAGGCCCACTGGGCCCATCTGGTGATTCACGGCTGCTTGCATCTATTGGGTTACGACCATATAGAAGATGACGAAGCCGAGGAAATGGAATCGCTGGAACGAACGTTGCTTGCAGAGCTGGGTCACCCCGACCCCTACGCCGGCGACGAACACTGATACATCAACCTGTAACGACAAAGGATTCAGAGTAATCGCTATGAGCGAAGATCGATCGAGCAACGGGCAGAAGTCATGGCTGGGCAAGCTCACCCAGGCTTTTGCCCATGAGCCGAAAAACCGCCAGGAGCTGCTGGAGCTGCTGCGCGATGCACACCAGAACAAACTGCTGGACAGCGAAGCGCTGGCCATCGTCGAAGGCGCCATCCAGGTCGCTGACCTGCAAGTGCGGGACATCATGGTCCCCCGTTCGCAGATGGTCAGCATCAAGGCGACCCAGACACCTCGCGAATTCCTGCCCGCCGTGGTCGATTCCGCTCACTCGCGCTACCCGGTAGTCGGCGAGAGCCATGACGACGTCATGGGCGTGCTGCTGGCCAAGGATCTGCTGCCGCTGATCCTTCAGGAGAACGGCGACAGTTTCAACATCAAGGACTTGCTGCGCCCGGCCACCTTCGTGCCCGAGTCCAAGCGCTTGAACGTGCTGCTGCGTGAATTCCGCGCCAATCACAACCACATGGCCATCGTCATCGACGAATACGGCGGCGTGGCCGGACTGGTCACCATCGAAGACGTGCTCGAGCAGATCGTCGGCGACATCGAAGACGAGCACGACGTCGAGGAAGACAGCTACATCAAGCCGCTGCCCAGCGGCGACTTCCTGATCAAGGCCCTGACGCCGATCGAGAACTTCAACGAGTTTTTCGACAGTCAATTCTCCGACGATGAGTTCGACACCGTCGGCGGCCTGGTGATGAGTGCTTTCGGGCACCTGCCCAAGCGCAATGAAACCACGGAAATCGGCTCCTGGCGCTTTCGCATCCTGAACGCCGACAGCCGTCGGATTCACTTGCTGCGCCTGTCACCCATTGCCCGATAAACCCTGCGAGACCCGCTAAGGACACACATGCGCTGGACAACCCGCCCCGGCTGGCCCGGTAACCTGCTGGCCATGGCGGCTGGCGCGATCACCACCCTGGCCCTGGCGCCGTTCGACATCTGGCCGCTGGCACTGCTGGCGGTCGGGCTGTTCTATGCCGGTCTGCGCGAGCTTTCACCGCGCCAGGCCCTCGGCCGTGGCTGGTGCTTCGGTTTCGGCCTGTTTGGCGCCGGCACCAGCTGGATCTATGTCAGCATTCACAACTTCGGCGGCGCCTCGGTGCTGCTCGCCGGTTTCTTGATGCTGCTGTTCATCGCCGCCATTGCCTGGTTTTTCGCCCTGCCCGCCTGGCTCTGGGCCCGGTGGTTGCGGCGTAACGAAGCCCCGCTGGCCGACGCCTTGGCCTTCGCCGCCCTGTGGCTGGGCCAGGAAGCCTTTCGCGGCTGGTTCCTCACCGGGTTTCCGTGGCTGTATTCCGGTTACAGCCAACTTGACGGCCCCTTGGCCGGCCTCGCGCCGCTGGGCGGGATGTGGCTGATTTCCTTCACCCTGGCCCTCACCGCCGCGCTGCTGTACAACGCGCCACGGTTGATCCGCGCCGGGCGCAAAGGCTTTATCGCAGCAGGCGTGGTCCTGCTGATCGGCCCGTGGGTCGCCGGCATGGCGCTCAAAGACCATGCCTGGACCAGCCCTTCGGGTGATCCGCTGAGCGTCGCGGCGATCCAGGGCAACATCGAACAAAGCATGAAGTGGGACCCCGAGCAACTCAACGCGCAACTGGCGTTGTACCGCGACATGAGTTTTGCCTCCAAACGGGTCGACCTGCTGATCTGGCCGGAAACAGCTGTGCCGGTGCTCAAGGAATCTGCCCAGGGCTATCTGGACATGATGGGCACCTTCGCCGCCGAGCGAAATTCAGCGCTGATTACCGGCGTTCCGATTCGCCAACTGGTGCACCAGCAGAAGCGTTACTTCAACGGCATCACCGTGACCGGTGAAGGTGACGGCACTTATCTGAAGCAAAAACTGGTGCCATTTGGCGAATATGTGCCGTTGCAGGACATTCTGCGGGGGTTGATCGCGTTCTTCGATCTCCCCATGTCGGACTTTGCCCGGGGCCCGGCCGACCAGTCTTTGCTGCAAGCCAAGGGTTACCAGATCGCGCCGTTCATCTGCTATGAAGTGGTCTACCCGGAGTTCGCCGCTGGCCTCTCGGCGCGCAGCGACCTGCTGCTGACCATCAGCAACGACACCTGGTTCGGCACCTCGATCGGCCCGCTGCAACACCTGCAAATGGCGCAGATGCGCGCCCTGGAAGCCGGTCGCTGGATGATCCGCTCCACCAACAACGGCGTCACCGGCCTGATCAACCCCTTCGGCCAGATCACCGTACAGATTCCGCAATTCGAGCGTGGCGTGCTGTACGGCGAAGTGGTGCCGATGCACGGGCTGACGCCCTACCTGCAATGGCGCTCGTGGCCGCTGATCATCGTGTGCGTGTTGCTGCTGGGCTGGGCGTTGATGGCGGGACGGATGGCCAAGACGGTTTAAGGTTGCTCGTTCCCACGCTCCGCGTGGGAATGCAGCCCGTGACGCTCCGCGTCATTGGTGGCCGACGCCAGCCCGCCTTGGAACGCAGAGCGTCCCTTGAGGCGTGCCCACGCAGGAGCGTGGGAACGATCCGGGAACACTTCAACGATAAAACAACCTATACCCCACCTGCCCCACCGCCTCGTTCATCAACTGCCCCGATTGCCAGATCGACTTGAACTCCGGCATCCAGCCGCCCAGCGGGCGGGCATTGTCCTGCCCCAGAAAGCCCACCGGTGCAGGAACCACTTCAAACCCCGAGCGCTCGAAACTCCAGACTGCCCGTGGCATGTGCGACGCATGGGTCACCACCACGACTCGTCTGATGCCCTGCGGCAGCAACATCTCGGCGCTCATCTGGGCGTTTTCCCAGGTCGTGCGACTGCGCCCTTCCTGCCAGCGCACGGTGACACCAAAATCATCGAGCATCGAATCGGCCATCAATTTCGCTTCACTCGGCGGGGAGCCATAGTGCAAGCCGCCGCTGGTCAGCACCGGCAATCCCGATGCCTTGGCCAGTCGCGCCGCATACCGCTGGCGCTCCAGACCGATGCCGGTGGGCTGGTCGGTACCCCAGGCCAGGTCACCGCGATCGCGGCCCGAACCAAGCACCACGATGGCATCGGCACGTTGCGCCAGCGTCACCCATTCGCTGCGAGGCAGCGGTGGCTCGCGCTCCAACGCCTTGGCGCTCCATTGCACCACCACAGGCAAACTCATCAGCCAGAAACCGCCCACCCCTGCAATGAAACACAGGCGAGCCAGGCGCGGCCGGGAGTTGCGCCACCACCAGGCAAGCACCAACAGCAGCAAAAGAATGCCGGGCGGCAATAAAAGTTGTTTGATGAAATAGCGAAACGGCATCGGGCATCTCCATAGATGCCCGAAGCCTAGGTGGGTTGACGCAAAGCGACAACAGATTCGAAATAACCTTGAACCAAAAAAAGCGACAAGCGTGAATCCGGCTTTACTTGAACTGCAGTGACCGGACTTTTACAGCATCCCTGGTGGGCGTCCGATCCTTGAGCCATACAACCTTGGCCGAACGGGGCGTATCGAGGCGCTTGAGTAGCTGAGCCCCACTTGTGGGGGCTTGATGCCCGACCTGCTCAAGGTAAGCCTTGACCAGCTCGAACTCTGCGGGGGTCAAGCCACGCAGTTCCAGCTCTGCCGGACGTTCATCGCGCAAGCGACCGGCGGTTCTTGCAGCGTCCAGGGCCACCCCGAGACGATCGATCAGTTTTTCGTACAACTCAGGTGTAGTTACTTTACGTTGTGATTCAACCATCCCTCACCTCATTGAAGATAAGACTCACTCCCCATTGAGAAGCTTAGCTTCGCTGGGCAAACCGGCAGGGCGCCGCGACCAACGGCCCTGAACAGCGGCCGTCACCGGGTATCGACAATGCCCCGGCACGCAATCAGGGTTTCCCTCGGCAGAGCACGGTCATGTATGCTACGGCGCTTCCTGTAACTCCACTTCCAGCTCGGCTGGGCATCGAAAACGCCGCATCAGGCGTCGTCTGCGTCCAGCATGGCAACGAAGAGGATTGGGCCACCCCATTCAGTACAAAAGTAGCCATGCACGAACACTATCAGCCCCGTGAAATCGAAGCCGCCGCCCAGTCGTTCTGGGACGAGCAAAAGTCCTTTGAAGTCAGTGAACAGCCAGGCAAGGAGACTTACTATTGCCTGTCGATGTTCCCTTACCCCAGCGGCAAGCTACACATGGGGCATGTGCGCAACTACACCATCGGCGATGTGATCTCCCGCTACCAGCGCATGCAAGGCAAGAATGTCCTGCAACCCATGGGTTGGGACGCTTTCGGCATGCCGGCGGAAAACGCCGCGATGAAGAACAACGTGGCCCCCGCCAAGTGGACCTACGAAAACATCGCCTACATGAAGACCCAGCTGCGCAGCCTGGGCCTGGCGGTGGACTGGTCCCGCGAGGTCACCACCTGCAAGCCTGATTACTACCGCTGGGAACAATGGCTGTTCACCCGCCTGTTCGAAAAAGGTGTGATCTACCGCAAGAACGGCACCGTGAACTGGGACCCGGTGGACCAGACCGTACTGGCCAACGAGCAAGTGATCGACGGTCGCGGCTGGCGCTCCGGCGCGCTGATCGAAAAGCGCGAAATCCCGATGTACTACTTCAAGATCACCGCCTACGCGGATGAACTGCTGGAGAGTCTCGACGAGCTGACCGGCTGGCCTGAACAGGTCAAGACCATGCAGCGCAACTGGATCGGCAAGTCCCGGGGCATGGAAGTGCAGTTCCCCTACGACGTCGCCTCCATTGGCGAAGCGGGCAATCTGAAAGTCTTCACCACCCGTCCGGATACCCTGATGGGCGCCACCTATGTCGCCGTGGCCGCCGAGCATCCGCTGGCGACCCTGGCCGCCCGCAACAACCCCGAGCTGCAGGCGTTCATTGCCGAATGCAAAGGTGGCAGCGTCGCTGAAGCCGATGTCGCCACTCAAGAGAAGAAAGGCCTGCCGACCTCGCTGTTCGTCGAGCATCCGCTCACCGGCGAAAAACTCCCGGTATGGGTCGCCAACTATGTGCTGATGCACTACGGCGACGGCGCCGTCATGGCTGTTCCGGCCCACGACGAGCGCGATTTCGAATTCGCCCACAAGTACAACCTGCCGATCAAGGCTGTGGTGCGTACCAGCGCCGGTGACCAGACCCCGGCGCCATGGCAGGACGCTTATGGCGAACACGGCGAACTGATCAACTCCGGCGAGTTTGACGGCCTGGACTTCCCCGGCGCGTTCGACGCCATCGAAGTGGCCCTGATCAAGAAAAACCTCGGTGCCTCCCGCACCCAGTTCCGCCTGCGGGACTGGGGCATCAGCCGCCAGCGCTACTGGGGCTGCCCGATTCCGATCGTGCACTGCGATACTTGCGGTGACGTACCGGTACCGGAAGATCAACTGCCCGTGGTCCTGCCCGAAGACGTGGTACCCGACGGCGCCGGCTCGCCCCTGGCGCGCATGCCCGAGTTCTACGAATGCAGCTGCCCGAAATGCGGCGCGCCGGCCCGGCGTGAAACCGACACCATGGACACGTTCGTCGAGTCCTCGTGGTACTACGCCCGCTACGCCTCGCCGCACTATGAAGGCGGCCTGGTGGAAAAATCCGCGGCTGACCACTGGTTGCCGGTGGATCAGTACATCGGCGGCATCGAACACGCCATTCTCCACCTGCTCTACGCGCGCTTCTTCCACAAGCTGATGCGTGACGAAGGCCTGGTGAGCTCCAACGAGCCGTTCAAGAACCTGCTGACCCAAGGCATGGTGATCGCCGAGACTTACTATCGTCGCGAAGCCAACGGTGCCTACACCTGGTACAACCCGGCCGACGTCGAACTCGAACGCGACAGCAAAGCCAAGGTCATCAGCGCCAAACTGATCGCCGACGGCCTGCCGGTGGAAATCGGCGGCACCGAGAAGATGGCCAAGTCGAAGAACAACGGCGTCGACCCGCAGTCGATGATCGACCAGTTCGGCGCCGACACCTGCCGCCTGTTCATGATGTTCGCCTCGCCACCCGACATGAGCGCGGAATGGTCCGACTCCGGCGTCGAAGGTTCGCACCGCTTCCTCAAGCGCGTCTGGCGTCTGGCTCAAGCCCACGTCACTCAGGGCCTGCCGGGCAAACTGGACGTCGCCGGCCTGAACGACGAGCAGAAAGCCGTTCGCCGTTCGATCCACCTGGCCATCAAGCAGGCCAGCCATGACGTCGGCCAGAACCACAAATTCAACACCGCCATCGCCCAGGTGATGACGCTGATGAATGTCCTGGAAAAAGCCGCGCAAGGCACCGAACAGGATCGCGCACTGGTTCACGAAGGTCTGGAAGCCGTGACGCTGCTGCTGGCTCCGATCACGCCGCACATCAGCCACGAGCTGTGGAACCGCCTGGGCCACGCTGACCCGGTGATTGACGCCGGCTGGCCGGTGGTGGACGAAACCGCGCTGGTGCAGGACAGCCTGACCCTGGTCATCCAGGTCAACGGCAAGCTGCGCGGCCAGATCGAAATGCCAGCCGCCGCCACTCGCGAAGAAATCGAAGCCGCCGCACGGGCCAATGAAAACGTGTTGCGCTTCGTCGATGGCCTGACGATCCGCAAAGTGATCGTCGTGCCCGGCAAACTGGTCAACATCGTCGCAAGCTAATTGGATCGGGCGCCGGCTTGGGCCGGGCGCCGAATATAACCTGCGGGGCCGCACTGTCGAGCCATAGGGTTTCAAGGGGAGCAACAAGATGATCAAACGTAATCTGCTGGTAATGGGCCTGGCGGTCCTGTTGAGCGCCTGCGGCTTCCAGCTGCGCGGCACCGGCACCACCGAGCTGGCCATCACGGAGCTGGACCTCAGCGCCCGGGACGCTTATGGCGAGACCGTGAAGATGCTGCGCGACTCACTGGAAAACAGCGGCGTGAAGGTCTACAACGGCGCGCCGTACAAACTGGTGCTGACCAGTGAACAGCAAAGCCAGCGCAGCCTGAGTTACGCCGGTGCCGGTCGCTCGGCCGAGTACGAACTCAACAACGTCCTGAGCTATGAGATCCGCGGCCAGAACAACCTGGTGCTGCTGGACGACAAACTGCAAGTGCAGAAGGTCTACCTGCACGATGGCAACAACATCACCGGTTCCGACCAGGAGTCGAGCGAAGTGCGTGTTGAAATGCGTCGTGACCTCGTGCAACGCATGATGCTGCGCCTGCAACAACTGAGCCCAGCCCAACTGGACCAGTTGCAGCAGACCGCCGACGCCCGCGCCAAGGCAGAAGCCGACGCACTGGAAGCGGCACGCAAGGCTGAAGCGGAAACCCCGCAACAGTCGCCGATGCAAATCCCCTCTGAATAAGCCTTGCGGGGCGCTTTGGCGCCCCGCTCGCCTTCTCTTATGAAGCTCGCTCCCGCCCAACTCGGCAAACACCTGCAAGGCGCCCTCGCGCCGGTCTACATCATCAGTGGCGATGATCCGCTGCTGTGCCAGGAAGCCGCCGACGCCATTCGCTCTGCCGCCCGTCAGCAAGGCTTCGACGAACGCCAGGTGTTCGCCGCCGACGCCAGTTTCGACTGGGGCACGCTGTTGCAGGCTGGGGCGAGCATGTCGCTGTTCGCGGAAAAACGCCTGCTGGAACTGCGCTTGCCATCCGGCAAACCCGGTGACAAGGGCGCCGCCGCGCTGATCGAATATTGCTCACGGCCAGCCGAAGACACGGTGTTGCTCATCAGCCTGCCAAAACTCGACGGCAGCGCGCAAAAAACCAAATGGGGCAAGGCCCTGGTTGAAGGTCAGCAGACCCAGTTCGTACAGATCTGGCCGGTGGACGTCAGCCAGTTGCCCAGCTGGATCCGCCAGCGCCTGTCCCAGGCCGGCCTATCGGCCAGCCAGGATGCGGTGGAACTGATCGCCGCCCGGGTCGAAGGCAACCTGCTGGCCGCCGCTCAGGAAATCGAAAAGCTCAAGCTGATGGCCGAGGGCGGGCAGATCACCGTGGAAACGGTACAGGCCGCCGTGGCCGACAGTGCGCGTTTCGATGTGTTCGGGCTGACCGATGCGATCCTCAACGGTGAAGCCGCCCACGCCCTGCGCATGCTCGAGGGCTTGCGGGGCGAAGGCGTCGAGCCCCCGGTGATCCTCTGGGCCCTGGCCCGAGAGTTGCGCCTGCTGGCCAACCTCTCATTGCAATACAGCCAGGGTGTACCGTTGGACAAGGCTTTCAGCCAAGCCCGTCCGCCGGTGTGGGACAAACGCAAGCCGCTGATGAGCAAGGCCCTGCAACGCTATTCGGCACCGCGCTGGGCGCAACTGCTGCTCGAAGCCCAGCGCATCGATGCGCAGATCAAAGGTCAGGCGGCAGGGTCGCCATGGATGAGCCTGAGCCGCTTGTCGCTGTTGATGGCTGGGCAGCGGTTGGCCTTACCTGCCGAGTAAGCCATTTCTCCCGACCCACAGAGCTTTTTGTGGGGAGGATGTTTTCTGTGGCAAAGATGCTTTTGTGGCGAGGGAGCTTGCTCCCGCTGGGGCGCGTAGCGGCCCTGTTTTTTGGGGCTGCTGCGCAGCCCAGCGGGAGCAAGCTCCCTCGCCACAAAAGCTCTCCAGCCACAATTCCCCTCGCCATCCTTGAAATTTCCTACGCAAAGCAGGGACTGGACAGCCCCCCAACTCTGCCGCATGATTTGCTCCACAAAACCACCCCACGAGAGACCCCCTCATGAGCAAAAAGCCATCCAAGCATGGCCCCAACAAGGCCAAATCCATCATCGCCCAGCCCCTGTTCCGCAGCCGCCAGGAACGACCCGCCAAGGGCAAAGGCAGCTACCGCCGCGAAGCCTTCCAGTCTGACAACTGGGAGGCTTCTTGCTTTGTGGCGGCTTGAAACACCCGGACCAGCCCTATTCTCCTTTGCGCATGATAAGGTCAGCATCTGATTTGTTTATCTGGACCCGTGCATGCCCTTTTGTCTTTCCCGTCGTTGGCCCCTGCGCCAATTGATTGCAGCCACAAGCGTCGTTCTGCTTGTCGCCTGTGCAGAAAAACCTACCGCCGCCGACGCCCAACCGCTCAAGACCGTCCCTGCCGTGCCTGCTCCAGCCATCGTGCCGCCCGTGGTCCCGACCGGTGACAACCTGGTCATCGCCCCCACGCAAACTTTCGCCGAATGGCAAGCCGGTTTTCGCAAGCAAGCCCTGGCCGCGGGAATCCGTGCCGACCTGTTTGATCGCGCCTTTATCGGCGTCAGCCCGGACATGAGCGTCATCAAAGCCGACCGCAGCCAGCCGGAATTCAGCCGTCCGGTGTGGGAATACCTCGATGGAGCGCTGTCGCCGCTGCGAGTACGCCGGGGCCAGACACTAGTCCAACAGCATGCCGACATCCTGCAAAGCATCGAGCAGCGCTATGGCGTCGACCGCCAGGCCCTGGTGGCGGTGTGGGGCATGGAAAGCAACTTCGGTCAGTTCCAGGGCACCAAGTCGGTGATCAACTCCCTGGCGACCCTGGCCTATGAAGGGCGGCGCCCGGGGTTTGCCCATGCGCAGCTGATCGCCGCACTGCAGATCCTGCAAGACGGCGACATCGCTCCGGAAAAAATGCTGGGTTCCTGGGCCGGAGCCATGGGCCAGACCCAGTTCATTCCCACCACGTACAACACCCACGCGGTGGACTTCGATGGTGACGGCCGCCGCGATATCTGGGGCAGCGCCACCGACGCCCTGGCTTCGACCGCGCACTACCTGCAAAGCTCTGGCTGGCAGCGCGGACAGCCGTGGGGCTTCGAGGTAAAGCTCAAAGAAGGGTTCGACTACCCGCTGGCCGACGGCGCGATCCGCAAACCCGTCTCCGAATGGCTGCAACTGGGCGTCAGCCTGCCCAACGGCAGCCAGGTCCCAGCTGACGCCGAACACTTGTCGGCAGCCCTGCTGCTGCCGGCCGGCTATCGCGGGCCGGCCTTCCTGGTGCTCGATAACTTCCGCGCCATCCTCAAGTACAACAATTCCTCGTCGTACGCCCTGGCGGTGAGTTTGCTGTCAGAACGCTTCGCCGGCGCGGGGCTGATCAGCGGGCAATGGCCAAAGGACGATCTGCCCTTGAGCCGTAGCGAGCGCTTCGAACTGCAAACCTTGCTGGGCAAACACAACTTCGACGCAGGCACGCCCGACGGCATCATCGGCGCCAACACCCGCAAAGCCATACGCAGCGCCCAGCAGTCGTTCGGCTGGCCCGCGGATGGTTATCCGACGCACAAGCTTCTGGAAGGGTTGCGTAACCGCTGATTTGCCTTATGGCGGCTACCGCCATCGCGAGCAAGCTCGCTCCCACAGTTGACCGCGTTCTTTCAGAGAAACGCGGGGCCAATGTGGGAGCGAGCTTGCTCGCGATGACTGACCATCAGGCAACAAAAATCTAACCCCTGACCACCACATCCTGCTCCAGCACCAACCTCTTCTCCCCCGCATCCAGCGTCACCAACGCGCCCATGGGCAACGTCAGGTTCGGATCGCAATGCCCACTGCGCCAGCCGGACAACACCGGGATACCAAACGGCTCGAAGGTCTGCTGGAACAGTTTGTTCAACGCCTCGACGTCCACCCCGGCGACATCCCCCAGCAATACACCCCGCAACTTTGCCAGCGTGCCAGCCAGCCGTAACTGAGTCAGCAGACGGTCGATGCGGTAAAGCGGCTCGTTGATGTCTTCCACCAACAGGATCACGCCTTCGGCGTCGATTTCGTAGGGCGTGCCCATGGTCGCGGCAATCATCGACAGATTGCCCCCCAGCAAACGCCCGCAGGCGATGCCGGGTGCAACGGTAGTCAACGGATAAGCTGCGGGATGGCTCAGCACACTGCCGGCCTTCAACTGCCCACGCAACAGGCTGAAAAAAGAAGTGACGGTGGAGGGTTCCTTGTCGCCGAGAAGATCGGCGTTGAGCAACGGGCCATGAAAGGTGACGAACCCTGCATATCGGCTGATGGCCAGGTGCAAGGCGGTGATGTCGCTGTAGCCGACGAAGGGCTTGGCGTTGCGCCGCAACAGGTCGAAATCGATGCGATCCAGCAAACGCGGGGTGCCGTAGCCGCCACGCAGGCAAATGATCGCTTTTACTTCTGGGTCGGCGAAGGCGGCATGCAGGTCGTTGAGGCGTACTTCGTCGCTGCCGGCCAGGTAGCCGTCCTTTTCGTACACACCTGGGAATATACGCAGCTCATGGCCCCGGGCGCGCATCCATTGGATGGCTTTGTCCGTTTCCAGGTTTGCTGGACCGGCGGGGGCGATCACGGCGATCAGGCCTTCGGTCGGGAGTGCTGGGACGGGGTGATGTGGGTTTAGGGTGGGTTCCATGGGTTTCCCGGTCTTTTTGATCGTGTGTATATCCGTTGCTGCGGTAACGGCTACTTATGGTTCCGCTCTTACAGCGGGTCACTTTCGAAAAGCGCGAAAGTAACCAAAGCGCTTCTGCCCCACCACTCGGCACCTCGCTTAGGCTCGGTGTGCCCGAACGCAGGCATTGCTCCGTGGGCCCGCCGCGAAGGGCCATCCATGGCCCAGCGCGGCTATCCCGGCATCCATGCCGGGATGCCCACTGCGCAATACCTGCGTTCGGCCAGCGTGGTTTAACGGGGCGTCAAGATCAAGATCCAAAGCAAAGCAAAGCAAAGCAAGAGCTGGGCATGTCCAGCATCTATGTGGCTGAACCACCGCTATCGCGAGCAGGCTCGCTCCCACATTGATTTGTGGGTGCTCACAGTATTTGCAAGCGACACAAAACCTGTGGGAGCGAGCCTGCTCGCGATGACGCCGGTACATCCAAGCATCACTGCAAACTGACCCACCGCTATCGCGAGCAAGCCCGCTCCCACAGGGGAAACGCGATACCCCCAAACCAGGCCGGTTGTCAGGCTGCCTCGCGGTGGACGTTGATCTGGGGCGCCCCGTTAACCACGCTGGCTGAACGCAGGCATTGGTTCGTGGGTAACCCGGCATGGATGCCGGGTTAGCCGCGCTGGGCCATGGATGGCCCTTCGCGGCGGGCCCACGAACCAATGCCGGAGTGAAGGCATGCCGAGCCTAGGCGAGGCACCGAGTGGTGGGGCAAGAGCGTTTTGGTTACTTTTGACTGGGCCGGCTTCCGGGCTCTTCAAAAGTGACCCGCCGTAAGGGCGGAACCACAAGTAGCCGTTACCGAAGAAACGGATATACACACCGCCCCAAAAAACAACGCTAGAAAATCAAGACCCGAGCAACTCAGCCTTGACCAACTTCGCCTGCTCATCCGCATGATACGAAGACCGCACCAACGGCCCGGAAGCAACGTTCTTGAAGCCCATCTTGTACCCTTCCTCAGCAAACCAGGCAAAGGTATCCGGGTGCACAAAACGCTGCACCGGCAGGTGACTACGCGAAGGCTGCAGATACTGACCCAGGGTCAGCATGTCGATGTCATGCTCACGCATGCGCTTCATGACCTCGATGACTTCTTCGTCAGTTTCCCCCAGACCCAGCATCAAGCCGGATTTGGTCGGAATGTGCGGCATCATCTGCTTGAAGCGTTGCAGCAAGGTCAGCGACCACTGGTAGTCCGAACCCGGACGCGCAGCCTTGTACAGGCGCGGTACGGTTTCCAGGTTGTGGTTGAAGACATCCGGCGGCTCGGCGGCGGTGATTTGCAGTGCAATGTCCATGCGACCGCGATAGTCCGGCACCAACGTCTCAAGCTGCACGTTCGGTGACAACTTGCGGATTTCGCGGATGCAATCGGCAAAGTGCTGGGCACCACCGTCACGCAGGTCGTCGCGGTCCACCGAGGTGATGACCACGTACTTGAGTTTGAGGTCGGCAATGGCGATGGCCAGGCTTTCGGGTTCGTTCACGTCCAATGGCTTCGGCCGACCATGGCCGACGTCACAGAACGGGCAGCGACGGGTGCAGATGTCGCCCATGATCATGAACGTAGCGGTGCCGCCGGAGAAGCATTCCCCCAGGTTCGGGCAGGACGCTTCTTCACAGACGCTGTGCAGTTTGTGTTTACGCAGCAGCGCCTTGATGCGGTCGACTTCCGGCGAAACCGGGATGCGCACGCGGATCCAGTCAGGTTTCTTCGGCAGTTCGGTGGTCGGGATGATCTTGACCGGGATACGTGCAACTTTCTCGGCGCCGCGCAGCTTTACGCCGGCCTCGACCTTGGCACGCGGGGCCGGACGCTCGGTAACATCCAGCGTCGGGATCATGGTTTGCACAGCATCAGTAGTCATATCAGTCGATTCCGCCCGTGAGGGTCGTCTGCTCAGCGTAGTCGAGGTGTTTGACGAGCTGCGCGCGCAGCCGGGCACTTACCTCGGCAAATTCAATCGATCCTGTGTGATCGCACAGCTGGGTCATCGCCAGCCCTGCATAGCCACAGGGATTAATCCGTCGAAACGGCTCCATGTCCATGTCCACGTTCAACGCCAGGCCATGAAACGAACAACCATGGCGGATGCGCAAACCCAGAGAGGCAATTTTCGCCCCATCGACGTAGACACCCGGAGCATCCGGCTTGGCCGCTGCTGTCACGCCGTAGCTGCCCAGCAGTTCGATCAGGCAGGTCTCCATGCGGGTGACCAGCTCGCGTACACCGAACCCCAGCTTGCGTACGTCCAGCAACAGATAGGCCACCAATTGACCGGGGCCATGGTAGGTCACCTGGCCACCGCGGTCGGTCTTCACCACCGGGATATTCCCCGGCAGCAACAGGTGTTCGGCTTTGCCGGCCTGGCCCTGGGTGAACACCGGCGGGTGTTGCACCAGCCAGACTTCGTCACCGGCGGTGGTGCCGCGGTCGTTGGTGAAGCGTTGCATGGCATGCCAGACCGGCTCGTAAGCCATCTGGCCCAGCTCGCGAAAGCCCAGCGTGCCCGGCATCACAACACCATGTGCACGAACCCGGTCGCTCGCAACTCGCTGTTGATGTCGTACAGCTGTTCCTGACCGGTGGCAATGATGTGCAACTGAATCGTCGTGTACTTGCCGTTGGTACTCTGGCGTTCGGCCAGGGTCTTGTGATCAACGGTGGCGTGTTTTTCAAGAATCGCGATGATCTTGTCCTTGAATCCCACACCGGTGTCGCCAATTACCTTGATCGGATAATCCTCGCAGGGGAACTCGATCTTTGGCGCCTTTACTTCTGAGTCTGTCATGGCGTAACGGCCTCGTAAGCCGTGGTAACGCACATGGCCCCGCACCGGAAAGGAACGGGGCCATGCAGGTCAACACTTCAATCAGTTGAACAAGCCGTAGAAGAATAGACGGATGCTATCCCAGATGCGGCGGAAGATACCACCTTCCTCGACCGCGTCCAGAGCGATCAGGTCAGCGCTGTGCACCACTTTGTCGTCCAGCTTGACTTCCACCTTGCCGATCACGTCGCCCTTGGCGATTGGCGCGATCATTTGCGGATTCATGGTCATGGTCGCGACCAGCTTTTTGAGCTGGCCTTTTGGCAGGGTCATGGTCAGGTCCTGGGCCAGGCCGGCCTTCACCTGATTGGTGGTGCCTTTCCACACCTGGGCCTGGGCCAGTTCAGTGCCCTTCTGGTAGAAGGTCTGGGTTTCGAAGAAGCGGAAACCGTAGGTCAAAAGCTTCTGGGTTTCGGCGGCACGGGACACTTCGCTGTTGGTGCCGAAAACGACGGCGATCAGGCGCATGCCGTCACGAACGGCCGAAGACACCATGCAATAGCCGGCCTCTTCGGTGTGGCCGGTCTTCAGGCCATCGACGGTCTTGTCGCGCCACAACAGCAGGTTGCGGTTAGGCTGCTTGATGTTGTTCCAGAAGAATTCCTTCTGGGAGTAGATGGCGTAGTGCGCCGGGTCTTCGTGAATGATCGCTCGCGCCAGAATCGCCATGTCGTGAGCCGAAGAGTAGTGCTCCGGGTTCGGCAAGCCGGTCGGGTTCATGAAGTGGCTGTTGGTCAGACCCAGGTCGCTGGCAGTCTTGTTCATCATGTCGGCGAACGCATCTTCGCTGCCGGCGATGTGCTCGGCCAGGGCGACGCTGGCGTCGTTGCCGGACTGGATGATGATGCCGTGCAGCAGGTCGCTGACGGTCACTTGCGAACCGACCTTGATGAACATCCGCGAACCGCCGGTGCGCCAGGCGTTTTCGCTGACGGTCACCGGATCGTTTTCACCGATCTGGCCACGACGGATTTCCAGGGTGGCGATGTAGGCGGTCATCAGCTTGGTCAGGCTGGCCGGTGGCAGGCGCTGGTCACCATTGCTCTCCACCAGGACCTCGCCGCTGCTGGCATCCATGAGCACAAAGGATTTGGCGGCCAGTTGAGGGGGCGCGGGCATCATCTCGACCGCGAACGCGGCAGGTGAGAGCAGCAGCGGGACTAGCAGGCAAAGGCGTTTGGCAAAGGTGGTGATGTTCATCCGTCTCTCGAAATCGCTAATGGAAACTGCCCGAAGGCAAAACTAAACAGGCAACCTTCTAACGGGTCGCCGCGTATTTAAGTTGCTCACTCACATCCCTTGCCGGGCTTTTGTTATTCGTAGAGCCAACAACCTGGCCCGCTCCAACCGCTAGCGGGCCTTCAATCAAATCATTCCGCGCTGACCAGGCTCGGCGAACCGAGATTGGCCAGGCGCACACTGTTCTGCACCTGCTGGACTTCATCCGGAGAACCGATCGGCCCCAGGCGTACCCGATGCAGTGTCTGCTGGTTGCGCACGATGGAGCTGATGAACACCGGCGCGCTGACCATCGAGCTGAGCTTGGATCTCAACAGTTCGGCAGCGTCCGGGTTGGCGAACGCGCCGACTTGCAGATACTGGCCAGACGCTGTTGCAGAAGCGTTTTTTTTTGCGTCGAGCGGCACGGGCACCACGGCGGCGGCATGTTGCTGCGGCGGCGGGGACCATTGCTCGACCGTACCGGTGGAAGCCGTCACGGTCGGCGCGGCATTTTGCGCCACTTTTGGCTCGTTGAGCATCAAAGGCGCCGGACGGCCTCGTTGGGCCCACCATTCCTGCGGATCGATGCCTTCGACCTTGACCCGCGCGGTGCCGGTTTCAGCGTAACCGAGTTTTTTTGCCGCCGCATACGACAGGTCGATGATGCGGTCGGAATAGAACGGCCCGCGGTCATTGACCCGCAGGATCACGGCCTTGTTGTTGTCCAGGTTGGTCACCCGCACATAACTGGGCAGCGGCAAGGTCTTGTGGGCCGCGCTCATGCCATACAGGTCATAAACCTCGCCATTGGCGGTGTTCTGGCCGTGGAACTTGGTGCCATACCAGGACGCCGTGCCCGAAGCGACGTAACGCTTGGATTCGGCCATCGGGAAATACGTCTTGCCCAGCACCGTGTACGGGTTGGCCTTGTACGGGCCGGTGTGCAGGGTTGGCGTGGCGTCGGGAATGCGCGAAACATCCACGTCCCACCACGGCGCGCCGTCCTTGTGGGCCCGGTTGATGTCCAGGCCTGGCGTGGCGCGCACGGCAGTAGAGGTTTTCTGGGCCGGCGGGCGACTGGTGGAGCAACTGACGACCAGCAACGACAGTGCAGCCAGCGCTACCAGCTTCAGGGGTCCGGCTTTCAGGGGTTGATAGGTAGGCAATGCCTGCATTATTTGACGCCCCGTGCTTTGACCAGCTCTTCAGACAGCTGATGCACGGCCATGGCGTACATCACACTGCGGTTATAACGCGTAATCGCGTAGAAATTCTTCAGGCCCATCCAGTACTCAGGGCCTTGTTCGCCTTCCAGGCGAATCGCGGTGACTGGCATGTCGTCACGCAGCGCATCATGACTCGACCACCCCAGCGCCCGCAACTCCCCGACGGTCTTCGTCGGCTCGATGCCTGTGGTCAGGCCTTCGTCTACCTGGTCGCCACGCACGTCTGCACGGCTGACCACCGGCTCGCCAGGCTCCCAGCCGTGGCGCTTGAAGTAGCTGGCAACACTGCCGATGGCATCGGTCGGGTTGGTCCAGATATTAATGTGGCCATCGCCGTCGAAGTCCACCGCATAGGCGCGGAAACTGCTGGGCATGAACTGCGGCAAGCCCATGGCTCCGGCATAGGAGCCCTTGAGGGTCAACGGATCGACCTGTTCCTCGCGAGCCAGCAGCAAGAACTCGCGCAGCTCCTTGCGGAAGAACTCGGCGCGCGGCGGATAATCGAAGCCCAGGGTCGACAGCGCATCGACCACCCGGAAATTCCCGGTATTACGACCAAAAAACGTCTCGACACCAATAATAGACACGATGACCTGAGCCGGCACGCCATACTCCTGCTCGGCGCGAGCCAGCACGGCCTCGTGCTGGCGCCAGAAGTCCACGCCCCGGGCGATGCGCGCCTCGGAGATGAACATCGGCCGATACTCGCTCCACTGCTTGACCCGCTCGGCGGGCCGGGAGATCGCGTCGAGAATCGACTGCTTGCGCTGGGCCTCGCGGAACACCCCCATCAGCTGTTCCCCGGCAAAACCGTAGTCGCGGGTCATTTCACCGACGAATTCGGCCACTTGCGGCGAGCCTTCATATTCGCCGGCCAGGGCGTGCGACGCACCGCCCAGGAGGCCGAACAGGCCGACCCACGGCGCAAATCGCGTCGACCAGCCATGCATTGCTTGCATTGAACTCTTCACCTTATTCAAACCTGCGCGATCCACTTGCGATGGGTATGGATCGACATCAAAACCCCAAACGCTGACAGTAGCGTCACCAGCGAAGTTCCTCCGTAGCTAATGAATGGCAACGGCACCCCCACGACCGGCAACAGGCCACTGACCATACCGATATTGACGAAAACATAAACAAAAAACGTCATGGTCAGGCTGCCCGCGAGCAATTTGCCGAACAATGTCTGGGCCTGGGCGGTAATCACCAGGCCACGGCCGATCAACAACAGGTAGATCAGCAGCAGCACGCAAATACCCACCAGACCGAACTCTTCGCCCAACACGGCGATGATGAAGTCGGTGTGGCTTTCCGGCAGAAAGTCCAGGTGCGACTGGGTACCCAGCAACCACCCTTTGCCGAACACACCGCCGGAGCCGATGGCGGCCTTGGACTGGATGATGTTCCAGCCGGTGCCCAGCGGATCGCTCTCCGGGTCGAGGAACGTCAGGACCCGCTGCTTCTGGTAGTCGTGCATCACGAAGTACCACATGGCCACGGACACCGGCACGGCGGCAGCGATCACGCTGAGGATCCAGCGCCAGCGCAACCCGCCCATGAACAGCACGAAGGCGCCGCCGGCCAGGATCAGCAACGAGGTGCCGAGATCGGGCTGGCGCACGATCAGGATAAACGGGACCCCAATCAGCAGCAGGCTGATGCCCACATGCTTGAGCTGTGGCGGCAAGGTGCGCTTGGACAAATACCAGGCGATGGTCGCCGGCATGATGATTTTCAGGAACTCGGAAGGCTGGAAGCGGATCACCCCGGGGATGTTGATCCAGCGTGTCGCCCCCATGGCGTTGTGGCCCATGATGTCCACGATCACCAACAAGACCACGCCGCCCACATAGGCCAGTGGCACCCAGCGCGCCATGAACCGAGGCTCCAGTTGGGCGATAAAGATCATCGACACCAGGCCGATGCCGAATGAAGTGGCCTGCTTGGCCAGCAGGTCCCAATTCTTGCCGCTGGCCGAATACAGCACGAACAGGCTGCCGGCGGCCAGTGTCAGCAACAGGATCAACAACGGACCGTCGATGTGCATGCGCTGCAACAGAGTGGCGCGACGACGCATCACATCTTCGCTGGAGAGGATCCGGTCGAAATTATTCTTCACGGGCCGTAGCCTCCGCAGTGATGGGGCTTGCGTATTCGGGCTTGAGCTGGCCGTGTTCATCCAGCAGCCAGGCGTCCATGATCTGGCGCACCACCGGCGCGGCAACGCCGGAGCCGGACTCGCCGTTCTCGACCATCACCGACACGACGATCTTCGGGTTTTCGGCCGGCGCGAAACCAACGAACAAGGCGTGGTCGCGGTGGCGCTCCTGAACCTTGGAACGGTCGTACTTTTCGCCCTGCTTGATCGCGACCACCTGGGCCGTACCACTCTTGCCGGCAATCCGGTATTGCGCGCCGATGGCAGCCTTGCGCGCGGTGCCCCGGGCGCCGTGCATCACCTGCTGCATGCCGATATTGACCTTCTGCCAGTCCGACGGATTACGCAGGATGATGTCCGGCACCGGGTTGGGGTCCACGGGCTTCTGGCCTTCGATGGTCTTGGCCAGATGCGGGCGATACCACTTGCCTTTGCTCGCCACCAGGGCTGTGGCCTGGGCCAGTTGCAGCGGCGTCGCCTGCATGTAGCCCTGGCCGATCCCCAGGATCAACGTCTCACCCGGGAACCACGGCTGGCGGCGGGTCGCCCGCTTCCACTCGCGGGATGGCATCAGGCCCGGCGACTCTTCGAACATGTCCAGGGACACTTTCTGACCGAGACCGAACTTGCCCATGTAGGACGCCAGCCGGTCGATCCCCAGCTTGTGGGCCAGGTCATAGAAGTAGGTGTCGTTGGACCGCATGATCGCCGTTTCCAGATCCACGTACCCGTCGCCGGAGCGATTCCAGTTGCGGTACTTGTGGTCGTAGTTCGGCAGTTGGTAATAACCGGGGTCGTAGACCCGGCTGGAAGCGGTGATCACACCCGCGTCCAGCCCGGCAATGGCCACCGCCGGCTTGATGGTCGAACCCGGCGGATAGAGGCCGCGCAGCACGCGATTGAACAGTGGCCGATCGATGGAATCGCGCAACTCGGCATAGGCCTTGAAACTGATGCCAGTGACGAACAGGTTCGGGTCGAAACTCGGCTGGCTGACCATCGCCAGGACCTCGCCGGTGTTCGGGTCCAGCGCCACGACAGCGCCGCGCCGGCCGCCCAACGCCGCTTCGGCGGCTTCCTGCAATTTGATGTCCAGGCTCAGGACGATGTCCTTGCCGGGGATCGGGTCGGTGCGCTTGAGCACCCGCAACACGCGGCCACGGGCATTGGTCTCGACTTCCTCGTAGCCCACCTGGCCGTGCAGCTCGGCCTCGTAGAAGCGTTCGATGCCGGTCTTGCCGATGTGGTGGGTACCGCTGTAATTGACCGGGTCGAGGTTCTTGAGCTCTTTTTCGTTGATCCGCCCCATGTAGCCCACCGAATGGGCGAAGTGCGCGCCTTGGGGGTAGTGACGCACCAACTGCGCCACCACTTCAACGCCCGGCAGGCGGAACTGGTTCACAGCGATCAGGGCGATCTGCTCTTCGGTCAGCTCGAACAGGATCGGCACCGGCTCGAACGGGCGCCGGCCCTGGCGCATGCGCTTCTCGAAAATCGCCCGATCCTCGGGGGTCAGCTGCAGCACTTCGACGATCACGTCGAGCACCTTCTGCCAATCCCCGGAACGCTCACGGGTCATGCTCAGGCTGAAGCTGGGCCGGTTATCGGCCACCACCACGCCGTTGCGGTCGAAAATCAACCCGCGAGTCGGCGGAATCGGCTGCACATGCACGCGATTGTTTTCCGACAGGGTCGAGTGGTACTCGTACTGAATCACCTGGAGGAAATACAGGCGCGCGATCAGCACACCAATCAGCGCCACGACCGCAATTGCACCGAACACGACGCGACCACGCACCAGGCGGGCGTCTTTTTCGTGGTCCTTGATGCGGATCGGCTGAGGCATGAGGGCAGGATTACTTGTGGTAAGGGTGCCCGGACAGGACTGTCCAGGCACGATACAACTGTTCGCCGATCAGAATCCGCACCAGCGGGTGCGGCAACGTCAAAGGCGACAACGACCAGCGTTGATCGGCCCGGGCACAGACTTCCGGTGCCAACCCTTCCGGGCCACCCACCATGAAGTTGACCGTGCGCGCGTCCAGCCGCCAGCGATCGAGCTCGACCGCCAGTTGCTCGGTGCTCCAAGGCTTGCCGTGCACTTCGAGCGTGACGATCCGCTCGTTCGGCCCGACCTTGGCCAACATGGCTTCGCCTTCCTGACGGATAAAGCGCGCCACATCAGCGTTCTTGCCGCGGGTGTTGAGCGGAATTTCCACCAGTTCCAGGGCCAGCTCGGAAGGAAGACGCTTGGCATATTCATGCCAGCCTTCTTCCACCCACTTGGGCATGCGGGAACCGACGGCGATCAGGCGCAGTCGCACAGCGATCCCTTATTGCTGGTCTTTGTTGAGCTTGGTGAAATGCTCATGGGTATTTTCCGGGCTGTGGTGCGCGGCGCTGGCCGAACGGCTTTGCTCGGCACCGGCCCACAGGCGCTCCAGGTCATAGAACTGGCGCGCCGAGGCGGTCATCATGTGCACGATGACGTCGTCCATATCCAGCAACACCCAGTCGCTGTCGCCCTTGCCTTCTTCACCCAGTGGCTTGACGCCCTGGGCCTTGACCGCTTCGCGAACCTTATCCAGCATCGCGCCGATCTGGCGGTTGGAGGTACCGGTGGCGATGATCATGTAGTCCGTGATGCTCTGCTTCTCGCGAACGTCGATCACCTGAATGTCCTGGGCCTTGACGTCTTCCAGGGCCGCAACGGCAACCTTGACCAGCTCTTCGCCGGCCAGTACCACGCCAGTATGAGCTTCTACGGGAAGCGGGGCGCTCTTGAATGTGCCCTTGCGCTTTACTTTGTTTACGTCTTTGTCAGTCATATAAAACTCGTTTTGCTCGTATGTTCGGGCGCTTCGCTACACGCATTCACGTGCCTTGAAGCGCGCCCTTTTTTCAGTTCGACGCACGGTACAGCCCGTGCGCATCGATGTAGGCCAGGACCGCGTCGGGCACCAGGAAACGTACCGACTTACCGCTGGCCAGCAGTTGACGGATCTGGGTGGCGGATACCGCGAGCGGCGTCTGCCAGACGAATGCAATCTGTCCGCTCGGCCCTTTCAGGGCCAGCGGGTCGCTCACCGAACGCGCCGCCAGCAGGTTGCGCAAGGCATCCGGCGGCTCGCTGTCGGCATCCGGGCGTTGCAACACCAGGATGTGGCAATGCTGGAGCAACTCTTCCCAGCGATGCCAAGTGGGCAGGCCGCAAAATGCGTCCCAGCCCAAAAGCAGAAAAACCTGGGCGTCGGCGGCCAGTTCGGCGCGCATCAGCTCCAGGGTATCAATGGTGTAGGACGGTTTGTCCCGCAGCAATTCGCGGGCGTCCACCACCAACGGCGCCACACCGGCCACCGCGCACTCGACCATCGCCAGACGGTCCTGGGCCGATACCTGCGGCGTATCCCGGTGAGGCGGCCTGGCGCTGGGCGTCAGGCGTAGCTCATCGAGGGCCAGGGCATCGGCGACTTCCAGCGCACCGCGCAAGTGGCCGATGTGCACTGGGTCGAACGTGCCGCCCAGGATACCGATGCGCTGGGGCGCAGTTGTCGTCGTCACTGCGGCTGACGGGTCAAGGTCGCCCAAGTCAGACCGGCTCCTGTCCGCGCAACTGGCCGTCACCGACCACGATGTACTTCTCGCAGGTCAAGCCTTCGAGGCCCACCGGGCCACGGGCGTGCAGCTTATCAGTAGAAATGCCGATCTCGGCACCCAATCCGTATTCGAAGCCGTCGGCGAAACAGGTCGGGGTGTTGATCATCACCGACGCCGAGTCCACTTCGGCCACGAAACGCCGGGTTTCGCCCTGATGCTCGCTGACGATGGAGTCGGTGTGGTGGGAACCATGGCGATTGATGTGCTCGATGGCCTGGTCCAGCCCGTCGACCACGCGGATCGACAGGATCGGCGCCAGGTACTCGGTGTTCCAGTCTTCTTCGGTGGCCTCGGCCGCCTCAATGATTGCCCGGGTACGCTGGCAACCGCGCAGCTCGACGCCTTTTTCGCGGAACTGTGCAGCCATCGCCGGCAGGAAGTCCTGGGCAACGGCCTGGTCCACCAGCAGGGTTTCCATCGCGCCGCAGATACCATAGCGGTAAGTCTTGGCATTGAAGGCAATGCGCTGGGCTTTGGGCAACTCGGCGTGGGCACTGACGTAAACGTGGCAGATGCCGTCCAGGTGCTTGATCACCGGCACGCGGGCGTCGCGGCTGACTCGTTCGATCAGGCCCTTGCCGCCACGGGGCACGATGACGTCGACGAACTCGGGCATGGTGATCAGTGCGCCGACCGCGGCGCGGTCGGTGGTTTCCACCACTTGCACCACGGCCGCCGGCAGATCGGCTTCGGCCAGACCGCGCTGGATGCAGGCGGCAATCGCGCGGTTGGAATGAATGGCCTCGGAACCACCGCGCAGGATGGTCGCGTTACCCGACTTCAGGCACAGGCTCGCAGCATCGATGGTCACGTTCGGCCGCGACTCGTAGATGATGCCGACCACGCCCAGGGGCACGCGCATTTTGCCGACCTGGATACCCGACGGCCGATAACTCATGTCCCGGATCGCCCCGACCGGGTCCGGCAGCGCCGCGACCTGGCGCAGACCGACGATCATGCCGTCGATGCGCGCCGGGGTCAGCGCCAGGCGTTCGAGCATGGCCGGCTCGAGGCCGTTGGCCCGGCCGGCGGCCAGGTCCAGCTCATTGGCGGCGGACAACTCGGCGCGAGCGGCGTCCAGCGCATTGGCGGCGGCCAGCAGGGCGCGGTTTTTCTGCGAGGTGCTGGCACGGCCGATGATGCGCGACGCCTGGCGAGCGGCGCGACCCAGGCGGGTCATGTAGTCAAGAACGGACTCAGTCATGGTCTGTGTGGTCTTGGCAAAGGGGAAAGCGGCAGATTATAGCTGTCGTATCCCTCGACTAACAGCGTGGACTCACAGTGGTGACCGGCGGAAGAGCAAAACCTGTACAAATAGTCGCTGTTCAGCGCCGATTAAGCTTTCCATTGCTATCATCGCGCTTCCTTTGGCCTCCCTTCGTCTCACGCCATGACCGATTCGCCCCCACTGCCAAACGCCCTGCCCGACGGTTTTTTTGATCGCGATGCCCAGGTGCTCGCCCGGGACCTGCTGGGCAAAGTCATTCGCCACAAGGTCGGTGACCTGTGGCTCAGCGCGCGGATCATCGAAACCGAAGCCTATTACTTCGCTGAAAAGGGCAGCCACGCTTCGCTGGGCTACACGGAAAAACGTAAGGCTTTGTTTCTGGATGGCGGCCACATCTATATGTATTACGCCCGGGGTGGCGATTCGCTGAATTTCAGCGCCCATGGCCCCGGCAATGCGGTGCTGATCAAATCGGCATACCCGTGGGTCGATACTGTTTCCGGCCCGGCAAGCCTGGCGCAGATGCTGCTCAACAACCCCGACGCCCAAGGCCGCCCGCGCCCCTCGCAAAAGCTTTGCGCCGGCCAGACGTTGTTGTGCAAGGCCCTGGGGCTGAAAGTGCCGCAGTGGGATGCCAAACGCTTCGACCCGGAACGCTTGCTGGTGGAAGACGTGGGCGTGCCGACAGTCAACGTGATCCAGACTACCCGCCTGGGCATCCCACTGGGACGGGATGAACACCTGCTCTACCGCTTCGTCGACGCGGCCTACGCCCCCTGGTGCACGCGGAACCCGCTGCGTCGCGGACAGGTCGAAGGGCGGGATTATTTTTTGCTTTCCTGAACGCCACACTGCCCAACCCTGTGGGAGCGAGCCTGCTCGCGATGGCGCCAGGTCAGTCGAATCAGAGGTTGGCTGATACACCGCTATCGCGAGCAGGCTCGCTCCCACAGTAAAAAATGCATGCCGCTTAATGCTCAATGGAAATGGAGTTGTTTTTATGGGCCCATGGCTCGATAGCATCACTGGCTGGCTGACCGCCAACCCGCAATGGCTGGCGGCGGCGGTGTTTATCGTTGCCTGTGTAGAGTGCCTGGCCATCGCTGGGTTGCTCGTGCCGGGTACGGTGCTGTTGTTTGCGGTCGCGGTACTGGCCGGCAGCGGCGCGTTGTCCCTGGGCGAGACTTTGCTGCTGGGCCTGCTGGGCGGTTTGCTGGGGGACTTGGTGTCGTATTTCCTGGGCAGGCATTTTCACCAGAACATCCGGCGCCTGCCGGGGCTGCGGCATCACCCCGAATGGATGAGCGCGGCGGAAAGCTATTTCCAGCGCTACGGCATCGCCAGCCTGCTGGTAGGGCGCTTCATTGGCCCGCTGCGACCCATGTTGCCGATGGTGGCCGGGATGTTCGACATGCCCTTCCCGCGCTTCGCCGCCGTCAGTCTGCTGGCCGCCGCCGGCTGGAGCGTGGCGTATCTGCTGCCCGGCTGGGCCACTGGCGCAGCGATCCGCCTGCCGTTGCCCGAGGGTTTCTGGCCACAGGCCGGTGTCGTGATTGGCAGCATCGCGGTGATGATCGCATTGAGCGTCAACAGCAGTCTGCGGCGCCATCGACATGCCTCAGCGCTGATCGCAGGTCTGGGCCTGGTGATCCTGATCGGGCTGTTCATCGGCTTTCGCTACCTCACAGCTTTCGATCAGGGGCTGGTGGCTCTGGTCCAGGAACATCGCAGCCCGACAATGGACGAAATCGCCGTGACCTTCACGCTGATCGGCGAATTCCACTACATGCTGATTTTCAGCGCCCTGCTGACCGGGTTGCTATTGCTGGCGCGCCAATGGCGCCAGGCAATCTTTGCCGGGGCCACGATGCTGTTCACCGCATTGGCCAATACCGGCACCAAGCACTTTTTCGCCCGTGTACGCCCGGAAGTCCTGAGCGAGCCGCTGACCAGCTACAGCATGCCCAGCGGTCATGCCTCCGGCGCCTTTGCCCTGTTCCTGGCGCTGGCCATCCTGGCCGGTCGCGGGCAACCGCCACGCCTGCGTCTGACCTGGCTGTTGCTGGGCTGTTTGCCAGCGCTGGCCATTGCCCTGTCGCGGGTGTACCTGGGTGCCCATTGGCCGAGCGACATCGTCGCCGGCGCCATGCTCGCCGCCTGTGTCTGCGCAGCGATGCTCTGGCTGAGCCAGCGCCAGACCCCGCTGCCGGCCATGCCGCCGAAAATCTGGTGGTTGATTCTGCCCGCGATGGTGGCGGCATTCAGCTTCTTCGCACTGCGCCACCTGCCCAATGGGATGCTGCGGTATGCCTATTGAGGCCGGCAGCCAGCTATCGCGAGCAGGCTCGCTCCCACAGGGAATCGGCTGTGAAACGCCCCTTTGTGGTCACTGAAGATCAACTGTGGGAGCGAGCCTGCTCGCGATGACGTCGGTACATTCAGCATTGATGCAAACTGAGCCACCGTTATCGCGAGCAAGCTCGCTCCCACAAGAGATCAGCCTGGTCAGTGATGAGCGCCTCAGGCGAACAGTTCGCCCTGCAACTCATCAAGCAACGCCTGGATTGCATCCAGCCGCTGCTGAGGATCATCGAGTTGCAGCAGGTCGAGCTTGTCCAGTTCATTGAAGGGCAGCAGGTAGGCCAGTTGATTGGCGAGCGACTGCTGGCCGGTGGCTTCGGTGCCCATGTTCAGGGCCTCGACCATCGGGTGTTCGGCCAGGGCCTTGAGCAGCGCCACCAGGTCGGCATCCTCATCCTGCAGCGGTTGTTCAGGCTCATCCTCCAGCCACTCGACTTCAGCGACGGTCAGTTGATCGGCCTGGACACTGCTGCTGTGCACGATAAAACGTCGTCCACCCTGCACGCGAATGCCCAGCAGCCCGTTGTCCTGCTGGGAGAAATCGGTGATTCGCGCTTCACAGCCCACCCGCGCAAAGCCGTCGGGGGCGATACCGACTTCCTCGCCATCGAGGATGCACACCACGCCGAACCCCTCGCCCATTTTCATGCAGCGACCGATCATATCGAGGTAACGCGCCTCGAAAATCTGCAAATCGAGGATGCAACCGGGGAACAGTACCGTGTTCAACGGGAAAAGCGGCAAGCTCATAAGCAGTTCCTTAAACCGTCATCGACACCACCAACGGCAGCAACACCGCCGTGGCCACGCCCATCAGACTCATCGCCAGCGCCGCAAAGGCGCCGGACTCTTCGCTTTCCTGCAACGCCACGGACGTGCCGACCGCGTGAGCGGTCAGGCCCAGGGCCATGCCACGGGCTTCAGGGCTATGGACCCCAAGCTTGGTCAGAATGCTCGGGCCCAGAATCGCCCCGAGCACGCCGGTGATCAACACAAACACCGCGGCCATGGCCGCTACGCCGCCGATCTGCTCGGCCACCAGCATGGCGATCGGTGAAGTCACCGACTTGGGCGCCATGGTCATCAGGATCATGTGTTCGGCGCCAAAAGCCCAGCCCAACACCACCGCAGAGCCCGTGGCGAACACCCCGCCTATCACCAGCGTAGTAAAAATCGGCCAGAACAATTGCCGGATCCGTCGCAGGTTCAGGTACAAGGGCACCGCCAGCGCGACGGTGGCCGGCCCCAGCAGAATGCTGAGAATTTCCGTGCTCTCACGGTACTCGGCGTAGCTGATGCCGCAGCCGACCAGCACACCGATCAGCAGCAACATCGACATCAGCACCGGCTGCAGAAACACCCAGCGGGTCTTTTCGAACGCCGCCAGCACCAGTTGATAGGCGCCCAGGGTGATGCCGATACCAAACAGCGGATGATGGATCACCGAACTCCAGGCGCCCTGCCAATCAAGCATCATTGCCCATCCTCCGACTCGGGGGCGTGACGCCGGGCCAGGCGCTGCATCAGCACACCGGTAAACGCCATGGACAGGATCAACGACAGCACCAGCGCACCGACAATGGCCCAGAAATCGGCAGCGATGGCCCGGGCGTACACCATCACCCCCACCGCCGGCGGCACCAGCAGCAACGGCAAGTAGCGCAGCAGGCTGCCGGCCGCCAGGTTCAATGGCTCGCCGACTTCACCACGGATGACCAGATAGCCCAGCAGCAACAGCAGGCCAATGATCGGCCCCGGCAGCACCGGCAGGAACAAATGATTGATGGCGGTGCCCAGCAATTGGAACAGCACCAGCCAGGTCAGGCCCCGTAGCAACATCCTTCATCCTCCCCAGCAACACGTACGCAAACAATGCGCGCGCATTATAAGCACGCCCGCGCTATGGGTCGGCATTCGTAAAAAGCATGGTCGATGACCTGCCCTGCCCGTCATGTTGATCTACAGTGGTTCTCCGGGGACGCCGATCCCCGTTCCAAAAAAGACAAAACCGATGAACCCAAGGAGAGTCTCAATGCCCTACGTTCCCGTTGCAGCGCTCAAAGATTATGTCGGCAAGGAACTTGGACGTTCCGAATGGCTTACCATCGATCAGGATCGCATTAACCTGTTCGCCGAAGCCACTGGCGACTTTCAGTTCATCCACGTCGATCCGGTCAAGGCCGCGCAGACACCGTTCGGCAGCACCATCGCCCACGGTTTCCTGTCGCTGTCGCTGATGCCCAAGCTCATGGAAGACATCCTGATCCTGCCCGAAGGCGTGAAGATGGTCGTCAACTACGGGTTGGACAGCGTGCGTTTCATTCAGCCCGTGAAAGTCGACTCCAAGGTCCGTCTCAAGGTCGACCTGGTGGACGTGACCGAGAAGAAACCCGGCCAATGGCTGCTCAAGGCCACCGCTACCCTGGAAATCGAAGGTTCGGACAAACCGGCCTACATCGCTGAGCCGCTGTCGCTCTGCTTCGTGTAGCCCCTCGCGGATGCGAAGCCGCTGCGGCAGTTTCGCATCGCTTCTCCTGACGCGCATTGCTACGGCATACTCGTGACCTGATTATCTGGATCCCGTTATGCGCTCATTTCTCCCTTTGGCCCTGACCCTGCTGCTCACCGCTTGCGGCGACGGCGAATCGCTGTTGCCTCCCGACGCGCGCCTGCCCGACGGCGGACGCTATCGCGGCGACCTGGTGGACGGTTTGCTGCAAGGCCAGGGGCGTGTCGACTACCCCAACGGCAGTTGGTACGCCGGGCAGTTCGACAAAGGCCAGTGGCACGGCACCGGGGAATGGCACGGCAGCAATGGCGAGGTCTATCGCGGCCAGTTCCAGCAAGGCCTGTTCAACGGCCAGGGTAGCCTGAGCACGCCCACCAGCAGCTACACCGGCGGCTTCAAGCAAGGCCGGCGCGACGGTGAAGGCACGCTCAAGGAACACGGCATGGTCTACCGCGGCGAATTCAAGGCCGACCGCTATTCCGGTTTCGGGCGCCTGGAGCTTGAGGACGGCAGCCAATACCAGGGGCCGTTCGTCAACGGCAAACCCAACGGTGAAGGCCAGCGCTTCGATGCCAGTGGCAACCAGTTCACCGGCAATTTCGTCGACGGCCAGCTCCAGGGCAAAGGCACCTTCAACAGCGCCGAGGGCGATGTCTACATCGGCGGGTTCAAGAACAACCAGCTCAGCGGTCGCGGTCGTTATGAAAATGCCGACGGCGATGTCTGGATCGGCCAGTTCAAGGAAGGCGCGCTCACCGGCAAGGGCCAACTGATCGGCGCCGACGGCAGCCACTACCTCGGTCAATTCAATGACTGGCGCTTTAGCGGCGAGGGCCGGCTGAACCTGCCCGACGGCAGCTTTTATATCGGCCAGTTCGAGAACGACACCTACCACGGGCGCGGCACCCTGGCGCTGACCGATGGCACCGTGCAAAGCGGCACCTGGGCCAACGGCCTGCGAGTACGCGACGCTGGCGGGCGGCTACTGCCGGATGTGCTCGAGCTCGGCCTTTTGGCCCAGGGGCGCCTGTTGGAAAATGCCCTGGCCAATATCCCGGCCTCGACACCCGCAGTGGAGCTGTACAGCCTGACGGTGGGCGGCGACGGCAAGCAGAGTGTGTTCCTGCGCGAGTCCGACTACGTCGCCAACATGCTCACCAGCCGTTTTGGCGCGTTCGGCCAGATCCGCCTGGTCAACCACCGCGATCACCTCGGTGACCGGCCCATGGCCACTCGCGAAAGCCTGCGTCGCGCCGCCAGCACCCTGGCCGAACGCAGCGGCCCGGAAGACCTGATCTTCATCTACCTGACCAGCCACGGCACCAGCGAACACGAACTGGTGCTCGACCAGCCGCGCATGGAACTGGCCGACCTGCCCGCCGATGAACTGGCCGTGGTGCTGGCGCCGCTGAAGGATCGCGACAAGATCGTGGTGATTTCAGCCTGTTACTCCGGCGGCTTCATCCCGGCACTCAAGGATGAACGCACCTTGATCATGACCGCTTCCCGCGCCGATCGGGTGTCGTTCGGCTGCTCCGAGGAGGCCAACTTCACCTACTTCGGCGACGCCCTGTTCGCCCAGGCACTGAACCAGACCGACGATCTTGAGCAAGCCTTCAAGCGTGCCAAGGCCACCGTGGCCGAGCGGGAACAGGCGGACAATTTCGAAGCTTCCGAGCCGCAGATCTGGGCGCCCAGGACCGTCCTTTCCCATTGGCAGCTATTGCGCAAGCAACAGGCGCGAAAAGCTTTACAAAGTACGGCATTGAACGACGAGGCCCAAAAGAGCAACTAAGCTGAATCGTATCAAGGGGGAAACACTATGTACTTGACGCCTCAGCATGTTTTGCTTGCCGGAGCTTCCGGGTTGACCGGGGAACATCTACTGGACCGGCTGCTCAACGAGCCGACCATCACACGTGTATTGGCGCCTTCACGCCGGCCGCTGGCCGAGCATCCACACCTGGAAAACCCGGTCGGTGAAACAGCCGAACTGCTGCCCCGCCTCAGTGGCCAGGTGGACATCGCATTTTGCTGCCTTGGCACGACCATCAAGAAGGCCGGCTCAGAACAGGCGTTTCGCGCGGTGGACCTGGACCTGGTGGTGGCCTTCGCCAAGCGTGCCCGGGAGCTGGGCGCAAGGCACCTGATCGTGATCAGCGCGCTGGGGGCTGACCCGAGTTCTTCGATTTTCTACAACCGGGTCAAAGGCGAAATGGAAGCCGCCCTCAAGGCCCAGGACTGGCCACAGCTGACCCTTTGCCGCCCGTCCCTGCTACTGGGCGAACGCACCGAACCGCGGTTGGCCGAACAATTGGCCGGCCCCTTGTCGAGGCTGATCCCCGGCAAGTACCACGGCATCGAAGCCTGCCAACTGGCCCGCGCCATGTGGCGCCTGGCCCTGGAAGAACAGGAAGGGGTGCGGGTGGTGGAGTCGGATGAGTTGCGTAAGTTGGGCAAATAATTGCGGCGCCTGGGCGGACGCCATCGCGAGCAGGCTCGCTCCCACAGTTGACCGAGTTCTTCAGAAGGAATGCGTACCAATGTGGGAGCGAGCCTGCTCGCGATAGCGGTGGCCCAGCTTACATCCATGTTGGATTGTAGCGCTGGTTACAACCCACCCGTAGCCTGAAACCCCACGCCAATCACCGTCAGCAACGACAACGGCAATAACAAGGTATCGAGCAACGCGCTGGCCGGCAGATCCACGCCTGGGTAACGCGGCGCTTCGGCGCCAAAGCGGTCCTTGGCGCAACAGCCACCGTTAAGCGCATACAAGTCCAGGCGCGTGCCCGCATACACCACCGGCGCGCCGGGTTTGGCGGCGTCCAGAGTGCGGGCGGTGGCGCAGCCGGTCAGTTGCAGCGCCAGCACTACCACCAGCAGCTTATTCATCACTGCTCAAATGGTACTCGCCCCAGCGCGGCAGCATGTCCTGGGGGATGTCCAGCAGATTGAGAATCCGCGCGACCACAAAATCGATCAGGTCATCGATAGTCTGTGGCTGGTGATAAAAACCCGGAGAGGCCGGCAGAATCGTCACGCCCATGTTCGACAGCTTGAGCATGTGCTCCAGATGAATGCTCGAATACGGCGCCTCACGCGGTACCAGGATCAACTGGCGGCGCTCCTTGAGCGTCACGTCGGCGGCGCGCTCGATCAGGTTGTTGCAGGCACCGGTGGCAATCGCCGAGAGCGTGCCGGTGGAACACGGCACCACCACCATCGCCGCCGGCGCCCCGGAGCCCGAAGCCACCGGCGACATCCAGTCTTCCTTGCCATACACACGAATCTGCCCCGCCGCTGCCCCGGTGTATTCGGTGAGGAAGGCCTGCATCATCTGGGTCTTGCCCGGCAGGGTGACGTCGGTCTCGGTGGCCATCACCAATTGCGCCGCCTTGGAGATGAGGAAATGCACCTCGCGGTCTTCCCGCACCAGGCAATCGAGCAGGCGCAAGCCGTACTGGGCGCCGGAAGCACCGGTCATGGCCAGGGTGATGCGGTCGGGGCCATTGCTCTCCAGGCGCGTGTTCATTTCAGTGCCTCGGCCAGTTTGCCGTGCAGGCCGCCGAAGCCGCCGTTACTCATGATCACCACGTGGGTACCGGGCTGGGCCTGGCTCTTCACGCGCTCGATGATGCCTTCCAGGGAATCGCTGACAATCGACGGCACCGTGCACAACGCGGCGGTGGCGCCCAGGTCCCAGCCCAGGTTGGCCGGCGCGTACCAGATCACCTGATCGGCATCCACCACGCTTTCCGGCAGGCCATCGCGGTGGGCGCCGAGTTTCATGGAGTTGGAACGCGGCTCGATGATGGCAATCAGCGGTGCATCGCCGATGCGCTTGCGCAAACCGTCGAGGGTGGTGGCGATGGCCGTCGGGTGGTGAGCGAAGTCGTCATAGATGGTGATGCCGCGCACTTCAGCGACCTTTTCCATCCGCCGCTTCACGCTTTTGAACGCACTCAGCGCGGCGATGCCCATGGACGGCACCACACCGACATGACGGGCCGCCGCCAGGGTCGCCAGGGCGTTGGCGACGTTGTGCTGGCCGGTCATGTCCCAATCGACCACACCTTGGGCCACGCCTTCGAACATGACTTCGAACTGCGAACCGTCGTCCTTGAGCAACTTCACTTGCCACTGCCCGCCGGCACCGGTGGTTTGCACCGGGGTCCAGCAACCCATTTCGATCACCCGCTGCAACGCGGGCTCGGTGGCCGGATGGATGACCAGGCCTTCACTTGGAATGGTGCGCACCAAATGGTGGAACTGCCGCTCGATGGCCGACAGATCGGGGAAGATGTCGGCGTGATCGAACTCAAGGTTGTTGAGGATCGCGGTGCGCGGACGGTAGTGGACAAATTTCGAGCGTTTGTCGAAGAACGCGCTGTCGTATTCATCGGCCTCGATCACGAAGAACGGCGTACCACCCAGGCGCGCCGACACCGAGAAATTCTGCGGCACGCCGCCGATCAGGAAGCCCGGGCTCATGCCCGCGTGCTCCAGCACCCAGGCGAGCATGCTGCTGGTGGTGGTCTTGCCATGGGTGCCGGCCACGGCCAGGACCCAACGGCCCTGCAACACATGGTCGGCCAGCCATTGCGGGCCGGACACGTAAGGCAGGCCTTTGTTGAGCACGTATTCAACCGCCGGATTGCCACGGGACATGGCGTTGCCGATGACCACCAGGTCCGGCGCCGGGTCCAGTTGCGCCGGGTCGTAGCCTTGGGTCAGCTCAATGCCCTGGGCCTCCAGCTGCGTGCTCATCGGCGGGTAGACGTTGGCGTCGGAACCGGTCACGTGATGGCCCAGCTCCTTGGCCAATACCGCCATCGAGCCCATGAAAGTGCCGCAAATACCGAGAATATGGATGTGCATAGTCGACCTCGTAAACATGGCCGCAGGTTAGCGTAGGGAGGGGGAAATCGCACCTTGTGTTTCGAACTGCAACCATCAGAACACCGCAAATCCTCTGTGGGAGCGAGCTTGCTCGCGATAGCGGTGGGTCAGTTTGCGGCGATGTTGGATGTGCCGCCGCCATCGCGAGCAGGCTCGCTCCCACAGTTGACCGAGTTCTTTCAGGAAGAATGCGGTCAGAATGTGGGAGCGGGCTTGCTCGCGAATGGCCGCGACGCGGCTCAGCGGGCAATCGCGTGTTTGCGCAGTTTCCGATAAAGCGTATTGCGGCTGATGCCCAGTTGTTCGGCGGTGTGGGTCATGTGCCAGCGCTGGCGCTCCAGGGCATCGAGCAGCGCCAACCGTTCGGCATCTTCCAGCGGGCGCTCCGCCACGGTTTCAACCAACGCCACCGGACACTGGCGAATCATCGCCGGCAGATTCTCCAGCCCGATCCGCCCGCCGTCGCACAACGCAGCAAGGGTGCGCAGCACATTGCGCAGTTGCCGCACGTTGCCCGGCCAATCAAAACTCAGCAATGCCTGGCGCGCCGGTTCGTCGATCGCCACCGCTTCGGCGCCCGCTTCTTCGGCCAACAGAAAATCCAGCAACTGGGACTTGTCGCTGCGCTCGCGCAACGCCGGCAAAGGGATCTCCAGGCCGTTGAGGCGATAGTACAAGTCCTCGCGAAAACTGCCGTCGCGCACCCGATCAAGCAACTGACGGTGGGTGGCGCTGATGATGCGCACGTTCACCGCTTCGGGTTCGCCACCGATAGGCACCACCTGGCGATCTTCCAGCACCCGCAGCAAACGGGTCTGCAAGGCCAGGGGCATGTCACCGATCTCATCCAGAAACAGCGTGCCCCCGTCGGCCTGTTGCAGCTTGCCGCGCATGCCTTCCTTGCGCGCGCCGGTGAAGCTGCCGCCGCGATAACCGAACAGCTCACTCTCGATCAGGCTTTCCGGGATGGCTGCGCAGTTAAGCGCCACGAAGTTTTTCCCGGCACGCTGGCTGGCGTGATGCACGGCTTTGGCGAAAGCTTCTTTACCGGAGCCGGTTTCGCCATGGATCAGCAGCGGCACATCGCGCTCGAACACTCGCAGCGCCTTGCGAAAATGCTCTTGCAACGCCGCATCCCCCAGGCAGATGCCCGGTAACCGGGCGGGCTCGATGGTTTTAAATGCCGGGACGACCGGGACCGGCACACTGCGCGGCTGCCCCCGCAACACTGCAAACAAGTGCCGCCCGTCACGGGTGCGCAACGGCCAACTGGCGCTGGCCTGGGTGCTGGCCCGTCCGAGCAGCTCATCCAGTGAACAATCGAAAAAGTCTTCCACCCGCTGCCCCAGCAAGCCACCGCGAATATGCCCCAACAGGTTCAGAGCACTCTGGTTGACCGCGCTGATCCGCCCTTCGCCGTCGAACGCCAGCAGCCCCTCGCTGAACAACCCCACGGACTCGGCCTGCAAGTGAAAACGCAGCAGCCATTGATTGTCGAAGCAGCGCAGGAAATAGCAGCTCTCGATCATCTTCGCCGAGAGGTTGACCAGGGCCATGGTGTGGAACTGGCTCTGGCGCGACACGTCCGGCCGGGCCGATGACACATCCAGCACCGCGAGCAGTTCGCCGTGGGGGTCGAAAACCGGGCTGGCCGAGCAGGTCAGGCCGGTGTGGCGGCCGCGAAAGTGTTCTTCCTGGTGAATGGTCAGGGCCTGGCGCTCCACCAGGCAGGTGCCGATGCCGTTGGTGCCTTCGCAGGCTTCGCTCCAGTCGGCGCCGAGCCAGAGGCCGGCCCGTTCGAAAATCTTGCGCTCGCTGGGGGCGGTGACACAGTTGAGGATCACGCCGCGCGCGTCAGTCAGCAGCACCGCGTGGCCGGCGCCGGAGAGTTGTTGATGCAGGCTGGTCATTTCCGTGCCGGCGATGTGCAACACCTGTTGCAGGCGCTCGCGGCTTTCCAGCACCCGGCCATGCTCAAGCACCGTCGGCGCCAGGTTTTGCGCCGGGTCGAGGTGATAGTCCTCAAGGCAACGCAGCCAGGAGCGGGCAATCGACGGATCGCTGCCAGGGCCCTGCAAATGGGCCTTGCCCTGGGTGACCGTCAGGACTTGTTGGGCATGGCGACTCAAGTGGTTGCTGTGCATTTCTTATTGTTCTCCCCGAAGGACCTGCCTCACTGGAGCAACTGTTTAACATTTAACCAATGTTCAACACTTAACCTGTGGCGAGGGGATTTATCCCCGCTGGGCTGCGAAGCAGCCCTGAAACCTAAGCATGCGGTGTATCAGATTGATCGAGTTGGCTGCTTTGGGGGCTGCTTCGCAGCCCAGCGGGGATAAATCCCCTCGCCACAACTTTGCTGGGCAGGCCAACTGGTGAGGCCCAGCATCCTCCAGCCCACCCACCTTTGCAATGCTGGCGCGACCTGCCGGTCACAGACTGTCTCGCATCTGGCACAAACTGTCACACCCGCTGTATCGCTATCGTCACGCAGGGCATCCGTTTGTCCGACGAACTGCTCCTAAAGTCTTGATTTACGGGCCCTGCAAGGCAGTGGCCCGACCTTTGCTCTAGGCTTAATTACCAGCGCTCAATTTTGCGCGGCCTCCCGTATAAGCACAAAAGCCAAGGAGAACTCATCATGCGTTACGCTCACCCCGGTACTGAAGGCGCTATCGTTTCGTTCAAGAGCAAATACGGTAACTACATCGGCGGCGAGTTCGTCGCGCCTGTCAAAGGTCAGTACTTCACCAATACTTCCCCGGTCAATGGCCAGCCCATTGCCGAATTCCCGCGCTCCACGGCCGAAGACATCGAAAAAGCCCTGGACGCCGCCCACGCCGCTGCCGATGCCTGGGGCGCCACGTCCGCCCAGGCCCGTTCGCTGGTCCTGCTGAAAATCGCCGACCGCATCGAAGCGAACCTTGAGGTTCTGGCGATCACCGAGTCCTGGGACAACGGCAAGGCCGTACGCGAAACCCTCAACGCCGACATCCCCCTGGCCGCCGACCATTTCCGTTACTTCGCCGGTTGCCTGCGCGCCCAGGAAGGCAGCGCCGCCGAGATCGACGGCAACACCGTGGCCTATCACATCCATGAACCGCTGGGCGTGGTCGGGCAGATCATCCCGTGGAACTTCCCGCTGCTGATGGCCGCCTGGAAACTCGCCCCGGCCCTGGCCGCCGGTAACTGCGTGGTGCTCAAGCCCGCCGAGCAAACCCCATTGGGTATTTGCGTGCTGATGGAGCTGATCGGCGACCTGCTGCCGCCCGGCGTACTGAACGTGGTGCAAGGCTTCGGCAAAGAAGCCGGTGAAGCCCTGGCCACCAGCAAGCGCATCGCCAAGATCGCCTTCACCGGCTCGACCCCGGTCGGCTCGCACATCATGAAATGCGCGGCCGAGAACATCATCCCGTCCACCGTGGAACTGGGCGGCAAGTCGCCGAACATCTTCTTCGAAGACATCATGCAGGCCGAGCCGAGCTTCATCGAAAAGGCTGCCGAAGGCCTGGTGCTGGCGTTCTTCAACCAGGGTGAAGTCTGCACTTGCCCTTCCCGCGCCCTGGTGCAGGAGTCGATCTACGACGAGTTCATGAAAGTTGTGATGAACAAAGTCCTGCAGATCAAGCGCGGCGACCCGTTGGACACCGACACCATGGTCGGCGCCCAGGCGTCCGAGCAGCAATTCGACAAGATTCTTTCGTACCTGGAAATCGCCAAGGGCGAAGGTGCCGAACTGCTGACCGGCGGCAAGGTGGAAAAACTCGAGGGCAACCTGGCCACGGGTTATTACATCCAGCCAACCCTGCTCAAGGGCACCAACAAGATGCGCGTGTTCCAGGAAGAAATCTTCGGCCCAGTGGTGAGCATCACCACCTTCAAGGATGAAGCCGAAGCCCTGGCGATCGCCAACGACACCGAGTTCGGCCTCGGCGCCGGTCTCTGGACCCGCGACATCAACCGCGCCTATCGCATGGGCCGGGCGATCAAGGCCGGTCGCGTCTGGACCAACTGCTACCACCTCTACCCGGCTCATGCGGCGTTTGGTGGTTACAAGAAGTCCGGCGTGGGTCGTGAAACCCACAAGATGATGCTCGACCACTACCAGCAGACCAAGAACCTGCTGGTGAGCTATGACATCAATCCGTTGGGGTTCTTCTAAGGCATTGGGGCGAGGCAGGTGGTTCTGCTTCGCCCCTTTAGATAGCTATCGCGAGCAGGCTCGCTCCCACACAGGATTTGTGGATGGCGCTCCAGTTTCGGCTGGCCCAACTCCCCTGTGGGAGCGAGCCTGCTCGCGAAAGCGGTGTGTCAGTCACATAGTTGCTCAAGGTGCCGCCGCCTTCGCGAGCAAGCCCGCTCCCACAGGGGTACTGCGCTAATCCGGCGATCAGGCTAGACAAAAAAACAATAAAAACAGGTAAACCCTTATGCCAAGCGATCAAGCAAACCCGCAACCGGCAACGTCCTCGGTCGACTTTGAAAAAGTCGGCTCCGAATACTTCCAACAACGTGAACTGAAAAAAGGCGCGGCGGGCTGGGTCCTGCTGGTGGGCCTGGGGGTGGCGTATGTCATTTCCGGGGACTACGCCGGCTGGAACTTCGGCCTGGCCCAGGGCGGTTGGGGCGGGATGTTTCTTGCCACGCTGCTGATGGCCGCGATGTACCTGTGCATGTGCTTTTCCCTGGCCGAGCTGTCCTCGATGATTCCCACCGCCGGCGGTGGTTATGGCTTTGCCCGTAGCGCATTCGGGCCCTGGGGCGGGTTTCTCACGGGCACGGCGATCCTCATTGAGTACGCCATCGCCCCGGCGGCGATTGCCGTGTTCATCGGCGCGTATTGCCAATCGCTATTCGGCATTGGCGGCTGGATGATCTACCTGGCGTTCTACATCATCTTCATCGCCATCCACATATTCGGCGTGGGTGAAGCGCTCAAACTGATGTTCATCATCACCGCCGTCGCCGCCCTGGCACTGGGCGTGTTTCTGGTGGCGATGGTGCCGCACTTCGACGTCGCCAACCTGCTGGACATCCCGGTCACCGCGGCCATGGGCGCCAGCCCATTCCTGCCGTTCGGCTATGTCGGCGTGTGGGCAGCCATTCCGTATGCCATCTGGTTTTTCCTGGCCGTGGAAGGCGTACCGCTGGCGGCTGAAGAAACCAAGAACCCCAAGCGCGACCTGCCACGCGGCCTGATCGGCGCCATGCTGGTGCTGGTGGCGTTTGCCCTGCTGATTCTGGTGATCGGCCCAGGCGGCGCGGGTTCCAATGCGCTGATGGCTTCGGGCAACCCGCTGGTGGAAGCCCTGGCCAAGGCCTACGGCGGCTCGACCTGGATGGGCAACTTCGTCAACCTGGTGGGCCTGGCGGGCCTGATCGCCAGCTTCTTCTCGATCATCTACGCCTACTCGCGGCAGATCTTCGCGTTGTCTCGCGCCGGTTACCTGCCACGCAAGCTCTCCGAAACCAATAAAAGCAAAGCACCAGTATTGGCGCTGGTCATCCCCGGCATTATCGGTTTCGGTCTGTCCCTGACCGGCCAGGGCGATCTGCTGATTCTGGTGGCGGTGTTCGGCGCCACCATCTCCTACGTGCTGATGATGGCCGCGCACATCACCCTGCGCATCCGCCGCCCCAAAATGGACCGGCCATACCGCACACCGGGCGGCATCTTCACCTCGGGCGTGGCCCTGGTGCTGGCGTGCATCGCCGTAGTAGCGGGCTTTCTGGTGGATCCGCGGGTGGTCATCGGCGCGGCGATCATCTATGGAGTGTTAATTGCTTACTTCGCGTTCTACAGTCGGCATCACCTGGTAGCAGGCACGCCCGAAGAAGAATTCGCGGCCATTCAGAAAGCTGAAGAAGCCTTGCACTAAGTTGTAAAACGCCGAAAACCACGGCGCCGCCCAGCGGCGCCGTCACGGAGAACCTGTATGGCCAGTTTTGCACACACGGTCGGCGCCCAGACCTACCGCTTCGACAGCCTCAAAGACCTGATGGCCAAGGCCAGCCCGGCGCGTTCCGGGGATTTTCTGGCCGAGGTCGCGGCACTCAACGATGGTGAACGAGTGGCGGCGCAAATGGCCTTGGCCGACCTGCCCCTCAGCCATTTCCTGCAAGAAATGCTGATTCCTTACGAGGACGACGAAGTCACCCGGCTGATCGTCGACACCCACGATAAACAGGCCTTCGCCGCCGTCAGCCATCTCACCGTCGGCGGTTTTCGCGACTGGCTGCTCAGCGACGCCGCCGACGAACACAGCCTGCGGGCGCTGGCCCCGGGCCTGACCCCGGAAATGGTCGCCGCCGTGTCGAAGATCATGCGCGTGCAGGACCTGGTGCTGGTGGCGCAGAAAATCCGCGTGGTGACGAAATTTCGCGGCACCCTCGGCCTTCGCGGGCGACTGTCGACCCGCCTGCAACCCAACCACCCCACCGATGAGCCCGCCGGGATCGCCGCGAGCATTCTCGACGGCCTGCTCTTCGGCAATGGCGACGCCATGATCGGCATCAACCCGGCCACCGACAGCACAGCGTCGATCTGCGCCATGCTGGAAATGCTCGACGCCATCATCCAGCGCTACGACATCCCGACCCAAGGCTGCGTGCTGACCCACGTCACCACCTCCATTGAAGCGGCGAACCGTGGCGTGCCCCTGGACCTGGTGTTCCAGTCCATCGCCGGCACCGAAGCGGCCAACGCCAGTTTCGGCATCAACCTGAACGTCTTGCAGGAAGGCTATGACGCCGGGCTGAGCCTGAATCGCGGCACCTTGGGCAACAACCTGATGTATTTCGAAACCGGCCAGGGCAGTGCCCTGTCAGCCAACGCCCACCACGGCGTCGATCAACAGACCTGCGAAACCCGGGCCTACGCCGTCGCACGGCATTTCAAGCCGTTTCTGGTGAATACCGTCGTAGGATTTATCGGCCCGGAATACCTGTACAACGGCAAACAGATCATCCGCGCCGGCCTCGAAGACCACTTCTGCGGCAAGCTTTTGGGCGTGCCGATGGGTTGCGACATCTGCTACACCAACCACGCCGAAGCCGACCAGGACGACATGGACACCCTGCTGACCCTGCTGGGCGTGGCCGGGATCAACTTCATCATGGGCATCCCCGGCTCCGACGACATCATGCTCAACTACCAGACCACCTCGTTCCACGACGCCCTCTACACCCGCCAGACCCTGGGCCTGAAGCCGGCGCCGGAATTCGAAACCTGGCTGGCGAACATGGGCATTTTCACCCAGGCCGATGGCCGGGTGCGGTTCGGCGACAACCTGCCACCGGCGTTTCGTCACGCATTAGCTCATTTGGGATAAGCCGCATTTGGGATGAGAGAACTGCCCATGGATAAAAAACCTGTAGATCCACAAAACCCTTGGCTGAATCTGCGCAACCTCACCCCGGCGCGCATCGCCCTGGGCCGCACCGGCACCAGCCTGCCGACCTCGGCGCAACTGGACTTCCAGTACGCCCATGCCCAGGCTCGCGATGCGGTGCACCTGGCGTTCGATCACCAGGGCATTCGCGCACAGTTAACCGAACGCGGCCGTGAAAGCCTGCTGCTGCATAGCGCCGCCAGCGACCGCAACAGCTACCTGCAGCGCCCGGACCTGGGCCGACGGCTCGACGAGTCCTCCGTACAAATCCTGGAGGACTACGCAGCGGCCAATCCCGGCGGCGTAGACCTGGCCATCGTCGTGGCCGACGGCCTGTCGGCGCTGGCGGTGCATCGGCATACCTTGCCGTTCCTGGCGCGGCTGGAAGAACAGACCGCCGCTGATGGTTGGTCAACCTCGCCAGTGATTCTGGTGGAACAGGGCCGCGTCGCGGTGGCTGATGAGGTGGCGCAGCGGCTCGGCGCAAAAATGTCGGTGATCCTGATCGGCGAACGCCCCGGCCTCAGTTCCCCCGACAGCCTGGGTTTGTATTTCACCTACAACCCCAAGGTCGGCCTGACCGATGCGTATCGCAACTGCATCTCCAACGTCCGGCTCGAAGGTTTGAGCTACGGCATGGCCGCCCACCGCCTGATCTACCTGATGCGCGAGGCCTGCCGCAGACAGCTCTCGGGGGTCAACCTGAAGGACGAAGCCCAGGTCCAAACTCTAGACTCGGAAAATACCGCCGATATGAAAGGTAACTTCCTACTGATGCCGCCCCGAAGCTGATCCGTTTACAAGTTTGCGTTTTTGATCCGCTTTCAGGCAGCATCGAAGCACGGCAGAACGCCGTTGTTGTCCGAGTATCTGTCGACCTTTGCAGACGAGACCTACTATGCGGATTATCCAAGCGACCCTGGAACACCTGGACCTGCTGACCCCATTGTTCGTCAAATACCGGGAATTCTATGGCTCGCTGCCCTACCCGGATTCGTCCCGAGCCTTCCTCGAAAAACGCCTGCGCCGCAAGGAATCGGTGATCTACCTGGCGTTGCCTGATGACGATGACAACCGGTTGCTGGGCTTCTGCCAGCTCTATCCAAGCTTCTCGTCACTGTCGCTCAAGCGCGTGTGGATCCTCAACGACATCTACGTCGCCGAGGACGCCCGCCGCCAGCTGGTGGCCGACAACCTGATCCGCACCGCGAAAAAAATGGCCAAGGAAACCAACGCCGTACGTATGCGCGTCTCCACCAGCAGCAACAACGACGTGGCGCAGAAAACCTACGAGTCCATCGGCTTCAAGGAAGACACCGAGTTCAAGAACTACGTGTTGCCGATCAGCGAAGAGCTCTGACCCGATTACCGCGGACTGATCGTTCCCACGCTCCCGCGTGGGAATGCCGCCAGGGACGCTCCGCGTTCCGCTTGACGCAGAGCGTCACGGGATGCATTCCCACGCGGAGCGTAGGAACGATCGATAACCCCTGTGGTTGGGTGAAACGTTGTGGCGAGGGGATTTATCCCCGCTGGGCTGCGCAGCAGCCCCAAAACCTGAGCACGCGGTGCATCAGGCAGACCGGGTTGGCTGCATTTGGGACCGCTTCGCGCTCCAGCGGGAGCAAGCTCCCTCGCCACAGAGTTCTTCACCCAGCCAGAAGCCTCCCGACATCCCCCGCTACAAACTCACCACGCACACCACCCTCGACCTCGTATAATGCCGCTCTTCCCGGCTTGTAAGAAAAAGCTACACGCGCTGTAGCCTTACTCGAAGCCCGACCCACAGGCCCCACCCAGTCAGGCCGCGACCACAGGTGCTTTGCATGGATTTCAACCCCCTCGACCTCATTCTGCATCTCGATGTGTACCTCGACCTGCTGGTGACCAACTACGGGCCGTGGATCTACGCCATCCTGTTCCTGGTGATCTTCTGCGAAACCGGCCTGGTGGTGATGCCCTTCCTGCCGGGCGACTCCCTGCTGTTCATCGCCGGCGCGGTAGCCGCCGGTGGCGGCATGGACCCGGTGCTACTCGGCGGCCTGCTGATGCTGGCGGCGATCCTTGGCGACAGCACCAACTACATCATTGGCCGCACCGCAGGCGAACGGCTGTTCAGTAACCCGAACTCGAAAATCTTCCGCCGCGACTACCTGCAACAAACCCACGACTTCTACGACAAGCACGGCGGCAAAACCGTGACCCTGGCGCGCTTCCTGCCGATCATCCGCACCTTCGCCCCCTTCGTCGCCGGCGTTGCAAAAATGCCCTACCCGCGTTTTTTCGCCTTCAGCGTCCTGGGCACCATCCTGTGGGTCGGCGGCCTGGTCACCCTCGGGTTCTTCTTCGGTAACGTGCCATTCATCAAGCAAAACCTGTCCCTGCTGGTGCTGGGCATCATCCTGCTGTCGCTGGTACCGATGATCATCGGCGTGATCCGCAGCCGCCTCGCCGCCAGCGCCTCGAAAGCCCATCCGCGCTGATCGCCCATGTGGTCCCTGAGCGGCTGGCGCCGGCAACGCACCCTCGCCAAACATCCCGTCAGCGAGGAAACCTGGCAGCGGGTGCGTCACCAGTTGAGCTTTCTCGACGGCATCAGCGCCACCGAGGACCAATGGCTGCGCGAAGCCTGCGTGCTGTTTCTGCATGACAAACACCTGAGCGCCCTGCCCGGCGTCGAACTGCACCAGGAACAACGCCTGCTGCTCGCCGCCCAGGCGCAATTGCCGCTGATGCACCTCGGCGACTTGAACTGGTACCAGGGCTTTCACGAAATCGTGCTCTACCCCGACGACTTCCTCAGCCCCCAGCGCTACCGCGACGCCAGCGGCATCGAGCACGAATGGGACGGCGAACACAGCGGCGAAGCCTGGCCCCAGGGCCCGATCATCCTGGCCTGGGACGGCGTGCTCGCCAGCGGCGGCTGGGACGGCTACAACCTGGTGATCCATGAGCTGGCGCACAAACTCGACATGCTCAACGGCGACGCCAACGGCCTGCCACCGCTGCATGCCGACATGCGGGTCAAAGACTGGGCCGACGCCATGCAACAGGCTTTCGACGACCTCAACCGTCAACTGGACCAGGATCCGGACGCAGAAACCGTCATCGATCCCTACGCCGCGGAGAATCCGGCGGAGTTCTTCGCCGTCACCAGCGAATACTTCTTCAGCGCCCCAGACCTGCTGCACCAGGCGTACCCGCGGGTCTATGAACAGCTCAAGGCGTTCTACCGCCAGGACCCGTTGGCCCGGCTGCGGCAACTTCAAGCCGAAGATCCGGTCTATCAGGCGTCATACTAAGGTCTCTAAGACCCTTGTAACGTGGCATCGACGGCCGAATATGCCTATAATCGCCGCCACTTTTTGGTCAATCCGACCAGTCATTTGGTCAATTAACGGGGGCACCGCCCAATGAGCTACAGCAAGATTCCGGCTGGCAAAGACCTGCCGAACGACATCTACGTCGCGATCGAAATCCCGGCCAACCACGCCCCGATCAAATACGAAATCGACAAAGACAGCGATTGCCTGTTCGTTGACCGTTTCATGGCCACCCCAATGTTCTACCCGGCCAACTACGGTTTCATCCCCAACACCCTGGCCGACGACGGTGACCCCCTCGACGTGCTGGTCGTGACCCCTTACCCAGTCGCCCCAGGCTCGGTCATCCGCGCCCGTCCGGTCGGCATCCTGAACATGACCGACGACGGCGGCGGCGACGCCAAAGTCATCGCCGTACCGCACGACAAACTGTCGCAGCTGTACGTCGACGTGAAGGAATACACCGACCTGCCAGCCCTGCTGATCCAGCAGATCGAACACTTCTTCGAGAACTACAAGGATCTCGAGAAAGGCAAGTGGGTCAAGATCGAAGGCTGGGCCGGTGCTGACGCCGCCCGCGAAGCGATCACCAAGTCGGTTGCCGCCTACAAAGGCTGAAACTGAAGTAAAGAAGAACCCCGGTTTGCACCGGGGTTTTTTATGTCTTAATGATGATAAATACTAAGTTGTATTAATACCGTTTAACCCCGTTTAGCCCGCCCCTTTCAAATCCTGCAAACGGAAAGATCGTCTTATATATTTGAACGACATGTTTATTGCCGAAAATACAGTCGCCCCTAAACTTTCCGTTTATGAAAATACTTTCCAGTGGCGACCGCTTCAGAGCCCTTCTAAAAGAAGCGAATATCCGATCCGCCGACTTCGCGAAGTTATACGGCGTGAAATCCCAGCACATAAACAACTGGTTCAACCGTGGCATCCCGCCAGGGCGCATCTACTCCATCGCCAGCCTGCTGACCGTCAGCCCACAATGGCTCGCCACCGGCGAAGGCCCGCAGACTCCACTGGGCCTGGGCCCTGGCATCACCTATGAAGCCGCCGAAAACGATGGCGTCTACAGCGTGCAAGAAACCACGGACATCGAACTGCCCCTCTACAAGGAAGCCCCCATCGCCCCCGGCGAAACCAAAACCCACATCATCGAAATCCCCGACCAAACCATCCGCCTGCCCCGCAGCCACCTAGAATCCCTGGAAATCGACCCCGGCGACGCCATCTGCACCACCATGGTCGGCGACAGCATGGCCGAACGCATCGAAGACGGCTCCACCCTCGCCATCGACCGCGGCCTGACCCAAATCGTCGACGGCCATATCTATGCGCTTGAGCACGACGGCATGCTGCGTATCAAATACCTGCACCGCGTTCCCGGTAATCGGTTACGCCTGCGTAGTCATAACTGTGCTGCGTATCCTGACGAGGTCTTCAGCGCCGAACAGATCGAAGCGCAAAACATCAAAGTCATCGGCTGGGTCTTCTGGTGGTCCACCCTGAACAAACAGAGACCACCGGTGTTCGATTGACCAAGCCGGATAGAAAGACTGTGGCGGGAGCTCCCTGTGTTGAGGAGCTTTTGTGGCGAGGGAGCTTGCTCCCGCTGGGCTGCGCAGCAGCCCCTGCTTTCCCCCTGAACCACCCCTAACCCAATGATTCCACACCACTTACCACTGGGATTCCGAACAAAACCCGCGTATCCTCCGCCCCACATTTGCGAGCCCACGCCTCGCACCGACAAGGCAGATCACTTTCTGACCAAGTCCCACAGCCGGCCGCAAGAGCCGGATGTACGTTTTGAAGGCTGGTGAGGTTTGTCAAAAACGAACTGAGTTAGTCAACGAGAAGCCGGCCATAAGCCGGCTTTTTAACTTTCAAAACCTGATTTCATTGGCTTCCAGTCGGGCCCAATTTTACCTGCCCATGCGCTGGAGAATGCCAGTTCACCGTTTCCGCTAGCGGTACGATATTGTCCCAAACACGTTGCGGGTAACTTCGCATATTTTGGCTCCTTCTTCGTCCTTGGTTTGATCAGAACCAACATAATACGAAACAGCCTGCATATATGGCATTCCACCTGATCAGGCGTTTGCATCAGGCCTCGCCAGCACACTGGATGTCTTCGACTGGCAGAAATCGACCAGGTACAGTCAATCGAGGACGATAACGCTTACGCCACAAGTTGGTTCTTAGATGGCTACAGAAGCAGGGCGACTCAGTCAGATGCCGTTACTAGTGGCTCTCCATGCCATTTGCTGTGGCGTTTACAAGGCCACGGCGTGTATCTTCACACGCACTATGGCCTCTCAGCACTTATTCAGGCGCTGAGCGCGAATTTCGCTGGACATGCCCGCTGAAAGGGCGTGCCTAGCCGTTAGGGAATGACCAGATGACCCCCACTGAACAACAATTTTTCACTGAACTCGAAAAGAAGCTCTGGACGGCCGCTGATAAGCTGCGTTCTTCCTTGGATGCATCGGTTTACAAGCACGTGGTGCTTGGCCTGATTTTTCTCAAGTACGTATCCGACGCCTTCGAGGAGCGCCAGCGAGAGCTACGCGCGCAGCTCACCAACCCTGCCGACGATTACTTTATGGACCCAGAGGATTACGGCGACCTTGGTAGCGACGAGTACGAAGAGAATGTCGCCGCCGAGTTGGAGGTGCGCGACTACTACACCGAAAAAAACGTCTTCTGGGTGCCGATTGAAGCGCGCTGGCAAACACTGCGCGAGTTAGCGCAATTGCCACCCGGCGAACCTTTGCCTTGGAACGCGCCGGGTAAAGACACGGCAGAAAAGATGCGCACCGTCGGCTGGCTGATCGACAACGCCATGGACGCCATCGAGCGCGAGAACGTCAAACTCAAGAACGTGCTCAATAAGGAGTTTTCACGCACCCAACTCGACAGCTACAAGTTGGCCGATCTGATCGCGCATTTCTCTGACACCAACTTCAGCCAGCCCAGCTATAACGGCCAGCCGCTGAATCTAAAGAGCAAAGACATCCTCGGCCACGTCTACGAATACTTCCTTGGCCAGTTCGCTCTGGCGGAGGGCAAAAAGGGCGGCCAGTATTACACGCCCAAGAGCATCGTCACGCTGATCGTGGAGATGCTGCAGCCGTTCAAGGGGCGGGTATACGACCCGGCCATGGGCTCGGGCGGTTTCTTCGTGCAGAGCGAGGAGTTTATCGCCGAGCACGGCGGCAAGGTGGTCAACGGCAAGACCGGCCAGATCAGTGTCTATGGCCAGGAAAGCAACCCCACCACCTGGAAGCTGGCGGCTATGAATATGGCCATCCGCGGTCTGGACTTCAATTTTGGCGGCCAGCCCGGCGACACCCTGCAAAACGACCTGCACCCCGACCTGCGTGCCGACTACGTGATGGCCAACCCGCCCTTCAATATGAAGGAGTGGTGGAACGCCAAACTGGAAAAAGACCCGCGTTGGCTGGTGGGCACGCCCCCGCAAGGCAACGCCAACTTTGCCTGGCTGCAGCACATGCTCTACCACTTGGCCCCTACTGGCAGTATGGCGCTGCTGCTGGCCAATGGCTCGATGAGTAGCAACACCAGCAACGAAGGCGAAATCCGCAAGCAACTGATTGAGCAAGACCATGTGGAATGCATGGTGGCACTGCCAGGTCAGCTCTTCACCAACACGCAGATTCCGGCCTGTATCTGGTTCCTCACCAAAGACAAGGCTAACGGCTTCAACTTGGACAAAAAGAAGCGCGACCGGCGTGGCCAGTTCTTGTTTATTGACGCCCGCCAACTCGGTTATATGAAAGACCGCGTGCTGCGTGACTTCACGCTGGATGACATCAAGAGAGTGGCCGACGCCTTTCACGCCTGGCAGTACGGCGAGGGCTATGAAGACGTGCCAGGCTTCTGCTTCTCCGCCTCGCTGGACGATATCCGCAAGCACGAGCATGTGCTAACGCCTGGGCGCTATGTGGGTGCAGAGGAGCAGGAGGATGACGGTGAAGCCTTTGCCGACAAGATGGTGCGGCTGACGGCGCAGTTGGCGGAGCAGTTCGAGGAGAGCGCCAAACTGGAGGGGGAGATCAAGAAGAACTTAGCGGGGTTGGGTTATGGCTTCTGACTGGCCTGTAGTTCGTGTCGAAGACATAGCTGCAAGTGGTTCGAATGCTCTATCGACGGGGCCGTTTGGCTCTGCAATTAGTTCGAAGTTTTTCACCGCTGCAGGCGTACCTGTCATTCGAGGTTCGAATCTAAGTGTAGATATGGGGATCAAGCTAAATGATGAAAATTTTGTCTTTATCTCGCTCGGCAAAGCCAAGGAGTTCAGTCGATCTATAGCGAGGAGAGGAGACCTAGTCTTCACTTGCTGGGGCAGCATAAATCAGATTGGACTGATTCACGAAAAATCCAAGTACTCCGAGTACGTGGTCTCCAACAAGCAGATGAAATTAACAGTTGATCCAAAGAGGGTTGATCCAAAGTATCTGTACTACGTCTTCTCCAGCCCAGAAAAGCAACAAGAAATTCTCGCCAATGGAATTGGCGCAGCAGTGCCTGGATTTAATCTGGGACAACTCAAAAGACATGTATTCAGGCTCCCTCCTTTGGATGTCCAGCAGGGCATCGTCAGGACAGTGGATGCCTTAGACATCAAAATAGACCTTAGCCGCCGCATCAACCAAACCCTCGAAGCCATGGCGCAAGCCATCTTTAAATCGTGGTTTGTTGATTTCGACCCGGTCAAAGCCAAGATCGTCGCTCTCGCCGAAGGCCGTGACCCGCTGCGCGCCGCGATGAGCGCCATCAGCGGCAAACCCGACGCTGAGCTCGAAGCGCTGCCGCCTGAGCAATACGAACAACTCGCTGCTACGGCTGCGCTGTTCCCGGAAGAGATGGAAACGTCGGAGTTGGGCGAGATTCCACGGCGCTGGAGTGCTTCAAAAGTCGAAACACTGTTGTCGCGACTTTCTGCAAAAACGCGATACACAAGAGAGCAGGTTTCAGAGTACGGTCAAATACCTGTTTTTGAGCAGGGCGCATCAATACTATTGGGATTTCACAATGGTGCTGCCTCCTATCCAGCCAGCTCAGAAAATCCGATGTTTATTTTCGGTGACCATACGTGTGTTACTCGACTATCCTTTCAGTCGTTTGATATTTCACAGAATGTGATTCCGTTACAGGGACAAGGTCGGGCTACTGCTTGGGTTTATTACGCCGTCAAAGAAAAGCAGAAATTTCAAGAGTACCGGCGTCACTGGATGGAGTTGATTTCAAAGGATGTAGTGGTCGCTACTCCCGATATCTGTCTAGAATTTTCGAAAAAAATTTCGAACCTGCATCTGCAAATGGAAGCTAATGAGCGACAGACGCAAAGCTTGCGAGAACTCCGCGACACCCTCCTCCCCAAACTGCTCTCCGGCGAGTTGTCTGTCGAAGCGCTCGCCGAACAAGCTGGGATCGCTTGATGGACATTAAGAAGCTCCGTGAAAACAATATCGTGGACAGGGTCGAGGAGGTCTTGCAGGCGGCGTACTCGTCGAATCAGGCGTTCAATGCGGTACTCGATGAAGCCGAGCCGCTGGCATTTAAAAGCCTGCGCGACCCGGAACACGAGTACCTGATCAAAGTAAGCGATGCCCTGTACTGGGTTGAGCGCGACGCCTATGTGGATGAGCTGGATCACTGGGAGGGGCAGTGTCAGGTCAATCAGCATGAAGCGGCGGCGACCTTTATCAAAGACTCAGATCAGCAAGCCGTGTTCCTTGACCTGGTGGATGCCATTCGCTTCGGGCGAATCGTGCCGTTTGTCGGTGCGGGGCTTTCCAGACCTTGTGGTTATCCGATGTGGGGTGAGGCGCTACGCAAGATCGCACAAAAGCTAGGTGGCCTGGATGTGCAGGACATCGAGCCACTGATGGCGCAATACGACTACCTGCAAGCCGCGCAAGTGCTGCATGAAACGGACGCAGAGATTGTGCGGCATTTCATCAAGACTGAGTTTCGTCAGCGGGGGGCGATCACCGGGCCGGTTGCGCTGCTGCCCGACCTCGCCAACGGCTGTATCGTCACCACCAATTTCGATACGGTCATCGAAGACCTGTTTCGAGAAACGGCTCAGCCGCTGGATGGCTACATGCACGGCATGCAGGCGGGCAATAACTTCGTACAGCGGCTGTTGCGCGGTGAGCGTTGCATTCTGAAGTTGCACGGAGACGCCGGGCAGGCCAATACCCATGTGTTTACCCAGGTGCAATATCAGGAGGCCTACGGCGGAGCCGCAGGTGAGCCGTTCGCGTTCCAAAACCAGTTGCCTCGGGCGCTGCGGCAAATCTTTATCAGCCACTCGCTGCTGTTCTTGGGCTGCAGCCTGGAGCAAGACAAGACGCTCGATCTGTTCAAATCAGTAGTCGATGAAGCAGCATTTGAAGTTCCGGATCACTTTGCTCTGCTCAATGAACCCGCCACACAGCAAGAGCGAGCTCGCAAGGAAGCCCGCCTGTTGCAGTTGAAAATTCGGCCACTCTGGTATCCGACACCCCTCGATGCTGAGGGCAAGCCGGATCACAGCCTGCTGGAACAGACTCTCAGACTGGCCATCGCCGTAGCGCGTAGACAGGTGGTATTTGCATGAGTACGTCACCCGAACAAATCGACATCTGGCGCGGCCTTGCCTCCGAAACCCAGAACCTCGAATTCAAAGAGGCAAGTAACCAGTACGACACGCGCAAGCTTTGCCGCTACTGCGTAGCTATTGCCAACGAGGGCGGTGGGCATCTGGTGCTTGGTATTGCGGACAAACCACCGCGCGTCGTTGTGGGCAGCCAAGCGTTTCCCGACCACCAGGATATCGCCGAGAAGCTGTTCCACTGGGTGGGTTTTCGCGTGGACATAGAGGCCGTTGCTCACCCAGATGGGCGGGTTGTGGTTTTCAGTATTCCAGCGCGGCCCAAGGGCACGGCGTACCACCATGATGGCGCTTACCTGATGCGCTCCGGCGAAGAGTTGGTGCCGATGAGCGAGGATCAGCTACGCAAGATTTTCGCCGAAGGGCAGCCCAGCTGGTTGGAGAACCCCTCGCTCAAGGAGGTGTCTGCGCAAGATGTGGTGCAGTTGCTCGATACCCAGACCTTCTTCGACTTGATGCGTTTGCCTTACCCCACCGACCAAGAGGGCGTGCTGGCTCGCTTGCTGGATGAGCGCTTGATTGAGCGCACCTCGGCGGGCTTCAACATTTTGCATATTGGTGCTGTGCTGCTGGCCAAGAACATGCGGCAGTTCCCTGATATCAGCCGTAAGGCGGCGCGTGTGATCTTGTATGCCGGTGAGTCGAAGATGCAGACCGTCTCGGATGTGACCGGCGAAAAGGGCTATGCCGTAGGCTTTGCTGGGTTGGTGCAGTATGTGATGGGCAAGTTGCCGCAGAACGAGGTGATCGAAGGGGCGATTCGCAAAGAGGTCAAATTGCTGCCCGAAGTGGTGGTGCGAGAGTTGCTCGCCAATGCGCTGATTCACCAGGATTTTGATATGGGCGGCACCTCTCCTGTGGTGGAGGTTTTCAGCAACCGCGTGGAGATCTCCAACCCGGGAGAGCCCATCGTGCCGGTTGAGCGCTTTATCGACGGTTACCAGTCCCGTAATGAGCGGTTGGCCGACTTGATGCGACGTTTCGGGATTTGCGAAGAAAAGAGCAGCGGTATTGATCGGGTGATCGAAGCAGCCGAGTTGATGCAGCTGCCGGCCCCCGAGTTTTTAACCAGTCACCGCCGCACAATTGTGGTGATTCACGGCCCGCGTTCGTTCCGCGAGATGAATGGCAGCGACCGCGTTCGCGCGTGCTTCCAGCACTGTGTATTGCAGTATGTGCTGCGCAAACAGATGACCAATCAGTCTCTGCGTGAGCGCTTTGGCTTGCCTGAGGGCAGTAGCAACACGATTTCGCAGATCATTACCGCGACCATGGAACAGGGGCTGGTCAAGAGCGACCCGAACGCGCCGGACTCAAGACGCTATGCGCGATATATCCCGGCATGGGCATAGCCGTCATTTCATCGCAAATCGGCCTTGGCTGTCGGCTTTCAAGTAAAGCATTGATTTGTATGGGTTTTCTTATTTCATCACAAACTAGGGCGTTTACCAGCTAGCCCAGGAAAGCGTAAGGGTTCCACATGTTGAACGAACAGCAACTCGAAGAACTGTGCCTGAGCTGGTTCCAGCAGGTTGGCTGGCGATTTGCCCACGGCCCGGATATCGCGCCGGATAGCAGCGCCCCCGAGCGTACCGACTACCGTCAGGTGGTTCTGCGAGAGCGCCTGCTGGCCGCACTGACACGGATTAATCCGCAAATTCCAGCTGCTGCCCTTGAACAGGCCGTACATGCGTTGCAAACGGTGAGCGAGCCGCAGATGGTGGTGCGCAACCGCAGCGTGCACCGTTTGTTGCTCAGTGGTGTGGCGGTGGAGTTTGAAGTCGGTGAGCAGAAGAAGCAGGACTGGGTGTATTTCATCGACTTTGCCCAGCCCAGCAACAACGACTTTCTGGTGGTGAACCAATTCACCGTCACCGGCACAAGGCAACCACGCCGGCCCGACTTGATCGCCTTCGTCAATGGCTTACCGCTGGCCGTGGTGGAGCTGAAGAACCCCGCCAACGAACAAAGCGACGTCTGGGACGCCTTTAATCAGCTGCAGACATACAAGGACGAGATCAGCGACCTGTTCAACAGCAACGCCGCCTTGGTGGTGAGTGATGGCTGGACGGCGCGGGTGGGTTCGCTCACGGCTAACGCCGAACGTATGTTGCCCTGGCGCACCATCCTGAACGAAGACGACCGGCCGCGCCTGCAGATGGAGCTGGAGACGGTGGTGCGTGGCTTCTTCAAACCTGAGTTGTTTCTGGATTACGTGCGGCACTTCGTGTTGTTCGAGCAGGATGGCGACAGCATTGTCAAAAAGATTGCCGGCTATCACCAGTTCCATGCGGTTCGCGAGGCCGTGCGCGCCACGGTGATTGCCTCCCAAAATGCGGATAAAGGTGTACTCGCGGTCCACGAAGAGCGTGCGACCTATGCCAAAGAGGTGCAGCCTGGCTCACGCAAAGCAGGCGTGGTGTGGCACACGCAGGGGTCGGGCAAAAGCATCACCATGGCGTGCTACGCGGGCAAGCTGTTGCAGCAACCTGAGATGAAGAACCCCACGTTAGTCGTCGTGACGGACCGCAATGACCTGGATGGCCAGTTATTCGCCACCTTCTGCGCCGCCAGTGACCTGCTCAAGACCACCCCACGGCAAGCCGGTGACCGCGATGAACTGCGCGAGATGCTGGCTTCACGCGAGGCGGGTGGCATCATCTTCACCACGGTGCAAAAATTCGCGCTGCTGGAAGAGGAAGAGAAGCATCCGTTGCTCTCTGATCGCACCAATATCGTGGTGATATCCGATGAGGCCCATCGCAGCCAGTACGGCACCAAAGGCCGGTTGGACACCAAGACAGGCAAGTACGTGTTCGGCTATGCCAAACATCTGCATGACGCATTGAAGAACGCCACCTTCCTTGGTTTTACAGGCACGCCCATTGCCTTGGAAGACCGTGATACCCGCGAAGTGTTTGGTGACTACGTCAGCATCTATGACATCCAGGATGCCGTGGATGATGGCGCAACAGTGCCGATTTTCTACGAAAGCCGCTTGGCCAAGCTGGATGTGAACCAAGCCGAAATCGACACGCTCAATGAGCAGGTTGAAGAGGTTGTTGAAGACGAAGAAGACATCGTCAGCCGAGAAAAAACCAAAGGCGAGTGGGCCGCGCTGGAAAAGCTTGTGGGTTCAGAGCCTCGCCTGCAGCAGGTGGCGCGTGACCTGATCGAGCACTTTGAGGCGCGCGTATCTGTGGCAGACGGCAAGGCCATGATCGTCTGCATGAGTCGCGATATATGCGCCCATCTCTACAGCGCCATCGTAAGCTTGCGTCCTGACTGGCACAGCGATGACCCCGAGCTAGGGGCTATCAAGATCGTGATGACAGGATCGGCTGCCGACAAGGCCCTGCTGCAGCCGCACCTTTACAGCAAGCAGGTGAAGAAACGTCTGGAAACTCGCTTCAAAGACGTGAAAGACCCGCTGAAGCTGGTGATTGTGCGCGACATGTGGCTGACGGGCTTTGACGCGCCGTGTTGCCACACCATGTACATCGATAAGCCCATGAAAGGCCACAACCTGATGCAGGCTATTGCCCGCGTCAACCGGGTGTTTAAGAACAAGCCTGGCGGCCTGGTGGTCGATTACATCGGCATTGCCAACGAGCTGAAAGCGGCGCTGAAGACCTATACCGATGCCAAAGGTAAAGGTGACCCCACTCACAACTCTGCTGAAGCATTGGCTGTGCTGTTAGAGAAGATGGATATCGTGCGAGGAATGATGCACGGTTTCGACTACAGCGCATTTGAGACCCGGCCACTCGAACTACTAGTGCCCGTTGCCAACCATATTCTGGGCCTGAAGGACGGAAAAACACGATTCCTCGACACCATTCTGGCAGTGACTAAGGCCTTTTCGTTGTGTGGCACGTTGGATGAAGCCGCGCCACTGCGTAAGGAGATTGCCTTCTTCTCGGCCATCAAGGCGGCCATTACCAAGTTCACCACCGTCGATAAGAAGCGCAGCGATGCCGAGAAGAACAGCGCGCTCAAGCAGATTCTGGACAATGCCATCTTCTCTGATGGGGTGGACGATATTTTTGCGCTGGCCGGGTTGGATAAGCCCAACATCGGCCTGCTCTCGGATGAGTTCCTGGAGGACGTGCGGCAGATGGAAAGCCGCAACCTTGCCGTGGAGCTGCTGGAAAAACTGTTGCGTGACGAAGTTAAGGCGCGCGCGCGCAACAACGTAGTGCAGGAAAAGAAGTACGGCGACCGCTTGCTGGAGACATTACGCAAGTATCACAACCGAGCGATCGAGACGGCGCAGGTCATCGAAGAACTGATCCAGATGGCCAAGGAATTCAAGGCCGCGCTGGAGCGGGAAGCTTCGCTGGGCCTGGGCCACGATGAAATTGCCTTCTACGATGCGTTGGCTAACAACGAAAGCGCGGTGCGCGAACTGGGTGATGATACGCTCAAAAAAATCGCCATGGAGCTTACCGAGAAGCTGCGCGCCAGTACGACTATCGATTGGCAGGTGCGTGAGAGCGTACGGGCGAAGCTGCGCATTTTGGTGCGTCGCTGTTTGCAGCGGTGGAAGTATCCGCCAGATCAGCAATCAGATGCAGTGGAGTTGGTGCTGAAGCAGGCAGAGTCTCTGTCGAATGAGTGGTCACTGTAAGCCGGCAGTAATCACGAGGCCAATCGCACTGGGCAGCCAGCGTCGGTTGGCTGTTTTTTGCAAATCTATCGTCACGCACCTCTCTAGTGTGGGCGATATTTCAGTGCGGGCACAAGAGAGGTGCGGGTTACTGCCGACCTATTACCTCATCACAGAGGTTCTGACCGTTTGATCTTCAATCGGATGAAGCCGGGGCAGCAGATCGTAATCGACCAAAACTGAGACGCTGCGAGCGCGCCCCAGCTCGCGTGAAATCAACCCGGCCTTTTCAAGCGACAGCAGCATGACAGGTGAGCGACGCTTCTCTACGCAGGCACATAAAAGTAGCTCAACGGCACCAAGCGCTTAGTCTCCGGATCGGTAGCTGGATAATGCGCCATCAACGTGCGAGCCAATTCATCCAGCGTCCACATTGTCAGATGCACGTTAGCCCGCTCACCCTCATAGAGCGCCTCCTTTGTGAACCCTCCAGTACTCACATACAGCCCTCGATCCTCCTTGTGCCTCCCACCAAGAAAGCTGCGAATCTCATTACTCCCCATCCGTACATTTCGATGCTTGACCTCGACAACGATGCGCGGCGGCTCAAATCCAAAGCCGTCGGGCGAAGCAATGATGTCTTTGCCACGATCAGCACCGGCTGGGGAGACGAGCGTTTTGTAGCCCATCGCTCGTAAGATGCCAGCGACCAGCTCCTGCATTTCAGACCAGTCCAGGCTATTGATTTGGTCCTTGATACGCTCGAAAGCAATCTCCTGAACACCTTTCAGCGGATCTTCAAGAGCTTCGGGATCGTCGATTAAGTCCTTCGGCGGCGCCGATACGTCTTTACCGGTAGCAAGGGCAAGCAATTCCTTCTGTGCAACCTCCGCGACGTTAAATATGGTTAGCGTGGACCCCAAGCTATTTCTGCTGACGCTGTTTAACTTGTCGCGATCAACCTCTTGCGGATACCACTCAACAGGCCTAGTCAACGACATCCCATCGTCTGCCAGGTCGGGACGAAGCTGGCATGCACCAGTGAAGCGACCTACCAAGTAGGTCCGGTTCGCAGGCGAGTAAGTGACGACCGTATCGCCTTCTTTGATTTCGTTAACGAAACGGAACACCTGAGAAGCACCCGATACGGCGCTAGCGTCCTTAATACCAGGTTGGAGTTCCTTATAAGCTTGGATCAAGGCCTTTCGGGAAACGCCAGGCTTTGCGGCAAGTGCTAACTGAGCCCAACCGATGGCTGCCAGATTGCGATCCCTGAAGTCGTCATAGAGACGACCGCCATCACCTCGAACCATCCACATCGTTGGCATATTGGTACTCATCCTGTCCACGGAATCGGGAACGTGAATGTAGCAATGGTGATAGCACCGTGTGAATCAAAGCTTTCAGAAAGCCAGCCATAGACACTCCTGGGCACATGCCCAGCTCAGATAACACGGGCTGGCGATTCAAAATGAAAGCAAGGCACACTGCGGCAAGCGCTACCGACAATAGCGATTTAATAGACCAGTCCGCATAGTTACCGGTCTAGGGCGCTGCCGTGGTCATGATCTACATTAGCGATTAAATGAAATTCACAGCCAAAATTGAGCGACGAACCCTAGGCGCTCCCATACCTGACGCCCATTGCCGCGAGATCTGACGAAAAAAGGCCTTGCTGAGCAAGACCTTTTTTCCTCTCAAAGCGCGAATGCCTCGCCCTTCTACCTCACCTCAACAATATCCAAAGCCCGATTCGCCAACAGTTCACTCACCTCAATCACCTGCAAAATCCCCAACGCAAAATGCCGTCGTGATCCCTCAAGACCAAACGCCAAATCACTGATCATGGCATTGGCCGAAGCCAGGTTTTCACTGAGATTGGCCAGCAGACATTCCGAATCAACATCCGGTGCGATGCGGAAGATGGTGTTGGGTTTGTCGGACGTTTCGTCCTTCGGCGTAGGCTTCAGGTAGTAATCCAACGCCCGGTTGGCAGCGTCATCAAGCTTATTGTTACGAGCAGACTGAGCGCGAGATACATGCTCATCTGTGGTCGGAGGGTTCGGTGTAATTTTTGCCATCGACTTAGGTTCCTTAAGTAATGCTGCAACCACCTCGCGACTAAACGAGAGGGCGGCAGCTGTGCGCAGGTTAGTCGACCGGTGAACCTAAGAATCCCGGCGCGCCCGGGGGCGCCCTGCGCACAGCCACCATCAATACAGGAACAGCACAGCCTGTCCGACGGGACCTGGTACGCCTTAGGTTGAGACGGGCGACTAAACCCGATCACTGATGCTCAGTGACAGGATTCAAACTACCGACGCCCTCGAAGACGCACAAGCCGGCGGATTCTGGCGTAGTTGTAGGCAATGGCGCAAGGCGATGTCGGTCGTGGCTAGTCTCGTGCAGTCACGATAAACAGCTGGCTGGAATGTTGCTGATGCACCGCTATCGCGAGCAAGCTCGCTCCCACAGAGGAGCTTGTCTACATACGTTGCAGAGGAATGCATTCACGACCGGCTGCATCCTTGCAGCCAGTCGCGAAGAAGGTTACGACTCGTTATTCAATGGAGCTTGCGAGCAACATCGCAATGAATCAGGCGGGATATCTCGATCATATCCACCACGGTTTTGACATCGACCGCAAACCCGCTGCCTGAAACCCCTGCGTCGCTATTACTTGAGTGTGACGTCGAGCATCGGCGGGATGTAACCGTAGTCGTACTCGGCCACCACGAAGGTCTGCTGCCCTTTTATTTTCATGCCCACCGTGGGTGCCTCGGTGCCACCCACACGAATCTGCGTGCCGGTTTCGTCGGTCGGTACGCTGTCGATGAAGGAGGTCACCAGGCCGTTTGGCATTACATAGTGCGAGTAGGTCTGGAATGGCTGGGAGGACGGGTTGCCCAGCACCAGGCCGGATCCGTTCAGCGGCACGTAAGGGCCGAAGAGCGAGTCCGCGACGAAACCGTACACGCCGTCCGGCCCGGTCACGCCGTCGGCGTAGGTGAAGGTATGGCTGATCGTGAACAGGTAGTACTTGCCATCCTGGAACACGAAGTGCGGGCGCTCGGTCTGGTCGTTTACGCCCACGGCGGTCAGCAATGGCGGCAACATTTCCCAGTCGTCACCGTCCGCGTCGCGGGCTACGGCGATGCCGACACAGGCGGTCTGGAAGCGCGAGTTGCCGACATCTTCATAACCCGGTGGCACATTGCCGATTTCTGCCTCTCCCACTTTGTGCGAGCCGCGCTCACCGGCCACGTTGCCCTCGAACAGCATGTACAGCTTGCCATCTTTCGGGTCGCGGAAAGGCCATGGATCGCGGAAACCCCAGAACGCGTTTTGTGCTTCGGTCTGGTACATATTGCCGTCGGCCTCGAACAGCGGCTTGACCTTCTCGAAGCCGACCATGCTGACACCGTGTTCAGTGGTCACCACCCGACCGCGCACCTTGACGATGGTCGCGCCCGGAGTGACGGCGGTGTAATACAGGTCCACTTCACCGCGGTCGTTCAACAGGATCGGCGTACCGGCCCATTCGCGAGCGGTCGGCGAAACGCCTTCGGCCATCACACGGCCACCGAATTCCCAGTTCTTGCCGGTACGCGAAAACCAGTAGTACATCTTTGCCCGACCGTGACGATCGTTCCAATCGCGGAGGATGTCGTAGTTACCGTCCTCGTCGAGGTACTGCGGGTCGTTTGGATGACGATCGGCCGTCAGGGTGAAGATCACCGACCAGCCATCGACGGACGTCACGTTACCGTCCAAGTCGCGCAGGGGCATGGTGTCCCAGATAAACACGTCGTTGTTCAGTACCGGGAAATCCGCGCTGACCAGCGGCTGAGTGGTGGTGGGATCGTCCGCCCGGACTTTCAACGCATCAGCGCGGGTCCAAAGGCTGGGTTGATGGGGTGTTACACCGAATTTTTCAGGGTTGGTTTTCATAAGGTAGTGCCTCGTCCATGAATGGATTCAAATAAATAACGCTTTAGAAATACTGTATGCGCATACAGTTAAACCACCTTATAGAGGCTCACCCATGTGGGTCAAGCGAAAAAATGCATTTGTGCATATTTTGGTTTTTTGTTCGAGCTGATACGTTTCAGCCATGAACGTTTGCAGAAATTAGTTCCAGGGGAGATCGGCGACGTTGTCTGCACGCTCGGTGCTTTGAATCGCTGATTGGTGGAAGGCGCGCGTAACTGCGCAATGGGAGGCAATGCATAGAGGGAAGCGGATTGCCGGGATCTGCTCGCGAGGTGGTGAATCAGTGGCGCGGAGGTTGACTGGTGTATCGCTATCGCGAGCAGGCTCGCTCCCACAGGGGGTGGGCGAAAGGACTGCTATGGCGGTGGGTCAGATGCTTGATGGGTGTTGGGGTTGTGTCGGGGGGTTGCCGATGCCCGGGATCCGCGTAGGAACAATCGACTCGCCGGTGTGCGGTCCCGGCGGTGGTTACAGCTGCCGCGACATCAGCCATTGCTCTTTCCCCCATGCCTCAAAGCGCTCCAGCACTTCCCAGCCAAGCCCGGTGTAGTAGTCGCGCTGGTTGTGGGTGTGCAAGTACAAGGTGGTGAATCCCGCTTCTCTGGCATGGTTGCAGATGCCTTCGATCAGTTGCGCGGCAAGGCCTCTGCGGCGGGCGATTGGGGTGATGAAGACGCATGCCAGCCATGGGCCGAGTTCTGGTCGGTCGGGCAGGTCGTCGCTGGCCAGTGAGACGCCGCCTAGCAACTGGTCTTGCTCCGTGGCGATCAGGCATTTCCAGTGTCCATCACGTTGGCCCGCAGCGAACTCTTGCTGCCAACTGGCGAGGGATTGCTGGGCGAATTCATAGCTGAATTCCTGGTGAAGCCACTCGGCCATCTGGTCGCATTTGTCCATGTGGTTTTCGAGCCAATCCATTTGCGGCATTTGGAGCGTTCCTTATGTTTGGGACAACAGGGTGTTGACCTGTTTGGCTGATGAACCGCTATCGCGAGCAAGCTATGCTCCCACAGAGGCTTGTGGCAAGCCCGCTCCTACAGGGGTTCTTTATTCACCGGTGAATTCGTTGCCAGATGCCTACCCGCGCGCATTCTCGAGAATTACCCCTCCAGCCAAACCCCAACTATCGTAATCTCGCAGCTGAACAAGCCCAGCCCCGTAACCGGCCGAGATTTCATTCCCATGCCCTCCATCTACCAGCTCAAACCCGCCTTCCAGAACCTGCTGCGCCCCATGGTCCAGCGCCTTTACGACAAGGGCATCACCGCCAATCAGGTCACCCTGCTCGCCGGCGTTGTCTCTGTGCTGGTGGGGGCCGTGGTGGCGTGGTTCGCCAATCATCCGGGGGTGTTTATCCTGGTGCCGATCTGGATGCTTCTGCGCATGGCGTTGAACGCGGTGGATGGCATGTTGGCGCGGGAGTTCGGGCAGCAATCGCATCTGGGCGCCTACCTCAATGAGCTATGCGATATCATCGCCGACGCTGCCTTGATCCTGCCTTTTGCCCTGTTTGCCGATGCCAGTCTGTTGCTGGTGTTGTTGGTCACGCTGTTGGCGTTGTTCAGCGAATACGCAGGCGTCTTGGGGGCGATGGTCGGGGCTTCGCGGCGCTATGACGGGCCGATGGGCAAGAGTGATCGCGCCTTTGTGTTGGGCGTGTTGGCGACCGGGATTGCCCTGGGCTGGCTCGGGGCCGGGTGGGTTGATGGTGTGATGGCGGTGGTAGCCGCCCTGCTGGTTTATACCTTGGTCAATCGGGTGCGTCATGGCCTGAATCAAGTGACGGAAAACGCTCCCTCAGCATAAGGAAGTTGCAATGCGCGAAGCCCAGGAACTGACGTTTACCACCTTTGACGGCGTGGATTTGTTTTACCGGCATTGGCCGGCCGTCGATGCGCCGCAGGGTGAGCCTCGTCAGGCGGTGTTGTTGTTTCATCGGGGTCATGAACACTCCGGGCGCATTGCGCATCTGGTGGATGAGCTGGATTTGCCCGGGTTCGACTTCTTTGCCTGGGATGCACGCGGCCATGGCCAGTCGCCGGGCGCGCGCGGCGACAGTCCGAGTTTTGCCACCAGTGCGCGGGATGTGCAGACGTTTTGCGATCACATCGGCGCAACGCATCAGATCGACGAGCAGAACATCGCCGTGGTGGCGCAGAGTGTCGGGGCGGTGATTGCGTCGACCTGGGTTCACGATTACGCGCCGCGAATTCGCTCGCTGGTGCTGGCGTCGCCGGCGTTCAAGGTCAAGCTTTACGTGCCTTTCGCTCGTCCGGGCCTGGCGCTGATGCGTCGGTTTCGCGGCAACTTTTTCGTCAACAGTTACGTCAAGGCGAAATTCCTCAGCCATGACCCGGAGCGGGTGGCGTCCTACGACAGCGATCCGCTGATCACCAAGGCGATTTCGGTGAACGTGCTGCTGGGTCTCTACGAAGCCGCCGACCGCGTGGTGGCCGATGCCCAGGCGATTCAGGTGCCGACGCAGTTGTTGATCTCAGGTTCCGACTTTGTGGTGCAGCGCAAACCCCAGGAGCAGTTCTTCGAGCGGTTGGGCAGTGTGCACAAGGAGAAACACATTCTGCCGGGGTTCTTCCACGACACCCTCGGCGAGAAGAACCGTGCACCGGCCATCGCCAGTGCCCGTCGGTTCATTCTGCAAAACTTTGCCCGCCCGCTGGACCGCCCTTCCCTGCTGGACGCCGATCGTCTGGGTGCGACCTGCGCCGAGTCCGAAGCCTTGGCGACGCCGCTGCCGCACAATTCGTTGCGCGACCTGTACTGGCGCATGACCCGCGCCAGCATGCGCTTTGGCAGCAAGTTGTCGGCTGGGGTGAAGTTGGGTTTCGACACCGGCTTCGATTCCGGCAGCACGCTGGATTACGTCTACCGCAATCGCCCCACCGGCACCTCGGCCGTGGGGCGGATGATTGACCAGAATTACCTGAACTCCATCGGCTGGCGCGGGATTCGTCAGCGCAAGTTGCACGTCGAGGAACTGCTGCGTTTGGCCATGGGCAGGTTGCGCGAGCAGGACCGCGAGGTGCGCATTGTCGACATCGCCGCGGGTCATGGCCGTTACATTCTCGAAGCGCTGCAAGGCGTCAGTCCGTTGCCGGAGTCGATCCTGCTGCGCGACTACAGCGACATCAACGTGCGGGACGGCAGTGCGCTGATTCTTGAGAAGGGCTTGGGCGATATCGCTCGGTTCGTCAAAGGTGATGCCTTTGATCGCTCGGATCTGGCGGCGCTGGAGCCCAAACCGACGCTCGCGGTGGTGTCCGGTTTGTATGAGTTGTTTGCCGATAATCAGATGGTCGGCGACTCCCTCGCCGGCCTGGCCGAAGCGGTGGAGCCTGGCGGGTTCCTGGTCTACACCGGGCAGCCGTGGCACCCGCAACTGGAACTGATCGCCCGCGCCCTCACCAGCCACCGCGCCGGGCAGGCCTGGGTGATGCGCCGGCGCACGCAGGCGGAGATGGATCAACTGGTGGAGGCGGCGGGTTTCCGCAAGATCACTTTGCGGGTCGATGAGTGGGGCATCTTCAGCGTTTCGCTGGCTCAGCGAGTGCAGTGATGAGCGCCGTCATCGCCCCGGCCCGCGAGCCCGGCCTGTTGAAACCGGCGGTGCTGTGGTTGCTGTTGTTGGCGCCGTTGTTTTTCAGCACCTATGGCTTCGCCACTTGGGTGACGTCTCAGCGGGACAACGTGGGCAGTTTGGTGTTTGGTTGGGAAAGCTACATGCCGTTTATGGCCTGGACCATCGTGCCCTATTGGTCGATTGATCTGCTGTACGGCCTGTCGTTGCTGTTGCCCAACAGCCGCGAAGAACTCAAACGCCACGCCTTGCGTCTGCTCACGGCCCAGGCGATTGCGGTCAGTTGTTTTCTGATCTGGCCGTTGCGTTTCACCTTCGCCCGGCCGGAAATGGATGGGGTGTTCGGTTGGCTGTTCGACGTGCTGGCCGGGTTCGACAAGCCGTTCAATCAGGCGCCGTCGCTGCACATCGCGTTGTTGGTGGTGCTGTGGGTGTGTTATCAGCGGCACCTGCAAGGGCTCTGGCGTTGGCTGATGCACGGTTGGTTCGCGCTGATTGGCGTGTCGGTGCTGACCACGTATCAACATCACTTTATTGACCTGCCCACAGGTGCGTTGGCCGGGTGGTTGTGTGTCTGGTTGTGGCCGCTGGATCGGCCCAGCCCGCTGAAAAATGCGCGTGTGACCGCGGACCCGGCTCGTCTGCGATTGGCTTTGCGCTATGGTTTAGGGGCTGCGGCGTTTTTTGTTCCGGCGTTTGCCTTGGGTGGCGCGTGGCTCTGGTTGATCTGGCCGGCGGTGGCGGTGCTGGGGGTGGCGCTGAATTACCTGGTGTTCGGTGCCGATGGCTTTCAGAAGCGCGCGGATGGCCGATTGAGCCCGGCGGTGCGCTGGCTGTTGGCGCCTTACCTGGCGGCGGCGTGGATCAATTCCCGATGGTGGACGCGCAAGCATCCGCAGGCCGATCAGGTGGCCGATAACGTCTGGCTGGGGCGCATTCCCACGCCGATGGAATTGAAGGACAGTGCGTTTACCGGCGTGCTCGACCTTTGCGCCGAAATGTCCATGGACAGCACCGGCATCGCCTATCGCGCATTGCCGGTGCTTGACCTGACCGCGCCCAGTGCCGAGCAGTGCCTGGAGGCTGCGCGGATGATCGAGAACCTGCGTCAGCATGGGCCGCTACTGGTTTGCTGCGCCTTGGGTTATTCACGCAGCGCCAGCGCTGTGGCCGCGTGGTTGTTGCACACTGGCCGGGCCGCCAGCGTCGATGCGGCCATCGTCCAAATCCAGCGGGCCCGCCCGCAGGTTGTTTTGCATCCGGCGCACCGTCGAGCGTTGGAACGGTTATCCACAAGCACGAGGAATGACCATGATCAGTGATATGGAACTCCACACGGTGGCGAGCCTGTTGCGCCGAGGTCACTCGCTGGATCAGCTTTCCACGGGGCTGACCCTGTTGGCGGCGCTGCTGGGGCTGGCTCAACTTTTGGTCGGTAGCGTCAATCCGTGGCTGCTGTGCTTTAGCGTCGTGATATTCCTGCTTGGCGTGCTGCAAAAGTACTGGGCGCAGCGCGTGGCGTTTGATGCCGACCTGTTCCAGCGCATGGCGGACAGCACCCAATCGCTGGCCGAACGAACCTATACATTGGATCAAGCCCTCACCGCCCTCGGCCTGCAACCGGTCGAACGCAGCGGTCGGCTCTGGACCGAGCGCCGGCACGGCGCGTTGTTGCTGCTGCGCCGCCAGTCGTTGTTGCTGGCCACGCAAGTTGTCTTGACGCTGGGCGTGATCCTCGCAAGTCCCTGGCTAACTTCAGGTATCTAGATAGCTTTTGTGGCGAGGGAGCTTGCTCCCGCTGGGCTGCGAAGCAGCCCCAAAACCAAGCACTGCGGTGTATCAGATTGATTGTGCTCAGCCTCTTGGGGGCTGCTGCGCAGCCCAGCGGGAGCAAGCTCCCTCGCCACAGTTACGCTTATGTTTCTCAGGACAAGGAATCCTCATGTTCGAACCCGTGGTCGCCAGCCTCATCACCTCCGCCGCCCGCATGGTCACGGGGGCTCGCAGCCTGTGGCTCGGTTGCGCGCCGCAACCGGTGCAGCGGATCTACTTCGCCAATCACAGCAGCCACGGCGACTTCGTGCTGCTGTGGGCCTCGTTGCCGCCGGCGCTGCGCAAGCTTACCCGGCCGGTGGCGGGCGCCGATTACTGGCAGACCAGCCCGCTGCGGCGCTACATCATCAACCGGGTGTTCAACGGCGTGCTGGTGGACCGCGAGCGCAAGGACCCTTCGTACAACCCTTTGCAGCCGATGCTCGACGCCCTGGAAAACGGCGACTCGCTGATCATCTTCCCCGAGGGCACGCGCAACCCGGAGGACGGCCTGCTGCCGTTCAAGAGCGGGATCTATCACTTGATGAAAAGCCATCCCGAGGTCGAGGTGATTCCAGTGTGGATCGCCAACCTCAACCGCGTCATGCCCAAAGGTCGGGTACTGCCGTTGCCGCTGTTGTGCACCACCAGTTTCGGCGCGCCGCTGTGCATCGAAGAAGATGAAGGCAAAGAGCAATTTCTTGAACGCAGCCGGGCCGCGCTGCTGGCACTGGCCCCGGAGCACGTCTGACATGGATAGACATACCCTGATGCTGTTTAGCGGGATCGGCGCGATTCTGCTGCTGGCCTCTGTGATTGGTTTCATTCTCAAACTGCGGACAAAAGGCGCGCCGAATTCGGTCATCGATAACCTCAACGCGCGGATCAACGCCTGGTGGGTGATGGTGCTGGTGATCGGCACCGCGTTCTGGCTGGGCAACGCGGCGGTCATCCTGTTGTTCTACGCCGTGTCGTTTTACGCCCTGCGGGAATTCCTGACCCTGACACCGACCCGACGCAGCGACTACCCGGCCTTGGTGGCGGCGTTTTACCTGGCGCTGCCGCTGCAATACCTGCTGATTTATTTTGATTGGTACGGGCTGTTTTCGATCTTTATCCCGGTGTACGTGTTCCTGCTGCTGCCGATCCTGGCGTCCCTGGGCGGCGACAGCACGCACTTTCTGGAGCGCGCTTCCAAGGTCCAGTGGGGGCTGATGATCGCGGTGTTCTGCATCTCGTTTGTGCCGGCGCTGCTGACATTGGACATCGCCGGTTTCGAAGGGCGCAACCTGTTGCTGATCGCTTACCTGGTGATCGTGGTGCAGCTGTCGGATGTGCTGCAATACGTGTGCGGCAAGTTGTTCGGCAAACACAAGATCGCCCCGAACCTGTCACCGTCGAAAACCGTCGAGGGCTTTGTCGGCGGCATTCTGCTGGCTTCGCTGATCGGTGGCGCGTTGTGGTGGATCACGCCGTTCAATCCGTGGCAGTCGTTCCTCATCGCCTTGCTGATCAACTTGCTGGGGTTTGCCGGTGGGATTGTCATGTCGGCCATCAAGCGCGACCGTGGCGTCAAGGATTGGGGGCACATGATCGAAGGCCACGGCGGCATGCTGGATCGGCTGGATTCGGTGTGCTTCGCCGCACCGATCTTCTTTCATTTGGTGCGGTACTGGTGGACCTGAAAAAATCTGTGGTGAACACCTGACCTGTGGGAGCGAGCCTGCTCGCGATAGCGGAAAGTCAGTCGACATTGATGTTGGCTAATCCACCGCCATCGCGAGCAAGCTCGCTCCCACATGGGATTCTCGTCCCTTGATCCTCGATGGACGATCGGCAATCAGTCGAGGATCAAATGCGGCAGGAACCGGCTCGAATCCTTGGTGATCAAGCTGTTGTCTTCCCGCACGCCGATGCCGGCGGCCTGGTCGCCGATGACCCAGGAGCCGATCAATGTGTAGCTGTCGCCAAACTTCGGCAACGGGGCGAATTCCTGGAGGATGAAGGGGGCGTCGGTGTAGGGGCCGTCTTCTTTGACGATCAGGCCATCAGCGGTTTGCAGCTCGATGTTGGCGCCTTCCCGGGAAAAGAACGGTTTGCGTACCCAGCCCTTGGGTACGGCTTTGCTCGAGTCAGTGTCGAGATGGGCTGCGAGCAGGTTCGGGTGACCTTTGTTGAATTCCCACAGCAACGGCAGGATGCCTTTGTTGGAGATGATCGATTTCCAGGCCGGCTCGAAAAACTGCGTGTCGCTCTGGGCAATCGCCGCACCAAAAGGCTCGTGGAAGATGAACTCCCAGGCATGCAGCTTGAACAGGTGAGGGATCCAGCGATCTTCCAGATCGACGAAACGGCCTTCGCCTGTAAGGCCGATGTCCTCGATATCGATGTGCCGCGATTCGATGCCGACTTTTTCCGCGATCAGGCGCAAGTAGTCGGTGGTGCCCTTGTCTTCGATCGAGTCTTTCATCGACGCAAAGTAAAAAGGCTGCTTGAGTTGCAGTTGGGCAAAGACCTGATGCAGCTTGGTGTCGATGCTGTTGAACTGGTCGGCATGCCCGGGCAACAGTCCGCGCTCGATGCATTGCTCCAGCCAGCCCCACTGAAACGCCGACGCCTCGTACAGGCTGGTCGGCGTGTCGTAGTTCAGTTCCAGCAGCTTGGCGGGGCCGCTACCGTTGTAGGAGAAGTCCATGCGCCCATACAGGTGCGGATGCCCTTCAAGCCATGAGGTGCGAACCATGTCGAAGAACGGCGCGGGAATGCTCAGGCGCTCCAGCAGCTCCTCGCTCTGAACCACTCGGGCCACCAGGTCCATGCACATCTCATGGATCTCGGTGGTCGGGTCCTCCAGATCGTCTTCGATCTGCTTGAGCGTGAACTGGTAGTACGCGCTCTCGTCCCAATAGGGTTCGTCGTCGATGGTGTGGAACAGAAAGCCGAGACTCTCGGCGGTCTGTTTCCAGTCATGACGTTCGGCGCAATGGACTTTCTTCATGACGCGCGTTCCTTAACTGCTCGATCGCCCGGAGCTGCTCGATCCGCCCCAACCGCTACGGGCGCTGGCTTTGCTGCCGAAACCACCACGGGAGGTGGAGGAAGCAACAGAGATCGGCTTGCTGGCGGACCGGACCGTGTCGGTGTAGTTGCCATACCTCGCCTGATTGGACTTGGTAAAGGTCGAACCTTTGGAAATCCGCTGGGCAAGCGTTGAGGACGCGTAGTTGCCGCGATCATCGCGATAGCGGTAGACCGGTTGGGAGTAATAGCTGTTGCGGTTGCTGCTCAGCATGTTGCCGATCAGCAACCCGGTCAGCAGGCTGGTGCCGGAGAACCCTGAGCCTTGCGCATTGGCTTCGGAGGCCGGCAGTTGTGCCTTGGCCGCGTCCACCTGGGCTTGGGTAACCTGGCCATCGGCGGTCAGTTCGAAACCACCCAGCCTGGGGATGAACTGGCCGGTGGAATCCTGTTGGCACCAATCGGCAACAAAGTCGGCATCGCAATCGGCCTGGTTGCTGTACGTCGGTGCGATGCGGCGATGCTCGGCCATGGCGGTCATATAGGCGTCGGAGCACACGTCTACCGGGAGTTTTTCATCGGCACATTGCTGCACGGACTGGAAGTTGTACTTCTTTTGTACCGGGTAGGTTTTTTCCGTCGGGCCGCAGCCTGATATCGCCATGGCGACCGACGCGGCCAGCGAGAGCTGAACGTACTTGCTTCGTTTCATGGGATCTCCGTGGCGCAATCAGTTCTGGGAAGGCGTCATGCACGCGGCGTTCAACATGCCGACGCTGATGGCCACTGCCGCGATATAAATACCCGCGGCGAGCTCACCCTTTTTAATGCGTTCAGAGGCGCCTTTGAGCACCAGGCTGGTCACCAGGAACGCCAGCAGTTGCACGAACGCTGCGATCACGGCCCAGACGACGAAGTCCAGAATGCTGACGGAATAGGCAATCACATTGCTGGCCGGGATGGCGAAACCGATGATGGCGCCGCCCAGCGCGATGGCGGCGGCCACGTTGCCCGAACGGATCAGTTCGAATTCCTTGTGCGGCGTGATCCGGGTGTAGATGAACTGGTACAGCGCGAACAGCACGGCCGCACCGAGGATGTACAACACAAACCCGAGCACGGCGGCTTTGTTCAGGGAAATCGAGAGCGCTTCAAGCATGGACTTCTTCCTTTTTTAAAAAGTGTTCAGGTCAGTGGTGTACAGCGAAATGCCCAGCGACGTGCTCAAGCTGATGGTGCCTTCGGCATCTTCTTCGACGGAAAACAGCAGGAATTCCCGGCGATCGGTCAGGCCGGTTTCGCGGGCATACAGCATTGAGCGGTGCTCGACGCTGTAGGACTCATCCGGATTGCTCACGCGCTCGCTCAACGCCACCAGTTCAGTCTGGCCTTCCTCGGTGCCCCATTCGCGGCTGTACTCGACACCGTCGTGGTTGTAGGTCGGCAGGCCGATCAGGCTTTCGGGCCCGGCCAGGCGTCGCAACTCCGCTTCGCTGTTGAGGGTGACGTAACTGAGGTAATTGAACAGGATCACCGATTCGACCTGCCCGGCGACATCGCCGCTGGTGTGCACTTGCAGCCAGTAGTCCTCGTCGTTCATGTAACAGCGCGTCAGCCAGTTCGATTGCCCGAGGTCGACGATGCCGGTGCTCCAGATCTGCTGGGCATCCGGGATGACCACGCCGGTGTTGCCGTCGAGCAACAACTTCAGCGTGCTATCGAACCTGAGTTCTTTGCCAGATGCCAGGCCCAGCGGCCCGACGGAGGCCGGGATTGGGTTGGCGACCCATTTGGAGTCCTTGCCCGAGTTCGGCGCCTCCATGCCCATCAACCGTTTAAACCAGCCCATTGGAGATTTCCTTGAGACGCGCGGAGGCGATATAGAAGAGGTCGCCGCCGCCCCCGACCCGCGTGTCGCAGGGCGGGTTGATCGACGGGTGCCGGGCGCCTTTGGCGCGGTAGCCGATGAGAATGGCGTTGTGGTGTTCTTTCATCTGCACATACAGATCGCCGAACGCGGCATCAAACGCTTCGGGCAGTTTCATCAGGTACTGAGTGGCGCCCTCGCCCACGCAAAGCAATTCATTGATGACCACTGACGAACCCGGATCCTGTGAAGCACGCACCAACATCTCGATGGCCATGCTGGAGGTGCATTCCAGGCTGGGCGCGTAGGCGCTGGCGAGGGCGGCCACTTCACTGTCATTGAAATGGGCGACCACATGCCCGACCGGGTTCAGTTGATTGACCGCCAGCACGGTGGACAGGGTCAGGTCGTCTGAGTGGGTGCGCACCAGGACGCGTTCGGCACCCGGCACACCGGCACGCTGCAAAAGTGCGACAGAGGACAGGCTTTCACCTTTGATAAAAGTCGTCTTGCCGGGCATGGGGTTTTCTTCAAGCACGCAATCGCAGATGACAATCAGGTTGTCATTGGACGTCTCGTCCTGCAGGAGCAACTCGATGACCCGTTCGCTGGAGGCGCCCTCCCAGCCGATGAGAACGGTGTGGCCGGTCTTGCCGGTGAAATCGCCTTTGCCCTTCATGCCTTTTCTCCATACATCAATGACGCTGCTGGTGGTTTTGCCGATGACCGTCGTCAACAGGGCAATGCCCCCGAGCATGATCCAAGTGGCCACGAAAATTCGCCCGGCGGATGTCTGTGGCAACAGATCGCCATAGCCGACGGTGAGCGTGGTGGTGAGATAGAAGTAGATAAACGTGGCGGCAGCGATGAGGTGCTGTTCGCCCAGAAGCACCAGGCCGATCCAGGCGATGGACAGGTGTATGCCCAACGCAATGGCCAGGCCCGCCCAGCCGAACCGATGGAAGAAGGACGAGGCGTAGGTTCGCAGCAAAAGGAAAATCGACATTTCGTCCCTGACTCCGTGGGTTCATTCCTGGCGACGTCATCGCACGGGCAGCGGAGTGCTCAAGTGCGGTCACGGGGCAGCATTAAACCTGCTGCGGGGATTGGATAGAAGAGCTTTGGTGACAATAAATCCGGGAATTTTCAGGAAAACAGGACTAAGACACAAAACCTGAAGCTGAACACAAAACCCTGTGGCGAGGGGATTTATCCCCGCTGGGCTGCGGAGCAGCCCCAATAACAGCGAACTCGACCCAACTGACACACCGAGGGTGTCAGGTTTCAGGGCTGCTTCGCAGCCCAACGGGGGATAAATCCCCTCGCCACAAGGTCTTTGCCTGGCTTGCCTTGGCCGGTCCTGACCAAGGCAAAGCCCAGCCGATTACTCCGCCGATTTTTTCTTCAGGCGTTCCAGAATCGCATTGGCGCTGCCTTCGTTCGGCGTGATGCCGGCATCGCGCAGTTTGCGCTCCAGGTCGTTGCCGGTCGAAGCCTCGGCCAGTTCGTCCTGGGCTTGCAGTTCAGCGGCACGTTGCTGTTGCTTGGCCTGCAGGCGGTTGAGCGTACCGACGGCGGTTTCCAGCTTGCCATTGGCGCCGCCGCTGGCAATCGAAGCACTGACCTGGGCTTTCTGCACGCTCTCACGGGCCTTGGCCATGTCCACTTGCTGACGCAGGCTTTTGATGCGGTTCTCGGCCTTGACGATGTCCTTGCGCATGTTTTCAGCGTAACCACCGAACTCGGTCGCGTGCTTTTGCTCGGCGTCCAACTCAGAGGTAAGGGTCGAAATGGCTTCGGCCACTTCCAGTGCCAGGTCTTCACGGTTGGCCTGGATGGCCGCCAGCGCCTTGGACTCCAGGTCCTGGATCTTGGCGTTGTACTCGCTGACGCGGTCAGTCGACAGTTTGTGTTTGGCCATGATGGTGACCAGCTCACGCTTGGCGTTGGCCAGCGCGCTGTCGGCATCGCGAATTTCCTGGTCGAGGATGCGCAGGGCCTGTTGATCGACGATCGACTCGCCGACTTCGTTGGCACCACCACGCAGCGCGGTGAACAATTTGCTCCAGATGGACTGAGTCATTGGATATTTCCTGTTCCCGAAAAATTAGATGAAGAAACGTTCGAAGGCTTCGCTGGCGCGCTGGACGTTGTCGACGAGGGTTTTGACCTCGGTCACGACGTTGGTCAGGCTGGAGTCGGAACTCAGTGCGCCAAACATGTTGTAGACAATCTGCCCGTTGGGCATGGACTCGATACCGATCGAGGACAGCGGGAACATTTCCCGGCTGCGCAGCACGGCATCATTGAAGGCCGCGACGTCATTGATCGATTCGACATCCACCAGAACGGTGTCGACGATGATCTGATCACCCACCACTGCGATGTAAATCGGCAAGCCGCCAAAATCGTTCATTTCCAACTTGATGCTGGACTCGGAGCCTTGAACAAGGGAAAGCGTGATGTCGTTCGCCACCACTTCGTCGAGGGCCTGAAGGGCACTGAAGAGGCGATCAATGTTCCAGTTGTTACCTGCGCTCATGTAATTCTCCGACATGAATGAGCCAGCCAGAATCGGTTGGCGTAGCTGTTTCTCCATCTGCTTGAGCAGGCTCCGGTTTTCGGGAAGCACCCAAGTTTCGTGTTTCACATACCCGGCGGCACTCAAGCCCGCGCGCATCTGCTTCATGTAAAAGCTGGATGGTTTTTTCACGGACGGTTTCGAGCGCTCTCCCTTGCGGCTCGCTGAATCGGTAACAGACCCCGCAGGATCTGTTGGAGAGCGGCTGTTCATGGTGCTGACCTCACTGCGAAAAAACTCACGCGTGAGAAACACTACAGGGAATACCCAAGCCCCTCAATAGCTCACGCGTGAGATTTTTAATTGTCACAAACGACGGACACCCCCTGTGGGAGCGAGCCTGCTCGCGATAGCGACAGCACGTTCAGCATCAGGGTGTCTGACATACCGCTATCGCGAGCAGGCTCGCTCCCACACTCACAAACGACTCTGGCGCGGCCTTAGGGGTAACTGAAGCTCTTGACCAACATCAACTCCCCCGCCGTGCGCATCGGTACCACGAAGGTTTCCATCTTCTCGCTTGGCGTGCCCTCTTCGGTGATGACGGTGATCTGCGCCGTGGTCAGGGCTTGTGCCGCTTGTTGCTCGCCGTCCTCGTCACTGCGGTAACCGCCGCCGTAGTAGTTCACGTACACCAGGTACTGACCTTTGATCGGCGCGGGCATGGCGATGATTTCCGGGCCGTAGCCGGTGGTGACATCGACGTCGAGCGCGGCGCCGTTGGGGACGACGCGGTCGCCGTACCAGATGTGGGCGCCGTCCGGGGTGACGAGGTGCAGGTCCAGGTCGGTGCCGTCGCTGTCCCAGGTCAACAAGACCCGCAGTTTGGCCGGGGTGGCGCCGCCGCTGGTGTTGAGAAATTGCGTACGGTGGCGTTGCTGGCCGTCGGGGCTGCGCACTTCGATGCTGTTGCTGCCATTGGGGAACGAGAACGGCCGGTCGAAGTGCCCTTGCGGGTCGAGTTTCAGCGGCAGGGTCACGCCATTGATGATGAGTTTGCCCGGCTCGTTACTGTCCTTGGGCGTGCCTTTGATCTGGCCGCTGATGCGGGCGGTGCTGGCCTGGCCCTGAGGTGTGTTGACCGAAGAAGCCGGGTAGTTGACGGTCTGGCTGAAGCTTTCGCCTTCACCGCCCGGCGCGCCGCTGCGCCAGCCGCCGACCGGGGTGTCGAGGTTGATGCCCTCGCCCGCAATGGCCGGCGGCAACACGGCCAAAGCGCAGAACAACAGCAAGGCCTGTGGATAACGGAGTGTCATGGTCTATTCCAGCAAGAGGTGACGGGCGAGCCCTTCGATGTAGGTTTCGTCCTGGCCATTGGGGTGGGCTTCAAAGGCCAGGTGCAAGTATTCGTGGGTCAGGTCGAGGCGGTCTTGCAACGACAGCACACCGCGCACGAAGATGCGCCGGCGTTCGCGGTCGACATAGGGCCGGCCGAAGGCGACACGGCAGACGGCAAACGCGCTGATTTCGTTGTAACCCACTTCACCTGCCAGACGGGGGCGCCAGCCGCGTCGCTGTTTCAACAGCCAGTCCTGAGCGGCGGGCAACGCTTCACAGGACGCCACCGGATTGTCCCAGCGGCTGAGGCTGGCGCGCGGGTAGGCATGCAGCAGGATGGCGTCGTAGCGCTGGCCGGCGCTGGCCTGCTCCACGGCGTGGGCCCAGGACAGTTTGTCCGGGGCGGATCGGTCAGAGTGGTAGGTCACGTCGGTGCCCGCCAGCACCAGATCGCTGGTCCAGGCGGCGATGGCGCGGGTTTGCGGCGTCGCCGGACGTGGGGCGACGCGCTGGCGATGACTGCTGTCATCGATGCTCAGGCAATCGCCGTTACGCTGGGCGTTTTGCAGCAGGTAGCTGCGGATCGCCACGGCCAGGGCCTTGGCCGCTTCGACGGGTTCAGCCTTGGCTTCGCGCTGCAGGACCCGGGCGACGTACTCTTCCCGATCCAGTCGCGCCACCAGTTTGCCGGGCAGCAGAAACAGCTCGCCGTCGCTGTGGATATCCAGTTGGTTGCCATTGGCGAATTCGACACGGTAATCGCCGCGCAACGGGCCTGGGGTGGCCGGCCCGTCACTCGCCATCACCCGCAGCAAGGGATACCGGGCGAACAGGTCAACTTCCACACATCGCCCCGTTTCCGCCGGCCAACGGGACGGCAGCGCCGCCGCCAATCCATCACCGTATGCCTTCAATATCTGCTCGCTGGTGCCACGCCCACCAGCCCACACCGGCGTGCCGTCGGCCAGCCAACCAGCGAAACCACCCTGACGCGATGAAGGATCCTGTTCACCCAGCCAACTCCAGGTCTTGACCCGCAGACGACTGCCCAACTGGCCGACGAGACGCCCATCCGCCGCGTTGAGCACCACGTCCAGCAGTACCCGACGGGCCTGATCCTGAGCCGGCAGCATCGCCAGTGCCTTGAGCAGTTCAACCACGCGTACCTGTTTTTGCGGTTGCAGGCTCGGCAGGTCCAGCAGCCACGACGGCGCTTGGCGGGCCTGCCAGTAATCGCGCCAGTTCGAAGCCGAAAGCCCAAGCCGCTGCGGTTCGAAGTACAGACCGCAGGATTTCACCAACGCCTGATCGCGACCGATGCTCTGCCCGGCGCTACAGCAATAGACTTCCTCTTTGGACTCACCGCGACATTCATATGCCGGTTCGCGAGCGCCGGTGTCCACCAGCCATGCGTAGACAAATAGCTTCCACACACTGCCCAGCGGCGCCTGCAAGGCCTCGGGCAAGGGCTGACGGTCCAGCACCTGGGTCTGGCTCACCCGCAGCAACTGACCGTCGAAAGCCAGGCGCAACGGTTCCTCCTGCGCTGTGGCCAGCGCAGGGATCAAGCACAACAACCACCCAAGCCGCGGCCAGCGCATGTCAGTTGACCGTGACCTGACCGAGCGCCGGTTTCTGTTCCCGAGCCTGATGCTGCGGTGCATAGACCTGGGTGAAACGCACCGGCGGCAAGCTGAACTGGCCCTTCTGGGAGAAGCGCACCAGATGCCGCAGGCGCAGCTCGCCACTGAGGGCGTCCAGCGGCACCGCGTAACCCATCTGACCCGGCTCGAAGCGCGCCTTCTCCAGGGAAGTCGGCTCACTGCCGGCCTTGCCCAGCAACTGGATGCCCCAGGTGGTGCGCTCCACATCGGCACCCGGCGGCAGCGGCACTTCGAGCATGCCGTAGCGCAGCGGCGTAGAGGCCTTGCTGTTGATGATCACTTCATCCAGATAAAGGCTGTCACTGGACAGCGGCTTGCTGCCCACGGCTTCGAGCTTGAAGGTGAAGGCCTCGTCGCCCGGCACCAGACGGGACAAGCGCCGGGTAATGGTCACCGCCATCGGCGTCACGGGCGCTTGCTGGCTCTGGTAGCTCAGTGCCGCTTGCAGCGGGCGCTCCTCGGCGCCGCTTAAGGTCAGCAGGGTCGGTAGCTGCGCGCCCTGCCATTGCCAGTAGGTTTCACCGGTGGCGCCTTGCCGGGCCTTCCAGCCTTCGCCCGGGGTCAGGGCCACGGCGGGCGCGGCCTGCTCGATGCTGCGTTGCAGCCAGGTCAAGGCCAGGGCCCGTTCAAGGGTCGATTGCTGCGGCAGCAGACGTTCGAGCAATGCCTTGGCACGCGCCTGATCGAAGCTTTGCAGTGACAGGCTCAAGGCCTCGACGAACGGCTGGGAGCTGACGTCCAGTTGCTGTTGTGCGGCGTCGAGTTGCCGGCTGAAGGCCTCCGGCAGCGGCACCTTCACCTGCCTGGCGAGGGACGCCGTCAGCATGCGGGCGCTGGCCAAGCCCAGGGCCGAATCCGGCGCGCTCATGACCAGGCTGTCTTCGCCACTGTCCATCACGCTCGAGTCGCCGCCCTCGCCGGCTTTCGCCAGGTCGTCCATCAAGCCGCTGAGCAAGGTGTTCACCGGCAGTTGCATCTGTTTGGCGAACGACAGGATCAGCGCACGCTGCAGCAACGGCGTATCGCCGGCCTGTTTGGCGTAGACCTCCAGCACCCGCTGCCAGTGCTCCGGCGGCAGGCTCAGGTCCAGGGCCTGGCTGGCGTGCCAGTCGGCGTAATAAGCGTAGGCCGTGAGGAACGCATCCGGTTCGCCAGCCTGCCCCCACCAGGTGAAGCTCGCCGCAGGCCCGGCCATTTGCACCAGGCGCAGGCGACTGTTTTGCATGATCAGCCGCAAGCGATCGCGAATCTGCGGGTTCGCCGCCAGCGTCGGGTAGGCGATGCTCAGCGGCAGCAGACGACTGGCAGTTTGCTCGACGCCGCCGTAGGGGTAGCTCAACAAGTCATCCAGGGCCGAACGGAACAGCGCTTGCGGGCTGTCGTCCAGGCGCAGGCGGATATCGCTGGCATCAAGCGGCAGGCTCAGCGGTGTGTCACCGCTCGCCACGTCAAGGCGCTGGCTCTGGGTGACTTGCCAACCGTTGCCAATGGCATTGAGTTGCACGGCCAGGGTGTCCTGGGTTTCGCCATTGACCTGCAACTGCACGTTCAAGTCGCCGTTGCTCAACTCCAGAGACGGTAGCGCCACATAGTTGATGCCGTGCTTCAGGTCCGCCACCACGCGCTGTTCAGTACCGGCGTAACGGATCAGCAGTTCGGCCTTCAACGGTTGTTCGGACTGGCTGAAAGCGAACAGGCCCATTTGCGGTTTGTCACCACTGCGGAACCGGGTCGGGCCGCTCCACTTCAGGTACAGCGGTTTCTCTGAACCGATGAATTGCTTTTTCTGCCCCACCTGACCGTCGTCGGCGATGGCCCGGGCCGTGATGCGCCAGCGAGTCAGGGAGTCCGGCATCTTGAAGGTGAAGCGGGCCTTACCATTGGCGTCGGTGACCAGCTCCGGTTGCCACGCGGCAGTGTCGACGTCTTCACGACGAGGCCGCTCCAGCACTTTGACCCCGCGCTCGCTGCGGTTGGCCTTGCCCGGCGCGCCCGGGCTGCCCGGCAGGGCCACGTCGTAGCTGATGAACGACAGGCTGGCGCTGGTGCGCACGTTGTTGCGGCGCGGATGGTAGAAAAACTGATCGATGGTGGGCGCCACTTCCGGTTGCAGGGCGTAGATCATTTCATCCACGACACTGACGGTCAGGTGCGCCGGGATCGCCTTGCCGACGAACTGGGTGCTCAGGTCCACGGTCACCGTGTCGCCAGGCCGATAAGTGGCTTTGTCGGTAACGATGGCGACGTCGATCTGCGGCGCGACCACCTTGATACCGGCGTTCTGGAAGCTGTATTGGCCACCCTTGGTGTACAGCACCGAGAAGGTCAGGTTCGGCGCAAAAGCGTCTTTCACCGGGATGCGCGCGCGGTATTGAGTGTCGCTGAGCTTTTCCATTTTCAGCCAGTCGCCGCCCTTGGACAGCAGCGCCGTGGCCTCGACCTTGTCCCGCTCCAGTGACAGCAGCGCATCACTGACCGGCTCCGGGAAGGTGATCAGCGCCAGGGCTTCGTCACCGGCCTGATACTGGGCTTTGTCGAGGACGATCTCGACCGTGCCCGGCACGGCCTTGATACCTTCGCCGGTCACCGAATGGCCGGTGGCGCCAATGACTCGACCGTGGTCATCCTTGAGGGTCAGGTTGTAGGTGCCCGGACGCTCGAAGGTCAGGCTGAAGCCCTTGTCCTTGGCCGCCAGTTTGCCTTCGCCGGTGGTCTGGTCTTCCAGCCGCACCCAGGCGTAGCTGCCCGGCGTCACGGCGTTGCTTTGCGCGTTGCCACCCTCGTTGGTGTAGCTGAACGAGACGTTCTCGCCGGCGGCGCTGAAACGCTGGGGCGCGCTCAGGCGAAAGTTCGCCGCGCCACGGTCGATGAGAATTTCCTTGGTGGTCTTGACCCGATACGCCGCGCCATCGCTGGCAAACACAGTGAGCGTATAGCGACTCGGCTTGTCGGCGGCCGGCAGTTCGAGGGTGGCGTTGCCCTTGGCATCGGTGGTCACTTCGCTGCTGGTCAGCTCCACCGGGAATTGCCCCAGGTACTGCAGCTCGTTATCCACCATCGACAGTTGCTGGGCCCGCAGGCTCAGGCTCACCTTGGCGTTGGCCACCGGTTTGCCGTCCGGGTACAGCAGCACGAGAGCGCCCTTGACCGGCTCGCCGGTGCGGTAATCCTGCTTGGCGAGGTTCAGCGCGATTTCGAAGTGCGGCTTGATGTATTCGGCCACGCGAAAGGCACTGCTGTAGAGCTGGTCCTTGTAGCCAAAGCGCAACTCATAACCACCGGCCACGGCGTTTTCCGGCAGCTGGAAACGGCCTTGGGTGCCGGCCTTGGAGTCCAGCTTCAGGGCCAGGGTCTGCAACTCGGTGCCGGTGGCATCCAGCACGCTGACATTGACGTCGGCGGCCGTCGGCTGCACTGAGTCCCGGGCATTCTTGAATTCACGGCCGACAATTTTCAGCGACACCCAGTCCCCCGGCCGATACAGCGGCCGGTCGGTGAAGGCGAACAGCTTGGTGTCGTAGATTTCGCTGTCGTAGTAGAAGTTTTCCGAGACGAATACCCCGCCCTCCTCGTCCTCGCCGATGACAAACGAACGCTCCGGGCTGACGTGCTTGAGGCGCAGCAAGCCGTCTTCATCGGTGGCGCCGCTGCTCATCACGCCCAGGCCGTCGGTCCACAGCACGTTGACCTTGGGCACCGAACGACCTTCGTGTTTACGCGCGGCCCAGACCAGCAGCTCGTCCCCGGCGATCTTGCTCACCGCTACGGTGTTGGAGACAAACACCATGGTGGTGGCCCGGTATTTACCGATCAGTGCTTCGACCAGATACAGCCCCGGTTTCAACTGGCCCAGCGGCACGTAGACGTTGCCTGGCGCGACGCTGATGAATTCACTCGACGAACCCGCCAGGTTGACCCCCGCTGGCGGCTGGATCGGCTTGGCCTGCCAGAGCGGATAACGGAACTGGCTGACCACCGGCAAACCCGGAATCAGGGCGAACTGTGGTTGCGCGTCGTACGGCGTCGGCGCGGCGATGGCGCTGCCCATTTTCAGTTCCGGCACTTGCTCGGTGACTTGCTGACGCGACTCGTAGGAAAACGCCCGCTGCATCACCCGACGGGATTTGCGGTACCAGTTGTCCCACAGGTACGCCAGGGTGTTCGACAGCCCTTCGCCCTTGAACTGGCCGTCGCTGACCACCCGGTGCAGGTTCTTCTGGCGCTTGAGGAAATCCAGCGGTTTTTCGATGCGATAAACGCGGATATCGGCACCGCCGTACGGCTCCATGCGGAATTTCCGATAGTCGCGCCCCGGCGCTTCGAGGCGGACCATGGCTTGCTCGTCACTGGCAAAACTGCTGTCGGCCAGCAGGAAGAAGCTTTCACCGGCCAACGGTGTGTAGCCGCTGGGCTGCACAGTGTCTTCGGCATGAACGATCGGCGCCAGCAACAGGGCCAGCAGCAGGGGCAATTTTGAACACAAGCGCAGCATGCGGGCACCGGTCATTGGGAGAGAAAGTTGAGTCGATAGACGCCGATGAAGTTGGGGTTGGCTGCGTCGGGTATCCATCGGGTGTCCTTCCAGTTCATGAGTTGTTGCAGGCTTGCCGAGCGCATGCCGTTGTCGGTTGGGGTGGTGGTGCCGGTGTGATAGGCGATGTTGCGGCCCATCCAGATCATCAGGTGCTGGTCATCGCCCTGATCGAAGAACATCAGATCGCCCGGACGGGCCTGGGTGACATCCCGGCTCACCAGATGACTGTTGAACTGGATCAGCTTGATGGCGTTGACGTAGGGTCCGACCTTGCCGCCGCCCTGTTGCCACTGCTGGGCCAGACGTCGCTGGGCATCGCTCAGTTCAAGCTCTGGCGGAAGGTAGCGATTGGACAGGCCATTGCTGCGCAACCACTTTTGGTCGTGGACCTTCAGCGCTTCATTGGCCGCAAAGCGCACCAGCCCGGCGCAGTCCTGTTGGTACCAGCGCGGGCTCGGGCCTTTGGTCAGTTGTTCCTGGGCAATACGCACGAACCAGGCGCGAAAGACCTTCGATTGCTGTACATCCAGCGCGGGTGTCTGAGCGGCAAACGCCTGCCCGCCCAGCAGCAGCGCCAGCATCAACACCCATCCGGGGCGGCGGATCAACCCGGTCACAGCGCTTTCCATTCCAGTGGCAACCACTGCCAGTGGCCGTCCGGTTCGCTGTCTTCGGGCAACGTCAGGGCGTATTTGCCGTAGCCGCCAAGGGTGCGCAGCTTCGGAATCAGGTAGGTTTGCGCGGCGTTGTAGAACACCGGCTCCATGTCCTGGGGCAAGCTGTCGAGGGTTTCGCGCTGCATCAGTTGCGCCATGGCATCCGGGCCGAAGTAGACCGGCATCAACAGGTCCTTGGGCACCACATCGGCCATGGGTGGGAACCGTTTGTCGAGGGTGCCGAGGGCCTTGTCCACCAGTTTGTCGTCGAGGGAAAACAACAGGGTCGAACCGTGCCGCGCCAGGCTGACTTGCATGAACGCCTTGCCGGTGATCGACTCGGGCTGCGCGGCGTCCTTGGCCGGGTAAGGGCCGAAGTTGGAGCTGACCTGGCGTTGCCAGCGGTGCATCGGGCCTTCCTGTGTCTCAACAACGGGAAACGCATGTTCGGCCACGTTGTTTTCGTAGGCGCCCACCATCGAACCGAACAGGTTGCCCAGGTCGGCATCGAGCTTGCCGCCGTCATCGTTCAGGTTCGCCACCAGCAGTGGTGTGTAAAGCCGCGAATCGGCGTACCAGCACAGCCCCGCCGCGCCGGCCATGTGCTCGATCATGACCTGGGCCGCGTTGTCGTCGGCACCGAGTTTCACCAGCAATGGCTTCTGTTGTTCGGCGGCCAGGGGCAAAGCGACACAGGCGCTGGCGCCCATGGGCATGGCTTGCCAGATTGGCTTGAAGTCGAAGTCCGGCTGGTCTTCCAGCTCATCCATGGCCAGGAAGCTGTGCCAGCCCTTGTCGTCCATGTCGAAACGCAACCCGGCGAAGTTCGGGATGAAACGCTGATAGCCCATGGCGAGCACGCTGGCATTGACCGAGATGCGTTGCTTGACCTCAGGCGCCTTGGGCAGCAGACCAAAGGCTTCGGGGAAGAGTTTTTCACCGGCCAGCAGCGCTTCGAGGGCCTGGGTCGAGACCATGCCGGGTTCGTCGGTGGGGCCACTTCCCAGGTCGTAGAGCCTGGTCGGATTGGACAACACCACCAGCTTGTCGCCATGGGAAGCGAATACCAGGGCTTTGCTGGCGTTATAGGTGAGTTGATAGACCGGCACCACGTCGCCGGCCACGTTCATCTCACCGAGCTGGCTGAGTTGCGAATCATCCAGCGCCACTTTTGCCAGCGGCTCCAGCACCTTGGCCAGACCACCACGATCCATCACCAGCAGAAAATCCTTGAGCCGCCCGTCGGCGCCGCGCCATAGCGCTACATCGGCCGGCTGGTCGAAAAGCTGCTCGATCAGGCTGTCCTGCAGTTTGAGATCATGCTCGTAGATGATCCGCCGCAGGCTGCCGATCAGCCCGAGGCGGTCGGCATGGGTTTCGTAATAGAAGACGAAATCCTCGGTGAGCGTGGACTTGAGGAACGGCACCGCCAGCAAGTCCTTGGGCAACTGGCTCAGGGAGTGGGCCTCGAGCAGGCCGTCGGGGCGGCTCAGGCCGAGTTTTTCCAACGCCAGTTCCATGGGCGGTGCCTTGGGCTTGGTCATGAACCAACCCAGTCCGGCGGCGACACCGGCCACCAGGCACAGCCCGATCAGCAGCGCCGGCCAGCGGCGCACAGGTTTGGTGGCGGGGGCCGGCGCGGTCGGGGAAGCAGTGTTGTCGCTCATATTCACAAGGGCCTGTTCATCCGTGGAGCGGATACTTAGTAGTTGAAAGTCTTGACCAGCAACAGATCGCCGATGGCGCGCAGGGGCACGACAAAGGTCTCGCGTTTTTCATCGACGGTGTTTTCGTTGAGCACCAGGTTGATCTGCGAGGTGATCACCTCGTTCTGGTTGCTGGTTTCCTCGAAGTTGTAGCCACCGTTGCTGTAGTTGCCCCAGTAGTTCACGTAGACCAGGTAGGTACCGTGCATCGGCGCGGTCATGGTGAACATCTCAGGGCCAGGGCCATCGACGCCATCGGGGTCGAGGCCGCCGCCGTTGCTCAGCGCCGGCCGGCCGAAGAACGCATGCTGGCCGTCGGGGGTGACGATGTGCAGGTCCAGCTCGGCCTTGGGATCGTCCCAACCCAGCACCACGCGGATCTGCGCCGGGGTTCGCTGGTTGTTGGCTTCATAGAACTGCACGCGCTTGAGGGACTGGCCTGCGGAGCTGCGTACCTCGACGCTGTTGGAGCCAGCACCAAAGGCATACGGGCGGGCGAAACGCCCTTCATCGTCGGTATAGAGATTCAGTGGATTGCCGTTGACGGCCAGGCTGTGGGGCGCTCGGGCCGTGCCCATGGCCTTGAGCCGACCCTCGATCATCGTGCGATTGCGCTGCACGCCGCGGTCGATGGGCGGCGTGGGATAGGCCACGCGCGGGTTTTCAGTGCGATCGAGCAAGCCGCTGTAGCGCCAGCCGCCGACGGGCTCCGACAGCTCGGCGGCAGGCTCGGCCCACGCCAGTGGCGCGCCCGCCAGCACGATCAACAATGAAAGAAAACGCATGTCTGCCTCCTGCCATGCATGACCCAACCCGGCGCCCTTCCTCGGCGCTGCCTGTCATTATTCGGGTTACGTCTGAAGGCCCCGCCACAAGGGGCCCGTAGATGCGGCGAAGGTTAGCGATTCGGCGGATTATTCACAATCAGGGAACGCGCGAATCTGTGTGGGAAATCACGTACTGAGGGGGGCGTGAGCCGATTAGCGTGGCTATTCGGCTCACGAAATGAGCCGAATAGCGCTATTATTCGGCTCATTCAACTTTGGACAGGCTTATGGCACCTCACTGGATCTGGCAGCAGCCCGACTGGCCTGATTTTCGCTGGCAGGCAGATGCGTTGGCGCCGCTGCTGCGCGAATGCGTGCAAACCCAGGGTCAACTGCTTGGCATGACTGGCGCGGTGACCGCTTCGCTCAGTGCCCAGAACGAACTGGATGCCCTTCTGCAAAACATCGTGACCTCTTCGGCCATTGAAGGAGAGCAGTTGAATGTGGGCTCAGTCCGCTCGTCTCTGGCACGACGCCTGGGCCTCGAACAAGCCGGCGAAAACCCTGTCAGCCCGCGCAGTGAAGGGTTGGCGAACCTGTTGCTGGACGCCACCCGGCACTTCGATCAGCCCCTGACTATCGAGCGATTGCTGGAATGGCATAAGTGGCTTTTTCCTGATCAGACAGGTGACCTTGCTCATCGTGAGATCCGCGTGGGTTCGCTGCGCGGCGATGATCCTATGCAGGTGGTCTCAGGCAGGCTGGACCGTCCCACCGTTCACTTCCAAGCGCCACCTCGCCAGGGTCTTGAGCACCAGTTGCAAGCATTCATCGACTGGTTCGAGTCCAGTCGTCATCAAGCCGAGTTCGATCCATTGCTACGCGCCGGCATCGCTCATTTCTGGTTTGTCACTTTGCATCCATTCGACGATGGCAATGGTCGCCTGACTCGTACGCTTACCGATCTGGCACTGGCCCAAGGAGAAGCTCAGGCGATCCGTTTCTACGCCATGTCCGTAAGCATCCTGGACGACCGCGCCGGCTATTACCGGATCCTTGAAAGCAGCCAAAAAGCGACACTGGACATCACTGACTGGCTGACCTGGTTTCTGCAAACCCTGTCGCGCAGCCTGCACAAAGCGATGACGCAGATCGAAAGTGTATTGGGCAAGACACGGTTCTGGCAGGCTCATCGCGCCTCAGCACTCACGCCCGAACAGACCAAAGTGCTGAACCGCTTGCTCGATGGTGGTGAACGCGGCTTTGAGCACGGTATCAGCGCGGCTCAATATCAGACCGTGGCCAAGGTCTCTAAGGCAACGGCCACGCGGCACCTTGCAGAGTTGCTGGAAAAAGGTTGTCTGGAGCGATTGCCCGGCGGGGGACGCAGTACCCGGTACCGAATCCATTATCCAGCTGACTGAATCCCCCATGACGAGGGAGCAAGCACTCTCGCCACAAAACGATGCCTCACAAACCGCGCGGGTCCTGCTCTGATTGCCCCAATACCCCATGTCTGCTAGTGTCGCGCCCGTTTAACAGTCAACCGGAATCGCCGCCATGGCCCGCAAAAAAGCTGCACTGGACTTCGAACAATCTCTGGCCGACCTGCAAACGCTGGTCGAGCGGCTGGAGAACGGCGAGTTGTCGCTGGAAGACTCGCTGACCGCCTTCGAGCAGGGCATCGGCTTGACTCGCGACTGCCAGGCGGCGCTGGCCCAGGCCGAGCAAAAGGTGCAACTGTTGCTCGAACGCGATGGTGAGCTGACCGAAGAGCCTTTCGACGCGGACCAGCCTGAATGATCGGCGCTTATCAGGCCGGCAGTCAGGCCCGGGTCAACGCGGCACTGGATACCCTGTTCACCTCCCCAAGCCCTGAGCTGGCGCGGTTGTACGAGGCCATGCGCTACAGCGTGATGAACGGCGGCAAGCGCGTGCGTCCGCTGCTGGCCTACGCGGCGTGCGAGGCCTTGGGCGGCGCCCCTGAACAGGCCAACGGCGCGGCCTGCGCCGTGGAGCTGATCCACGCGTATTCGCTGGTCCATGATGATTTGCCAGCCATGGACGACGACGATTTGCGTCGCGGCCAACCCACCACCCACAAGAAATTCGACGAAGCCTGCGCGATCCTGGCCGGTGACGGCTTGCAGAGTCTGGCGTTCAGCGCCCTGCTGGAGCCGACGCTGAACGATTGCCCGGCGCAGATTCGCCTGGACATGGTCAGCGCCCTGGCGCTGGCGGCAGGCCCGGCCGGAATGGTCGGCGGCCAGGCCATCGACCTCGGTTCAGTGGGCCTCAAGCTGGATCAGAGCGCGCTGGAATACATGCATCGGCACAAGACCGGCGCCTTGATCGAGGCCAGCGTCAAACTCGGTGCCCTGGCCAGCGGTCGGGCCACGCCTGACCAATTGCAAGCCTTGCAAACCTACGCCCGGGCCATTGGCCTGGCGTTCCAGGTGCAGGACGACATCCTTGACGTCGAAAGCGATACCCAGACCCTGGGCAAACGCCAGGGCGCCGATATCGCTCGCGACAAACCGACCTACCCGGCCCTGCTCGGCCTCGAGGCTGCCAAGGCCTATGCCCTGGAGTTGCGCGACCAGGCCTTGAGCGCGCTGCGACCCTTTGACGCGGCGGCCGAGCCGTTGCGCGAGCTGGCCCGATATATCGTCGAACGCCGTAGCTGATACGGGGTCAGACTGCGTATCGGCCAAGTTCCGGCCTACGCGTGGGCAGCTTGCGATGCATAAGGTAAACTGCCGCCTCTTTCTATACCTATAACGATTCGCCTGATGCCCACGACGTTTCAAGAGATTCCCCGCAAACGCCCGACCACGCCGCTGCTGGACCGCGCCAACACGCCGGACGGCTTGCGTCGCCTGGGTGAAGCCGAGCTGGAAACCCTGGCCGATGAGTTGCGCCTGGAGCTGCTCTACACGGTCGGCCAGACCGGTGGCCACTTTGGCGCCGGCCTTGGCGTCATCGAGCTGACGATCGCGCTGCATTACGTATTCGACACCCCGGACGACCGGCTGGTGTGGGACGTCGGTCATCAGGCCTATCCGCACAAAATCCTCACCGGCCGTCGCGAGCGCATGGGCACGCTGCGCCAGAAGGACGGCGTGGCAGCGTTCCCGCGGCGCTCCGAGAGCGAGTACGACACCTTTGGTGTCGGCCACTCCAGCACCTCCATCAGCGCCGCCCTGGGCATGGCGATTGCCGCCCGTCTGCAAGACAGCGAGCGCAAGGCGATTGCCGTGATCGGCGATGGTGCACTGACGGCAGGCATGGCTTTCGAGGCGCTGAACCACGCGCCGGAAGTCAACGCCAACATGCTGGTGATCCTCAACGACAACGACATGTCGATCTCGCGCAACGTCGGCGGGTTGTCCAACTACCTGGCGAAGATTCTTTCCAGCCGCACCTACGCCAGCATGCGCGAAGGCAGCAAGAAGGTGCTCTCGCGCCTGCCAGGCGCCTGGGAAATCGCCCGCCGCACCGAGGAATACGCCAAGGGCATGCTGGTGCCCGGTACGCTGTTCGAGGAGCTGGGCTGGAATTACATCGGCCCCATCGACGGCCATGACCTGCCCACTCTGATCGCCACCCTGCGCAACATGCGCGATCTCAAAGGCCCGCAGTTCCTGCATGTGGTCACCAAGAAAGGCAAAGGCTTCGCCCCGGCGGAAGTCGACCCGATCGGTTACCACGCCATCACCAAGCTTGAGCCGGTGGACGCCCCGGCCACCGCCCCGAAGAAGGCCAGCGGACCGAAGTATTCCGCTGTGTTCGGCCAATGGCTGTGCGACATGGCCGCCGCCGACCCGCGCCTGGTGGGCATTACCCCGGCGATGAAGGAAGGCTCGGACCTGGTGGCCTTCAGCGAGCGCTACCCGCAGCGCTACTTCGACGTGGCGATTGCCGAGCAGCACGCTGTCACCCTCGCCGCCGGCATGGCGTGTGAAGGCGCAAAACCGGTGGTGGCGATTTATTCGACCTTCCTGCAACGCGGCTACGACCAGCTTGTTCATGACGTCGCGGTGCAGAACCTCGATGTGCTGTTCGCCATCGACCGTGCAGGTTTGGTAGGCGAAGACGGCCCGACCCACGCCGGCAGCTTCGATCTTTCGTTCCTGCGCTGCATCCCCGGCATGCTGCTGATGACGCCGAGCGATGAAAACGAGTTGCGCAAAATGCTCACCACCGGTCACCTGTTCAATGGCCCGGCGGCGGTGCGCTACCCTCGCGGCAGCGGCCCGAATGCGACCATTGAAGCTGATCTTGAGCCGATCGAAATCGGCAAGGGCGTGATTCGCCGCCAGGGCAAGCAGACCGCCCTGCTGGTGTTTGGCGTGCAACTGGCCGAGGCCTTGAAGGTCGCCGAAACCCTGGACGCCACCGTGGTGGACATGCGCTTCGTCAAACCCCTGGACGAAACCCTGGTGCGCGAGATGGCCGGCAGTCACGAACTGCTGGTGACCGTCGAGGAAAACGCCATCATGGGCGGCGCCGGAGCGGCGGTCAGCGAGTTCCTGGCCCGGGAAAACATCCTCAAGTCGGTGCTGCACCTGGGCCTGCCGGACATCTACGTCGAACACGCCAAACCGGCGCAGATGCTGGCTGAATGCGGGCTGGACGAGGCCGGGATCGAAGCGGCCGTGCGCCAGCGGTTGCAGGTGCTGGGCCGGTAAATCTTCAGACCACACAAATCCCTTGTGGGAGCGAGCCTGCTCGCGATGGCGTAAGACCAGTCGACATCTACATCGACTGACGCACCGCTATCGCGAGCAGGCTCGCTCCCACAGGGGTATGCGTGGAGCCATATTTCTCGGAACACCCATGAAACTGCGCCTCGCCCTGACCTTCTCACTGCTACCAACCACCGAGCTGCTGGCCGACACCTTCGAACGCGACCAGGCCCTCAAGCTCCCCGACGTGGTCATCAGCGCCAACCGCCAGGTCGAGGCCCGCAACGACAGTAGCGCCGCCAACACGGTATTCACCCGTGACGACATCGAACGCCTGCAACCGGCCAGCGTGACCGACCTGCTCAGCCGTGTGCCGGGGGTTCAGGTGGCGCCGCTGGGCGGGCGTGGCAGCCTGCCGGGAATTTACATTCGCGGCACCAAATCGGCCCAGAGCCTGGTGCTGGTGGACGGCCAGCGCATCGGCAACTCCACCTCCGGCGACAGTAACTTGCAACGCCTGAACATCAACCAGATCGAACGGGTGGAAGTGCTGCGTGGTTCGCGCTCAGTGATCTACGGCGCCGATGCGGTGGGCGGGGTGATCCAGATCTTTACCCGTCGTGGTAACGAACAAGGCCTGCAACCGCGCTTGCACCTGGGTTTCGGCAGCCACCAGACCTGGGAGCGCAGCCTGGGCCTGTCCGGCGGTGATGATCGAACACGCTTCAGCCTCGGCGCCAGCCTGGATGAAAGCGATGGGACCAATCGCACCCATGAGTCCTACGCCAGCGACCGAGACCTTGATGCCAACCGCAACCAGTCCTTGAGCCTGAGCTTGAGTCATGAGCTCAACGCTGACCTGGAAGTGGGCCTGAACCTGCTGGATAACCGCGGCAAAAGCGAATACGACAGTCCAGTCGACTCACTAACCCAGCAGCCCTACAGTGATTTCTCGGTGAGCAGTTTCAGCACTTATGTCGATGGGCGCATCAACGACGCGTGGAAATCGCGCCTGGAACTGGGCCACAGCGAAAACCGCGAAAAAACCTTCGACAAGCTCAGCGATGTCCGGGAAGTGTTCAACACCTACCGCGACTCGCTCACCTGGCAGAACGATGTAACGCTGGACGATCGCAACAGCCTGATTGTCGGTGGTGATTGGTATGAGGATCGGATCAACAGCAGCACGCCGTATGACGAAGACAGCCGCTGGAACCGTGCGGCGTTTATCCAGCATCGTTTCCGGGGCGAAACGTTCTCCACCGAACTGGGCGTGCGCCGCGACCAGAACCAGCAATTCGGCGCCCAGAATAGTTGGAGCGGCACGTTCACCCTGCCGGTGAATCCGGACAATGATGTGCTGCTGACCTACAGCGAAAGCTTCCGCGCACCGACCTTCAACGACCTGTACTACCCGAACTCCAGCAACCCGGACCTTGCGCCCGAAACCGCCAAAAGCTACGAACTGCAATGGCGCAGCCAACTGAGCGACAGCGCCCGTCTGGAGACTTCGCTGTACCGCACGGACCTGGAAGACGCGATTATTTTCGGCAGCAATTCACGCCCACAAAACGTCGCCTCGGCACGAATCAACGGTTTCGAAGCAGCCCTGAGCCAGGAGCTGTTCGGCTGGCAGGGCAATTTGGGCCTGGCCATCATCGACCCACGGGACCGCGACAGCGGCCACACCCTGGCCCGCCGCGCCCGCCGGACCTTGAGCCTGGACCTGGACCGCCAGTTTGACCGCTTGAGCCTGGGCGCCAGTTGGCAAACGGTGAGCAGCAGCTACGACGATGAGAACAACCGCAACACCCTGGGCGGATACGCCCTGCTCGGGTTGCGCGGCAGTTGGACGTTGAACCGCGAGGTGAAGCTGGAGATGAAGGTCGATAACCTGCTGGACAAGGGCTACAGCCGGGCGCTGTATCGCCATGAAGGTGGGCAGTATGGGTATCGTGAGGAGGGCCGGGCCTGGTTGTTTGGGGTGACCTGGACGCCGGCGCTTTGATCCAGAGATTGTGGTGCCGGGACTGACCTCATCGCGAGCAGGCTCGCTCCCGCAATTTGATCCGATGTGAATACAAAATCAGCGGTGCCACAAATCCCTGTGGGAGCGAGCCTGCTCGCGATTGGGAGCACCGCGGTTTATCTGTCTGGCGCAATCAACCCGCACAACCGCGCCGTCGCCTCGATCATCTGCCCACTGGGCCGTTCCAGCCCCTTGTCACTGACTAACAGCAGCCGCCCCTGCGCCACCGCCGCCAGCTGCGGCCAGGCTTTCCACGCGTCGAGCTGGGCTTGGTCCGTGGCCAGGATGATCTGCGGATTGCGCTGCAACACTGACTCCACACTCACCTGCGGCGCCGGCAAGGTCAGGTCGGCAAACACATTGCGCGCCCCGCAAACCGCCAGCGCATCACTGATGATCTGCTCGCCGCCAACGGTGTACAGCGGCCGGTCCCAGACCTGATAGAACACCGGCAACGGCGTGTCGCGCCGGTAGCGCTGACGCAACGCCTCAAGACGCCCGCGCAACTGCGTCGCTCGCTCCACGCCCCGTTCCGGACGGCCGAGCTGCGTGGCGATGGCTTCGATTTGAGTGATGAGCTGGTCGAGACCGTGGGGTTCGGCAACATGGACAGGAATCTTCAATCCCTTGAGCTGCCGGCGCTGGGCGTGGCCGACGCTGCCGGGCCAGAGCAGGAGCAGATCGGGCCTGAGACTGAGCAAGCGCTCCATGTCCAATTGCCCATAACGCCCCACAGAAGGCAGGTCTTTCAACACCAAGGGCCGATCGCCGCCATCCAGCACGCCCACCAGCAGGTCGGCGGAGTCCAGTTCAACCACGATTTCAGACAGGGATGGAGCCAGGCTGACCACACGCTGGGCCGCAACCGTGGAGGCAGCAGGACCGCCAGCCAGCGGATCATCAACCGAGCTGACGCGGGATGCGATACAGGTAGAACAAGACCGTCGTGGACAACGCCAGCAGCATCAACGGCACCGCTTCCAGGCCCACGAACACCGCCAGGGCGCCGATCCAGGCCGGCAGGCCAGCAGCGAGAAAGGCCACACGCCGCCGGGCCGCCAAGGCGATCCAGGCTTGAGGCTCTTCGGGGGTGTCGAGGGCTTTTTGGGTGGCGATCAAGGCGTGTTTGTAAGCGCCAAAGAAGCGCAGGCTGACGAACATGGAGGCCACGCCAGCGATAAACAGCGGCATCGCCAGCACCGGCAGAATCGCTTCGCCCTGGCCGAATACCGCGTTGATCACGAACAGCGGCAGCAAGGCCAGCGCCAGGTATTGCCACCAACTGACGGACAGTCGCCGCCGAACCTGACCGCGCGTCACGCCCGATCAACCTCGCCCTGGTGCTCGTTGCCCATCATGTGGTCGAGCTTGCTGGCCTTGGTCGCCAGGTAAAGTTTGTTGTGGGGGTTGTGCCCGGTGTGCAGTGGCACACGTTCGGCCACCACGATGCCCATATCGGACATCGCCTTGACCTTGCGCGGGTTGTTGGTCATCAAGCGCAACGACTTGACGCCCAGATGTTCGAGCATCGGCAGGCAGATGCTGTAGTCACGCAGGTCGGCCGCAAACCCCAGGCGCTCGTTGGCTTCGACCGTGTCGGCGCCGCCATCTTGCAGCTCATAGGCGCGAATCTTGTTCAGCAGGCCAATGCCGCGGCCTTCCTGGCGCAAGTAAAGCAGCACGCCACGCCCTTCGCGGGCAATGGCCCGCAGCGCGGCCTCAAGTTGCGAGCCGCAATCACAGCGCTGGCTGAACAAGGCATCGCCCGTCAGGCATTCAGAGTGCAGGCGGCCGAGTACCGGGGCACCGTCGGCGAAATCACCCAGGCTCAGCACGACGTGCTCGCGGCCAGTGGCTTCATCGAGAAAACCATGCATGGTGAATTGCGCAAAAGGCGTTGGCAGCTTGGAAGCGGCAACAAAAACGACAGGCACCGGTGTGCTCCTGATCTATTACTGGAGATTCGCAGAGGCGGGCATTGTAACAGCACGTCCCGACCGACGCTCAGGCTGAATTATCGGCCATAAACATCGAAAAGATTGATTACGGCTTTGGTGGCCTGCCGTGCTCGTCGAAGGGATAGGGTTGTTTCCAGCGTGCAAAAATCGGCTTCAGTCGACCGTTCTTCACCAGCTCAGCCATGCGCCGGTCAAACAGGTCCCGTAGCACCCGACCGTTTTCGGTGTTGGCGAACCCCAGATAGAGCGGCAGATTGATCAGCGGCGACAGCTTGAATTGCTGGGGATTCTCGGTCTTGGCAAGCAAGTTCTCGATTTCCATCAACGCATCGATATAAAAATCGGCCCGTTCATGGACCAGCATCGGCAGGATGCCCACAGCACGGTGAATTTCGTTGAATTTGCGGATGTTAGGCAGGTAGCTGTCGTATTCGTAGCCACGCATCCACACCAGCCGATAGTTGCCGACCGTCGCCAATGTAGGAGACGGTTTGGAGGCCAGCCCCAAGGCGTAGATGTGATCGACATCGTAGTGCCATTGAGGATAAAGCACCCCCTCCGACTCATCGAGATAAGCGCCCACTTGCACATCGACCTCACCGCGCTGCACCAGCCCGATTGAACGGGTATACGGCACGCTGCGGGTTTCCAGCCTCACGCCTGCGGGTTCGAACACCTCCCGCAAGATGTCCCACGCCATGCCCTTGCCATCAGCCTGGGAGTAATCCGCCCATTCCTCGCTGGCCGCGCGCACCTTGTCGGGCAGCGCCGTCGGCTCCGCCCGCGCGCCGAAGCAGACCACCAGACACAACAGCAGTAAGAGTGCGCGGCTTGCGCCCATGCCTGAATCCCTCAGGAGAAACACCACACCAATCCTTGCATCGCCAGCCAGGCGAAGACACCGGCCAATACATCGTCAAGCATGATGCCTACGCCTCCATGCACCTTGCGGTCGATCCAGCGGATCGGCCAAGGCTTAAGGATATCGAAGAAGCGGAACATCAGAAAACCCGCCAACAGCCAATACCATCCTTCAGGCACCAGCCACAGGGTAATCCACATGCCGACCATTTCGTCCCAGACGATGCCTTCATGATCGTGCACCCGCAGGTCATCCGCCACCTTGCCGCACAGCCAGAAGCCGAACAGCATGGTGATGCCGAGCATCAGCCAGTAGCCCCAGTCCGGCAACATCTGCCACAACGGTATAAAGGGTAGCGCAACCAGCGAGCCCCAGGTGCCCGGAGCTTTAGGTAAAGTGCCCGAACCGAAGCCGAACGCCAGGAAATGCCAGGGATTACGCCAGACCGAGGGCGGAACGAATTCCGCCGGGACCTGGTTGGGATGATCTGTCACGGTGTCTCCCGAAAATGTTGATAGCCCCGGATTTGCGGGGTGATGTCGTGTCCATCGCTGTCGAGCAGCGCGACACCTTGCCCGGCCACCACGCGACCGATCACATGGATCGGCCAGCCCTCGGCCTGCAACGCCATCAGTCGGACAGATGGCAAGGTGAATAGCAACACGTAATCGTCACCACCGCTCAACGCGGCATGCGCGGCATTCGCTCGGCCCAGGAACGCTACCAAAGCCTTGGACAATGGCAGGCGGTCACGTTCAACGTGCAACGCCACACCTGACGCCAGGGCGATATGCCCGCAATCGGCCAGCAGGCCATCAGAGATATCCATCGCCGCGCCAGCCTTGCCCCGCAGCGCCAGGCCGAGGTCGATTTGCGGGCGTGGCGACCAATAATGCGCCAGCAGCGGCTCGGCGATATCAGGTTCGGCGGTGCGCTGCCCCAGCACGAGCGGCAATGCGCCAGCGCCATTGCCCAACTCGCCACCGACACATAGCCAATCACCAGGCTGCGCGCCGCCGCGAGTCAGGGCCTGGCCGCACGGCACGCGACCGAACACCGTCAGGGTCATGCTCAACGGCCCACGCGTCGTGTCACCGCCCACCAGCGCGACGTCACACGCCTGGGCCATCTGGTTCAAACCACGGGCATAGGCTTGCAACCAATCGGCGGTCACCGTCGGCAAGGTCAGGGCCAGGGTAAATGCAAAAGGAGTAGCGCCCATGGCGGCCAGGTCACTGACCGCCACGGCAAGCGAGCGCTGGCCGAGCAGGAACGGGTCGCAAGGGTCTGGAAAATGCACACCGGCCACAAGGGTATCGGTGGACACCGCCAACTGCTCCCCGGGTGGAACGGCCAGCAAGGCGCAGTCGTCGCCGATCCCGAGCGCAACGCCCTCGCCGCCCTGCGCGCAAGACGCGGCGGCGAAGTAATGACGGATCAGCTCAAATTCGCCCATAGTCGCTGCAAACGCCGGTCAGCGCTTGAACGCCTTCACTTCAGCTTCACGCAGACGCGGGGCCAGCTTGTCGAGTACGCCGTTGACGAACTTGTGCCCATCGGTGGACCCGAAGACTTTCGCCAGCTCGATCCCTTCGTTGATCACTACGCGGTAAGGAACGTCGACGCGCTGCATCAGCTCCCAGGTGGACAAGCGCAACACGGCCAGTTCAACCGGGTCCAGCTCTTCGATGGTCAGGTCCAGGCAAGGGGCCAGGGCAATGTCGATTTCGGTCTTGTGGGCCGGGACGCCATGCAGGATCTCGCGGAAGTACGCGCCATCAACGTCACTGAAATCGTTGTCGACCCGAAACTGCGCTTCGATCTCGTTCAGCGATTGCTTGGCCATGTGCCATTGATACAGCGCCTGGGTCGCGAGCTGACGGGCTTCGCGACGCTTGACGCTCTTCGAAGGCTTGCCGGCATCGGCTGGCTTGGGATCGCGCGGGTTGAAACGATCGCTTTCGTCGCTAATCACTTGGCCTCCAACTGCGCCAGCAGGCTGACCATTTCCAGGGCGGACAGGGCAGCTTCGGCGCCTTTGTTACCGGCCTTGGTGCCGGAACGTTCGATGGCTTGCTCGATGGAATCAACGGTCAGCACGCCGAAGGCGACCGGCACGCCGAATTCCATGGACACCTGGGCCAGGCCCTTGGTGCATTCGCCGGCCACGTATTCGAAGTGCGGAGTACCGCCACGAATGACCGCGCCCAGAGCGATGATCGCCGCATATTCGCCCTTTTGAGCGACTTTCTGCGCAACCAGCGGAATTTCGAAGGCGCCAGGCGCACGGATGATGGTGATGTCGCTTTCGCTCACGCCATGGCGAACCAGGGCATCGACCGCACCGCCAACCAGGCTCTCAACCACGAAGCTGTTGAAACGGCCCACTACCAGAGCGTAGCGGCCTTGAGGGGCGATGAAGGTACCTTCGATGGTCTTCAGGGTCATTCGTCAGATCTCTTAAAGAGCCAGAGCGCGTTCGAATACGCGCTCCTTAGTGATATTAGCCGCGAATACTGAGCCGGAAATCCCGGGCCATTATTCGGAGGGCACGTATTCTACAACTTCCAGGTCGAAACCGGATATCGCATTAAATTTCATTGGTGCGCTCATCAGGCGCATTTTTCGTACGCCCAGGTCCCGCAGGATCTGCGAACCGGCGCCGACGATGCTGTAGGTGGTCGGTTTTTTCACGATGGTGTTATCGCCGGTTTCACGGATGTGCGCCAGCAACACGTCGCCATCGAGCGGGTGTCCGAGCAGCAGGACCACGCCGCTGCCGGCCTCGGCCACCGCGGCCATGGCGGCCCGCAGGCTCCAGCGGCCGGGCTGCTTGACCATCAGCAGGTCGCGCAGCGGGTCCATGTTATGCACGCGCACCAGGGTCGGTTCTTCGGCGCACACGGTGCCCAGGGTCAGCGCCATGTGCACGTCACCTTCCACCGAGTCGCGGTAGGTCACCAGGTTGAACTGGCCCAGTTCGCTGTCCAGCGGCTGCTCGGCAATCCGCTGAACGGTACGTTCGTGGATCATCCGGTAGTGGATCAGGTCAGCGATGGTGCCGATCTTGATGTTGTGTTCGGCGGCAAAGGCTTCCAGTTCCGCGCGACGGGACATGGTGCCGTCGTCGTTCATGACTTCGCAGATCACGCCGCTGGCTTCGAAACCAGCCATGCGCGCCAGGTCGCACGCCGCTTCGGTGTGGCCGGCACGGGCCAGGGTGCCGCCGGCCTGGGCCATCAGCGGGAAGATGTGGCCGGGGCTGACAATGTCTTCGGCCTTGGCGTCTTTCGCGGCGGCAGCCTGCACAGTGCGGGCACGGTCAGCGGCGGAGATCCCGGTGGTCACGCCCTCGGCGGCCTCGATGGACACGGTGAACTTGGTGCCGAAGCCGGAACCGTTGCGCGGCGCCATCAATGGCAGCTTCAAGAGCTCGCAGCGCTCGCGGGTCATGGGCATGCAGATCAGGCCACGGGCGTGCTTGGCCATGAAGTTGATGTGTTCGGCCTTGCAGCACTCGGCGGCCATGATCAGGTCGCCTTCGTTCTCGCGGTCTTCGTCATCCATGAGGATGACCATCTTGCCTTGGCGGATGTCTTCAACCAGTTCTTCGATGCTATTGAGCGCCACGCGGCACCCCCTTGGGTCAGGATTTGAGGTAGCCGTTGGCGGCCAGAAAGCTTTCAGTGATGTTACCGGCTGCAGGCGTTGCTGCCTTGTCACCCAACAGCAGGCGCTCCAGATAACGGGCCAGCAGGTCAACCTCCAGGTTGACCCGGCGACCGGGCCGATACGAGGCCATGATGGTTTCGCTCAAGGTGTGCGGAATGATGGTCAGCAGGAACTCGGCGCCATCCACCGCATTGACCGTCAGGCTGGTGCCATCGACGGTGATCGAGCCTTTATGGGCGATGTACTTGGCCAGCTCTTTCGGGGCGCGGATGCGAAACTCCACGGCCCGGGCGTTATCGCTGCGCGCAACCACTTCACCCACGCCGTCGACATGGCCACTGACCAGATGTCCGCCCAGGCGGGTGGTAGGGGTCAGGGCTTTTTCCAGGTTGACCGGGCTGCCGCTCTTGAGATCGTTCATGGCGGTGCAGTCGAGGGTTTCGCGGCTGACGTCCGCCAGGAAACCATTGCCCGGCAGTTCGACGGCGGTCAGGCACACGCCGTTTACCGCGATGCTGTCGCCCAGTTTGACGTCGCTCAGGTCGAGCTTGCCGGTTTCGACATGAACCCGCACGTCGCCGCCCTTGGGGGTCAGTGCACGGATGCTGCCGATGGATTCGATGATGCCGGTAAACATGGAGTCCTCCTCGAGAACGGGCCGCCGCTTGAGCGAAAGCCGGGAATTATACGCGGGCCTGCGAAACGGGAACGGCGATGACTCGCCAGTCATCGCCCACGGCACGGATTTCGGTGATTTTCAGCTCCGGGGCATCTTTCATCTGCGCCAGCGGCCAATCCAGTAACGGTCGTGCCGAAGAGCCAAGGAACTTGCCGGCGATGAAAATCTGGAACTCATCCACCAATCCTTGCCGGGCAAAAGCCCCCGCCAGGCGTGGGCCGGCTTCCACCAGCACTTCATTGACGCCGCGGCCCGCCAGCTCCATCAGCAGGCGACGCAGATCGACCTGGCCATCGTCGCCCGCCACGATCATGCATTCTGGGCCATTGGCGTATTGTTCTTCCACCGCCATGCAGGTAGCGACCAGCGCCGGGCCAGCCTTGAAGAAAGGTGCGTCCAGCGGCACGCGCAGACGACCGTCAACCAGTACCCGCAACGGCGGACGACTCATGATCAGCGCGGTCTGCTGCGCATCCAGGCCCAGTTCATCGGCGCGCACGGTCAGCCGGGCATTGTCGGCCAGCACCGTATCGGCACCGGTCAGCACCACACTGGCCTGGGCGCGCAGGCGTTGCACCGCCGAACGTGCAGCCGGGCCGGTGATCCACTGGCTTTCGCCGCTTTCCATGGCGGTGCGGCCATCGAGGCTCATGGCAAGCTTGACCCGCACGAACGGCAAGCCGTGTTCCATGCGCTTGAGAAAACCTTCATTGAGCTTGCGGGCTTCGCCTTCCAGGACGCCGCTTTCGGTGGCGATACCGGCCTGGGCCAGCCGCTGCAGGCCGCGCCCGGCGACTTCCGGGTTCGGGTCCTGCATCGCCGCCACCACCCGCGCCACGCCGGCATTGACCAACGCATCGGCACAGGGCGGCGTATGCCCGTGATGACTACAGGGTTCGAGGGTCACGTAAGCCGTGGCGCCCCGAGCCTGTTCACCGGCGGCGCGCAGGGCATGGACTTCGGCATGGGGTTCGCCGGTGCGAATGTGCCAACCTTCGCCGACAACCTGACCGTCACGCACGATCACGCAACCTACCCGGGGATTGGGGTGCGTGGTGTAGTGACCGCGCCGCGCCAGTTCCAGGGCACGGGCCATGTATTGGGCGTCGAGGACCGCCTGCTGCGCCGGGCTGGTCATTCTTTCACCGGTTCGCGGGCCAGGCGGTCGATTTCTTCGCGAAATTCGTTCAAGTCCTGGAAACGGCGATAGACCGAGGCGAAACGGATGTAGGCGACTTCATCGAGCTTCTGCAGCTCGGCCATCACCAGTTCACCGACCACCAGGGATTTGACCTCGCGTTCGCCAGTGGCCCGCAGCTTGTGCTTGATGTGCACCAGCGCCGCTTCCAGGCGCTCGACGCTCACCGGGCGTTTTTCCAGGGCGCGCTGCATGCCAGCGCGCAGTTTGTCTTCGTCGAACGGCTGACGGCTGCCGTCGGTCTTGATCAGGCGCGGCAACACCAGTTCAGCGGTCTCGAACGTCGTGAAACGCTCGCCGCAGGCCAGGCATTCGCGCCGGCGGCGGACCTGTTCGCCCTCGGCGACCAGTCGCGAGTCGATGACCTTGGTGTCGTTGGCACCGCAGAAGGGACAGTGCATGGTGGCAGGCAACAAAAAAAGGGAGGGCCATGGTAGCGCATCCCACTGGCAAGACAAGCCATAGGGTTTACGGTATACAGACGGGGTTACCGTCAGCCCCCTGGAATTTACCTTGCTGGAGCCACACATGCCGCTACGATCGCTCGTTTTGCTCAGTCTATTCAGCCTGCTGATGGCGTGCAGCAGCGACGCCCCCAAACCCGATGCCCCCGCCCCGGCCAAGCCCCCTGCGCCGAAACAGGCCCAGGAAAAAGCCCGCCAGGCCGCCGAACTGGGGCCGCTACCGGCGCACCAGCGGGAGTTGAGCGGCACCCTGCAAGGGATACCGGCCGGGGCCGAGGTCGAACTGGCGCTGCTGGTGATCGATGACAAGGACCGTCCGCAACAATTGCTCGCCAGCTCCAGCCTGATCGGCACCAACCAGGCGCTACCCTTTCGCCTGCGCTTCAACCCCGAAGCCTTCCCGGTTGGCGCCCGCGTGGAACTGCGCGGCCGCGCCAGCCAGTCGGGCCAGTTGATCCTGCATCTGCCGGAGCAACGCATCAGCCAGCCGACCACTCAGGCGCTGGGCGCGCTGCAATTTGTCAAAGCGCCATGAATTCACCGCAAGACCTGCAACACGCGTTGGGCCAGTTGCTTGGAGACGCGCGCCTAGTGGCTTGCCCACTGCCTGAGACTGAGCTGAAATTGTGGCTGATCGACGGCGATAACATGGACCGCGCGTTCAGCCCGGAAGAAACCCGGCGCATTCTCCACGAACCACCTTACTGGAGCTTCTGCTGGGCCAGCGGCCTGGCCATGGCACGCTATCTGGTCGAACAGCCGCATTGGGTCGCAGGCAAGCGAGTGCTGGACTTCGGCGCCGGTTCCGGCGTGGCGGGTATTGCCGCGCTCAAGGCCGGGGCGCTGGAGGTGGTGGCCTGTGATCTGGATCCTCTGGCGCTTGCTGCGTGCCAGGCCAATGCCCTGCTCAATGATGTAACGCTTGGGTACTCGGAGGATTTTTTCGCCGAGGACGATCGCTTCGACCTGATCCTGGTGGCGGATGTGCTTTACGACCGCGCCAACCTGCCGTTGCTCGACCAGTTCCTCAGTCGCGGTCGCGAGGCCCTGGTGGCCGACTCCCGGGTGCGGGATTTCCAGCATCCGCTGTACCGGCGCATCGAAATGCTCGAAGCCATGACCTTGCCGGATCTGGCCGAGCCCGAGCAGTTTCGGCATGTGAGCCTGTACCACGCGCGGCGCCAGTCATAAAAGCATCGCGAGCAAGCTCGCTCCCACAGGGTTTTGTGTCGAATACAAAATGTGTGTTCATCACAAATCCCATGTGGGAGCGAGCCTGCTCGCGATAAGGCACCGCAACCCCCCGCTTTCAGCCGCCCCCCACCAAGCCGTATAGTTGCCCCATTCAAGCGTTCTACGAGATTCCCCATGACCCAGGACACCCCGTACATCTTCGACGCCACCACCGCCGATTTCGACCAGTCGGTGATCGCCAACTCTTTTCACAAACCGGTGCTGGTGGATTTCTGGGCCGAGTGGTGCGCGCCGTGCAAGGCGTTGATGCCGATGCTGCAGGGCATTGCCGAGAGCTATCAGGGCGAACTGCTGCTGGCCAAGGTCAACTGCGACATCGAGCAGGACATCGTCGCCCGCTTCGGCATTCGCAGCTTGCCTACCGTGGTGCTGTTCAAGGACGGCCAGCCCGTCGACGGTTTCGCCGGGGCCCAGCCGGAGTCCGCCGTGCGGGCGATGCTCGAACCCCATGTACAGATGCCGCCTCCGGCCGCCGCCGACCCGTTTGAACAGGCCCAGGCGCTGTTCGACGAGGGGCGTTTCGCTGATGCCGAGGCCGTGCTCACTGCACTGCTGGGGGAAGACAATACCAACGCCAAGGCGCTGATCCTGTATGCCCGCTGCCTGACCGAGCGCGGTGAGCTGACTGAGGCACAAACCGTGCTCGACGCGGTGAAAAGCGACGAGCACAAGGCCGCGCTGGCCGGGGCCAAGGCACAGATCCAGTTCCTCGGCCTGGCCAAGGATCTGCCGGACGCCGCCGATCTCAAGGCCCGCCTGGCGAAAGATCCGCAGGACGACGAAGCGGTGTATCAACTGGCAATCCAGCAATTGGCCCGCCAGCAGTACGAGCCGGCCCTCGACGCGCTGCTCAAGCTGTTCATCCGCAACCGCAGCTACAGCGAAGGCCTGCCCCACAAGACGTTGCTGCAAGTCTTCGAATTGCTGGGCAACGACCATCCGCTGGTGACGACCTATCGCCGCAAGCTGTTTGCGGCGTTGTACTAGAGGAGCCGTTGCAAGCTGCAAGCTTCGAGCTGCAAGCGGCGATTCGTTTCAGCTTGGGGCTTGCGGCTCAATCTGCGTGCCAGCTGTAGAGCGGTGTATCGCCGCCGCTGATGACTTTCACGTCCGGACTATGGCGCAAGCGCACTAACAGGCGTTTGCCGGCCGGGGCGCTGCCGGTCAGGCCTTCGAGCTGTTCCAGCAGGTCCGGACCGCTCAGTTGCCCGGCCTTGCGCAGCAATTCCCTGGCGATCTGCCACAAGGCATCGTCCTGGTTGGCCGGCCTGGCCGCAGCCGTCGCCGTGTTATCGGGCCTGACCGTTTGCAGCTGCGCGCCGAGCTGCGCCCAGTCGCCCTCATCCATGTCGATCGACAAGTCCACCGGCCAATCACCGACGGTTCCGCGTATCCGCAACATTACCGTGCTCCTGAAAATTTCATGTGCCCATGCTCCCATGGGCCTTGCGCGACGCCAAGCAGCCGGTCAAACTCTGCGCACTTTCGTTATAAGATTACATAACAGAACACACATTTTATCTGGAGACTCGTCATGCGCCGTCTGCTTCTCGCCCTGCCGTTCGCCCTGCTGCCCTTGGCTGTCGCCCATGCGGCGGTCGAGCATGACCACGATCATGATCACGAGCACGGCAGCCTCGGCGCCCATGAACACGGTGTCGGCCGGCTGAATGCCGCCCTGGATGGCCAAACCCTGGAACTGGAGCTGGAAAGCCCGGCGATGAACCTGGTGGGCTTCGAACACGCCGCCACCAGCGATGCCGACAAGGCCAAGGTCGCCGCCGTGCGTGCGCAACTGGACAAGCCGCTGGCGCTGTTCAGCCTGCCCGCCGCCGCCAAATGCACCGTGGCCCAGCAGGAACTGGAGAGTCCGCTGTTTGGCGATGAACCGGACCACGATGACCACGACGAAGATGAGCATGGCGACGAACACCACGGCGAACACAGTGAAATCCATGCCCACTACCAGTTCACCTGCGCCACCCCGGGCGAGTTGAAAAACCTGGACCTGGCGACCCTGTTCAAAACCTTCCCGGCCACCCAGAAAATTCAGGTACAACTGATCAGCCCGAGCGGCCAGCAAGGCGTGGAAGTGACGGCCAAGGCCCCCACCCTGAAGTTCTGATTGACCGCAAAACCAATGTGGGAGCGAGCCTGGTGGGAGCAAAGCTTGCTCGCGATGGCGGTTCGATTGTCGACACCCAAGTTGAATGTGACGGCCTCATCGCGAGCAAGCTTTGCTCCCACCGGTATTCCCACAGGTATTCATCTTTTGAACCCGCAAACATGACTCAAGCACTCATCGAACTGTCCGACCTGGGCTTCAGTTGGCCCGGACATCCACCCTTGCTGGATATCCCGGCGTTTCGCCTGGAGGCCGGTGAGACGCTGTTTCTCAAAGGCCCCAGCGGCAGCGGCAAGACCACGCTGCTGGGGCTGCTGGGCGGTGTGCAGACACCGGACCGGGGCAGCATTCGCCTGCTCGGCCAGGAACTCACCGAACTGGGCGCCGGGGCCCGCGACCGCTTTCGCGTCGACCACACCGGCTACATCTTCCAGCAATTCAACCTGCTGCCGTTTCTCTCGGTGCGCGAGAACGTTGAACTGCCCTGTCACTTCTCGAAACTGCGTGCACAACGGGCGATCCAGCGTCACGGCAGCGTCGATCAAGCTGCTGCCACGCTGCTGGCGCACTTGGGCCTGACCGACACGAATCTGCTTGGGCGCCGCGCCGACTCGCTGTCCATCGGCCAGCAGCAACGGGTAGCAGCCGCCCGGGCATTGATCGGCCAGCCGGAACTGGTGATCGCCGACGAACCCACCTCGGCACTGGACTACGACGCCCGGGAAAACTTCCTGCGGCTGCTGTTCGCTGAATGCCGCGAGGCCGGATCGAGCCTGCTGTTCGTCAGCCATGACCAGAGCCTGGCGCCGCTGTTCGACCGCAACCTCTCGCTGGCCGATCTCAATCGCGCCGCCACGCCACTCGAGGTCTGAGATGTATTTGTTCCGTCTTGCCATGGCCAGCCTGGCGAACCGCCGTTTCACCGCGATCCTCACCGCATTCGCCATTGCCCTTTCGGTGTGCCTGCTGCTGGCGGTAGAGCGGGTCCGCACCGAGGCGCGGGCCAGTTTCGCCAGCACCATCAGTGGCACCGACCTGATCGTCGGTGCCCGCTCGGGTTCGGTGAACCTGCTGCTGTATTCGGTGTTTCGCATCGGCAACGCCACCAACAACATCCGCTGGGACAGCTTCGAGCAGTTCGCCAGCAACCCGAAAGTGAAGTGGGCGATCCCCATGTCCCTGGGCGATTCCCATCGCGGCTACCGGGTGATGGGCACGACCGAGGCCTACTTCGAGCATTACCAATACGGTCGCCGGCAACACCTGGCGCTGGCCGAGGGCCGCGCCTTCGCCACCGATCCATTCGAAGTGGTGCTCGGCGCCGAAGTGGCCGAGGCGCTGCATTACACGCTGGGCGACAAACTGGTGCTGGCCCACGGCGTGGCGGTGGTCAGCCTGGTCAAGCACGATGACAAGCCCTTCACCGTGGTCGGTATTCTCAAGCGCACCGGCACCCCGGTGGACCGCACGCTGCACATCAGCCTCGGCGGCATGGAAGCGATCCACATCGACTGGAAAAACGGTGTGCCGGCCCAGGGCAAGGGCCGCATCAGCGCCGACCAGGCCCGCAACATGGACCTGACGCCCAAGGCGATCACCGCGTTCATGCTTGGCCTCAACAGCAAGATTTCCACCTTCGCCCTGCAGCGCGAGATCAACGAGTTCCGCGGCGAGCCGTTGCTGGCGATCCTGCCCGGCGTGGCGTTGCAGGAGTTATGGAGCCTGATGGGCACGGCGGAAAAAGCCTTGTTCGTGATTTCGCTGTTCGTGGTGCTGACCGGTCTGATCGGCATGCTCACGGCGATCCTCACCAGCCTCAACGAGCGGCGGCGGGAGATGGCGATCCTGCGCTCGGTGGGCGCGCGGCCGTGGCACATCGCGACCCTGCTGGTGCTCGAAGCCTTCGCCCTGGCGCTGGCCGGGGTCGCCGCCGGGCTGGCCCTGCTGTACATCGGCATCGCCGCCGCGCAGGGTTATGTGCAGTCGGCCTATGGGTTGTATCTGCCCTTGGCCTGGCCGAGCGAATATGAATGGACGCTGATGGCTGGCATTCTGGTCGCCGCTCTACTGATGGGCAGCGTGCCGGCCTGGCGCGCCTATCGCCAATCGTTGGCCGATGGCCTGTCGATCCGTTTATGAGGACGTTGAAGATGCCCCGCGCTTTGCTTGCGCTGTTGATGACGGTCGCCCTACCGCTGTGGGCGGCCGAACCGAGGGACTTGTCGTGGCAGGAAATGATCCCGCCGGACGCACCGCCGGAAGTGCCGAACATGACGCCGCTGCACGACCTGTCGCAGATGAGCGATGCCCTGGCCGCCGAAGCGGCCCCCGCGGCCAAGCAGGATCTGCCCAACGCGCCGGTGGTCAAGGAACTCGACGGCCAGCAGATTCGTTTGCCGGGTTACATCGTGCCGCTGGAAGTCAGCGAGGAAGGCCGCACCACGGACTTTTTGCTGGTGCCGTATTTCGGCGCTTGCATCCACGTACCGCCACCGCCGTCGAATCAGATCGTGCATGTGAAAAGTGAAATCGGGGTCAAGCTCGACGAGTTGTACCAGCCGTACTGGGTCGAAGGGCCGATGCAGGTCAAGCCGTCCACCAGTGAACTGGCCGATGCCGGGTATCAGATGGCGGCTGAGAAGATTTATGTGTATGAGCTGCCGGAGTGAATCTGGTGGTGATATGTTGGCAATGAAATAGCTATCGCGAGCAGGCTCGCTCCCACAGTTGACCGAGTTTCGTCAGAAGGAATGGGGTCGAATGTGGGAGCGAGCCTGCTCGCGATGGGGCCCTCAAGATTTCCTCATCATCATTTTATTGAGCTGAGTCAATTAATAGACCCAGACTCATTGAGCTGAGTCAAAAGACCGCCCTAGAGCGCTGCGTACCATGAGACATCAATTTTAGATGCCCTCTGGAGCCCCCATGCAAAAGTCTCTGCTCAGCGCTTCCCTCGTGGCCCTCGCGCTCGCCTCCCCGCTCGCCCAGGCTCATACCGCTGGCGACATCATCGTTCGCGCTGGCGCCATCACCGTCAACCCGGAAGCCGACAGCTCCAGCGTCAAGGTCGATCGTGGCCCGCTGGCCGGCGCCGACCTTGGCGGCAAGGCAACCATGAGCAGCGACACACAGCTAGGCCTGAACTTCGCCTACATGATCACCAACAACCTGGGCATCGAACTGCTGGCCGCGTCGCCGTTCGAGCACGATGTGAAGATCAAAGGCACCGCCCTGGGTGCGGCCAACAACAAGCTCGGCACCCTCAAGCACCTGCCGCCAACCCTGAGCCTGGTCTACTACCCGCTCGACGCCAAGTCGGCCTTCCAGCCTTATGTCGGCGCCGGCATCAACTACACCTGGATCTACGATGAGCACGTCGGCAGCGAAGCCAGCGCCAACGGCTTCAGCAACTTCCGGGCGAGCAACAGTTGGGGCATGGCGTGGCAAGTGGGCGCCGACTACATGCTGACCGACAACATCATGGTCAACGGCCAGATTCGCTACATCGACATCGACACCACCGCCTATGTGGACAACAACGCCGTGGCCAGCGGAACCCGGGCCAAGGTGAATGTCGATGTGGACCCTTGGATCTACATGGTGGGGTTGGGTTACAAGTTCTAAATCATTCTTGAGATTAAGAAAAAACCTGTGGGAGCGAGCCTGCTCGCGATTGCGTTGGATCAGCCGGCATTGATGCCAGCTGATAAACCGCTATCGCGAGCAGGCTCGCTCCCACAGTTTTTGGTGGCGTAGGATTCAGCGTTCCAGCAGCCGCGCCAGCCCCACGCTCATCGGCGTTTGTGGTGGAAAGCTGAAGCGCTCCAACAGCCGGCGATTGTCAGCCCGGGAATGGCGGATGTCGCCGGAGCGAGCCGGGCCGTAGCTGATCGGCGGCAGATCGCCCACCACCACGGCCAGGGCCTGGAGCAATTGTTTGAGGGTCGTGGCCTGGTTCCAGCCGACGTTCACCGCGCCCACTTGCACCTCAGGTGTTTCAATGGCCTGCACCAACACGTCCACCAGGTCTTCGACGTAGACAAAATCCCGGGTCTGCTCGCCGTCGCCGAACACCGTGATCGGCAGGCTTTTCTGTGCCCGTTCGCTGAAGATGCTGATGACCCCGGAATAAGGCGAGGACGGATCCTGACGCGGGCCGTAGATGTTGAAGAAGCGGAACACCACCGGCTCCAGTGCGTGCTGGCGGCGGTAGAAGTCCAGGTAGAACTCGCTGGCCAGCTTGTCCGAAGCATATGGCGTGAGCGGGGCCTTGGGCGTGTCTTCGTCGATGGACTCACCTTCGCCGTTGTTGCCATAGACCGCTGCGCTGGAGGCGAACAGCACCCGCTTCACCCCGGCCTGGCGCATGGCTTCGCAGACATTGAGGGTGCCGATGAAATTGCTCTGGTGGGTGCGCACCGGGTCGTCCACCGAGGCCTGCACCGAAGCCACTGCTGCCAGGTGCGCCACGGCGCTGCAACCGGCCACGGCCCGGGCTACCAGCGCCGCATTGGCCACGTCGCCTTCGATCAGTTCAACCAGAGGGTTGTCCAGCGGCAGGTTACTGCGCTTGCCGGTGGACAAGTCATCGAGGATGCGTACCGAATGACCCTTGGCGAGCAAGGCGTCGGTCAGGTGCGAACCAATGAAACCAGCGCCGCCGGTGATTAAAACAGGACCTTTAGCCATGACGATAAAACCTATCCAGTAAGCCCGGGAGTGCAGCGCGCCAGGCGCGGGGCTTGATCCCGAACGTGTGCAGAATTTTCTTGCAGGCCAGCACAGCATGCTGCGGTTCTTCCGCGGCGTCCGGCCGTGCGGCGTGTGCCTGGGGGGTAGGCGATTCGATTGCCAGGGGATGCAGGGCCCGGGCTTCGGTGAGGATCGCTTGCCCCAACGCCAGCGGCGTGGTCGCCTCATGCCCGGCATAGTGGTAGGTGCCCCACAACGGCGCGGCGCAATCGAGTTGCTTGAGCACCGAGATGATCACCCGCGCCGCGTCGTCCACTGGCGTCGGATTGCCCCGACGGTCGTCGGCCAACAGCAGGTCTTCGGGTTGTTCGGCCCGGGCCAGGAAACGTCCCAGGATGCCGTCGGCGCTGTCGTCCAGCAGCCAGCCGAAACGCAACAGCACATGTTGCGGACAGGTGGCGCGCACGCTCTGCTCGATCCGCCACAAGGCCTGACCGCGCAGACCCAAGGGCACGGGTTCGTCCTTTTCGCTGTAGGCCGTAGCGCGGGATCCATCAAACACGCGATAGCTCGACGGTTGCAGCAAAATGATGTTGTGATGCTGGCACAGCTCGGCCAGCCGCTCGACAGCGCGCTCCTGGCTGGCCAGGCGCTGCTCGCTGACGGTCTCAGCCTGGAACCAGTCGAAGTAGTACGCCAGGTTGATCAAGGCGTCCGGTCGAGTGTCGTCCAGCAGCTGCGTCAGGCTCGCGGCATCCCAGCCGTCTTCGGGGGGGCGGGGGGCAAGAAAACCGATGTCTTCTTCCGCACCGAGGCGAATCAGCGCCTGCCCAAGGGCATTTCCGCCGCCCAGTAACATAAGGCGCATTCGCATAAAGTCAGCAGGCCCGGTCTGTTGGCAAAAGAATTGGGTCGACAACGCCCGCAGGCGTTGTCGGAATCGTTGCATTTTGCGGGTTTAGTGCGCAACCGTCATCCGTAAAGTGCAGATCCGGTATTTGTGTAAGGTTCACAGGCTCTATCGCGAGCAGGCTCGCTCCCACAATGGAGCGAGTCTCTTCAGAAAGAATGCGGTCGAATGTGGGAGCGAGCCTGCTCGCGATGAGGCCCTCCCAGGCCAGGCATCGCTCAGAGGTACTTGCATCTTCCCCATCCCACCCGCATAACTGCCCACATGAATCTGCCCTTCCCAGCCGACCACGCCATGGCAGGCTTTCATCCCGCCGTTCGCGCCTGGTTCAGCCAGACATTCCCGGCGGTCACGGCCGCCCAGGCCCGGGCGTGGCCGTTGATCGGGCAGCGCCGTTCGACCCTGGTGGCTGCGCCCACGGGATCGGGCAAGACCCTGACGGCATTTCTTGCCGTACTGGATGACCTGGTACACCGAGGCCTGGAACAGGGCGGTCTGCCGGACCAGACCCTGGTGGTCTACGTCTCGCCGCTCAAGGCACTGAGCAACGACATCCAGATCAACCTGCAAAACCCACTGGCCGGCATTACCGAACAATTGCGGCAGATGGGCCTGCCGCCGTTGCACATCACCACCGCCGTGCGCACCGGAGACACGCCACAAAAAGACCGCACAGCGATGCGCAAGACCGCGCCGCATATTCTGGTGACCACTCCCGAATCGCTTTACGTGCTGCTCGGCTCCGATTCCGGCCGGCAAATGCTCGCCAGCACCCGCACCGTCATTGTCGACGAGATCCACGCCATCGCCGCCAGCAAGCGCGGCAGTCACCTGGCCTTGAGCCTGGAGCGTTTGCAAGCGCTGTGCGCCGAACCGCTGATGCGCATCGGTCTGTCCGCCACGCAAAAACCCATCGAAGCGGTGTCGCGTTTTCTCGTTGGCCAGGGGCGCAGCTGTGAAATCGTCGACATCGGCCACGCCCGCCCCCGGGACCTGGACATAGAAGTGCCACCCGTGCCGCTCTCGGCGGTGATGGCCAATGATGTTTGGGAACTGGTCTACAACCGCCTCGCCGAACTGGCCCGGGAACACCGCACCACCCTGATTTTCGTCAACACCCGGCGACTGGCCGAACGCCTGAGCCGTCATTTGAGCGAACGCCTGGGCAAGCACGCCGTGGCCGCCCACCACGGCAGCCTGGCCAAGGAGTTTCGCCTCGACGCCGAACAACGGCTCAAGCGCGGCGAGTTGCAGGTGTTGATCGCCACCGCGTCCCTGGAACTGGGCATCGATATCGGCGACGTCGACCTGGTGTGTCAGATCGCCTCGCCGCGGTCGATCTCGGCGTTTTTGCAACGGGTCGGCCGCTCGGGCCATCAGGTTGGCGGCACGCCCAAGGGACGCCTGTTCGCCACCACCCGCGACGACTTGATCGAATGCGTCGCCCTGCTCGATTGCGTGCGCCGTGGCGAGCTGGACATTCTGCACATCCCCAAGGCGCCACTGGATGTGCTGGCCCAGCAGATCGTCGCCGAGGTCAGTTGCCAGGAATGGCCGGAACAGGCGCTGCTGGAAACCTTTCGCCGCGCCGCGCCCTATGCCGAGCTGGACGACGGCCACTATCAGGCGCTGCTGCACATGCTCGCCGAGGGCCTCAATGGTCGTCAGGGCGTGCGCAGTGCGTACCTGCATCGCGACGCCGTCACCCGCACCCTGCGCGGGCGCCGGGGCAGCAAGCTGACCGCCGTGACCAGCGGCGGCACCATCCCGGACAACGCCGACTACAGCGTGCTGCTCGAACCCCAAGGATTGAACATCGGCAGCGTCAACGAAGACTTCGCCGTGGAGAGCATTGCCGGCGACGTGTTCCAACTGGGCAATACCTCTTACCGCATCATTCGCGTGGAGACCGGTCGGGTGCGGGTCGAGGACGCCCAGGGCCAGCCGCCGACCATTCCGTTCTGGCTTGGCGAAGCCCCTGGCCGCAGCGCCGAGTTGTCCCTGGCGGTAGCCCGCCTGCAAGCCCAACTGGACCAACTGCTCGGTGCCACGCCGGGCAACTTGCAACCGGCCCTCGACTGGCTGACCGGCACCTTGCAACTGAACCTGGCCAGTGCCGAACAATTGGTGGACTACCTGGCCCCGGCACGCCTGACCTTCGGCGCCCTGCCGTCCCAGGACACACTGGTGATGGAGCGGTTTTTCGACGAGTCCGGCGGCACGCAACTGATCATCCATACGCCGTTCGGCAGCCGCATCAACCGCGCCTGGGGCCTGGCCCTGCGCAAGCGTTTCTGCCGCACCTTCAATTTCGAATTGCAGGCCGCCGCCAGCGAAGACGCCATTGTGCTGTCGCTGTCCACCAGCCACAGCTTCGAGCTGGACGAGGTCTGGCGCTATCTCAATAGCCATAGTGCCGAACAGATATTGATCCAGGCAGTGCTGGATGCGCCGCTGTTCGGCGTGCGCTGGCGCTGGAATGCCAGTGTCGCCCTGGCCTTGCCGCGCTATTCGGGCGGACGCAAAGTCGCTCCGCAGATCCAGCGCATGAAAAGCGAAGACCTGATCGCCAGCGTATTCCCGGACCAGATCGCCTGCCTGGAGAACCTCGCCGGCGAACGGGAAATCCCCAATCACCCACTGGTGGAACAGACCCTCGACGACTGCCTGCACGAAGCCATGGACAGCGAAGGGTGGCTGACGCTGTTGCAGCGCATGGAAGCCGGCGAGGTTCGTCTGATCAGCCGCGATCTGCCGGCGCCCTCGCCCCTGGCGGCGGAAATCCTCAGCGCCCGGCCCTACACCTTTCTCGACGACGCCCCGCTGGAAGAACGCCGCACCCAAGCGGTGATCAACCGGCGCTGGAGCGACCCGCAGTCTACCGACGACCTCGGCGCACTCGACGCCGACGCCATCCAGGCGGTACGGGACGAAGCCTGGCCGGCCCCCACCAACCTCGATGAAATGCACGAAGCACTGATGAGCCTGGCCTGCATCGCCGACAGCGAGGCAAGTGCTCAGCCGTCGTGGCTGGACTGGCTGCAGGCCCTGGCCGAGCGCGGCCGCGCCAGTCATGTACAGATCAGCGCCGAACGAGGTCTGTGGGTGGCGCTGGAACGGCTGACGTGTCTGCAAGCCATTTATCCACAGGCTCAATGGCGACCGCCGCTGACGCCGCTGGCGGGTTTCGATGAACCCTGGGACCGCGATGAGGCCATGGTGGAGGTACTGCGCGCGCGGCTCAGCGCCTTTGGTCCACTGCCGCTGGAGGCCATCGCCTACCCGCTGGGGCTAACGCCCCCGCCCATCACCCAGGCCCTGGCGCAACTGGAACAGCAAGGCTACGTGCTGCGTGGCCGATTCACCCCCGGCAGCGGACAGGAAGAATGGTGCGAGCGGCATTTGCTGGCGCGTATCCACCGCTACACCGTCAAGCGCCTGCGCCGGGAAATCGAGCCGGTGATGTTGCAGGATTTCATGCGGTTCCTGTTCGACTGGCAGCATCTGTCGCCGTCCACCCAAGGCCGGGGCAACGCGGTGCTGCCGTCGATCATCAGCCAGTTCGAAGGCTATCCGGCCGCCGCCTCGGCGTGGGACAGCGACCTGTTGCCGGCGCGGATCAAGGACTATTCCCCGAGTTGGCTCGATGAGCTGTGCCGCAGCGGCAAGCTGGTGTGGACGCGCCTGAGCGCTCGTCAGAAGCAATCTTCCAGCGCCTTGCGCAGCACGCCGATTGTGTTGCTGCCGCGCAATCAGGTCGCCCTCTGGAGCAGCCTGACTGAACAGACCCCTCCCAGCGAGCTGTCACCCAAGACGCAAAAAGTCCATAAGGCCCTCAGCGAACACGGCGCGCTGTTTTTCGATGAGTTGTTGCACGAGGCGCACTTGCTGCGCAGCGAACTGGAAATCGCGCTACAGGAACTGGTAGGCGCCGGGCTGGTAAATGCCGACAGCTTCGCCGGGTTGCGCGCGTTGATCACCCCTGCCAGTAAGCGCCAGGCGCGCAGCAGTCGGCGCGGGCGCGGGGCATTCGTTGGCGGCATGGACGATGCCGGGCGCTGGGCCTTGTTACGCCGTAGCACACCAGAGCCCGAGGAAGGAAACCGGCCAGCGGCGATACCGCCCGACACCCTGGAACACATCGCCATGACCTTGCTGCGCCGTTATGGCGTGGTGTTCTGGCGCCTGTTGGAGCGGGAGGCGGATTGGTTGCCGAGCTGGCGCGAGTTACTGCGCACGTTTCATCGCCTGGAGGCGCGGGGAGAGATTCGCGGCGGACGTTTTGTCAGCGGCCTGGCGGGCGAGCAATTCGCCCTGCCCGAAGCCATTCCATTGCTGCGGGAAGTGCGCCGCCGCCCCAGCGACGGCGCCCTGGTCGCGGTGTGCGGTGTCGACCCGCTGAACCTGGCCGGCACCTTGTTGCCGGGAGCGAAAGTACCGGCGCTGGCCAGCAATCGGCTGGTGTATCGCGATGGCCTGCCGGCGGCGGCGCAGATCGCGGGCAAACAGCATGTGTGGCTGGAGCTGGATGCGCAGGGCATGACTGAGGTAAGGAACAAGCTGATCCAGAGAAGTTGAGGGTGTCTGGACGGACCTCATCGCGAGCAGGCTCGCTCCCACATTTGATCTGCGCTGGGGGCCCATTGAGCAACTATTGAAACACAGCGAACAAGACTGCAGGACTTCACCTGCCCTCACCGTCGGTAACTCCATCGAAACTTTCTACCCCGCGCGACAGTCATCAAAAGACACAGGCGGTACGAGGTCATTGGCACGGGAGGGACACATGACGGCGATCCACATTGGCATTTCCGGTTGGCGTTATACGCCTTGGCGGGGGGATTTCTACCCCAAGGGGCTGACCCAGAAACGGGAATTGCAATTCGCCTCGCGAGCGGTCAACAGCATCGAAATCAATGGATCGTTCTACGCCCTGCAACGCCCCGAACGGTATGCCCAGTGGTACGCCGAGACCCCGCCCGGCTTCGTCTTCAGCGTCAAGGCGCCGCGTTTCATCACCCACATCAGACGTCTTCGGGACATTCACAAGCCGTTGGCCAATTTCTTCGCTTCCGGCGTGCTGGAGCTCAAGGAGAAACTCGGCGCGATCCTCTGGCAGTTTCCTCCCAGTTTCAAATTCGATCCCGAGTTGTTCGAAGACTTTCTCAAGCAACTGCCCCACAACACCGAAGATGCCGCCGCCCTGGCCCGGGAGCACGAACCGCGCCTGAACGGCCACGCCAGCACCCAGGCCGACAAGAAGCGGCCGCTGCGTCACGCGGTGGAGATCCGTCATGAAAGCTTTATCGATCCACACTTCATCACCTTGCTCAAACGCTACGACGTGGCACTGGTGATCGCTGACACCGCGGGAAAATGGCCGTATCGCGAAGACGTTACCAGCGACTTCGTGTACTTGCGCCTGCACGGAGCCGAGGAGCTATACGCCAGCGGCTACACCGATGCGGCCTTGAAACGCTGGGGCGAGCGGATCGAGGCCTGGAGCCACGGCACACAACCGCGCGATGCCCATTTGATCGACCCGAAAAAGAAACCCCGCGCCCGCAAGAGCCGGGAGGTGTTCTGCTATTTCGACAATGACATCAAAGTCCGTGCGCCCTATGACGCGCGTCACTTGTTGGAGCACTTCGACCTGGACAAGGACCTGGCCACCACGCCCGGCGAGCGCCCGGCCGAGGGGGTATTGCCATGAGCATCCCGGAGTTCACCGAAACGACCCGCGATCCAACCCAGGAACGGACGCAAGACCTCGACCGGATCAATCGCTTCACCGTCCTGACGGTCAACACCCATAAAGGTTTCACCGCCCTGAACCGGCGCTTCATCCTCCCGGAACTGCGCGAGGCGGTGCGCAGTGTGTCCGCCGACGTGGTGTTCTTGCAGGAAGTCCACGGCACCCACGAACACCACCCGCAGCGCTATTCCAACTGGCCGAGCATGCCGCAATACGAATTCCTCGCCGATAGCCTCTGGCCACAATTCGCCTACGGGCGCAACGCGGTGTACCCGGCGGGGGACCATGGCAACGCATTGCTGTCCAAATTCCAGATCATTCGCCACGACAACCTGGACGTGTCTATCAGCGGCCATGAAAGCCGCGGCATGCTCCACAGCGTGCTGCGTCTGCCGGGCGGCGATGAGCGGGAAATCCACGCCATCTGCGTGCACCTGGGGTTGCGCGAGGGGCATCGTGTCGAGCAATTGAAACTGCTTTGCCAGCGTTTGAGCGAACTGCCGCCCGAGGCGCCGGTGATTGTCGCCGGGGATTTCAATGACTGGCGCGGCAAAGCCAGCGAGCTGCTTGAACCCAGCGGCCTGCGGGAGGTGTTCGCCGAGCAATGGGGCAAGCCGGCCCGCAGCTTTCCGGCGCGCCTGCCGGTCCTGCGTCTGGACCGCATCTACGTGCGCAACCTCAAGGCCCGTCATCCCAAGGTATTGAACGTACGCCCCTGGTCGCACCTTTCCGACCATGCACCGCTTTCGGTGGAGATCGAATTATGAGCGCGACTATGAACAAGGCGACGGTGGAACAGGTAGAGGTTCCGCCGACCGAGCGCAATCCGGCGCTGGTGGACATCGAGTACGGTTGGCACGGCAATAACCGGGTCACGCTTTTGGAGAACGGCGAGGAGTATTTTCCCAGGGTCTTTGAGGCCATACGCCGGGCCGAAAAGGAAATCCTCCTTGAGACCTTCATTCTGTTCGAGGACAAAGTCGGTATCGAACTACGGGACCTGTTGGTGGACGCGGCCGGACGTGGCGTGCGCATCACCGTCAGCCTGGACGGTTTTGGCTGCGGCGAGCTGACCCCGGAATTTCTGGCGACATTGAGCGACGCCGGGGTGCGTTTGCAGATATTCGATCCCGCACCCCGGCACCTGGGCATCCGCACCAACTGGTTCCGGCGCCTGCACCGCAAGATCGTCGTGGTGGACGGTGTGATCGCGTTTATCGGCGGGATCAATTTTTCCGCAGACCATCTGGGCGACTTCGGTCCCGAGGCCAAGCAGGATTATTCCGTGGAGGTCAAAGGACCGGCGGTGGTGGATATCCATCACTTCGCGCTGTTGCAGAGCGGTCGGCCCAGCCGGGCCAAATATTGGTGGCAACGCCGCCGCAGCCGCCGCAACGAGTTGGCCTTCAACGATCATGATGGTCAGGTGCGGCTGGTCTATCGCGACAACCATGAGCATCAGACCGACATCGAAGAGGTGTACCTGCAAGTATTGCGTAGCGCCCAGCGACGCGTGGTCATTGCCAATGCCTATTTCTTCCCCGGTTTCCGGCTGCTGCGCGAGATCCGCAATGCCGCGCGGCGTGGCGTGGAAGTACGACTGATCCTGCAGGGCCAGCCGGACATGATGATCGCCAAGCTCGCGGCGCGGATGCTGTACAACTATCTGCTCAAGGCCGGCGTGGTGATCTACGAGTATTGCGAACGGCCGTTGCACGGCAAAGTCGCCTTGGTGGATGAGGACTGGAGCACGGTGGGCTCAAGTAACCTCGACCCCCTGAGCCTGTCCCTGAACCTGGAAGCCAATGTGCTGATCCGCGACCGGGCCTTCAACCGTGAATTGTTCGAGCGCCTCGATGATCTGAGCCGCAACCATTGCACCGTCATGCCGGCCAACCCTGCCCCTCGGGGCCTGCTGTGGCGCATGACCATCGGCTTTATGGTGTTTCACTTCCTGCGCCACTTTCCGGCCTGGGCCGGCTGGCTGCCAGCCCATAAGCCGCGCCTGAAACCTTTTTCGCCGCCCACGGCGGTTCGGAGCGAACCCCATGAACCACTCTGACGCGCACACGGCGCCAAGTGATGCCCACGCATCTGATGCCCACGCGGCCGAACACAGCAAACCCAAATCACGCTGGAGCCGCTGGAAACGCCCACTGACCCTGGCCTTCTTCCTGCTGCTGATCGTGTTGTTCACTGCCCTGGCCCGGCGCATTGACTGGGCCGAAGTGTTCGCGACCCTGGCGGACTTCAAACTGCGCACGTTGCTCATTGCCGCTGCGCTCACCGTTACCAGTTTCATCACTTACGCTTGCTACGACCTGATCGGCCGCACCTACATACGGCAGAAACTGGGCTGGCGGCAGATATTGCCGGTGGGGGTGATCAGCTACGCCTTCAATCTGAACCTCAGTGCCTGGGTCGGCGGCATCGCCATGCGCTACCGGCTGTATTCACGGCTGGGGGTCAGCAACGGGAACATCGCCAAGATCCTCGGCCTGAGCCTGGCCACGAACTGGTTTGGCTACATGACGTTGGCCGGGGTGGTGTTCAGCAGTGGCCTGGTAACGATGCCACCGGGCTGGAAACTGAGCAGCACTGCGCTGCAAGGCGTGGGCGTGCTGCTGCTGTGCATCAGTGCCGGTTATCTGGTGGCCTGTCGGTTTTCCAAACGTCGGGCCTGGACCATCCGCGGCATGGAAATCAACCTGCCGTCGCTGCGCATGGCGGGGCTGCAACTGGCGCTGGGGGCGTTGAACTGGTCGCTGATGGCGGCGGTGATCTTCACCCTGCTGCCGGGCAAGCTGGATTATCCGGTGGTGCTCGGGGTGCTGATGATCAGCAGCATTGCCGGGGTCATCACGCACATTCCGGCGGGATTGGGGGTGCTGGAGGCGGTGTTCATTGCCCTGCTGCAGCACGAGGTTTCTCGTGGCAGCCTGCTGGCGGGGCTGATTGCCTATCGGGCGATTTACTTCATCTTGCCGTTATTGATCACGGTGGTGATGTACCTGGTGATCGAGGCGAAGGCCAAGGCATTGCGGGTCAAGCCGGGGCCTAAGTGACGGGGTTCTGAGTATGGGTTGTCTGAGCGGGCCTCATCGCGAGCAGGCTCGCTCCCACAATTGATCTGCGGCGAACATAGGATTCCTGTCCACCAAAGATCTCCTGTGGGAGCGAGCCTGCTCGCGATAAGGGCCGCATGAACACAGCGCAATCACCGCGCCTGAATAATGCTCAACCGCTCACCCACTACCATCTCGGTGATCCAGTCCACCAGGATTGAGGTGTAGGCCTGTTGGGACACTGGGTCGCTCAAGGCATGGTCGGCGCCGTCGATGATCCGGTGCGTCAGCGAATGGGTCTGCTGGCACGCCGCTCGGTAGCTCATGATCGTCGCGTGGGGCACATGGTCGTCGGTCTCCGATTCCACCAGCAACACATCACCGGTGAACTGCGAGCACGCATGCAAGGCGCGATTGGTGTCGGCGTGCACCAGGGTACTGCGATAATCCAGCAGGTCAGTCTTGTCCAGGTCACGCTTGGGCGTGTGCCATTGCTCGTCGCGATACAGCGCCGGCACTCGCAAAGCCAGCCAGCGCACTGGCCGCAGCAACGTCAGGATCGCCGCCAGGTAACCGCCATAGCTGGTGCCCACCACGGCGATCGCCGAGGTGTCCAAGGCTGGATGGGCGAGCAGCCGGTCATAGGCGGTGAGCAAATCCCGCAGGTTATCTTCCCGGGTTACCCGGGATAACGGAATGCCCGCCCCGCCGGTATGCCCGCGCAAGTCAAAGGTCAGACAGACGCAACCCAGGCCGGCAATGCCTTTGGCGCGTTCCAGGTCACGCTCCTGGCTACCGCCCCAACCGTGGACGAACAACACCCCTGGAACCTTGGATTTAGGGCTCAGAAAGGTACCGTTCATGTATTCGTCGTCGATCTCGATCTGAATGGTTTCGCTTCTAGCCGTCATAGGAATGAACCGTTACGTATTTAAGAAGAAAGTCACCATTGTGCGCCGGGCCGCGATAGACCTCCCTGGCCCCAGGGGGCAGGGGCTGGTCAGTGTAGGTCTCCACCGAGGACACACGGACCGCGCTGGACGTAGGATCCTCAATGAACGCCTGCAACGCCGCGAGCTCAGCACTGCTGGCCCCGCCCATGCGCCATGACTGTTCCAGCACACCACCGCGAGGCTGACCACTGACGTCAATGCCCTGGGCGATGTCGTAATTGCGCCGCGAGGCAAAGAACGTTGGAAAAGCCTGATTGGCGGCATCGTCAAACACCTGCGCCAACCGCACCGCCTCACGTACATCGTCGGGCAGCTCAAGCTTGAGCAATTCAATATAGCCGCCCTGCACCGCCAACAGGTCCGAGCCGCCGTAAACCTCCAGCCCTTCACTGTCCCGCGTCAGATGTTGCACACCGCAGTAGCTCAAGACCTTGCCGTTGATGAAGCTCTGGCCGACGCTCTGGGTCTTGACCTGCTCAAGATTCTGCTCAAGCACCACACCGTCGCGAAACAGCGCTTGAGCCTCGGGGCCGGCGGCGATTTCATCGAATTGCGCCAGACTCTTGATCACCCGCTGATCGCGTCCGGCACAGGCATGGATAGGCTTGAAGCGGATCGCTCCGGTGTACAGCAGGTGCTCGGCCGCCTGGCGCGCGTCCTGGAGCGCAAATACCGTCACGCCATCGAGCACCGCCCCCCGGGTCAACTTGGCAAACAGCGGTGACCAGCCCAAGGGCGCGACCGCGTGCCTGTTCAGCAGACCGTGGGTGATTGCCTTGGTGCAGATAAAATCATGCTCGACGTAACCGCCCCATAGATCCTCCGGCCCTTTGACGCCCAAGCGCAGGGCGGCTTCGGCACCTATGACGGTTTGCGTGGGCAGCAAGTACAGATCATGGCCAGCATGATGCTGTTGGTCATAACTGCCGCCGTATTCAAGGCCGAGAATCTGCGCCAGCCAACGGGCCAGCGCCCGATTGGTTTCGACCTCATGAAGCGGCGCGTGGGGGTTGATCGAATGGTCCACTACCAGTTTGTTACGATTGACCGTCGTCATGCGGTGCCCTTTTAACTGCGCTCGATGGCTTTAGATAAAGGGGTGCAGAGATCAGGCCAACGGTGTTGCGAGCCAGGACGAGCAACGAAACGGGCGTCTGAGGGAGGATTGATAGCACCGGGCCTGTTTCATTCTGCACGACACCCTGAGGACATCCGGCAAATTGCACGACGACTGCGACGGTGGCGAAGAGATCGATGACTACTTTGGCGCATTCATCGGGCTGACCCCAAACCTCGTCCGATAATCACTGGGCGCCAACCCAGTAATTTTCTTGAACGTCGTGCGAAAAGCCCCCGGGTCCTGATAACCCACCGTCCAGGCAATGTGGTCGATGGTGCCATTGGTGAACTCCAGCATTTCCCGGGCCTTGCCGACGCGTAGGTGCTGGCAGTATTCGGTAGGTTTGAGCCCGGTGGCGGCGCGAAACCTGCGCAGGAAGGTGCGTTCCTCAAGCCCGGCCTGTTCGGCCATGGCGCCGAGGGAAACGTCCACTGCTCCGCTGCCTTGCAACCAGTGCTGGACCTTGAGAATGGCCGCGTCACCGTGTCCGAGGATGGGCGCAAAGTTACTGCCACATTGGCTGGCGCTGTCGCTGTGTTCGATCACCAGAAACTGCGCCGTGCGCGTGGCGATGCTGGGGCCGAGCAGGCGGTCCACCAGTCGTAGCCCCAGCTCTGACCAGGCCATCAGCCCGGCCGTGGTAATCAGGTCGCCATCGTCGACGATGGGCTTGTCGGCGTCGAGCTTGATCTTCGGATAACGCGCGGCAAAGGTCTTGGCCGAGGTCCAGTGGGTCGTGGCGCTGCGCCCATCGAGCAGGCCACTTTCGGCCAACAGAATCGAACCGACACACACCCCACCTAGCACCGTGCCGTCGGCATGCCGCGCTCGCAACCAGGTCATCAGCGCCTGCGACACCAGCCCCTCACTGAAACCGGCGATGGACGGTGGAATCAGCAGCGCAACCAGTCTGCCCTGAGGACCGGCGAAACTCTCGAACACCCGGGTCGGCACTTCTCCCTCCTGCGCTCGCCAATGACTGACCCGCAGGCGCGGCAACTGAGAACTGGCTTGCTCGTCGGCAATCCGCTGCGCCACGGCGAACAGATCGGTCAAGCCATGCACCGCCGCCAGTTGCGCGCCGGGGTAGATGAGCACCCCGAGCTCAGCGACTGCCCTTTGCTGCGTCATTGTCAGTTTTCCCTCGCTTATTGTCGTTACGGCCCATTCTGAAACCGGTGGCATGAGCCAATACTGGCTTCAGACCCCACTGATCGAGGAAGCCTTATGTCCAAGCAAGCGCTCATCGTAGTCGATATCCAGAACGACTACTTCCCCCAGGGAAAATGGCCATTGGTCGGTGCCGAAGCGGCCGCCGATAACGCCGCCAGACTGATCGAAGCCTTTCGCCAGGCCGCGGATCAGGTGGTGCACATCCGTCACGAATTCACCTCCGATTCCGCACCGTTCTTCACCCCAGGCTCTGAAGGTGCGCAACTGCATCCCAAAGTGCTCAACCGCACCGACGAACCAGTGGTGCTCAAGCACTTCGTCAACTCGTTTCGCGAAACCCAATTGCAAGCCATCCTTGACCGCCACGACATTAAGCATCTGGTGATCGTCGGCAGCATGAGCCACATGTGCATCGACGGGGTCGCCCGGGCGGCGGCGGACATGGGCTATGAGGTCACGGTGATTCACGATGCTTGTGCCAGCCGCGATCTGGAATTCAATGGGCTCGTCGTCCCGGCGGCTCAAGTGCATGCGGCCTTCATGTCGGCCCTGGGTTTTGCCTATGCGGATGTGGTGAGCACTGAACAGTTTTTGGCTGCCCGCCACTGAGTGATGCCCCAAGCGGCAAATCCAAGGCTAAAAAAAACCGCGCCTCGTAAACCGAAGCGCGGTTTTGTTTTTAGCTTGAAGCTCGCTGCCTGGAGCTTCCAGCGGCTTTAGAACGGAATATCGTCATCAAAGCTGTCGAAATCCGGAGCCGGTTGTGGCGCGGCCTGTTGCGGAGCCGCTGGACGTTCACGCTGTGGCTGAGGCGCCGACTGCGGGCGAGGTGCTTGCTGACGCGGAGCAGCCTGCTGGTAGTTGTTGCCACCTTGCTGCTGGTCACCCTGTGGACGACCGCCCAGCAGTTGCATGGTGCCTTGCATGTCGACCACGATTTCGGTGGTGTAGCGCTTGATGCCGTCTTTTTCCCACTCGCGGGTCTGCAGCTTGCCTTCGATGTACACCTGCGAACCCTTGCGCAGGTATTCGCCGGCGATTTCGGCCACCTTGCCGAACATCGACACGCGGTGCCATTCGGTCTTCTCGACCTTCTGGCCGGTCTGCTTGTCGGTCCACTGTTCGCTGGTCGCCAGACTCAGGTTGGTCACAGCGTTGCCATTGGGCAGGTAGCGAACTTCGGGATCCTGGCCGCAAGTACCGACCAATATGACTTTGTTAACCCCACGGGCCATAACGTTCTCCTAGGCTTCGCACGTGGTCGGGGCCGGGTTGTTCACCAGGCGCTCGAGCGTCGCGCGATCCAATAATTCGGTGTCCAGTTTGATATAAACGGCCGCTTCGTCGGCGACCACCACTGCATCGGTTACTCCAACGACGGCCTTAAGGCGCTCGGTCAGGCCTGCTTCGCGGATGGCTTCGGGCGACAACGGCAAGCGCAGGCTCGTCACATACGGAGGTTCGCGCATGGTAACAGCAAAGACCAGCCAAAGTGCAGCCAGCGCGGCGCATCCCAGGAACACAACCGACAAACCGCCATGCTGGAACAACCAGCCGCCGAGGATCCCGCCCAACGCCGAACCGAGGAACTGGCTGGTGGAGTAAACCCCCATCGCCGTGCCCTTGCCACCCGCCGGTGAAACCTTGCTGATCAGCGACGGCAGCGACGCCTCCAGCAGATTGAACGCGGTGAAGAACACCACTGTGCCGATCACCAGGGCCCGCAGGCTGTCGCCGAACTGCCAGAAGAATAGCTCAGTGAGCATCAGCGTCACGACGGCGCCGAGCAAAACTCGTTTCATTTTGCGTCGCTTCTCGCCGTAGATGATGAACGGAATCATGGCGAAAAACGAAATCAGCAGCGCAGTCAGGTAAACCCACCAGTGCTGCTCCTTGGGCAGGCCGGCCTTCTCCACCAGCGCCAGCGGCAAGGCAACGAAGCTGGACATCAACATGGCGTGGAGCACGAAGATGCCCAGGTCCAGACGCAGCAGGTCCGGGTGCTTGAGCGTCGGCATCAGCGCCTGGCGAGCCACCCCTGATTCGCGGTGCTGCAACGGCCCGGTGGAGCGCGGCACCATGAACGCCACGATCAGGATGCCCACCAGCGCCATGCCCCCCGTGACCAGAAACAGCCCCGACAAGCCAAAGGCGCGGGTCAGCAACGGCCCGACGACCATGGCGACGGCGAACGACAGACCGATCGTCATGCCGATCATGGCCATGGCCTTGGTCCGATGCTGTTCGCGGGTCAGGTCCGACAGCAAAGCCATGACGGCTGCGGAAATCGCCCCGGCGCCTTGCAGGATGCGTCCGGCGATCACGCCCCAGATCGAATCGGCATTGGCCGCCAGCACACTGCCCAGGGCGAAGACAATCAAGCCCAGGTAGATGACGGGACGCCGGCCTATGCGGTCGGAAATGACCCCGAACGGGATCTGGAAAATCGCCTGGGTCAGGCCGTACGCGCCAATCGCCAACCCGATGAGGGCCGGGGTCGCGCCTGCCAGATCCATCCCATAGGTCGCCAGCACCGGCAACACCATGAACATGCCCAGCATACGGAAGGCGAACACAAGAGCCAGACCGCTTGCTGCGCGTGTCTCGCCGCTGCTCATGCGTTCGCTGTGGGGATCGTGCATGGAAAAACCTCGTGTGAACCGGCGGCGATTCTACCAGTCCCATCGATTGAGGGGGTATATCGCGACCGTTTGCCGCGCAGTCTTCATGTATGACTGCAAACTCACTTTCAATAGTGTGCATCCATCCAGTATTTGCCCGTATACTCCTACGTTTTCGACGCCCGCCGAGCGAGGCCACTTTGGACAAGATCCTGATTCGTGGGGCCCGTACCCACAACCTGAAGAACATCGACCTGACCCTGCCACGGGACAAGCTGATCGTCATCACCGGCCTGTCCGGATCCGGCAAATCATCCCTGGCCTTCGACACCCTGTACGCTGAAGGCCAGCGGCGCTATGTCGAATCGCTGTCGGCCTACGCCCGGCAGTTCCTGTCGATGATGGAAAAACCCGACGTCGACACCATCGAAGGCCTGTCGCCGGCGATTTCCATCGAACAGAAGTCGACTTCCCACAACCCACGCTCAACCGTCGGCACCATCACCGAGATCTACGACTACCTGCGCCTGCTGTATGCGCGGGTCGGTATTCCCCGGTGTCCCGACCACGACATCCCGCTGGAAGCCCAGACCGTCAGCCAGATGGTCGACCTGGTGCTGGCCCAGCCCGAAGGCAGCAAGTTGATGCTGCTGGCGCCGGTCATCCGCGAGCGCAAGGGCGAGCACCTGATGGTCTTCGAAGAACTGCGCGCCCAAGGCTTCGTTCGGGCACGGGTCAACGGCAAGCTGTGCGAGCTGGACGAACTGCCGAAGCTGGATAAACAGAAAAAGCATTCGATCGATGTGGTGGTCGACCGCTTCAAGGTCCGGGCCGACCTGCAACAGCGTCTGGCCGAATCCTTCGAGACCGCGCTGAAGCTGGCCGACGGCATCGCCCTGATAGCGCCGATGGACGACGAGCCCGGCGAGGAAATCATCTTCTCGGCGCGCTTCGCCTGCCCGATCTGCGGCCACGCCATCAGCGAGCTGGAGCCCAAGCTGTTCTCCTTCAACAACCCGGCCGGCGCGTGCCCGACCTGCGATGGCCTGGGGGTCAAGCAGTTCTTCGACACCAAGCGCCTGGTCAATGGCGAACTGACCCTGGCCGAGGGCGCGATTCGCGGCTGGGACCGGCGTAACGTCTACTACTTCCAGATGCTCGGGTCGCTGGCGGCCCACTACAAGTTCAGCCTGGACAAACCCTTCAACGAGCTGCCCGCCGACCAGCAGAAATTCATCCTGCACGGCAGCGGCTCACAAAGTGTCGACTTCAAATACCTGAACGACCGTGGCGATATCGTCAAACGCTCCCACCCGTTCGAAGGCATCGTGCCGAACCTGGAGCGGCGTTATCGCGAGACCGAATCGGCCAGCGTGCGCGAAGAGCTGGCCAAGTTCCTCAGCACCCAGCCCTGCCCCGATTGCCGCGGTACCCGTTTGCGTCGAGAGGCGCGGCATGTGTGGGTCGGTGAGAAAACCCTGCCGGCGGTGACCAACCTGCCGATTGGGGACGCCACCGACTACTTCGGCGGCTTGAAGCTCACCGGCCGCCGGGGCGAAATTGCCGACAAGATCCTCAAGGAAATCCGCGAGCGCCTGCAATTTCTGGTGAACGTTGGCCTGGACTACCTGACCCTCGATCGCAGCGCAGATACCTTGTCCGGCGGCGAAGCCCAGCGTATTCGCCTGGCCAGCCAGATCGGTGCCGGCCTGGTGGGGGTGATGTACATCCTCGACGAACCGTCCATTGGCCTGCACCAGCGGGACAACGATCGACTGCTCGGAACGCTCAAGCACCTGCGGGACATCGGCAACACGGTGATCGTGGTCGAACACGACGAGGATGCGATCCGCCTGGCGGATTACGTCGTGGACATCGGTCCGGGTGCGGGCGTGCATGGCGGGCATATCGTTGCCCAAGGCACAGCCGCCGAAGTCATGGCGCATCCCGACTCCCTGACCGGCAAATACCTGTCGGGCCGGGTGAAGATCAAGGTGCCGGCCAAGCGTACGCCGCGCAACAAGAAGCTGTCGCTGAGCCTCAAGGGCGCCCGTGGCAACAACCTGCGCAACGTTGACCTGGACATCCCGATTGGGCTGCTGACTTGCGTGACCGGTGTGTCCGGCTCCGGCAAATCGACGCTGATCAACAACACCCTGTTCCCCCTCAGCGCTACGGCCCTGAACGGCGCCACGACCCTGGAGGCCGCCGCCCACGACAGCATCAAGGGCCTGGAGCATCTGGACAAGGTCGTCGACATCGACCAGAGCCCCATCGGTCGCACACCGCGCTCCAACCCGGCGACTTATACCGGGCTGTTCACGCCGATTCGCGAGCTGTTCGCCGGCGTGCCGGAGTCCCGTTCACGCGGCTATGGCCCAGGGCGTTTCTCGTTCAACGTCAAGGGCGGGCGCTGCGAAGCCTGCCAGGGCGACGGCCTGATCAAGGTCGAGATGCACTTCTTGCCGGACATCTATGTGCCGTGCGACGTGTGCAAGAGCAAGCGCTACAACCGCGAAACCCTGGAGATCAAGTACAAGGGCAAGAATATCCACGAAACCCTCGAGATGACCATCGAAGAGGCCAGGGTGTTCTTCGACGCGGTGCCGGCCCTGGCGCGCAAGCTCCAGACGCTGATGGATGTGGGGCTGTCGTACATCAAGCTTGGGCAATCGGCAACGACGTTGTCCGGCGGCGAGGCCCAGCGGGTCAAGCTGTCTCGCGAGCTGTCCAAGCGTGATACCGGCAAGACCCTGTACATCCTCGACGAGCCGACCACGGGCTTGCACTTCGCTGATATCCAGCAATTGCTCGACGTCCTGCATCGCCTTCGCGACCATGGCAACACCGTGGTGGTAATCGAGCACAACCTGGATGTGATCAAGACGGCGGACTGGCTGGTGGACCTGGGGCCGGAAGGCGGCTCCAAGGGTGGTCAGATCATCGCGGTGGGTACGCCTGAGGAAGTGGCCGAGATGAAGCAGTCGCACACTGGCTACTACCTCAAGCCGCTGCTGGAGCGTGACCGGGACTGATTTCTCCCCGGCCACGAAAAAGCCCCTGTCATCTCATCAATGACAGGGGCTTTTTTGTTTGATCGCTCTTACGCTCCGCGTGGGAATGCAGCTTGGGACGCTCTGCGTTCCCTTTCCCTGCAATCAGAACTGCGACTGCAGGTAGTTTTCCAGGCCTATCAACTTGATCAGGCCCAGCTGCTTCTCGAGCCAGTAGGTATGGTCTTCTTCGGTGTCGTTGAGCTGGATGCGCAGGATCTCGCGGGTCACGTAATCGTTGTGCTGTTCGCAGAGCTCAATGCCCTTGCACAACGCGGCACGGACTTTGTATTCCAGGCGCAGGTCGGCCGCGAGCATGTCTGGCACCGTAGTACCGATGTCCAGATCATCCGGGCGCATGCGTGGCGTACCTTCGAGCATCAGGATCCGGCGCATCAACGCATCGGCGTGCTGGGCCTCTTCTTCCATCTCATGGTTGATACGTTCGTAGAGCTCGGTAAAACCCCAGTCCTCGTACATCCGCGAGTGGATGAAATATTGATCACGGGCTGCCAGTTCGCCTGTCAGCAGCGTGTTGAGGTAATCGATTACGTCTGGGTGACCTTGCATCGCCCTACATCTCCACAAGCTTTGAAGGCTCTAGTTTGAACCAAGCTGACCGCAAGGTCACTCGCCTATCGCAATAAAAGCGAAGAAAATCCGAGAAAAGCCGGTTAAATAACGCAAAAACCGCCCAATTGAGGGCGGTTCTGCTTCTCGTTTAGACTTAGTTAAGCTGTACGCCCAACGCTTTCGCGATGCCTTCACCGTAAGCGACATCCGCTTTGAAGAAGTGCTGCAACTGACGATCGACGACATCCGCCGATACACCAGCCATCGCACCCGCGATGTTGCTGATCAGCAGCGCTTTCTGCGCATCATTCATCAAGCGGAATAGCGCACCGGCGTGACTGTAGTAGTCGGTATCTTCACGGTGATCGTAACGGTCTGCCGAACCACCGAGCGCCAGGGCCGGTTCAGCATAACGCGGAGCCTGCTTGGGGGCCTCGACGTAGCTGTTGGGCTCGTAGTTCGGTGCCGCACCGCCATTGCTGCCGAACGCCATGGCTCCGTCGCGCTGGTAAGTGTTGACCGGGCTGCGCGGGGCGTTGACTGGCAATTGCTGGTGATTGGTGCCCACACGGTAGCGGTGCGCATCAGCGTAGGCGAATACACGACCTTGCAGCATGCGGTCTGGCGAAAGGCCAACCCCTGGAACCATATTGCTCGGCCCGAACGCTGCCTGCTCAACTTCAGCGAAGTAGTTCAGCGGGTTACGGTTGAGTTCCAGCTCGCCGACCTCGATCAACGGAAACTCCTTCTGCGACCAGGTCTTGGTCACGTCGAACGGGTTCTCGTAATGGGCCGCCGCTTGGGCCTCGGTCATGATCTGGATGCAGACGCTCCACTTCGGGAAATCGCCACGCTCGATCGCATTGAACAGATCACGCTGAGCGTAATCCGGGTCGGTGCCCGCCAGGCGTGCAGCTTCAGCCGGCGTCAGGTTCTTGATCCCTTGCTTGGTCTTGTAGTGCCATTTCACCCAGTGACGCTCACCCTCGGCGCTGATCAGACTATAGGTGTGGCTGCCGAAGCCGTGCATGTGACGGTAGCCATCGGGAATGCCACGATCAGAGAACAGAATGGTGACCTGGTGCAAAGCCTCGGGCGAATGCGACCAGAAATCCCACATCATTTGGGCACTTTTCAGATTGCTTTGGGGCAGGCGCTTCTGCGTATGGATGAAATCGGGGAATTTCAGCGGATCGCGGATGAAGAACACAGGGGTGTTATTACCCACGATGTCCCAGTTCCCTTCTTCGGTGTAGAACTTCAGGGCAAAACCGCGTGGGTCGCGCTCAGTATCGGCAGAGCCACGCTCGCCACCCACGGTGGAAAAACGCAGGAACGTCGGGGTCTGTTTGCCGACCGACTCAAACAGCTTGGCGCTGGTGTACTGGGTGATATCCCGGGTTACGGTAAATGTGCCGTAAGCGCCCGATCCCTTAGCGTGTACACGGCGCTCGGGAATGTTCTCGCGATTGAAGTGAGCGAGCTTCTCGATAAGGTGGAAGTCGTCGAGCAACAGCGGGCCACGCGGGCCAGCGGAGCGAGAGTTCTGGTTATCGGCGACAGGAGCGCCGCTGGCGGTCGTAAGCGTTTTGGTCTGGCTCATGCTCAATCTTCCTAGGTCGGTCTTCAAACTGCCGGCTAATCGGCTGGAAAGGAGTATTGATCATGTTAATGACAGTATCCAAATTCATTAAATCATGGACATCGATAGTCATTATCTAATGCTGTCGCATTGCCAAGCGCAAGCCAGCCAACAGAGGTGACTGCCACTTTTTGACCGGGCACAAAAAACCGGGCACAAGGCCCGGTTTTTTGTATGTTGCCGACTTACTCAGCGGATACAGCTTCACCGCTGGTAGCACGATCAACCAACTCGACGTACGCCATAGGCGCGTTGTCGCCAGCGCGGAAACCGCACTTGAGGATGCGCAGGTAGCCACCCTCACGGGTAGCGTAACGCTTGCCCAGGTCGTTGAAGAGCTTACCAACGATAGCTTTCGAACGAGTACGGTCGAAAGCCAGACGGCGGTTAGCCAAGCTATCTGTCTTGGCCAAAGTGATCAGCGGCTCAGCAACGCGGCGCAGTTCTTTGGCTTTCGGCAGTGTAGTTTTGATCAGCTCGTGCTCGAACAGCGACACCGCCATGTTTTGGAACATGGCCTTGCGGTGCGAGCTGGTGCGGCTCAGGTGACGACCACTTTTACGATGACGCATGGTTCATTCCTTACCAAACACAACGTTCGGTGATTACGACGATCAGGCAGTCGCCTTGTCGTCCTTCTTAAGACTTGCAGGCGGCCAGTTGTCGAGGCGCATGCCGAGGGACAGACCGCGGGAGGCCAGAACGTCCTTGATTTCAGTCAAGGATTTCTTGCCAAGGTTCGGAGTCTTCAACAGCTCTACTTCGGTGCGCTGAATCAGGTCGCCGATGTAGTAGATGTTTTCCGCCTTAAGGCAGTTAGCCGAACGTACAGTCAGTTCCAGATCGTCAACCGGGCGAAGCAGGATCGGATCGATCTCGTCTTCCTGCTCGACAACCACTGGCTCACTGTCACCCTTGAGGTCGACGAACGCAGCCAACTGCTGTTGCAGGATGGTTGCAGCGCGGCGAATGGCCTCTTCAGGATCCAGGGTACCGTTGGTTTCCAGATCAATAACCAGCTTGTCCAGGTTGGTACGCTGTTCGACACGGGCGTTTTCCACCACGTATGCGATACGGCGAACCGGGCTGAACGAAGAGTCGAGCTGCAAGCGACCGATGCTGCGGCTTTCGTCTTCATCGCTCTGACGCGAGTCTGCCGGTTCATAACCACGACCACGAGCTACGGTGAGCTTCATGTTCAGGGCGCCGTTAGACGCCAGGTTAGCGATTACGTGATCGGGGTTAACGATCTCGACATCATGATCCAGCTGAATATCGGCAGCGGTAACCACCCCCGAACCCTTCTTCGACAAGGTCAGCGTAACTTCGTCACGACCGTGCAGCTTGATAGCCAGACCTTTAAGGTTCAACAGGATTTCAATTACATCTTCCTGTACACCTTCGATGGCGCTGTACTCATGGAGCACACCGTCAATCTCGGCCTCGACTACTGCACAGCCGGGCATTGAGGACAACAGGATGCGGCGCAGCGCGTTGCCCAGGGTGTGGCCGAAACCACGCTCGAGAGGCTCGAGTGTGATCTTGGCGCGGGTTGGACTGACAACCTGCACATCAATATGGCGGGGTGTCAGGAACTCATTTACCGAAATCTGCATGGATGCACCTATTTTCTAGCCCTTACTTGGAGTAGAGCTCGACAATCAGGCTTTCGTTGATGTCGGCGGACAGATCACTGCGAGCAGGAACGTTCTTGAAAACGCCCGACTTCTTCTCAGTGTCTACTTCTACCCATTCTACGCGGCCACGTTGGGCACACAGATCGAGAGCTTGGACAATGCGAAGTTGGTTCTTTGCTTTCTCGCGAACAGCAACCACGTCACCAGCACGAACCTGGTAGGACGGAACGTTTACGGTCTGACCGTTAACGCTGATCGACTTGTGCGATACCAGCTGACGGGATTCGGCACGAGTAGAACCGAAACCCATACGGTATACAACGTTGTCCAGACGGCATTCGAGCAGTTGCAACAGGTTTTCGCCGGTTGCGCCCTTCTTGCCAGCTGCTTCTTTGTAGTAGCCGCTGAATTGACGCTCGAGAACGCCGTAGATACGACGGACCTTCTGCTTTTCACGCAGTTGGGTGCCGTAATCGGACTGGCGACCGCGGCGTTGGCCGTGGATACCAGGTGCTGCTTCAATGTTGCACTTCGATTCGATCGCGCGCACGCCGCTCTTCAGAAAGAGATCGGTGCCTTCGCGACGAGCGAGTTTGCATTTTGGACCAATGTAACGAGCCATTCTTTACAATCTCCTGGATTACACGCGGCGCTTCTTCGGCGGACGGCACCCGTTGTGCGGGATTGGCGTCACGTCGGTGATGCTGGCGATCTTGTAGCCACAGCCGTTCAAAGCGCGGACTGCGGATTCACGACCCGGACCTGGACCCTTGACGTTAACGTCGAGGTTTTTCAGACCGTATTCCAGCGCAGCTTGACCAGCACGCTCAGCAGCTACTTGAGCAGCGAACGGGGTGGACTTGCGGGAACCGCGGAAACCCGAACCACCGGAGGTTGCCCAGGAAAGAGCGTTACCTTGACGGTCGGTAATGGTCACGATGGTGTTGTTAAAAGAAGCATGGATGTGGGCGATGCCATCAACCACTGTCTTTTTAACTTTTTTACGAGGACGAGCAGCAGGTTTTGCCATGATTAAATTCCTGTCGATTCGCTGGGGCGATTACTTGCGGATCGGCTTACGCGGACCTTTACGGGTACGCGCGTTGGTCTTGGTACGCTGACCGCGTACTGGAAGACCACGACGATGACGCAGACCGCGATAGCAACCGAGGTCCATCAAGCGCTTGATTTTCATGTTGATTTCGCGACGCAGGTCACCTTCAGTGGTGAACTTCGCCACTTCGCCACGCAGCTGTTCAATCTGCTCGTCGCTCAGATCTTTGATCTTTGCCGCTGGGTTTACCCCAGACACTGCACAAATTTTCTGTGCAGTAGTGCGACCAACACCATAGATGTAGGTCAGCGAGATAACAGTATGCTTGTTATCTGGAATGTTAACGCCTGCAATACGGGCCATTCAGTGGGACTCCAATTGACAGCTACCTACGCCCCGGAAGCCAAGAAATAGGGCGCGAGATAATATCGCTGTAATAACAAATAATCAACCCGGCAGCGCACTAGCTGCCGGGCTTAAAGCACAATCACACTCAGCCTTGGCGCTGTTTGTGACGCGGTTCCGCGCTGCAAATTACCCGAACAACGCCTTCGCGGCGAATAATCTTGCAGTTACGGCACAGCTTTTTCACCGATGCACGAACTTTCATCACCAACTCCTCGAACCTTATGGACGCTACTCAGCGCAACATGCCGCTGCCGTAGCCCTTCAGGTTGGCTTTCTTCATCAGGGATTCGTACTGGTGCGAAACGAGGTGCGATTGTACTTGGGACATGAAGTCCATCACAACCACGACCACGATCAGCAACGAGGTCCCGCCAAGGTAGAACGGAACGTTTGCCGCAACCACCAGGAACTGGGGAAGCAAGCAGACGGCCGTCATATAGAGAGCACCGAACAAGGTCAAACGAGTCAAAACGCCATCAATGTAGCGCGCCGACTGCTCGCCTGGACGGATACCCGGAATAAAGGCACCGGACTTCTTCAGGTTTTCCGCTACGTCTTTCGGATTGAACATCAACGCCGTATAGAAGAAGCAGAAGAAAATAATCCCTGCACTAAACAGCAGAATATTCAACGGCTGACCAGGAGCGATCGACTGCGAGATGTCCTGCAGCCAGCCCATACCTTCAGACTGACCAAACCAGGCACCCAGCGAAGCCGGGAACAGCAAAATGCTGCTCGCAAAAATAGCCGGGATAACACCGGCCATATTCACCTTCAGCGGCAAGTGGCTAGTCTGCGCAGCAAATACCTTGCGGCCCTGCTGACGCTTGGCGTAGTGAACAGCAATACGACGCTGACCACGCTCAATGAACACCACGAAACCGATAATCGCTACTGCCAGCAAACCGATTGCAACCAGGGCAAAAATGTTGATGTCACCCTGACGCGCAGACTCGAAAGACTGCCCGATGGCTCTCGGAAGACCGGCGACGATACCTGCGAAAATCAACATCGAGATACCGTTGCCAACACCACGCTCAGTAATCTGCTCACCCAGCCACATCATGAACATCGCACCCGCCACAAACGTGGTTACTGCGACGAAATGGAAGCCAAAGTCACCAGTGAACGCTACGCCTTGCCCTGCCAGACCGATGGACATGCCAACAGCCTGGACAAGAGCAAGGACGACGGTGAGGTAGCGGGTGTACTGGCTGATCTTGCGACGGCCAGCTTCACCTTCCTTCTTCAACTGTTCCAGCTGTGGGCTGACGGCGGTCATCAGTTGCATGATGATCGATGCCGAGATGTACGGCATGATCCCCAGAGCAAAGATACTCATCCGTTCCAGCGCACCGCCGGAAAACATGTTGAACAAGCTAAGAATGGTCCCCTCATTCTGTCGAAACAGGTCCGCGAGTCGGTCCGGGTTGATACCTGGAACCGGGATGTGTGCGCCTATTCGGTAGACGATAATCGCCAGGAACAGAAAACGCAGACGAGCCCAGAGTTCAGACATACCGCCTTTGCCGAGCGCAGAGAGAGCACCTTGCTTAGCCATTTATTCCTCGAACTTGCCGCCAGCTGCTTCGATAGCCGCACGCGCACCTTTGGTGGCGCCGATTCCCTTTCCGATGGTGACAGCGCGAGCAACTTCGCCCGACAGCATGATTTTCACACGCTGTACGTTCTGGTTGATCACGTTGGCATCCTTCAGGGACTGCACGGTGACGATGTCGCCATCCACTTTAGCCAGCTCGGACAGACGCACTTCTGCGCGATCCATGGCCTTCAGGGAAACGAAACCGAACTTCGGCAGGCGACGATGCAGCGGCTGTTGACCGCCTTCAAAGCCTGGAGCAATGGTGCCACCGGAGCGGGAGGTTTGACCTTTGTGGCCACGGCCACCGGTCTTGCCCAAACCACTACCGATACCACGGCCCGGACGATGCTTTTCGCGACGGGAACCCGGCGCTGGACTCAGATCATTGAGTTTCATCGATTAACCCTCTACACGCAGCATGTAGTAGGCCTTGTTGATCATCCCGCGATTCTCGGGAGTATCCAGGACCTCTACAGTGTGACCGATGCGACGCAGACCCAAACCCTTAACGCACAGTTTGTGGTTAGGGATGCGGCCGGTCATGCTTTTGATCAGCGTAACTTTTACGGTAGCCATGATCAGAAGATCTCCTTGACGCTTTTGCCACGCTTGGCGGCAATGGATTCAGGAGACTGCATTGCTTTCAAACCCTTGAAAGTGGCGTGAACCACGTTTACTGGGTTAGTCGAGCCGTAGCACTTGGCCAGAACGTTCTGAACGCCAGCAACCTCGAGGACAGCACGCATAGCGCCGCCAGCGATGATACCGGTACCTTCAGAAGCAGGCTGCATGTACACCTTCGAAGCGCCATGGGCGGACTTCATTGCGTACTGCAGAGTGGTGCCGTTCAGATCAACCTGGATCATGTTGCGGCGAGCAGCTTCCATTGCCTTCTGGATCGCAGCAGGCACTTCACGCGACTTGCCACGGCCGAAGCCAACACGCCCTTTACCATCACCAACCACGGTCAACGCGGTGAAAGTGAAGATACGGCCGCCTTTAACGGTTTTGGCTACGCGGTTAACTTGAACCAGCTTCTCGATGTAGCCTTCGTCGCGCTTTTGGTCGTTATTTGACATAACTTAGAACTCCAGCCCAGCTTCACGAGCAGCATCAGCCAGCGCCTTGACGCGGCCGTGGTACTTGAAGCCAGAGCGGTCGAAAGCCACCTGCGAGACGCCAGCGGCTTTAGCACGCGTAGCGACCAGCTGGCCAACCTTAGTGGCCGCGTCGATGTTGCCAGTGGCGCCATCACGCAGTTCTTTATCCAAAGTCGAGGCACTTGCCAGGACTTTGTTGCCGTCGGCCGAAATGACCTGGGCGTAGATGTGCTGCGACGAGCGGAACACGCAGAGACGCACGACTTCGAGTTCGTGCATTTTCAGGCGTGCTTTGCGAGCGCGACGCAGTCGAGTAACTTTTTTGTCGGTCATTTGCTATGCCCTACTTCTTCTTGGCTTCTTTACGACGGACGACTTCGTCCGCGTAGCGCACACCTTTGCCTTTGTACGGCTCTGGTGGACGGAAGTCGCGGATCTCGGCGGCCACTTGACCTACCAGCTGCTTGTCGATGCCCTTGATCAGGATATCGGTCTGGCTAGGAGTCTCAGCGGTGATGCCTTCCGGCAGTTCATAATCCACTGGGTGCGAGAAGCCAAGAGCCAGGTTCAGCACTGTGCCTTTTGCTTGCGCCTTGTAACCAACACCGACCAGCTGGAGCTTGCGCTCGAAGCCTTGGCTTACGCCTTGGACCATGTTGTTTACCAACGCACGAGTGGTACCAGCCATTGCGCGAGTCTGTTGATCGCCATTGCGAGCAGCGAAACGCAGCTCACCAGCTTCTTCAACAATCTCAACGGACGAATGGATGTTCAGTTGCAGAGTGCCCTTGGCACCCTTCACCGAAAGCTGTTGGCCTGCGAATTTGACTTCGACACCGGCTGGCAGCTTAACGGGGTTCTTAGCGACGCGTGACATGCTTATCCCCCCTTAGAACACAGTGCAAAGAACTTCGCCGCCGACACCGGCAGCGCGCGCAGCACGATCCGTCATCACACCCTTGTTGGTGGAGACGATAGACACACCGAGACCGCCACGAACTTTTGGCAGATCCTCGACGGACTTGTACTGACGCAGGCCTGGACGGCTAACGCGCTTCACTTCCTCGATGACCGGACGGCCTTCGAAGTACTTCAGCTCGATGGACAGCAGTGGCTTGATTTCGCTGCTGATCTGATAACCCGCAATGTAACCTTCGTCCTTCAGGACTTTGGCAACAGCTACCTTCAAAGTAGAAGATGGCATGCTTACGACGGACTTTTCAGCCATCTGGGCATTACGGATACGAGTTAGCATGTCCGCTAACGGGTCCTGCATACTCATGGGCTAGACGCTCCTAATACACAAAAAATTAGCCTTTCGGCTACTACGTGTCGCCGAGTACATCCGCGCGATAAAAGCACGGGCTCAGGCGAGCCGGGTATTCTAGACACACCCCACAAATGAATCAAGCCCCAAAAGGGGCTTGATTCAAGTTCAAGGTCACCGGCGGTCAGGATCTTGCGACCCCGAACACCGAGACATTGACAGTGCTTACCAGCTGGCTTTAACCAGACCTGGAACGTCACCACGCATTGCAGCTTGACGCAGCATGTTACGGCCGAGGCCGAACTTGCGGTACACGCCGTGCGGACGACCAGTCAGGCGGCAGCGGTTACGCATGCGCGAAGCGCTTGCGTCACGTGGCTGCTTCTGCAGTGCTACGGTAGCTTCCCAGCGCGCTTCTGGACTTGCGTTCAGATCAACGATGATAGCTTTCAGCGCTGCACGCTTGGTGGCGTACTTGGCAACGGTGAGCTGACGCTTCAGCTCACGGTTTTTCATGCTCTTCTTGGCCATTTTCCTACTCCAATCAGTTGCGGAACGGGAATTTGAAAGCGCGCAGCAGTGCGCGACCTTCGTCATCCGTCCGAGCAGTGGTGGTCAGGGTAATGTCCAGACCGCGGAGAGCGTCGATCTTGTCGTAATCGATTTCCGGGAAAATGATCTGCTCTTTAACGCCCATGCTGTAGTTACCACGACCATCGAAGGACTTGGCATTCAGGCCGCGGAAGTCGCGAACCCGAGGCAGGGAGATCGACAGCAGACGATCCAGGAACTCGTACATACGCTCACGGCGCAGGGTCACTTTGACGCCGATCGGCCAACCTTCACGGACTTTAAAGCCAGCGATGGATTTCCGAGCGTAAGTCACAACGACTTTCTGACCGGTGATCTTTTCCAGGTCAGCAACAGCGTGCTCGATGACTTTTTTGTCGCCGATCGCTTCGCCCAGACCCATGTTCAGGGTGATTTTGGTAACGCGCGGAACTTCCATCACGTTCGAAAGCTTAAGTTCTTCCTTAAGCTTCGGTGCGATTTCCTTCCGGTAAATCTCTTTTAGTCGTGCCATGGTCTTCTACCTAGCAGTGTTCAAGCATCAACCGCTTTTTGGGTCGACTTGAAGACACGAATTTTCTTACCGTCTTCTACTTTGAAACCAACGCGGTCAGCCTTGTTGGTTTCGCCGTTGAAAATGGCGACGTTGGAAGCGTGCAGTGGCGCTTCTTTCTCGACGATACCGCCCTGTACGCCCGACATCGGGTTAGGCTTGGTATGGCGCTTGACCAGGTTCAGGCCACCAACAACCAGACGGTTGTCAGCGAGAACCTTCAGCACCTTACCGCGCTTACCCTTGTCCTTGCCGGCGATCACGATGATCTCGTCGTCACGACGAATCTTTTGCATGTCGGATCTCCTTACAGCACTTCTGGGGCGAGCGAGACGATCTTCATGAACTTCTCAGTACGAAGCTCACGGGTCACTGGCCCAAAGATACGGGTGCCGATTGGCTCTTGCTTGTTGTTCAACAGAACAGCAGCGTTGCCATCAAAGCGGATGATGGAGCCGTCAGCGCGACGAACACCGTGGCGAGTGCGGACTACAACAGCAGTCATCACTTGGCCTTTTTTCACCTTACCGCGAGGAATTGCTTCCTTGACGGTAACTTTGATGATGTCACCAATACCAGCGTAACGACGATGGGAGCCACCCAGCACCTTGATGCACATAACACGGCGAGCGCCGCTGTTATCGGCCACATCGAGCATGGATTGAGTCTGAATCATATAATTTCTCCGACCCCTAGCCCTTAGACTTCCACAGCGCGTTCGAGAACATCAACCAGCGCCCAAGACTTGGTCTTGGCCATCGGACGAGTTTCACGAATAGTGACTTTGTCGCCGATGTGGCACTGATTGGTTTCGTCGTGCGCGTGCAGCTTAGTCGAACGCTTAACGTATTTACCGTAGATCGGGTGCTTAACGCGACGCTCGATCAGAACGGTGATGGTTTTGTCCATCTTGTCGCTGACAACACGGCCAGTCAGCGTACGGACAGTTTTTTCGGCTTCAGCCATGATTACTTACCTGCCTGCTGGTTGAGCACAGTTTTCACGCGAGCGATGTCACGCTTAACTTGCGAGAGCAGATGAGACTGCCCCAACTGGCCAGTTGCTTTCTGCATACGCAGATTGAACTGGTCGCGCAGCAGGCCGAGCAGTTGCTCGTTCAGCTGCTGTGCTGATTTTTCACGAAGTTCATTCGCTTTCATCACATCACCGTCCGTTTAACAAAGGAGGTGGCGAGCGGCAGCTTTGCAGCAGCCAGGGCGAAAGCCTCACGCGCCAGCTCTTCAGAAACACCCTCGATTTCATACAGGACTTTGCCTGGCTGAATCTGGGCAACCCAGTACTCCACGTTACCCTTACCTTTACCCATCCGAACTTCGAGTGGCTTCTTGGTGACAGGCTTGTCCGGGAATACACGGATCCAGATCTTGCCGCCACGTTTTACGTGACGGGTCAGAGCACGACGCGCTGACTCGATCTGACGAGCGGTGAGACGACCACGAGCAACAGACTTCAGCGCGAACTCGCCGAAGCTGACTTTGCTACCGCGCAATGCCAGGCCACGGTTGTGACCGGTCATTTGCTTGCGGAACTTCGTACGCTTTGGTTGCAACATTTGGCGTACCCCTTACTTAGCAGCTTTTTTACGAGGCGCTGGTGCTTGTGGCTTCAGCTCTTCTTGGCGACCACCAATTACTTCGCCTTTGAAGATCCAAACCTTTACACCGATCACACCGTAGGTGGTGTGAGCTTCGTAGTTGGCATAGTCGATGTCGGCACGCAGGGTGTGCAGTGGCACACGACCTTCGCGATACCATTCAGTACGTGCGATTTCAGCACCGCCGAGACGACCGCTCACTTGGATTTTGATGCCTTTGGCACCAATGCGCATTGCGTTCTGTACAGCGCGCTTCATAGCGCGACGGAACATTACACGACGCTCCAGCTGCTGAGCTACGCTCTGCGCAACCAGCATACCGTCGAGCTCCGGCTTACGGATCTCTTCGATATTGATGTGCACAGGCACACCCATTTGCTTGGTCAGGTCCTGACGCAGCTTCTCAACATCTTCACCTTTCTTCCCGATAACGATACCTGGACGAGCAGTGTGGATGGTGATGCGTGCAGTCTGCGCCGGACGATGGATATCGATACGGCTTACGGACGCGCTTTTTAGTTTGTCTTGGAGATACTCACGCACCTTCAGATCAGCGAACAAGTAGTCCGCATAAGTCCGACCGTCTGCGTACCAGACGGAGGTGTGCTCCTTGACGATTCCCAGGCGAATGCCAATGGGATGTACTTTCTGACCCATCTCTTCGACTCCGTTACTTGTCAGCAACCTTGACAGTGATATGGCAAGACCGCTTGACGATGCGATCAGCACGGCCTTTGGCACGTGGCATGATGCGCTTCAGCGAACGCCCTTCGTTGACGAAAACGGTGCTGACCTTGAGGTCATCAACATCTGCGCCTTCGTTATGCTCGGCGTTGGCTACGGCCGACTCCAGCACTTTCTTCATGATCTCGGCGGCTTTCTTACTGCTGAAAGCCAACAGGTTGAGCGCTTCGCCCACCTTCTTCCCGCGGATCTGGTCGGCGACCAAGCGGGCTTTCTGGGCGGAGATTCGAGCGCCCGACAACTTAGCGGCTACTTCCATTTCCTTACCCCTTAACGCTTGGCTTTCTTGTCAGCCACGTGCCCACGGTATGTGCGGGTACCGGCAAACTCGCCCAGTTTGTGGCCGACCATGTCTTCGTTAACGAGAACTGGGACGTGTTGGCGACCGTTGTGTACTGCGATGGTCAGACCGACCATTTGTGGCAGGATCATCGAACGACGCGACCAGGTCTTAACTGGTTTGCGATCGTTCTTTTCCGCCGCCACTTCGATCTTCTTCAGTAGGTGAAGATCAATAAAAGGACCTTTTTTCAGAGAACGTGGCACTGTCGTATCCCTCTATTTACTTGCGACGACGGACGATCATTTTGTCGGTACGCTTATTACCACGAGTCTTCGCGCCCTTAGTCGGGAAGCCCCATGGCGATACCGGATGACGACCACCAGAGGTACGACCTTCACCACCACCATGTGGGTGGTCAACCGGGTTCATGGCAACACCACGAACGGTTGGGCGAACGCCACGCCAGCGCTTGGCACCAGCTTTACCCAACGAACGCAGGCTGTGCTCGGAGTTCGAGACTTCGCCCAGGGTCGCACGGCACTCAGCCAGTACTTTACGCATCTCACCAGAACGCAGACGCAGGGTCACGTAGACACCTTCACGAGCGATCAGCTGAGCCGAAGCACCAGCGGAACGAGCGATCTGTGCGCCTTTACCTGGCTTCAATTCGATGCCGTGTACGGTGCTACCAACTGGAATGTTACGCAGCTGCAGAGCGTTGCCCGGCTTGATCGGTGCCAAAGCACCTGCGATCAGCTGGTCGCCAGCACTCACGCCTTTAGGGGCGATGATGTAGCGACGCTCGCCATCTGCGTACAGCAGCAGAGCGATGTGAGCAGTACGGTTTGGATCGTATTCGATACGCTCGACGGTGGCAGCGATGCCATCCTTGTCGTTGCGACGGAAGTCGACCAGACGATAATGCTGCTTATGACCACCACCGATGTGACGAGTGGTAATACGGCCATTGTTGTTACGACCACCAGACTTCGATTTTTTCTCGAGCAGCGGTGCGTGAGGAGCGCCTTTATGCAGCTCCTGGTTGACCACCTTGACCACAAAACGGCGGCCAGGGGAAGTCGGTTTGCATTTAACGATTGCCATGATGCACCCCTTCCTTACTCAGCACTGCTGCTGAAATCGAGATCTTGGCCTGGCTGAAGGGAGATAACTGCCTTCTTCCAGTCATTACGCTTGCCCAGACCGCGAGCAGTGCGCTTGCTCTTACCCAGAACGTTCAGGGTAGTAACGCGCTCTACTTTCACGCTGAACAGGCTTTCGACGGCCTTCTTGATTTCCAGCTTGGTTGCGTCGGTAGCAACCTTGAAAACGAACTGGCCTTTCTTGTCTGCCAGAACCGTAGCCTTCTCGGAAACGTGCGGGCCAAGCAGAACTTTAAATACGCGTTCCTGGTTCATCCCAGCAGCTCCTCGAATTTCTTCACGGCCGACACGGTGATCAACACCTTGTCGTATGCGATCAGACTGACCGGATCGGAACCTTGCACGTCACGAACATCGACGTGTGGCAGGTTGCGAGCAGCCAGGTACAGGTTCTGATCAACAGCGTCAGACACGATCAGGACGTCAGTCAGGCCCATGCCGTTCAGCTTGTTCAGCAGATCTTTGGTTTTCGGTGCTTCAACAGCGAAGTCCTGAACCACGACCAGACGATCAGTACGCACCAGCTCAGCAAGGATGGAACGCATTGCTGCGCGATACATCTTCTTGTTCAGCTTCTGGGAGTGATCCTGAGGACGAGCTGCAAAAGTGGTACCGCCGCCACGCCAGATTGGGCTACGGATAGTACCGGCACGAGCACGGCCAGTACCTTTCTGACGCCATGGGCGCTTACCGCCACCAGAAACGTCGGAACGGGTCTTTTGCTGCTTGCTACCTTGACGGCCGCCAGCCATGTAGGCCACGACTGCTTGGTGAACCAGCGTCTCGTTGAATTCGCCGCCAAATGTCAGTTCGGAAACTTCGATCGCTTGAGCGTCATTTACATTTAATTGCATGTCAGCTTCCCCTTAACCGCGAGCCTTGGCTGCTGGACGTACAACCAAGTTGCCGCCAGTAGCGCCAGGAACAGCGCCCTTGACCAACAACAGATTGCGTTCAGCGTCCACGCGCACTACTTCGAGGGACTGCACGGTCACGCGCTCAGCGCCCATATGACCGGACATTTTTTTGCCCTTGAATACACGACCAGGAGTCTGGCACTGGCCGATAGAGCCTGGAACGCGGTGGGATACGGAGTTACCGTGGGTGTTATCTTGCCCGCGGAAGTTCCAACGCTTGATCGTACCCTGGAAGCCTTTACCCTTGGACTGACCGGTTACATCAACCAGTTGACCAGCAGCGAAGATTTCAGCGTTGATCAGATCGCCGGCCTGGTACTCGCCTTCTTCAAGGCGGAATTCCATTACGGTACGACCAGCGGCAACGTTCGCCTTGGCGAAGTGGCCAGCTTGAGCAGCTGTTACACGCGAAGCACGACGCTCGCCGACAGTGACTTGCACTGCACGATAGCCATCGGTCTCTTCAGTTTTGAACTGGGTGACGCGATTCGGCTCGATCTCAATGACCGTGACCGGAATGGAGACACCTTCTTCGGTGAAAATACGGGTCATACCGCATTTACGACCGACTACACCAATAGTCATGTTGTAAACCTCATGAGTGTACGGGGCTTTCACCCGCTATGGCCGCCCATTTCAGAGCGTTACACGACCAAGACCGAGTCTTAGCCGAGGCTGATCTGCACTTCCACACCGGCCGCAAGATCAAGCTTCATAAGTGCATCAACGGTTTTATCCGTTGGCTGGACGATGTCCAGAACGCGCTTATGAGTACGGATCTCGTACTGGTCACGCGCGTCTTTGTTGACGTGCGGGGAGACCAGAACGGTGAACCGCTCTTTACGGGTAGGCAGTGGAATTGGACCACGCACTTGAGCACCAGTACGTTTCGCGGTTTCCACGATTTCCTGGGTGGATTGGTCGATCAGGCGATGGTCAAAAGCCTTCAACCTGATACGGATTTGCTGATTTTGCATTGGATTTCAGACTCCGGCTGCTATTCCCACCGAGCGCAATACGCCCGTTAAAAGGAGGCGCAATTCTATAGACGCCCCTGATAGGTGTCAACCCAATAAAAAAGCCCCCGCTAGGCGGGGGCTCTTCAACTCATCGAGCTGAGCCTACAAGAGACTTACTCGATGACTTTGGCTACGACGCCAGCGCCGACGGTACGACCGCCTTCACGGATAGCGAAACGCAGACCGTCTTCCATCGCGATGGTCTTGATCAGAGTGACAGTCATCTGGATGTTGTCACCTGGCATTACCATTTCAACGCCTTCTGGCAGCTCGCAGTTACCGGTCACGTCAGTTGTACGGAAGTAGAACTGTGGACGGTAGCCTTTGAAGAACGGAGTATGACGGCCGCCTTCTTCCTTGCTCAGAACGTAAACTTCTGCAGTGAACTTGGTGTGCGGCTTGACGGTGCCTGGCTTGACCAGAACCTGGCCACGCTCAACGTCGTCACGCTTGGTGCCGCGCAGCAGTACGCCGCAGTTCTCGCCAGCACGACCTTCGTCGAGCAGCTTGCGGAACATTTCAACGCCGGTGCAGGTAGTTTTCTGAGTGTCGCGCAGACCGACGATCTCAACTTCTTCCTGGATGCGGACGATGCCACGCTCAACACGACCAGTCACAACAGTACCGCGACCGGAGATCGAGAATACGTCTTCGATTGGCATCAGGAACGGCTTGTCGATAGCACGCTCTGGCTCTGGGATGTAGCTGTCCAGAGTTTCCACCAGACGCTTGACAGCGGTGGTGCCCATTTCGTTGTCGTCTTGGCCGTTCAGAGCCATCAGAGCCGAACCGATGATGATTGGAGTGTCATCACCTGGGAAGTCGTAAGTGCTCAGCAGATCGCGCACTTCCATCTCAACCAGTTCCAGCAGCTCAGCGTCGTCAACCATGTCAGCCTTGTTCAGGAAGACAACGATGTACGGAACGCCTACCTGACGGGACAGCAGGATGTGCTCACGGGTTTGTGGCATCGGACCATCAGCGGCCGAGCAAACCAGGATCGCGCCGTCCATCTGGGCAGCACCAGTGATCATGTTTTTTACGTAGTCGGCGTGACCTGGGCAGTCAACGTGTGCGTAGTGACGCACGGCCGAATCGTATTCAACGTGAGCGGTGTTGATGGTGATACCGCGAGCTTTCTCTTCCGGGGCGCTGTCGATCTTGTCGAAGTCAACCTTGGCCGAACCGAAAACTTCGGAGCAGACACGGGTCAGAGCAGCGGTCAGCGTGGTTTTACCGTGGTCGACGTGACCGATGGTGCCAACGTTGACGTGCGGTTTGTTCCGTTCAAATTTTTCTTTAGCCACGACAATTAACTCCTAGCTTAAAGGGCTGAATCAGCCTTGCTTTTTGGTAACAGTTTCGACGATATGCGACGGAGCTGTATTGTATTTTTTGAATTCCATAGAGTAGCTCGCGCGACCCTGAGACATGGAACGAACGTCGGTTGCGTAACCGAACATTTCACCCAACGGAACCTCGGCACGAATGACCTTGCCGGAAACCGTATCTTCCATACCCAGAATCATGCCACGACGACGGTTAAGGTCGCCCATGACATCACCCATGTAGTCTTCAGGCGTAACAACCTCTACCGCCATGATCGGCTCAAGCAACTCACCACCGCCCTTCTGGGCCAGTTGCTTGGTCGCCATGGAAGCAGCCACCTTGAACGCCATCTCGTTGGAGTCGACGTCGTGGTAAGAACCATCGAACACAGTCGCCTTCAGGCCGATCAGCGGATAGCCGGCAACAACGCCGTTCTTCATCTGCTCTTCGATACCCTTCTGGATCGCCGGGATGTATTCCTTAGGAACCACACCACCTACGACTTCGTTCACGAATTGCAGACCTTCCTGACCTTCGTCAGCCGGCGCAAAACGAATCCAGCAGTGACCGAACTGGCCACGACCACCGGACTGGCGAACGAACTTGCCTTCAATTTCACAGTTCTTCGTGATGCGCTCACGATAGGAAACCTGAGGCTTGCCGATGTTGGCTTCGACGTTGAACTCACGGCGCATCCGGTCAACCAGGATGTCCAGGTGCAACTCGCCCATGCCAGAGATGATCGTTTGACCGGTCTCTTCATCAGTCTTGACGCGGAAAGATGGATCTTCCTGAGCAAGCTTGCCCAGAGCGATACCCATTTTTTCCTGGTCATCCTTGGTTTTTGGCTCAACGGCAACCGAAATAACCGGCTCCGGGAAGTCCATGCGAACCAGGATGATCGGCTTGTCAGCGTTGCACAAGGTTTCACCGGTGGTGACGTCCTTCATGCCGATCAAGGCCGCGATGTCGCCAGCGCGCACTTCCTTGATCTCTTCACGGGCGTTTGCGTGCATTTGCACCATACGACCCACACGCTCTTTCTTGCCTTTAACAGAGTTGATCACGCCGTCGCCGGAGTTCAACACGCCCGAGTAAACCCGAACGAAGGTCAAGGTGCCCACGAATGGGTCGGTAGCGATCTTGAACGCCAGGGCCGCGAAAGGCTCGTCGTCGCTTGCATGACGCTCCATTTCCTCTTCCTCGTTATCAGGGTTGGAACCCTTGATAGCAGGAATGTCGGTTGGAGCAGGCAGGAAGTCGATCACAGCATCGAGAACCAGGGGAACACCCTTGTTCTTGAAGGAAGAACCGCAAACAGCCAGAACGATCTCACCAGCGATGGTACGCTGACGCAGAGCGGCCTTGATTTCCTCGTTGGTGAGCTCTTCACCCTCAAGGTACTTGTTCATCAGTTCTTCGTTGGCTTCGGCCGCAGCCTCAACCATGTTGCCGCGCCACTTCTCGGCTTCTTCCAGCAACTCTGCCGGGATGTCCTTGCGAACAGGAACCATACCCTTGTCAGAATCGTTCCAGTAGACAGCTTGCATGTTGATCAGATCGATCTGACCCTGGAAGTTGTCTTCGGAACCGATAGCCAGCTGGATCGGCACCGGAGTGTGACCCAGACGCTGCTTGATCTGACCGATCACGCGCAGGAAGTTGGCACCAGCACGGTCCATCTTGTTTACGTAAACAAGACGTGGAACACCGTATTTGTTGGCCTGACGCCATACGGTTTCCGACTGAGGCTCAACACCCGAGGTACCGCAGAACACAACCACAGCGCCGTCGAGTACACGCAGGGAACGCTCAACTTCAATGGTGAAGTCCACGTGACCCGGGGTATCGATAACGTTGAAGCGATGCTCGTGCGGATACTGCTTCTCGGAACCCTTCCAGAAGGCGGTAATGGCAGCAGAAGTAATGGTAATACCACGCTCCTGCTCCTGCACCATCCAGTCGGTGGTCGCGGCGCCATCATGCACCTCGCCCATCTTGTGACTTTTGCCAGTGTAAAAAAGGACGCGCTCAGTGGTGGTGGTTTTACCAGCATCCACGTGGGCAACGATACCGATGTTACGGTAGCGATTAATCGGTGTAGTACGAGCCATAAAGCCCTCGCAAATTGAGTGACGCTAGAATTAGAAGCGGTAGTGCGAGAAAGCCTTGTTGGCTTCAGCCATACGGTGCACGTCTTCACGCTTCTTAACTGCAGCACCTTTACCTTCAGCAGCGTCCAACAGTTCGCCAGCCAAACGCAGAGCCATGGACTTCTCACCGCGCTTGCGGGCGAAGTCTACCAACCAGCGCATTGCCAGGGCGTTACGACGGGACGGACGAACTTCGACCGGAACCTGGTAAGTAGCACCGCCTACACGGCGCGACTTCACTTCGACCAGCGGAGCGATGGCGTCGAGAGCTTTCTCGAAGATTTCCAGGGGATCGCTGTTCTTGCGTTCCTTAACTTTGTCCAGTGCGCCATAAACAATACGCTCGGCAACGGCTTTCTTGCCGCTTTCCATTACGTGGTTCATGAACTTGGCGAGAATCTGGCTTCCGTATTTCGGATCGTCCAGAATCTCACGTTTGGCTGCTACGCGACGTCTTGGCATTGATAAGCCCTCAAACGGTCTTCAGGTTAGCCCGGGACAGCTAATGCGTGCCCGACCTTACTCTTATCGACTCAATAAAATGAAAAACTGCAAAACGGCCGATTACTTCGGACGCTTGGTACCGTACTTCGAACGACCCTGGTTACGACCTTTAACGCCGGAAGTATCCAAAGAACCGCGAACGGTGTGGTAACGAACACCTGGCAAGTCTTTTACACGACCGCCGCGGATCAGTACCACGCTGTGCTCTTGCAGGTTGTGGCCTTCACCACCGATGTACGAGGAAACCTCGAAACCGTTGGTCAGACGCACACGGCATACTTTACGCAGTGCCGAGTTAGGTTTTTTCGGCGTGGTGGTATACACACGGGTGCATACGCCACGACGTTGCGGGCAGTTCTGCAGCGCAGGCACGTCGGATTTCTCGACGATACGCTTACGCGGCTGACGTACCAGCTGGTTGATAGTTGCCATCTACTAGCTCCACTGTTGTCTTGCGACGCTATTGTCTTACAAGAAAAGCAAAATGGCAGGAACGAATTCCCGCCAAATTTAGGGGATCAAGAGTCTAAAGAGGATCTTGTTCCCAGTCAAGGCAAGGCCCCGACCTCCCCGCCCGCCGGATCTCGACATTTTGTCTCGATCCAGCAAACGGGATGACCAGGGCCAGGCACTTAATTACCGCAGAACTCAGTTACCGCTCGAGTTCAGTGCTTCGGTCAGTGCAGCTTCCACTTCACTGGCGCTTACGCGCAACGGCTTGTCTGCATCACGACGACGCTTGCGCTCGCTGTGATAGGCCAAACCGGTACCAGCCGGGATCAGACGACCCACGACCACGTTTTCTTTCAGGCCGCGCAGGTAATCGCGCTTGCCGGTTACCGCCGCTTCGGTCAGTACACGGGTGGTTTCCTGGAAGGAAGCCGCCGAGATGAACGATTCGGTGGACAACGACGCCTTGGTGATACCCAGCAGCACGCGAGTGAACTTGGAGACGAACTTGTCTTCCGTCGCCAGGCGCTCGTTTTCCACCAGTACGTGAGTCAGCTCCATCTGGTCGCCCTTGATGAAACTCGAATCGCCGGATTCAGCGATCTCAACTTTACGCAGCATCTGACGCAGGATGGTCTCGATGTGCTTGTCGTTGATCTTCACGCCTTGCAGACGGTAAACGTCCTGGATCTCGTTCACGATGTACTTGGCCAGCGCACTCACACCCAGCAGACGCAGGATGTCGTGTGGATCGCTCGGGCCGTCGGAGATAACTTCGCCGCGGTTTACCTGTTCGCCTTCGAAGACGTTCAGGTGACGCCACTTCGGAATCAGCTCTTCGTACGGATCGCTACCGTCGTTCGGCGTGATGACCAGACGGCGCTTGCCCTTGGTCTCTTTACCGAACGCGATGGTGCCGCTGACTTCAGCCAGAATCGAGGCTTCTTTCGGACGACGGGCTTCGAACAAGTCGGCAACACGCGGCAGACCACCGGTGATGTCGCGGGTTTTCGAAGTTTCCTGCGGGATACGAGCGATAACATCACCGATCGCGATCCGCGCACCGTCCGCAACACCGACCAGGGCGTTGGCTGGCAGGAAATACTGAGCGATTACGTCAGTACCTGGCAGCAACAGATCCTTGCCGTTGTCGTCGACCATCTTCACGGCCGGACGGATGTCCTTGCCAGCAGCTGGACGATCTTTCGCATCAAGTACTTCAATGTTGGTCATACCGGTCAATTCGTCAGTCTGACGCTTGATCGTGATGCCTTCTTCCATGCCCACGTAGGTCACGGTACCTTTCATTTCGGTCACGATCGGGTGGGTGTGCGGATCCCACTTGGCCACGATAGCGCCAGCGTCGACCTTGTCACCTTCCTTGACCGAAATCACAGCACCGTACGGCAGCTTGTAGCGCTCGCGCTCGCGACCGAAGTCGTCAGCGATCGCCAGCTCACCGGAACGGGATACAGCCACCAGGTGACCGTCCACGCGCTCTACGTGCTTGAGGTTGTGCAGACGGACAGTACCGCCATTCTTCACCTGAACGCTGTCAGCTGCGGAGGTTCGGCTGGCCGCACCACCGATGTGGAACGTACGCATCGTCAGCTGGGTACCCGGCTCACCGATGGACTGGGCAGCGATAACGCCGACCGCTTCACCGATGTTCACCTGGTGACCACGAGCCAGGTCGCGACCGTAGCACTTGGCGCAGATGCCGTAGCGGGTTTCGCAGCTGATCGGCGAACGTACGATCACTTCGTCGATGCTGTTGAGTTCGATGAACTCGACCCACTTCTCGTCAACCAGGGTGCCGGCAGGAACGATTACGTCCTCGGTACCCGGCTTGAATACGTCACGGGCGATGACACGACCCAATACGCGCTCACCCAGCGGCTCTACAACGTCACCGCCTTCAATGTGCGGAGTCATTACCAGGCCGTGTTCGGTGCCGCAATCGATCTCGGTCACGACCAGATCCTGCGCAACGTCTACCAGACGACGAGTCAGGTAACCGGAGTTCGCCGTTTTCAACGCGGTATCCGCAAGGCCCTTACGAGCACCGTGAGTGGAGATGAAGTACTGGAGTACGCTCAAACCTTCACGGAAGTTCGCGGTAATCGGGGTCTCGATGATAGAACCGTCCGGCTTGGCCATCAGGCCACGCATACCGGCGAGCTGACGGATCTGCGCAGCAGAACCCCGTGCGCCCGAGTCGGCCATCATGTACATCGAGTTGAAGGACTCTTGGTCGACTTCGTTGCCATGACGGTCGATGACCTTCTCTTTCGAGAGGTTGGCCATCATCGCCTTGGATACTTCGTCGTTCGCCTTGGACCAGAGGTCGATCACCTTGTTGTACTTCTCGCCCTGGGTTACCAGGCCGGAGGCGTACTGACTTTCGATCTCTTTCACTTCTTCGGTAGCAGCACCGATGATGCGGGCTTTTTCGTCCGGGATAACGAAGTCGTTAACACCGATGGAAACGCCGGAAATGGTCGAATAGGCAAAACCGGTGTACATCAACTGGTCAGCGAAGATCACGGTCTCTTTCAGACCAACCACGCGGTAGCACTGGTTGATCAGCTTGGAGATCGCCTTTTTCTTCATCGGCAGGTTGACGACGTCGAAGGACAGACCTTTTGGCACAACCTGGAACAACAGCGCACGGCCGACGGTGGTGTCGACGATACGGGTGTTGGTCACGCTGCCGCCATCACGATCGTTCACGGTTTCGTTGATCCGCACTTTGACCTTGGCGTGCAGTGCGGCTTCGCCGGCACGGAACACACGGTCAACTTCCTGCAGATCCGCGAACACACGACCTTCGCCCTTGGCGTTGATCGCTTCACGAGTCATGTAGTACAGACCCAATACAACGTCCTGCGACGGAACGATGATTGGCTCACCGTTGGCTGGCGACAGGATGTTGTTGGTCGACATCATCAGCGCACGCGCTTCGAGCTGGGCTTCCAGCGTCAGCGGTACATGCACGGCCATTTGGTCGCCGTCGAAGTCGGCGTTGTACGCAGCACAGACCAGAGGGTGCAGCTGGATGGCCTTACCTTCGATCAGTACCGGTTCAAACGCCTGGATACCCAGACGGTGAAGGGTCGGTGCACGGTTGAGCAGCACTGGGTGTTCGCGAATCACTTCGGCGAGAACGTCCCAAACCTCTGGCAGCTCGCGCTCGACCATCTTCTTGGCGGCTTTGATGGTGGTCGCGAGACCACGCATTTCCAGCTTGCCGAAAATGAACGGCTTGAACAGCTCCAGAGCCATTTTCTTAGGCAGACCGCACTGGTGCAGACGCAGGGTCGGGCCTACGGTAATTACCGAACGACCGGAGTAGTCAACACGCTTACCGAGCAAGTTCTGACGGAAACGACCCTGCTTACCCTTGATCATGTCAGCCAGGGATTTCAGAGGACGCTTGTTGGAACCGGTGATAGCGCGACCACGACGACCGTTGTCGAGCAATGCGTCGACAGCTTCCTGCAGCATACGCTTTTCGTTGCGCACGATGATGTCCGGAGCGGACAGATCAAGCAGGCGCTTCAAGCGGTTGTTACGGTTGATCACTCGACGATACAGATCGTTGAGGTCGGAAGTCGCGAAACGACCACCATCGAGCGGAACCAGTGGACGCAGGTCTGGCGGCAGAACCGGCAGAACGGTCAGCACCATCCACTCTGGCAGGTTGCCGGAACCCTGGAAGGCTTCCATCAACTTCAGACGCTTGGACAGCTTCTTGATCTTGGTTTCGGAGTTGGTTTGCGGAATTTCTTCACGCAGACGGCCAATCTCGTGCTCCAGGTCGATCGCGTGCAGCAGCTCACGGACAGCTTCGGCACCCATGCGGGCATCGAAATCGTCGCCGAACTCTTCCAGCGCTTCGAAGTACTGCTCGTCGTTGAGCAGCTGACCTTTTTCAAGGGTGGTCATGCCCGGGTCGATAACGACATAGCTCTCGAAGTAGAGAACGCGCTCGATATCACGCAGGGTCATGTCCATCAGCAAGCCGATACGGGACGGCAGCGATTTCAGGAACCAGATGTGGGCAACCGGCGAGGCCAGTTCGATGTGCGCCATGCGCTCACGACGAACTTTTGCCAGCGCGACTTCAACGCCGCACTTCTCGCAGATCACACCACGGTGCTTCAAGCGCTTGTACTTACCGCACAGGCACTCGTAATCCTTTACCGGGCCAAAAATCTTGGCGCAGAACAGGCCGTCACGCTCGGGTTTGAACGTACGGTAGTTGATGGTTTCCGGCTTTTTAACTTCACCGAACGACCACGAACGGATCATCTCAGGCGAGGCCAATCCGATACGGATGGCGTCGAACTCTTCGACTTGACCCTGGTTTTTCAGCAAATTCAGTAGGTCTTTCAAGGCCTTTCCTCCTGGCGGAGCAGAGAGCGGGCAAAACAGCCCCGCTCTCGATTCGCGTCACGTGTTATTCGGTTTCCAGATCGATATCGATGCCGAGGGAACGAATTTCCTTGATCAACACGTTGAAAGACTCGGGCATGCCCGGCTCCATACGGTGATCGCCGTCCACGATGTTTTTGTACATCTTGGTCCGGCCGTTCACATCGTCCGACTTCACTGTGAGCATTTCTTGCAGAGTGTATGCGGCACCGTACGCTTCCAGTGCCCAGACCTCCATCTCCCCGAAACGCTGACCACCGAACTGCGCCTTACCACCCAGCGGCTGCTGGGTAACCAGGCTGTAAGAACCGGTAGAACGAGCGTGCATCTTGTCGTCTACCAAGTGGTTCAGCTTCAGCATGTACATGTAGCCAACGGTAACCGGGCGCTCGAACTTGTTGCCGGTACGGCCGTCGAACAGCTGCATCTGGCCGCTTTCCGGCAGGTCTGCCAGTTTCAGCATGGCCTTGATTTCGCTTTCCTTGGCACCGTCGAACACCGGAGTTGCCATTGGAACGCCGCCGCGCAGGTTCTTCGCCAGATCCAGGATTTCCTGGTCGGAGAAGGTATCCAGCTCTTCGTTGCGTCCGCCGATCTCGTTGTAGATCTCGTGCAGGAACTTACGCAGATCAGCAACCTTGCGCTGCTCTTCGATCATACGGTTGATCTTCTCGCCCAAGCCCTTGGCCGCGAGGCCCAGGTGGGTTTCAAGGATCTGACCAACGTTCATACGCGAAGGTACGCCCAACGGGTTGAGGACGACGTCGACCGGGGTGCCATTGGCATCGTGCGGCATGTCTTCAACCGGCATGATCACGGAGACCACACCCTTGTTACCGTGACGACCGGCCATCTTGTCGCCCGGCTGGATGCGACGACGGATTGCCAGGTAAACCTTGACGATTTTCAGCACGCCTGGAGCCAGGTCATCGCCTTGCTGCAGTTTGCGCTTCTTGTCTTCGAACTTGTCGTCCAGCAGACGGCGGCGATCAACGATATAGGCCTGGGCCTTCTCGAGCTGCTCGTTCAGAGCATCTTCAGCCATGCGCAGTTTGAACCACTGACCATGCTCAAGACCGTCGAGAACTTCGTCGGTGATTTCCTGACCTTTCTTCAGACCGGCGCCGCCTTCGGCTTTGTGGCCGACCAGAGCGGAGCGCAGACGCTCGAAAGTTGCGCCTTCAACGATACGGAACTCTTCGTTCAGGTCCTTGCGGATCTCGTCGAGTTGAGTCTTCTCGATAGACAGTGCACGAGCGTCACGCTCTACACCGTCGCGGGTGAAGACTTGTACGTCGATGACGGTACCCTTGGTGCCGGTAGGCACACGCAGGGAGGTGTCTTTAACGTCGCTGGCTTTTTCACCGAAGATGGCACGCAGCAGTTTTTCTTCCGGAGTCAGTTGAGTCTCGCCTTTCGGAGTGACCTTACCAACCAGGATGTCGCCTGCGCCTACTTCAGCACCTACGTAAACGATACCGGCTTCGTCCAGCTTGTTCAGTGCAGCTTCACCCACGTTAGGGATGTCCGCAGTGATTTCCTCTGGGCCAAGCTTGGTGTCACGAGCCACACAGGTCAGTTCCTGAATGTGAATCGTGGTAAAGCGATCTTCCTGAACAACACGCTCGGACAGGCAGATGGAGTCTTCGAAGTTGAAGCCGTTCCATGCCATGAACGCGATGCGCATGTTCTGACCCAGTGCCAGTTCACCCATATCGGTGGACGGGCCGTCGGCCATGATGTCGCTACGCTGAACCCGATCACCCTTGCTCACCAGCGGACGCTGGTTGATGCAGGTGTTCTGGTTGGAGCGGGTGTATTTGGTCAGGTTGTAGATGTCGACACCAGCTTCGCCAGTTTCAACTTCGTCATCGGCAACACGAACCACGATACGGCTGGCGTCGACGGAATCGATCACGCCACCACGACGAGCCACGACGCAAACGCCGGAGTCACGGGCAACGTTACGTTCCATGCCGGTACCTACCAGCGGCTTGTCGGCACGCAGGGTCGGTACAGCTTGACGCTGCATGTTCGAGCCCATCAACGCACGGTTGGCGTCGTCGTGCTCGAGGAACGGAATCAACGATGCCGCCACCGAAACAACCTGCTTGGGCGAAACGTCCATCAAGGTGACGTCTTCTGGCGCCTTGACGGTGAACTCGTTCAGGTGACGAACAGCTACCAGTTCGTCGATCAGCTGACCTTTTTCGTTCATGGTCGCCGAAGCCTGAGCGATCACGTGATCGGCCTCTTCGATTGCGGACAGGAACACGATCTCGTCGGTCACCAGACCTTCTTTCACCACACGGTACGGGCTCTCGAGGAAGCCATACTGGTTGGTGCGAGCATAGGCTGCCAGCGAGTTGATCAGACCGATGTTCGGACCTTCCGGCGTTTCAATCGGGCATACACGACCGTAGTGAGTCGGGTGTACGTCACGAACTTCGAAGCCTGCGCGCTCACGGGTCAGACCGCCCGGGCCGAGTGCAGATACACGACGCTTGTGGGTAATCTCCGACAGCGGGTTGTTCTGGTCCATGAACTGAGACAGCTGGCTCGAACCGAAGAACTCCTTCACCGCAGCAGCCACTGGCTTGGCGTTGATCAGATCCTGCGGCATCAGGCCTTCGCTTTCAGCCATCGACAGACGTTCCTTGACCGCGCGCTCTACACGCACCAGGCCAACACGGAACTGGTTCTCGGCCATCTCGCCTACGCAGCGGACACGACGGTTACCCAGGTGGTCGATGTCATCGACGATGCCTTTGCCGTTACGGATGTCGACCAGGGTCTTGAGCACCGCAACGATGTCGTCCTTGTTCAGCACGCCCGAACCTTCGATTTCGGTACGACCGATACGACGGTTGAACTTCATCCGGCCGACCGCAGACAGGTCATAGCGCTCAGGACTGAAGAACAGGTTGTTGAACAGGGTCTCGGCTGCGTCTTTGGTTGGCGGCTCGCCAGGACGCATCATGCGATAGATTTCGACCAGGGCTTCCAGCTGGTTGCCGGTGGAGTCGATCTTCAGCGTGTCGGAGATGAACGGACCGCAGTCGATATCGTTGGTGTACAGAGTTTCAATGCGAACAACCTGGGCCTTGGCGATTTTTGCCAGGATCTCGGTGTTCAGCTCGGTGTTGCACTCTGCCAGGATTTCGCCGGTAGCTGGATGCACGATGACCTTGGCCGTGGTGCGACCCAGAACGTAGTCGATCGGCACCTGCAGCTCTTTGATCCCGGCTTTTTCCAGCTGGTTGATGTGGCGAGCGGTGATACGACGACCTTGCTCGACAATAACCTTGCCTTTGTCATCCTGGATATCGAGGACAGCGATTTCACCGCGCAGGCGCTGAGGCACCAGTTCCAGGCTGAGATTCTCACCCTGCACATGGAAAACGTTGGTGGTGTAGAACGCGTCCAGCACTTCCTCGGTGGTATAGCCGAGCGCGCGCAGCAGTACCGATGCAGGCAGCTTGCGGCGACGGTCGATACGCACGAATACGCAGTCTTTCGGGTCGAACTCAAAGTCCAGCCACGAACCGCGGTAAGGAATGATGCGCGCGGAATAAAGCAGTTTGCCGGAGCTGTGCGTCTTGCCACGGTCGTGGTCGAAGAACACGCCCGGAGAACGGTGCAGCTGGGAAACGATTACACGCTCGGTACCGTTGATTACGAAGGTACCGTTCTCAGTCATCAGGGGGATTTCACCCATGTAGACTTCTTGCTCTTTGATGTCCTTGATCGCTTTGTTCGACGATTCTTTGTCGAAAATGATCAGGCGCACTTTTACCCGCAAAGGTACGGCGTAAGTCACACCGCGCAATACGCATTCTTTGACATCAAATGCCGGTTCGCCCAGGCGATAACCGACGTACTCCAGCGCAGCATTGCCGGAGTAGCTGATGATCGGGAAAACGGATTTGAAGGCCGCATGCAGGCCCACGTCGCGGAACTGATCTTTAGTCGCTCCCGCTTGCAAGAATTCACGATACGAATCCAGCTGGATGGCCAGGAGGTACGGCACATCCATGACGTCCGGCAACTTGCTAAAGTCCTTGCGGATACGTTTTTTCTCAGTATATGAGTAAGCCATCAGCGTTCCCCAGCTTGGTCACCTGCTTGTTTGGCCCCTCCCGACGGGAGCAGCCAGAAAATCGTGCAAACCCCATGGTTTGCGCCACCACATCGGGTGGATACAGCGCGCTATAAGCACCGACCCAGTCGGCTGCCAATAACGGAAAAAGGCCGGTGGCAAAAGCCACCAGCCATCAGCCTGTCGCTTAACGCTCGGGCTGGAGACGCAAAGTCGATGCTTACTTCAGCTCGACTTTAGCGCCTGCTTCTTCCAGAGCGGCCTTGGCTTTGTCAGCTGCGTCTTTGGCAACAGCTTCCAGAACCATGGCAGGAGCGCCGTCAACTACAGCCTTGGCTTCTTTCAGGCCCAGACCGGTCAGTTCACGTACTGCCTTGATCACGTTTACTTTCTTCTCGCCAGCTTCGGTCAGCATGACGTTGAATTCGGTTTGCTCTTCAACAACGGCGGCAGCAGCAGCTGGACCAGCGGAAGCAGCGGCAGCGGAAACGCCGAATTTCTCTTCGAAAGCTTTGATCAGCTCAACAACCTGCAGAACCGACATTTCAGCTACGGCGTTGAGGATATCGTCTTGGGAGATAGACATTACTGTATTTCCTGAATTGGGGGACGGCCTACGCGGCCATCGAAATAAACAAAAAAGCGCGAGAGGAAGTGCTCAGCCTTAGGCTGCGGCAGCTTCTTTTTGCTCGCGAACTGCAGCCAGAGTACGAGCCAGCTTGCTGGTAGCGCCTTGAATCACGCTCATCAGCTGCGAAATGGCTTCGTCGCGGGTCGGCAGTGTTGCCAGTACATCGATCTGATTAGCTGCGAGGAACTTGCCCTCGAACGCAGCTGCCTTGATCTCGAACTTGTCCTGACCCTTGGCGAATTCCTTGAACAAACGGGCAGCAGCGCCTGGATGATCTTTGGAGAACGCGATCAGGGTCGGGCCGGTGAACACGTCGTTGAGAACACTGTATTCAGTGTCAGCAACTGCGCGCTTGAGCAGGGTGTTACGTACGACACGTACGTAAACACCAGCTTCACGGGCCTCTTTACGGAGTCCGGTCATTGCGCCTACTGTTACGCCACGGGCATCAGCCACGACAGCGGACAGAGCGACTTTGGCAGCCTCGTTGACTTCAGCGACGATGGCCTTCTTGTCTTCGAGATTAATTGCCACGGGTTTAACTCCTGCTTGTTACCGTTTCATTCGGTCGAAACCGAATGTCGTTTTGGTGTCTGATTCGGTAAGGAACCGGGAGCACCATCTGCGTAGGCTTGTGGTTTAAGACTTGCGTCGCCTACGGTCTTGGACAGCCCCCGCCAGGCAGGGACCCCAATTTTTCGATTGGCGCAATCGCTTGCGCCAATCTGAGTCTTACGCGTCGAGCGAGCTCTGATCGATGACCAGACCTGGGCCCATAGTGGTGCTCAGGGTAACGCGCTTGACGTAGATGCCTTTCGAAGAAGCTGGCTTGATACGCTTCAGATCAGCGATCAGGGCTTCTACGTTTTCCTTCAGCTTGACGGCGTCGAAGCCAATCTTGCCAACGGAGGTGTGAATGATGCCGTTCTTGTCGGTGCGATAACGAACCTGACCAGCCTTGGCGTTTTTAACCGCGGTAGCTACGTCTGGCGTTACGGTGCCGACTTTAGGGTTAGGCATCAGACCACGTGGACCGAGGATCTGACCCAACTGACCCACAACACGCATGGCATCCGGGGATGCGATAACTACGTCATAGTTCAGGTCGCCGCCTTTCATTTCAGCAGCCAGATCGTCCATGCCTACGCGGTCAGCACCAGCAGCCAGAGCAGCTTCAGCTGCTGGGCCCTGGGTGAAAACAGCTACACGAACGGTCTTGCCAGTGCCGTGTGGCAGCACGGTAGCGCTACGAACGACCTGGTCGGATTTACGCGGGTCAACACCCAGGTTTACAGCAACGTCGAACGACTCGCTGAACTTGACAGTCGACAGCTCGGCCAGCAGAGCGGCGGCGTCTACAAAGTTGTAGGCCTTGCCTGCTTCGATTTTGCCGGCGATAGCCTTTTGACGCTTGGTCAGCTTAGCCATTACACACCCTCCACGTTAAGGCCCATGCTACGAGCAGAACCGGCGATAGTACGCACGGCTGCATCCATATCAGCTGCAGTCAGATCCGCGTTTTTGGTTTTCGCGATTTCTTCCAGCTGGGCACGGGTAACGGTGCCAACCTTAACGGTGTTTGGACGAGCGGAACCGCTGGTCAAACCTGCAGCCTTCTTCAGCAGAACCGAAGCAGGGGTGCTTTTAGTTTCGAAGGTGAAGCTACGGTCGCTGTAGACAGTGATGATCACTGGAGTTGGCAGACCTGGCTCAAGACCCTGAGTACGGGCGTTGAAGGCCTTGCAGAATTCCATGATGTTCACGCCGTGCTGACCCAGGGCAGGACCAACAGGTGGGCTTGGGTTAGCCTGAGCGGCCTTCACTTGCAGCTTGATGTAAGCGGTAATTTTCTTGGCCATGAGGCACTCCAATTACGGGTTCTAGCGCCTCGAAAGGCTCCCCGGTTACTTGCGCGTTTATCCCAGTGACGACAAAACCCCACAGCCTAGGGCTGCGGGGTTGGGATGCCTGTTCAATCAGACCTTTTCGACCTGGCTGAACTCTAGCTCTACCGGAGTAGAGCGACCGAAAATGAGCACAGCCACTTGGATCCGGCTCTTTTCGTAGTTAACTTCTTCAACCGTGCCATTAAAGTCGGCGAATGGACCATCAGTGACCCGAACAACTTCACCTGGCTCAAACAGCGTTTTTGGCTTCGGCTTATCGCTACCATCAGCGACGCGACGCAGAATCGCTTCTGCCTCTTTATCTGTAATCGGTGCAGGCTTGTCAGCGGTACCGCCGATGAAGCCCATCACCCGAGGGGTATCCTTGACCAAGTGCCAAGTCCCTTCGTTCATATCCATCTGTACCAGCACGTAGCCTGGAAAGAACTTGCGTTCACTTTTGCGCTTCTGGCCATTACGCATCTCAACCACTTCTTCAGTGGGGACCAGAATCTCGCCAAAGCCATCTTCCATGCCAGCCAGCTTTACGCGCTCTACCAGCGAGCGCATGACATGCTTCTCGTAACCCGAGTAAGCATGCACAACGTACCAACGCTTAGCCACGGGACACCCTTAGCCAACAATCAAGGAAACAAGCCAGCCGAGCAGGGAATCGAGCCCCCACAACAGCAACGCCATTACCAGAACAACAGCCACAACGATCAACGTGGTCTGCGTGGTTTCTTGGCGAGTCGGCCATACGACTTTACGAATCTCGGTGCGGGCTTCCTTAGCGAGTACAAAAAAAGACTTGCCCTTAGCCGTTTGCAGCCCCACAAAGGCAGCAACAGCGGCGATAGCAAGCAATGCAAGTACACGGTACAGGATCGGCGAAGCAGAGTAATACTGATTGCCAACAACGCCAACAACCACCAAAGCGACTACCACTAGCCACTTGAGCAGATCGAAGCGAGAGCCTTGAGCTTCAGCTTTAGGAGTCATCTATGAAGATCCTGTGAAAAGAAAGCCAGATACACCAAGTGAATCTGGCAGGTCAGGAGGGAATCGAACCCCCAACCTACGGTTTTGGAGACCGTCGCTCTGCCAATTGAGCTACTGACCTAAAACAAAATCAGGCCGACCATTATGCCGGCCCGAAAAAGACATTACAACTGTTTACTCGATGACTTTGGCTACGACGCCAGCGCCGACGGTACGACCGCCTTCACGGATAGCGAAACGCAGACCGTCTTCCATCGCGATGGTCTTGATCAGAGTGACAGTCATCTGGATGTTGTCACCTGGCATTACCATTTCAACGCCTTCTGGCAGCTCGCAGTTACCGGTCACGTCAGTTGTACGGAAGTAGAACTGTGGACGGTAGCCTTTGAAGAACGGAGTATGACGGCCGCCTTCTTCCTTGCTCAGAACGTAAACTTCTGCAGTGAACTTGGTGTGCGGCTTGACGGTGCCTGGCTTGACCAGAACCTGGCCACGCTCAACGTCGTCACGCTTGGTGCCGCGCAGCAGTACGCCGCAGTTCTCGCCAGCACGACCTTCGTCGAGCAGCTTGCGGAACATTTCAACGCCGGTGCAGGTAGTTTTCTGAGTGTCGCGCAGACCGACGATCTCAACTTCTTCCTGGATGCGGACGATGCCACGCTCAACACGACCAGTCACAACAGTACCGCGACCGGAGATCGAGAATACGTCTTCGATTGGCATCAGGAACGGCTTGTCGATAGCACGCTCTGGCTCTGGGATGTAGCTGTCCAGAGTTTCCACCAGCTTCTTGACAGCGGTGGTACCCATTTCGTTGTCGTCTTGGCCGTTCAGAGCCATCAGAGCCGAACCGATGATGATTGGAGTGTCATCACCTGGGAAGTCGTAAGTGCTCAGCAGATCGCGCACTTCCATCTCAACCAGCTCCAGCAGCTCAGCGTCGTCAACCATGTCAGCCTTGTTCAGGAAGACAACGATGTACGGAACGCCTACCTGACGGGACAGCAGGATGTGCTCACGGGTTTGTGGCATCGGACCATCCGCGGCCGAGCAAACCAGGATCGCGCCGTCCATCTGGGCAGCACCAGTGATCATGTTTTTTACGTAGTCGGCGTGACCTGGGCAGTCAACGTGTGCGTAGTGACGCACGGCCGAATCGTATTCAACGTGAGCGGTGTTGATGGTGATACCGCGAGCTTTCTCTTCCGGGGCGCTGTCGATCTTGTCGAAGTCAACCTTGGCCGAACCGAAAACTTCGGAGCAGACACGGGTCAGAGCAGCGGTCAGCGTGGTTTTACCGTGGTCGACGTGACCAATAGTACCAACGTTGACGTGCGGCTTATTACGTTCGAACTTTTCCTTAGCCATCGAAATCACCCCTAGGAGAAGAATTTAGCAAGTCACACAAACCATTAAAACAAAGGCAGATATTTTCATATCTGCCTTGTTATATGGAGCTCTTGAGCGGATTTGAACCGCTGACCTCACCCTTACCAAGGGTGTGCTCTACCAACTGAGCTACAAGAGCGAAACACTATGCACAACCTGCAAACTTGGAGCGGGTAGCGGGAATCGAACCCGCATCATCAGCTTGGAAGGCTGAGGTTCTACCACTAAACTATACCCGCGGAGCTTGCAGCTCACGCTAAAACTGGTGGAGGGGGAAGGATTCGAACCTTCGAAGTCGTAGACGTCAGATTTACAGTCTGATCCCTTTGGCCGCTCGGGAACCCCTCCTAAGCGAGCCGGCATTCTATATCATGCCAGCCTTCTGTCAAGCATTTTCTCATAAAAAACCTGAGGTTAGCTGCGTTGACGCTGCTTCGTGGCGCTAGCCGTTAAAGGCCTTCGCTGCGAAGCGGGCGCCATTCTATGCAAACTACCCTGCGGGTGCAACCCCCTCACAGGGCATTATTTTATGTTTTAACTCATTGAATTCTTTAGAAAGGTTTTGAAGCAACATTTCATTCACCTTCATCCCGCTATCTGGCGAAATCAGAACCCAAAATCCTTCGCCCTCAGGCAGATTCGGTGAGCCCTGCGCAATGGAGCGAGCCGCGATCCCGGATGCCGCGAGGCGCTGCTCCAGCTGGCGCGCCATTTCAATCCGGGTGAAGCCACCAAGATAAACACATGCGCCTCGGCCAGCAGATTTGCCTGAATCCCGCCTTACAAGCGCATCTGCCGTTTCGCTCAAGAGATGAATATCCTGCTGCGAGCCCCGATACAAACTCAACGGAGTCACATCCTTTGCCCGAAGCGGAGCCTCCTGTTGATGCCAGACGTAATAAAAGACATTCAAAACCACCAACAGCAGAAAAAGCCACCGCATAGGAACCTCAAGACAAAGGACAGGCCATCGCCAAACCAACAAAAACCAGATCAGGCACTACCTTGGCATCAGGCACAACACCGGATACCAAATTGGCATCTCCCCCCGTGAGAAATACTACGAAGTCGTTTCCCCAATATTCTTTAGCCAGTTCAAGCTGAGTCAGGACAAACCCTCTGAGCATGAGCATGCAACCGCGCTCCACCGCCTCAACGGTCGCACGACCAGGGGCGAGACTCTCGTGAGCCCGCTCGGCAGCCGTATCGTCATAGCGAATCCGTCGGGTATGAGTGCGCAACTGATTACGCATCAAAGGCATACCAGGACAAATGAACCCCCCTAAATGCTCACCATCCGCGGCCACGAAATCCGCTGTAACGGCCGTACCGAAATCGAGCACCAGGCAGGCTCCCGAAGCAAGATGGAAGCCCCCAAGCAAAGCCAACCATCGATCGAGCCCTAGCCGCTCGTAATCGTTGTAACCGTTCTTAACACCGGCCAACTCCCGAACAGGCACAGCGCGTGAGACAGACACTCCAAAAACATCAATTAGCAGAGCAACCAGCGAATCCGTCTCTTGCGGAGTCCTCACGCTAACGAGACGGCATTTCTTGAGCTTAAATTTATCGGCGTCACTCAAGCTTGCCAGCAGGGCACTATCGGTACCAACCACCCCTCCTTCGATCGGTGTTACGCCATCGAAGTCAAGGACACGCCACTTGATAAAGCTATTGCCGCAATCGAGCTCAAGAATCATCACGCAACCTCAAACTGAGCTCACCACCGCTAAAGATTTTTTCCACGCCATCTACCTTCAAACGCAGCGCGCCCTGACGATCAATGCCCATCACAACCCCGTCAACCTGGTTGATACCGGCAATCAGGGAAACATTCCGCCCCTGCCACAGATGGTATCGCTCCCATTCCTCTTGGATCGCGGAGAAACCCGACACCTGGTGGAGCCTGAGGTAATGCTGAAACTTCGCGGCCAACCGTCCAACCAGCTCGTTTCGATCGAAATCCCTGCCCGCCTCAAGGCACATGGACGTCCATTGCTGGTCGACCTCATCGGTCGACCGCATATTCACATTAATCCCTACGCCGAGGACAACGTGGCAGACGTCTGCTGGATCCCCCACCAATTCAAGCAAGATGCCCGCGATTTTCTTATCACCTACCAGGACATCGTTAGGCCACTTCAGCCCAGCCCCCGCGATCCCCATATCATGCAAGGCGTGCATAACTGCAAGCCCCACAACCAGGCTGAGCCCCTCAATTTGGCGCATGCCACCATCAATTCGCAGCACCAGACTGTGGTAAAGATTGTCGGCAAACGGACTCACCCACTTGCGACCACGACGACCACGACCGGCTGTCTGTCGCTCGGCCAAAATCATAAATGGCGCGCCCATTCCACGCTCTATGGCGCGAAGCGCTTCAGCGTTGGTCGAATCAATGGAGTCAAATATATGGATGGGCCACTCACAGGACTCTTTGGCGCTAATCTCAGCCGAGTCCAAAAGCAGCAGCGGCTTAGCCAGCTGATAACCTCTACCTCGAACCTTATGAACAGATAGCCCTAACTCCGCCTCCAGGTGCTGCAACTGCTTCCATACAGCACTACGACTGATACCCAGCGCAGTACCCAGCGCCTGACCCGAGTGGAAGCGGCCATCTTTCAGAAGTTTAAGCAACGTGAGCATGCAAACTGCACCTGATAATGAGGCCCGCATGATAGCGATGCGCAAGACCGTTGCATAGAAACACAAATGGTCTTTCCTGCGGGCAAAACAAAACCCCTACCTGCGTCAGCAGATAGGGGTTTCGGAATTTAATCTTGACGATGACCTACTCTCACATGGGGAAACCCCACACTACCATCGGCGATGCATCGTTTCACTGCTGAGTTCGGGATGGGATCAGGTGGTTCCAATGCTCTATGGTCGTCAAGAAATTCGGTAGCCAGCGCGTGCCTTGCGGTCACGTTCCAGCGAATGGGTATGCGATAGATTTGTGTGTTGTGCGAACTTTCGGTTCATAGCGTCTTCACACACCGCAATCTGGTGCCCTGTATCGGGTCAGCAAATTGCTTGGGTGTTATATGGTCAAGCCTCACGGGCAATTAGTATGGGTTAGCTCAACGCCTCACAGCGCTTACACACCCCACCTATCAACGTCGTAGTCTTCGACGGCCCTTCAGGGGACTCAAGGTCCCAGTGAGATCTCATCTTGAGGCAAGTTTCCCGCTTAGATGCTTTCAGCGGTTATCTTTTCCGAACATAGCTACCCGGCAATGCCACTGGCGTGACAACCGGAACACCAGAGGTTCGTCCACTCCGGTCCTCTCGTACTAGGAGCAGCCCCTCTCAAATCTCAAACGTCCACGGCAGATAGGGACCGAACTGTCTCACGACGTTCTAAACCCAGCTCGCGTACCACTTTAAATGGCGAACAGCCATACCCTTGGGACCGGCTTCAGCCCCAGGATGTGATGAGCCGACATCGAGGTGCCAAACACCGCCGTCGATATGAACTCTTGGGCGGTATCAGCCTGTTATCCCCGGAGTACCTTTTATCCGTTGAGCGATGGCCCTTCCATACAGAACCACCGGATCACTAAGACCTACTTTCGTACCTGCTCGACGTGTCTGTCTCGCAGTCAAGCGCGCTTTTGCCTTTATACTCTACGACCGATTTCCGACCGGTCTGAGCGCACCTTCGTACTCCTCCGTTACTCTTTAGGAGGAGACCGCCCCAGTCAAACTACCCACCATACACTGTCCTCGATCCGGATAACGGACCTGAGTTAGAACCTCAAAGTTGCCAGGGTGGTATTTCAAGGATGGCTCCACGCGAACTGGCGTCCACGCTTCAAAGCCTCCCACCTATCCTACACAAGCAAATTCAAAGTCCAGTGCAAAGCTATAGTAAAGGTTCACGGGGTCTTTCCGTCTAGCCGCGGATACACTGCATCTTCACAGCGATTTCAATTTCACTGAGTCTCGGGTGGAGACAGCGCCGCCATCGTTACGCCATTCGTGCAGGTCGGAACTTACCCGACAAGGAATTTCGCTACCTTAGGACCGTTATAGTTACGGCCGCCGTTTACCGGGGCTTCGATCAAGAGCTTCGCGTTAGCTAACCCCATCAATTAACCTTCCGGCACCGGGCAGGCGTCACACCCTATACGTCCACTTTCGTGTTTGCAGAGTGCTGTGTTTTTAATAAACAGTCGCAGCGGCCTGGTATCTTCGACCGGCGTGGGCTTACGCAGCAAGTGCTTCACCCTCACCGGCGCACCTTCTCCCGAAGTTACGGTGCCATTTTGCCTAGTTCCTTCACCCGAGTTCTCTCAAGCGCCTTGGTATTCTCTACCCAACCACCTGTGTCGGTTTGGGGTACGGTTCCTGGTTACCTGAAGCTTAGAAGCTTTTCTTGGAAGCATGGCATCAACCACTTCGTCACCCAAAGGGTAACTCGTCATCAGCTCTCGGCCTTAAGATCCCGGATTTACCTAAGATCTCAGCCTACCACCTTAAACTTGGACAACCAACGCCAAGCTGGCCTAGCCTTCTCCGTCCCTCCATCGCAATAACCAGAAGTACAGGAATATTAACCTGTTTTCCATCGACTACGCTTTTCAGCCTCGCCTTAGGGACCGACTAACCCTGCGTCGATTAACGTTGCGCAGGAAACCTTGGTCTTTCGGCGTGGGTGTTTTTCACACCCATTGTCGTTACTCATGTCAGCATTCGCACTTCTGATACCTCCAGCAAGCTTCTCAACTCACCTTCACAGGCTTACAGAACGCTCCTCTACCGCATCACCTAAGTGATACCCGTAGCTTCGGTGTATGGTTTGAGCCCCGTTACATCTTCCGCGCAGGCCGACTCGACTAGTGAGCTATTACGCTTTCTTTAAAGGGTGGCTGCTTCTAAGCCAACCTCCTAGCTGTCTAAGCCTTCCCACATCGTTTCCCACTTAACCATAACTTTGGGACCTTAGCTGACGGTCTGGGTTGTTTCCCTTTTCACGACGGACGTTAGCACCCGCCGTGTGTCTCCCATGCTCGGCACTTGTAGGTATTCGGAGTTTGCATCGGTTTGGTAAGTCGGGATGACCCCCTAGCCGAAACAGTGCTCTACCCCCTACAGTGATACATGAGGCGCTACCTAAATAGCTTTCGAGGAGAACCAGCTATCTCCGAGCTTGATTAGCCTTTCACTCCGATCCACAGGTCATCCGCTAACTTTTCAACGGTAGTCGGTTCGGTCCTCCAGTTAGTGTTACCCAACCTTCAACCTGCCCATGGATAGATCGCCCGGTTTCGGGTCTATTCCCAGCGACTAGACGCCCTATTAAGACTCGCTTTCGCTACGCCTCCCCTATTCGGTTAAGCTCGCCACTGAAAATAAGTCGCTGACCCATTATACAAAAGGTACGCAGTCACCCAACAAAGTGGGCTCCCACTGCTTGTACGCATACGGTTTCAGGATCTATTTCACTCCCCTCTCCGGGGTTCTTTTCGCCTTTCCCTCACGGTACTAGTTCACTATCGGTCAGTCAGTAGTATTTAGCCTTGGAGGATGGTCCCCCCATATTCAGACAAAGTTTCTCGTGCTCCGTCCTACTCGATTTCATGACTAAGAGACTTTCGCGTACAGGGCTATCACCCACTATGGCCGCACTTTCCAGAGCGTTCCGCTAATCTCAAAGCCACTTAAGGGCTAGTCCCCGTTCGCTCGCCACTACTAAGGGAATCTCGGTTGATTTCTTTTCCTCAGGGTACTTAGATGTTTCAGTTCCCCTGGTTCGCCTCTTGCACCTATGTATTCAGTACAAGATAACCATCTTATGATGGCTGGGTTCCCCCATTCAGACATCTCCGGATCAAAGTCTGTTTGCCGACTCCCCGAAGCTTTTCGCAGGCTACCACGTCTTTCATCGCCTCTGACTGCCAAGGCATCCACCGTATGCGCTTCTTCACTTGACCATATAACCCCAAGCAATCTGGTTATACTGTGAAGACGACATTCGCCGAAAATTCGCATGCTCTAAGAGCACTCACAAATTTTACCTTAGCCTGATCCGTTACCAGTGAAAGTAACGTTCAGTCTATCTTTCTATCACATACCCAAATTTTTAAAGAACGATCTAATCAAAAGACTAGAAATCAACATTCAGCACCGTCTTGGTGGAATGCTCATTTCTAAGCTTTAAACGTTGGTGCCAATCTGTAATGGTGGAGCCAAGCGGGATCGAACCGCTGACCTCCTGCGTGCAAGGCAGGCGCTCTCCCAGCTGAGCTATGGCCCCGTATTTCTACAGGGAACACCATGAAATTGGTGGGTCTGGGCAGATTCGAACTGCCGACCTCACCCTTATCAGGGGTGCGCTCTAACCAACTGAGCTACAGACCCAATCGTCTTCTTCAATGAATCAAGCAATTCGTGTGGGAGCTCATGAAGCAGCTGCGGTCGTCGATTAAGGAGGTGATCCAGCCGCAGGTTCCCCTACGGCTACCTTGTTACGACTTCACCCCAGTCATGAATCACACCGTGGTAACCGTCCCCCCGAAGGTTAGACTAGCTACTTCTGGTGCAACCCACTCCCATGGTGTGACGGGCGGTGTGTACAAGGCCCGGGAACGTATTCACCGCGACATTCTGATTCGCGATTACTAGCGATTCCGACTTCACGCAGTCGAGTTGCAGACTGCGATCCGGACTACGATCGGTTTTGTGGGATTAGCTCCACCTCGCGGCTTGGCAACCCTCTGTACCGACCATTGTAGCACGTGTGTAGCCCAGGCCGTAAGGGCCATGATGACTTGACGTCATCCCCACCTTCCTCCGGTTTGTCACCGGCAGTCTCCTTAGAGTGCCCACCATGACGTGCTGGTAACTAAGGACAAGGGTTGCGCTCGTTACGGGACTTAACCCAACATCTCACGACACGAGCTGACGACAGCCATGCAGCACCTGTCTCAATGTTCCCGAAGGCACCAATCCATCTCTGGAAAGTTCATTGGATGTCAAGGCCTGGTAAGGTTCTTCGCGTTGCTTCGAATTAAACCACATGCTCCACCGCTTGTGCGGGCCCCCGTCAATTCATTTGAGTTTTAACCTTGCGGCCGTACTCCCCAGGCGGTCAACTTAATGCGTTAGCTGCGCCACTAAGAGCTCAAGGCTCCCAACGGCTAGTTGACATCGTTTACGGCGTGGACTACCAGGGTATCTAATCCTGTTTGCTCCCCACGCTTTCGCACCTCAGTGTCAGTATCAGTCCAGGTGGTCGCCTTCGCCACTGGTGTTCCTTCCTATATCTACGCATTTCACCGCTACACAGGAAATTCCACCACCCTCTACCATACTCTAGCTCGACAGTTTTGAATGCAGTTCCCAGGTTGAGCCCGGGGATTTCACATCCAACTTAACGAACCACCTACGCGCGCTTTACGCCCAGTAATTCCGATTAACGCTTGCACCCTCTGTATTACCGCGGCTGCTGGCACAGAGTTAGCCGGTGCTTATTCTGTCGGTAACGTCAAAACACTAACGTATTAGGTTAATGCCCTTCCTCCCAACTTAAAGTGCTTTACAATCCGAAGACCTTCTTCACACACGCGGCATGGCTGGATCAGGCTTTCGCCCATTGTCCAATATTCCCCACTGCTGCCTCCCGTAGGAGTCTGGACCGTGTCTCAGTTCCAGTGTGACTGATCATCCTCTCAGACCAGTTACGGATCGTCGCCTTGGTGAGCCATTACCTCACCAACTAGCTAATCCGACCTAGGCTCATCTGATAGCGCAAGGCCCGAAGGTCCCCTGCTTTCTCCCGTAGGACGTATGCGGTATTAGCGTCCGTTTCCGAGCGTTATCCCCCACTACCAGGCAGATTCCTAGGCTTTACTCACCCGTCCGCCGCTCTCAAGAGGTGCAAGCACCTCTCTACCGCTCGACTTGCATGTGTTAGGCCTGCCGCCAGCGTTCAATCTGAGCCATGATCAAACTCTTCAGTTCAAACATCTTTGGGTTTTGAGAAAACCCTAAACTTGGCTCAGCAATCGTTGGTTACATCTTTGATTTCTCGCGGAGTAACTTGTGATGCTGATAATCTGTTGACTAGCAGTCTGACTCCACAAGCACCCACACGAATTGCTTGATTCAGTTGTTAAAGAGCGGTGGGTTGAGCCTTTCGTCTCAACCGAGGCGCGCATTCTACAGCGCCCAGCGTATCTGTCAAGCGGTTATTTTAAGAAGTTTTCAAAGTTTCCTCTGCAACTTCAACCACTTGCGCTTCCGATCTCTCGTTAGCGGGAGGCGAATTCTACAGCGTTACTCGCTGCTGTCAACACCTCTTTTTGACGCTTTCGATCGAGAAGATCGAATCGTTAACGGAGCCAGAAAAACCGCCCCACCAACTGCTTCCCAAGCTTCGATGACCTGAAGCCCTGCGCTGTCTAAAATCGTTTAACTCATTGAAACTCAAGGAGTTTTCCGTTTCGACTGCGCCGGAAGTGGGGCGAATTATAGACTTCCAGAATTTGCCGTCAAGCACTAATTTCGGCTTTTATTCCGGCTTCAGCACGATACGTGCAAAAGCCTTCTTGCCAGCCTGACAGACATGGGTAGCGCCCAGCTTATATATGTAAGCGCGATCCACCACTTCACCATCGATGCGCACGCCGCCCGAACCAAGAAGATCTCGCGCTGCCGCAGCATTCTTGACCAAGCCTGCTTTATTAAGGACGGCCGCAATCGGCATATCCTCGGCCGCAGTCAATTCGATCTCAGGCAGATCATCCGGCAATTCGCCATCCTTCATCCGGTTGCCCGCCGCACGATGAGCATTGGCCGCAGCTTCCTCACCATGGAAACGGGCGACAATCTCCTCAGCCAGCTTGATCTTGATGTCCCGCGGATTTGCCCCAGCCTCAACATCCGCACGGAATGCGTTGATCTCATCCATGGAACGGAAGCTGAGCAATTCGAAGTAACGCCACATAAGCACGTCAGGAATGGAAACCAGCTTGCCGTACATAACACCCGGCGCTTCCTGGATACCCACATAGTTACCCAACGACTTGGACATCTTCTTCACACCATCCAACCCCTCCAGCAAAGGCATGGTCAGAATGCACTGGGCTTCCTGACCATAACCACGCTGAAGCTCGCGCCCCATCAGCAGGTTGAACTTTTGATCCGTACCGCCGAGCTCGACGTCAGCACGCAACGCCACCGAGTCATAGCCCTGAACAAGCGGATAGAGGAATTCATGAATGGCGATCGGCTGACTGGTTTTATAGCGCTTGTCAAAATCATCGCGCTCGAGCATACGAGCCACGGTGTATTGGGAGGTCAGGCGAATGAAATCCGCCGGCCCCATCTGATCCATCCAGGTGGAGTTGAAAGCGACTTCGGTCTTGGCCGGATCAAGAATCTTGAAGACCTGAGTCTTGTAGGTCTCGGCATTATCAAGAACCTGCTCGCGCGTCAGCGGTGGGCGCGTTGCGCTCTTACCACTCGGATCGCCGATCATCCCAGTGAAGTCACCTATCAGGAAGATGACCTGATGCCCCAGGTCCTGGAACTGACGCAGCTTATTAATAAGCACGGTATGACCCAGGTGCAGATCGGGTGCCGTCGGGTCGAAACCAGCCTTGATACGCAGCGGCTGCCCACGCTTGAGCTTTTCAATCAGCTCGGACTCGACCAACAACTCTTCTGCACCACGCTTGATCAGCGCTAGCTGCTCTTCAACCGACTTCATAACAGACCCGCAAGGCTCAGATTCAAAGGGACCCAACCATACAAGATCGCGCACCAAATACAAGGTTTGCCGGGTGCGCGGACACCAATCCACGGGCAGAGTGTCCGCGGGCTTGCTTCGCAGGTGATTTGGTTATATTTTATACAGTTATTTCATCTTCATCATGTCATTCATCTTTTCCAATTCATCTCTTCAAAAGTCAAATTACCTATGACCACAGAACCATCCAAAGCGCCGCCGCTTTACCCCAAGACCCACCTGCTCGCTGCAAGTGGTATTGCCGCCCTTCTTAGCCTGGCGCTCCTGGTGTTTCCCTCCAGCGATGTTGAAGCCAAAAAGACGACCCTGAGTCTCGAACTGGAAAGCCCTGCTGAACAACTGACACAAGATCAAGACGCTGCCGAAGCCGTCCAAGCCACAAACGAGGCCGCAGCCTCCCCCTTCGCGCAGATCGAAAACAACGCTGAAGACACGCCCGCGTCCGCCCAAGCGGAGCCTGCGATCGAAGAAAAGAAAGACCCGGGCCACCATGAGGTCATAGTTGCCAAAGGCGACACGCTCTCCACTCTCTTCGAAAAGGTTGGGCTGCCGTCGACCCTGGTCCACGAGATCCTGGCCAGCGACAAGAAAGCCAAACAGTTCGCTCGGCTCCAGAGGGGTCAGAAACTCGAGTTCGAACTCAGCCCAGACGGACAACTGACCAGCCTGCATACCAAACTAAGTGACCTGGAAAGCATCACCCTGAGCAAAAACGACAAGGGTTATGCGTTCAACCGCGTCATCACCAAACCAACCGTGCGCTCAGCCTATGCTCATGGCGTCATTAACAGCTCATTGTCGCAATCGGCCGCACGCGCCGGCCTTTCCCATAGCCTGACAATGGATATGGCCAGCGTGTTTGGCTACGACATCGACTTCGCTCAGGATATTCGTCAGGGCGACGAGTTCGACGTCATTTACGAACAGAAAATGGTCAACGGAAAAAGCGTCGGCAACGGCCCTATTCTTTCCGCCCGCTTCACCAATCGCGGCAAGACCTACACGGCGGTGCGCTACACCAACAAACAAGGCAACAGCAGCTATTACACTGCCGACGGCAACAGCATGCGCAAGGCATTTATCCGTACGCCGGTTGATTTCGCCCGCATCAGCTCAAGATTCTCCGTAGGCCGCAAACATCCCATCCTGAACAAGATCCGCGCCCATAAAGGCGTCGACTACGCAGCTCCCCGCGGCACCCCAATCAAGGCCGCCGGAGACGGCAAAGTGCTGTTGGCCGGACGCCGGGGTGGCTATGGCAACACCGTGATCATCCAGCACGGCAACACTTACCGTACACTGTATGGCCATATGCAGGGCTTCGCCAAAGGCGTGAAAACCGGCGGCAGCGTCAAGCAAGGCCAGGTGATTGGCTATATTGGCACTACCGGTCTGTCCACCGGGCCGCATTTGCATTATGAATTCCAGGTCAACGGCGTCCACGTTGATCCGCTGGGCCAGAAGCTCCCCATGGCCGATCCGATTGCCAAGTCCGAGCGCTCACGCTTCCTGGCTCAGAGCCAACCCTTGATGGCTCGCATGGACCAGGAAAAAGCCACCATGCTCGCCTCAAGCAAGCGCTAAACCATGGCGCACTATATCGGCGTGATGTCTGGCACCAGCCTGGATGGACTGGATATCGCGCTGATCGAACTGACTCCGGCGATCAAGTTGATCGCCACGCACTACATCCCCATGCCCGCCTCCCTGCGCACCGAAATGCTCGAGTTATGCAGCAGCGGGCCCGATGAGATCGCTCGCTCAGCCATTGCCCAACAAAACTGGGTAAGGCTGGCTGCGCAGGGCGTCCACACGCTGCTCGACGCACAGAAGCTCAAACCTGAAGGTATCCGGGCAATCGGTAGTCATGGTCAGACCATTCGACACGAGCCGGCCCGTGGCTTTACCGTGCAGATCGGCAACCCCGCATTGTTGAGCGAATTGACCGGCATTGCCGTCGTCAGCGATTTTCGCAGTCGCGATGTTGCTGCTGGCGGACAAGGCGCCCCGCTGGTTCCTGCGTTTCACGAAGCACTGTTTGAAGAACGGGCCGGCAATCGTGCCGTGCTGAATATCGGCGGCTTCAGCAATCTCAGCCTGATAGAACCCGAAAAGCCGGTAGCCGGTTTCGATTGCGGCCCTGGCAACGTATTGCTGGACGCCTGGATACATCAGCAACGGGGCGAGCACTTTGATCGCGATGGTCTGTGGGCTGCCAGCGGAAAAGTCGAACCGGCTCTGCTAAAGGCTCTGCTTGGCGACCCTTTCTTTGTCACTCAAGGCCCTAAAAGCACAGGGCGCGAAGTGTTCAACCTGTCCTGGCTGACCCAGCACCTGTCGCACCTACCGGTCTTCGCCCCTGAAGACGTGCAGGCAACGCTACTCGAACTGACGGCCCTGACCATCGTCCACTCACTGCAGAATGCCCAGACCAACACTCAAGAGCTGCTGGTTTGCGGCGGCGGCGCGCACAACCGCACACTCATGAAGCGGCTGGCCGACTTACTGCCAAACACCCAAGTCAGCAGCACGGCCACTTACGGTGTAGACCCGGATTGGGTCGAAGCCATGGCCTTTGCCTGGCTGGCCCATTGCTGCCTTGAAGGCATTTCAGCGAATCGCCCAAGTGTCACCGGCGCACGGGGTTTGCGCATACTCGGCGCAATCTATCCCGCCTGAATCCATTTTTCGCCGCACAGCAAAACGCCGCAGAGCCGTAAGGCGCTGCGGCGTTCTTATTTAAAGCCTCAGATCGAAAACGAAGAACCGCACCCACAGGTTGTGGTGGCGTTAGGGTTCTTGATGACGAAGCGCGACCCTTCCAGCCCTTCCTGATAATCCACCTCAGCACCCGCCAGGTACTGGAAGCTCATCGGATCGACCACGAGGCTGACACCTTCGCGTTCGACGATGGTGTCGTCATCAGCCACTTCCTCATCGAAAGTGAAGCCGTATTGAAAACCCGAACAACCGCCGCCCGTCACAAAAACGCGCAGCTTTAAACGATCATTCCCCTCCTCATCGACCAGGCTCTTCACCTTGTGCGCGGCACCGTGGGTGAATTGCAAAGCCGTGGGGGTGAAGGTTTCGACGCTCATGCTGAATATCTCCCGGCGCTTACGCCGCCATAATGCGTGATGACGCGCATTATCCGCTTCTCCTAGAAAATCGGTCAACTATTTGAGAGGCAGGCGCAAACTACACGTTATGAGCTGCAAGCCTGGCGCTTCAAGCTTGCAGCCTCAGATTGGAGTTAAGGCAACATCCCAGCGTGGAACAGACCCAGACGCTCATCCAGCCCGAACAGGATGTTCAAGTTCTGCACAGCCTGGCCGGACGCGCCTTTGACCAGATTATCGATGACCGACAACACCACTACCAGATCGCCATCCTGTGGGCGATGCACCGCGATCCGGCAAACGTTAGCGCCGCGTACGCTACGAGTTTCAGGGTGGCTGCCAGCCGGCATCACATCGACGAACGGTTCGTTGGCGTAACGCTTCTCGAACAACGCTTGCAGGTCTACGGAACGGTCGACGACGGTTGCGTACAGCGTGGAGTGAATGCCCCGAATCATCGGCGTCAGGTGCGGCACAAAAGTCAGGCCGACATCCTTGCCTGCCGCGCGACGCAGCCCCTGGCGGATTTCCGGCAGATGACGGTGGCCTTTGACGGCATACGCCTTCATGCTTTCCGACGTCTCGGAGTACAACGAGCCGACACTGGCACCACGGCCGGCACCGCTGACACCCGACTTGCAGTCGGCGATCAGACGCGACGCATCAGCAAGCCCCGCCTCGAGCAGCGGCAGGAAACCCAGTTGCGTTGCCGTTGGATAGCAGCCCGGGACAGCGATCAACCGTGCCTGCCGGATTTTCTCGCGATTGATTTCCGGCAGGCCGTAGACCGCCTCGTCCAGCAGATCTGGCGCACCGTGTGGCTGACCGTACCATTTGGCCCACTCTTCAGCGTCCTGCAGACGGAAATCTGCCGACAGGTCGATGACCTTGGTCCCGGCGGCCAGCAGTTCGCCTGCCAGGGCATGGGCAACACCGTGAGGCGTGGCGAAGAACACCACATCACAGGCCCCGAGGGTCTTGATGTCCGGAACGCTGAACGCCAGGCCGTCGTAATGGCCCCGCAGGTTCGGATACATGTCGGCGACGGCCAGTCCAGCCTCGGATCGGGAGGTAATGACCACCACCTCAGCCTGCGGATGCTGTGCCAACAGACGCAGCAGTTCGACACCGGTGTAACCCGTGCCGCCGACGATACCGACCTTGACCATATACCTGCCCTCAACGAACCCACTGGAAAGCTGTCGATGATAGGGGCCGCGCGGCCCGGCGACAACCGCCAAGGTGACGTGTGGCCGCTCTAGCCTCTACTATCGGGCTACCGTGAATCTGGGAATACAAAAAAATGCTCTATCTATGGCTCAAAGCACTTCATATCGTCAGCATGGTCTGCTGGTTCGCCGGCCTGTTCTACCTGCCTCGCCTGTTCGTCTATCACGCCCAAAGCGAAGACAGCGTCAGTAAAGAACGCTTCATCGTCATGGAGCGCAAGCTGTATCGCGGCATCATGGGGCCGGCGATGATCGCCACCCTCGTATTCGGCATCTGGCTGCTGAGTCTCAACGCTAGTGCCTACTTCACTCAAGGCGGCTGGATGCACGCCAAGCTGACCCTGGTGGTATTGCTGATCGGCTATCACCATATGTGCGGCGCGCAATTGAAGCGCTTCGCCCGTGGCGAAAACACCCGCAGCCATGTCTTTTATCGCTGGTTCAATGAAGTGCCGGTTCTGATATTGCTGGCTATCGTAATTCTGGTCGTGGTTCGGCCGTTCTAACTTTCAATCAGCACCACCTTATCCGGGGTACTTCCGATGTCGCTGCCCGCTCTGCTTGAACAACGTTTGCGCCTGCCCGTCGTGGCAGCGCCGATGTTTCTGATTTCCAATCCACAGCTGGTACTGGCCTGCTGCCGCAACGGAATCGTCGGCAGCTTTCCGGCGCTGAACCAGCGCGAAAGCAGTGGTTTCAAGGCTTGGCTGGAAGAAATCGAAGCGGGCCTGGCAACAATGGAAAACCCGGCACCCTATGCCGTGAACCTGATCGTCCATCATAGCAACCCACGGCTTCAGGCCGACCTGGCCATCTGCATCGAACATCAGGTGCCGATTGTCATCACCAGCCTGGGCGCCGTGAAAGAACTGGTGGATGCGGTTCACAGCTATGGTGGGCTGGTATTCCACGATGTCACCACGCGCCGTCATGCCGAGAAAGCTGCCCAAGCCGGTGTCGACGGCTTGATAGCGGTCGCCGCCGGCGCAGGTGGCCACGCCGGGACCTGGAGCCCTTTCTCACTGGTCGCCGAAATCCGCCAGTTCTTCGACAAAACCCTGCTGCTTGCGGGATGTCTGAACCACGGCCATCAGATTCTGGCCGCCCAACTGCTTGGCGCGGATTTGGCCTACTTCGGCACACGCTTCATCGGCACGACCGAAAGCCATGCGCCTGACGCTTATAAGGAGATGTTGCTCACATCCAGAGCCGCAGACATCGTGCATACTCCTGCGGTGTCAGGAGTGCCGGCCAGCTTCATGCGCCAGAGCCTGGAAAACGCCGGTTTCGACCTGGCCGCCCTGCAGGGCAAGGGCGAAGTGGATTTCGGTTCCAAACTCAAGCCGCTGAACGACGAAGCCAAGGCCTGGAAAACCGTATGGTCCGCAGGCCAGGGCGTGGGTGAAATCCATGATCTGCCCAGTGTCGATCAGCTAGTGGCACGCCTGGATGAAGAGTACCGGCAAGCGCTGGCCCGCGCGACACAACTCGGCGGCCAATGGCCCCGCTGAAATCAACCGGATCAAAACCATTGCTTAACCTTATGAGACAAGGATGCCTGGCATGAGCGAAACCCGTTTCAATATCGTATTTGATGGAGCCCTGCTGCCGGGTGTCGAAACCACCACAGCCAAGCTCAACCTGGCTGAACTGTTCAAAAGCGATGTCAGTGCCATTGAGCGGTTGTTCAGCGGGCGCAAGGTGGCGCTTAAAAGCAACCTGTCCCAGGCCGAAGCGCAGAAGTACCTGGAGGCTCTCAACAAGAGCGGGATCGATGCGCGAATCGAAGCCGAACCTTCCCTCGAACTGAACCTGGACGAGGTACAGCATTCGCCGACGTCGAACGGACGCCACCCGGACTCAATCATCGACCCGGTATCGCCCTACGCGCCACCCCGAGCCGAGGTGGGTGAAGCAATGGCCGAGTACAGCACGCTCAAGCCCTTCAGCTTCGATGGGCGCATCGGACGGCTGCGCTTCCTGGGCTGGACCATGGCCTTGACGCTGGTCATGCTGTTTGTGGTGGGCACAGCCTTTTCATTGGGCTTGACCTGGATCCTCGCCTCCAGCTCCACGGCGGCAATGATCGTCGGCGGCCTGCTGGGACTGATCATCGCACTGGGCTTTGCTTATGTAAGCATCCAGTTCAGCGTCCAGCGCCTGCACGACCTGGGTTGGTCCGGGTGGTTGTGGCTGCTCAACCTGGTGCCGTTCGTGGGCAGTGTCTTCCCCTTCGTACTCATGGCCTTGCCCGGCAACACCGGCGCCAATCGCTATGGCCCCCCGCCGCCGCCCAACAGCACTGCGGTCAAGGTACTTTCGTCACTGTGGATTGTCATGATCGTGGTGGCTTTCCTTGCCGCAATGGCCGGTGCATTCAGCGGCATCACAGAGGAATACGACAGCAGTTCCTTGAGCAGCTATGAGAGCAGCGAGCTCATTGATGAAGACACTGCAGAACCAGCCGTCGAAGCAGCCGAGCCTGCTGCGCCTTCTGTAGACTATGAAGAGGAACAATAAGCGCGCTTCGTGCCGGTGACAGCTCAGTACACTGGTGACGGGCCGTTGCGATGGAGAACTGCATGACCCGTTACGCTCTGATCACTGGCGCCTCCAGTGGCATTGGCCTGGCAATGGCCGAAGCACTCGCCCGCCGCGGTCGCGACCTGATATTGGTGGCTCGACAGCGTGATCGGCTGGAAAGTATTGCAATCGAACTGACTCAGCGTTTTGGCGTGGAGGTGTTGTTCCGGGCCTGTGACCTGGGAGAACCGCTGAGGCTTTCAGGCTTTCTGCTCGAGCTGGAAGAAGGCGAGCGACAGATCGACCTGCTGGTCAATTGTGCCGGTATCGGCACCAGCGGGCCGTTCCTGGGCCAGGACTGGATGACCGAGCAGGACCTGATCGAAGTCAACATCCTCGCCTTGACGCGGCTCTGTCACTCGGTGGGCAACAGCATGGCGCTGCAGGGCGGTGGCCAGATCCTGAACGTTGCATCGATCGCCGCGTTCCAGCCTGGCCCCTGGATGAGCACCTATCACGCCAGCAAGGCTTACGTGCTGCATTTCTCCGAAGCCCTGCGGGTCGAGCTGAAAAAAAGCGCAATAAAGGTATCGGTGCTTTGCCCTGGCCCGACACGAACCGGCTTTTTCGCCCGGGCGCAGCTCAATGAACAGAAATTCAACGACAGTCAAACCCTGATGAGCCCGGAGGAAGTCGCGCTGTATGCCGTGCGCGCACTGGAAAAAAACCGGGCGATCATCATTCCTGGGCGCCGCAATCGCTGGCTGGCAGCGTTGCCGCGGCTGGGCCCGCGATGGCTGGTTCGCACGATTGCCGGCATGACCAACAAGGCCTGCTGCCCCCGCTGAATGCCTTTTGCCGTGAAAACCCGGGCTCGCCAATCGCGCCTTAAGTACACTCAAGCTCGACTAACCCAATGGAGAAACAGCTGTGGATACTCTGTTTACCAAGATCATCAACCGGGAGATTCCGGCCAAGATCATTTACGAAGATGATCAAGTTCTGGCGTTCCACGACATCGCCCCACAAGCACCTGTGCATTTCCTGGTCATCCCAAAGAAACCGATCCGCACGCTCAATGATCTGACCGAAGAAGACAAAGGCTTGGCCGGGCATATCCTGTTCACTGCCCAGCGCCTGGCGCTTGAACTGGGCTGCGAAGAAGGTTTTCGTGTGGTGATGAACTGCAATGAACTTGGGGGACAGACCGTCTATCACATTCATATGCATGTGCTTGGGCAGCGCCAGATGAACTGGCCGCCGGGTTGATACCCTGACCCAACGCAAATCCTGAGCGGCCGATTGAGTTAAACTGGCCGCCGAGATTTTTCCCGGAGGTAAGCATGACTACCCAACGTCACTACTCACCGATTGACCGTCTACTGCTGCAAGCTGATACCGCGATGCGTACGCTGCTGCCCTTCAGTGGTCAGCCCTACCGTCCATCGCCGGCTATCGTGCAGCCAGACGTGCAAATGAGTGACGAGCAAACCCGCCATGTCGCTGGGCTGATGCGCATCAACCACACCGGTGAAGTCTGCGCCCAGGCGCTGTATCAGGGCCAGGCGCTGACGGCGAAGCTGCCCCAGGTACGTGAGGCGATGGAGCATGCCGCCGAGGAAGAAATCGACCATCTGGTCTGGTGCGAACAACGCATTCACCAACTGGGCAGCCATACCAGCGTCCTGAACCCGTTGTTTTATGGGATGTCATTTGGAATCGGCGCAGTGGCCGGGCTGATCAGCGACAAAGTCAGCCTCGGCTTTGTGGCGGCCACTGAACATCAGGTGTGCAAACACCTGAATGAGCACTTGGAGCAGTTGCCGGCCGAGGACGAAAAGTCCCGGGCGATTCTCAAGCAGATGCGCGAGGATGAAGAGCACCACGCCGAAAGTGCACTCGAGGCCGGAGGGTTTCGTTTTCCAGCGCCGGTGAAGTTCGGCATGAGCCTGCTGGCCAAGGTCATGACCAAGAGCACCTATCGAATCTGATCGTGCAAGGGTGGCGAAGGGGTTATACCCACGCCACAGCGTTGCAGGCCTGAGCGTTCATCCACGTTCTACAGAAACTAAAAAAGGCGACTCCCATGGGGAGCCGCCTTTTTTGTAGCTGAAACCTTCAGCGTGGCATGTTGCGCGCGTAGAAAATTTCCAGCATCTCGTGTTTCACACGGTCTTCCACCTGATCCCGCTGTTCAGCAGAAAGGTTGCTGGTAGCGTCCCCGAACAGGTAGTTATCAAGCTCGAAGTTCTTGAGCAGCATTTTGGTGTGGAACAGGTTTTCCTGATACACGTTCACGTCGGTCATCTGGTACGCGTCGCGAGTGTCTTCGGAGAGATAGTTCTGAATCGAGTTGATCTCGTGATCAATAAAGTGCTTGTGGCCTTCAACGTCGCGGGTAAAGCCACGCACGCGATAATCCACCGTCACGATGTCCGAGTCGAACTGGTGAATCAGGAAATTGAGTGCCTTGAGCGGTGAAATGACGCCACAGGTCGACACGTCAATGTCCACACGGAACGTCGCAATGCCATCCACCGGGTGGATTTCCGGGTAGGTATGTACCGTAATGTGGCTCTTGTCGAGGTGGGCCAGGATGATTTCCGGCAATGGGCCCGGGGACTCTTCGATCTGGCTGTCGGTCGGTGTCACCGGTTCTTCCGAGATCAGAATGGTCACGCTGGCGCCTTGGGGTTCATAGTCCTGACTGGCGATGTTCAGGATGTTGGCACCAATGATATCGACAACTTCCGTGAGGATCTGCGTGAGGCGCTTGGCGTTGTACTCTTTATTGATGTACTCGACGTAGGCCTGCTGGTCCTGCGGGGTTTCCGCATAGCAGATGTCATAGATGTTGAAGCTCAAGGTCTTTGTCAGGTTATTGAACCCATGGAGCTTGAGTTTGCTTTTCACCGTTTGAAAACTCTCTATGTATTGCGGCCTGGCCGCGTGATCAAGCATGCCCGTCAGATGCGAACGACGCACCTGCGTAGGACGGTTAACACCTCTTCGCGATGGCGATTTTGGTTGTCTGTCCAGACAAGGGACCGGCCGGAGGACCGATCACTGCCCTGAAAAAAGTGGCGCATTATGCAGAGGTCGGCTTCTGATCGCCAGAGCTTGCACTGCTTTTATGATGGTTGGATGTCGATTCAACCCAATTCGATGATTTCATAATCGTGAGTGATTTCAACACCGGCGGCGCCGAGCATGATGGAAGCCGAGCAATATTTCTCGGCTGACAGCTCAATGGCGCGCTTGACCTGGGCTTCCTTCAAGGCACGCCCCTTCACCACGAAATGCATGTGAATCTTGGTGAACACTTTCGGGTCTTCGGTGGCGCGCTCCGCTTCCAGGAAAGCTTCGCAACTTTCGACGGCCTGGCGCGATTTTTTAAGGATGCTGACCACGTCGAAGTTACTGCAGCCGCCCACGCCCAGCAGGAGCATTTCCATCGGCCTTACACCCAGGTTCCGACCTCCGGCTTCTGGCGGGCCATCCATGACGACCACATGACCGCTACCTGACTCACCGAGGAACATGGCTTCGCCAGCCCATTGGATGCGTGCCTTCATCGCCAAGACTCCACTGTCTGAAAAAAGGGTCGCCAGCTTAGCACAGCCCCCCGCCACGGCGGCTTCTGCCTTAGGACGCATGACAAATACGTGTAGGTAAATTCTCAAATCAATTAGGGACGCCTCTGTTAAGCTGGCGCCAATTAGCTGGCGTATGGCCAGCTATAGCGATTGCCAGTCGCGCCCCACAAAAAATCCAAATCAATACACCGCGCAGTCTTTCGGGATACAACCATGGTTGCCATTACTCCCACACCCAAGATCAAGAATCTCGACAAACTCTTGATGCATTGTCAGCGTCGCCGCTACCCGGCCAAGCACAACATCATCTGCGCGGGCGATCGCTCCGACACCCTGTCGTTCATCATCAAAGGGTCGGTCACGATCCTGATCGAGGATGATGACGGTCGCGAAATGATCATCGCCTATCTCAACGCCGGGGATTTCTTCGGCGAACTTGGATTGTTTGAACAGGCAGGCAAAGAACAGGAACGTAGCGCCTGGGTACGGGCCAAGGTCGAATGTGAGGTCGCGGAGATCAGCTACAGCAAGTTCCGGGAACTGTCGGTGCAGGATCCGGACATTCTGTACGTCCTCAGCGGACAAATCGCACAGCGCCTGCGCAACACTACCCGCAAGGTGGGCGACCTCGCCTTCTTCGACGTGACCGGTCGCGTCGCCCGCTGCTTGCTGGAACTGTGCAAGCAACCCGATGCCATGACCCACCCGGACGGCATGCAGATCAAGGTGACGCGCCAGGAAATCGGGCGGATTGTGGGTTGCTCGCGGGAGATGGTCGGTCGTGTGCTCAAGGATCTGGAAGAGCGCAACCTGGTCAGCGTCAAAGGCAAGACCATGGTGGTGTTTGGGACGCGCTAGGCGAGCAGCCTGGTCAGCAGTTCCCGGTACAGCGCCTCAAGCCGCTGCAACGCGTGAGGCGCCGGGAATTTTTCATGCAAGGCGATATGACTCTCGGCGCGCACTCGCTGCGCCAGGCCACAGGCTTCATTGAAACGATTGACCGCGGCAACCATCGATTCGCGTTCGTTCTCCAGCAACAGGGCTCCATGCACCAGACCCACCGGGCGTTGGCCGCCCTTGCTCTGACGCCAGCGCTGAGCAGTGCCGACCATTTTCCGGCCGTCGAGATTGACGTTGAATCGACCGTCGCAGAACGCACCCTCGACTTCACCCAACGAAGCCACCCCACCCAGCTCATCCAATAACTGGCAGATCGGATCACACAACCGGCGATAACCGGTTTCGATGCGGCCATGGTCGCCTTCACTACGCGGCGGAGCGTAAACCAGGGCGATATTGACGGTGGCGGCAGACTGCGGCACCGGCTCACCGCCGGTTTCGCGCAGCAGCACTGGCCAGTCGTGGGCCGCCGAGATTTGGCAGGCGTGTTCGAACCCCGGTAAACGACTCAAACGACGAGGCATGACCAGCGCGCGATCATTGGGCTGCCAGAACAACAAGCCGAACTCAGCGTCGCCTGCACAGATGCTGGCCAGCAAATCCTGTTCGGCTTGCAGACCGGCTTCGACGGTCAGGGAAATCACCGGCGACATTGAATCAATCCAGCGTCGAACCGCTTATCGGAACACCGCGTTCAGGGAAGAACAGACGTTGCAACTCGGTACCCGGATTTTCCGCGCGCATGAACGCTTCGCCCACCAGGAACGAATACACATCGCTGACTTCCATCAGCTCGACATCGGCTCGGTTCAGGATCCCGCTCTCGGTGATCACCAAGCGATCACGCGGAATACGCGGCAACAAATCCAGAGTCGTTTCCAGGCTGACTTCGAAAGTATGCAGGTTGCGGTTGTTCACCCCGACCAGCGGAGTATCGAGGGTCTTCAAGGCCCGCTCCAGCTCCTCGCCATCGTGGACCTCTACCAGGACATCCAGGCCCACGCCTTTGGCGACCGCCGCCAGCTCGGCCATTTTTACATCGTCCAGGGCGGACACAATCAACAGCACGCAATCTGCGCCCAGGGCTCGGGCTTCAACGATCTGGTAAGGATCGATCATGAAATCCTTGCGAATCACCGGCAGCTTGCACGCCTCCCGCGCCTGTTTGAGGTATTCATCGGCGCCCTGGAAAAAATCAATATCGGTCAGCACCGAAAGGCAAGTCGCACCGCCCTTCTCATAGCTCTTGGCGATGTCGGCGGGGACGAAGTGTTCACGAATCACGCCTTTGCTGGGGGAAGCCTTTTTAATTTCGGCAATCACCGCTGGCTGCTTTCTCTTGGCCTGATCGATCAGCGCCTTGGCAAAGCCACGCGGCGCATCCGCTGCCCGCGCCAAGGTTTCCAGCTCTGCCAGACTGACCCGAGCACTGCGTTCGGCAACCTCTTGAGCCTTGCGAGCCAGAATGTTTTCCAGAACCGTTGGCACACTCATCCTTCGTTCTCCACTTTGAATACGGCGGTAAATGCACCCAACTCTTCGAGTTTTTCCCTGGCAAGGCCGGTGTGCAACGCATCATGGGCCAGTTCCACGCCCTGCTTGAGGCTGCTGGCGTGATCCGCCGCATACAACGCGGCGCCCGCATTGAGCACGATCATCTCGGCGGCCTTCTGGCCATTTTCAGTCTTGCGGCGCCCCAAGGCATCGCGAATCAGCTCCAGCGACTGGGCCGGCCCATCCACCGCCAGCCCATGCAGGCTCTGGCTCTTCATGCCCAGGTCTTCAGGTTCGACCCAATACTCGCTGATCTGATCATTTTTTAATTCAGCCACGTACGTGGGTGCAGCCAGGCTGAATTCGTCCAGGCCATCCTTCGAATGGACCACCAGCACGTGCTTGCTGCCCAGACGTTGCAAGACCTCGGCCAGGGGCCGGCACAATGCCTGGCTGAACACACCGACCACTTGATGCTTCACACCGGCCGGATTCGTAAGCGGGCCGAGCATGTTGAACATCGTCCGCAGGCCCAGATCACGACGCGGCGCGGCGGCGTACTTCATGGCGCGGTGGTGGGTCTGGGCGAACATGAAACCGATGCCCACGTTATCGATGCAACGCGCCACCTGTACTGGCGTCAGGTTCAGGTAGATCCCGGCCGCCTCCAGCAGGTCGGCGCTGCCACTCTTGCCGGAGACCGCACGATTGCCATGCTTGGCAACGGTGCAACCGGCCGCGGCGACGACGAAGGCCGAGGCAGTGGAGACGTTGAAGATATTGGCGCCGTCACCGCCGGTGCCCACCACATCCACCACGCCATCCAGGGTCTTGAGTTCGACCTGGTCCGCCAGCTCGCGCATGACCGAAACCGCGCCGACGATCTCATCGATGCTCTCGCTCTTCATGCGCATGGCCATCATGAACGCGCCGATCTGCGCATCCGAGCATTGGCCGGTCATGATTTCGCGCATCACATCGCGCATTTCGTCGGTGCTCAGGTCGAGATGGCCGACGATACGGCTCAGGGCTGTCTTGATATCCATGAAAAGTCCTTAGCGCGTGCCGCCGGTTTGTTTGAGGAAGTTGGCGAACAGCTCGTGACCCTGTTCGGTGAGAATAGACTCGGGGTGAAATTGCACGCCTTCGATATTCAACGTTTTGTGACGAAGCCCCATGATTTCATCCACAGAGCCGTCCTCGAGCTGAGTCCAGGCGGTCAGTTCCAGACAATCTGGCAGGGTTTGGCGCTTGACGATCAGGGAGTGGTAGCGGGTGACGGTCAGCGGAAGATTCAGACCTTCGAACACGCCCTTGTTCTCGTGAAATACCGGGCTAGTCTTACCGTGCATGACTTGCCGGGCGCGCACCACGTCGCCGCCAAAGGCCTGGCCGATCGACTGGTGCCCCAGGCAGACACCCAGGATCGGCAGCTTGCCGGCGAAATACTTGATGGCTTCGATGGAAATGCCCGCTTCGGTCGGCGTGCAAGGACCGGGAGAGACCACGATGCGCTCGGGCTTGAGGGCTTCGATTTCGGCGATGGTCAGTTCGTCGTTGCGCACGACCTTGACCTCGGAGCCCAGCTCGCCCAGGTACTGCACAACGTTGTAGGTAAAAGAGTCGTAGTTATCGATCATCAGCAACATGGCGTAAGCAACCTATTGAATTCACTGACTTGAAATACAGCCTTCGGAGAGTGACCCGCGCGGTGTTGCGCTTGGCGAGGCGTGTGATGAGCCAGCGAAGCGACTTTCAAGCGGGTAAAGAAGGCAAATCGGTACAGGTCCGGCCAAGCCGGCAGAGAACGTTCAGGCGCGCCAACGCCAACGGGCGTGTGCCTTGATCAATTGATCCAGAAGTTTGCTGACAATCGACACAGGGGAAGTCTCGTTCATACGTTCCGGCACAGTAGCTTAGCTGGACGGTGCACGCAATATGACGACCCCCGAAGGGCTTTGAAACAATCGCGACGAGCCTGATGGATGGCAAAACGCCGGAAGTTTTTGGTACTGTCGTTTCGTTTTCTAACAACAATAAGATAAAAACGGACTTTCTCATGCTAAGAAAAACGTTGTTCGTACCAATGGCCGGCTGTCTGCTGGCAATGGCCTGCGCCCAGGCGAGCGCCGCGCCCAATCCCTACTCCAGCTTCATCGTGTTTGGCGACAGCCTCAACGATGCCGGCCAGTTTGCCGACCCGGACGGTCCGTCCGGGGCCACGCAACGCTTTACCAACCGCACCGGCCCGCTCTATCTCGACGGAAGCGGCGAATCCTATTCCCTCAATTCCACCCAACTGCTGGGCGGACGGTTGGGCTTTTCCGATGATGAAACCGCGGCATCCACCTCGGCGGTTCGTGCCAGCGAAGGCCAGGCCGATGGCAACAACTGGGCCGTGGGCGGGTATCGCACCGACCAGATCCTCGAGTCGATTACCGGCGTTTCCGACACTGGCGAACGCAGCCGTGACGGATACCTGCTGTCCAACGGCCTGCGTGCCGACCCGAACGCGCTGTACTACCTTTCCGGGGGCGGTAACGACTTCCTCCAGGGCCTGGTACTGACCCCCGCCCAGGCGAACGCCGCCGCGGACCGCCTGGCCGACAGTGTCCAGGTGCTGCAAACCGCCGGAGCCCGTTATGTGATGGTCTGGCTGCTGCCCGACCTGGGCCTGACCCCTGCGCTCAATGGCACGCCTTTGCAAGACGCCGTTTCGCAGCTCAGCAACCAGTTCAACCAGCAACTGGTCACGCGGCTGCAAGGCATTGATGCCGAAATCATTCCACTGAACGTTCCGCTACTGCTGCAGGAAAGTTTCGCCGATCCAGCACGATTCGGCCTCGCCACCGGCGAGAACCTCACCGCCACCTGCTTCAGCGGCAACGGCTGCACGGAAAACCCCACCTATGGCATCAACAGCGCGACGCCAGACCCCACCAAGCTGATCTATAACGACTCGGTCCACCCCACCGAGGCCGGACAGCAACTGATCGCCGATTACGCCTTTTCCCTGCTCGCGGCGCCATGGGAGCTGACATTGCTGCCGGAAATGGCCCACTCGACTTTGCGCGCCCACCAGGATGAATTACGCAGCCAGTGGCAATCGGACTGGGAGAACTGGCAAGCCGTCGGCCAATGGCGGGCGATCGTCGCAGGCGGCGGCCAGCACCTGGACATCGACAGCCAAAACAGTGGCGCCAGCGCCGACGGCAGCGGCTACAGCCTGAACGTCGGTGGCAGCTATCGTCTCAACGAGGCTTGGCGCGTGGGTGTAGCCGCCGGTTTCTACCGCCAGGACATGGAGGCAGGCAGCGCCGATTCGGACTACAAACTCAACAGCTACCTGGCCACCGCTTTCGCCCAGTTCCAGCAGAACCGCTGGTGGGCCGATGCCGCGTTGACCGGCGGCAAGCTCGACTACGACAACCTGGAGCGCAAGTTCGACCTGGGCGTCAACCAGGCGCAAGAGAAAGGTGACACCGACGGTCACCTGTGGGCATTCAGCACGCGCCTGGGCTACGACATTGCCCAGCCGGGCAGTCAGTGGCACCTGTCACCGTTTATCAGCGCCGATTATGCGAAGGTGGAAGTCGACGGGTATTCAGAAAAGAGCACCCGCTCCACCGCCCTGACTTTCGATGACCAGACCCGCGACTCGAAACGCTTGGGCATTGGCTTGCAAGGCAAATACAACTTCACCCGTCAGACCCAGGTGTATGGCGAATATGCCCACGAACGCGAGTACGAAGACGACACCCAAAAAGTGAACATCGCCCTCAACAGTCTGCCGGCCAATGATTTCACGCTTGAAGGCTATACGCCGCAGAGTCATTTGAATCGCCTGAGCCTGGGGGTCAGCCACAAGTTGACCAACGATCTGGCCCTGCGGGGCGGTTATACGCTGCGCAAGGACGATGACTTTACCCAGCAAGGAGTGAATGTCGGGGTCAGTCTGGATTTCTGATCGAGATAACCCTGTGTGGGAGCGAGCCTGCTCGCGATGAGGCCGCCATGTTCAACACATGCATCGCCTCGCGAGCAGGCTCGCTCCCACAGTTGATCAGCTTCCATTCAGTCGCTTGGGGTCTGCTCGGCCAGCGCCACGGCACGGAACATTGCCCGGCGCTTGTTCAGGGTTTCTTCCCACTCCAGCACCGGCACCGAGTCGGCCACGATCCCGCCGCCGGCCTGCACGTGCAGCTCACCGTCCTTGATGACGGCGGTGCGGATGGCAATGGCAGTGTCCATGTTGCCGTTCCAGGCAAAATAGCCCACGGCCCCGCCGTACACCCCACGCTTGACCGGCTCCAGTTCGTCGATGATTTCCATGGCGCGGATTTTCGGGGCGCCAGACAACGTTCCTGCCGGCAGGATGGCCCGCAGGGCGTCCATCGCCGTCAGCCCGGCCTTCAACTGGCCCGTGACGTTGGAGACGATGTGCATCACGTTGGAATAACGCTCGATGACCATCTTTTCGGTGAGCTTCACCGAACCGACTTCCGAGACGCGCCCGGTGTCATTGCGGCCCAAGTCGATCAGCATCAGGTGCTCGGCGATTTCCTTGTCATCCGACAGCAGGTCCTCTTCCAGCGCCCGGTCGGCTTCCTCCGTGGCCCCACGAGGGCGGGTGCCAGCGATAGGCCGCACAGTGATCAGGTTGTCTTCGACCCGCACCAGCACTTCGGGTGAACTGCCCACAACATGGAAGTCACCGAAATTGAAGAAGTACATGTAAGGCGTCGGATTGAAACAGCGCAGCGCCCGGTACAGGTCGATGGGCGCAGCCTTGAAGTCGATGGACATCCGTTGCGACGGCACCACTTGCATGCAGTCGCCGGCCAGGATGTATTCCTTGATGGTATCGACGGCCCTTTCGTAATCGTTCTGAGTGAAACTGGAACGGAACACCGGGTCGGCCGCCGACTGTTTGCTGAAATCCAGGCCAGGACGCGGCGTGATCGGCTGCCGGAGTTTTTCCAACAGCGCCTGAAGACTTTTCTGACCTTGCTCGTAGGCGTCTTCCCGGGACGGATCGGCCAGGACAATCGCGTGCATCTTGCCGGCGAGGTTATCGAAGACGACCACTGCGTCAGAGACCATCAGCAAAATGTCCGGCACGCCCAGCGGGTCCGGGTTCGGGCAGGTGCCCAGACGCTTTTCCACATAGCGTACGCAGTCGTAGCCGAAATAACCCACCAGGCCACCGTTGAACCGCGGCAGGCCGGGGATGGTAGGCACGTTGTAGCGAGCCTTGAAGGTTTCGACGAAGGCCAGCGGATCTTCGACCTCCAGGCTTTCGATCTCGACGCCGTCATGGGTCACGCTGACACGATGGTCATGGACCCGCAGCACCGTGCGGCACGGCAGGCCGATGATGGAATAACGGCCCCATTTCTCACCGCCCTGCACCGATTCGAGCAGGTATGAGTTGGGCTCATCGGCCAGCTTGAGGTAGATCGACAGCGGCGTGTCGAAGTCGGCCAGGGTTTCGCAGGCAAGCGGGATACGGTTATAGCCGGCAGCGGCTAGACGCAGGAATTCTTCGCGGATCATGGTGTGCCTCGTGGCAGGAGGAGCTGACAGTCAGGTATGCAAACGCGCCGGATAACCGGCCAGAATCAGGTCAGGCGCGCCAACGCCAGCGGGCCAGGGCCTTCATGACTTTCATCCAGAGTTTGCGAGTGACCACCACGATGGCGTTTCCAGAAGAGGATTGAACAGCGTCGGGCAACGTTATCTCAGCGGCCGGGTCAAGGCAACCGGGAATTAACAGGCGCAAATCGTCGATCACCAGCGCGGGAAACTCCTCGGCGATCGGCCGGCCATGGTTGTAGCCGTAGCTCAGCGCCACACATTTGACCCCGGCGGCTTTCGCCGCCAACACATCGCTGCGCGAGTCGCCGACGAACAGCGATTGAGAGGCCGGGATGTTGGCCATTTTCATCACGAAAAACAGCGCGGCCGGGTCAGGTTTTTTCTGTGGCAGGGTATCGCCACCGATGATCCAGCGAAAATAACGACCGATTTTCATCTGATCCAGCAGCGGCGCGACAAAGCGCTCCGGCTTGTTGGTGATCAGGGCCATTTCAACGCCTTGCTTGTGCAGCCACTTGAGGGTGGAACGCACACCGGGGTAGACGACCGTCAGTTCGTGATTGCCTTCATAGGCTTCGTTGAACAACTCCAGCGCCCGCTCGGCCTCGGCGTCATCGACGCCCTGGGCATCGATATGGTTGGCCAGGGCCCGCCGCACCAGCATGGGCGCGCCGTTGCCGACCCAGTGGCGCACGGCGTCAATTCCGGCGGCCGGGCGACCGAGCTTGAGCAGCATGTTGTCCACGGCCGCCGCCAGGTCCGGCACCGAGTCGACCAGCGTGCCGTCGAGGTCGAACATCACCAGACGCGGCAGGCTGCCGGGGAACAGCTGCTCAAAGCCGCTCATAGACGGGCCAGGGCCAGTTCGGCACGCATCTTTTCAATGACCTCTTTGTAGTCCGGCGCATTGAAAATGGCCGAGCCTGCGACAAAGGTGTCGGCACCGGCCTCTGCGATTTCGCGGATGTTATTGACGTTCACGCCACCGTCGATCTCCAGGCGGATATCACGGCCCGATGCCTTGATCAGCGCGCGGGCTTCGCGCAGCTTGTCGAGGGTACCAGGAATGAACTTCTGCCCGCCGAAGCCGGGGTTGACGCTCATCAGCAGGATCATGTCGACCTTGTCCATCACGTACTTGAGCACGTCCAGGGGCGTGGCCGGGTTGAACACCAGGCCGGCCTTGCATCCGCCTTCGCGAATCAACTGCAGGGAGCGGTCGATGTGCTGGGTGGCTTCGGGGTGGAAGGTGATGTAGGTGGCACCGGCCTCGATGAAGTCGCCGACGATGCGATCCACCGGGCTGACCATCAGGTGCGCGTCGATCGGCGCCGTGACGCCGTACTTGCGCAGCGCTGCGCAGACCATCGGGCCGATGGTCAGGTTGGGTACGTAATGGTTGTCCATGACATCGAAGTGCACGATGTCGGCGCCGGCGGCCAGAACGTTGTCCACTTCCTCGCCCAGGCGGGCGAAGTCGGCGGAGAGAATCGACGGAGCAATAGCGAAGGGCTGCATGACGCACCTGTTTTGAGCGAAATCACGATGGCGCGCATTGTATACCTCAAGATTTGGCGCGCCCACCGTGGCAGACGATCAATACGCCGCGCGGTAGATCTTCTCGATATCGCTGGCGCTCAGTTTGCGTGGGTTATTGCGCATCAGTCGCTCGATCCCGGCCGCTTCCACCGCCATGGACGGTATCACTTCGTCCGTCACCCCAAGGCTGCTCAGGCCCTGGGGGATTTCCACGGCAGCACACAGCGCAACCATGGCCTCCACGGCTTCATCAGCGGCTTCAAGGTCACTCAGGTGCGCGGTCTTTATGCCCATGGCTTCGGCAATGTCGCGCATGCGCTCGACGCAAGCCATCTTGTTCCACGCCATGACATACGGCAGCAACAAGGCGTTTGCCACACCATGGGACACGTGAAAGCGCCCCCCCAGCGGATACGCCAGCGCATGCACCGCCCCGACCCCAGCATTGCCGAACGCCATGCCGGCCATCAGGCTTGCAGTGGCCATGTCTTCGCGAGCTTGCAAATGAGCGGGGTTGGCGTAGGCCTTGGGCAAGGCGCGGGTGATCAGTTTTATTGCGCCGATAGCCAAGGCATCGGTGATCGGCGAGGCATTGAGCGACAGGTAGGACTCGATGGCATGCACCAGTGCATCGACGCCACTGGCGGCGGTCACGCTCCGGGGGCAGGTAAGGGTCATCTGCGGGCTGACCAGCGCCACGTCCGGCAGCAGATAATCGCTGACGATACCTTTCTTGAGTTGCGCGGCTTTGTCGGAGAGGATGGCCACGTTGGTGACTTCAGAGCCGGTCCCGGCCGTGGTGGGGATGGCGATCATGGGCGCGCCTTTGCGCGGGACCTGATCGACCCCGAACATATCCTGCAGCTCGCCGTGGTAACCGGCGTAGACCCCCACGCATTTGGCAATGTCGATGGCACTGCCGCCGCCCAGGCCGATCAAGCCATCATGGCCGCCGTCACGGTAGGCCTGCATGCAGTCTTCAACGATGGCGATTTCCGGGTCCGGCATGACCCGATCGAAAATTTCGTAGTCGCGCCCGCCCAGATGCTGCAGCGCCAGCTCCACGGTGCCGGACTTGACCAGCGCAGCGTCGGTGACGATCAGCGGGTTATCGACATCCAGCCGCGTCAGCTCGGCCGCCAGTTGCTCGATGGCAGCGGCACCGGTGATCAGTTTGTGGGCGATCTTGAATGAGGAAAGACTCATGTGCGCGGCCTCTTATTCGCGTATGGGCTGGCACAAGGATAGCTCGGTATTTAAGGTTGTCTTCCATTCAGCCCATGAATACACCGCAAATCCCCTGTGGGAGCGAGCCTGCTCGCGATGGCGGTAGAACATTCGACATTTTTATCGACTGACACTCCGCTATCGCGAGCAGGCTCGCTCCCACAGGGTACAATACTGACCGTCAGACCTGCGCAGTACGCAGCTTCTCGCTACGCCCACGCAACCACTCCAGAGTCAGCAACAGGATCACCGAAAAGGCGATCAGCAGCGTCGCGGCGGCGGCGATGGTGGGGCTGAGGTTCTCGCGGATACCGCTGAACATCTGCCTTGGCAGAGTTGCCTGCTCGGGACCGGCCAGGAACAGCGTCACCACCACTTCATCGAACGAGGTCGCGAAGGCGAACAGTGCGCCGGAGATCACGCCCGGGGCGATCAACGGCAAGGTCACTCGACGAAACGCCGTCAACGGCGAAGCCCCAAGGCTGGCGGCGGCCCGAACCAGATTGTAGTTAAAGCCCTGCAGAGTCGCCGACACCGTGATGATGACGAACGGCACGCCCAGCACGGCATGGACCACGATCAGCGAGAAGAAACTGTTGCCCATCCCCAGCGGAGCGAAGAACAGGTAACTGGCCACCCCGATGATCACCACCGGCACCACCATCGGCGAGATCACCAGGGCCATCACCAGCGCCTTGCCTGGGAAATCACCACGGGTCAGGCCAATCGCCGCCAGGGTACCGAAGACCATCGCCAGTACCGTCGCCGCCGGGGCGACGATGACGCTGTTCCTCAGCGCTCGCATCCACTCCGCCGAAGCGAAGAAATCGTGGTACCACTGCAACGAAAAGCCTTGCAACGGGTACACCAGGAAGCTGCCGGAGTTGAACGACAATGGAATGATCACCAGCACCGGCAGGATTAGGAACAACAGGATCAGCCCGCAGAATATGCGCAAGCTGTAGAACCACACCCGCTCGACGGGGGACATGTAAGGACTCAGCATTTCAATCTCCCCTCAGCTCAGGCGCAGGCGACTGGCGCCCACCAGCCAGTTGTAAATCAGATACAGCACGACGGTTGCCAGCAACAACAACCCGCCGAGCGCCGTGGCCATACCCCAGTTGATGCTGGTGTTGGTGTAGAACGCGACAAAATAGCTGACCATCTGATCGCTCGGGCTGCCCAGCAACGCCGGAGTGATGTAGTAGCCGATGGCGAGGATGAACACCAACAGGCAACCGGCGCCGACACCGGCATAGGTCTGCGGGAAATACACGCGCCAGAAGCTGGCGAACGGATGGCAGCCCAGGGAAATCGCCGCACGCATGTAAGTCGGAGAGATGCCTTTCATCACGCTGTAAATCGGCAGGATCATGAACGGCAGCAGGATATGGACCATGGAGATGTAGACACCGGCGCGGTTGAACACCAACTCCAGAGGCTTATCGATAATGCCCATGGCCATCAGGCCACTGTTGATCAGCCCGCCCGATTGCAGCAGCACGATCCACGCCGCCACCCGCACCAGGATCGACGTCCAGAACGGCAACAGCACCAAAATCATCAGCAGGTTGCTTTGGCGCGACGGCAGGTTCGCCAGCAGGTAGGCCAACGGATAGGCCAGCACCAGGCAGATCGCGGTAATCACCAGGCCCATCCAGAACGTACGGGCAAAAATATCCAGGTAGATCGCCTGGTCGGGGGTGGCCGGGGCCAGTTCGCCAAGATCATCGATGCGATGATCGACGGCCGCCAGCAGGTAATACGGGGTGACATCACTGGTGTTGCGGCGGATCACCTGCCAATACGCCGGATCCCCCCAGCGTTCGTCGAGGCTCTCCATCGCTTCTTTATAGGAAACCGGCTCGGTGGCGAACGGCAGCGCACGGGCGGTCTTGGTCAGCAGGCTGCGATAGCCGGCCAGTTCCATGTTCAGGCGCTTGGACAAATCGCCCAAGGTCTGATTCTTGCGCGCTTCGGCCAGGTCTTCGCTGGCGGCTTTGTATACCGGCTCGCCTGGCAACCCACGTCCGTCCCAGGCAGCGACCGCGGCGACAGTGCGCGGCATGCCGTTGACCACTTCCGGGTTGCTGACGCTTTTGAACAGCAGCGCCACGATTGGCACCAGGAACACCAGCAACAGAAACAACACCAGCGGCGCGATCAAGGCCTGGGCCTTCCAGCGGTTGACCCGCTCGGCGCGCTTGAGCCGTTGCTTCAGGGTGGGGCTGGTGCCCGCGTTCAGTGGAACGGCGATGGCCATGGCGAACTCCGCAAATCTTTTTGATCGTTACAGAAGCGGCGTGCCGCTTCTGTTCTTTTGAAACGTTGGCCTCTGAGGGGATCGTTCCCACGCTCCGCGTGGGAATGCATCCAATGACGCACTGCGTCACAAAGGGCGCGAAGCGTCCTGGGCGGCATTCCCACGCGGAGCGTGGGAACGATCTCTGTCAGCGGTTACTTCGCCGCCCAGGAGTTGAAGCGCTGCTCCAGTTGCTCACCGTTGTCAGCCCAGAAGCTGACGTCGATCTGCACCTGGTTGGCGATGTTTTCCGGGGTGGTCGGCATGTCTTTCAAGACATCCTTGGACAACAGCGGTACAGCCTGGGTATTGGCCGGGCCGTAGGCGATGTTTTCCGAGTAGATCTTTTGCTGCTGCGGTGCCACCGAGAAAGCGATGAATTTCTTCGCAGCTTCGGCGCGGGTCTTGTCCAGACCGCGTGGAATTGCCCATGCGTCGAAGTCGTAGATGCCGCCGTTCCACACCACTTTCAGGTTGCTTTCCTTCTGCACCGCGGCGATCCGACCGTTGTAGGCCGAGCTCATGACCACGTCACCGGAAGCCAGGTACTGCGGCGGCTGGGCGCCGGCCTCCCACCACTGGATGTTCGGCTTGAGTTCGTCGAGCTTCTTGAAGGCACGATCCTGGCCATCTTTGCCGGCCAGCACTTTGTACACGTCTTTCGGCGCGACGCCGTCAGCCATCAAGGCAAATTCCAGGGTGTACTTGGCGCCTTTACGCAGGCCACGCTTGCCTGGGAATTGCTTGGTGTCCCAGAAATCCGCCCAACTGGTCGGTGCGGTTTTCAGTTTGTCGGCGTTGTAGGCCAGCACGGTGGACCACACGAAGAAGCCCACGCCGCAAGGCTGGATGGCGCCCTTGACGTAGTCTTCGGCCTTGCCGAACAGAGCCGGGTCCAGTTGCTCGAACATGTCTTCGTCACAACCACGGGACAGCTCCGGGGACTCGACTTCCACCAAGTCCCACGAAACGCTCTTGGTGTCGACCATGGCCTTGACCTTGGCCATTTCACCGTTGTATTCGCCAGCGATGATCTTGCCGTTGCCGGCGGCTTCCCACGGCGCGTAGAAGGCTTTGGCCTGAGCCGCCTTGTTCGCCCCACCGAAAGACACCACAGTCAGGTCCGGGCCCGCCGCCATCGCGCTTGCCGCACCCATCATGCCCAGGGTCAGGGCTGTGAACTTCAGGGATCTCAACATTTATTGTTCTCTCCACGTGCAGGGTTGGTGTTGGTACAGCAGGGGGCGATCAATTCGCCTCTAGAAGGGGATCGAGCGCACGCACATGCTCGACTTGCCAGCCAAGCGGAACCACGTCCCCAACAGCGAGCCCGGGATCGAGTTCGGCAATCGGTTGTTTCACGAAGAAGTCATTCTTGCCACAGACCTCCAGGCGAACCCGGACGTGGTCGCCCAGATAGATGAATTCCGCCACCCTCCCTGAGAAGCGGTTGACACATTGTTCGCTTGCGCCGTTGAGGCTCACCCGTTCCGGGCGGATCGACAGGGTCACCGGCTCGCCGGGTTTGCCGACGTTCACCGCCAGGGCCTCGACCTTTTCACCACGCCCCAGCTCCACCAGGCAACGATCGCCGGTCTGGCTGTGCAGGCGGCCGTTGAGACGGTTGTTCTCGCCGATGAAATTGGCGACGAAGGTGTTCTTTGGCTCTTCGTAGAGGGTGCGTGGCGGGGCAATCTGCTGGATTTCGCCTTGATGGAACACCGCTACCCGGTCGGACATGGTCAAGGCTTCGCCCTGGTCGTGAGTCACATAGACCACTGTCACACCGAGGCGCTGATGCAGATGCTTGATCTCCATCTGCATGTGTTCACGCAGTTGTTTGTCCAAGGCGCCAAGGGGTTCGTCCATCAGCACCAGTTGCGGTTCGAACACCAGCGCCCGGGCCAGGGCCACGCGCTGTTGCTGGCCGCCGGACAACTGCGCCGGGTAGCGTTGGGCAAACGTGTCCAGCTGGACCATGCTCAAGACGCGCTTGACCCGATCACTCACGTCGCTTTTGTTCAAGCCGCGCACGGTCAGCGGGAAGGCCAGGTTCTCGGCAACGGTCATGTGCGGGAACAAAGCGTAGTTCTGGAACACCATGCCGATGTCACGCTTGTGGGGCGGCACGTTGTTGATGGAGCGTCCGGCCAGCTGGATCTCACCGGCAGTGGGTGTTTCAAACCCGGCGAGCATCATCAGGCTGGTGGTTTTGCCGGAACCGGACGGCCCGAGCAGAGTCAGGAATTCGCCTTTGCGAATGTCCAGGTTGAGGTCCTTGACGATCAGGTTCTCGCCGTCGTAGCTCTTTTGCACACCACGAAAGCTGACCAGCACATCACTGGCCCCCGCGCTTGAATCGACCTGGCTCATACCCGCACCTTTTGTATTGATGACTGCTTGTGAATCAAGCCTAGTGGAGCCTGGGGCCTGCGCAAATCGGGGCGCAGGAGAGAATCGCCTCAGCCGGATGGAAGAGTCGGTGTAGGGATTTCCCTACAAGGATGGCGGGATTGGATAAGGACAGTCGTGAGTTATGAGCTGCAAGCTGCAAGCAGGGACAAAAGCGGTGTTGGGGCGTGTCGCAAATGGATATGCCGACACACTGCCCCTGTGGGAGCGAGCCTGCTCGCGATGGCGGTGTGTCAGTCAACTAAGATGCTGAATGGTCCAATGCTATCGCGAGCAGGCTCGCTCCCACAGGGGATTGTGGTGGGCTTAGAGCAACTTATGCTCCATCGCGTACTTCACCAGTTCCGCCAAGGAAGTGATGTTGAGTTTCTGCATCAGCCGCGCTTTGTGAGTGCTGATGGTTTTGCTGCTCAGGGCCAATTGCTGGGCGATGTCGTTGACGTTGGCCCCTTGGGCCAGGCGCTCGAAGACCGAGAATTCGCGCTCGGACAGCAGCGAGTGCAGCGGTCGGCTGTCGGTCAGGCCCACTTCGAAAACCATGCGGTCGGCCAGTTCCGGGTCGATGTAACGTCCGCCGGCCGCGACCTTGCGAATCGCCATGAGCAGCAAGGCCGGGTCGCTGTCCTTGGTCGCGTAGCCGGCGGCGCCGACCTTCAGCGCGCGCGCCGCCATTTGCGCCTCGTCGTGCATCGACAACACCAGGATGGCCGGTGGATTGTTCAACGCTCGGATCCGCGGGATCGCCTCCAGACCATTGACGCCAGGCATGGAGATATCCAACAGCACCACTTCGCAGGGCACATGCCGCAGGATCTCCAGCAATTGTTCGCCATTGCTCGCCTCCCCCACGACCACCAGGTCCTTTGCCAGGCCGATCAACTGCTTGATGCCTTCGCGCACGATGGTGTGGTCTTCGGCTACCAGTACACGGATCACGTTTTTCTCCAGATTCAGAATCTCATCGCGAGCAGGCTCGCTCCCACAGGGTTGTGCGTGTGTGCATCTCAATCAATGTGGGAGCGAGCCTGCTCGCGATAGCGTCAGCCAAGCCAAGCCAAACAAAAATCATCAGGCCTCATTCACCGGTACCCGCACCGCCAGGGTCGTCCCCTCCCCTGGCTCACTTTCCAACGATAACTGCCCGCCCATGATCAACACCCGCTCCCGCATGCCGACCAGACCAAAGGAGGTCGGCCGACCCGTGGCGGGAACGAATCCTACACCGTCGTCGCTCACCGTCAGACAAAGCTGGTCGTCTTCCTGCACCAGCGTCAGTTCTACAGTATGCGCCTGAGCATGGCGCATCACATTGGTCAGCGCTTCCTGGAGAATTCGAAACAGACCGATGGCCTTGGCGTCGCTCAAGGGCGGAAGATTGTCCGGCACCTGTACCAGGCATGGGATCTGCGTGCGCGCCTCGAAACGCCGCGCCTGCCATTCGATGGCCGAGGCGATGCCCGCATCAAGGATCGGAGGTCGCAATGCCGTCGCCACGTCCCGCACCAACTGGAACAATTGGGCAATCAGGCGCTTCATGCTGTTGAGCCGCTCTTGCAGGCCCGGGTCGAGCTGCGCATAGGCCAGTTCGCACATGGACGTTTCCAGCTTCAAGACGGTCAACATTTGCCCCAACTCGTCGTGGACCTCCCGAGCTATGCGCGCCTTTTCCTCTTCCCGCACGCTCTCCAGGTGCGCCGACAATTCGCGCAGCTGCTCCCTGGAGCTGGCCAGCTCCAGTTCGATGCGCTTGCTTTCGGTGATGTCCCAGACGATACCGTCCCACACGTAAGCGCCGTCTTCGAGACGACGGGTAATGGCCTTGATCTCGGCCCAGCGCTCCCGGCCTTCGCGGGTCAGGATGCGCCCCTGCCACGACCAGTCGCTGTCGTTGTCCAGCGCCTGATCCTGAGTGCGGTGATAACTGGCCTTGTCCTGGGGGTGTACGAGGCTGCGCAGGCCGGTGTCGCTACGGGCCAGGGTCGCTGGCGAATACCCCACGAGGCTTTCGCTACCCTCACTGATGTAGGCAAAGTCGATCTGCCCGGTTACCGGCGCCCGCTCCAGGCGAAAGACCAGGCCCGGGACGTTGGCAGCGATCCCCTGCAAGCGCGCCTCGCTTTCGCGCAGCGCCGCCAGCGCGCGACGGCGCTCGGTGACGTCGTTTATGTAGACCACCAGGTATTCGGCATCGCGAAAGCGCAGGAAGCTCAAGGAAACATCGGCCGGAAGGATACTTCCATCAGCCCGCACGCATTCGGTTTCGAAACTCTGTGGCCCCTCCTCGCTGGCCCGGGCGCGTTTCCACAGGTTCAGCCAGCGATCCATGTGCAGGCCCGGTTCGAAGTCGATCAAGGGGCGTTCAATGATCGCGCCCGGCGCATAGCCCAGCATGATTTCGGCGGCGCGGTTGGCATACCGTACATGGCTATCCCAATTGACCCAGAGAATGCCGACAGTGCTTTGGTCGATGGAAAATTGCGTCAGGCGCAGGGCTTCCTCGCTGGCGGTCCGCTGGGCGATGTCATTTCGCGCATTGCGCAGGCGCCGCTCCAGCGCCCTTTGCTCGCGGCGCTGCCAGAACACGATCGCCACGCAGCTCAAGAGCAGGGCCAGCAGCAATAGGGTCAGGTTTTGCCAGAAACCCGGGGTGTCGGTCAGACGTGGATATTTGGGCTTGAGCCAGCGACTGTGCAGTTGCTCAAGTTCCTTGGCCGGGATCGCCTGCAAACCGCTCTCGATGATGTCGGCCAACTCAGGCCAATCCCGGCGAGTGGCGACGCGCAACAGTTGCGGCAGGCCGATATCGCCTACGACCACCAGCCCGGCGAATTCAGGCTCGACCATCAGTCGCCCCAACTGCGCCTCATCGACCACCGCGTAACCGGCCTGCTGGCTCAACAACAGTTGCAACGCCTGACGCTCCAACGGTACGCCTTGAAGATTCAACGTCGGGTAGTTGCTACGCAAATAATCGGCCGTGGTACTGGGCATGCGCACCGCCACCCGCACTTGAGCATCGAGCTTTTCCAGCTCGACCCCTTCGGCGCCCTTCTTCTGGCCCACGATCAATTGCGGCACGCGCATGTAGGGGTCGGAAAACCGCCAGAGTCGCAACCCGGCCGGGGTCTGGGTCAGCCCTGGGGCAACATCCACCTCACCGGAGCGCAACGCGGCTTCCAACTGCGCCACGTCCTGGAAATTGCGCCAGGTCAGTTCGACATTCAACGCCTTGCCCAACCACTGCATCAGCTCGACATTGGTGCCGGACAGACGCTGCAAGCGCCGGTCATATTGCGCATAGGGCGCCTGCAACACGAGGCCGACGCGCAGTTGCGGATGCTGGAGCAGCCATTGTCGCTGGCCCGCGTCCAGTTGCACCCCAGTCAACGACGGTGCGGGCGCGGCCCACGCCATCAAGGGAAGCCATAAACAGCCGATAACCCACAGGCAGCAAAAACGCATCATCGAAGTCTCATGCACTGACAAATACTGACCAACCCATTAGGCTGCCGGAAATACTTCTGGTCATGGAATATCCGATGCCCTTTGTTTATCGCCTGGCATTGCCAGCATTGTGCCTGTCGCTGATCCTGCCGAGTGCCTTTTCTGTACAGGCTGAAGAACCGGCCCCCGCGGCGGCGGATCAAGCCACCGAGGAAAAACCGGTCGAACGTCCGCCTTTGCTCGAGCGCAGCGAAGAAGAAGCGACAGCACTTGAACGGGAGATCCCGGTCCAGGAGCAACAACAGCTACAAACCGGCAGCGACACCTTCCTGGCTCTCTGGAAACCAGCCAACACCAGCGAACCCAAGGGCGCGGTCATCATAGTCCCCGGCGCCGGCGAAACCGCTGACTGGCCTCAAGTGATCGGCCCGATGCGCAAAAAGTTACCGGATATCGAGTGGAGCAGCCTGAGTATCACCCTGCCGGACCTGCAAAGCGACGTCATCGCACCGCGCGTGGTGGAAACACCGCCCGAGACCAAACCGGCCGACGTGGCTGGCGCGGCACCGGACGCCACGACCGCAGCACCGATTGAACAAGTGGCGGGCGGCGAGGCTGACGCTGTGGATCCGGTCGTTGCCCAAACCAGCGAGGAACACCTCCTGGCCGATGCCGAACGTATCTTTGCCCGCATCGATGCGGCACTGGCCTACGCCGAACAGCAGGGCGCCCGCAGTATTGTTCTGCTGGGCCACGGCACCGGCGCCTATTGGGCGGCACGTTACCTGAATGAAAAACAGCCCTCGCAATTCGAGCGTTTCGTGATGGTCGCCGCCCAGACCCCGCTCGCAGTCAAGCCCGCCCTGGCCGAACTGACCCCTACCTTGAAGCTGGCCACCGCCGACATCTTCTACATGGACAAAGCTCAGGATCGCAATGCAGCGCTGGAGCGCTTACAGGCCAGTAAGCGTCTTAAAGGATCAAGCTTCAGTCAGGTGTCACTCAAAGCGGTGCCCAACTCATCGGCGCAGCAAGAACAGCTGTTTCGTCGGGTACGGGGTTGGTTGAACCCGCAGAAGCCGGGGGAGTGAGGCTTAGACAAGCCCCAAGCCAGCCACTGTGGCGATCCCCTTCTAGCGAAAATCCCGGCGCTCGCGGATCAACCGATAGGCGTTGTGCAACTCCCGGGTCTTGTCGGTGGCATCACGCACTTGCAACGGCGTCGCCCCACTGCCGGCAATCTTGTCCGGGTGGTGACGACTGAGCAGACGGCGATAAGCCCGCTTGATCTGCGACGGCTCGCTGGTGGCCGAAACTCCCAGCAAGCGTAACGCCTCCTGATAGGTCGCGCCGCTGTTGGGCAACGACTGTTTGTGTGGCTCGTAATCCGCCGCCAGTGCCTGGACCTGTTGCGGCGTCCACCCCAGCCATTTGCCCCACTGAGCAAGCAACTCACGCTCGGCTATGCCCGCGCGACCGTCGGCCCAGACCATCCGCCAGCAGGCGCGCAGCACGCCCTCAGCCGCATGGGGCTGGGTCGCAAGGCGACGCAAATAACCGCGCAAATGGTCGTTTCCGGTTTTGCCCCGGTTGAATGCGGCGACGGCCCGGCGTTGCGCTGGCTCGCTCAGGTCCAGCGCGCGCATCTCCTGACGCGCCTGCTGGATGTGCCCATCCACCACTCGTCCATCGCTCTTGGCCAGCCGGCCCAGCAATACAAACAACAACTCATCGTTGCGTAATGCCGGACGGCCACCCAAACGCTCGCGCAGCTGCGCCCAGCCTTGCAGATTAAGTCGCCGATCCAGCGCCTGTCCTAATAACGCTCCCAGCATGGCCCCCGGAATGCTGGCTATGGCAAAGCCCGCCCCGGCTCCAATCAGAGTCCCTGGCCACCACATATCAACGGCTCGCTTCTATCAAGGTTTCAACCTGCGCCAAACGTTCATGAGTCCCCACATCCACCCAGTGTCCCTTCAGGTGCTCGCCGCTGACCTGACCCTCGGCCATGGCCTTGCGTAGCAGCGGTGCGAGTTTGAACGCGCCGTCCAGGCAGCCCTCGAACAACCGCGGATGCAAGACGGCAATGCCGCTGTAGGTCAGTTTGTCGGCAGCCGCCCCGCCATCATGAATCTGTCCGTCGGCCAGGAGGAAATCGCCGCCCGGATGGTGTTCGGGATTATCCACCAGTACCAGGTGCGCCAAGCCGTCCAGAGGTCGGCGTAAGGCGCTGAAATCGTAATCGGTCCAGATGTCGCCGTTGACCACCAGGAACGCTTCGTCGCCCAGCAACGGCAGGGCGCGGAAAATGCCACCGCCGGTTTCCAGCGGCTCACCTTCGGGCGAGAAATGAATGCTCACGCCAAAACGTGAACCGTCCCCTAGATAATCTTCGATTTGCTGACCGAGCCAGGCGTGATTGATCACGATATCCTTGAACCCGGCCCGAACCAAGGCACGCAGATGGTATTCGATCAAGGGAACGCCGCCGGCACGAACCAGCGGCTTGGGCGTGGTGAGGGTCAAGGGCCGCATCCGCTCCCCTTTACCCGCCGCCAGGATCATCGCTTTCATGCCGTCGCTCCGGCCGACTGACGCAGGCTGGAGAGCAACTGATCCAGTTCCGCCAGTTCAGGGCGACGGGCAATGACCGCTTCTATATAGGCAAAGAAGCGCGGCACATCGCCCAGGTAGCGCGGCTTGCCGTCGCGGTGGCAAATACGCGCGAAAATCCCGATGACCTTGAGATGGCGCTGCACGCCCATCAGGTCGCTGGCCCGCAGGAAATCCTCGAGGTCCGGCTGGACCGGGATGCCGAGCGCACCGGCCCGCTGCCAGTAATCCTCGAGCCAGCCACGCACGCGCTCCTCGGGCCAACTGAGAAAGGCGTCCTTGAACAGACACGTGACGTCATAGGTCACCGGGCCGTAGACCGCATCCTGAAAGTCCAGTACGCCGGGGTTCGGTTCACTGAGCATCAGGTTGCGTGGCATGTAGTCGCGATGAACCAGCACTTTCGGCTGAGCCAGCGCGCTGTTGATCAGCAGGTCGCTGGCCTGCTGCCAGAGCGCTTGTTGAGCAGCATCGAATTCGATACCCAGCTCATGCTTGACGTACCACTCAGGAAACAGCTCCAGCTCCCGGTGCAGCAAAGCGACGTCGTAGCTGGGCAGTGGCGCGACCATCGGCAGTTGCTGGAAAGCCAGCAGGGCCTGCAGGGCGTCACGGAATAATGGGTCGGCATTGTCGCCGTTGATCACGTCCAGATACGTCTGATTGCCCAAGTCATTGAGCAAAAGAAAACCGCGTTCGAGGTCTTCGGCATAAATTTTTGGCACGTTGATGCCGGATTTAGCCAGCAAAAAAGCAATGTCCACGAAGGGTTTGCAGTTTTCCTGGGGCGGTGGCGCATCCATCACGATCAAACTGCGGCCCTCGCCTTCCCAGCGGAAATAACGGCGGAAACTCGCGTCGCTGCTGGCCGCGGTCAACGTGGCCGGGGGTACGGCGCCCCAGCCCTGCTGAACAAAAAGGATCGGCAGCTGCTCATCGAGCCAAACTTTCAGGTGTTGCAGGCGTACATCTTGGTCAGGCATTGCAAGGGTCTCCGACGGCGCTAGCCGTCAAGCGGGTCATGCTTTATTATCCAGCATCTTTTTCAGACCATCGAGAGGCGTGCGGCCCACACCGCGGGCAGATGGCACGCAGGAAGCCCGGACTAATAAGATGGCATTGAAATCCCCCGCGTTTCGTAAAAAATTTCCGTTGCTGGTCACCGGCAGTCTGCTGGCCCTGCAACCCTTGGCCTCTTCATTCGTCGTCGCGGCAGAGCAGTATGACTGCTCCGTCTCCGCTTCGGGTGCCTGGGACTGTTCGCCCAAGACGCCGGCTGCTGCATTGCCGCCACGTCCGGTGCATGACGGCAGTGCGGTTTCCGCCAGCGGCGAGGCCCCGGCCGACAGCAGCTCGGGCGAAGAAGCCGGCGACAAGCCCGTGCTCGTCACCGAAGCCAAAGGCCGCGGCCTGAAGTCTCGCAGTGCGGACTACAGTCACCTGGACTGGGTTCCACGGGAGAACCTCACCCCTGCCCAATTGGCCGAAACCGGTCCTTATTGCGCCGGCGCCTATATCGAGCCCGTTCGTCCTGGCATGAATGACAAGACGGACAAAAGCGACGCTCCGACCTTCCTTGGCGCCAAAGCATCGCGCTACCAGCAGGAAGAGCAGGTGGCAACGCTGGCCGGCGACGTGGTCATGCGTCAAGGCAGCATGCAGGTCGAGGCCGACGAGGCCAACCTGTACCAGGCTGAAAACCGCGGCGAGCTGAGCGGCAACGTTCGGGTCCGTGACAACGGCGCGCTGATCGTTGGCGACCACGCCGATGTGCAGTTGGACACTGGCGAAGCCAAGGTCGACAACGCCGAATACGTGATGCACAAGTCACGCATCCGCGGTAACGCGCTGTACGCCAAGCGTGCTGAAAACGCGATCATCCGCCTCAAGGACGGTACGTACACCACGTGCGAGCCGGGCAGCAACGCCTGGACGCTCAAGGGCAACAACATCACCCTGAACCCGGCTACCGGCTTCGGCACCGCCACCAACGTGACGCTGCGGGTCAAGGACTTCCCGGTCCTGTATACGCCGTACATCTATTTCCCGATCGATGACCGTCGCCAGTCCGGCTTCCTGCCGCCGACCATCGGCACCGGCACCGATACCGGCTTTTTGCTGGTCACTCCGTATTACTTCAACCTGGCACCCAACTACGACGCCACGTTGTATCCGCGCTACATGAGCAAGCGCGGCCTGTTGATGGAAGGCGAGTTCCGCTACCTGACCAAGTCCAGCGAAGGTCAGTTCGGTGCGGCGTACCTCAACGATGAAGACGATGAACGTAGTGGCCAGTCCGACTACGACAAGACCCGCTACATGTACAACTGGCAGCACAAGGGTGGGCTCGATTCGCGCGTGCTGACGGAAGTCGACTACACCAAGATCAGCGATCCTTATTACTTCCAGGATCTGCAGTCCGACCAGATTGGTGTTGAGTCCAATGACCGGGTAAACCAGCAGGGTGCAGTCAGTTATCGGGGTGACAACTACGTTGCGCGGCTGAATGTACAGGCTTACCAGATGGCGACGATTTCGAAGATCACGCCGTACAACCGCCTGCCGCAGATCACCTTCATTGGCGACCTGCCGCAGCACCCGTATGGTCTGGATTTCGCCTACAAGACGGAGCTGGTGCGGTTTGATCGAGATTTACGGACCGGCAATTACACCGATGAGGACGGCAACTTCGAGCCATGGCTGGACACCAACGTTCGCGGCCTGGCACGGGCTAACGGCAATCGCCTGAACCTGGCGCCGGTTGTGAGCCTTCCGATGGAAGCAAGCTATGGCTTCATCAAGCCGTCGCTTAAATACCAGTACACCCAATACGATCTGGACCTGGATGGTAGGGGCAAGTCGCAAATCGCCGCACAGTCTGCCGAGGCTGATCGCCTGCGGGGTACTTATAGTGGCAGCCAGAGCCGCGGCGTCCCAATCGCCAGCATCGACAGCGGCCTGTACTTCGACCGGGACACCCAGTGGTTTGGCAGCAACTACCGTCAAACCCTGGAACCGCGACTGTTCTACCTCTATGTGCCTGAGAAAGATCAGAGCGACATCCCGGTTTTCGACACCGGCGAATCCACTTTCAGCTACTCCTCGCTGTTCCGGGACAACCGTTTCTCCGGCTCCGACCGTGTCGGCGACGAGAACAAACTCTCCCTGGGCGTGACCAGTCGCTGGATCCAGGAAAACGGTTTCGAGCGCCAGCGCGTCAGCGTCGGCCAGGCCTTTTACTTCAAGGACCGCGAAGTCCAACTGCCCGGCATCGACTTCAACACGCGTGAAGATGCCAAGTCGGACGTATCGCCATACGCACTGGAATACGAATTCCGCTGGAATCGCGATTGGCGCACCACGGCCACCTACAACTGGGACCCGGACACCCGCAGCCCCCGCTCGGGCAGCGCGATGTTCCACTACCAGCCTGAAGACAACCCGAACAAGGTCATCAACGCCGGTTACCGCTACCGCAACGACCAGGTGCGCTACGACCAGACTACTGGCCAATGGTCCGTGGGTGGCGGCGACTATGGCACTCCGGGCACTCCGGGCTACGTGAAGGACTACTACAAGATCCAGCAGCACGACTTCTCGGTCATCTGGCCGGTCGTGCCGCAGTGGAATCTCATCAGCCGCTGGCAGTATGACTACAACCGCAACCGTACCCTGGAAGCCTTCGGTGGTTTCGAATACGACAACTGCTGCTGGAAACTGCGCCTGATCAACCGTTACTGGGTCGACTATGAAGAGTTCAGTCAAGCCGCCCCGGAAAACGAGAAGGGCGACCACGGCATCTTCCTCCAAATTGTCCTGAAGGGACTCGGCGGCCTCACCGGCGCCAAGGTAGAGAGCTTCCTCGACAAAGGCATCCAAGGTTATCGTGAACGTGAAGACCAAGCTTTCTGATTGTCTGCGCCCGCTGATGCTGGGAGCGCTGTTCCTGGGTACTGCGGCCAACGCCGCGGTACAGCCCATCGACAAAGTGGTGGCTATCGTCGACAACGACGTGGTCATGCAAAGCCAGCTGGACCAGCGCGTCCATGAAGTGCAGCAGACCATCGCCAAGCGCGGTGGTGGCCTGCCGCCTCCGGGCGTACTGGATCAACAGGTGCTCGAACGCCTGATCGTCGAAAACCTGCAATTGCAGATTGGCGAACGCTCGGGCATTCGCATCACTGATGAAGAATTGAACCAGGCCGTCGGCACCATTGCCCAGCGTAACAACATGAGCGTCGACCAGTTCCGCGCCGCCCTGGCTCGCGACGGCCTCTCTTACGAGGACGCTCGCGATCAGATCCGCCGCGAGATGATCATCAGCCGTGTGCGCCAGCGTCGTGTAGCCGAACGCATCCAGGTGTCCGAGCAGGAAGTGAAAAACTTCCTCGCCTCCGATCTGGGCAAGATGCAGCTTTCCGAGGAACTGCACCTGGCGAACATCCTGGTTCCTACCCCGGAAAGCGCCAACTCCGAAGCCATCCAGAATGCTTACCGTCAGGCGATGGACATCTACCAGCAGCTCAAGCAAGGCGCCGACTTCGGTCAGATGGCCATTGCCAGGTCTGGCAGTGACAACGCCCTGGAAGGTGGTGATATGGGCTGGCGCAAAGCCGCCCAATTGCCCCCTCCGTTCGATCGCGAACTGAGCAGCATGGCCGTGGGTGACATCACTCAACCAGCCCGCACGCCCGGCGGCTTCATTATCCTCAAGCTGTTGGAAAAGCGCGGTGGCGGTGCTCAGGTGCGTGACGAAGTGCATGTTCGTCATATCCTGATCAAGCCAAGCGAGATCCGCAGCGAAGCCGAGACCCAGCGTCTGGCGGAAAAGCTTTATGAGCGCATCGAAGCGGGTGAAGATTTCGCCGAGCTGGCCAAGAGTTTCTCGGAAGACCCGGGATCAGCCCTCAACGGCGGCGACCTGAACTGGGTTGACCCGAACGCACTGGTGCCCGAGTTCCGCCAGGTGATGGCCGAGACACCACAAGGCCAGCTGTCCAAGCCGTTCAAGAGCCCTTATGGCTGGCACGTACTGGAAGTCCTTGGCCGCCGCGCCACCGACAGCACCACCCAGGCTCGTGAACAACAGGCGATGACCGTGCTGCGCAACCGCAAATACGACGAAGAGCTGCAAACCTGGCTGCGTCAGATTCGCGATGAAGCCTACGTCGAAATCAAACTCCCTGGTGCAGACCAGGCAGCGCAGTGAAACCCAAGCGTTTCGCGCTGACTCCCGGCGAGCCTGCCGGCATCGGTCCCGACCTGTGCCTGCTGCTCGCCTCGCAACCCCAGCCACATCCCCTGATAGCCATCACCAGCCGCGACCTGCTCCTCGAGCGGGCTGCGCAGCTGGGGGTGGTCGTCGACCTGCTGCCGGTGACACCGGGAGCCTGGCCGGATGTCCCGGCCCCCGCCAACAGCCTGTATGTCTGGGATACGCCACTGGGCGCCCCGGTGGTTACCGGGCAACTGGACAAGACCAACGCGGCATTCGTCCTGCAAACCCTGACCCGCGCTGGCCAGGGCTGCCTGGACGGGAGTTTCGCCGGCATGATCACCGCTCCGGTGCACAAGGGCGTGATCAACGAATCCGGGATTGCCTTTTCCGGGCATACCGAGTTCCTGGCGGACCTGACCCACACCACGCAGGTGGTAATGATGCTCGCCACCCGCGGCCTGCGCGTGGCACTGGTAACCACGCACCTGCCCTTGCGGGACGTCGCCGATGCCATCACCCCGCAACGCCTGGAGCGGGTCACGCGGATATTGCACGCCGACCTGCAGGAAAAGTTCGGCATCGCCCGGCCCCGTATCCTGGTGTGCGGGCTCAACCCCCATGCCGGTGAAGGCGGACATCTGGGCCATGAAGAAATCGACACCATAGAACCCACCTTGGAGCGCTTGCGCAGCGAGGGCATGGACCTGCGTGGCCCGCTGCCTGCCGACACTCTGTTCACCCCCAAATATCTGGAGCACTGCGACGCGGTGCTGGCGATGTACCACGATCAGGGCCTGCCCGTACTGAAGTACAAAGGCTTCGGCGCGGCAGTCAACGTAACCCTGGGCCTGCCGATCATCCGCACATCGGTGGACCATGGCACCGCCCTGGACCTGGCCGGCAGTGGCAGGATCGATACCGGCAGCCTGCAGGTCGCCCTGGAAACCGCCTACCAGATGGCCGAGACCCATTTATGACCGAGCAATACCAACACCGCGCGCGCAAGCGCTTCGGCCAGAACTTCCTGCATGACGCTGGCGTAATCGATCGCATCCTGCGCTCCATCAATGCCAAACCCGACGATCGCTTGCTGGAGATTGGCCCGGGCCAGGGCGCGCTGACCGAAGGCCTGCTCGGCAGCGGCGCGCAACTGGATGTGGTGGAACTGGACAAGGATCTGATCCCGATCCTCAACCAGCAGTTCGCTGGCATGAGCAATTTCAACCTCCACCAGGGCGACGCGCTGAAGTTCGACTTCAATAGCCTGGAGGCGGCGCCCAATAGCCTGCGGGTGGTGGGGAATCTGCCGTACAACATCTCCACGCCGCTGATCTTTCATTTGCTGAGCAATGCTGGCCTGATCCGCGACATGCACTTCATGCTGCAAAAAGAGGTGGTCGAACGGCTGGCTGCAGGCCCTGGCGGCGGTGACTGGGGTCGCCTGTCGATCATGGTTCAGTACCATTGCCGGGTCGAACATCTGTTCAACGTAGGCCCTGGGGCATTCAACCCGCCCCCCAAAGTCGACTCGGCCATCGTCCGCCTGGTACCCCACGCCGTCCTGCCGCACCCGGCCAAGGATCATCGCCTGCTGGAGCGCGTCGTACGCGAAGCTTTCAATCAGCGTCGCAAAACCCTGCGCAACACCCTGAAGTTATTGCTCAGCAGCGCCGAAATCGAAGCCGCCGGCGTTGACGGCAGCCTGCGTCCCGAGCAATTGGACCTGGCGGCGTTCGTGCGCCTGGCCGACAAACTCAGCGAACAGGTAACGCCCAAAGCCGACGCCATCTGACAAGCTCATCGCTATCGGGTGGGACGTCTGGTCTACTACCCGATACATGGCCTAGACTGATCTTCTCAGCTACGCCCGCGTCCCGCTTCGCTTTTAAGGCCTTTTTGCATGTCCGATCTTCGTTATCAGGTCGACGTCAGCGTCGCCACCCGCTTTCTGGCAGAACAGTCGCAACCTGAGCACAACCGTTTCGCCTTCGCCTATACCATTACCGTGAGCAACAACGGCTCATTGCCAGCCCGCCTGCTATCACGCCACTGGGTCATCACCGACGGCGATGGTCATGTTGAGCACGTGCGGGGCGAGGGTGTGGTCGGTCAGCAACCGCTGATCGACGCTGGAAAAAGCCACAGCTACAGCAGTGGGACAGTGATGACGACCAAGGTCGGCACCATGCAGGGGACGTACCAGATGCTGGCGGAGGACGGCACGCGTTTCGACGCGATCATCAAGCCGTTTCGCCTGGCGGTGCCCGGAGCCTTGCACTGATGGCCACGTATGCGGTCGGCGATCTGCAAGGTTGCCTGGACCCGCTCAAATGCCTGCTGGAACGGGTCGCCTTCGACCCACAGAAAGACACGCTGTGGCTGGTGGGCGATCTGGTCAATCGCGGCCCGCAATCGCTTGAGACCTTGCGCTTTCTCTACAACATCCGCGATTCGCTGGTCTGCGTGCTCGGCAATCACGACCTGCACCTGCTGGCCGCCTGGCAGAACATCGAACGCCTGAAAAAATCCGATACCTTGAGCGAGATCCTCGATGCTCCCGATTGCGTCGAGCTGCTGGAATGGCTGCGCCTGCAAAAGCTCATGCACTACGACGAGCAACGCAATCTGGCGCTGGTGCACGCCGGCATCCCACCCCAGTGGTCCTTGCGCAAGGCGCTCAAGTACGCCGGCGAAGTCGAACACGCGCTGCGCGACGACAACCTGTTCGGCCCCTACCTGGATGGCATGTACGGCAATGAACCGGTCAAATGGGACAACGATCTCACCGGCACCGCCCGTCTGCGAGTCATCACCAATTATTTCACCCGCATGCGCTTCTGCACCCGCGACGGTAAGCTGGACCTCAAGGGCAAGGAAGGCATCGAGACCGCGCCACCTGGCTACGCCCCTTGGTTCAAACACAAAGAGCGCAAGACCCGTAACCTGAAGATCATTTTCGGGCACTGGGCGGCACTGGAAGGCCAATCCGACGAACCTGGGGTTTTCGCCCTCGACACCGGATGCGTATGGGGTAGCGCGATGACGCTGATGAACATCGACTCTGGCGAGCAACTGCGTTGCGAGTGTGACGAACAGGGTCACGCCAAATCCCTTCATCATCCGACCATTGCATCAGTAACGGCCGCTACCATCGTTTGATCGATGCCGCGCGTCAGGCTACAGGAGTCCCAAATGACCGCTTTTAAACGCATCCCCCCAGAGCAGGCCCAGGCCCTGCGTGAAACAGGCGCGGTTGTCGTCGACGTTCGAGATCCGGCCACCTTCGCCGCCCTGCACATCAGCGGCTCGACCCATCTGGATAACCACTCCCTCTCCGATTTCATCCGCAATGCGGACCTCGATGCCCCCGTGGTGGTGGTCTGTTATCACGGCAACTCCAGCCAGAGCGCAGCCGCTTACCTGGTCAGCCAAGGCTTCTCCGATGTCTATAGCCTGGACGGCGGTTTTGAGCTGTGGCGCACGACTTATCCTGCAGAAACAGCCCCAGGTAACCCGGAATAATTTTTATGACGCCCAAGCCCACGTGAACCGCGGGTTTGGGTGATGGCGGACGAACGGTCTGCCACAACTAATTACGCATTCAACCTTTACCTCTCCGATTCCGAACTATCCTTAGCCTCAGGCCATCCAAAACAGGGGAGAGCCGGTACACCGGCGCGCGGGTTCATCGGGAGACAGCTTTCAGGAGACGGCATTTCTGAAAGCATTCTGGGGGGTAAACGGCAGCTGGGTTCCCAGCGGCCGACCAGCATCGACTGATTGATCCGACACCGGCTCCACGTATCGAGCGAGGTGACGTCATGAGTATTTTTAGCCACTTCCAGCAACGTTTCGAGTCCACGCGGCAGGAGGAATACTCGCTGCAGGAATACCTCGATCTCTGCAAGCAGGAACGCAGCGCCTACGCATCGGCTGCGGAACGCCTGTTGCTGGCAATCGGAGAACCGGAACTGCTGGATACCTCGGCCAATTCGAGGCTTTCGCGGATCTTTTCCAACAAGGTGATTCGCCGCTATCCGACCTTCCAGGACTTCCATGGCATGGAAGAGTGCATCGACCAGATCGTGTCCTATTTCCGCCACGCAGCTCAGGGTCTGGAAGAAAAGAAACAGATCCTGTACCTGCTTGGTCCCGTCGGCGGCGGTAAATCGTCCCTGGCCGAGAAGCTCAAGGAGCTGATCGAAAAGGTGCCCTTCTACGCCATCAAGGGTTCTCCAGTGTTCGAATCCCCCCTGGGGCTGTTCAACGCTACCGAAGATGGCGCGATTCTGGAGGAAGACTTCGGTATTCCGCGCCGCTACCTCAATACCATCATGTCGCCATGGGCCACCAAGCGCCTGGCCGAGTTCGGCGGTGACATCAGCCAGTTCCGGGTGGTCAAGCTCTACCCTTCGATCCTCAACCAGATCGCGGTGGCCAAGACCGAACCGGGGGATGAAAACAACCAGGACATTTCGGCCCTCGTGGGCAAGGTCGATATCCGCAAGCTGGAAGAGTTTCCTCAAAACGACGCCGACGCCTACAGCTATTCGGGTGCGCTGTGCCGGGCCAACCAAGGCCTGATGGAATTCGTCGAAATGTTCAAGGCGCCCATCAAAGTGCTGCACCCCCTGCTGACCGCAACCCAGGAAGGCAACTACAACAGCACTGAAGGCCTCGGGGCGATTCCGTTCAGCGGCATCCTGCTGGCGCACTCCAACGAATCGGAATGGCACACCTTCCGCAACAACAAGAACAACGAAGCCTTCATCGACCGGATCTACATCGTCAAGGTGCCCTACTGCCTGCGAGTCACCGATGAGGTCAAGATCTACGACAAGCTGCTGTTCAACAGCTCGTTGTCCAAGGCCCACTGCGCCCCCGATACACTGAAGATGCTTGCCCAGTTCACGGTGCTGTCGCGCCTGAAGGAGCCGGAAAACTCCAACATCTATTCGAAGATGCGCGTCTATGACGGTGAGAACCTCAAGGACACTGATCCGAAGGCCAAGTCGATCCAGGAATACCGCGACAACGCGGGAGTCGATGAAGGGATGAATGGTCTGTCCACACGTTTTGCCTTCAAGATTCTGTCCAAGGTCTTCAACTTCGATCCACACGAGATCGCAGCCAACCCGGTTCACCTGCTGTATGTGCTGGAACAGCAGATCGAGCAGGAACAATTCCAGGCAGAAACCCGCGAGCGTTACCTGCGTTTCCTGAAGGAGTATCTGGCTCCGCGTTATATCGAGTTCATCGGCAAGGAAATCCAGACCGCGTACCTGGAGTCCTACAGCGAATATGGGCAGAACATCTTCGATCGCTACGTGCTTTACGCGGACTTCTGGATCCAGGATCAGGAATACCGCGATCCGGAAACCGGCGAAATCCTCAACCGCGTGGCGCTGAACGAGGAACTGGAAAAAATCGAGAAACCGGCTGGGATCAGCAACCCCAAGGATTTCCGCAACGAAATCGTCAACTTCGTCTTGCGGGCCCGAGCCAACAACAACGGCAAGAACCCGACCTGGCTCAGCTACGAAAAGCTGCGGGTGGTCATCGAGAAGAAAATGTTCTCCAACACCGAAGACCTGCTGCCAGTCATCAGTTTCAACGCCAAGGCCAGCAAGGAGGACCAGCAAAAACACAACGACTTCGTCACACGCATGGTCGAACGTGGCTACACCGACAAACAGGTACGACTGCTCTCCGAGTGGTACCTGCGGGTCCGGAAATCGCAGTGAGGCAGTGAAGCAGCGGCAAGCTTCAAGCCATGAGCTGCAGGGGCGCTCACCGTCCCTGCGCTTGCGGCTTGCAGCTTGAAGCTGAGAACTTGAAGCTGCCCAGAGGGCCACCTATGAGCTATGTGATCGACCGACGCCTTAATGGCAAGAACAAAAGCACGGTGAACCGCCAGCGGTTTCTGCGGCGTTACCGTGACCACATCAAGAAGGCCGTCGAAGAGGCGGTCAGTCGCCGTTCCATTACCGACATGGAACATGGCGAGCAGATCAGCATCCCCGGACGCGACATCGACGAGCCGGTGCTTCACCACGGGCGTGGCGGCAAACAGACTGTCGTGCACCCCGGCAACAAGGAATTCACCAGCGGCGAACACATTCCGCGTCCGCAAGGCGGAGGTGGCGGGAGAGGTCCGGGCAAGGCCGGTAACTCCGGCGAGGGCATGGACGAATTCGTGTTCCAGATTACCCAGGAGGAATTCCTGGAGTTCATGTTCGAGGACCTCGAGCTGCCGAATCTGGTCAAGCGCAACCTGACCGGCACCGATACGTTCAAGACGGTGCGCGCCGGCATCAGCAATGAAGGCAATCCTTCGCGTATCAACATTATCCGTACGCTTCGCTCGGCCCATGCCCGGCGCATCGCGCTGTCTGGCAGCAGCCGGGCAAAGTTGCGCGAGACAAAGGAGGAGCTCGCCCGCCTCAAGCGCGAAGAACCCGACAATTTTGGCGATATTCAGGAGCTGGAAGCGGAGATCGAAAAACTTAGCGCGCGGATTCACCGTGTGCCATTTCTCGATACCTTCGACCTCAAGTACAACCTGCTGGTGAAACAACCCAACCCCAGCTCCAAGGCCGTGATGTTCTGCCTGATGGACGTGTCGGGGTCCATGACCCAGGCCACCAAGGATATTGCCAAGCGGTTCTTCATCCTGTTGTACCTGTTCCTCAAACGGAACTACGACAAGATCGATGTGGTGTTCATCCGCCACCACACCAGCGCCAGGGAAGTGGACGAAGAGGAGTTCTTCTATTCCCGGGAAACCGGCGGCACGATCGTTTCCAGTGCCCTGAAGCTGATGCAGGAAATCATGGCCGAACGCTATCCGGCCAATGAATGGAACATCTATGCAGCCCAAGCGTCCGACGGCGACAACTGGAACGATGATTCACCCATTTGCCGCGACATCCTGATTAACCAGATCATGCCGTTCGTCCAGTACTACACCTATGTGGAAATTACTCCACGGGAACATCAGGCCTTGTGGTACGAATATGAACGCATTGCCGAAGCGTTTTCCGACACATTTGCCCAGCAGCAACTGGTCTCGGCCGGGGACATCTACCCGGTCTTCCGTGAACTCTTCCAGCGCAGGTTAGTGACATGACCGCCAAAAAAGAGCAGAAGCGTCAACCCATCTCCACCGGCTCCGAATGGACGTTCGAGCTGATCCAGGCCTACGACCGGGAAATCAGCCGTATCGCGGACCGTTATGCCCTGGACACTTACCCGAACCAGATCGAGGTGATCACCGCCGAGCAGATGATGGACGCCTACGCGTCGGTCGGCATGCCTTTGGGCTATCACCACTGGTCCTACGGCAAACACTTCCTCAGTACCGAGAAGTCCTACAGCCGCGGCCAGATGGGGTTGGCCTATGAGATCGTGATCAACTCCGACCCTTGCATCGCCTACCTGATGGAAGAAAACACCATCTGCATGCAGGCCTTGGTGGTAGCCCATGCGTGCTACGGCCACAACAGCTTCTTCAAGGGTAATTACCTGTTTCGCACCTGGACCGATGCCAGCTCGATCATCGATTACCTGGTATTTGCCAAGCAATACATCATGCAATGCGAGGAGCGTCACGGCATCGATGCCGTGGAAGACCTGCTGGACTCCTGCCACGCGCTGATGAACTACGGCGTGGACCGCTACAAACGACCGTATCCGATTTCCGCCGAAGAAGAACGCCGTCGCCAAAAGGACCGCGAAGAACATCTGCAAAAGCAGATCAACGATCTGTGGCGCACCATTCCCAAAGGTGCCGACAAGTACAGCGAGAAAGACAACGCGCGCTTCCCTGCCGAGCCTCAGGAAAACATCCTCTATTTCATTGAAAAACACGCTCCGCTGCTGGAGCCGTGGCAGCGGGAGATCGTGCGCATCGTGCGCAAGATCGCTCAGTATTTTTATCCGCAGCGCCAGACCCAGGTCATGAACGAAGGCTGGGCCACCTTCTGGCATTACACGCTCATGAACGACCTGTACGACGAAGGCCTGGTCACCGACGGTTTTATGATGGAGTTCCTCACGTCCCACACCAGCGTGGTGTTCCAGCCCGGTTTCGACAGCCCGTATTACAGCGGCATCAACCCTTATGCACTGGGCTTTGCCATGTACCGCGATATCCGGCGCATGTGTGAAAACCCCACAGAGGAGGATCGGCGCTGGTTCCCGGACATCGCCGGCTCGGACTGGTTGTCCGCTATCAAATTCGCCATGAGCAGCTTCAAGGACGAGAGCTTCATCCTCCAGTACCTCTCGCCCAAGGTCATCCGCGACCTGAAACTGTTCAGCATCCTCGATGATGACCAGAAAGATGACCTGCTGGTGCCTGCCATCCACGATGAAAGCGGTTATCGCGTCATCCGCGAGACACTGGCGGCGCAATACAACCTGGGCAACCGCGAACCCAACGTTCAGATCTACAGCATCGATCGCCGGGGCGATCGCTCGCTGACGCTGCGCCATCAGGCGCATGATCGCAAACCGTTGGGCGACTCAACCGATGAAGTCCTCAAGCACCTGCACCGCCTCTGGGGGTTCGACATCCATCTCGAAACCCTGCAAGGCGAGCAGGTGATGAAAACCCATCACGTGCCCCCCAGAACCGAGCAAACCGAAGGAGATTATGGCCGGTTGGACCTGGCTGTCATTCATCTTTGAACCCGTTTTCACCTCCGAAGGCCTGGCGCAAAGGTTATCCTGTCAGACCAACGGAGGTTTTTTATGCAGATCTATAAAGTCGGCGGCGCCGTTCGCGATCGCCTGCTGGGCATTCCTGTCACCGACATTGATCGGGTCGTGGTGGGGGCTACGGCCGAGGATATGCTCGCCAAGGGCTTTCGCCCGGTGGGAGCTGACTTTCCGGTATTCCTTGATCCCAAGACCGGGGAGGAATACGCCCTCGCCCGCACCGAACGCAAAAGTGGCCGCGGTTATGGCGGCTTCGTGTTCCACGCCAGCCCTGAAGTGACCCTCGAAGAAGACCTGATCCGCAGGGACCTGACGATCAACGCCATGGCCGAAGATGACCATGGCAATCTTACCGACCCGTACCACGGCCAACGCGATCTCAAAGCCCGCCTGCTACGCCATGTTTCCCCCGCGTTCGCCGAAGATCCCCTCAGGGTCCTGCGGGTTGCCCGCTTTGCCGCGCGTTATGCTCCGCTCGGTTTCAAAGTGGCGGACGAGACCCTGGAACTGATGCGCCAGCTCAGCGACTCGGGCGAACTGCAAGCCTTGACCGCCGAACGCAGCTGGAAAGAAATTTCCCGCGCTCTCATGGAAAAACAACCGCAGGTGTTTATCCAGGTCCTGCGCGATTGCACAGCCCTCAAAGTCTTGATGCCCGAGGTGGATGCACTGTTCGGCGTGCCTCAACCCGAGGCCCATCACCCTGAAATCGACACTGGCGTCCACACCCTGAGCGTGCTGGAGCAGGCCGCGCTGCATGAACAGCCCCTGACAGTTCGTTGGGCGTGCCTGCTGCATGACTTGGGCAAAGGCCTGACGCCCGCGCACGAATGGCCCCGGCATATCGCCCATGAACACACGGGCCTGAAGCTGATCAAGGCGGTCAATGAACGTTTCAAGGCGCCGCGCGACTGTCAGGAGTTGGCCTTATTGGTCGGTCAATACCATACCCACGGCCATCGTGCGCTTGAGCTGAAGGCATCCACTTTGCTTGAGCTGTTGCAGAGTTTTGACGTGTATCGCCGCCCTCAGCGCTTCGAGGAGTTCATCGCCGCGTGCGAGATGGATGCGCGCGGCCGCAAGGGCCTGGAGAGTCGAAGTTATCCACAGGCAGATTACCTGCGTGGAGCGGCAGCGGCCGCACGCGGAGTAGCGGTGCAGCCCTTGCTGGAAAAAGGCTTCAAGGGACCTGAATTGGGCGAGGCGATCAAGCGTGAGCGTCTTCGGGCATTGAAAGCGTATAAAGACGCGGCGAGCTGAGAAAGCTTTGTGTCGGCTTGCATCTCGGCCATCGCGAGCAGGCTCGCTCCCACAGGCATCGCGGGCCGCTCAGGCGCAATGTCGGAGCGAGGCTGCTCGCGATGACGTCAGCGACCTGACAGCAGCTCCAAAGGCGTGAGCGGTACACCCCGCCATTCAAAAGCCACCGGAGCCAACACCTGGTCAATCTGCGACTCATCCCACAAAGTCGCGAAGCTTTTGCCTACGCCAGGATGTATCCGATCGGGTGCAATCAACGACAATGGCCACAGGACAAAGGCGTTCTTGAGAATTTCGGCGCGGGGCAGGATCAAGCCGTCGAAATTGCCGACCTGCTCGCCATACAACAACACGTCGATATCCAGCGGCAGCCCTTTACGGTCCGGCGCATAACGACCGTTGTCTGCCTCGATGAACTTGAGGCGACGGTCCAGCTCCATCAGCGGCAGATCCGTGTAGGCAGCTACGACGAAATTGAAGAAAGGCCCGCTCTTGATCCCCACCGGCTGGCTCTCGAATACCGCCGAACAGCGTATGTCCACCAGGAAACCGGCAAGGGCTTCAAGACCTGCGCACAAGTGGGCTTCGCGCTCGATATTGCTGCCGAGCCCGAGAAAAACCTGAGTCAGCGACATCCGCGCTCGATCTCCACGCCCACGCCACTGGCGGCCGGCACAGCGCCGGGCTTGGTCACTTTCAGGCGCAACCAGGTAATCTTGAACTCGTCCATCAGCGCCTGGGCCAGTCGTTCGGCAAAGGTCTCGACCAATTGGAACTGGGCTTGCTCGGCAAATGCCTGGATGCGCGACGATACGCTGGCGTAGTCGAGCGCTAGGGTCAGGTCATCGCCGGCGGCGGCCGGACGGTTATCCCAGGCGAAACTCAGATCCAGCCGCAGACACTGGCGGATGCCGCGCTCCCAGTCGTAGGCACCAATGACCGTGTCGACTTCCAGGCCTTCGATAAACACTCTGTCCAAGCACTCTTCTCCGCAGCACGACAAGGGCGCAATGCGCCGTTAGAATCAGGGCGTCCTCGCCCGGAATAGTTAGCATGTTTTGGTTACTGGCGACTTTCGCCTACCTGCTCGGCTCGCTGTCCTTCGCCATTTTGCTCAGCCGCCTGACCGGTCGCCCGGATCCGCGAATGAGTGGCTCGGGCAATGCCGGCGCCACCAACATGCTGCGCCTGGCCGGACGCAAACTTGCCATCCTGACCTTGCTTGGCGACCTCTGCAAAGGCCTTGTCCCGGTTCTGCTCGCCAATCTTGCAGGACTTTCGTTGCAGCAACAGGCCTGGATCGGTGTCTGCGCGGTCATGGGTCACTTGTTCCCGCTGTACTTTCGCTTTCGCGGCGGCAAGGGCGTCGCCACCGCCGCCGGCATGCTGCTGGGTCTGTATCCCCCCGCCGCCCTGCTGGCCGTCGCTGCCTGGCTGCTGACGTTCTACCTGACCCGCACCAGCTCCCTGGCCGCCCTGATCGCCACACCGCTGATCCTGCCATTGCTGGCCTGGCAGGAGCCGGCGGCCTTGCTGCCGGTAACCGCACTCGTTGCACTGATCGTCTGGCGCCACCGGGGCAATCTACGCGACCTGTTTGCCGGGCGCGAACGGCATTTTTAATCCAATCGCCCTACAGCGGTGACAACTGCTCCATGGGCCAGCGCGCCTGCACGCTGATTGCCAGGCTTTCGTGCTGGCCGGCTTGCAAACGCTGGCATCCGGCGAAGGCAATCATCGCCCCGTTATCTGTGCAGAACTCCGGCCTGGCGTAGTAAACGTCGCCGTTCATGCTGCCAAGCATGTTCTCTAGTGACACGCGCAAAGCCTTGTTCGCACTGACTCCGCCAGCGATCACCAGACGCTTGAGTCCGGCCTGTTTCAGGGCGCGCTTGCACTTGATGGTCAAAGTCTCCACCACCGCCTGCTGGAACGCCAGCGAGATGTCGCAACGGGCTTGCTCGCCGTCGTCTCCGGCGCTGACGCATTGCTGCCAGGTGTTCAGGGCGAAGGTTTTCAGGCCGCTGAAGCTGAAATCCAGACCGGGGCGGTCACACATCGGCCGCGGGAAGACGAAACGCCCTTCCACTCCGTGGGCCGCCAACCGTGCGATTTCCGGTCCGCCCGGGTAATTGAGGCCCATCATCTTCGCGGTCTTGTCGAAAGCTTCACCGGCAGCGTCGTCCAGGGTTTCCCCCAACAGTTCGTATTGGCCGATGCCATCGACCCGGACCAACTGGGTATGACCGCCAGAGACCAACAAAGCGACGAACGGAAACTCCGGCGGTTGCGGCTCCAGCATCGGCGCCAGCAAATGACCTTCCATGTGATGCACACCCAAGGCCGGGATACCCCAGGCGAAGGCGAGCGCCTGGGCACAGGAAGCACCCACCAGCAGCGCGCCCACCAGGCCCGGCCCGGCGGTGTAGGCAATGGCGTCGATCTCGGTCGGCACACAGCCGGCCTCGGCCAGGACCTGGCGAATCAAGGGCAGCATGCGCCTGACGTGATCGCGGGACGCAAGCTCGGGCACCACGCCGCCATAGGCGCGGTGCAGGTCGATCTGGCTGAACAGCGCATCGGCCAACAGGCCGCGTTCACTGTCGTATAATGCGACACCGGTTTCGTCGCAGGAGGTTTCTAATCCCAGTACTAGCATGGGTTTGCGCCTTGTAGAGGCTGAATTCGAAGGCGCGCATAATAGTCGTCGCGTTGTGCCCCGACCAGCGGTTTTCGATCAGAGGCTTTGCATTCCGAGCGATGAGGGGTTAACATCCGCAACCCTTAAAAACCGACGTCTTCAAGTGCTCTTTTGCCGCGAGGATGTTGACCCCGGTAATGAATGAAGGTAGCTCTGGATGCCAGCCGTCAAAGTAAAAGAGAACGAACCCTTCGACGTAGCTCTGCGTCGTTTCAAGCGCTCCTGCGAAAAAGCCGGTGTTCTGGCTGAAGTTCGTAGCCGCGAATTCTACGAGAAGCCGACTTCCGAGCGTAAGCGCAAAGCAGCAGCCGCTGTTAAGCGTCACGCCAAGAAAGTTCAGCGCGAACAGCGCCGCGCCGTACGTCTGTACTAATACACAGACGTCCGTAGCAAGCTTCTGCCAAGCCCGGCCCTCAAGCCGGGCTTATGGCATTTGCGGAAAACGCTTGATGCTTCACTGTCAAAGTCGCACATGCGACCGAGACAACCTGCTTTACCACGTCAGACCTGGCTCTTTTGCCAGCGGTGCACGTCTCTTCTGACGAGCCTTCCAAGGCTACTGACGAGCACACCCTGATTCCTCTAACGACGATCAGCCCAAGGCACCTGCTTGCGTGCCCGCCTGATGATCCGAGGCCTGAACGGCCGTTACCGGACTCAGCGCAACATATTCAAACAGTCGAATACTGATTAGTGATTAACGTCAGTGGACTATCGGCAGATACACTTCCCGACAGCGATGATGCAGACGACCCGGTCGAGCCACCGTTTTACCGTGCCTCAAGACCAAGAGTCGGTTACGCCTGCTGATTTCGGGTCCATATTTCGCGCAGTGATGATGAGAACGCCATGGCCGGGCTGATTCCCCAGAGCTTTATTGACGACCTCCTGAACCGCACCGACATCGTCGATGTGGTCAGCTCTCGCCTGCAAATGAAAAAAGCCGGCAAGAATTACACGGCCTGCTGCCCGTTCCACAAGGAAAAGACCCCGTCCTTCAGCGTCAGCCCCGACAAACAGTTTTACTACTGTTTCGGCTGTGGCGCTGGCGGCAATGCCCTCGGCTTCATCATGGACCACGACAACCTGGACTTCCCCCAGGCTGTCGAAGAACTGGCCAAAGCCGCCGGCATGGAAATTCCCCGAGAGGAAAGTGGCCGAGCGCACAAACCGCGCCAACCCACCGACTCGCCGCTCTACCCATTGCTGACAGCGGCGGCCGATTTTTATCGCCAGGCCCTCAAAAGCCATCCTGCCCGCAAGGCAGCCGTGGATTATCTCAAGGGCCGCGGCCTGACCGGGGAAATCGCCCGGGATTTCGGCCTCGGCTTTGCCCCACCCGGCTGGGACAATCTGTACAAGCACTTAAGCAGCGACACCTTGCAGCAGCGCGCGATGATCGACGCCGGCCTGCTGATCGAGAATGCCGAAACCGGCAAGCGCTATGATCGCTTCCGCGACCGGGTAATGTTCCCGATCCGTGACACGCGCGGACGGATCATCGCGTTTGGCGGCAGGGTCCTGGGCGACGACAAACCCAAGTATCTGAACTCCCCGGAGACCCCGGTATTCCATAAAGGACAGGAACTCTACGGGCTGTACGAAGCGCGCAAGAACAACCGCAACCTCGACGAAATCATCGTCGTCGAAGGTTACATGGACGTGATCGCCCTGGCCCAGCAAGGTTTGCGCAATGCCGTTGCGACCCTGGGCACCGCCACCAGCGAAGAGCACATGAAGCGCCTGTTTCGCGTCGTGCCCAGCGTGCTGTTCTGCTTCGACGGCGATCAGGCCGGCCGCAATGCCGCCTGGCGAGCACTGGAAGCGACATTGCCATGCCTGCAGGATGGGCGGCGAGCGCGCTTTCTGTTTTTACCCGAGGGCGAGGACCCGGATACCCTGGTGCGCTCCGAAGGCACCGATGCTTTCCGTGCGCGGATCAACCAGCACGCGCAACCGCTGGCCGATTATTTTTTCCAGCAGTTGACCGAAGAAGCCGATCCACGCTCCCTCGAAGGCAAGGCTCATATGGCCACCCTCGCGGCACCGCTGATCGACAAGGTACCCGGCGCCAACTTGCGCACACTGATGCGCCAGCGTCTGACCGAAATCACCGGCCTGAACAGCGAAGCGGTCAATCAGTTGGTCCACAGCGCCCCCCAGGAAGCACCGCCGGCTTACGACCCAGGCATTGATTACGACGCGATGCCGGATTTCGCCGACTATCATCAACCTCAGCAGGACTACGCGCCTGCGCAGGAATGGACACCCAAGAAACCGGGCAGCGGCGGCAAGAAATGGGACAAAAAACCCTGGGACAAGAACGGTAAGCGCGGCGATCGCGACCAGCCACGTGCCCCGCGCGTGCCGGCCGCCGTCGAACCACCAACACTGGCCGCCCTGCGGACTTTGCTGCACCACCCGCAACTGGCTGAAAAGGTCGAGGACGCTGGGCACTTCGCCGCCGAGGACCACAGCAATACGCAATTGCTGATCGCACTCCTTGAAGCCGTGCAGAAGAACCCCAAACTTAACTCTTTCCAGTTGATCGCCCGGTGGCACGGCACCGAACAAGGGCGCCTGTTGAAGGCCCTGGCCGAGAAGGAATGGTTGATTGATGGAGACAACCTTGAACAACAGTTTTTCGACACCATTACTAGCTTGTCCGCCCGCCAACGCGAGCGAAATCTGGAACAACTTCTGCGAAAAGCTCGCCAGAGCGAGTTGACCAGCGAAGAGAAAAACCAATTGCGCGATTTACTCAGCCGCAATGTTTGCGCATCAAACCCGACCTCAACTGGCGCGTGAGGTCACAGCTCAGGTATAATCCTCGGCTTGTTTTTTGCCCGCCAAGACCTTCAGTGGATAGGGTGTTATGTCCGGAAAAGCGCAACAGCAGTCTCGTATCAAAGAGTTGATCCTATTGGGTCGTGAGCAGGGCTACCTGACTTACGCGGAGGTCAACGACCACCTGCCGGAGGATATTTCAGATCCGGAACAGGTGGAAGACATCATCCGCATGATCAACGACATGGGGATCAACGTATTCGAGGTTGCTCCAGATAAGGATGCCCTTATGCTGGCCGACGCCGATACCGACGAGGCGGCCGCTGAAGAAGCGGCCGCAGCGTTGGCAGCGGTCGAGACCGACATTGGTCGCACCACCGATCCCGTGCGCATGTACATGCGTGAAATGGGTACGGTAGAGCTCCTCACGCGTGAAGGCGAAATCGAAATCGCCAAGCGCATTGAAGAAGGCATCCGCGAAGTGATGGGCGCAATCGCGCACTTCCCTGGCACGGTTGACCATATTCTCTCCGAGTACACCCGCGTAACCACCGAAGGTGGCCGCCTGTCCGACGTCCTGAGCGGTTACATCGACCCGGACGACGGTATCGCGCCGCCTGCAGCCGAAGTGCCGCCGCCGATCGACGCGAAAGCCGCCAAGGCCGACGACGACACCGATGACGACGACGCCGAAGCCAGCGACGACGAAGAAGAAGCCGAAAGCGGTCCGGATCCGGTCATCGCTGCCCAGCGTTTCGGCGCTGTGGCCGACCAGATGGAAATCACCCGCAAGGCGCTGAAGAAGCATGGCCGCAACAACAAGCAGGCAATTGCCGAGCTGTTGGCACTGGCCGAGCTGTTCATGCCGATCAAACTGGTGCCAAAGCAATTCGAAGGCCTGGTCGAGCGTGTCCGCGGCGCCCTGGATCGTCTGCGTCAGCAAGAGCGCGCGATCATGCAACTGTGCGTGCGTGATGCCCGCATGCCACGTGCTGATTTCCTGCGTCAGTTCCCTGGCCACGAAGTCGACGAAAGCTGGACCGATGCACTGGCCAAAGGCAAAAGCAAATACGCTGAAGCCATTGCCCGCCTGCAACCGGACATCATTCGTTGCCAGCAGAAGCTGACCGCGCTGGAGGCCGAAACCGGCCTGACCGTCGCCGAGATCAAGGACATCAACCGTCGCATGTCGATCGGTGAGGCCAAGGCCCGCCGCGCGAAGAAAGAGATGGTCGAAGCGAACTTGCGTCTGGTGATCTCCATCGCCAAGAAGTACACCAACCGCGGCCTGCAATTCCTCGATCTGATCCAGGAAGGCAACATCGGCCTGATGAAAGCGGTGGACAAGTTCGAATACCGTCGCGGCTACAAGTTCTCGACTTATGCCACCTGGTGGATCCGTCAGGCGATCACTCGCTCGATCGCCGACCAGGCCCGCACCATCCGTATTCCGGTGCACATGATCGAGACCATCAACAAGCTCAACCGCATTTCCCGGCAGATGTTGCAGGAGATGGGTCGTGAACCGACTCCGGAAGAGCTGGGCGAACGCATGGAAATGCCTGAGGACAAAATCCGCAAGGTATTGAAGATCGCCAAAGAGCCGATCTCCATGGAAACCCCGATCGGTGATGACGAAGACTCCCATCTGGGTGACTTCATCGAAGACTCCACCATGCAGTCGCCGATTGATGTCGCCACCGTTGAGAGCCTCAAGGAAGCGACTCGCGAAGTGCTCTCCGGCCTCACTGCCCGTGAAGCCAAGGTACTGCGCATGCGTTTCGGCATCGACATGAATACCGACCACACCCTTGAGGAAGTCGGTAAGCAGTTTGACGTAACCCGCGAGCGGATTCGTCAGATCGAGGCCAAGGCCTTGCGCAAATTGCGCCACCCGACGCGAAGCGAGCACTTGCGCTCCTTCCTCGACGAGTGATGTTAAAAACCCCCGGCCCTGCCGGGGGTTTTGTTATGTGCAGATAAAATCCCCCCGCTACGCCCCCCCGCCCTATTGCCCGTCTACACTCGAAACATCCTCCCCAAGCCATGACGAGACCGTGATGCCCAGACTGACGGCCGTGATTTTGCTGTCATTGATGAGCTGGACCGCAACGGCTGGCGCGCTGACGCTCACCGACGAAGAGCGCCGCTGGCTCAAGGAACACCCCGACCTGCGCCTGGGTGTCGACGCCTCCTGGCCACCGTTCGAATTTCGCGACGATCAGGGGCGGTATCAGGGCCTGGCCGCCGACTACGTGGATGTTATCCGCGAGCGGCTGGCTGTCACGCTCACGCCTATCGAGCCCGTCAGCTGGACGATGGTGCTGGAGCAGGTCGCACAGGGCAAAATCGATCTTTTACCCGGCATCATGTCCACGCCCGAACGTCAGAACTACCTGGCCTTCACCCGCCCATATCTGGACTTTCCCATCGTCATCCTGGCCCATCATGGCGGTGCAGAACCTCATAACCTTGAGGATTTGTACGGGCTGAAAATCGCCGTGGTGGAAAACTATGCGCCCCACGAACTGTTGCGCAACCACCATCCAGACCTGAATCTGGTGGCGCTGCCCAATGTCAGCTCAGCCTTGCAAGCCTTGGCCACAGATAAAGTGGATGCGGTGGTGGGCGACCTGGCTTCCAGTGTCTGGAGCCTGCGCCAACTCAAGCTTGACGGGCTCTATGTCAGCGGAGAAACACCCTATCGCTATCAACTGGCCATGGGCGTCCCCCGGGAGAACAGGATACTGGTGGGTATCCTGGACAAGGTGATAGCGGACATGAGCCCGGCCCAGATCAGCGAAATCCAGGAGAAATGGGTCGGCAATGTCCGAGATTACCGAAGGTTCTGGTCAGACCTGCTGGTTTACGGCTTGCCTGCGCTGCTCCTCTTGAGCGGTGTCCTTGCGGCGGTGATTCGCATCAATCGCCGCCTCAGCTCAGAGATCGCGCGCCGAGTCGATCTGGAACAAGAACTGCGCAGCAGCGAATACCATTACCGCGGGCTGGTGGAGAGCCTTTCAGCAATTGCCTGGGAGGCAAGGGTCAGTGACTTCACCTACAGCTACGTGTCGCCTCACGCCGAAGATCTGCTCGGTTATCCCCTCTCTCACTGGCTGATTCCAGGGTTCTGGCGCAACATCATTCATCCTGCCGACCTGATCCGCGCCCAGAGCTATTGTGAGCATGAAGTGCTGGCGGGCCGGGACCATTGTATTGATTACCGCGTGATCACTGCTGACGGTCGCTGCCTGTGGGTGCGCGACATTGTCAGCCTGATCGAACACGGCCACGAACCGGTGATGCGCGGGTTGATGATCGACATCAGCGAAGCCAAACGCACCGAGGAAGCGCTGCGCCTCTCCGAGCAAAAATTCGCCTCGGTATTCCGTCAATGTCCGGACATCCTGGTGATAGCGCGCCTGATGGACGGTTGCCTGCTGGAGGTCAACAAAGCCTTCGAGGAGCAGATTGGCCTGAGCGCCGCAGAGGTGGTGGGCCAAACCGCGACCGAACTGAACATCTGGGGCATCCAGGACGTCGGCCCGGGCCTGCTGCAACGATTACAGGCCGGCAGTATCCGCAATCTGGAGATGCCTTTCCGCCGCAGCAATGGCCAGGTGTTCACCGGGCTGATCTCGGCCGAACCCTTCGACCTCGACACCACCCCAGCCCTGGTCGTGGTAGTCCGTGATATCAGCCAGCTCAAGGAAACCCAGCAGCAGTTGCAGACTTCCGAAGAGAAGTTCGCCAAGGCTTTTCATGCCTCGCCCGACGGCCTGCTACTGTCCCGGCAAAGCGACGGCCTGCTGATTGAGGTCAACGAAGGCTTCAGCCGTATTACCGGTTTCAATAGCGCCTTGTCGGTGGACCGTTCCACCCTGGACCTGGGTATCTGGGTCAACCTCAATGAGCGCAAACAGATGCTCGACCAATTGCAACGAGACGGTTATGTCAGGGACTTCAGATGTCATATCCGCCGTAACGATGGGCAGATAAGGCTCTGCGAAGTGTCCAGCCGCCCTCTGCCCATCGGCAACGAAGACTGCATGCTGACCATCGCCCGGGACATCACCGAACGCCACCTGATGCAGGAAAAACTGCAACAGGCAGCCACCGTGTTCGAAAGCACTGCCGAAGGCGTGCTGATCACCGATACACAACAGCACATCAGCGCGGTGAACCGCGCCTTCAGCGAGATCACCGGCTATAGCGAAACCGAAGCCTTGGGTCACACGCCGCGGCTGTTGGCTTCCGGCCTGCATGACAGTGCGTTCTATGCCGCGATGTGGCACCAGTTGACCGCCGAGGGACACTGGCAGGGGGAGATTTCCAACCGGCGTAAAAACGGCGAGTTGTATCCCAGTTGGCTGACCATCAGCGCGGTGCGTAACCGGGATCGGGAAATCACCCATTTCGTTGCGGTCTTTGCCGATATTTCCAGCCTCAAGCACGCCCAGGCCCGACTCGATTACCAGGCGCACCACGACCCGCTCACCGGCCTGCCAAATCGCACATTGTTCGAAAGCCGATTACTGACGGCGCTCAACAGCCAGCAGGAAGATGGCGGCCAGGGTGCGGTGCTGTTCCTGGACCTGGACCGCTTCAAGCACATCAATGACAGCTTGGGACACCCGGTGGGAGATCTGCTGCTCAAGGGTATCGCCGTGCGCCTGCGCGAGCAGTTGCGCGATATCGATACCGTGGCGCGCCTGGGGGGTGACGAATTCATCATCCTGCTGCCAGGCCTGCAACAACCCAGCGACGCCGAACACATTGCCCAAAAACTGTTGAATTGCTTTGCCGCACCGTTCCAGGCCGGTGAACATGAGTTTTTCATCAGCGCCAGCATCGGCACCAGCCTGTACCCACAGGATGGCTGCGACGTCGCCACGCTGGTCAAGAATGCCGACGCGGCGATGTACCGCTCCAAGGCCAAGGGGCGCAACCGGGTTGAAAGCTACACCCGCGACCTCACCGCCCAGGCCAGTGAGCGGGTGGCACTGGAACACGAGTTGCGACGCGCCATCGAGCGCAACGAATTATCGTTGTCCTTCCAACCCAAATTCAGCCTTGCCGACAATCGCCTGGTGGGCGCCGAGGCGCTGATTCGCTGGACCCACCCCACATTTGGCGACGTACCGCCGGAGCATTTCATCCCCCTGGCCGAAGAAAACGGCATGATCCTGCAGATTGGCGACTGGGTACTGGAACATGCCTGTCGACAACTGTCCGAATGGAACGACGCCTACGAAAGCCTCGGCCCGCTGTCGGTCAACCTTGCCGGAGCCCAATTGCGCCAACCCAACCTGCTGGGGCGTATCGAACAGTTGCTGCGTGAGCACCACCTCAAGCCCGGCTTGTTGCAACTGGAAATTACCGAAAACTTCATCATGAGCCAGGCCGAAGAAGCCCTCGCGGTGCTGCACCAGCTGAAAAAACTCGGTGTGCAACTGGCGATAGACGACTTCGGCACCGGCTACTCCTCCCTGAGCTATCTCAAGCGTTTGCCATTGGACTTCCTCAAGATCGACCAGTCCTTCGTCCGTGGCCTGCCCGATGACCCGCACGACGTGGCCATCGTGCGGGCAATCATCGCGCTGGGCCGCAGTATGCAATTCACCATCATCGCCGAAGGCGTCGAGACCCTGGCCCAACAACAATTCCTGGCTGAAGAAGGGTGCGAACAGATCCAGGGCTACATCGTCAGCCTGCCCCTGTGCGCCGAAGAGTTCGCCGCAACGTTTCTTCGTATGACCGTATCGGATTTTTCGGATAGCACAGCCGAGAAACCGTCGCTATAATCCGCGGCCTACTGAGGGCCTATAGCTCAGTTGGTTAGAGCAGAGGACTCATAATCCTTTGGTCCACGGTTCGAGTCCGTGTGGGCCCACCATACAAAAAGCCGCGCATTGCGCGGCTTTTGCGTTTTTGAGTGGCGAGACTGTGTGATCTGGCCCAAGGTCTTCATAAACCGCGCAACAAGAGCGTCATCCATGCGGTATGTACCCGCCCAGCTATAGTGAATTTCGCCTATACCGGACATTCAGTGAATCAAACTGGTAGTCCCCGCTGAACAGGCGTCGGACAGCTCCTGAGACGGATTAAACACAACTCTCAGGGCGCCGAAACTACCGCTCTGTAGTACAGTTGCGCCCGCCAGGGCCCGGCCACTGCCAGCGATAAAGGCCGGTTTAGCCCTCGAACGACTCGACGGTGCCATATAGCGAGTTTTCAGATCGGGAACGATCGGCGGCACCGAAACGTCCGAAGACGCGAAATCGGATGTAAAACCAGGCATAAACTGATCGCGGGACGCTCAAGAGAGCGATTCCGCCGATAATAAGAAATATAGGAGAAACAGATGGAATTCCTGCAAACGCTGTTTGGGTATGTCGACAGCCTCACGTGGGGGTGGTCGCTCATACCCATTCTCGTGGTCTTCGGAGTGTTCATCACGATCATGTCGGGTTTCGTCCAGTTCGAATTCTTCGGCCGGATGTTCCGCGTGCTGTCAGGGAAGAACCAGAACAGTGACCCCAACAACCTCAGCGCGCGACAAGCGCTACTCGTATCCGTGGGCGGCCGCGTGGGCGGCGGAAACATTGCCGGTGTAGCCGTCGCGATCACGCTCGGTGGGCCCGGCGCGGTTTTCTGGATGTGGTGCATCGCGCTCGTCGGCATGGCGACAAGTCTCGTCGAATGTACGCTTGCCCAGATCTACAAGCGCACCGACGGTGAACACTCCTTCCGTGGCGGCCCAGCCGACTATATCCGGCACGGCCTCGGGTCGAACTACAACTGGCTGGCGATAGTTTATGCAGTCTGCCTGCTGTCGGCGTTCGGCCTTGGCTTCAACGCCTTTCAAGGCAACACGGTTGCCGGCGCGATGCAGGATTCGTTCGGGATCAGCCGCCTTGTGACCGGGGCACTCCTGGTGCTTGTCACCGGTTTTGTGATCTTTGGTGGAATCAAGCGCATCGCCAAGGCGGCCGATGTCGTGGTGCCCGTCATGGCGCTGGGTTACCTGGCGCTTGCCCTGATCGTCATCGTGATGAACATCGGTGAAATTCCGGCGCTCTTCGTACGCATCGTCTCCAGTGCCTTCGGCTATGAAGAAGCCATCGCCGGCGGCATGGGGGCTGCGATTGCACAAGGCTTGCGCCGCGGTCTGTTCTCAAACGAGGCTGGACTTGGTTCAGCACCGAACGTTGCAGCGACAGCGTTGGTACATCACCCGGTCAGCCAGGGCATTACCCAATCGTTTTCGGTTTTCATCGACACGATCGTGATTTGCTCGTGCACGGCTTTCATCATCCTGTTGGGTGATGTCTATGTTGCCGGTGCTACAGGTATCGACGGTGTCGTGCTGACACAACAGTCACTGGCCAGCCATTTTGGTGAGTGGTCGCGCTACGCGTTGAGCCTGGCGATCCTGCTCTTCGCCTTCTCGTCCATCATCTATAACGTCTATCTGGGTGAGAACGCACTGGCGGCCATCACCAAATCCAAACCGGCCCTGCTGGTGCTGCGCGTGTTTATCCTGGGCTTGATTTTCCTCGGCGCCGCGGCCCCGAACGCCACCTCGGTGTTCTTCTTCTCAGATCCGATGATGGGCATTCTGGCACTGGTGAACCTCATTGCGATTTTGATGCTGTTCCCTACCGCGATACGGGTGATCAACGACTTCCGCGCGCAGTTGAAAGCCGGTGTGGCAAGGCCGGTCTTCGATCCGGCAAATTTCCCCGACCTCGATCTCGACCGCAAGGCATGGGATACCAATCGCTGGAAATGATCCCGGCCCGGTCGCAGCCTGGATTGGGCTGTGGCCGCATCTGAAACGGGCTGATGCCAGCATCGTCAAATCTGCGGATACTGCCACCATGACCAACGTCATGGTGGCAGGCATTCCCGAGCGCATCCCAATGGAGTAGGTGGCAAAGGCATGCGAGCCTGTAACATGCCAGCCACCGATATCCACGCCGGAGCCCATCTTGTCTGACACCCGCCCTCCCGTCCTCGACGAAATCGACCGCCAACTGATTGCCGCCCTGCAAATCAATGCCCGGGAAAGCGTCGCCATGCTCGCCCGACAATTGGGCATCGCCCGCACCACCGTGACTTCGCGGCTGGCACGGCTGGAAAAAACCAAGGTCATCACCGGGTACGGCGTGCGTCTGGGGCAGCGGGTGATAGACGGCGGGTTACAGGCTTACGTCGGCATCAAGGTTCAACCGCGCTCCGGCAAGGACGTGCTGCGGCGCTTGAGTGCGATGGCCCAGGTCCAACAACTGTGTGCGGTCAGCGGCGAATTCGACTATGTGGCCTGGCTGCGCACGGATTCACCGGAGCAACTGGATCAGCTACTGGATCAGATTGGCAGTGTCGATGGGGTGGAGAAAACCACCACTTCGATCATCCTCAGCAGCAAGATCGATCGGGGGCAGCCGGTCTAGAGGGAACCGCCCACTGCCCTTCACCAGAAGGCCATGCCCAGCAGGTTCCGCCTCGTCACTACGACCAACCCACACATCAAAATGACTGATAACAATCCAGAACGACGACACATTGCGTCTTATTAACGTGTTTCACCCTCTCTAGAATGGCTGGCATCTTTCCTATACTCAGACGCGAAAGCCGCGTCGAGTCGCCCAATCAAGGTCAGCCATGAACAAGAACAATCGCCACCCAGCAGACGGCAAGAAGCCCATCACCATTTTCGGGCCGGACTTTCCTTTCGCTTTTGACGACTGGATCGAGCATCCCGCCGGCCTGGGCAGTATTCCCGCCCACAACCACGGGGCAGAAGTCGCGATTGTCGGTGCCGGGATCGCCGGTCTGGTGGCGGCCTACGAGTTGATGAAGCTGGGCCTCAAGCCGGTGGTCTACGAAGCGTCGAAAATGGGTGGGCGCCTGCGCTCACAAGCGTTCAACGGCGCCGAGGGTGTCATTGCCGAGCTGGGGGGGATGCGGTTTCCGGTGTCGTCCACGGCGTTCTATCACTACGTCGACAAACTGGGCCTGGAGACCAAACCGTTTCCCAACCCTTTGACCCCGGCCTCGGGCAGCACGGTCATCGATCTGGAAGGCCAGACCTACTACGCACAAAAGTTGGCCGACCTGCCAGCATTGTTCCAGGAAGTGGCCGACGCCTGGGCGGATGCGCTGGAGGACGGTTCGCGCTTCGGCGATATCCAGCAGGCGATTCGCGACCGCGACGTGCCACGCCTCAAGGAACTGTGGAACACCCTGGTCCCCCTGTGGGACGACCGCACTTTCTACGACTTCGTCGCCACGTCCAAGGCGTTTGCCAAACTCTCGTTCCAGCACCGTGAAGTGTTCGGCCAGGTGGGTTTCGGCACCGGCGGCTGGGACTCGGACTTCCCCAATTCGATGCTGGAAATTTTCCGCGTGGTGATGACCAATTGCGACGATCATCAGCATCTGGTGGTCGGTGGCGTCGAGCAGGTGCCCCATGGCATCTGGAAGCATGTGCCGGAGCGCTGCGCGCACTGGCCAGAAGGTACCAGCCTCAACTCCTTGCACCTGGGCGCCCCGCGCAGCGGTGTGAAGCGCATCGCACGCGCCGACGATGGCCGGTTCAGCGTGACCGACGTGTGGGACAACACCCGCGAATATGCCGCGGTGCTGGTCACCTGCCAAAGCTGGCTGCTGACCACTCAGATCGAATGCGAAGAGGCGCTGTTCTCGCAAAAAATGTGGATGGCCCTGGACCGCACCCGCTACATGCAATCGTCGAAGACTTTCGTGATGGTCGACCGGCCCTTCTGGAAGGACAAGGATCCGGAAACCGGCCGCGACCTGATGAGCATGACCCTCACCGACCGCCTCACCCGTGGCACCTATCTGTTCGACAATGGCGATGACAAGCCGGGGGTCATTTGCCTGTCGTACTCGTGGATGAGCGATGCGCTGAAAATGCTCCCCCATCCGGTGGAAAAACGCGTGAAGCTGGCGCTCGACGCCTTGAAGAAGATTTACCCCAAGGTGGACATCGCCGCACGGATCATCGGCGATCCGATCACCGTCTCCTGGGAAGCCGACCCGCATTTCCTCGGCGCATTCAAAGGTGCTCTGCCCGGCCACTATCGCTACAACCAGCGCATGTACGCCCATTTCATGCAGGACGACATGCCGGCCGAACAGCGAGGGATCTTTATCGCCGGCGATGACGTCTCATGGACACCGGCCTGGGTTGAGGGCGCGGTACAAACCTCACTCAATGCCGTGTGGGGAATCATGAAGCACTTCGGCGGTGAAACTCACCCCGAGAACCCGGGGCCAGGTGACGTGTTCGACGAAATCGGTCCGATCGCCCTGCCCGAATAAAAGGAGTTTTTGATGCGTGTAGCCCTTTACCAATGTTCACCGCTGCCGCTGGACCCGGCCGCCAACCTGCAACGCCTGCATCAGGTGGCGCTGGAGGCCAGGGGCGCCGATGTGTTGGTGTTGCCGGAAATGTTCCTGACCGGCTACAACATTGGCGTCGACGCGGTGAATGTATTGGCCGAGGTCTACAACGGCGAATGGGCGCAGCAGATCGCTCGCATCGCCAAGGCGGCCAGTCTGGCGATCGCCTATGGCTACCCGGAACGCAGCGAAGATGGGCAGATTTACAACGCGGTGCAACTGATAGACGCCCACGGCGAACGCCTGGCAAATTATCGAAAGAGTCACCTGTTTGGCGATCTGGACCACGCGATGTTCAGCGCTGGCGATAGCGAGCTGCCCATCGTCGAGCTTAACGGCTGGAAGCTCGGCTTTCTGATCTGCTATGACCTGGAGTTTCCGGAAAACGCCCGGCGCCTGGCCCTGGCCGGCGCCGAACTGATCCTGGTGCCCACCGCCAACATGCAGCCCTATGAGTTCATCGCCGATGTCACCGTGCGCGCCCGTGCCATCGAGAACCAGTGTTTTGTGGCTTACGCCAACTATTGCGGTCATGAAGGTGAATTGCAGTACTGCGGGCAAAGCAGCATCGCCGCCCCGGATGGCAGCCGCCCTGCCCTTGCCGGGCTGGACGAGGCCTTGATCGTGGGGGAACTGGATCGGCAACTGATTGAGGATTGCCGTGCGGCCTACAACTACCTGCATGACCGCCGCCCTGAGCTTTACGACGACTTGAACAAACACTGATTGAGAACGCTCCCTAATCCGCTAGCATGAGCGCTTCTCTGTTCTGGAAACGCTCATGTCGGCCGTCGATTCCTTCTGCCCCCACACTGAAACCCTGGCCAACGGCTTGCGAGTGACATTGCGCCATGTCCCCGGCCTCAAGCGCAGCGCTGCGGTGCTGCGGGTGGCGGTCGGCAGCCATGATGCGCCGCTCGCCTGGCCGGGACTGGCGCACTTGCTCGAACATCTTTTCTTCCTCGGCACTGAGCGGTTTCCCACAGAGCAGAACCTGATGACCTACGTGCAACGGCATGGCGGCCAGGTCAATGCCCGCACCAGCGATCGCACCACCGATTTCTTCTTCGAATTATCACCGGCTGCCTTTGCCGGCGGTCTGGAGCGACTCGGGGACATGCTCTCCCATCCGCGCCTGGATGAAACTGTCCAATTGCGCGAGCGAGAAGTGCTGCACGCGGAATTCATCGCCTGGTCTCAGGACCCCACGGCCCAGCGACAAGTGGCCCTGCACGAAGGACTGTCCGCCGCTCATCCACTGCGAGGTTTCCATGCGGGTAATCGCGACAGCCTCGCGGTGCAGCGGGCCGAGTTCCAAATGGCACTGCAAGACTTTTATCGAAGGTTCTACCAGAGCGGCCAAATGACGCTGAGTCTGGCGGGCCCGCAAAGCATCGAAGCCTTGAAGGCACTGGCCGAGCAGTTCAGCGGCGATGTGCCTGCGGGTGAAGCGGTCACCCGGCAGCCAGCGCCGGAGCTGATGGCATCGCACCAAGCCGGTTATCAACAGGTCAGCCCAGGACGTCTCGATCTGCTGTGCGCCTTCGAAGGTTTACCGGTCGCCTCGCCGCAAGCCATGGATTTTCTCTGCACATGGCTGAACAACAGCAAACCGGGCGGCCTGCTCGCCACCTTGCGTCAACGCGGTCTGGCTGACAGCCTCAAGGCATCGGCGCTGTACGAGTTTGCCGAGCAGGCGCTGTTGCACATCGAGTTCAAACTCGACAACGATCACGCACTGAACGACATTCAGCCATTGCTGCACGATTGGTTGGGATTTTTCGCCGCCCAGGACGACTGGGCGCCCTTGCGCGATGAGTTCAGCGCCCGCCTGCAACGTCGGCAGGAGACCGCGACGGCGTTGCAACTGGCCCGTTGGGACAATGAAGAACGTGATGTTCAACTGTCGGAAAACGATCTGTCGCGGCTCAGGGAAATTCTCAAGCAATTGCACCCGGCGGAGCACGTCACCGGGCAATGGCAACTGCCCGCGCCCAACCCGTTCCTGCAAACGGCAAGCGAACCACCCCGTACCGGGTTGATACGCGGCCAGACCAGCGCCCATCGCGGTCTGCGCACCTTCGCCCAGGACCGCTCCCGGGGCCGGCGGGAACGTTCCCCCATGCAGTTCAGCCAAGGGCTGGCGGACAACACCTCGCAAGGCGCGGTGTATCTGCGCTGGCGCCTGGCGACGCTGCCCCCGCTCGACCTCTCGGCCAGGCTTGATCGGCATCTGCAGGATCTGCGTGAAGATGCGCAGCAGGCCGGCGTGGAAGTCACCTTTGAGCCCTGCGCCGACCAATGGCTGCTGAAGCTGGTTGGCCTGCAGGCACCGATGCCCTTGGTGCTCGAGCACATCCTGACGAAGCTGGGACAACCACTGCCGCCGGCGCCAGCGAAGAGCGAACCTGCACTGATACCGATTCGACACCTGTTGAAGGAGCTGCCGATTCATTGCCAGCAAAACTCCTCATCGTCAGCCTTGGCGCTGCCCGATCGCGACAACAGCGTGTGGACGACGGCGCATTGGGACGCACTGGCCATCGGTCTCTCGGCCGCCACCCAGGGAGCAATGGGCCCGGTGCTGGCCCGGGTGCCCGGCATTGCCGGCCAGCAAGCCCAACCGGCCTCCCCTTGCGGGCAGCCGATCTGGCACACCCTTCAGACCCACGGCGACGAACAGGCCGTGTTGTTGTTTTGTCCCACGCCTACCCGAGCCCTGCGCGACGAAGCCGCATGGCGGTTGCTGGCACAGCTGTGTCAAACAGCGTTTTACCAGCGCCTGCGGGTCGAGTTGCAGTTGGGTTACGCAGTGTTCAGCGGTGTGAAGCAGATCGATGGGCAGACCGGTTTGTTGTTCGGTGTCCAATCACCCAGCGCCTCGGCGGCCCAGTTGATCGCCCATATCGACCAGTTCCTGAGCGGCCTGCCGGACCTGCTCCAGCAGCTCGACGATTCGACGCTGGCCAGTCAGCAGCAGGCCCTCACCGCCCAATTCCAGAGCGCCGTCCTGCCCTGCGCCCAAGCGGCCGAACTGCTCTGGCAGGGCAAACTCGCTGGCCACCCGTCGGATTATCTTGAGCAATTGCCCGACGCCATCATGCGTGTGAATCGAGAACAGCTGATGGACGCCGTGCGGCATCTGACTAGCGCCGAAAGTGCACGCTACTGCCTGACCAATGGAGCCTGCCCTGGAGAGCCCTGGCACGCGGTGCCATGATCATTACAGTCTGTGCAATGAGCTTTCTTGGAGAATTGCAGCCAACGAATATGTCAGATTTAGTAACATAGCCGCCTAAGCATCTGAACATCTCCCTTCGGAGGTGGACTATATGTATAGGTCTCAACCGACCCATCCTGATGACAGCATCCCACCTAAAGGAGTATTTCCATGTCTTGGTCCAAACCCGCATATATCGACCTGCGTATCGGTTTCGAAGTCACCATGTACTTCGCCAGCCGTTGATTGCTGCAGGCGGTTGAACGCGCAGCACAACGCCTCGGTCAGCCGGGGCGTTTTTTATTTCGGTTTGCAGATGGAGCGGCCATGTTTGTCCAGATTCTAGGTTCCGCCGCCGGCGGCGGTTTCCCCCAGTGGAATTGCAACTGCGCCAATTGCGCAGGTTTTCGCAACGGCAGCCTGCGAGCCCAGGCACGCACTCAGTCGTCCATCGCGATTTCCGATGATGGCGTGAACTGGGTGCTGTGCAATGCCTCCCCGGACATTCGCGCCCAGCTCCAAGGATTCGCCCCGATGCAACCGGGTCGGGCACTGCGGGACACCGGTATCGGCGCCATCATTCTGATGGACAGCCAGATCGACCACACCACCGGCCTGCTCAGCCTGCGCGAAGGCTGCCCGCATCAAGTCTGGTGCACCGACATGGTCCATGAAGACCTGAGCACCGGTTTTCCGCTGTTCAACATGCTGACCCACTGGAACGGCGGGCTGAGCTGGAACCGCATCGAACTCGACCAGCCGTTCACCATCCCGGCCTGCCCGAACCTGCGCTTCACTCCCCTGCCGCTGCGCAGCGCCGCGCCGCCCTATTCACCGCACCGCTTCGATCCGCACCCAGGCGACAACATCGGCCTGATCGTCGAAGACCTGCGCACCGGCGGCAAGCTGTTTTACGCCCCAGGCCTGGGTAAAGTCGACGAGCCTTTGCTGGAGATCATGGCCGGCAGCGATTGCCTGTTGGTGGACGGCACGATGTGGGACGACGATGAAATGCAGCGTCGTGGCGTCGGCACCCGCACCGGTCGCGAGATGGGCCATCTGGCACAGAACGGGCCTGGCGGGATGATCGAAGTGCTGGAGCAACTGCCCGAACCGCGCAAGGTCCTTATTCATATCAACAATACCAACCCGATCCTCGATGAAGACTCGCCCGAGCGGGCCGAACTTGTACGTCGAAAGATTGAGGTGGCTTACGACGGAATGAGTATTGAGTTGTAGGACGGGCGCGACGATTGTGGGAGTGGGTGTGCGCTGTGTCAGCCAATCGCTGCTGGCTAATGAGACGCCATCGCGAGCAGGCTCGCTCCCACGGTAGTTTGAGTCGTACCGGATATTTCATGCATTACAGATCGAGTGTGGGAGCGAGCCTGCTCGCGATGGGGCCAACCCTGACGCCACAGAATCCACGGGAATTGCCCGGAGAACCGCAATGACTGACACCCCCCTGTCCCCCGCCGAGTTCGAAGCGGCCCTGCGTGCCAAGGGTGCGTATTACCACATTCATCACCCGTATCACGTGGCGATGTATGAGGGCCGCGCCACTCGCGAGCAGATCCAGGGCTGGGTCGCGAACCGTTTTTACTATCAGGTGAACATCCCGCTCAAGGATGCCGCGATCCTGGCCAACTGCCCGGACCGGGAAATCCGCCGCGAGTGGATCCAGCGCCTGCTGGACCATGACGGCGCGCCCGGCGAAGACGGCGGCATCGAAGCCTGGTTGCGGCTGGGTCAGGCGGTTGGCCTGGATCCCGATCAACTGCGCTCCCAGGAACTGGTGCTGCCGGGCGTGCGCTTCGCGGTGGATGCCTACGTCAACTTCGCCCGCCGCGCCTCTTGGCAGGAAGCCGCCAGCAGCTCCCTGACCGAAATGTTCGCACCGCAGATCCATCAGTCGCGCCTGGACAGCTGGCCGCAGCATTACCCCTGGATCGACCCCGCCGGCTACGAATACTTCCGCACCCGCCTGGGCCAGGCCCGGCGAGACGTGGAGCACGGCCTGGCGATTACCTTGCAGCATTACACCACCCGCGAAGGCCAGGAGCGCATGCTGGAGATTCTCCAGTTCAAACTGGACATCCTCTGGAGCATGCTCGATGCCATGAGCATGGCCTACGAATTGAACCGCCCGCCCTATCACAGCGTGACCGGGCAACGGGTGTGGCACAAAGGAATTACCTTATGAGTTTCGACCGCAGCAAGACCCCACGCTGGCGCCCCGGCTATCGTTTCCAGTACGAACCGGCACAGAAGGGCCACGTGCTGCTCTATCCTGAAGGCATGATCAAGCTCAACGACAGCGCTTCGCTGATTGGCGGCCTGATCGACGGTGAACGGGATGTCGCGGCCATCATCGGTGAGTTGGAGAAGCAGTTCCCCGACGTGCCGGAACTCGGTGACGACATCGAGCAATTCATGGAGGTCGCCCGTGCAGAGCATTGGATCGAACTTGCCTGACGCCACAAGCCTGCCGCCCAAGCCTGAAGTCGGCCTGCCGCTGTGGCTGCTGGCCGAGCTGACCTACCGTTGCCCGTTGCAATGCCCGTACTGCTCCAATCCGCTGGACTTCGCCGAGCAGGGCAAGGAGCTGAGTACCGAGCAGTGGTTCAAGGTGTTTCGCGAGGCGCGTGAGATGGGCGCCGCGCAATTGGGCTTTTCCGGCGGCGAGCCGCTGGTGCGCCAGGACCTGGCCGAACTGATCGCCGAGGCGCGCAGGCTGGGTTTCTACACCAACCTGATCACCTCTGGCATCGGCTTGACCGAGCAGAAAATCAGCGATTTCAAAAAGGCCGGTCTCGACCACATCCAGATCAGCTTCCAGGCCAGCGACGAACAGGTGAACAACCTGCTGGCAGGTTCAAAGAAAGCCTTCGCGCAAAAACTGGAAATGGCCCGGGCGGTCAAGGCCCACGGCTATCCGATGGTGCTGAACTTCGTCACCCATCGGCACAACATCGACAAGATCGACCGCATTATCGAGCTGTGCATCGCCCTTGAAGCCGACTTCGTCGAACTTGCCACCTGCCAGTTCTACGGTTGGGCACAGCTCAACCGCGTCGGCCTGCTGCCCACCCAAGAACAACTGGTGCGCGCCGAACGTGTCACCAACGAGTACCGCGCCAGACTCGAGGCCCAAGGGCATCCGTGCAAGTTGATCTTCGTCACCCCGGACTATTATGAAGAACGCCCCAAGGCCTGCATGAACGGCTGGGGCAGCATTTTCCTGACCGTCACGCCGGACGGCACTGCACTGCCCTGCCACGGCGCCCGGCAGATGCCCGTGCAATTTCCCAACGTGCGCGACCACAGCATGCAGCACATCTGGTACGACTCGTTCGGTTTCAACCGCTTCCGCGGCTATGACTGGATGCCCGAACCGTGCCGCTCGTGTGATGAAAAAGAAAAGGACTTCGGCGGCTGTCGCTGCCAGGCATTCATGCTCACGGGCGATGCGAGCAATGCCGACCCGGTGTGCAGCAAATCCGAGCATCACGGGATGATTCTTCAGGCTCGGGAAGACGCCGAGCATGCCACTCAGACGATTGAACAACTGGCCTTTCGCAATGAACGAAACTCACGCCTCATCGCCAAAGGCTGATTCTTTCAGCGCAGCCCAGGCCGTTGCGGCAGGCATCGACTTCGCTGAGCTGCAAGCCGGGCCCGTTGGACTGTTCTGGAATCAATACCGTCCCGAAGACGGTGCCTGCCGGATCTGGCATTGGCAGGATGCCAAGGCCCGATGCCTGACCCCGGATGGATTCAGTGTTCGCAGCCGGGTTTATGAATATGGCGGCGGATCGTTCTGCCTGAGCGACGACGGTGTGCTGTTCGTCAATGAGGCCGATCAGCAGGTGTATCACCAGTCGCTCGCCGGCGAACAACCCGTGGCGCTGACCTCAGGTGATTGTCGATATGGCGATCTTCACTTCGCTTGCGGCCAGGTGCTGGCAGTGGAGGAGCAGGCCAATCAGCATCGCCTGGTCTCGATCGGCCTGGCAGATCATCAACGACATCTGTTGGCCGAAGGTGCGGACTTCTACGCCGCGCCGACCTTGAGTCCAGATGGTCGACGACTGGCCTGGATTGAGTGGAGCCGCCCCCATCAACCGTGGACGTCAACGAGACTGATGCTGGCCGAGCGCAACGCTGGCGCCTGGAATGAGCCGCGTTGCGTCGCGGGCAGCGGTCACGAGGAGTCTATTCAGCAACCGCGTTTTGATGATTCCGGTCGCCTTTATTGCCTGAGCGATCGTGGCGGTTATTGGCAGCCCTGGATTGAATCCGCCGACGACCTGGAGCCACTGCCCGCCGCCGAAGCCGATCACGCCCCAGCACCCTGGCAACTGGGCGGCTGTACCTGGCTGCCGCTGGGCGAACGCGATTACCTGGCGAGTTGGACCGAGGCGGGGTTCGGGCGACTGGGCCTCTGCCGCAGTGACGGCGTATCCGAGGATTTCACCGGCTCCTATTCGCGTTTTCGCAGCCTGGCGCTCGATGAGCGGTTCATTTATGCCATCGCCGCTTCGCCAATCAGCCCGTCGGCGGTGATAGCCATTGAGCGGCAAAGCCATGCCGTGGTGGTGCTCGCCGGTGGCGTTGCGCCGTTGCCCGTCGAACACATCAGTCGCCCCCGGACCCTGCGCTATCCCTCGGCTTCCAGCCAAGCCCATGGGTTCTTTTACCCGGCCATGAACGCCGAAGAAAAACCGCCACTGGTGGTGTTCATCCATGGTGGACCGACCTCGGCGTGTTATCCCATCTTTGATCCGCGCATCCAGTACTGGACCCAGCGCGGCTTTGCCGTGGCCGATCTCAATTACCGTGGCAGCAGCGGTTATGGCCGAGCCTATCGACAGGCGCTGTATTTGAATTGGGGGGTGGTGGACGTCGAGGATGCCTGCGCGGTGGTCACGCACCTTGAGGAACAAGGCTTGATCAATGGCCGTTGCGCGTTCATTCGTGGCGGCAGTGCTGGCGGCTACACGACTCTTTGCGCCCTGGCGTTCCATGACGTGTTCCGCGCCGGCGCCAGTCTCTATGGTGTCAGCGACCCCGTCGCCCTGGCCCACGCCACGCACAAATTTGAAGGCGATTATCTGGACTGGCTGATCGGCGACCCGCAACAGGACGCCGAACGCTATCGGGACCGCACGCCACTGCTGCACGCTGATCAGATCCGCACCCCGGTGATATTTTTCCAGGGTGAACTGGATGCCGTGGTCGTGCCGCAGCAGACACGCGATATGGTCGAGGCATTGCAGAACAACGGCATCGCGGTAGAAGCGCATTACTACGCCGATGAGCGCCATGGCTTTCGCAAGGCGATCAACCAGGCTCATGCGCTGGAGCATGAATGGTTGTTCTATCGCAGGGTGATGGATGGCCCCCTATAGGGCAAATGCAAAACCAAATGTGGGAGCGAGCCTGCTCGCGACAACGGTGGATCAGTCCATGGAGATTTTGACTGGATCTACCGCTATCGCGAGCAGGCTCGCTCCCACAGGGGATTTGTGCAAACCAACAAATTCAGCGCTTGGCGATGATGTACACCGCATGCACGATGCCCGGGATGTAACCCAACAGAGTCAGCAGGATGTTGAGCCAGAATGCCCCGCCGAAGCCCACTTGCAGAAACACACCCAACGGCGGTAGCAGGATGGCGATGATGATTCGAATGATATCCATGGATGACTCCTGATTGGCGATGGCCACATTGCCATATAGCTCATGGACACCCGACCGCTCGTCAGGGTTCAGTGAGAAGCCATCCAGAAGGGATAAAGCGCGGGAAGATAAAAACGCGGACAAAAGAAAACCCCGCCGAAGCGGGGCTTTGCAGACTGTTTCCCTGACATCCATTTCGCTCCGCCATCCTGGCAGAATCCTACGTGTCCGTGTTTTTGCTTTGCGCATCCTGCGCGACGTCCATGTGAAGTAGATTAGCTCTGGATCCAATCCGCCGATAGAGGGAAAACGCCAGCACGACGTGTAAGCATTTGCTTACACGTCGTCAGATTTCAAAACTGCCCAGCGTCCAGCAGGAACAACGACTCGCTACCCGCCTTCACCGAGGCACTGAGGGAGTGGATGCGCGGCAGCAAACGGGCGAAGTAGAACCGCGCCGTACCCAATTTGCTCGCATAGAAATCATCCTGCGCTTCTTTGCCCAAGGCCGCCTTGGCCATCAGTGCCCACATATAGGCATAGGCGGTGTAGCCGAACGCCTGGAGGTATTCCACCGAAGCCGCGCCGATTTCGTTCGGGTTGCTTTTCGCCCGGTCCAGCAGCCATTCGGTCAGTTCATCCAACGTACCGACAGCGTCGTTCAACGGCTTGGTGAACTCGGCCAGATCACTGCTCGCGGTAGCGGTGAAGTGGCGGATTTCGTCAGCGAACAGCTTGTAGAACACCCCGCCACTGCCGACGATCTTGCGCCCTACCAGGTCCAGCGCCTGGATACCGTTGGTGCCTTCGTAGATCTGGGTGATGCGCACGTCACGCACCAGTTGCTCCTGACCCCATTCGCGAATGTAGCCGTGGCCGCCGAAAATCTGCTGGCCATGGACAGTGGTTTCCAGTCCCAGATCAGTCAGGAACGCCTTCGCCACCGGGGTCAGCAAGGCCACCAGATCTTCGGCACGCTTGCGGGTGGCCGGGTCTTCGCTGAACTTGGCGGTGTCCAGTTGCATCGCCACGTAGGTGGAAAATGCCCGGCCACCTTCGTTCGAGGCTTTCATGGTCAGCAACATCCGACGCACGTCCGGGTGGACGATGATCGGGTCAGCGACTTTGTCTTTGTTCTGCGCGCCGGTTGGCGAACGACTTTGCAAGCGGTCACGGGCATATTCGATGGCGTTCTGGTAGGAGCGCTCACCGGTGGCCAAGCCCTGGATACCCACACCCAAACGCTCGTAGTTCATCATGGTGAACATCGCCGCCAGGCCTTTGTTCGGCTCGCCGACCAGATAACCCACGGCGTCGTCGAAGTTCATCACACAGGTGGCGGACGCCTGGATGCCCATCTTGTGTTCGATCGACCCGCAATTGGCCGCGTTACGCGCCCCCAGGCTGCCGTCGGCGTTAACCATGAACTTGGGCACCAGGAACAGCGAGATGCCTTTCGGGCCTGCCGGCGCATCCGGCAACTTTGCCAGCACCAGGTGGATGATGTTTTCGGTGAGATCGTGTTCGCCGCCAGTAATGAAGATCTTGGTGCCGCTGACCTTGTAGGAACCATCGGCCTGAGGTTCGGCCTTGGTGCGAATGATGCCCAGGTCCGTACCGGCATGCGGCTCAGTCAGGCACATGGAACCAGCCCAGACGCCGGCGTACATGTTCGGCAGGTAGGCTGCTTTCAGCTCTTCACTGGCGTGAGCATTGATCGACAGGCAAGCCCCGGCAGTCAGCATGGGGTACAGGCCGAAGGACAGGCTGGCGGAGTTGACCATTTCTTCGACCTGAGCCGAAACAGCCTTGGGCATGCCCATGCCGCCGTAGGTCGGATCACCACCGACACCGACCCAGCCGCCTTCAGCGTAAGTCTTGTAGGCCTGTGGGAAACCGGCTGGCGTGGTGACGGCACCGTCAGCCCAGTGGCAACCTTCTTCGTCAGCTGCACGGCTGAGGGGGGCAACGCTTTTGCTGGTGACTTTGCCGGCTTCCTCAAGGATCGCCTCGACGGTTTCAGCGTCTACGGTCTCGGCCAGCGCCGGCAGTTGAGCCCAGAGCTTCGCGACCTCGAACACTTCATTGAGGACGAAGCGCATATCGCGCAGGGGCGCTTTGTAGTCAGCCATGGCAAACCTCGCAAGATCTAAACAATTGGTTCGTAAGAAAACGGTTTTGCAGTGGCCTGAGTGTACCCCAACAACTTTTGCGACACATAGGGTCAGCCGGTGACTGTTTTGTTATTTTTAGTCACCAAAGAAAAGATCGCAGGCTTCGCCAGTTCCTACAGGGAATATGCGCACTTCTGTAGGCGCTGGCGAAGCCTGCGATCTTTGTCCCCCTCACATCAGAGGGCAAACAACTCCGCCGGCAGCTTCATCAAGCAATCGCTCCCCGCCTCCACCGCGGCCCGATGGGCAGCGGTCCTTGGCAGCAGGCGCTTGAAGTAAAACTCACAGGTCGCCAGTTTGCCCCGGCAGAAATCCGCATCACCTTCGCCTGCATCCAGTTGCGCCTGGGCCACCAACGCCATGCGCAACCACAGATAGGCCAGGATGATGTAACCGCTGTACATCAGATAGTCCACCGAAGCGGCGCCGACTTCATCGGGGTTCTTCATGGTCGCCATGCCAACCCGGGTGGTCAGTTCGCCCCATTGCTGGTTGAGCCCGTTGAGTTGCGCGACGTAATCCTTGAGCTGCGGATGTTCAGCGTTGGCGGCGCAGAACTTATGGACGATTTTGGTGAACCCTCGCAGCAACTTGCCCTGGCTGCCCAACACCTTGCGCCCCAATAGATCCAAGGCCTGGATGCCGTTGGTGCCTTCATAGATCGGCGCAATACGGCAGTCGCGCACCAGCTGTTCCATGCCCCACTCACGAATGAAACCATGGCCGCCAAACACCTGCATGCCGTGGTTGGTCACTTCCAGGCCAGTATCGGTCATGAAAGCCTTGCAGATCGGGGTGAGGAACGCCAGCAGGTCTTCGGCCTCCTGGCGGGCGGTTTCGTCGCTGCTCAGGTGTGCGATATCCAGCAGTTGCGCGGTGAAGTAAGTCAGCGCCCGGTTGCCCTCGTTGAAGGCTTTCATGGTCAGCAACATCCGGCGCACATCGGGGTGGACGATGATCGGATCGGCGGCTTTTTCCGGCGCCTTGGGGCCGGTCAGCGAGCGCATCTGCAAACGGTCGTTGGCATATTTGATCGCGCCCTGGAAGCTCGCTTCCCCGAGGCACAGGCCCTGCATGCCGGTGCCCAGCCGGGCATGGTTCATCATGGTGAACATGCAGTTCAGACCCTTGTTCGGCTCGCCGATCAAGAATCCCTTGGCCCCGTCGAAATTAAGCACGCAGGTGGCGGACGCCTTGATGCCCATCTTGTGCTCGATCGAGCCGCAGGAGACGCCATTGCGCGGTCCCGCTTCGCCACTGGCGTCTGGCAGGAACTTGGGCACGATGAACAGCGAGATACCTTTGGTCCCGGCAGGCGCATCCGGCAGTTTGGCGAGCACCAAGTGAATGATGTTGTCGCTCATGTCGTGTTCGCCGGCGGAAATGAAAATCTTGCTGCCGGTAATCGCGTAGCTGCCATCGGCCTGAGGCAAGGCTCGGGTCTTGATGATGCCCAGGTCCGTGCCGCAATGGGCTTCGGTGAGGCACATCGTGCCGGTCCATTGACCGGCCGTGAGCTTGGTGAGGTAGGCCTGCTTCTGCTCTTCGGTGCCGTGGGCATGAATGGCCGACATCGCACCATGGGTCAGGCCCGGGTACATGCCCCAGGAGGTGTTGCTGGAGCCGACCATTTCGCTGATGACCAGGCCCAGGGAACTGGGCAATCCTTGGCCACCGTAAGCCGGGTCCGCAGCCAGCCCATGCCAGCCGCCCTCCACGTACTGTGCGAACGCCTGCTTGAAGCCTGTAGGCGTGGTGACCACGCCGTTGTCGAAATGGCAGCCTTCTTCGTCACCGGAGCGATTGAGCGGCGCCAGCACATTCTCACAGAACCTGGCGCCTTCCTCGAGGATCGCGCTGATCATGTCCGGGCTGGCATCGTCGGCGCCCAGTTCGGCATAGCGGCCAGGGAAATCGAAGACGTGATCGATCAGAAAGCGCATGTCGCGCAGCGGGGCTTTGTACTCGGGCATGGTGGTCTTCTCCGGTAACAGGTCGTTCAAACCTACTGCCGGCCACCGAGGCTCACAATCACAGTCCAGACGCTGAATGCGCCATCATCACTCAACCCGCGGCCGCTTCCATGCGCACCGCACCGCGACGGTTCTGCCCATAGGCAATCACACAGTTACGCCCGGCTCCCTTGGCGTTGTAGAGAGCCTGGTCAGCGGATTTGAGCACTTCTTCGGGGGTGCGCTGTTCGATGCGCTCGGCCACACCGATGCTGACCGTCACCGATACACTGGATGCCCCGGCACCGGCACGACGCTGGCGACCTTGTTGATCATCCTGGGGACGACTGTCGGGATTGCGTAGCTGGATGCTGTAGTTCGCGATGGATTCGCGAATGACTTCCAGATGAGGCATGCACTCTTCGATGGTTTTTCCTGCGAATACCAGCGCAAATTCCTCTCCACCGTAGCGATAAGCCCTACCGCCACCGCTGATTTTCGACAGTTTGCTGGCGACCAGACGCAACACCTGATCGCCCACGTCGTGGCCGTGGGTGTCATTGAATTTCTTGAAATGGTCCACGTCGCTCATCGCCAAGACATAATTGCGACCCAGGCGCTGCATGCGCTCATTCAGCGCCCGACGCCCCGGCAGGCCGGTCAGTTCGTCACGGAACGCCATCTGATAAGCCTCGTGGGCGACCGCCGCCGCGATCATCAGCATCACCTGGCTGCACATGATATTCAGGGTAAATGGCAGGATGAAGGTCTTGGGCAACATCCAGAACACCCCGAGCAAACCCACCAATTGCGCGGCATGCAACGGTCGCGGATGGCGCCAGTATTGCCAGGCCAGCAACACAAAGGCGGCGATGAACACCGGGTAGGACAACTGGATCAGGCTCATCCAGGCACCGTGCAACGCTGGCCAGCGGATCTCCGAAAGCCACAACAGCAGTGCCTGGGGAAAACTTTGCTCCAGGGCCAGCGCCACGCTTCCAAAGATCAGCAGCACCGCGAACCGCGCCACCATGTCCTGGAACAAATGAGTCCGCTCCTGCCACGCGGCGAACAGGCCAAACAACAGCGGCAACAACAGGCAGACGAGGTGAAACACCACCGCTGCGTCATCGCGCACCTTGCCGTTGTCGCGATAGAAATCGGTCTGGGTGTCCAGCAGGAAATAGGCGATGTACACCGTGATCATCAGAAACAGCTCACGCTGACGTCGGTAAACGGCGCAGTACGCCCCTCCGAGCAACAACACCAATGTAGGAAGAACGTTGAACAGGGAGGTGAAAAAGACATTGAGATCCTTGACGTAGGCAGCCGCAAGCCCCGCCAGCAATAGCACCAATGACGGTAGGAAATGACTGAGACGTACAGCGGAAGAACGCGGCAAGGGTAAAGCTCCGACCGGGCTGAGCGAAGATGGCATTGTGCCTGCTACTGGGGCATTAAGGCACGCAAGATGTGACAGATGTCACACTGCCATCGCTGTAACGGCAGAGGGAACGGTTTTCTTAGGGTTGGGTTGGATGAATATTGTTTCAGGATCACTGTTGATCTGTGTGGGAGCGAGCTTGCTCGCGATGGCGTTTGTTCAATAGACATCTCCATGGGCTGACACACCACTATCGCAAGCAAGCTCGCTCCCACAAGGGCCCGCGGTGGATACATATTTTGTGGCTATTGAACATTCCAATGTGGGATTTGCAGCGAGCATGAAAAAGCCGCTGCTCCCGAAGGAAGCAGCGGCTTTTTTAGAAGAACCGCGTAAGGCTTAGTAGCCCAGTGCGAAGTCTTCTTCTTTCATGTCCATCAGGTTGTTGGCGCCCGACAACATGGTTGCCACGTGAGTGCGGGTGCGTGGCAGGATGCGCTGGAAGTAGAAGCGCGCGGTCTGCAGCTTGGCGGTGTAGAAAGCTTCTTCGGAGGTGCCGGCGGCGAGTTTTTCCGCCGCCAGGCGCGCCATGTCAGCCCAGAAGTAGGCCAGGCAGGCATAACCGGAGTACATCAGGTAATCCACCGAGGCCGCGCCAACTTCTTCGCGGTCTTTCATGGCCGCCATACCGACCTTCATGGTCAGCTCGCCCCATTCCTTGTTCAGCGCAGCCAGAGGTTCTACGAACTCTTTGACCGCGTCGTTGCCTTCGTTGCTTTGGCAGAACTTGTGAACGATCTTGGTGAAGCCCTTGAGCGCTTCGCCCTGGGTCATCAGCACTTTGCGGCCCAGCAGGTCGAGAGCCTGGATGCCGGTGGTGCCTTCGTACAGCATCGAAATGCGGCTGTCGCGAACGTTCTGCTCCATGCCCCACTCGGCGATGAAACCGTGACCGCCATAAATCTGCACGCCGTGGTTGGCCGATTCGAAGCCGACTTCAGTCATGAACGCCTTGGCGATCGGCGTCATGAACGCCAGCAGTGCATCGGCTTTTTTCTTCTCTTCTTCATCGACGCCGTACTTGACGATGTCCACTTGCTTGGCAGTGAAGTAAACCATCGCCCGGTTACCTTCGGCGAAGGCCTTCATGGTCAGCAGCATGCGACGCACGTCGGGGTGCACGATGATCGGGTCGGCAGCCTTGTCCGGCGCTTTCGGGCCAGTCAGGGAACGCATTTGCAGACGGTCACGGGCGTACTTCAGGCCACCCTGGAAACCGATTTCGGCATGAGCCAGGCCTTGCAGCGCGGTGCCCAGGCGTGCGGTGTTCATAAAGGTGAACATGCAGTTCAAGCCTTTGTTCGCCGGGCCAATCAGGAAACCGGTGGCCGCGTCAAAGTTCATCACGCAAGTGGCGTTGCCGTGGATGCCCATCTTGTGTTCCAGCGAACCGCAGCTCACCGCATTGCGCTGACCGATGGAGCCGTCGGCGTTAGGCAGGAACTTGGGAACGATGAACAGCGAAATACCTTTGGTACCGGCCGGAGCGTCCGGCAGGCGTGCCAGAACGATATGGACGATGTTGTCGGCCATGTCGTGTTCGCCGGCCGAAATGAAGATCTTGGTGCCGCTGACCTTGTACGAACCGTCGGCCTGAGGCTCGGCCTTGGTGCGCAGCATGCCCAGGTCAGTACCGCAGTGCGGCTCGGTCAGGCACATGGTCCCGGTCCATTCGCCGGAAACCAGCTTGGTCAGGTAGGCCTCTTGCTGCTCGGGCGTACCGTGCTCGGAAATAGTGTTCATCGCGCCATGGGACAGGCCTGGGTACATGCCCCACGACCAGTTGGCTTCGCCGACCATCTCGCTGACCGCCAGGCCCAGGGACTCCGGCAGGCCTTGACCACCATGCTCAACGTCGTGGGCCAGGCTTGGCCAGCCGCCTTCGACGAATTGCTTGTAGGCTTCCTTGAAGCCGCTCGGGGTCTTCACACCGGATTCGCTCCAGGTGCAGCCCTCGAGGTCGCCCACACGGTTCAGCGGCGCCAGCACCTGCTCACAAAACTTGGCGCCTTCTTCAAGAATGGCGTCAACCATGTCTGGCGTTGCGTCCTGGCAAGCCGGAAGGCTCTGATAGTGCGCTTCATAGCCAAGCAGTTCGTCACGAACGAAGCGAATATCACGCAAGGGGGCCTTGTAGTCAGGCATAGCGATAAACCTCTGCTGATGTAACCGGGAATGAACGACCGCATGGATTTGTTGTGACGGTCAAACAGTTGTTTGAAACATACGTTTACGCCTAAATCTTGTCAAGCGTCGATCTTTTGCCGTTCGTCATCGTCCCGGAAAAAATCCCAGGCACAGCAATTCACCGCAGCGAAACACTCACAGCGTCCGTAGGAAAAGATTAGTTGAGCCAGAAGGAGTTAGAGACGAAAACGCCGCGAATAATCGCGGCGTTTTGACAAACCTGAAGTAGAGAATCAGACGAAAGTGTCGATCAACGTACCGAGCATTTCATCGGAAGCCTTGGCCACGTTCACGCCCAGTTCGACCTGAAATTTGCCCTGGGACATTTCAACCATGTTGCTGGCCAAGTCCGATTGCTGGCTGCGATCCACCGACCGCAAGCGATCGGCTTGCAGTTCGGACGACTGGCTGGTGACCGAACGCTCGATCGTATTGTTGGCAATCTGGCTAGAGGCCTGATCGACACGGTTCTGCCCTGTCTGAATAGTGCTCAGACCGGCATAGAACGCGGTATTTCCTGAGATTTCCATGGCAGAACTCGTCTTCTTGAAGGGTAGACAGCGGACATTGAAACAGAAGCCTGGGGAAAAGGCCCGACAAAAACACTAATGGCACAGTGCCTTGTCATAGTAAAAACCTTAGTAATCCAGCAAATCCAGGTGCAGATGCGCAGCCACGGCTTCGGCGGTGATGCCCTTGATTTTCGGCACACGCCCCAAGCACGGCGCCGGCAGGCGTTCGGCCAGGGTCGCCAGATTTTCTTCCAGGCGCGATGTCTTGGGGTCGATGATATTGGCCACCCAACCCGCCAGTTGCAGGCCGTCCCGGGCGATGGCCTCGGCGGTCAGCAGGGCGTGGCTGATGCAGCCCAGGCGCACGCCCACCACCAGGATCACCGGCAGTCCCAGCGCCATCGCCAAGTCCGAGAGGTTGTCCTGATCGGCCAACGGAACGCGCCAGCCGCCCGCGCCTTCGATCAGAGTGAAATCGGCCTCCAAGGCCAACACTTCACGCATCGGCCCCAGCAACGATTGCACAGTCAAGGCCACGCCGGCTTCCCGAGCGGCCAGGTGAGGCGCGATGGCCGGCTCGAACGCCACCGGATTGACCTGGGCATACTCAAGCGGCACCGAGCATTCGGCCAACAGCGCCAAGGCATCGGCGTTGCGCAGGCCCTTGGGCGTTACTTCACAACCAGAGGCCACGGGCTTACCCGCGGCGGTGCTCATGCCAGCCTGTCGCGCAGCATGCAGCAGGCCAGCCGCGACGGTGGTTTTGCCCACGTCGGTGTCGGTACCGGTGATGAAATAAGCCTGGCTCATAGCGGTTTCTCCAGCACGGCGTAAACCACCCGGTAGGTCGCGGGCAAACCCTGTACCTGACGAAACTGTTCGTAAGCGTCAACCAGTGCAAGGATCCGCGCCCTGCCCGTCAACCCGCCGGGCCGGCCGGGGTTCAGATTGTGGGCGCCGAGGGCTTTCAATTCATGGGTCAGACCGCGCACGTCCGGGTAATACATCACATGGGGACGGTTTTCCAAGCTGATAACGTTCAGCCCGCTGGCCTCACATAGCTCTTGATACGTTTCGAACCCGCGAAAACGGTTGACGTGCACCAGGCCATCCACCTGACGCCAGCTGTCGCGCAGTTCGTACAACGTGCCGACGCAAAGGCTTGTAAAGGCAAACACGCCACCGGGTTTCAAAACCCGATGGACTTCGTTCAACACCGAGGCAAAATCCGCGCACCACTGCACCGCCAGGCTAGAGAACACCAGATCGCAGCTGGAGGCCTGCAAGGGCAACCGCTCGGCATCACCGGCTATAAAGTGCGCAGCCCCGTCCTGAGGACGAGCATGGTTGAGCATACCTTCGGCGATATCCAGCGCCAACCCGGTCACCTCGCCGAAGCGCGTACCCAGCGCCCTCGTGAAATAGCCGGTGCCACAACCCAGGTCCATCCAGCGCTCAGGCATGATCGAAGCAGGCAGCCGGTCCAGCAACTGCTGGCCTACGTCGCGCTGCAGCTCGGCCACGCTGTCGTAACTGGTCGCCGCCCGGGAAAACGAGGCCGCCACCTGGCGCTTGTCCGGCAAGGCACCGGGCAATTTGGCAACAGACAAATCAGTCATCATCGGACTCATGCAAAAAAGCCTGAATCGTTCCCGCCACACCGTGGGGGTCTTCCAGAGGGAATCCGTGGCCGGTCTGTTCGATCAGACCGATTTCAACATCGGGCAGCAACACCAGCAATTCACCCGCTGCCTCAGCCGGTACCAGGGCGTCGAGCCCGGCAAACACGTGGAGCTGCGGGCCGCCGAAGCCCTGCAAGGCGGCGCGGGTATCCAGTTGCGCCAGCAGCTCGAGCCCGGCCATCAACACATCAGGTGAAGTGACAGGCGCACCCGCCAGCAACAATCGCGACAAGCCGCGCGGATCGCCGCAACCCTGGGCACATAACAAACTGAAGCGTTTGAGGGTCTGGCGCGGGTCGGCGGCGCACCCGGCGAGAAACCCATCAAAGGTTTCACCGGCCATCGCGCTCGGCCATTGATCGTGGGCCACGAAAGAAGGGTTGCTCGCCAGGGTCAACAAGCCGCAACAGCGCTCGCCCCGACGCGCCGCCAGCTCGCCGGCCAGCATGCCGCCCAGCGACCAGCCACCCAACCAGGCATCCTGGGGCAATGTGGCATCCAGCTCATCGAGCCATTCATTGAGGTCGCTTGAGGTCAGTGCCGGCAACGGCTCGATCTCGACCCGCAGATGTTCATCGAGCCCTTGCAGCGCAGCCGCCAGAGGCTCCAGCGGGGAAACGCCCAAGCCCCAACCAGGCAGCAATATCAGTCGATCACGCATGGCTTGGCTCCGGTCCCAGTTGTGCAAAACACTCGGCCAATGCCTCCAGCAGTAGCTGCACCTGAGCCTCACTGTGAGCGGCGGTCAAGGTCACGCGCAGACGAGCGCTGCCGGCCGGCACGGTGGGTGGGCGGATCGCAGTGACCATCAGTCCCCGCTCACGCAGCATCTGCGACAAGCGCATCGCCCGCCCCGCATCGCCGATCAGGATCGGCTGGATCGGCGTGAAACTGTCCATCAATTGCAGGCCGATCTGCTCGGCACCGTGGCGAAACTGGCGGATCAGCACCTGCAAATGTTCGCGCCGCCAATGCTCGCTGCGCAGCAGCTCAAGGCTCTTGAGCGTAGCGCAGGCCAGGGCCGGCGGTTGACTGGTGGTGTAGATGTAGGGACGAGCGAACTGGATCAGGCTTTCGATCAGGTCTTCACTGCCGGCGACAAAAGCACCGGCAGTACCGAAGGCTTTGCCCAGGGTGCCGACCAATACCGGCACGTCATCCTGGCTCAGGCCAAAATGTTCGACGATCCCGCCGCCATTGGCCCCCAACGGGCCGAAACCGTGGGCATCATCGACCATCAGCCAGGCGCCCTTGGCCCTGGCTGCACGGGCCAGGGCCGGCAGATCGGCGATGTCACCGTCCATGCTGAACACACCATCGGTAACCACCAACGTATTGCCGGTGGCTTTCTCCAGACGGTTGGCCAGGCTCTGGGCATCGTTGTGCAGGTAACGGTTGAAGCGCGCGCCGGACAGCAACCCGGCGTCGAGCAACGAAGCGTGGTTGAGTCGATCCTCCAGCACCGTATCACCCTGCCCCACCAATGCGGTGACAGCGCCAAGGTTGGCCATGTAGCCAGTGGTGAACAGCAGTGCCCGCGGGCGGCCAGTCAAGTCAGCCAGGGCTTCTTCCAGAGCGTGATGTGGACCGCTGTGGCCGATCACCAGATGGGAAGCACCGCCACCCACGCCCCATCGCGCCGCACCGGCGCGCCAGGCTTCGATCACTTGCGGATGATTGGCCAGGCCCAGGTAATCATTGTTGCAGAACGCCAGCAGCGGCTGGCCGTCCACCACCACCTCTGGCCCCTGTGGGCTTTCGAGCAGCGGGCGCTGGCGATAGAGGTTTTCGGCACGACGGGCAGTCAGGCGTGCGGCGAGATCGAAGGGCATGCAGGCCTCGGGGTGAACCGCTATTTAAAGACTGGAGGAGATCCCCCTGTGGGAGCGAGCCTGCTCGCGATAGCGGCGTGCCAGTCAACAAATGTTGAATGCTCCATCGCCATCGCGAGCAGGCTCGCTCCCACATTTTTTTTGCGTCAGCTCAGAGGGCGGCGTTGTAGAACTGCTCGCTGCTCTTCTGCTCCACCAGCGCCTGTTCAATAGCCGCCTGATGCACTTCATCAGCATGCTCTTCGCGGGCCTCCGGCTGGATGCCCAGGCGAGCGAACAGTTGCATGTCCTTGTCGGCTTGCGGGTTGGCGGTGGTGAGGAGTTTGTCGCCATAAAAAATCGAGTTGGCACCGGCGAAAAATGCCAGGGCCTGCATCTGTTCGTTCATCGCTTCGCGGCCGGCGGACAGGCGCACATGAGACTTGGGCATCAGGATCCGCGCCACGGCGAGCATGCGAATGAAATCGAACGGGTCGACGTCTTCGGCGTTTTCCAGTGGCGTGCCGGCGACTTTTACCAGCATGTTGATCGGCACCGATTCCGGATGCTCCGGCAGGTTCGCCAGCTGGATCAGCAGGTTGGCGCGATCGTCCAGGGACTCGCCCATGCCCAGGATGCCGCCGGAGCAGATCTTCATCCCCGAATCTCGCACGTAAGCCAGGGTTTGCAGACGCTCGCTGTAGGTACGAGTGGTGATGATGCTGCCGTAGAACTCCGGCGACGTGTCGAGGTTGTGGTTGTAGTAGTCCAGGCCGGCCTGGGCCAGGGCCTGGGTCTGGTCCTGATCGAGGCGGCCCAGGGTCATGCAGGTCTCCAGGCCCATGGCCTTCACGCCTTTGACCATCTCCAGCACATAAGACATGTCCTTGGCCGACGGATGCTTCCACGCCGCGCCCATGCAGAAACGGGTCGAGCCGATGGCCTTGGCACGGGCGGCCTCTTCGAGGACTTTCTGCACTTCCAGCAACTTTTCTTTTTCCAGCCCGGTGTTGTAGTGGCCGGACTGCGGACAATATTTGCAATCTTCCGGGCAGGCGCCGGTCTTGATCGACAGCAGCGTGGACACCTGGACGCGGTTGGCATCGAAATGCGCGCGGTGCACGGTCTGCGCCTGGAACAACAGGTCATTGAAGGGCTGGACGAAGAGAGCTTTGACTTCGGCCAAAGACCAGTCATGACGCAGGTTGGCAGTGGTGCTGGCGCTCATGGGCATTTCCTTGATTATGCTTGGCTGGCACCTGGGGACATGGAATACCCACAGGCGCGACACGGATGTTCGGCATATTTAAGGAAGAGTCATGCGCTGTCAACCACGATACGATGGACCGGTTTACATCTGGTTAAAAAACAAACAACCTTGTCTGTTGTGTGGCGAAACCACCGACACGCCCCAACCCATTTGCACCCCCTGCGAGAGCGAACTGCCCTGGCTCGGTGACCAGTGCAGTATCTGCGCCTTGCCACTGCCCATGGCCGGGCTGCGTTGTGGCCAGTGCGCCACTCAACCGCCAGCCTTCGAGCGGGTCCTGGCGCCATGGGCCTACGACTTTCCTATCGACAGCCTGATCGCACGCTTCAAACATCAGGCCAAATGGCCGCTCGGTCGGTTGATGGGCGAACTGCTGGCGCAGTCCCTGCAGCATCACTTCAATGAAGGACTGGAGCCACCCGACGCACTGGTGCCAGTACCGCTTGCCAATCGGCGCTTGCGTCAACGGGGTTTCAATCAGGCCTCGATGCTTGCACGCTGGCTCAGCGCGACATTGAAGATCCCTTGCGAAGAACAACTGCTGCGGCGCGTCCTGGACACCCCCGCCCAGCAGGCACTCGATGCCAGGGCCCGGCGCCGAAACCTGCGTCAAGCCTTTGCCATCACACCCGACGCCGTGCTCGGCAACCGTCACCTGGCGTTGGTCGACGATGTGCTCACGACCGGCGCCACAGCCCAGGCGCTGGCCCGCCTGCTGTTGGATGCCGGCGCCGCCCGGGTCGATGTGTATTGCCTGGCCCGCACGCCGAAACCCGGTGAGCCGGCTTGACGCGCCGCCTGCGAGGCGCCAACGTCCGCTCATGATTCCTTGGCGCAGTTCTCCATCATGTCATTGCCCCCGCTCCTGACCCAGCACATCGTCCGGCGCCCACAACGCATCGCCTTGTTGCAGCACATTGCCGAACAAGGCTCGATCACCCGCGCCGCCAAGAGCGCGGGCCTGAGCTACAAGGCGGCGTGGGATGCCATCGACGAGTTGAATAACCTGGCGGACCAGCCGCTGGTGGAACGCAGCGTCGGCGGCAGGGGCGGTGGCGGCGCCAAGCTGTCAGAGGAGGGGCAACGCGTGCTGCGTCTGTATCAGCGCTTGCAAGCGCTGCAGGCGCAGTTACTGGAAGCCAGCGAGGACGCCGGGGATCTGGGCCTGCTCAGTCGCTTGATGCTGCGCACCAGCGCGCGCAATCAACTGCATGGCAAAGTCCTGGGGATCGAGGCCCAGGGCCACAATGACCGGGTACGCCTGGAACTGGCCCGGGGTCTGGTCATCGAGGCGCAAATCACCCATGACAGCACCTTACGCCTGGAGCTGGCTATCGGCACCGAAGTGGTGGCCCTGATCAAGGCCGGCTGGTTGGAGTTGCACCCCATCGAGTCAGCGGAGCAATCGGGAATCAACACGTTGCGCGGCGTGATCGAGCAGGTTGCCGCCGCCGAAGACGGCCCCAGTGAAGTGCGTATCAGCCTGCCCAACGGCCAGACATTGTGCGCCCTGGCCGATCCGCTCCAATTGCATGAGCGAAACCTGGCTACCGGTTCTGCGGTGCACGTCGCGTTTTCACCGACAAATGTGCTGCTCGGCACACCGCTGTAGCGCGCTGCAACAATAGTTTCATCGACCCGCTTTAAGGTGACTGCCAAAACCAGCAGGGAGCCTGATGATGAGCCTATTAGAAGAAAACCAATCCACCGACCTGGAAAAGATCGTCGGCCTGAGCCGTCGAAGCTTCATCAGCGCCGGCGCCCTGTGCGGCGCGGCGATGTTCCTGGGCGGCAACCTGCTGAGCCGCAGCGTGCTGGCCGCCGCCGTGAGCGAAGGCAACAGCAAGCTGCTGGGCTTTAAAAGCATCGCCGCCGCCACGGCCGACACCATTACCCTGCCACCGGGCTACAAAGCCTCGGTGCTGATCAGTTGGGGCCAGCCACTGCGCAAAAATGCACCGGCGTTCGACCCCAGTGGCAATGGAACAGCCCGCGCTCAGGAAGAGCAGTTTGGCGACAACACCGACGGCATGAGCCTGTTCGAATTCCCCGGCGACAAGAACCGGGCGCTGATGGCGATCAACAACGAGTACACCAACTACCAATACCTGTTCCCTCACGGCGGCCAGCCTCAGTCGGCCGAAGACGTGCGCAAGGCCCAAGCCGCCGAAGGCGTGTCGGTGATCGAGATCCAGCGCCGTCGCGGCCAGTGGCAGTTCGTCCAGGAATCGCGCTACAACCGCCGGATTCATGGCAACACGCCGATTCGCCTACGTGGTCCGGCAGCCGGCCACGACCTGCTGAAAACCAGCGCCGACAAGAGCGGCAAAAAAGTGCTGGGGACTTTCCAGAACTGCGCCAACGGCATGACGCCGTGGGGCACGTACCTGACCTGCGAAGAGAACTTCACTGACTGCTTCGGCAGCAGCAAGGCGGACCTGCAGTTCGACGCGGCACAAAAACGCTATGGCGCCACTGTCACCAGCAGTGAAATCAACTGGCACCTGCACGACCCGCGTTTTGATCTGGCGAAGAACCCCAACGAACTCAATCGCCATGGCTGGGTGGTGGAAATCGATCCGTTCGACCCGCAATCCACCCCGGTAAAACGCACTGCTCTGGGCCGTTTCAAACACGAAAACGCCGCCCTCGCGCAGACCAATGACGGTCGCGCCGTGGTGTACATGGGCGATGACGAGCGCGGCGAATTCATCTACAAGTTCGTCAGCCGCGAGCGCATCAACCATCGCAATGCCAAAGCCAACCGCAACCTGCTGGACCACGGCACCTTGTATGTGGCGCGCTTCGATGCCGGCGACGGCAACCCGGACCACCCCAAAGGCAAGGGCCAGTGGATCGAACTGACCCACGGCAAGAACGGCATCGACGCCAGCAGCGGTTTCGCTGACCAGGCCGAAGTGCTGATCCATGCGCGCCTGGCCGCCAGTGCCGTTGGCGCCACGCGCATGGACCGCCCCGAGTGGATCGTGGTCAGCCCCAAGGACGGCCAGGTCTATTGCACCCTGACCAACAACTCCAAGCGCGGTGATGCCGGTCAACCGGTGGAAGGGCCAAACCCTCGGGCCAAGAACGTCTACGGGCAGATCCTGCGCTGGCGCACCGACCGCGACGATCATGCCTCCAAGACCTTCTCCTGGGATCTGTTCGTGGTCGCCGGCAACCCGGCGGTACACGCCGGCACGCCGAAAGCCGGCTCGTCCAACATCAACGCCCAGAACATGTTCAACAGCCCCGATGGCCTGGGCTTCGACAAGGCCGGGCGGCTGTGGATTCAGACCGACGGTGATTTCAGCAATACCGGGGACTTCGCCGGCATGGGCAACAACCAGATGCTCTGCGCCGACCCCGACAGCGGCGAAATCCGTCGATTCCTGGTCGGGCCGGTGGGTTGCGAAGTGACCGGCATCAGCTTCTCGCCGGACTACAAAACCCTGTTCGTCGGCATCCAGCATCCCAGCGGCGGCTCGACGTTCCCTGAGCATCTGCCCAACGGTAAGCCGCGGTCGTCGGTGATGGTGATTACCCGTGAGGATGGCGGGGTCATCGGCGCCTGATCGGGCCTTATCGCGAGCAGGCTCGCTCCCACGTTGATTCCAGTGCACCTGCAATCTACGGTGCGCCACAAAATCCTGTGGGAGCGAGCCTGCTCGCGATGGCATCGGCACAGCCGTCACCTATCTCCCTCCGTCTGCGCTACCATGCTGGGCCGGACGCGGCAGCCCTGCCGCTGCGCAGGAGTCAGCATGTCCCATCCGTTTGAAACCCTCACACCCGACCTGGTGCTCGATGCCGTTGAAAGCATGGGCTTGCTCAGCGATGCCCGTGTGCTGGCCCTCAACAGCTATGAAAACCGTGTCTATCAGGTGGGTATCGAAGACGCCGAGCCGCTGATCGCCAAGTTCTATCGCCCTCAGCGCTGGACCAACGAAGCGATTCTGGAAGAGCACCGCTTCACCTTCGAACTGGCCGAATGCGACGTGCCGGTGGTAGCGCCGCTGATTCACAACGGCGTCAGTCTGCACGAACACGCCGGGTTTCGTTTCACCCTGTTTCCCCGTCGTGGCGGCCGCGCGCCTGAGCCGGGCAACCTCGACCAACTCTATCGCCTGGGGCAATTGCTCGGGCGCCTGCACGCGGTCGGGTCGACCCGTCCGTTCGAGCATCGTGAAGCGTTGGGCGTGAAAAACTTCGGCCACGATTCGCTGGCCACCGTGCTGCAAAGCGGTTTCGTACCCCGCAGCCTGCTTCCGGCCTACGAGTCGGTGGCCCGGGACCTGCTCAAACGGGTCGAAGAGGTTTATGCCGCCACGCCCCACCAGAACATCCGCATGCACGGCGACTGCCACCCCGGCAACATGATGTGTCGCGACGAGGTTTTTCATATCGTCGACCTGGACGACTGCCGCATGGGCCCGGCGGTACAGGATTTGTGGATGATGCTCGCCGGTGATCGCCAGGAATGCCTGGGGCAGTTGTCGGAATTGATGGACGGCTACCGCGAGTTTCATGACTTTGACCCGCGTGAACTGGCCTTGATCGAGCCACTGCGGGCCCTGCGCCTGATGCACTACAGCGCCTGGCTGGCGCGCCGTTGGGACGATCCGGCGTTCCCGCGCAGCTTCCCGTGGTTCGGCAGCGAACGCTACTGGGGCGACCAGGTGTTGGCGTTGCGCGAGCAATTGGCGGCGCTCAATGAGGAGCCGTTGAAGTTGTTCTAATTTGCCACTGCCGCCCCCCTGTGGGAGCGAGCCTGCTCGCGATCGCGGTAGGTCAGTCGATGTCCATGTTGAATGGGCCATCGTCATCGCGAGCGGGCTCGCTCCCACAGGGGCCGGCGATGGCGCTCATAAAGGTTCACAGCACAATCTGACAAATCTCCTTACAATCACTCTTTTGTTAGCTGCCTAAGCAAGGATTCTGCATGCAAGCCGCCAACCCGCGTCGCGGGTATATCCTGGGCCTGAGTGCCTACATCATCTGGGGTCTGTTCCCGATCTATTTCAAAGCCATCGCCAATGTGCCGTCCGTGGAGATCATCATCCACCGGGTGCTGTGGTCGGCGCTGTTCGGCGCGGCGTTGCTGATGGTCTGGAAACACCCGGGCTGGTGGCGCGAACTGCGGGACAATCCACAGCGGCTGGCAATCCTGGCCCTGAGCGGTACGTTGATCGCGGCCAACTGGTTGACCTATGTCTGGGCGGTGAACAACGAGCGCATGCTCGAAGCGAGCCTGGGGTACTACATCAACCCGCTGGTGAACGTATTGCTCGGCATGTTGATCCTGGGTGAACGGTTGCGGCGCATGCAGTGGCTGGCGGTGGGGTTGGCCGCGGTCGGTGTGGCGCAGCAGGTCTGGCAAGTGGGCAGCCTGCCTTGGGTGTCGCTGGTGCTGGCGCTGACCTTCGGCTTTTATGGGCTGATCCGCAAGCAGGCGCCGGTCAAGGCTTTACCCGGACTGGTAGTGGAAACCTGGATGCTGGTGCCGATCGCCATTGCCTGGTTGTTGTTCAACCCGGCGGCTACCAGCGCCCAAGCCGTTTTCTGGACCACCTCCGAAGCCTGGTGGCTGGTGGCGGCAGGGCCCGTGACGCTGGTGCCGTTGGTGTGCTTTAACGCTGCGGCGCGGCATTTGCCCTACACCACCCTCGGGTTCCTCCAGTACATCGCACCGACGCTGGTGTTGTTGCTCGCCGTACTGCTGTTCGGTGAGCATCTGTCGTCCAGCACATTGGTGGCGTTCCTGTTTATCTGGGCTGGGCTTGCGGTGTATAGCGTCGATGCCGTGATCAGCATGCGCCGGCGCAACTGATCAAAAAACGTACGAACCTCCACAGGCCACGCCGGGCGTGGCCTGCGCTTATCCTTCCCAAGGTTATCCACAGCGTGATCCCCGCCGTTTGTGCACAAGCCCTTGAAAACTGGTGATTTTTTAATCATATCCCGCCAGCGCCCGGCGGACGTGGGCTGGCGAGGTGTCTCTACAGGTTATCCACAGGCAGGCGCAGTTTTTCCTTGGATAACCTGTATCAGTTCTCGTCGCTGAGTTTCAGCTCCACCATCAGCTCATCGGCCAGGGTTTCCAAACGTTCCTGCAAAGTGTCCAGGGACAAGGTCACTGGCACCCCGAGGATCGCTTCGGCATGAAACAGCAACTCGCTGCTCATCGGCGCCGGCCGCACGTCCGTGACCAGTCGCTCGACGTTGACGCCCTGCTCACTCAGCAAGCGCGTGATGTCGCGCACGATCCCCGGGCGATCATTACCCACCAGCTCCATCGCGATAGGCTTCCAAGTGCAGGACTCTTCGACGATGCCCTCGGCGATCAGCACGCGGATGTTGTGGGCCGACAGGCCTTGCAAGGCTTCGATCAATTCATCATGGGATTCAGCCGGAACGCTTAGGCGCAGGATCCCGGCAAATTGTCCCGCCAGACGGGACATGCGGCTTTCCAGCCAGTTACCGCCGTGCTCGGCGATGCAAAGGGCGATCTGCTCGACCAACCCGGGCTTGTCCGGGGCGAAAACAGTGATGACGAGATGGTCCATGGCGCGAGCCCTCTTGTTGTGGAAAGAAGAGTATAGGCAGGTGGTCGCGAGCAGACTGATGGCCTAAAGATATATACCTCGCTCCTGTGAGAGCAAAGCTTGCTCCCACAGGATGAAACCAGATACATCGTGTACAAAGATCAAGATTTATATGGAACAATCCATACGTTTTTTGAGAACATCCCGTGCCTCGTCGTGACCGTAACACTTTAGTGGGTCGCGGAACGACGCAATTAGTCTAATTTTCACAACCGCAATTGATCATGTAGTATGCCGCAGCGCGCACTACATAATGTTGGACCAATGACTGTTCAAGGCGCGGTCGCATCCCTGAAAGCCCCGTCAGCAAGGCTTAACGCCCGTGACAGGTCCCACCCAGCCGCCAGCGATGGCATGTACTGGTTCCGGGGTTTGTGGTTTAAATGTCCCGAGGCTTCATTGTCAAAATCGAAGAGCTGAAAAGCGAAATAGCTGAGCAGAGTGAGGCAAGCAATGACTGAACACGTTCAAGTCGGTGGCCTGCGGGTCGCCAAAGTCCTGTTCGACTTCGTGAATAACGAAGCTATCCCCGGAACCGGCCTCACCGCCGATGCGTTCTGGGCCGGTGCCGACAAAGTCATCCACGACCTGGCCCCGAAGAACAAAGCCCTACTCGCCAAACGCGACGATTTCCAGGCACAGATCGATGCCTGGCACCAGGCCCGTGCCGGCCAGGCCCACGACGCCGTGGCTTACAAAGCCTTCCTGCAAGACATCGGTTATCTGCTGCCAGAAGCGGCGGATTTCCAGGCCACGACGCAAAATGTCGATGACGAAATCGCCCGCATGGCCGGCCCGCAGCTGGTCGTGCCGGTGATGAATGCCCGCTTCGCCCTCAATGCCTCGAACGCCCGCTGGGGTTCTTTGTACGACGCGCTGTACGGCACCGATGCCATCAGCGAAGCCGACGGCGCGGAGAAAGGCAAAGGCTACAACAAGGTACGCGGCGACAAGGTCATTGCCTTTGCCCGCGCCTTCCTCGACGAAGCCGCGCCGTTGGCCGCCGGCTCCCATGTCGATTCCACCGCTTACAAGATCGTCGATGGCAAACTGGTGGTTGCCCTCAAGGGCGGCAGCAACAGCGGCCTGCGTGACGACGCGCAACTGATCGGTTTCCAGGGCGACGCTTCGGCACCGACCACCGTGCTGTTGAAGCACAACGGCCTGCACTTTGAAATCCAGATCGACGCCAGCACCCCCGTCGGCCAGACCGATGCCGCCGGCGTCAAAGACATCCTGATGGAAGCGGCACTGACCACCATCATGGACTGCGAAGACTCGGTCGCCGCCGTCGATGCCGATGACAAAGTGGTGATCTACCGTAACTGGCTCGGCCTGATGAAGGGCGATCTGTCGGAACAGGTCGCCAAGGGCGGTCAGACGTTTACCCGCACCATGAACCCCGATCGTGCGTACACGACGGTGGACGGTTCGGGCCTGACCCTGCATGGCCGCTCGCTCCTGTTCGTGCGCAACGTCGGTCATCTGATGACTATCGACGCGATCCTGGACAAGGACGGTCAGGAAGTACCGGAAGGCATCCTGGATGGCCTGGTCACCAGCCTGGCGGCAATCCACAGCCTCAACGGCAATACTTCGCGCCGCAACAGCCGTACCGGCTCGGTGTACATCGTCAAGCCGAAGATGCACGGGCCGGAAGAAGCGGCGTTCACCAACGAACTGTTCGGTCGCGTCGAGGACGTGCTGAACCTGCCGCGCAACACCCTCAAGGTCGGGATCATGGACGAGGAGCGCCGGACCACGGTCAACCTCAAGGCCTGCATCAAGGCCGCCAGTGAACGCGTGGTGTTCATCAACACCGGCTTCCTGGACCGCACCGGCGACGAAATCCACACCTCCATGGAAGCCGGCCCGATGGTGCGCAAGGCTGATATGAAAGCCGAGAAGTGGATCGCCGCGTATGAGAATTGGAACGTCGATATCGGCCTGAGCACCGGCCTGCAGGGTCGCGCACAGATCGGCAAGGGCATGTGGGCCATGCCGGACCTGATGGCAGCGATGCTGGAGCAGAAAATCGCTCATCCCATGGCCGGTGCCAACACCGCGTGGGTTCCGTCGCCGACCGCTGCAGCGCTGCACGCGCTGCATTATCACAAGGTCGACGTGTTCGCCCGTCAGGCCGAACTGGCCCAACGTGCCCGCGCCTCGGTGGACGACATCCTGACCATCCCGTTGGCCGTGAACCCGAACTGGACGCCGGAGCAGATCAGGAACGAACTGGACAACAATGCCCAGGGCATCCTCGGTTACGTGGTGCGCTGGATCGACCAGGGCGTAGGTTGCTCCAAGGTGCCGGACATCAACGATATTGGCCTGATGGAAGACCGTGCGACGCTGCGTATTTCCAGCCAGCACATCGCCAACTGGCTGCGCCATGGCATCGTCACCCAGGACCAGGTGATGGAAAGCCTCAAGCGCATGGCGCCGGTGGTGGACCGCCAGAACGCCAGCGACCCGCTGTACCGTCCACTGGCGCCGGACTTCGACAGCAACATCGCCTTCCAGGCGGCAGTGGAGTTGGTGATCGAAGGCACCCGGCAGCCTAACGGCTATACCGAGCCGGTGCTGCACCGTCGTCGTCGCGAGTTCAAGGCAGCCAATGGGCTGTGATTGAAGGGTAAAACGCAGCACAAGAAAAAGCCCTGATCGAAAGATCAGGGCTTTTTCATTGCAAAATCACCAAGCCCTAGCTGATGCTCGAGTCATTGTGGGATTCATCGGCTCCCACAGACAATTTTAAAGATCCATCCCCAGCTCATGCTTGACCAGACCCAGCAATTTTTCCGTATCAATAGGCTTGAGCAAAAAATCCACTACGCTCAGGTGCATCGCTTCGATGGCGTCCTTCACGTCGGCATCGCCGGAGACGAGGATGATCGGCAGCGCTGCCCGCTCCGACTCACGGACCAGGCGGACCAGTTCAAGGCCATCGACATTGCCCATACGCAAGTCAGTGATCAATAGGCCAATCGACGGCTTGGTTTCCAGCAACTTGAGCGCCGTTTCACCGCTGGCGGCGGTCATGCAGTGAATGCCGTCCAGGGCCAGAATTTCCGATAGCAACTCACGGGCGTCCTTGTCGTCATCGACAATCAAGACTCGTTGCGGCGGCAGGTCGGGTTCCAGCATGACGGCACTCAGCGCCTCGCGCTCGGCGTCACTCAAAATATCGTGGTCGGACATGATGCTCTCTACGTTCTTTAATCGATCCCCGGCACAGTGGTCAGACATCGTTCTGCGTCGCTTCAATGTGCACTTCGTCGGATTTTTTTCCAAGTACATTTATTGCAGGCTTCGGATAGACCACACGAGGGATTTTTCTATCGTTCCCAGCCTTTTGCGTTGACCTAGACTTACGTCCAATGGGCACCCTACCCTCAGGGGTTGACCATGGGGACAGATCCGACCACAACAATTCAAAAAAGACTGCGCCATGGTTATGAAAAAAACGGACGCCTTTACCCAGGCTGGGAAAACCGCGGTGTTGCAGAACATCCAGGGAACGCTGCAATTCCTTCAGCGTTTTCCCCCGTTCAACCAAATGGAAAACGCTCACCTGGCTTATCTGGTGGAGCAATGCCTGCTGCGTTTTTACGCACCGGGGGACACCATCATCAAACCGGCCGACGGCACGGTGGAACACTTTTATATCGTCAAGCAGGGCCGGGTCGTGGGCGAGCGTCCGCATTCGGCAAAAGGTGGCACCGAGACCACCTTCGAAATCACCACCGGCGAATGCTTCCCCCTTGCCGCGCTGCTGGGCGAGCGGGCCACGCGCACCGAACACCGTGCCGGCGAGGACACCTTCTGCCTGCAGTTGAACAAGCAGGCATTCATCAAGCTATTCGCCCTGTCGAGCCCGTTTCGTGATTTCGCGCTGCGTGGAGTCAGCAGCCTGCTCGACCAGTTCAATCAGCAAGTCCAGCAGAAGTCCGCGCAAACCCTCGGCACCCAATATTCGCTCAACACCCGGCTGGGCGAGCTGGCGATGCGTCATCCGGTGAGTTGCAACCCCGACATGCCCCTGCGCGAAGCCGTGAAACTGATGCACGAACAGCAGGTCGGAAGCATTGTGGTGGTGAACGAGCAAAAAGCGCCGGTAGGGATTTTTACCCTGCGCGACCTGCGGCATGTGGTCGCCGACGGCTCCGGGGATTTTTCCGAAGCCATCGCCGCGCACATGACCCCGACACCCTTCTATCTCTCGCCGGACCACAGCGCCTTCGACGCGGCCATCGCCATGACTGAGCGCCACATCGCCCATGTTTGTCTGGTCAAGGACCATCGCTTGTGCGGCGTGGTGTCCGAGCGCGATCTGTTTTCCCTGCAGCGGGTCGACCTGGTGCATCTGGCACGGACCATCAGCAGCGCCCCGAAAGTCGAGACCCTGGTGGCCCTGCGCGGCGAGATCGGTCAATTGGTCGAGCGCATGCTGGCCCATGGTGCGTCGTCGACGCAGATCACCCAGATCATCACACTGCTCAACGACCACACCGTGTGCCGGGTCATCGAACTGACCCTGGCCGACAAGGGTGACCCGGGCGTGCCGTTCAGTTGGTTGTGTTTCGGCAGTGAAGGCCGGCGCGAGCAGACCCTGCACACCGACCAGGACAACGGCATCCTGTTCGAAGCCCGGGACGCCGCCCATGCGGCGCAGATCCGCGGGCTGCTGCTGCCCATCGCCCAACAGATCAACCAGAGCCTGGCCCTCTGTGGTTTCACCTTGTGCAAGGGCAACATCATGGCCGGCAACCCGGAGCTGTGCCTGTCCCGCGCCGAATGGGCCCGACGCTTTGCCGCATTCATTCGTGAAGCGACGCCGGAAAACCTATTGAGCTCGAGTATCTATTTCGACCTGCGGGTGGTCTGGGGCGATGAGCAAGGCTGTGAGCAGTTGCGCCAGCAAGTGCTCGAACAGGTGGCCGATAACCGTTTGTTCCAGCGCATGATGGCCGAGAACGCGCTGCGTCATCGTCCACCGGTGGGACGCTTCAGGGATTTCGTGCTCAGCCGCAAGAACGGCGAAAAAGCCACCCTGGACCTGAAAGTGCAAGGCCTGACGCCTTTTGTCGACGGCGCTCGCCTGCTGGCCCTGGCCAATGGCATCGAAGCCAACAATACCCTGGAGCGCTTGCGGCAACTGGTCATCAAGGACGTGATCCAACCGCTCGATGGCGCGGCCTATGAAGAGGCCTACCACTTCATCCAGCAAACCCGCATGCAACAACATCAACTGCAGACCCGCGAAAACCTGCCCTACTCCAACCGGGTCGACCCCGACAGCCTTAATCATCTGGACCGGCGCATTCTGCGCGAATCCCTGCGCCAAGCCCAACGGCTGCAAAGCAGCCTGACGCTGAGGTACCAGTTGTGAGCATTTTTTCCTGGTTACGCCCGGTCCAACCGATGTTGCCTGAAGACGTGCAACAGCGCCTGGAGCGCCTGCCGGCCCCCGCGCCCCTGGGTGAATGCAGCCTGAGGGAGCAACGCTGGGTGGTGCTGGATCTGGAAACCACGGGGTTGAACCTGAACAAGGATCAGGTGCTGTCCATCGGTGCGGTGGTCATAGAAGACGGCGCCATCGACTTCAGCCAACAGTTCGAACGCACCTTGCAGTGCGACAAGCAGAAGCTGGGACCCAGCGTATTGATCCATGGCCTGGCGCCGAGTGAAATTGCCGCCGGCAGCGACCCCGCCGAGGCGCTGCTGGCGTTCATGGAATTCGTCGGCGACAGCCCTCTGCTGGCATTTCATGCGCCGTTCGACTCCCACATGCTGGGGCGAGCACTGAAGGATTACCTCGGTTATCGCTTGCAGCATTCGTTTCTGGATGTCGCTGACCTGGCGCCGATGCTCTGCCCTCAAGCGCACCTGCGCAAGGCCGGCCTGGACGACTGGATCGACTGGTGCAAATTGCAAGTCTTCGACCGTCATAACGCCAGCGCCGACGCCCTGGCCACCGCCGAATTGGCGCTCATTCTGTTCAGCCGTGCCCGTCAGCAGCAGATCCATAGCCCGCTTGAGCTGCAACAGCACCTGAGCAAATGGAAGCGACGGCAACGGGCGCCTTCGCTTTAGCCCAAGGTGGTTGACCTGTGGGAGCAAGGCTTGCCCGCGATGCAGGCGACTCGGCCAGGCTGCCAGTCCCGGCGATACCATCGCGGGCAAGCCTTGCTCCAGACTCTCCTGAATCTGCGGATCGTGCTCCGACCAGCGCCAATTGCTTTCTCTCCCCCGCCTCTGCGACAATCGCGAACAATTCTCGTTACTTAAAACGTCGGTGATGCTTCGTGTCGTCAGCCCCAAGCCCCCACAGTGATCTGGTTGGTGCGTTGTACCGTGACCATCGCGGGTGGCTATTGGCATGGCTGCGCCGCAACGTGGCCTGCCCGCAACGGGCCGAAGATCTGAGCCAGGACACCTTCGTGCGCCTGCTGGGCCGGGAGGAACTGACAGCGCCCCGGGAGCCCAGGGCGTTTCTGGTGGCGATCGCCAAGGGACTGCTGTTCGATTATTTCCGTCGGGCGGCGCTGGAGCAGGCCTACCTCACCGAGCTGATGCTGATCCCGGAAAACGAACAGCCGTCGTTGGAAGAGCAGCAACTGATCGTCGAAGACCTCAAGGCTATCGATCGGCTGCTTGGCAAATTGTCGAGCAAGGCCCGCGCCGCCTTCCTCTACAACCGCCTCGACGGCCTCAGCCATGCAGAAATCGCCGAGCGCCTGGGGGTTTCCGTGCCCCGGGTGCGGCAGTACCTGGCCCAGGGCATGCGCCAGTGCTACATCGCGCTTTATGGTGAGCCGACATGAGCACGCCTTCTTCCAAACCCGTCTCGACCGGGGTTCTGGATGCGGCCATTGCCTGGCAACTGTCCTTGGACTCAGGCGGCGGTAGTGCCCAGGAGCGGGAAGCGTTCGCCCAATGGCATGCCGCCGACGAAGAACATGCCCGGGCCTGGCGGCAACTGGGCATGCTTGACCAACGCTTCAGTGTCGCCAACGGCCCTGGGCGAGCCGCGTTGTTGCAATCCAGAGCAAACATCCGTCGCCGGGTGCGCAAGCTCGGTAGCAGCCTGGCCAGCATTGTTGCAGTGATCGGCCTGGCGTTGTTTGCCGGAGATCGTTACTTGCCGCTGGATTACTGGCTGGCCGACCAGCGCACCGCCACCGGCGAACAACGCGTCCTGCGCCTGGCCGACGGCACGCTGATCAACCTCAACACCCACAGTGCGCTGGACGTGCGTTTCGATGACAAGCAGCGCCGCATTGTCCTGCAAGAAGGCGAGATCCTGGTGGAAACCGGCCACAACGACCCGCGTCCGTTTATCGTTGAAACCCGCGAAGGCAACATGCGCGCCCTGGGCACCCGGTTTTTGGTCAAGCGAGAAGCAGAAGGCACGCGCTTGAGCGTGTTGAAGTCGGCGGTGGCGGCGCATCCACAGGCCACCGATGAAGAGCAGATCCTGCGTGAAGGCCAGCAGGTGTTGATGCGCCGCGACGGTCTCGGGCCGACGATGGCCCTGAGTCCGGGCGCCGATGCCTGGACCCGCGGCATGCTGGTAGTGGACAACGCCCGCCTCGAAGACCTGGTCCATGAGCTGGGACGCTATCGTCGCGGCTACCTGGGCGTCGAGCCACAGGTAGCCGACCTGCGCATCACGGGCAGCTTCCCGCTGCACGACACCGATCTGGCACTCAGCGCCCTGCTGCCGACCTTACCGGTACAGGTCGAGCATCACACGCGCTGGTGGGTGATGGTGGGGCCGAGGGCCGAGACCAAGCCTTGAGGCCCCATCGCGAGCAGGCTCGCTCCCACATTTGATCTTCAGTGATCCCCTGTGGGAGCGAGCCTGCTCGCGATGAAGCCGTCCCGATCCGAAGACCCGTAGGACACCTCACCCCAATCTGAATCTAAATTATTTTCATCCAGCCCTATCACTTTTGAATTTTCATCCGGCACCAAGGCAATTGAGAAATATTTCCATTCAGGAGCCGCCGTATGTCCCGCCCGCTAGACACCCTGTTGCGCCCCAGTCTGTTGGCCGTTGCCATCGCTTTTGCCGCCCCGTTGGTCAGCGGCCCGTTGCTGGCCGCCGAACAAGCCTCGAGCGTGCGCACCTACAACCTGCCCGCCGCACCATTGGCCAGCACCCTGAACCAGATCGCCAGTCAGGCCGGGCTCGCCCTGAGTCTGACCCCGTCCCTGGCCTCGGGCAAAACCTCGGCACCAGTCCAGGGCCAGTTCGATGCCATTGGCGCATTACGTGAGGCGTTGCGCGGCACCGGCCTTCAACTGCAACAAAGCAGCGCCGGCACCTACAGCCTGGTGGCCGTGCCCGAAGGCGTCATGGCTTTGCCGGAAACCAGCGTGATCGGCGCCGGCCTCAGCGAGACCGCATGGGGTCCGACCGACGGCTATGTCGCCACCCGCACGGCGGCCGGCACCAAGACCGATACGCCGATTGTCGAACTGCCGCGCTCGGTTTCCGTGGTCACACGCCAGCAGATGGAAGATCGCTCGGTCCTCAACCTCAATGACGCCCTGCGCTACACCGCTGGCGTGCAGAGCAGCGGCTACGGCTCGGACTCACGCAACGACTGGCTGCTGGTGCGCGGTTTTGTACCGACGCAGTTCCTCGATGGTCTGCCGCTGCCCAAGGGCAACTACGTCACGCCGAAAATCGAGCCCTGGAACCTCGAGCGCATCGCCGTGCTGCGTGGTCCGGCGTCTTCGATCTACGGCCAGACGCCACCCGGCGGCATGCTGGACATGGTCAGCCGTCGTCCGCAAGCTCAAAGCAGCCACGAGGTCGAACTGCAAGCCGGCAGCTACGAACACAAGCAGATCAACTTCGACAGCACCGGCAAGGTCGATGACGAAGGCCAGTTCCTCTATCGACTCAGCGGCACGGTGCGCGACAGCAACGCCCAGGTCGATCACATCCCGGACAAACGCTACAACATCGCCCCGAGCCTGACCTGGAACATCAACGACGACACGCGCCTGACCTTCCTGTCCCAGTACACCCGCGACGACACCGGCATCACCGGGCAATTCCTGCCGCTGCAAGGCACCAAGCTGTCGTCGCCGGCCGGCAAGATTTCCCACCACAAAAACCTGGGTGACCCGGACTGGGAATTCTACGACCGCACCTACTACGCCCTCGGTTATGCGTTTGAACATCGTCTGAACGACACTTGGCAGTTCCGCCAGAACCTGCGCTATACCAAGAGCGACCTGGAAACCCAAGGCATCTCCGCAGGTGGCCAATTCGGGCCAGACGGCCCCGACCAATCCGTGGATGCCAACGGCAACGTCAAGCGCAGCGCCAGCGTCATCAACGAAGACATCAGCCAGTTCGCCGTGGACAACAACTTCCAGGCCGACTTCCAGACCGGAGCCCTCAGCCACACCCTGTTGCTGGGCCTGGATCACCAGCGCTCCAACAGCAATTCGCGCTGGGATTGGGGTTCGACTGGCGTGCCGACCAGCAACATCCACAACCCGACCTACGGACAGGATTTCTCCAACGTCCAGTACTTCACCATGTACGACTACAACCAGAAGACCCAGCAAACCGGTCTCTACATCCAGGACCAGATCGCCCTGGACAACTGGCGTCTGACCCTGGGTGGTCGTGAAGACTGGATCCACACCGGCACCGAGTTCCACAACCAGGCCGGCGCGACCAACACCCAGCGCGACAAGAAATTCAGCGGTAACGCGGCGCTGAGCTACGTCTTCGACAATGGCGTGACGCCGTACATTTCTTTCGCCCAGTCCTTCCAGGCAGCGGCCGGTACCAACGTCAACAGCACCGATGCATTCAAGCCGACCGAAGGCGAACAGTACGAAGCGGGCATCAAGTACCAGCCACCCGGCACCAAAACCCTGCTGACGGCGGCGGTGTTCGACCTGACCCAGAAAAACAACTCTGTCACCGAAAACAACGTCACCCGCCAAGTGGGTGAAGTACAGGTACGTGGCCTGGAGTTGGAGGCCTCGGGCGACGTGACCGACAACCTGAAGCTCATCGGCTCCTACACCTACAACGACAGTGAAATCACCAAAGGCACGACGGCGGAAAAAGGCAAGCGCATGGCCCAGGTGCCGCGTAACCAAGCCACCGCCTGGGCGGACTACACCTGGCACAACGGCCCGCTGGACGGCTTTGGTGTCGGTGCGGGTGTGCGTTACGTCGGCGACACCTATGGCAACACCACCAACACCGACTGGGGCCATGTCGGTTCCTATACCGTGTATGACGCCTCGGCCCATTACGACCTGGGTCGCCTGGACAACTCGCTCAAAGGGGTATCGGTGGCGGTGGATGCAAAAAACGTCTTCAACAAGGACTACCTGTCCACGTGTGACGGTTTCTACTGCTACTACGGCGATCAACGCAGCGTCGTCGCCAGCGTGAATTACAAATGGTAAACGGTTAGCATTTGCGTAAACCTTTTGAAGGGCCACCTGTGGCCCTTTTTGCATTCGGATCAATCATGAAAAGCAAAACCATCCGTCGCTGGTCCTTCGTCCACACCTGGACCAGCCTGATCTGCACGGTATTTCTGCTGATGCTGGCGATCACCGGGCTGCCGTTGATTTTTCATCACGAAATCGAGCATCTGCTGGGCGACGCCCCCGAGCTTCGCGAAATGCCGGCCGACACACCGCCATTGGACCTTGCGCAACTGGTGGAAAAAGCCAAGGCCCATCGCCCCGGTGAGGTGGTCCAGTATTTTGGCTGGGACGAGGATGATCCCAACGGTGTCATCACCATCATGGCGCCTACGCCGGGCACCGAACCCAATTCCTCCCACACGTTCATGCTCGATGCCCGCACCGGCGAGGCCCTGGAAATGCCCTCGGCCAACGGCGGTTTCATGATGGTGATGCTGCGCCTGCATGTGGACATGTTCGCCGGCTTGCCAGGCAAGTTGCTGTTGGCGTTCATGGGCCTGTTGTTCGTGATCGCCATCGTTTCCGGTGTAGTGTTGTACCTGCCGTTCATGCGCCGCCTGAAATTCGCCACGGTGCGCCAGGATAAATCCACGCGCCTGCGCTGGCTCGATTTGCACAACCTGATCGGCGTGGTCACGCTGGTCTGGGCGCTGACGGTGGGCGTGACCGGCGTCATCGCGGCGTGCGCCGACCTGATCATCGCCGCCTGGCGCAATGACAGCCTCAGCGCCATGGTCGAGCCCTATCGCGACGCCCCGCCGCTGACGCAACTGGCCCCGGCGACCCGCTTGCTGGACATCGCCAAAGAAGTTGCGCCGGGCATGGAACCCAGCTTCATCGCCTTCCCCGGTACGCTGTTTTCCAGCGAACACCACTACAGCGTGTTCATGAAAGGTGACACCCACCTGACCTCCCATCTGCTGACACCCGTATTGATCGACGCCAGCACCCTGGACGTCACCGCCGTGGCTGAACGGCCGTGGTACATGGATATGATGAGCCTGTCCCTGCCGCTGCACTTCGGCGACTACGGCGGTCGGCCGATGCAGATTTTCTGGGCGACCCTGGACGTGCTGACCATCATCGTCCTCGGCAGCGGCGTCTACCTTTGGGTCGTGCGGCGAAAAGCGGCCAAACGCGCAGCGGTCGCGGCGCAGGTGGTCTCGTGAGGCCCCGGCAGTCGAGTTTCTGGAAAGTGTTTGGTATTCCCGTGGCAATCGGCGTGCTGAGCGCGGCGGGGTTGTTTTCGGCATTGCTCGGCGATGGGGCCTGGGATGCCGTGAGTTGGGTGGGTTTGGGCGTGCCGACGGTGCTGGGAACCTGGGGGCTGATCAAACGCAGATAACTTCAGCCCGACGCGGACCCAATGTGGGAGCGAGCCTGCTCGCGATGGCGGTGAACCAGTCACATTGATATCGACTGACACTGCGCTATCGCGAGCAGGCTCGCTCCCACACTGGTATCCAATCGGCCTCGCCTGCCGACTTGGAACTGTCTAGGCTAAGCCCTTGCCCGTTAATCGAGGATACCTGCATGTCGGCCCCCAGCATGACGTTGTTCCACAACCCCGCTTCGCCTTTCGTGCGCAAGGTCCTGGTGCTGCTGCACGAAACCGGCCAGCAAGACCGCGTGGCGTTGCAGCTCAGCCAGCTCACGCCGGTCAGGCCAGACCAGGCACTCATTGATGACAACCCCCTGAGCAAGATCCCGGCCCTGCGCCTGGCCAATGGCAATGTGCTCCACGACAGTCGCGTCATTCTTGAATACCTCGACCACCAGCACGTCGGCAATCCGCTGATCCCCCGGGACGGCGCAGCCCGGTGGCGACGCCTGACCCTAGCGTCCCTGGCTGACGGAATCATGGATGCCGCGGTGATGATTCTCTACGAAACCGCCCTGCGACCTTCAGAAAAACACTGGGCCGAGTGGCTCGATGCGCAACGGGACAAGATCCGCCGCGCCCTGGGCATGCTCGAAGCCGAGGCAATAGCCGAACTGGCCTGCCATTTCGACATTGCGTCCATCAGCGTGGCCTGCGCCCTGGGTTACCTGGACCTGCGCCATCCCGATCTGGAATGGCGCAAGGCCAATCCACAATTGGCAGCGTGGTTTGCCGAAGTGAGCTTGCGGCCTTCGATGGTCGAGACAGTGCCTAGAATCTAGCCCTGCGTTAGCCATACTGGCCTTGTCGCGGGCAAGCCTTGCTCCCACATAGACCTTGCTCCGCCTGTGGGAGCAAGGCTTGCCCGCGATGGCAGCGCAGCGGATCCAAGGGAAACAACTGCCCTATGCGCGTCACCAGCACTGCTCGCCATTGCCGGTCCTCGCGCAACCCCAGCGACCGGCTCATTTCACCTCTCCCAGATCGAACGTCATCGCAGCCGTCGGCTTCGCCCCCACCCGGTACCAGTCCAGCTTACGGGTCAATACCATGAACACACCGAGCAGACCGAACAGCAACAGCGAGCCCATCAGCAAGGCGTAGTCCTCGGCACTCAACAATCCATAGAGCAAACCGTACAAGCCCGCCAACCCCGCCGAAAACCCCAGGCCGTGGCTCACGCTGCGCAACACATGACAGACATAGAACCCGATCAGCAGCACACAGGCGCTGGCTGACAGCAAATACGCCAGGGCAAAACCGATGTGTTCCGACAGGGACAGCAGCAACAGGTAAAAGAACGCCAGAGCCACGCCTACCAAGGCGTACTGGACCGGATGCACCGCCAGGCTCTTGAGCACTTCGAAGAGAAAGAACCCGGCAAACGTCAGCGCTATGAACAGCAGTGCATATTTGATCGCCCGGTCGCTCTTGAGATATTGGTCCACCGGGTCGATGAAACTCACACCAAAGGCACGGCTGCGAAACGCTTCACAGCCATCGCTTGGCTCGCAGGCTTGCAAGGTTTCCAGCAGGTTGGTAGAGAAAAACGAGGTCTGCCAGTCGGCACTGAAGCCCTGCTCATTGATGTCGCGCTGGGTCGGCAGGTAGTTGCCGATGAAGCTGGGGTGCGGCCAGTCGGCCGACAGGTGCACTTGGGTGGACTTACCTACCGGCAGAATCTGCAATTGACCGGTGCCTTGCAGCCGCAGGTCGAAACCGAAGGTCAGCTCAGTGCTGCTCTGGGCCGTGACCATTGGCAGCGGCACATGCACGCCCTGCCCCAGCCAGCCGATCCGCGAGCCGGGCAGGAAATCGACGGTCTGCTGGTTGAGCTTCAGGGTCAGTGCATTCTCGATGCCGCGGATGTCGCTGATGCCCACGCTCAGATAGGGCTCGTCAAAGCGGTAGTCGGCAAAATCCTTGGTGGCCACGCCGAAACGCTCAGGCACCTTGAAGTGGCCGTCGATCCGGTTGTCGGCATGAAACAACCGCGCCTCGTAGATCCCGCGTGCACGGGTTTCTGTGCGGATCTGGCCGTCGACGTCCAATTGCTCCGGCAGAAAATACAACTCACCGCTTTGCTCGACGGTTTCCAGGAACCGCGCGCCGGTCTTCTCGTTGGTATTCCAGACCCGCACATCCTTGCGAAACGGCACCACGATCATCGGCCCGATGAGTTGCTGGCTGTGACTGGAACTGCGGGCGATGTCCTGCAGTACACCGTCGCGCAGTTCCTGACGCTCGTCGATGAGGCCGTTGATCATCAACAACGGGATCATCAGCAGGAGGATCAATAGGGCAATCATGCCCAGTTTTACGGCGAGGCTGCGGTTCATGTGGGGCTCTCCCTGTTCGAATGAGGGAGAGCTTGAGCCGGCTGTGTGCTGGGGTTATGGAGAGATTGTGGAGATTGTGTGGAGACTGCCCAAGGCAAACGAACTGTGGGAGCGAGCCTGCTCGCGATAGCTGACTGTCAAGCAACACCCGTGCAAGCTGAGCCACTGCTATCGCGAGCAGGCTCGCTCCCACAGGGTTGTGTTCTGTCAGGCGGCAGAGGCGGTTTTCAAGGCAACCGCAAAACCACCTCAACCCCACCCTCGACATTGCCAATACTGAACTCCCCGGCATGCAACTGCACCACTTCCTCCACAAAGTTGAGGCCCAACCCGGTGCTCTTGCGACCACTGTCAGGGCGCGGCAGGGAGTAGAAGCGTTCACTCAGACGCGGCAGGGCGTAGGCGGGAATCGGTTCGGCCTGATTGAACAGCCGGATCTCGACGCGGTTGCCGACACGCTCGGCACTCATGCGCAACAGCCCGTTGACGGGCGTGAAGTCCAGGGCGTTTTCCAGCAGATTGCCCAGGGCCTGACGCAACAGAAACGGCTCTCCCGTCAATGTCAGGTCCACGGCAATGTGCCGCTCGATCCGCAACTGCCGGCTTTCGATCCAGCCACTGCGGGCCTCCAGCAGTTCGTCCATCAATTCCGCCAGCGGCACGGCAATCTCTTCTTCCAGTCCCTGTCGCTGCTCGACCTGGGCCAGGTTGAGCAAACGCTCGATCAACTGCTGCATGCGCACGCTTTCGTTGTCGATGTTGCTGACGAAACGCTGACGCTGGGCCGTCGGCATGTCGCTCTGCAGCAACTCGGCGGCACCACGGATTGCCGCCAGCGGGCTCTTGAGTTCGTGAGTCAGGGTATGCACGTAGCGCTCGACGTAAGCCTTGCCTTCCAGTTGGGTGCGCATGTGTTCCACCGCCCCGGCCAGTTGCTCGAACTCGCCGCCGCGATAATGCGGCACCTCCACCCGTTGCCCCTGGCTGACGGCCTCGGCATAAACGGTCAAACGCCGTAGCGCCGCGCTCAGCCACCACGACAACAAGGCGCCCAACAGCAGCCCCAGGCCGATCAACCCGGCGCCGTAAGCCAACAGGCGCCGCTCGGTGCGGTCGACATAGGGTTGCAGCGAACTGTTGGGCTTGGCCACGGTGACCACGCCGATAATCCGACCGTTGTCGCGAATCGGCGCGCCAACGTGCATCACCGAAGACGTCGGATCATCGGCAACGCTGCGGGTCGAGCGTGCGCCGTACTGCCCGCGCAGGGTCAGGTAGACGTCGTTCCAGCGCGAATAATCCTGGCCCACCGCCACACCACTGGAGTCGAGCACCACGATGCCCTTGGCGTCCGTGACGTAGATGCGATGGTTGACCTGGTTCTTTGGCAACCCCCAGATCGATGCTGCAGGCTGGCGCTCACCGTAAGCCTTGAGCAGTTGCGGCCAGCGGTTCTGATTGAGGGTGCCGGCCTTGAAATCGTCCCGCAGGATCTCGGCCATCAGGTTAGCGGTGTCCACCAGGGTTTCTTCGGTGGACTGGCGCACGCCGGGGCGTATTTCTTCCATCACCGTGCTGAGGACGAAATACCCGGTCAAACCGATGAACAGCACATACACCAGGAAAATCCGGATGCCCAGCGACATCAGCTCTGCCCCGGGCTGTAGCTGTAACCGAGGCCACGGTGAGTCTGGATCGGTTCAGCCTCGGCCCTGACCAGGCGCAATTTGGCGCGCACGCTCTTGATGTGGCTGTCGATGCTGCGCTCGTAGCCGGCATCACTGGCCACACCCAGGGCGTCGAGCAGTTGTTCGCGACTGAACACACGCTCGGGTTGCTCCAGCAGACAGTTCAACAGGCGGAATTCGTGGCGGGTGAGGTTCAGCGGTTTGCCACGATAGTTGATCTGCATCCGGTCGGTGTCGACCTGAAATAGCCCGGCGCCCAGATCCGTGGGCGGTCGCGGCGCGACCCGCTTGAGGATGGCGCGGACCCTCGCCGCCACTTCCCGAGGGCTGAACGGTTTGACCACATAATCGTCGGCCCCGATCTCCAGCCCCACTACCCGGTCGATCTCAGCATCCCGGGCTGTAAGAAAGATGACCGGAACGTCGCTGAAACGTCTGAGATTTTTGCACGTCTCGAATCCACTGATATCCGGCAGGCCCACGTCGAGGATGATCAGGTCCGCCGGGGTGCTTTTCTGATGCTCAAGCGCAGCCGCGCCAAGGCTCAGCCAGGTGGTGCCGAAACCCTCCCCTTGCAGGGCAAACACCAGCGTATCGGCAATGGCGGCTTCGTCTTCGACAATCAGAATGTGAGGCATGGCGTCCGCGCCCGACAGTAAAGTTGCCGGAACGGTGCCCCAACCCCGGGGGCACGTCAATCAGGGAAATCAGCAGTCGGGCTTGTCAGCGGTAAAACGTCGCGCCGGGTTCACCGCCGCATCAAACTCGCGCAGGGCCTTGGCGCCGATCAGCAGCGGGTAGTTGAAGCTGCTGCGGTCCGTCAGGTTGACCTCAACGGTCCGCTTGACATCACCCAGGCACATTTCAAGCTCCACCACCGGACGTTTGCTGGGGGCAGCCGATTCGTCGTCTTCATCTTCTTCCGAACGGGTCTTGATCTTGCTGATGCGTGCGACCTTGTGCTCAAAGAGCTTGTTGCTCGCGCCTTTGGTCGCCAGGCGGAACCGTACCCAGTCCTCGCCGTCGCGGGTAAAGGTTTCGATGTCCTTGGCCGACAGCGAGGCCGTCAGGGCGCCGGTGTCCATCTTGGCCTTGAGCACCTCACCGCCGATTTCCGGCAGCGCAATGTATTCGTAGCGCCCGTACAGGGTCGGTTCGGCGGCCAGCACTGGAAGGGCCACCAGGGAAAGCAGAGCGAGAAGGGATTTCACGTAATGGACTTCCTTTGTAAGGGTGGGCAGCGGGATTTTAGACCGTGGGCTGTGAATTCGTTCGGTTGGCGTCAAGAACATCGCTGCCGGGGAAAGGGGGTCTGTGGGAGCAAAGCCTGCTTGCGATACGGGCACCCCGGTTTTCCAGAGAAATGGCGTTACCTTCATCGCGAGCAAGCTTTGCTCCCACAGATCACTTCGCTCGTTTCACCTCGATTTGGTCTGCCGCCCGAAGCTGCTTATCATGGCCCGCCCACCTGTTTGCAAGAGTCATTTATGCGCCGCCTGCTCACCGGCTGTTTTGTCACCCTTCTGCTGTTACTCAACACCCTGGTGCTGTTCGGGCCGTTGATGGTGTTCGCGCTGCTTAAACTGGTCCTGCCCGGGCGTCTTCGTGATTACGCCTCGTGGGCGGTGATGTGGATCGCCGAAACCTGGGCCGAAATCGACAAACTGATCTTCGCCCTGTGCATCCCCACCCGCTGGGACATACGCGGCGGCGGCGACTTGCGCCGCGACACCTCCTATCTGGTCATCAGCAATCACCAGTCCTGGGTCGACATCCCCGCGCTGATCCAGGCCCTCAACCGGCGTACGCCGTTCTTCAAGTTTTTCCTCAAGAAAGAGCTGATCTGGGTACCGTTCCTGGGCCTGGCCTGGTGGGCGCTGGATTACCCTTTCATGAAACGCTACACCAAGGCCTTCCTGGCAAAAAATCCGGAGCTGGCAGGCAAAGACTTGGAAATCACCCGTCAGGCCTGCGAGCTGTTCAAGCGCCAACCGGTCACCGTGGTGAATTACCTCGAAGGCACACGCTTCACCGCCGCCAAGAGCCAACAGCAACAGTCTCCCTTCACACACCTGCTCAAACCCAAGGCCGGTGGCGTGGCATTCGTGCTGGCGGCGCTGGGCGAGCAACTGGACGCGGTGCTGGACGTGACGGTGGTGTACCCCCAGGAACGGACGCCGGGGTTCTGGGTTTTGATCAGCGGCGCGGTGCCGAAGGTCATTATCGACATCCAGACCCGCGAACTGGACCCGGCGCTGTGGCAGGGCGATTACGAAAACGACCCGGTGTTTCGCCAGCATGTCCAGAACTGGGTGAACCAGCTCTGGATCGAAAAAGATCAGCGCATCGCCGCCTTGCGCAACGAGCGCGGCTGATCAGATACCCGCGCCTGCCCCCCAGATTCCACCCAGGTTCTGCAGCAGCGAACTGGCCACGCCCTGCTGGCCGAGGTATTCAAGGATCACCGGGGCAAACTGGCCGATCATGCCGCTGTCCATGCCCAGCGCGCTGAAGGCGTTGTTCAGGTCGTGGGTGTCCTTGACGTTACCCAGCAGGCCGTCGAGCAAGGCGTTCTTGTCCGACCCGCCACCGAGCAAACCGCCCAGGCCACCCAAGCCATTCAGCCCACCGATAGCGTTGTTGCCAGCGATCTGATCGAGGCCCGGCACGCTTTTGCTCAATTCGGAAAACTGCGGCTCACTGAGTCGGTTCTTCGCCAGCCCCAGCATCGCACCGGCACCGCCGATGGCCTGTTCCGGGGTGATCTTGAGCTCCGAGCCCAGGGTATTGAGCAACCCGGCAGCTTGCGGCGCAGCTGCCACCGCGCCTTCCCCCTGCTGATCGCCCTGCATCGCCGCCACCGCATTGGCCGCATCACTGAGGCTGAACTGCGCGAAGGCCGGGCTGCTTGCCAGCGCGAGCAGGCAAGACAGTGCAAAACCTCGTGAAACCTTCATCCGGGACATCCTCTTGAGCCATGAAAAAGCCGCCCACTAAAGGGGCGGCGCAAAATCGTGCGTTTGACTGGGGCGGGCGAGGATTGTTCCCCCACACACGCCGTATGCCCGGCACGCCATTCATTGTCCCAGTGCCCCGCGTCAGACGCAGGCGACCGCTTATATAAACAAAAACAGTTGAAGTGTTATTGCCAAGACTCAATAGGTACATGTTTGTTATTCAAAATGGGTATGAACAACTGTCAACACTGACAGTAGCCCGCCGGAAAAAAGCCGCAAACCATAGCAACCAACCAAACCTGGGAACCCGACACATGCAAAACACACTGGCGAAAGGGGCGGGATTACTGATGCTGTTTGTCGGCCATATCCAGGCCAATGAAATAACCTGTCCCGCCGTCACTGACATCCACAGAAAAATTGAATCCGTGGAAGATATCTATTCAGTCGAAGTACAGGATGATCGCGAGTGGCAGAGCCAAAGCCTGGTGGACGTGGTCGATCCGGCTCTGCTGCAATTCAACGGTGCCGAATACGCTATTGATGAGCCCGACGACGCCGAGCAGACGCCCACAAGGATGACCATCACGTGCAAATACGGCGAAATAAACTTGACGCTGGAGTATCTCCAGGTTGTGGAACCGGGATTTTCGCCATGGGAAGACAATCGCTGCGAGAGCCTGGACACTAAGGCCTGCAAGCTGATAACCGCCGACTACTTCAACCTTAGCTTTTGATTGTTAAGTCATAATTCATCTGAATATAGCAAGGGCATGCAGGCCACCAGAGTGACGCTGGAATAAATACCAGCCTATTCAGGGAACGACCCCATGTCGGCGAACCGCCAGGCGCTGCTCTGCTGGACATAACAAGACGAGCAGTTATTCCATAAAGCCCTCGCCCACTGTCAACTCTGACAGTAGGCAACCCTTTTCACTGAGTTAAGCTCAATCACGCATCAACGAGATACAAGCGACCCCCATCGCTTACCCGCACCAACCCTTCATCCAGGCGAGAAGAACATGAGTAACGGAACAGTAAAGTGGTTCAACGATGAAAAGGGCTATGGTTTTATCACACCGGATGACGGCGGTGATGATCTCTTCGTCCATTTCAAAGCTATAAAAGGCGACGGTTTCAAGACCTTGAAGGAAGGACAAAAAGTGACCTATGAGGCTGCCAAAGGGCAAAAAGGCATGCAAGCCGACAATGTTCAACCTGCATAAGTTGGTCGCGGTGCGGGTATGTTTCGACAGCTCGCACTCCGGACCGCAGGCCCAAACTCTTTTGATAGGAGTTTTGCCATGGAAAAGCAGCCTGTAAAGCGTCATGACTCCGCTGAAGGCGGCATTGGATTAACGCCGTCCCATGCAAATGGGCAAAACATCTTCTTCAGGGTCCCTCCAGTCGAAGAAGGCGGGCCGGTCATAAAACCCGGACAGAAAGTGGCGTACGAGTTGATGTTGGGCGACGATGGGCAATATTACGCGATCAATCTTCAGGTCATCAGCGACGACGAGTAAGCCCAGTCGCTTCAGTACTACAAGCTGCTGCTTGCGCTGTGCCGAATAAAAAGGGCGACATCACTGTCGCCCTTTTTCCGTCTTGCCTACCGCTTAGGCCGCACTGAACATCTTGTGCGGATCGATCACAAACTTCTTCGGTACGCCTGCATCGAACTCGCCGTAGCCTTTAGGCGCGTCGTCCAGGCTGATGACCTGTACGCCGACGATTTCTGCGATGTTGATGCGATCCCACATGATGGCTTGCATCAGTTGGCGGTTGTACTTCATCACCGGGGTCTGGCCGGTGTGGAAGCTGTGGGACTTGGCCCAGCCCAGACCGAAACGGATGCTCAGGCTGCCCATTTTTGCCGCGGCATCGACCGCGCCCGGGTCTTCGGTGACGTAGAGGCCGGGGATGCCGATCTTGCCGGCCACGCGAACCACACCCATCAACGAGTTGAGCACGGTGGCCGGAGCTTCGTGCTTGACGCCTTCATGGCCGTGACCACGGGCTTCGAAGCCCACCGCGTCAACGGCGCAGTCGACTTCCGGTTCGCCCAGCAGCGCGGCGATCTGTTCGTGCAGCGGGGTGTCTTTGGACAGGTCGGCGATTTCAAAACCCTGGGCCTTGGCGTGGGCCAGGCGGATCGGGTTGACGTCACCGATAATGACCACAGCGGCACCCAGCAGGCGGGCGGAAGCGGCAGCCGCCAGGCCAACCGGACCGGCACCCGCGATGTAGACGGAGCTGCCAGGACCAACGCCGGCGGTGACGGCGCCGTGGTAGCCGGTCGGCAGGATGTCGGACAGGCAGGTCAGGTCGCGGATTTTCTCCATGGCCTTGTCGCGGTCCGGCAGCTTCAACAGGTTGAAATCCGCGTACGGCACCAGCACGTATTCGGCCTGACCGCCGGTCCAGTCACCCATGTCCACATAACCGTAGGCACCGCCGGCACGGGCCGGGTTGACGGTCAGGCAGACGCCGGTGTGTTGTTCTTTGCAGGAACGGCAGCGCCCGCAAGCCACGTTGAACGGAACAGACACCAGGTCGCCGATCTTCAGGTTTTCGACGTCGTTGCCCTTTTCGATCACTTCACCGGTGATTTCGTGGCCCAGGACCAGGCCGGTCTGAGCGGTGGTGCGGCCGCGCACCATGTGCTGGTCGGAGCCGCAGATGTTGGTGGATACCACGCGCAGGATGACGCCGTGCTCGATCTTCCTGCCACGCGGGTCCTGCATTTTTGGATAGTCGATTTTCTGTACTTCGACCTTGCCGTTGCCGAGATACACGACACCACGATTGCCAGACATGCTTTCACCTCGCTGTTGTTTTTATGAAACTGCGTTGCCCAGGCAGGCAGCGCGTTGATTGCTCGGGTAGTGCTTGTGTCTTGTTTCTTTGTTGTCTGTAAGGGCCTCATCGCGAGCAAGCTCGCTCCCACAGTGGATTGTGGGTGTCATCAGAATCTGTATAACGACGCAGATCCTGTGGGAGCGAGCTTGCTCGCGAATGGGCTGCGAAGCGGCCCCAAAAATCTAAAGAACGACAGTTCTGTTGGCGTTGAGAAACACCCTTCGCTCGATGTGATACCCCACGGCCCGGGCCAGGGTCAGCCCTTCGATGTCCCGGCCCTTGGCGATCAGGTCTTCGGGATAGTGGCTGTGGTCCACCACTTCCACGCCCTGAGCGATGATCGGGCCTTCGTCCAGGTCGTTGTTGATGTAGTGCGCCGTGGCGCCGACCAGTTTCACGCCTTTGTTGTAGGCCTGGTGATACGGCTTGGCGCCCTTGAAGCCCGGCAGCAGCGAGTGATGGATGTTGATCGCCTTGCCGTCGAGCTTGCGACACAGCTCCGGCGACAGCACTTGCATGTAGCGGGCGAGAATCACCAGCTCGGCGCCGGTGTCTTCGATCACCTGCCACACCTGCCGCTCCTGGGACGGTTTGTCGTTCGGGTCCAGGGGGAAATGGTAGTACGGAATCTGGTGCCAGTCGGCCAGCGGCTTGAGGTCCGGGTGGTTGGACACCACGGCCACGACGTCCATGGACAACTGGCCGATGCGCTGACGGTAGAGCAGGTCGTTGAGGCAGTGATCGGCCTTGGAGACCATGATCACCACTTTGGGCCGGTAGTTGGGTGGCGTCAGTTCGAAGACCATGCCAAAGGCTTGCGCACGTTCGGCCAGGCCGCTGCGAAAGCTCTGCTCGTCAAAGCCATCCGGCTGGCGAAATTCCACACGAATGAAAAAACGCGCCGAGAGCCGGTCGTCGAAGGAATGGTGCTCGGTGACGTAGCAGCCTTGCTCGAACAGAAAGCGCGTCACCGCGTCCACCGTGCCGAGCACGCTGGGGCAGTCGGCAGTCAAGATCCATGTGTCTGGGGCGCGGCTCATTGCAGTGACTCCTGTGGCGAGGGGATTTATCCCCGTTGGGCTGCGAAGCAGCCCCAAAAAGCTTGATGTGATCGGCCTGACGTACTGAGGTGGCAGGTTTGGGGTCTGCTGCGCAGCCCAACGGGGATAAATCCCCTCGCCACAAAAGGACAGCGTCCAACCCTAGTCAGGCCTGCACGCTCAACCCATACTCAGCCGCGGCATCCTGCAACCACAGCCACCAGTAATCGGAGAAGCTGCGGCGAATCACCAGTTCCCAGGTGTCTTCGCCCGTGTGGCGGATCACCAGTTGCGACTTGGCGAACACCGTGCCCACGGCCTTGCCCACCGGGAAATTGCTTGGGTGTACGTCATAGCTGGTGGATTTCATCAGCACGTCGCGCACATTCGGGCCGGAAAGTTCGAGGATCTGCTGGCCGCCACTGACGTTGACGATCTGGATATGCAGATCGCCCAGGGCTTCGCGCAGGTTTTTCTCGGCGGCAAATTCTTCGCCACTGGGCACCACCAGCAGCCACTCGTCCGGGCCGAGCCATTGCAGGCTGGTTTCGCCCTTGACGATGACGGTCAGCGCGCCCGGCAGCTCCAGGCCCAGGGCCTTGTGCACGCCAGCAGCGAACGCAGGGTCATGACCATCGCCACGGATGGTCAAGTGGCCCAGGAGTTTCTTCTCGCGCACGGTCACGCCGGCGTTCTTGCGACCCTTGCCCACCAGGCTGGCGAGGTCGGCATGGTGCAGCGACGACTCGGCCTTGGCCCCGGTGGTTGGGCGTTGTTGGTACACGTTGACTGCGGTCATATGGAGCACCTGTCTTGAATTCTGATTCAGGCCCTTGTGGTGGCTGTTCTACCGCCATCGCGAGCAGGCTCGCTCCCACAAGGGTCATGCGATCTCCTGTGGGAGCGAGCCTGCTCGCGATGCGGACAACGCGTAGCAGCTGCTCACCACAGACCTGAAGGTCATTAGATATTCTGCCGATCCCCCTTCGGATCGAAGAACACCGAAGAAACAATCTCTGCTTCGATCACGCTGCCGTCGGCCAATGGCGCGAACACGCGTTCGCCCATCCGCTTGAGGCCGCCCTTGACCACGCCCATGGCAAATGAATAACCCAGGGAGTTGTGGGCGTAGCTGGACGTCACATGACCGACCATGGTCATCGGGATCGCCTGCTTGGTGTTGAACACCAGTTGCGCACCTTCCGGCAGCCAGACATTCGGGTCGATCGGCTTGAGGCCCACCAGTTGCTTGCGGTCCTCACGTACGCAGTCTTCGCGATTCATGCCACGCCAGCCGATCCACGAGAACGGTTTGGTCCGGCCTACGCACCAGCCCATGTTCAGGTCGTCCGGGGTCATCGAGCTGTCAGTGTCCTGACCGACAATGATGAAGCCCTTCTCGGCCCGCAATACGTGCATGGTCTCGGTGCCATACGGGGTCAGGTTGTATTTCTTCCCGGCCTCGACGATCTGCTCGAGCACGCCCATGGCGTAGTCGGCCTGCACGTTGACTTCGTACGACAGTTCGCCGGTGAACGAGATACGGAACACCCGCGCCGGTACACCACCCACCAGGCCTTCTTTCCAGGTCATGAACGGGAAAGCGTCCTTGTCCAGGTCGATGTCGGTGACTTCGCTCAGCAGCTTGCGGCTGTTGGGGCCCGACAGGGTCATGGTCGCCCAGTGGTCGGTAACCGAAGTGAAGTACACCTTCAGGTCCGGCCATTCGGTCTGGTGATAGATCTCCAGCCATTGCAGCACGCGCGCCGCGCCGCCAGTGGTGGTGGTCATCACGAAATGGTTGTCCGCCAGACAGGCCGTCACGCCATCGTCGAAGACCATGCCGTCTTCCTTGCACATCAAACCGTAGCGGGCCTTGCCCACGTCGAGCTTGGTCCAGGCGTTGGTGTACACGCGGTTAAGGAACTCGCGGGCGTCCGGGCCCTGGATATCGATCTTGCCCAGAGTCGAGGCATCCAGCAGGCCGACGCTATCGCGCACGGCTTTGCATTCGCGCTTGACCGCAGCGTGCATGTCTTCGCCGTTCTTCGGGAAGTACCAAGGGCGCTTCCACTGGCCGACGTCTTCGAATTCGGCGCCGTTTTTCACATGCCAGGCATGCAGCGCGGTGAAGCGCACCGGCTCGAAGATGTGTCCGCAGTGCCGCCCGGCTATCGCGCCGAAGGTCACCGGCGTGTAGTTCGGGCGGAACATGGTGGTGCCCATCTGCGGGATGCTCACGTTCAGCGAGCGGGCCGCGATGGCCAGGCCGTTGACGTTGCCCAGCTTGCCCTGGTCGGTGCCGAAGCCCAGAGCGGTGTAGCGCTTGACGTGTTCCACCGACTCGAAGCCTTCGCGGGTGGCGAGTTCGATGGCGGCGGCAGTGACGTCGTTCTGCAGGTCGACGAATTGCTTCGGCGCCCGTGCAGTGGATTTTTCATGCGGCACCTGGAACAACGCCAGGGTCGGTTCTTCCTGGCGGCTCAGGGCTTTGGGCAACACACCCTCCACCGCTTTGAAACCGGCTTCGTTGGCCGCGCGCACGCCACCTTCGAAACCATCGGCCAAGGTGTCACCCAGGCTGTAGACGCCATTCACGCCGCCGACGCACACGCGCTTCTGCGGTGCTTCGCCCGGTACGAAACCAAGGATGTCTTCGCGCCAGATCGGCTTGCCGCCCAGGTGCGAAGCCAGGTGAACCACTGGGCTGTAGCCGCCGGAGCTGGCCACCAGGTCGCAGTCCAGCCATTCGCCGGGACTGGTGACCTTGTGCGCCTTGACGTCGATGGCGGCGATGCGGGCCCCGGTGACGCGCTTGCTGCCACGAGCCTCGATCACGGCGCTGCCGGTGAGGATGCGGATGCCTTTGGCACGCGCCTCTTCCACCAGCGCACCACGCGGGTTGCTGCGGGCGTCGGCGATGGCCACCACTTGCAGGCTGGCGTCGAGCCAGTCCAGCGCCACGCGATAGGCGTGGTCGTTGTTGGTGCTCAGTACCAGTTTCTTGCCCGGTGCCACGCCATAGCGGCGCACGTAGGTGGAGACCGCGCCGGCCAGCATGTTGCCCGGTACGTCGTTGTTGCCGTAGACCAGCGGCCGTTCGCAGGCACCAGTCGCCAGCACCACGCGCTTGGCGCGGACCCGGTTGATGCGCTGGCGGACCTGGCCGATTGGCGCGCGATCACCCAGGTGGTCGGTGAGGCGCTCGTGGATGGTCAGGAAGTTATGGTCGTGGTAACCGTTCACCGTGGCGCGCGGCAACAGCACCACATCTGGCATCGACTTGAGCTCAGCCACAACAGCAGCCACCCATTCGGTCGCTGGTTTGCCATCCAGGCTCTCGCGGGAATCGAGCAGGCTACCGCCGAACTCTTCCTGCTCGTCGGCCAGGATCACCCGTGCACCGCTGCGGGCCGCGGCCAATGCGGCAGCCAGGCCAGCAGGGCCGGCGCCGACAATCAGCACGTCGCAATGACGGTTCATGTAGTCGTAGGTGTCCGGGTCGTTCTCGGTCGGCGAGCGACCCAGGCCCGCGGCCTTGCGGATGTACTTTTCGTAAGTCATCCAGAACGATTGCGGGTACATGAAGGTTTTGTAGTAGAAGCCCGGCGGCATCAGCTTGCCGCCGACCTTGCCGAGAATACCCATCATGTCGTTGTTCACGTTCGGCCAGCCGTTGGTGCTGGTGGCGACCAACCCTTGATACAGCGCCTGTTGCGTGGCGCGCACGTTAGGGATCTGCGTGGCTTCGGTGGCGCCGATCTGCAGTACCGCGTTCGGCTCTTCGGCGCCGGCGGCAAAGATGCCACGCGGACGGGAATACTTGAAGCTGCGGCCGATGATGTCGACGCCGTTGGCCAGCAGTGCAGCGGCCAGGGAATCGCCCTCGAAGCCTTTATAGGTCTGACCGTTGAAGGTGAAGCTCAGCACTTTGTTGCGGTCGATCCGTCCGCCGTTGGACAGGCGATTGATCTGGCTCATACCTTCTCTCCCAGAGCCTGCGCGGCCGCTTTCGGACTGTCAGCCTTGTCGGTAAATTGCGGCTTTTGGCCGATCTTGTAGGTTTCCAGAATCTCGTAGGTCACGGTGTCACGGGTCACGTTGAAATACTGGCGGCAGCCGGCGACGTGGTCCCACAGCTCATGGTGCAACCCACGCGGGTTGTCACGGAAGAACATGTAGTCGCCCCACTGCTCGTCGGTGCAGGCATTCGGATCCAGCGGACGCGGGATGTGCGCCTGGCCGGATGCATGGAATTCCTCTTCGGAGCGCAGTTCGCCGCAGTGAGGACAGAAGATGTGCAACATAGGGATTTCTCCTGTTAGTGGGCGACGGCAGCAGCGCCGTGTTCGTCGATCAGTGCACCGTTGTGGAAACGGTCGATGGAAAACGGCGCGGCCAGCGGGTGCATTTCACCCTTGGCCAGGCTTGCAGCGAAGACGTTGCCCGAGCCCGGAGTGGCCTTGAAGCCGCCAGTGCCCCAACCGCAGTTGAAGAACATGTTCGGCACCGGGGTCTTGGAAATGATCGGGCAGGCGTCCGGCGTAGTGTCGACGATGCCGCCCCATTGGCGGTTCATGCGTACACGGGACAACACCGGGAACATCTCGACGATGGCCTGAACCGTGTGTTCGATCACCGGGTACGAGCCACGCTGGCCGTAGCCGTTGTAGCCGTCGATACCGGCACCGATCACCAGGTCGCCCTTGTCGGACTGGCTGATGTAGCCGTGCACCGCGTTGGACATGATCACGCTGTCGATAATCGGCTTGATCGGCTCGGACACCAGCGCTTGCAGCGGGTGGGATTCGATCGGCAGGCGGAAGCCCGCGAGCTTGGCCATGTGTCCGGAGTTACCGGCGGTGACCACACCGACGCGCTTGGCGCCGATGAAGCCCTTGTTGGTTTCCACACCGATGCACACGCCGTTTTCCTTGCGGAAACCGATCACTTCGGTCTGCTGGATCAGGTCCACGCCCAACGCGTCCGCCGCCCGGGCAAAGCCCCAGGCCACGGCATCGTGACGGGCCACGCCGCCGCGACGCTGGACGGTGGCGCCCATCACCGGGTAGCGGGTGTTTTTCGAGCAGTCCAGGTACGGAATCTCGTCGGCCACTTGTTTGGCGTTGAGCAGCTCGCCGTCCACGCCGTTGAGGCGGTTGGCACTGACGCGACGCTCGGAATCACGAATGTCCTGCAGGGTATGGCACAGGTTGTAGACGCCACGCTGGGAGAACATCACGTTGTAGTTCAGGTCCTGGGACAGGCCTTCCCAGAGTTTCATCGCATGTTCGTACAGGTGGGCCGATTCGTCCCACAGGTAGTTGGAGCGCACGATGGTGGTGTTGCGCGCGGTGTTACCGCCGCCCAGCCAGCCCTTCTCGACCACGGCCACGTTGGTGATGCCGTGTTCCTTGGCCAGGTAGTAGGCGGTCGCCAGACCATGCCCGCCACCGCCGACAATGACCACGTCGTAGACCTTTTTCGGGGTCGGCGTGCGCCACATCCGCTGCCAGTTTTCATGATGGCTGAGAGAGTGTTTGAAGAGGCCGAAGCCCGAATAGCGTTGCATAGTCATTACTCCAAAACCGACTCAGCGATAAACCGGGAAGTCCGCGCACAGGGCCGCCACTTGCTGGGCAACATTGGCCTCGACATCGGCGTCGCCGAGGTTGTCGAGGATGTCGCAGATCCAGCCGGCCAGCGTCACGCACTGGGTGACCTTGAAGCCGCGCGTGGTCACCGCCGGGGTGCCGATGCGCAGGCCCGAGGTCACGAACGGCGATTGCGGGTCGTTCGGCACGGCATTCTTGTTGACGGTGATGTGCGCGCGGCCCAGGGCGGCGTCGGCGTCCTTGCCGGTCAGGCCCTGACGGATCAGGCTGACCAGGAACAGGTGGTTATCGGTACCGCCGGACACTACATCGTAGCCGCGCTTGATGAACACGCCAGCCATGGCCTGGGCGTTATCGATCACTTGCTGCTGGTAGGCCTTGAAACCTGGCTCCGCCGCTTCCTTGAAGCACACCGCCTTGCCGGCGATGACGTGCATCAGCGGACCGCCTTGAGCGCCCGGGAATACCGCAGCGTTGAGCTTTTTCTCGATCTCTTCGTTGGCCTTGGCCAGGATCAGGCCACCACGCGGACCGCGCAGGGTCTTGTGAGTGGTGGTGGTGACCACATCGGCGTAAGGCAGTGGGTTCGGGTACAGACCGGCAGCGACCAGACCGGCGACGTGGGCCATGTCGACGAACAGCAGGGCACCGACTTTGTCGGCGATCTGGCGGAAACGTGGGAAATCCAGGGTCTTGGAGTAAGCCGAGAAGCCGGCGACGATCATCTTCGGCTTGTGCTCGACCGCCAGGCGCTCGACTTCGTCGTAGTCGATCAGGCCGGTGGTGGTGTCGATGCCGTACTGAACCGCGTTGTAGAGCTTGCCCGAGGACGACACCTTGGCACCGTGGGTCAGGTGACCGCCGTGGGCCAGGCTCATGCCCAGGATGGTATCGCCGGCCTGCAGCAAGGCCAGGTACACGGCGCTGTTGGCCGAAGAACCGGAGTGCGGCTGGACGTTGGCGTAGTCGGCGCCGAACAGCTGCTTGGCGCGCTCGATAGCCAGGGCCTCGACTTTGTCGACGTGCTCGCAGCCACCGTAGTAACGCTTGCCCGGATAACCTTCGGCGTATTTGTTGGTCAGGCCGCTGCCCTGGGCCTGCATCACACGTTTGCTGGTGTAGTTCTCTGACGCGATCAGCTCGATGTGATCTTCCTGGCGTTGCTCCTCGGCATTCATCGCCGCCAGCAGTGCATCGTCGTAACCCTGGATCTGGTCTTGCTTGCTGAACATCGCGTCTCTCCCAGCGGCGGCGGTGCGCCTTTCGTCTCGGTGAGGCACTGACCACCGTTCGGTCGTGCCCTTTGGAAGCGATGGTATGGCCGGCGCAGGCAGGTCAAATGCCTATGGACGCCACGCAAAGGTGCGTTTACGACATGCGTTCAAAGAGTCGGGGAACAAGGTCTGTGGGATAACCCTGTGTTATCCCACAGACCTTGCTCCCATAGGGCTATGCGGCGATCTGGCGAACCGCGAGCAACAGCAGGAAATGCGCGGGATACAGACCGTAGGCCCAGCGCCGCATGGACGGAGGATGAAAACGACCAGCGTGTCGCAAAAGCACCAGCCCAAGCCATGGCGCAAACAGACACGCCACCAACCCGCCGATCGCCACCGCATCCCCCAGCCAGGCCGCGCCATACAGCACCCGCCACTGGTTGGCCGCCAGGCACACCAAGCCTGGCAACAACGCGAAATACCAGGGCCGGCGAAATACCAGCAACATCGCCAGCGGCAGCAGGACGCCGAAAAAACCGAACATCAGCCGCGAGGAAAACAGCGCCGCCAGCAGCAACGCCCCCGCTGCCAGCAAACGCGCTTCCAGCGTATGGGTTTGCCAACTACGCGCCACCAGCAACCCGAGGGTCAGGGTCGGCAGCACGTTCAAGGTAGCCGGCACAGGAATAAACAACCGATAAGGAATTTCGCTCACTGAGCTGAACAGCAACAGCCAGCCCAGGTAACGCCACGAGCTCGCACTGGCCCCGTTGCGCGCTAGGTTCGCCGCCATCGCCAGACAGAACCAGGGGAACGCCAGACGTCCCGGCACATACAACCAATCGGCGGAGTAACCGACATATCGCAGATGATCGAGCACCATCGCCAACAGAGCCAACCACTTGAGCAGGTCCAAGGCTCCGTCACGTCGGTTCATGGGTACAGCCGCCCTAGCGGTTTTGTGAGTTTCTGACAGAAACATCCAGTGTGTTCCCCCGCGAATCTTGGGTAAAGTGCGCACCACTATCGACCACCGCGTGCCGGACTCAAAGCACGCCGGACCACGGAATTCTCCATCCGGGAATTCTGTCAGGGATCTCTTACCCAGGACTCTCTATTTCAGGAGCAAGGCCATGACCGACAAGAGTCAACAATTCGCCAGCGACAACTATTCCGGCATTTGCCCCGAAGCCTGGGCGGCCATGGAAGAAGCCAACCAGGGTCATCAGCGGGCTTACGGCGATGACGAGTGGACCCACCGCGCGGCGGATGATTTCCGTGCCTTGTTCGAAACCGACTGCGAAGTATTCTTCGCGTTCAACGGCACCGCGGCCAACTCCCTGGCGCTGTCCTCGCTGTGCCAGAGTTACCACAGCGTGATCTGCTCGGAAACCGCCCACGTCGAAACTGACGAATGCGGCGCGCCGGAGTTCTTTTCCAATGGTTCCAAGCTGCTGGTGGCGCGCACCGAAAATGGCAAGCTGACCCCGGACTCGATCCGCGAGATCGCCCTCAAGCGCCAGGATATCCACTACCCCAAGCCCCGCGTTGTGACCCTGACCCAGGCCACGGAAGTTGGCAGCGTCTATACCCCGGAAGAAATCCGCGCCATCAGCGCCACCTGCAAGGAACTGGGGCTGAACCTGCACATGGACGGCGCACGATTCTCCAACGCCTGCGCCTTCCTCGGCTGCTCACCGGCAGACCTGACCTGGAAAGCCGGGGTGGATGTGCTGTGCTTTGGCGGGACGAAAAACGGCATGGCGGTGGGTGAAGCGATCCTGTTCTTCAACCACGACCTGGCAGAAGACTTCGACTATCGCTGCAAACAGGCCGGGCAGTTGGCCTCGAAGATGCGCTTTCTCTCGGCGCCCTGGGTCGGCCTGCTGCAAAACGACGCCTGGCTCAAGCACGCCCGGCACGCCAACCACTGCGCCCAACTGCTGGCGCAACTGGTGAGCGACATCCCAGGCGTGGAACTGATGTTCCCGGTCCAGGCCAACGGCGTATTCCTGCAACTCTCGGAACCGGCCATCGCCGCGCTGACCGCCAAGGGCTGGCGCTTCTACACCTTCATTGGCAAGGGCGGCGCGCGGTTCATGTGCTCGTGGGACACCGAAGAAGCGCGGGTGCGGGAATTGGCGGTGGATATTCGGGAAGTGATGGCGGGCTAGAAAAACCGAACCCATGCCCGTCATACCCCTGTGGTGAGAGGGGCTCACAGTGGGAACAAAGCCTTGCTCCCACTGGCTTTGTTCCCACAGAAGGTGCTCATCGCTACTTGGATGGACTGATCAGAACTCGATCCGCACATCCCCCTTCGGCACGCTGCAGCACGACAGGATGTAACCTTCGGCCTCGTCGTCTTCGGTGATACCGCCGTTGTGGTCCATCTCCACTTCCCCGCCCAGTTTCAAAACCTTGCAGGTGCCGCAGATGCCCATACCGCAGGCTTTGGGAATCATCATGCCGAGCTTGGCGGCGGCGGCGTGGACGGTTTCTCCCGGCCCCACGCGAATACTCTTGCCAGAGGCGGTGAACTCCACCAGATGTAGGTCCGCCACATCGACTTCCGGGGCGTCGGCAGCCTGTTCGGCCTGTTCCACCGCGTCGGCGCGGGCTTCCGGTGGCGTGGCGCCGAAGGACTCCTCGTGGTAACGCGTCATGTCGAAGCCAGCGGCTTCCAGCAGGCGCTTGACCGCGTTCATGTAGGGCGTCGGGCCACAGCAAAACACTTCGCGCTCCAGAAAGTCCGGCGCCATCAGCTCCAGCATCTTGTGGTTCAGATAGCCGCGATACCCGGCCCAAGGCTCGCCCAGCCCATGTTTTTCGCAGATCAGGTGCAGGTTGAAGTTATCGATCCGCGACGCCATGTGTTCCAGCTCGCGGTGATAGATGATGTCCTTGGGCGAGCGGGCGCTGTGGATAAACACCATGTCGACGTTGGCATTGGTGTCGTAGTACCAGCGCGCCATGGACATCACCGGCGTGATGCCGACACCGCCACTGAGGTAAAGCACCTTGGGGTTCGAGAAGTCGATGGCATTGAACAGGCCGACCGGCCCGTGCACCGCCAGCTCCTGGCCTTCGTGCAGGGTGTCGTGCAGCCAGTTGGAAACCTTGCCCCCCGGTACACGCTTGATGGTCACCGAAAAACTGTAGGGCACCGACGGCGAGCTGGAGATGGTGTAGGAGCGCATGATCGGCTGACCTTCGATTTCCAGCTCCAGGGTGACGAATTGCCCCGGCTTGAAAAAGAACAGAATCGGCTGATCAGCCATGAAACAAAAGGTGCGCACATCCCAGGTTTCCTGGATGACTTTGACGCAACGGACAATGTGACGACCATTGGCCCAGGTCTGGGTGGTTACCGGGTTCAGGAAGCTGTTGGACATGCTGATCTCCACGGCCGACTGTCGGCCTCTTATGAGGCGATTCTGCGTATAGCGCGAATCGCCCATTTACCTATCTGCGACATTCACATGCTTACCGCGACCAGCCCCCAACGACCGGACCTTGCGCGTCGGGAACAGATTGGGCCATGTCGCCCATGGATAAGGTTCGCCCCCTGCGCGGCCCCACACTCGCCCCAACAGATAAATAATATTTTCTGCCTTGCGTAGCACATTTGATTAGCCACTTTCGCCGGCCACGTAGAGGGCCATGAGGATAAAACGATGGACGTCACCGCAACCCTGAGCCTGGGCGATCCGCTGGAACCCGCACGCAAGGCCACCGCGCAAATGCTGCAGGAACGCGAGCGCACTTTCTCGCTGCCGCAGCCGTTCTACTCCGATGAGCGCCTGTTTGATATCGACATGCAGGAAATCTTCCAGAAGGAATGGTTGATCGCCGGCATGACCTGCGAAATTCCGACCAAGGGCAACTACCTGACCCTGCAGGTTGGCAAGAACCCGATCATCGTGATTCGCGGTGCCGACGGCGTGGTGCATGCGTTCCACAACGTCTGCCGGCACCGTGGCTCGCGGCTGTGCACCAGCGAAAAGGGCAAGGTCGCCAAGCTGGTCTGCCATTACCACCAGTGGACCTACGAGCTGGACGGTCGCCTATTGTTCGCCGGCACCGAAATGGGCGCCGATTTCGACATGAACCAGTACGGCTTGAAGCCAGTGAACGTGAAGACCGCCGGTGGCTACATCTTCATCAGCCTGGCGGAGAACCCACCGGCCATCGACGACTTCCTGGCGACCTTGACCCATTACATGGAACCCTATGACATGGAAAACACCAAGGTGGCGGTGCAAACCACCTTGATGGAAAAGGCCAACTGGAAACTGGTGCTGGAAAACAACCGTGAGTGCTACCACTGCGGCGGCGCACACCCGGAACTGCTCAAGACCCTGCTGGAATGGGACGACGTCACCGACCCACGGGCCGACCAGGCGTTCAAGGACCATGTCGCGGCCTCCGCCGCAGCCTGGGACGCCGAGAAAATCCCTTACGCCCACGCCAGTTTCGGCCTGCGCAACCGTATCGTGCGCATGCCGCTGCTCAAGGGCACCGTGTCGATGACCATGGACGGCAAGCAGGGCTGCGCCAAACTGATGGGCCGCATCAAGAACCCGGACCTGGGCTCGATGCGTATCCTGCACCTGCCCCACTCGTGGAACCACTGCATGGGCGACCACATCATCGTGTTCACTGTGTGGCCGATCAGCGCCCAGGAGACCATGGTCACCACCAAGTGGATCGTACACAAGGACGCGGTCGAAGGCGTGGACTACGACGTGGCACGCATGCGCCAGGTCTGGGACGCCACCAACGACCAGGACCGTCGCCTGGCCGAAGAAAACCAGCGCGGCATCAACTCCACCGCCTACCAGCCAGGCCCGTACTCCAAGACTTATGAGTTCGGCGTGGTGAACTTCGTGGACTGGTACAGCGAGCGCATGCTCAACAACCTGGGGGCGGAACCTGCGCCGTATCTCAAGGGCGTTCCGGTCCAGGGCTAAGTCAAAAGCATCGCGAGCAAGCTCGCTCCCACAGGGGTTCTGTGTCGTTCACAAAACCTGTGGGAGCGAGCTTGCTCGCGATAGCGGCCTGACATTCACCGACTACCGGGAAGACCACCGCACACTGCCATCCTCCCCATAAAACGTCTCGACAATCTCCTCCCCCACCAGCCGCACCTTCACATACCCGTTCAACACCCGTTCCGGGTACGTCTCATCCCCCGCCAGTTGCGTTTCCGACCACAACACCCCGGCATGTCCGTTCAACTCGCTGGTGGTGCCGTAGGGAATCGCCCCGTGCCCGGCACAGCGTGCGTGCAGCCCGCCTTGGGGCGCGTAGCAGATGCCGTTGTGCAGATGCCCCCAATACCAGTAGTCCGGCTCACGCCCCAGGGCATCGCAGACCGGTTGGTAAAGCGCGGTCTTGTGGTGCCCGGAAATATCGAAGCCCTGGTGATGACTGAGCACCATCAGCTAGGTTTTTCATCCAGTCGATCTGTTGCGCGTTGAGGGTGCCATCCATGTACAGATTCATCGCGTCCGAGGCGTAGGCACTGTCGAGGCCGACCACCAGCCAATCGTCGTTGTACAGGGCAAAGTAACTGGTGCCCTGTTGCACCGGGAAACGCTTGGCCAGCTCCTTGAAATAACCGTGGGCGCCGCTGTACATCTCGTGGTTGGAATTGAGCGTGAACGAGCCGTGCTTGCCCTGGGGCCAGCCGACCATGTCGACGTCCTCCTGGGAATGGGTGCCGGCGTAATACACATCCCCAGATGGATGGTGAAGTCGGCCTCGGCCAGTTGCATCTGATTGGCGACAGCCACGGCCGGAGCATGACTGTCGAACGGTCCGGTGCCCCAGTCGCCGGCAATCGCAAACACCACGTCGCTGTCCATTTTCACCAGTGCCGGGTTAGTGGCGAACGGCGCGTGATGGCGCAGGTTCTCGATCCACTTGAGCAACGCCTCACTCCACAACAGGTCGAGCAACTCCCATTTGCGGCAACCGAGCAAGGTGCCGTCCTTGAGCACGCGGGTCGGCAGCTCGTCCTCGGTTTGCGGCAAGGCGCTGGCATTGCCGATCTTCAGGATCGAAAGACCGTGGGCCAGCTCCCACGGCACGGCCGGTTCGTCATCCGGCAGGTCGCCGTGATCGATGACGTGCCGGGCCTGATCGTGGCCACGCTGGAGCAGCTTGACGATGGCCTCGAACTCTTCGGGCTCCAGGTCGTTGACGAGTTTTTTCCAGGACATCTCCAGCCGCGTGACCAACCCGTGCAGGCGGACTTTGACCTTGTCGAACTCATGTTCCCAATGGTGCAGTAATGACATGTGAACGCTCCTTCGCAGTGCCCTGGGCTACAGGGTTTTCATGAATTCGATCAGGGCCCGTTTGTCGGCATCCGACAACTGCGTGCCATACAGGTGGCCGCCGTTGTGGTTGCCTTCCAGGCGGGTGTCGTATTTGAAATCCGCCGACGCCTTCATCTGCGCGCCGCTGGTGATGAAGCCGACCTTCTCCTGGTCGTAGATGTCGGAGCCGGTGTAGAACACTTGCGGCCGCAACTCGGGCGGTTGCAACAAGTCCCACAGGGTCGGCACCGAGCCGTTATGCAGGTACGGCGCCCTTAGCCAGACGCCGTCAGTGGGGGTGTTGCTGTAGCTCTGGGTCTTGCGGTACGCGCCGAAGTCGAACGGCGGTTTCTTGAAGCCGTGGAACGCCGTCACCAGCCCGACGGTGAAGGAGTTCAGGCGATGGGGATCGGTGCCCAACTGGTCGATGTTGGTGGTGACCTGTCCCGTGTCGGCACGGCCGAAGTCGTGGCAAGCGGCACAGTTTTGCTCCCAGATCGGTTTGCCTTGGGCGACTTTCGCCTGGTCCAGGGCGAACGGCCACGCCGGCGCCTTGTGGCCCAGCAGCCAATTGGTCACCCGGTTGAAACTCGGCGGCAGCACCGATTGCGGTGTCGCGCCCACGGCCATGGCCGCCGCGTAGTTGCGTTCGTGAATCTTGTTGTTATTGCCGTCCCAATGCAGATACATCGACTCACGGGGCTTCTGGTTCCAGACCTGCGGCAAGTCCACGGTGCCGATGGTGGAGTCATCCGGGAAGCCGAACACCACCATTTTGGTCGGGTTGAAGGTATCGGTCCGCCCCGGACCTTGGGGCGGGCGCAGTTTCTGCCAAGCGTAGGCCTGCTTCTGCTTGAGTAGCGCGCTCTTGGCCATCGGGATGATCAGGTAACGGTTGTACAGTTTTTCGAAAAAACCGAGCTGGAACTTGCTGTTGATCGCCGCCATGACCGCATCTGGGGTGAATTTCGGGTCGCTGGCACAATCGTAGGCAAACCACTGGAAGGCCTGCAGTTGCAGGGTGTTGGCCGGCGCGCTGGCGACCGGAACCGCTACGTCACTGGCATTGGCCCGGTACGAGCCGGTGTGGCACAGCGCGCAGTTCGGCTCCACGGTGGGGTAGCCCAGTTGCCGCTTGGCCATGCCGATCGGCAGGTCGTTGCCGTTCTCGTAGAGAAACCCGAACACCTCGTAACCGCCGGGCTTGGGCAGTTTTTCCGGGCACATCTGCGGCAGCACGGCGAACAGGTAATAAGGGATCCGCGCTTCGATGCCCAGGCCGATGGCGGCGTATTTGTAATGGTCTTCGTCGGAGGCAAAATCCGGTTGCGGCACCTCTCGGATCATCTGGTACCAGGTCTGGTAGCCGATAAAACCCAGCACCAGCAGCATCACCAGCATGCCAACCTTGAAACTATGGCTCTGCCAGCGCTGCGCCCAGCCGGCGCGCCACTCCCGCCAACCGGCGCAGAGCAAGGCCAGTGGACGATGGGCGACCGGGCTGCCCAGGTACAGCAGCACGCCCAGAATCAGGAACATGCTCAAGTCGCCCATCAACATCGGCACGAACAACTGACCCTGGTTGTTAGTGTTGATCAGGTAGATCCAGAACACCACCGCAACCAGCCGCGACAGCACGCACAACCACGAATGCACCACGAAACGCGGCGCGTTGAACCCCGAGGGCATGTAGAACAGGCTGATCCCCACCAGCAACATGCCGGTGTTTTCCAGCCAGGGATCGGACAGCACGGGCGGCAGGCCAAGCATGGACGTCAGCAACGCCGGCGCGAACAGCGCCGGAATCGCGAAGACCATGTTCATCACAATGCCCACCCAGATGATGCGTTGGAACCAACGGATGTAAGTGTTCATGGCATCCTTTTCCTTATTCTTGACCCTCGAGATGCGGCGCTCTGGCGACCGCCATCGCGAGCAAGCTCGCTCCCACACTGGATATGTGGCGTGCACGAATTCAGCGGCGCATAGCCCCCTGTGGGAGCGAGCTTGCTCGCGATGCAGTCGACTCAGTCTTGCGTCAACCGAGCGCGGTCTTCTCCAGGTGTTCGAGGATGATCGGGTACACATCCACCACCGCGTCCTTGCCAAAAATGCAGTCGATGTGGCCGTAGCCCGGCACTTCGTGACGGCTGAACAGTTGCGTGCCGTGCATATCGCACAGACGCTCGTAGGTCTTGAGGGTGCTTTGAGGGAGGTAGCACTGGTTCTCGGCGCCGCTGATGAAGCAGATCGGCAATTTCAACCGATCGAAATGCGGCATGTAGACGTCGTTGCCCTTGAAGTCCACCAGATGCCCCTTGCGCACGATCAGCGCCAGGTGCTCGAAGGTCTGGATATTCGACTCACCGAACAATTCATGCAGGTTGTCGTGCAGGGTTTCGTTGAGGGTGTCGTGACGGTACAGCGACGCATACATGAACGTGATGCGATGGCAGACCGGGTTGGTGCAATAGCCCTGGGCCTCGATCCGGGCATAACCGTTGAGAGCCTTGTCGTAGAGTTTGTTGAACCAGCTTTCCTTGGTGTCGGCGTAGGCCGTGAGGGACTTGATGCCGATGGCATCGAGCATCCCCGGCAAATGCAAACCGGCCTTCAGTCCGGTGGCGGTGGCAACCACCGTGTCGGCGGCGATCTGTGAGCAGACCACCGAGCGCACCCCTTGCAGCCCCGCCAGCATCGACATGAAGAACGTCGTCGCACCGTAGCAATGCACCACACATTGCACGTCACGGGCCAGCGTGGCCTGCTGGATCTGCTCGATAGCAGCCTTGAAGTCGTACTGGGCCACCTGGTCGCCGTTCCATTCATGCTTGCTGGCCGGCAGCAGGATGCTCACCCGCAAGTCCAGCAGCCAGACGTCGTACTCGTGCTTGCACAGGTACTCCAGCAGGTTGGTCTGGATGGTGTCGGTGGAGAAAATATTCGATCCCCCCCCCAGGCCATGCACCAGCATCACCGGGCCTTTGCTGCCCGCTTGATAGCGAGTCAGACGTAGCTCGACATTGTCCTCGGTCTGGAAGAAATGCACGGTCGGCGCCGGTGCGTCCAGCGGCCGCTTGCTGCGAGGCGGCGCGTCCGGGTTGAAGTACACATCGCCAGCGAACACCCCGCCGTAGCTCTCCCACAAAATGCCGGCGAAGAACTTGCCAAAGCGGGCCAACGCTTCCACTCGCTCACGCTCGTTACGTGCGTTGAGCACTTTCATGGTGGTCATCTGCTTGGCGAAGTCGGCCGGCAGAATGTGCATCACCCCCGAGCCGATGACCTCGCCGCTCTTGTCCGGCCCGCGATACAGCGTGACATAGAGCGTGCTGGTGTCGTGCCAGATATTCAGCACCCCGTTGTCCTCGGGCACGGTCTTGAAGGCGCTGAAGTAATAATCGCTGCCGTCCTCGGCGGTCAGTTTCATGTCGTAGTTCATGTGCCGCACATCCACCTGTTCCTGGTATTGCTCGAACAGGTTGAACACTCCGTTGCTGGCGACCAGCGGCTTGGGCGAAAGCATCGGCGCATCCAGCGTACCCACCAGGGTGGCGGCGTGTTCCGGTTCCTTGATCAGGCGATTGAGATCGGCGGCAGTGATGGTCAGGGTGAATTCGATGGACGAGTTATCGGCTTTGCCGCGCTTGGCCGCCGCTTCGTAAAGCGAAAGATCAGTGCCCTGGGGCTGGGTAAATGCCGTGGAAAAGTAGCCCTTCATGGTTTCAGTGAACTGCACGCCAAGGGTCGGCGCCGCCACCGGTTTGCGCGGGGCCGAAGGCAGGGTGTAGTCGATGATCCAGCCACGATCGGCCGCCAGCAGCCCCATGTTGCGCTCGCTCACCGCCGAGATGGTCAACAACGGGTTCACCGCCAGGGAAGTCGGGATCACCGCACCGTCCGTCACGTACAGACCGGGATAGACATCCGTCCCGCTGGCACCACTGAACACCTGACCCTTGTGGTTGACCACGCCTTGCGTCGCGTCTTCCCCCATCACGCAGCCGCCCAACGGGTGGACCGAAACGATGCTGTGCTTGAGCAGCTTGGTCCAGATCGGATTCTCGACCCAGATCCCGCCCAACGCCTTGGTGCTCTGGTGCAAACGCTCATTGCCCAGAGTCACGTTTTCCTGCTCGCCGACGCCGGGCCAGTCGATGCGCAGCTGGTCCTTGTTGTCGAGCACCATGCGCCCCTTGCCGTTGTCGTGACTCATGATCAGGTAGGTCTGCATGTTATGCAGCGCGCCGTAGTACGGGCCGCGCAGAAAGCTCTCGGCTTCCCGGGCCTTGTACTTGAGGCTGGCACCCAGGCCCGTGTCGGTGGGCACGCCGATCATCCCGGCGAACGCCGCCATGCTCGGCACCATGGGCCGACCGAGTGCGCCGGGGATCGAGCCTTCCTCGATGACCATGCGGCTGCGCCAGTCACCCTCGGTACGCATGTCGATGATCGAGGTGATGCACGGTCCCACCGGCTCCAGCTCCTTGGCCGAGTGGGCGCCGAAACCGATACCGTTGATGGTCTGGTCGCAGTTGTGGCCAAACCCGAGGATGTCGCCGTTGCCGCTCATGTTCTCGCCCAATTGACTGGACATCGACAGGCCTTTGTCCCGGGAACGCAGCATGATCTCGGTCGAGCCCAGGGTGCCGGCGGACACCACGACGATGTCGGCGCGCACGAACAGGGTTGGCGCCGAGAACAGCTCACGGCCGCTGTCCAGGTACTGGAAATGCACGATCCAGCCGTCGCCGTCGCGCTCCAGGTGCCGCACCTGGGCCTGACAGAAAATCTCCGCACCATGGTTCCAGGCATCCGGCAGGTAATTCATCAGCGTGGTGTTCTTGGCCTTGTTGTTACAGCCCGAGACGCAATCCCCACAGCCGTTGCACGGCAACTGCTCGACGCCGACGTGGTTGAGGTTGTTGGGCAACTTGTCGAATGTCACGTTGATGGGCGGTTTGTAGAAATGTGCGTCCTGCTTGAGATAACTCGCCGACTTGCGGTTGGCGTCGAGCTTGGGCAGGTTCGGCGACGCATCTGGGTAAGGGTTGGGCTTGAGCATTTCCCGAGCCCGCGCATAACCGTCCTTGAGCAGCGTGTCGCAATGGTCACGCACCGCCTGCGGCCAGCGCGAGTCCTCGAACACACCGGGCTCCGGCTCCAGCGAAACGTTGGCGTTGATCAGCGAAGTGCCGCCCAGGCCGCAACCGACCACCACGTTCTGCTGGGCGTTGACGTGCAGGTCGAACAGTCCGGTGCGCGACCCGATGTGACCGTCCGGGTCATGCACCTGCAACTCTTCGGTGGCCGCAAGCATGGTGTTGGGGTATTCGCCGGGCTGGATCTCCCGGCCCCGCTCCAGCAGACAAACCTTGCGCCCAGCCCGGGACAGGCGTGACGCAGCAATGCCACCGCCGTAGCCGGAACCAATGACGATAACGTCGTAATGCTCCTTGATTTCGCTTATGGGGGTCGAGATCCGTGTCATGTTCAAGTCCTCTCAGGCAGATGGGGCAACTCTGCGGTTGCCTGCAAATCGACAGGCGCACGAACGCCTGGCCACTATCCCGTACGGGTTGGAGCGGCAGTCAACGGTGTTACAGGGGAAACTCAGGGCTCAACGAGGCGCTATAAACGCGCACGCTGATTGGTGGCACGACGACGTCTGCGTTTGGGTAACCGGGTGGGAGGGGTCGGAGTACAGGTCGCAGCAGAGATCGGGTACCAGCAGGGGGGCTTGCTATCCATCATGCGTTCTCCCTGAACCAGATGTGGATAAAGTGGCGGTGTCCTTGTGCCATGAGTGAAGACAGCTGCCAGGGCCACGTCAAGGTGGATCCTTAGAACTGTATGAAATTTGATCTATAGCGTCTGGGACTATACCCGCCGTGGCTCTTACACTTTCGCAAACAAGTTATCCACATGTCCACCCACAGCTAATGGGGACAAGTGCCTCATTGCGACTGATTTTTTTAAGTAAAAGCTAAAGAAAAACCGTGACTTATGAACAAAGAGCGTTTCCTTTCCATATAGGTCAAAAACTGATCAACCACCTGAAAGCCTTGTCTAGCCTGGCTTCTGGAGGAGAGCGAACACCTTATCCACAGAAGCGCCAACAGTGTTTGGGGGTAATTCTGACGGTTCTGTGGAAAACCGCGACTATGGCCGGTAAATCGAGGTTTTAGCGGAGTTTTCCGGATAAAAACGACGAATTGATCATTTTATGATCAACCCCATAAAAGCCCCGTTCCGTATGGCTTGTAGAGGGTAGCGAACATCTTATCCACAGAAGCGCCAACAGAGATTGGGGGCAAGTAGCGTCTTGCGCTCACGTTTATTCACAAACAAAATCGAGGAAAAACCGTGAGTTAGGCTGGTTGTTTTTTAAGCGCAGGCTTGGGGAGCTTGATCTGCGTGGGGTGTGGCGAGGGGCGAACAGGTTATCCACAGAGGCGCGCACAGGGATTGTGGGTAAACACATAACCCCTGTGGGAGCGAGCTTGCTCGCGATGACCGACTAGCCGTCACCCTCATCGTTACCTGACAGACCGCTATCGCGAGCAAGCTCGCTCCCACAGAGGGCTCTTGGCTCCAGAACAATCCGCCGTGACGGTTAAGGCCGATGCATGAGATACGCCTCCCCCGTCACCCGAATCAGCGGATGCGGGACGACCCGGCAGGTTTTGACGATGCCAAAACCGTGGCGCTCATAAAAGCGCCGGGCGCCAATGTTCGCTGCGTAGTCGATCAAACTGAGGCCTTTGAGCGCCAGTTGATCGGCACGTTGTTGCGCTCGCTCGAGAAAGCGCACGCCGAGCCCCTTGTTACGCCACCCTTCATGCAGGGCCAGGCTCGATATATAGAGGGTATCGGGGACTTCCATGTCGGCGTAGGGCGCCAGGATCGGATCAGTGACGGGAGTCGCCAGCGGATCCTCACGCGTCACGTAACAATGCATCATGCCGATGACCTGTCCGCCGGCTTCTGCAATAAGGCAGTTCTGGTAGGAAAAATCGACATCCTCACGGGCATAGCGAGCAGCCCCTACCTCCAGCAGATCCTGCCCGGGCTCCGCCAGCTGGCTCCAGATGTAATCCGACGCGCCCTCTGAGGAAATCCGGAACAGACGAGCGATCTCCCGTGTATCCGTGGGCAACGCCGGACGAAATTCAACTTCCATTGATGTGGCTCCATTAGCTGTCAAACAGCTTTTTTTAGGCGCAGGTTTGAGTCACGACAACATGCCAGGGCAGCGGTTTTATGGCTGGATGTTGCAGCGGGTCAGATTGGACGTTTTTTGAGCGAAGGCTTGAAAGGCCTGATTTGCGCGGTGTCCGGATAGGATCGAACAGGTTATCCACAGAGGCGCGCACAGGGATTGTGGGTAAACCTCAGCCCTTGTGGGAGCGAGCCTGCTCGCGATGGGGCCATGCCAGTCAACATGGAGGTGAATGGAAGACCGCTATCGCGAGCAGGCTCGCTCCCACAAGGGACAAGGTGAGCCTGGATTTAGCGAACCACCCCTTCCTCAATCAGCAACTTGAGAATCGCCTCGGCGCCCGCCTCCGGGCTCACGCCTTTGAGCACCTGCCCACCTCCGCCGCTGGCCTTGGCCGTGGCGGCTTTCATGCGGTCGGCGCCGCTCTTGGCCTTGATCACTTTCAGGCGTTTGGGCCGTGGTTTGGCCGGTTGCAGGGTCGCCACCGCCAACAGGGCGTCGTCGATCACCTCGACTTCTTCAGCGTGCAACGCCCCGCGTCGGGCCGGGCCGTAGGCGCTTTGCCGGGGTTTGGGGGCCGCGTTATCCACCGTGGCGAGGAACGGCAGGCGCACTTTGAGACGTCGCCGCTGGCCGCGGGGCAAGGCTTGCAGAACCAAGGCTACGCCACTGTCGATGGATTCGACCTGGGCCAACCCCACCACCAGCGGCCAGCCGAGATTTTCTGCCAGCAGGAACGGCAACATGCCGGAACCCTCGCCGGTTTCCGCCTGACTGCCGGTGAGCACCACTTGGGCTCCCGCATCACGCAGATAGTCGGTCAGGGCCGGCAGTGCGTCGGCGCCTGCGGGGTTATCCAGTACGTAGAGTTCGTCCAGACCCATGCCCAGATAGGCGCGCAGGGCCGCTTCAGCCACGTCGCCTGCGTGCAGCACTTGCAGGTCGTTGCCAGCCAGTTGCAGGCCCAGTTCCACGGCCCGCGCATCCTGCTCGGCGCGCCGGGGCCGACCGGAAGTGGGGTGGGCGCCGATGGACACCAGGCTGATCACTTGAGTACTCATGGTTGAATCCTTAGCTTAAGCCGCATCGCGCTTGGCTTCGTTGCGGTACGCCTCTACCGCCGCGATCAAGGCCTGGAGAATCGCCGCGCTGTCGCCAATCACCGACAGGTCTGCCCGTTTGATCATGTCGCAGCCCGGATCGAGGTTGATCGCCACCACCTTGTCGCAGGCGCCGATGCCCTGCAGGTGCTGGATAGCCCCGGAAATCCCCACCGCGACGTAGACCCGCGCCGTAACCCAGGTGCCGGACGCGCCAACCTGGCGATCCCGCGCCATGAAGCCATCGTCCACCGCTACCCGCGAAGCACCCTCGGTGGCGCCCAGGGCCGCAGCGGTCTGGTGGAACAGCGCCCAGTCCTTGACCCCGTTGCCGCCGGAAAAAATGAATTCGGCTTCGGCCATCGGGATCGCGCCCGGGTCCACCGCCACCGAGCCCAGGTCTTCGATGCGCGACAAGCTGCGGGCCACGCCTGTGGATAACTCCACCGGCAAGGCTTCGTGGCGGGTTTCGCTCACCGGTTCGGCGCATTCGGCCGCGGCCAGGATCAACCGCGCCAGAGGCCGCGCCAGGTCTTGCAGGCCAGCACCGGCACGACCGATGCACTCCTCACCCTTGACCTGCCAGACCCGTGTGGCCGGGCGCTCGCCCAGGGCTGCGGCAAACCGCCGGCCCAGTTCGCCGCCACCGGTGCGGCTGTCAGGCAGCAGCCAATGGCGTGGGTTGAATTGGTTATCCACAGCCCGCAGGCCCTGGACTCGCTGTTCCGGTGAATAACCGCTGAACGCTTCGCCTTCCAATACCAGCAAGCGGTCGACACCGGCCGTGGCGAAGGTGCTTTCCTTGTGCTCGCCGAACACCACCGCCAGCACCGCGCCGTCGGTACCGGCCAATTGATGGGCCAGGCCCAGCAGATCGCGGTCGTGGCTGCTGAGACGACCGCCCACCATGTCCGGCACCACGCAGATATAAAACGCCGGTTGCGGCACCTGATGCAGCGGCAATTGCACTTCAGTTGCCGCGGTACGCTTGGTCGCGCCGCCCTGCTGGGCGCCGCTGCGGTCGATACGCTTGATGCCGTTGGGGCCGATGAATCCGACACCATGAACGTTCTTGCGGATGACACCGTTGGGACCCATCCAGCTGTGCTGGACCGGTTGCATGGCCGCGTGCAGTGGGTGCAGGCGGTTACGGGCGATCCACTCGGCGCGAGGGTCGCGGCGGATGATGTCGCTCATTAGTGCACCTCCGCAGGTTCACGTTTGGCCGGAGCCGCTGGTTTGTTCGCAACCGCGTCTTCGAGCAGAGCGTCGGCCACCAGTTCAGCGATGTCCTTGATCATCGGGCGTGGCTCAACCACCCCCTCAAGCATCGCGGTGCACTGTGGACAACCCACTGCCACCAGTTCGGCGCCGGTTTCGCGGATGTCTTCCATGCGCATATCGGGGATACGCTGCTTGCCCGGAATGTCAGTGATCGGCGCGCCGCCGCCACCGCCGCAGCAACGGGAGCGGAAACCGGAACGCTGCATCTCCTTGATCTCGATGCCCAGCGCACGCAGCACCTGGCGTGGCGCCTCGTATTCGCCGTTGTAACGGCCCAGGTAGCACGGGTCGTGATAGGTCACGCTGTCGCCCTTGTGCTGGCCGAGGTTCAGGGCGCCGGCCTCGATGACTTCTGCCAGGTAGGTGCTGTGGTGCTGCACCCGGTAGTTGCCATCGAAGGCGCCGTATTCGTTTTTCAGCACGTGGAAGCTGTGAGGGTCGCAGGTGACAATCCGATTGAAGCTGTATTTACCCAAGGTCTGGATGTTGCGCTTGGCCAACAGCTGGAAAGTCGCTTCATCACCCAGGCGCCGAGCCACATCGCCGCTGTCGCGCTCTTCGAGACCGAGCACGGCAAAGTCGATGTTCGCCGCCTTGAGCACTTTGACGAAGGCGCGCAAGGTGCGCTGGTTGCGCATGTCGAAGGCACCGTCGCCGACCCAGAACAGCACGTCGGTGGATTTCACCTCGCTGAGCAGGTTCAGGTTCAGGTCCGCCGCCCAGTTCATCCGCCCGCCCGGGGCGAAGCCGCCAGGGTTGTCGGTGGCGATGAGATTTTCCAGTACTTCAGCGCCCTTGTTCGGCGTGGCGCCTTTCTCCAGGGTCAGGTGACGACGCATGTCGACGATGGCATCGACGTGCTCGATCATCATCGGGCATTCCTCAACGCACGCCCGGCAAGTGGTGCAGGACCATAGCGTCTCGGCGTCCACCAGGCCGTTGACGATTGGCTGGTGTGGATTGCCGCTGTGTTCGCCCACCGGTTTACCCCTGCCGTCAAGGGATGGGTAGGGGCTGCCGGCGAATTTCGCATCGGTGCCGCCGGCCAGGCCGACGACCATGTCCTGGATGAGTTTTTTCGGGTTCAGCGGCTGGCCGGCGGCAAAGGCCGGGCACGCGGCTTCGCACTTGCCGCACTGCACGCAAGCGTCGAAACCGAGCAACTGGTTCCAGGTGAAATCCTTGGGTTTCTCAACGCCCAGCGGTGCAGCGGAGTCGTTCAGGTCCAAAGGTTTGAGACCGGTTGAGCGGCCGCCACCAAAGCGTTCGGCGCGGCGGTGCCAGGCCAGGTGCAGGGCCCCGGCAAAGGCATGTTTCATCGGCCCGCCCCAGGTCATGCCGAAGAACATTTCCGACACACCCCAAAGCACGCCCAGGCCCAACAGCGCCACCAATACCCAGCCCCCGAAGTCCGCCGGCAAGATCCCGGCGACCGGCAAGGTCACCAGGAAAAAACTGATGGAGAACGCGAACAGGCTCTTGGGCAAGCGCATCCACGGGCCTTTGGACAGCCGTGACGGTGGATTGCGACGACGCAGGGCAATGAAGATCGCGCCGCTGAACATCAGCAGCGTGGCGAACAGCAAGGCATAGCCCAGAATGCGGTTCTGCAGGCCGAAACCATGCACCAGAATCGCCAGCAGCGCCGCCAGCACAAAACCACCCGCCGTGGCGACGTGGGTGTTGGCGATGTATTTGTCCCGCGCCACCACATGGTGCAAATCCACCATGTAGCGCTTGGGCATGGCGAAAAGACCACCGATCAGGTCGACCTTGGACGGTCGCCCCCGGCGCCACATGTTCACCCGCCGCAAAGCGCCAAGGACCGCAAGGCCCAGGGCAGCGAACAGCAGGATGGGAAGAAGGGTGTTCAGCATGGTGAAGCTCCCAAAGACCTCAGGTCTTGCAGGTCGAGATGCCTTACTCGGTTCCTGTGGGAGCGAGCCTGCTCGCGATTCAGGCGCCGCGGTGCCTCAGGCAGACCGCGTTATCGTTCATCGCGAGCAGGCTCGCTCCCACAGGGCTATGTGCAAGCCGTTAGAAATCCTTGCACAACCGCAGCGCGTCGTAGATGGCGGCGTGGGTATTACGCTGCGCTACGCAATCACCGATGCGGAACAGCAGGTAACCATCGCCGCTCTGCTCCAGGCACGGTTGGGGCTTGATCGCGAACAAGGCTTCGACGTCGATCTGGCCCTTGTTGCGCGAACCTTCCTTGAGCGCGTAGTAGATTTCTTCATCCGGCCGCACGCCGTTTTCCACCACTACCTGATCCACCACGCGCTCTTCCTTGGCACCGGTGTATTCGTTCTCCAGCACCGCCACCAGCTTGTCGCCTTCGCGGTAGACCTTCTCCAGCATCATGTCCCCGGTCATGATCACTTCCTTGGGGTACATGCTGCGGTAGTAAGTGGGGAACGAAGTCCCGCCAATGGCCACGCCCGGCTTGATGTCGTCGGTAACGATTTCGACCTGGCTGCCCTTGTCGGCGAGGAAGTCGGCCACCGACATGCCGGTGAATTCACAAATGGTGTCGTAGACCAGTACGTTCTTACCCGGTGCAACCTTGCCATCGAGCACGTCCCAGCTGCTGACCACCAGCCCTTCGGCGGCGCCCCAGTGTTCGTTCTGCTCGAGGAATGGATGCCCGCCGACGGCCAGCACCACCACATCCGGACGCAGGTCCATGATGGTCGCCGCGTCCGCCGCCACGCCCAGGCGCAGGTCGACTTTCAGCCGGGCCAGTTCCAGCTGGAACCAGCGGGTAATGCCGGCGATCTGGTCCCGTTGCGGGGCTTTCGAAGCGGTGGTGATCTGCCCGCCAATGAATTCTTTTTTCTCGAACAGGGTCACGTCGTGGCCACGTTCGGCAGCCACACGCGCCGCTTCCATCCCGGCCGGGCCGGCACCGACGACGACCACTTTGCGCTTGGGCCCGGTGGATTTTTCGATGATGTGCGGCACGCCCATGTATTCACGGGAGGTCGCAGCGTTCTGGATGCACAGCACATCCAGGCCCTGGTACTGGCGGTCGATGCAGTAGTTGGCGCCGACGCACTGCTTGATCTGGTCGATCTGGCCCATCTTGATCTTGGCGATCAGGTGCGGGTCGGCGATGTGGGCACGGGTCATACCGACCATGTCGACGTAACCGCCCTCGAGGATCCGCGTGGCCTGGTTCGGGTCCTTGATGTTCTGCGCGTGCAGCACCGGAACCTTGACCACTTCCTTGATACCGGCGGCCAGGTGCAGGAACGGCTCCGGTGGATAACTCATGTTCGGGATAACGTTGGCCAGGGTGTTATGGGTGTCGCAACCCGAGCCCACCACGCCGATGAAATCCAGCATGCCGGTGTCGTCGTAGTACTTGGCGATCTGCTTCATGTCCTCGTGGGACAGGCCGTCCGGGTGGAACTCATCACCGCAGATGCGCATGCCCACGCAGAAGTCGTCGCCCACTTCGGCGCGTACGGCTTTGAGCACTTCCAGGCCGAACTTCATCCGCCCCTCGAAGCTGCCGCCCCATTCGTCGGTACGCTTGTTGACCCGTGGGCTCCAGAACTGGTCGATCATGTGCTGGTGCACGGCGGACAGCTCAACGCCGTCCAGGCCACCGGCCTTGGCACGCCGTGCCGCCTGGGCGTAGTTACCGATCACCCGCCAGATTTCTTCCGGCTCGATGGTCTTGCAGGTCGCACGGTGCACCGGCTCGCGCACGCCGGACGGCGACATCAGGGTCGGCCAGTTGAAGCCGTCCCAGCGCGAGCGACGCCCCATGTGGGTAATCTGGATCATGATCTTGGCGCCATGCTTGTGCATGGCGTCGGCCAGGTTCTGGAAGTGCGGGATGATGCGGTCGGTGGACAGGTTCACCGAACTCCACCATTCCTGCGGGCTGTCGATGGCAACCACGGACGATCCACCACAGATCGCCAGGCCGATGCCGCCCTTGGCCTTCTCTTCGTAATACTTCACGTACCGGTCGGTGGTCATGCCGCCGTCAGTGGCGTAGACCTCGGCGTGGGCGGTGCTGAGCACGCGGTTGCGGATGGTCAGTTTGCCGATCTGGATCGGCTGGAACATTGCTTCAAAAGCCATGGCGCGATCCTCGACTTACAACGGCTTGACGATGAACAGGCCGTCGTCGTGGCCTTCTTCGGAACCGCCGTAGACCTGCTCGGCCACGGTGCGGATCTTGCTGCCGCGAGCGGCGAGGATCTGGTCCATGGCGCCGGCAAACCAGCCGGTGAACATGTAGTCGACCTTGCGCCCGACCTTGCCGTACACGTAGACGAACGCCGAGTGTTCCAGCTTGACGCTGGCGGTGCCTTTTTCCAGGTCGATGTCCTGGATCTTGAACAGGCCCCAACCGCGCTGGGACAGGCGCTTCATGTAGTGTTCGAATACCGCGACGCCTTCCAGGCCATGGCATTCGGCTTCTTTTTCACACCAGTGCCAGGCGGATTTGTAGCCGGCCTTGTAGAGAATCTCGGCGTAGGCGTCGGCGCCCAGCACTTCTTCGATGCCCATGTGGTTATTGACGAAAAAGTGCCGCGGCACGTAGAGCATCGGCAGGGCATCAGAGGTCCAGACACCGGTTTCACTGTCGACTTCGATAGGCAATTGAGGGGCGATTTTGGCCATGGAAACTTAACTCCGAAAATTCGTGGTATGCCTGCGGCGCTAATGGCCGCAGGTTAAGGATTCAGTGATGCGGCGGCTTTATTCGCCCCAGACGTCTTTCAGGACGTTGACCCAGTTCTCGCCCATGATCTTGCGCACCACCCGCTCTGGATGGCCGCGCTTGAGCAGCGTCTCGGTGAGGTTCGGGAACTCGCCCACGGTGCGGATGCCCAGGGGGTTGATGATCTTGCCGAAGCTGGTCAGCCGACGGGCATAGCCTTTGTCGTGGGTCAGCATTTCGAAGAAATCCTGACCGTGACCCTGAGTGAAATCGGTGCCGATGCCGATGGCGTCCTCACCGACGATGTTCATGGTGTATTCGATGGCCTCGGCGTAGTCGTCGATGGTCGAATCGATGCCCTTGGCCAGGAACGGCGCAAACATGGTCACGCCGACAAAACCGCCGTGGTCGGCGATGAACTTCAGCTCTTCATCGGATTTGTTGCGCGGGTGCTCCTTCAGGCCCGAGGGCAGGCAGTGGGAGTAGCAGACCGGTTTCTTCGATTCGAGGATGACCTCTTCGGAGGTCTTGGAGCCGACGTGGGACAGGTCGCACATGATGCCGACCCGATTCATCTCGGCGACGATTTCACGACCGAAGCCCGACAGGCCGCCGTCACGCTCGTAGCAGCCGGTGCCCACCAGGTTCTGGGTGTTGTAGCACATCTGCACCACGCCAACGCCGAGCTGCTTGAAGATCTCGACGTAGCCAAGCTGGTCTTCGAAAGCGTGGGCGTTCTGGAAGCCAAAGATGATGCCGGTCTTGCCTTGAGCCTTGGCGCGCTGGATATCGGCGGTGGTTTTCACCGGGATCACCAGATCGCTGTTTTCGCGGATCAGTTTCTGGCTGGCCACAATATTGTTGATGGTGGCCTGAAAACCTTCCCACACCGACACCGTGCAGTTGGCGGCAGTCAGGCCGCCCTTGCGCATGTCTTCGAACAGGTCACGGTTCCACTTGGCAATGATCAGCCCGTCGATAACGATGCTGTCGGCGTGCAATTCGGCTGGGCTCATCAGGCAGTCCCCTTTTGTCAGCGATTCATGCGCCGAATCGTGTGCCGGCGCTTTGGGGCCAGCATATGCCTCGGTGCATTGGCGACCGGGTGCAAAAACGACAGGGGAATTGCCGAAAGCGTCAATCCACGACAAAGGGCTATGAGCGGGCCACCCTACCCGTCTGTTCTTTACCCGAGGCTTACGCCAGAATCCGCCGCATCACTGGTTTTCACTGGACTCGAGCGGCAACGCAATGAAATCAATCATCCTGGCTTTGGCCCTGATCAGCACCGTCGCCCACGCGACCGAAGACACCGAACACAACCCCTGCGACGCCGTGGAAAACGACGTCCAGACCCTGGCCTGTTCGGCCTACGGCAAAGCCGCCGCCGAACAACTGCTCGCCGACAACCTGCAGAGCCTCAACGAACGCCTGCAAACCCTCTACGCCGACAACAAGGCCCAGCTCAACGACATCACCAGCAAAATCAGAGTTGCCCAGCAACTGTGGCAAAAACAACGCGATGCCGACTGCGCCATCGCCGCCTTCCCGGCCAAACCCGGCAGCGAAGCCTACAAAATCGCCGAAAACGACTGCATGGCCCAGGTGAGTGATGACCGGTCGGAGTTCTTGGAGTCGATTGGGCAGGAATAAAGGGCCGTTTACGGAGCAATATTCAGACACCGTTCATACGTTGGCCCTAGAGAAAATATAAGTCAGGATTAGCAAATCTTATAAAAGACTTATATTCCTCCATGAACACTATTCACTGGACCAGAAAGGCCGTTAAGCAGCTTCTGAAAATGCACTCTATGCATCAGGCCCAGGTTCGGGACGGGGCGATCAAGGTCGTCAGCATTCAAGAGGTCAAGAAACGCGATGAACGTACCTACTGATATTCAGATCATAAACGACGCAAACGGGAATCCTGCATTCGTGGTCATTCCGTATGCCCAATACGTTGCGCAAAAAAAAATGGAACCCGATCTGATTCCCCATGAAGTCGTCAGCCGCATTGTCGACGGCGCCACGCCCATCCGTGCATGGCGCGAACATCTGAACTTGACCCAGGATGAGGTCGCCAGGCGCCTGGGTATTTCTCAACCGGCGTTTGCCCAGCAGGAATCAGTCGCCAAACCTCGCCGGGCAACTCGCGAAAAAATTGCCGCCGCCTTTGGTATCCATGCCGATCAGTTGGAGCTGTAAGCTGCACGCCACTATCGAGCAAAGGAATTCACATGAAAATCTGCGGCATCGAAATCAAAGGCAGCGAAGCGATCATTGCCGTTGCCTCGCTGGATCCACAGGCGTTGAGTCACGTCGCGCTGAATACCAAGAAAATCGCCCTGGACGATGATGACGAGGCCGCCAACGTCAAGGCGTTCGCCGCCCAGGTCCGGGCGTTCGTGGTGGATAACGGTATCGACCGCATCGCCATCAAGAAGCGCAGCAAGAAAGGCGAGTTCGCTGGCGGGCCGACCACGTTCAAGATCGAAGGGGTTTTCCAGTTGCTTGAGGGTTGTGAGGTGACGCTGCTGTCGCCGCAGACCATCAATGCGCAGAACAAGAAACACGACTTCGCATTGCCCGCGACGCTGAACAAGTATCAGCATGAGGCTTATAAGGCGGCGTGTTCGGCGCTGGTGAAGAAGTAAGCCTCTTTCAGCCAAACACTGGACTTGCGGCAGTTTTTTGTGTGGGAGCAAGGCTTGCCCGCGATACAGGCGCCTCGCTCTCCCATGCACCGCGCCGCTTTCGTCGCGGGCAAGCCTTGCTCCCACAGAGGTCCGAACGAGCTTGTCGCGATTGGAGCCGGTGAACATGGCGTTGCCCCCCTGCCTCGGTGGTCAACACATGCTTTCATACTCAATTATGGCGACAGGTGTAATTTAGTCGCGAACATAATTGAGTATAAAAGCCTGTCAAACCACCTCCCGCCCATCCCCTTGGCGCCGCCGATCTTCCCGCGGGCACCGTTCAAACCTCGCTCGATAACTGCGGGTGAAGTACGACGGTGATTCGAAACCGCAGGCGATGCTCACTTCCAGCACACTCATGTCGGTCTGGCGCAACAGTTGCCGGGCCTTTTCCAGGCGCAGGCGCAGGTAGAAGTTGCTGGGAGTGTCGTCCAAGTGCAGGCGGAACAGGCGTTCGAGCTGGCGGCGGGTGACGTTGATGGATTCGGCCAGGGCCAAGGTGCTCAGGGGCGGCTCGCTGTGGGTTTCCATCTCGCCGATGACGTGCACCAGTTTCTTGTTGCGAATGCCATAGCGGCTGGCAATTTCCATGCGCTGGTGGTCTTTGCGCGGACGGATGCGGCCGAGCACGAATTGTTCGCTGACCTCAATCGCCAGTTGCGGGCCATGGGCCTGGCCGATCAGGTCCAGCATCAGGTCGATGGACGCAGTGCCGCCGGCGCAGGTGATGCGCCGGCGGTCAATTTCGAACAGTTCCTGGGTCACACTCAGCTGTGGATAAGATTCCTTGAACGCCTCGATCGCTTCCCAGTGCAGGGTTACCCGATGGCCTTCCAGCAGCCCCGCCTCAGCCAGGACCACACTGCCGGTGTCGATGCCGCCCAGGGTGACGCCCTCGTTGTCCAGCCGATGCAGCCAGCGCTCCAACGCCGGGGTCACGAACTTGAGCGGTTCGAACCCCGCCACCACCCAGAGGGTCGCGCCTTTCTTCAATGGCTCCAACGCGGCATCGGCGTTGACCGACATGCCATTGCTTGCCAGCACCGCCCCGCCATCGGCGCTCAACACATGCCAACGGTACAACTCACCGCGAAAGCGGTTGGCGACCCGCAACGGTTCGATGGCCGAAATGAAACCGATGGCCGAAAAACCCGGCATCAACAAGAAGTAGAAATCCTGGGACATGTAGCGCACTCGGTTGGCGGGTAGCGTGCGGTCCTTGATACGCCACAGGTCGCTGCAGTGCAAGAGCGAGTCGCCGCTGTGCGTTTTGCCGGCGGACTGGCTGCGTAACTTGGCATCACCGGCGCGCAGATGCCGGAACCCATAACAAAGACTGCCGAGGAACCCGACATGAAACGACTGATCAGCTCCTGCGTTCTTGCACTCAGCACCACCACCTTCCTGAGTTCCGCTGCGATGGCGGCCGATCCCGCCGCGTGCCAGAACGTGCGCCTGGGTGTGGTCAACTGGACCGATGTCATCGCCACCAGCGCCATGACCCAAGTGTTGCTCGACGGCCTCGGCTACAAGACCAAACAGACCAGCGCCTCCCAGCAAATCATTTTCGCCGGCATCCGCGACCAGCGCCTGGACATGTTCCTGGGCTATTGGAACCCACTGATGACCCAGACCATCACCCCGTTTGTCGAGGCCAAACAGGTCAAGGTCCTGGAGCAACCCAGCCTCAAGGACGCCCGCGCCACCCTGGCCGTGCCGACTTATCTGGCCGACAAAGGGCTGAAGACTTTCGCTGACATCGCCAAATTCGAAAAAGAGTTGGGCGGCAAGATCTACGGCATCGAACCCGGTTCCGGCGCCAACACCCAGATCAAGGCGATGATCGCCAAGAACCAGTTCGGCCTGGGCAAATTCCAACTGGTGGAATCCAGCGAAGCCGGCATGCTCGCCGCCGTGGACCGCGCCGTGCGCCGCAAGGAAGCCGTGGTGTTCTTCGGCTGGGCGCCGCACCCGATGAACGTCAACGTGCAAATGACCTACCTCACCGGCAGCGAAGACGCCCTCGGCCCGAACGAAGGCATGGCCACCGTATGGACCGTCACCGCGCCGGACTACGCGCAAAAATGCCCGAACGTCAGCCGTCTGCTGAGCAACCTGACGTTCACCGCCGAAGACGAGAGCCGGATGATGCAGCCACTGCTGGATCACAAGGACCCGCTCGAATCGGCCAAGCAATGGCTCAAGGATAATCCGCAAGACAAGCAACGCTGGCTCGAAGGCGTCACCACCTTCGATGGCAAGCCTGCCGCCGACAACCTGAAACTGACCAGCAACTGAACAAACGCCATCCATCTGCGCAGCGCCAATCGGCTGCGCAGTGACTCATCACGCCTGTAAGGAACCTGCACCATGAACCACGACGTCATCATCACCTGCGCACTCACCGGTGCTGGCGACACGACCGCCAAAAGCCCACACGTGCCGGTCACCCCGAAACAGATCGCCGCAGCCGCCGTCGAGGCCGCCAAGGCCGGCGCCACGGTGGTCCACTGCCACGTTCGCGATCCGCAGACCGGCAAGTTCAGCCGTGACGTGGCGCTGTACCGCGAAGTGATGGAGCGCATCCGAGAGGCGGACGTGGACATCATCGTCAACCTCACCGCCGGCATGGGCGGCGATCTGGAGATCGGCGGCGGCGAAAATCCCATGGAGTTCGGCCCCAATACCGACCTGGTGGGCCCGCTGACCCGCCTGGCCCACGTCGAGGAGTTGCTGCCGGAAATCTGTACCCTGGATTGCGGCACCCTGAACTTCGGTGATGGCGACACCATTTATGTTTCCACCCCGGCGCAACTGCGGGCCGGGGCCAAGCGCATCACCGAACTGGGGGTCAAGGCCGAGCTGGAGATCTTCGACACCGGCCACCTGTGGTTCGCCAAGCAGATGATCAAGGAAGGCCTGTTGGACAACCCACTGTTCCAGCTTTGCCTGGGCATCCCGTGGGGAGCGCCGGCCGACACCACCACCATGAAAGCCATGGTCGACAACTTGCCGGCGGACGCCGTGTGGGCCGGCTTCGGCATCGGCCGCATGCAAATGCCGATGGCGGCCCAGGCGGTGCTGCTGGGTGGCAACGTGCGGGTCGGCCTGGAAGACAACCTGTGGCTGGACAAAGGCGTGCTTGCCACCAATGGCCAACTGGTGGAACGCGCCAGCGAAATCCTCAGCCGCCTCGGCGCGCGCGTGCTCACCCCGGCCGAGGGGCGCAAGAAGATGGGGCTGACCCAGCGCGGCTAAACCCAACCGACACCTTCCCCTGTGGGAGCGAGCCTGCTCGCGATAGCGGTGAAACAGGCGACTGATGTGCCGACTGACACAGCGCCATCGCGAGCAGGCTCGCTCCCACATTTAGATCAGCGAACCCTTTCAGGAAATCACCATGAGCTTTATCACCGACATCAAGACCTTCGCCGCCCTGGGCAGCGGTGTTATCGGCAGCGGCTGGGTCAGTCGCGCCCTGGCCCATGGCCTGGACGTCGTGGCCTGGGACCCGGCGCCGGGTGCCGAGGCAGCGCTGCGCAAACGCGTGGCCAACGCTTGGGGCGCACTGGAGAAACAAGGCCTGGCACCCGGTGCCTCCCAGGATCGGCTGCGCTTTGTCGCGACCATCGAAGAATGCGTGCGCGACGCCGATTTCATCCAGGAAAGCGCCCCCGAGCGCCTGGAGCTGAAGCTCGAGCTACACGGCCAGATCAGCGCCGCCGCCAAGCCCAATGCGCTGATTGGTTCCAGCACATCGGGACTGCTGCCAAGCGAGTTCTATGAAGGTTCCACCCACCCGGAACGCTGCGTGGTCGGGCACCCGTTCAACCCGGTCTACCTGCTGCCGCTGGTGGAAGTCGTCGGCGGCAAAAACACCGCGCCCGAAGCGGTACAGGCCGCGATGCAGGTGTACGAATCCCTCGGCATGCGCCCACTGCATGTACGCAAGGAAGTGCCCGGTTTCATTGCCGACCGGTTGCTCGAAGCGCTCTGGCGCGAAGCCCTGCACCTGGTCAACGACGGTGTGGCTACCACCGGCGAAATCGACGATGCCATCCGTTTTGGCGCCGGCTTGCGCTGGTCGTTCATGGGCACGTTCCTGACTTACACACTGGCCGGTGGCGATGCCGGAATGCGCCATTTCATGGCTCAATTCGGCCCTGCGTTGCAGTTGCCGTGGACCTACCTGCCGGCGCCGGAGCTGACCGACAAGCTGATCGATGACGTCGTGGACGGCACGAGCGAGCAACTGGGCAGCCACAGCATCTCGGCCCTGGAGCGCTATCGTGATGATTGCCTGCTGGCAGTGCTGGAAGCGGTGAAGACCACCAAAGAAAAGCATGGGATGGCCTTCAGCGAGTAAACCTTGGCTTTTGGATCAGCAGGTCTGGCCCCATCGCGAGCAGGCTCGCTCCCACAGGATTTGAGGTGTGAATGCGATCTGTCTCACCCAGAAGTTCATTGTGGGAGCGAGCCTGCTCGCGATAACGCCAGCCCAGTCACCACAACTGTCGGAACCAGAAACATGCCCACCCTCACCACCTACCAAACCCGCATCCTCCCCGAATGGGTCGATTACAACGGCCATCTGCGCGATGCCTATTACCTGTTGATCTTCAGCTACGCGACCGACGCACTGATGGATCACCTGGGCATGGACAGCCAGAACCGCGAAGCCAGCGGCCACTCGCTGTTCACCCTCGAACTGCACTTGAACTACCTGCACGAAGTGAAGCTCGACGCCCAGGTCGAGGTGCGTACACAGATCATCGGCCACGACGCCAAACGCCTGCATCTCTACCACAGCCTGCACCTGGTCGGCGGCGATAAGGAACTGGCCGGAAACGAGCAGATGCTGCTGCACGTCGACCTGGCTGGCCCGCGCTCGGCGCCCTTCACGGAACAGACCCTGGGCAAGCTCAAAGCCCTGCTCACGGAGCAATCCGACCTGTCGCCGCCGGCCTATATCGGCCGGGTCATCGCATTGCCGCCGGCCCGATAAAACCCGAACAGGAGATCGCCATGAACACCGCCGCCGCTTTTGCCGACTTCCGCCGTTACCCCCTGATCTGTGCATTGACCGCAGTGACGCCCTTGACCGACCGGGTGCAGGTCACCTGGGCCGACGGTCGGATCAGCCCCTTCCATCATCAGTGGCTGCGGGACAACTGCCCCTGCCCGCAATGCGTCTACACCGTGACCCGCGAGCAGGTGCTGGAAATCGTCGATGTACCTGAAGACCTGGCCCCCCGTGCGACCCGTCTCGACAGTGAAGGCTGTCTGTGCGTGGATTGGCAGGACAGTCACCAAAGCCGTTTCGACCCAGGCTGGCTGCGTGCCCATGCCTACGATGATCAGTCCAGGGCTGAACGCTTGGCGAGCAAGCCCAAGCGCCGGCTCTGGCGGCACGATCTGCAACTGCCGGTGTTCGATTACCAGGCACTGATGGACAACACCGATACGTTGTTGCAATGGTTGCTGGCGGTGCGCGACATCGGCCTGACCCAGGTGCGCGGCGTACCCACCGAACCCGGCTCGCTGAAACTGATCGCCCAGCAGATTTCGTTCATCCGCCAGAGCAACTTCGGCGTGCTGTTCAACGTGCAATCCAAGGCCGATGCCGACAGTAACGCCTACACCGCTTTCAACCTGCCACTGCACAGCGACCTGCCCACCCGGGAGCTGCAACCAGGATTACAGTTTCTGCATTGCCTGATGAATGACGCCGACGGCGGCGAGAGCCTATTTGTCGACGGTTTCGCCATCGCCGAGGCGCTGCGCCAGGAAGACCCCGAGGCCTTTGCCGCGCTGTGTGAAATCCCGGTGGAGTTTCGCAACAAGGACCGCCACAGTGATTACCGCTGCCTGGCGCCCATTATCGCGCTGGATGCCCTGGGACAGGTCTCGGAGATCCGCATGGCGAACTTTCTGCGCGGGCCGTTCGACACCTCGGTCGAGCAGATGCCCAGGCTCTACCGTGCCTACCGCCGCTTCATAGCGCTGACTCGCGAGCCGCAGTTCCGCCTGATGCAAAGGCTTGAACCCGGCCAACTGTGGTGTTTCGACAACCGCCGTACCCTGCACGCCCGCAATGCGTTCGACCCGGCCACCGGAGCTCGACATTTCCAAGGGTGCTATGTGGATCGCGATGAGTTGCTGTCGAAGATTCTGGTGTTGCAACGGTAGACCGCGTCATCGTTCATCGCGAGCAGGCTCGCTCCCACAGACCTTGTGCACGACACAGAGCGCCTGTGGGAGCGAGCCTGCTCGCGATAGCGGTCTGTCCAACACCCCATCACCCTCTGATTCACCCAGGCAAAAAAATCCCCGATCAAGCCGTGACTGGATCGGGGCAGTTGCGTTACTGGAGGAGCTGTTGCGCGAGGGTGACCAAACCGTCGTGATTCAGCTTGGGGCCAGTGTGCCCAGTCCAGGCCTGGGCAAGTTAGCCGAAAACGACGCCCCCATAGTCATTCATGACATCGCGACCATTTGCCCTTGCCGCCGCTTCGGCCGGCTACCAGAATCGAGTCACGACCCCAATCCCTGAACAAGGAAAAGCGTCATGATGTACGCCGATTTGATCGACCAGGAAGACCTGCTGGGCCAGCTCAAGGCCCTGGGGCTGCAAATACCCAGCGGCTCCACCGCCGAACAGGCCTGCGAGTGTGCGGTGCGCGGGCTGGACACGGCCCGCGCCAATGAACTGCGCAAGATGGTCAAGGACATGTACATCAGCGGCGCCACCATCCTGCCCGCCGTGCGCCGGGCGATTGATCTGCAGCTGCTGCCGGCTTTGGCGGAGTATCAGAAAAACCAGAACGTCTGAAAAACCTATCGCGAGCAGGCTCGCTCCCACAGTGATTCGGTGTCGATCACAGAATCTGTGGGAGCGAGCCTGCTCGCGATTGACGGCGCCTCGGTCTTAAAGCCTCACACTGGCAAACGTCGACTCATTACGCGCCTGGCTCAACGCTGACAACGGGCCAGACAATGGCGACAGCACCAGCGCCTGTGGCAGCGGCATCATCGCCACCTGCTGCGCGGTGTTGGAGCCGACGCGCTCGTCGCGCGGTGGAATGCCGAAGTATTCGCGGTAGCACTTGGAGAAGTGCGGCGTGGAAACGAAACCGCACACCGACGCCACTTCGATGATCGACATCGGCGTCTGCTTGAGCAGTTGCCGCGCCCGGATCAGCCGCAGCTTGAGGTAATAGCGCGACGGCGAGCAATGCAGGTATTTCTGGAACAAGCGCTCCAACTGGCGCCGGGAGACGGCGACGTACACCGCCAGTTCGTCCAGGTCGATCGGCTCTTCGAGATTGGCTTCCATCAGCGCGACGATTTCCTGCAACTTCGGCTGATTGGTGCCCAGCATGTGCTTGAGTGGCACGCGCTGGTGATCCTGCTCGTTGCGAATGCGCTCATAGACAAACATTTCGGAGATCGCTGCCGACAACTCGCGGCCGTGATCGCGGCTGATCAGGTGCAGCATCATGTCCAGTGGCGCGGTGCCGCCGGAACTGGTGAAGCGGTTGCGGTCGAGGGTGAACAGACGGGTGCTCATAGATACCCGCGGAAAGGCTTCCTGCATTGCCGCCAGACATTCCCAGTGCACACTGCAATCGAAGCCATCCAGCAGACCCGCGCAGGCCAAGGCCCAACTGCCGGTGCAGACCGCGCCGAGGCGCCGGGACTGACGGGCCTGGCTCTGCAGCCATGACACGTGTTCACGGGTGACGGTGCGCTGAATGCCCACGCCGCCACACACAATGACGGTGTCGATGGGCGGCGCTTTGTGCATGGCCGCGTCCGGCGTGATTTGCAAGCCATCACTGGCCCAGACCTGGCCGCCATCAACAGTGAGGGTGGTCCAGCGATACAGCTCACGACCGGACAGCTGGTTGGCCATGCGCAGCGGCTCCACCGCGGACGCCAGGGAAATGAGCGTGAAATTGTCCAGCAGCAAAAAGCCGATGGATTGAGGCGCACGGTTCTGGGGTTGGGCCCCTGAGTTGGACGTCGTCATCGCGGTATCTCCTCACACAAAGCAAGTGATGGCCTCAGGCGGAGGCTCTTTTTATTGGTTGTTGCCCTCGGTCTCTACGCAAGAGACGGGCTTTGCATCGATAGAGCAATTGCCATGCCTAAATTGAATGCGTGTTCAATAAATCCTGAAAACGACATCGCGGCCAGTCTAAATAAGGCACGCGATGAGTGTGGGTTATAGGTGCCATCAGGGGCGGCAGGCACCCGCCACCGTTGGCCGTGAGCAGAACGGTAGCACTTGTGGGAACTGGGCTGCGCCACTTGCGCAACCGGTATCACCACAGGTGCGAATGACGAACGGTCGAGGGACGAACAGCGGTGGGTCCGACAAACGGTGTCATGTCTGTTTGCGACGCGCTAAAAGGTGGCGCGTTTGTGGATCAGTGTGCATTTTGTGAGCGATATGCGATCGCCTCTGGCGAGGAGATCAGCACTCCACCGCACTGACCGCCAGTCCACCGCGCGATGTCTCTTTATATTTGTCATGCATGTCGGCGCCGGTATCGCGCATGGTGCGGATCACCCGGTCCAGAGAGATGAAGTGCTGGCCGTCTCCGCGCAGCGCCATCTGCGCGGCGTTGATGGCTTTCACCGCGGCTATCGCGTTGCGCTCGATACACGGCACCTGTACCAGGCCGCCCACCGGATCGCAGGTCAGGCCAAGGTTGTGCTCCAGGCCGATTTCCGCCGCATTGCACAGTTGCTCAGGCGTCGCACCGAGGATCTCCGCCAGGCCGGCCGCCGCCATGGCGCAGGCCGAGCCCACCTCCCCTTGGCAACCGACTTCGGCACCGGAGATAGAGGCGTTCTTTTTACACAGGATGCCCACCGCCGCCGCGCCGAGGAAGTAATCCACAACGTTGGCATCGGTGACCGCTTCGCTGAATTTCATGAAGTAATGCAGCACCGCCGGAATGATCCCCGCCGCACCATTGGTCGGGGCCGTGACCATGCGCCCACCGGCGGCGTTTTCTTCATTGACCGCCAGGGCGAACAGGTTGACCCATTCCATGGCGCTGAGCGTCGAGCCGATGACATTGGGTTTGCTCAGCTCTTGCAGGCTGCGGTGTAACTTGGCCGCTCGCCGGCGCACATTCAAACCGCCGGGCAAGATGCCCTCATGCTTGAGACCCTGCTCGACGCAATCCTGCATCGCCCGCCAGAGTTTCATCAGGCCGCTGCGGATCTCCTCCTCCGAGCGCCAGACCTTTTCGTTGGCCATCATGAGCTCGGCCACCCGAAGGTTGTGGGTGCTACACAACTGGAGCAGTTCTTCGGCACTGGAAAAATCGTAAGGCAGTTCAGTGACGTCCAGATCCACCACGCCGCTGGACGCCTGGGCCTGATCGACGACGAAGCCACCGCCGACTGAATAATAGGTGTCGCGGTGCAACTCGCCGTGGTCACCCTTGGCCACCAGCGTCATCGCGTTGGGGTGGAACGGCAGGTTTTCGTCGAGCAGGCGCATATCCCGGGACCAGACGAAAGGCACCGGCAGGCGACCGTCCAGCAGCAGGGTCTGGGTTTGGCGCAACAACTCGATGCGCGGGCCAATCTGCGACGGATCGATCGCGTCTGGCCACTCGCCCATCAAACCCATGATCACCGCGTTGTCACTGCCATGGCCGATGCCTGTTGCTGACAACGAGCCGAACAGCTGCACCTCGACCCGACGCACATCGCGCAGCAACGACTTCGCGCGCATCGCTTCAACGAACAGCGCCGCAGCGCGCATGGGGCCCACGGTGTGGGAACTGGACGGGCCGATACCAATTTTGAACAGGTCGAACACGCTGATTGCCATTGCCGAGAACCTCCAGAACAGGCACATCCGGGCGCAGGAGCGCCCGGTGGCGGAGCTGCTACGCTCAACGCCGGGATGCCCGCATCATCCGGCTTTTGCCAGGGCGTTCGACGTCTGACACCGACGCAATCATGCCCACCGACGTCGCCCGCCCTTTGCCCCGGTTTTACGACGTTTTTTGCGTATCAGAGGCCAGCCAAGGGTGAAAAAAATCTGTAAACGACGTCACTGACACTGGATGCGACCCTCCCTGTACTGGATACGACGCACCCTGTAGGCGACAGATTTGCACTGGTACATGATCGGTTACGGCTCGTTTGCAAGGCCGCGTGTCGAAGAGTGCCCACGCGCCACCAACCGCAACCCCAATAAGCGCGGTGGTCCTGACCGGACACCGCCGATAAAACACCAGGAGTCCACCCATGAAAGGTTCCACGCCGTTGTTGTTGGCCGCCATGCTGAGTCTTCCGATGCTGGCCAACGCTGCTGAACCCGCGCAGTGCAGCACCGTCAACTTCTCCGATGTCGGCTGGACCGACATCACCGTGACCACCGCCACCACCAGCGTGGTACTTGAGGCCCTGGGCTACAAAACCAAGACCACCATGATTTCCGTACCGGTGACCTACAAGTCCCTGGCCGACGGCAAGAACATGGATGTGTTCCTCGGCAACTGGATGCCGACGATGGAAAACGACATCAAGGCCTACCGCGAAGCCGGCACCGTGGATACGGTGCGGGCCAACCTGGAGAACGCCAAGTACACCCTGGCGGTGCCCGAAGAGCTCTATAACAAAGGGCTGAAGGATTTCGCCGACATCGCCAAGTTCAAGAAGGAACTGGACGGCAAGATCTATGGCATCGAACCGGGTAACGACGGCAACCGCCTGATCCAGAGCATGATCGACAAGAATGCCTTCGGCCTGAAGGACGCCGGTTTCAAGATCGTCGAGTCCAGCGAAGCCGGCATGTTGTCACAGGTCGATCGCGCCGAGCGCCGCAGCACCGCCGTGGTGTTCCTGGGCTGGGAACCACATCCAATGAACACCCGCTTCAAAATGAAGTACCTCACCGGTGGTGACGAGTACTTCGGTCCGAATTTCGGCCAGGCAACCATCTACACCAATACCCGCAAAGGCTACGTCCAGGAATGCAGCAACGTAGGTCAGTTGTTGAAAAACCTGACCTTCACCCTGGACATGGAAAGCACGCTGATGGGCAACGTGCTTGACGACAAGATGAAGCCTGACGCAGCCGCCAAGGCCTGGCTGAAGAAAAACCCACAGGTACTCGATACCTGGCTCGCTGGCGTGACCACCATTGACGGTAAACCCGGCCTGGAAGCCGTGAAAGCCAAGCTTGCGCAGTAATGCTTTTATGCCGGGCGGGTTCGCTCGTCCGGGCTGTTTATTCCTTGCATGCGGATGTTCACTACCATGCTGATTGATCAGAAAATACCCTTGGGCCAGTACATTGCGGGCTTTGTCGACTGGTTGACGCAACACGGCGCCAACACATTCGATGCCATCGCCTTGTCACTGGAAACGATGATTCACGGCGTGACGTTTGCGCTGACCTGGTTCAACCCGCTTGTCTTGATCGGCCTCATCGCTCTACTGGCGCATTTTATCCAGCGCAAGTGGGGCCTGACGGTCTTCGTTATCGCAGCCTTTCTGCTTATCCTGAACCTGGGTTACTGGCAGGAAACCATGGAAACCCTGGCCCAGGTGCTGTTCGCGACCCTGGTCTGTGTCTTGATCGGCGTGCCGCTGGGCATTGTTGCCGCGCACAAGCCGCTGTTCTACACCATGATGCGTCCGGTGCTCGATCTGATGCAGACCGTACCGACCTTCGTTTACCTCATTCCTACCCTGACCCTTTTCGGGCTGGGTGTGGTCCCCGGTCTGATCTCGACGGTGGTGTTCGCGATTGCCGCGCCCATCCGCTTGACCTACCTGGGTATCCGCGACGTTCCGGACGAACTGATGGACGCCGGCAAAGCCTTCGGCTGCTCCCGTCGCCAACTGCTGTCCCGTATCGAACTGCCCCATGCGATGCCCAGCATCGCGGCCGGTATCACCCAATGCATCATGCTGTCGTTGTCGATGGTGGTCATCGCCGCGCTGGTGGGTGCCGACGGCCTGGGCAAACCCGTGGTCAACGCACTGAACACCGCTGATATCGCCCTGGGCTTCGAAGCAGGCCTGGCGATCGTATTGCTGGCAATCATGCTCGACCGAATCTGCAAGCAACCCGACGCCAAAGTAGGGGGTGACGCATGAGCATAATCCGCTTCGAAGAGGTCGACGTGATCTTCTCCAAAGATCCACGTGAAGCCCTCAAGCTGCTCGACCAAGGCATGACGCGCAACGAAATCCTGAAGAAAACCGGGCAAATCGTCGGTGTGGAAAAAGCCAGCCTGGACATTGAAAAAGGCGAAATCTGCGTACTGATGGGGCTGTCCGGCTCCGGTAAATCCAGCCTGCTGCGTTGCATCAACGGCTTGAACACCGTCAGTCGCGGGAAGTTGTTCGTCGAGCATGAAGGCCGGCAGATCGACATCGCCTCCTGCAGCCCGGCCGAACTGAAGATGATGCGCACCAAGCGCATTGCCATGGTGTTCCAGAAGTTCGCCCTGATGCCCTGGCTTACGGTGCGCGAAAACATCAGCTTCGGCCTGGAAATGCAGGGCCGGCCGGAAAAGGAACGCAAGAAGCTGGTGGATGAAAAACTTGAGCTGGTTGGCCTGACCCAGTGGCGCAACAAGAAACCGGACGAGTTGTCCGGCGGCATGCAGCAACGGGTCGGTCTGGCCCGCGCCCTGGCGATGGACGCCGATATCCTGCTGATGGACGAACCTTTCTCGGCCCTCGACCCACTGATCCGCCAGGGCTTGCAGGACGAATTGCTGGAATTGCAACGCAAACTGAGCAAGACCATCGTGTTCGTCAGCCATGACCTGGACGAAGCCTTGAAGCTGGGCAGCCGGATCGCGATCATGAAAGACGGCCGGATCATCCAGTACAGCAAGCCGGAAGAAATCGTGCTGAACCCGGCCGACGATTACGTGCGCACCTTCGTCGCCCACACCAACCCGCTCAACGTGCTCTGTGGCCGCAGCCTGATGCGCACCCTGGACAACTGCAAGCGCATCAACGGTTCGGTGTGCCTGGATCCGGGCGGCGACTCCTGGCTCGATCTGGCCGAAGGCAACACCATCAAGGGCGCCCGCCAGAACGGCGCGGTGCTGGACCTGCAAAACTGGGCCCCGGGCCAAGCCGTCGAAGGCCTGGGCCGTCGTCCGACCCTGGTGGACTCCAACATCGGCATGCGCGACGCGCTGCAGATTCGCTACCAGACCGGCAACAAGCTGGTACTTCACGATAACCAGCAGGTCGTCGGGATTCTTGGCGACAGTGAGCTGTACCACGCACTGCTCGGCAAAAACCTGGGCTAAGCGAAACCGACAAAAACGCCGCGAGACGATCGCGGCGTTTTTGTTTGGGTGATTCTGAACTGCTGACCAGCTTGACTTGGAATGCAAATCCCCTCACCACAACAGTATTCCAGCTATCAAGCGCATTTGGCCTACATGCCAACCGACGAGTGTTATAAAGACATCCCCAAAAGTCCTCGCCCCGGCAAATAGCGACGACTTGTCATAGAACTTATTTTTGTTGATTGAACGTTCAATCAAAACAAAATAGACTGGCCTTCATTCCGATAGACAACACTCATCCATCGGATGGCCTAAGGAGATGTACCAGATGCCCAAGGTCGGTATGCAACCCATCCGCCGCCAGCAATTGATCGAAGCCACTATGCAAGCGGTCGATCAGGTCGGGATGGGGGACGCCAGCATTGCGCTGATCGCCCGTTTGGCCGGTGTCTCCAACGGCATCATCAGCCACTACTTCAAGGACAAGAATGGCCTGATCGCGGCCACGGCCCAGTACCTGATGAGTGTCCTGAGCGAGAACGTCACTGCACGCCGTCAGGCGCTGGAGGACCCAAGCCCAAGGGCTCACCTGCAGGTGATCATCGAAGGCAACTTCGACGCCAGCCAGGTCAATGGCCCGGCAATGAAAACCTGGTTGGCCTTTTGGGCCACCAGCATGCACCACCCGTCTTTGCACAGGTTGCAGCGGATCAACGATCACCGTCTGTATTCCAACCTGTGTTGCCAGTTCCGCCGCGTGTTGCCCCTCGATGAGGCACGTAGCGCGGCACGGGGCCTGGCCGCGTTGATTGACGGTTTGTGGCTGCGCGGGGCGCTGTCGGGAGACGCGTTCGATACCGCCCAGGCGCACCGGATCGCTTACGAATACATGGATTTCCAATTGGCCAAGGCAGGGGTAACAGAGCACACAGAACCGCTCGGCTCCTGAACCGCCACCGAACCGCGTAGTCAGCTGTAGACGACACGCCCCGGTGGTCAGCCAACCACTCATGCACTTGCGAGGACTTTATGGCCCGTTTCGAACTGCAAAAACTCTACATCGATGGCGCGTACAGCGATGCCAGCGGCGACGCCACTTTCGAAGCCATCAACCCGGCCAACGGTGAAGTACTCGCCCAGGTGCAGCGGGCCACCAAAGAAGACGTCGAGCGCGCCGTGGTCAGCGCCGAAAAAGGCCAGAAAGTCTGGGCCGCCATGACCGCCATGCAGCGTTCACGCATCCTGCGCCGCGCCGTAGAGATCCTGCGCGAGCGCAACGATGAGTTGGCCGCCCTGGAAACCCTCGACACTGGCAAAGCCTATTCCGAAACCCGCTACGTCGACATCGTCACCGGCGCCGACGTGCTGGAATACTACGCCGGCCTGGTGCCCGCCATCGAAGGCGAGCAGGTGCCGCTGCGCACCACTTCGTTCGTCTACACCCGTCGCGAACCCCTGGGCGTGGTGGCCGGCATCGGCGCGTGGAACTACCCGATCCAGATCGCGTTGTGGAAATCGGCACCGGCCCTGGCAGCTGGCAATGCGATGATCTTCAAGCCGAGCGAAGTCACCTCGCTGACCACCCTGAAACTGGCCGAAATCTACACCGAAGCCGGCGTACCAGCGGGGGTGTTCAACGTGCTGACGGGCAGCGGCCGTGAAGTCGGCACCTGGCTGACCGAGCACCCGCGCATCGAGAAAATCTCGTTCACCGGCGGCACCGACACCGGCAAGAAAGTCATGGCCAGCGCCTCGAGCTCGTCGCTCAAGGACGTAACCATGGAACTGGGCGGCAAGTCACCGCTGATCATCTTCGACGACGCCGATCTGGATCGCGCCGCCGACACCGCGATGATGGCCAACTTCTACAGCTCCGGCCAGGTCTGCACCAACGGCACCCGGGTGTTCGTGCCGAGCCATCTCAAGGCAGCTTTCGAAGCCAAGATCGCCGAGCGCGTGGCACGTATTCGCATCGGCAATCCAGAAGATGAAAACACCAACTTCGGGCCGCTGGTCAGCTTCGCCCACATGGAAAGCGTGTTGGGCTACATCGAGAAAGGCAAGGCCGAGGGCGCGCGCCTGCTGTGCGGCGGCGGTCGTTTGACTGAAGGCGAATTGGCCAAGGGCGCGTTCGTCGCCCCGACCGTGTTCACCGATTGCACCGATGATATGACCATCGTGCGTGAAGAAATCTTTGGTCCGGTGATGAGCATCCTCACCTATGAAACCGAAGAAGAAGTGATCCGCCGCGCCAACGACACCGACTTCGGCCTGGCCGCCGGCGTCGTGACCCGCGACCTGAACCGCGCGCACCGGGTGATTCATCAGCTCGAAGCCGGCATCTGCTGGATCAACGCCTGGGGCGAATCGGCCGCCGAAATGCCGGTCGGCGGTTACAAGCAATCGGGCGTGGGCCGGGAGAACGGCATCAGTTCGCTGAACAACTTCACCCGTATCAAATCGGTACAGGTCGAACTGGGCGATTACGCGTCGGTGTTCTGATCTGACATGAGGCCTTGAGTGAACGCCGTTGTGGCGAGGGGATTTATCCCCGTGGGGCTGCGTAGCAGCCCCCTCCCCAAGGCCCCCCATTCTTCAGACAAACCCAGTCGCTGATTTACGACTGCTGCGCAGCCGAACGGGGATAAATCCCCTCGCCACAGGTTGCGCGGCGTCAAGGCAATCGCGACCTGAACCCAATTCAAAAAGAGGGTGCATTTCATGTCCCAAGAATTCGATTACATCATCATCGGTGCCGGTTCGGCCGGTAACACCCTGGCCACCCGCCTGACCGAAGACGAAGGCGTCACCGTCCTGCTGCTCGAAGCCGGTGGGCCGGACTATCGCCTGGATTTCCGCACGCAAATGCCCGCCGCCCTGGCGTTCCCGCTGCAGGGTCGTCGCTACAACTGGGCCTACGAGACCGACCCGGAGCCGCACATGAACGGCCGTCGCATGGAATGCGGTCGCGGCAAGGGCCTGGGTGGGTCTTCGCTGATCAACGGTATGTGCTACATCCGCGGCAACGCCCTGGACTACGACAATTGGGCCAAGCTGCCGGGCCTGGAAGACTGGGCCTACCTGGACTGCCTGCCGTATTTTCGCAAAGCCGAAACCCGCGACATCGGCCCGAACGACTACCACGGTGGTGACGGCCCGGTCAGCGTGACCACGCCCAAGGCCGGCAACAACCCGCTGTTCCATGCCATGGTCGAAGCCGGCGTTCAGGCCGGTTACCCGCGCACCGAAGACCTCAACGGTTATCAGCAGGAAGGTTTCGGCCCGATGGACCGTACCGTCACGCCCAATGGTCGTCGCGCCAGCACCGCGCGCGGTTACCTGGACGTGGCCAAGAAGCGCTCGACACTGACCATCGTCACCCATGCCCTGACCGACAAGATCGTGTTCGAAGGCAAACGTGCGGTCGGCGTGCGTTATCTGGTGGGCGCTGCTGAAGAGCGCGTCGAGGCCCGCGCCCGCAAGGAAGTATTGCTCTGCTCCGGCGCCATCGCCTCGCCGCAGATTTTGCAACGCTCCGGCGTCGGCCCGGCCAAACTGCTGGAAAGCCTCGACATCCCGGTGGTCCATGACCTGCCAGGCGTCGGTGAAAACCTCCAGGACCACCTGGAGCTGTACCTGCAATACGCCTGCACCCAGCCGGTTTCGCTGTACCCGTCGCTGCTCTGGTACAACCAGCCGGCCATCGGTGCCGAATGGCTGTTCAACGGCACCGGCATCGGCGCCAGCAACCAATTCGAGGCTGGCGGTTTCATCCGCACCCGCCCGGACTTCGATTGGCCGAACATCCAGTATCACTTCCTGCCGGTGGCAATTAACTACAACGGTAGCAACGGCGTGAAGGAACACGGTTTCCAGGCACACATGGGCTCGATGCGTTCGCCAAGCCGTGGCCGGATCCAGGCCAAGTCCAAGGACCCGCGCCAGCACCCGAGCATCCTGTTCAACTACATGGCCACCGAGCAGGACTGGCAGGAGTTTCGCGACGGCATCCGCCTGACCCGCGAGATCATGCAGCAGCCGGCGCTCGACCCGTTCCGCGGTCGCGAAATCAGTCCGGGCATCGAGGTGCAGACTGACGAGCAGTTGGACCAGTTCATCCGCGAGCACGCCGAAACCGCTTTCCATCCGTCCTGCTCGTGCAAGATGGGCACCGACGACATGGCGGTGGTGGACGGCGAAGGCCGCGTCCATGGCATGCAAGGGCTGCGCGTGGTCGATGCCTCAATCATGCCGATCATCACCACCGGCAACCTGAATGCGCCAACGATCATGATCGCCGAGAAAATCGCCGACAAGATCCGTGGCCGCCAGCCACTGCCACGCAGCACCGCGCCGTACTACGTGGCCGGCGACGCGCCGGTGCGCGGCAAGCCGTTGCGTGAAGTGGGACCAACCGCCCAGTAAGGCGCTGCACCGCCATCGCGAGCAAGCTCGCTCCCACAGGGGGATGGGTGGTGGACGCAAATTTTGCGATCACCCAAGTTCCACTGTGGGAGCGAGCCTGCTCGCGATGGCGTCCGGCCTGACACTCCATATTCCCATCTGCCTTGATCCCTCCCCCGCCCAGGCCTAATCTAGAGCCGTCGCGTCAATGCGCCGCACCTCGCTGCACCGCCACTCCAGACAAGGAGGTTCCATGTTCGATGTCCACCCCCAGCTCAAGCAGCGGTTTGCTGCCTTGCGCACGGGCGCTGAGTTCTTTTCCCTGCGCTACGTGCGCGAGTCCGGCCAGCATCTGTCGGTGCGCAAGAACATTGCCGAACCGCCCAGCCTGGGCCGTGACGAAGGGGCGATGCTGACCGTGCGGGTCAACGGTGTCGAGGCCTATGCGGCCACCAACGACCTGTCCCAGGCCGGCCTGCAAGCGGCGCTGGAGCGGGCCGAGCAACAAGCCCGCCGACTCAAGCCACACGCCCTGCTCGACTTGCGCGAGCAGGCGGTCTCCAGCGACCGCGCCGATTACTTCTCGCCTCACTTCGACCAGGCGTTCCCGTCCCTCAACGACTGCTATCAATTACTGGGTGACGAATCCGCCGCGGTGCCCAAGGATGAGCGCCTGGTGAACTGGCAGGTCAGCATCGGCCTGACCCAGGTCGAGCAGATCTACCTCAACAGCGTCGGCGCCGAACTGCGCCAGGCCCAACGCTTTGTTTATCCGGCCCTGGACGTCACCGCCTTCGACGGCAACGACAGCCAGACCCGCACCCTGGGCCGTGAGAACTTCGGCCAGCAAGGCGGCTTCGATGTCATCCGCCGCTGCGGCCTGATCGGTGCCGCACCAAAGATCGCCGACCAGGCCCTGCAATTGCTCCTGGCGCCGAACACCCCGCAAGGCCCCCGTGACCTGCTGTTGATGCCCGATCAGATGATGCTGCAGATCCATGAGTCCATCGGTCACCCGCTGGAACTGGACCGCATCCTGGGAGACGAGCGCAATTACGCCGGCACCAGTTTCGTCACGACCGGCGACTTTGGGCATCTGCAATACGGCTCCCAGCTATTGAACGTGACCTTCGACCCGAACGTTCCCGAAGAGCTGGCCAGCTACAGCCATGACGACGACGGCACCGCCGCCAGCAAAGAATTTCTGATTCGTGAAGGGCTGTTGCTGCGCCCCCTGGGTGGTGCGCTGTCGCAATTTCGCGCAGGCCTGAGCGGGGTCGCCAACAGCCGCGCCTGTGGCTGGAATCGCCCGCCCATCGACCGCATGGCGAACCTGAACATCGAGCCCGGCGACCAATCGTTGGAGCAACTGATCCAGGGCATCGAACACGGCGTGCTGATGCGCACCAACCGCTCCTGGTCCATCGACGATGCCCGCAACAAATTCCAGTTCGGTTGCGAGTGGGGTCAATTGATCGAAAATGGCGAGCTCAAGGGCGTGGTGAAAAACCCCAACTACCGAGGCATTTCCGCGCAATTCTGGAAAAGCCTGCGGGCGGTGGGCGATGCCAGTACCGCCCAGGTACTGGGCACGCCAAATTGTGGCAAGGGCGAACCGAACCAGGTCATTCGCGTCGGCCATGCCTCGCCGGCGTGCGTATTCAGCAATGTCGCAGTGTTTGGGGGAGATGCCTGATGAGCACCGGCAATATAAGCACCGGCAACAATCAGGCCGAGGCCTTCAAGACGCTGGTGGACTGGCTGCACAATGCACTGCGCGAAGCCGAGCAGTTCACCCTCGGCTACGCCGCCGAATCCTCTGCTTTTGTGCGTTTCAACCATGGCAAGGTCCGTCAGGCCGGGCAGGTGCAGCAGGCCAGCGTCAGCTTCAAACTGATCAACGACGGGCGCCACGCCGACTTGCAGATCACCTTGTCCGGTGAAGTCGAAACCGACCTGCATCGCCTGGCCGAAGGTCTGCAACAGTTGCGCGAAACCCTGCCGCTGCTGCCGCCCGATCCGTACCTGCTGCTCAACCACAACCACTGGCAGAGCCACAACGTGCAGGACCATCCGTTGCCGGACACTGACCAGGCCGTGGCCGAAATCACCCGCGCCGCCGACGGTCTGGATTTGGTCGGTTTCTATGCCGCCGGCCCCATCAGCCGGGGCTTTGCCAGTTCTTCGGGGGCGTTCGGCTGGCATCAGGCCAACAGCTTCAACTTCGATTTCAGCCTGTTCCATGAAAACGGCCAGGCGGTAAAAGCCAGCTACGCCGGGCACGAATGGAGCAGCGAAGGCTTTGCCAGGCGCTTTGAACAGGCCCGCGAGCAATTGGCGTTTTTGGGCCGCCCCTTGCGCACCCTGCCGCCCGGTGAATACCGCGCCTACCTGGCACCAGCGGCGATGGAAGAAATCATGGGCATGCTCAGCTGGGGCGGGTTTTCGGCCCGGGCGATTGCCAGCAAGCAAAGTCCATTGCAGAAGTTCTACGCGAACGAAGCAAGCTTGAGCCCCGACGTATGGCTCAGTGAGCAGGTCAGCGGCTCTTTGAGCCCGGCGTTTTCCGACGAAGGTTATCCGCGCGATGACTTGGGCCTGATCGTCAAAGGCATGGCCGGTGCACAGTTGATCAACTCCCGCAGCGCCGCCGAGCACGGCCTGAACGCCAACGGCGCCAGCAGCTACGAATACCCCACGGCGCTGGTGATGAACGAAGGCCAGCTCGAGCAGCAAGATATCCTCGAACACCTTGGCACCGGGCTGTACATCAGCAACCTCTGGTACCTGAACTACTCGGACCAACCGGCCGCGCGCATGACCGGCATGACCCGCTTCGCCACGTTCTGGGTCGAGAACGGCCAGATCGTCGCGCCGGTCAGCACCATGCGTTTCGACGACAGCGTCTACAGCCTGCTCGGCTCGCAACTCGAAGGCCTGAGCCGGGAGCGGGAACTGCTGCTCTCGGCCAGCACCTACAGCCAGCGGGCCACGGCTTCGATGCTGTTGCCGGGGGCATTAGTCAAGCGCTTGACCTTGACGTTGTAGCCAACCAAACACAGGACCTGTGGCGAGGGGATTTATCCCCGCGGGGTTGCGAAGCGACCCCCAAAGGGTAAATGCGTTCTGCCTGACTCACCGAGGCGACAGTTCTGGGGCTGCTTCGCAGCCCAGCGGGGATAAATCCCCTCGCCACAACAGCGGCATCTGTTCCTGATCAACACTCCGTACAAGAGGTCCCATGCCCAACCGCGCACCGCTCGACGCTGTCACCGCCCGCTGGCTTCCTTGGGTCGTGGCGATTGCCTTTTTCATGCAGTCCCTGGACGGGACCATCCTCAACACCGCCCTGCCCGCCATGGCCAGCGACCTGGCGGAAAACCCGCTGCGCATGCAGGGCGTGATCATTGCCTACATGCTCACCGTGGCGCTGCTGATCCCGGCCTCTGGCTGGATCGCCGACCGCTTCGGGACCAAGAAGATTTTCTTCGGCGCGATCCTGTTGTTCAGCTTCGGCTCGTTGCTCTGCGCCTTGTCCAATTCGTTGTCCATGCTGATCGGCGCCCGGGTGATCCAGGGCCTGGGCGGCGCGCTGATGCTGCCGGTGGGCAGGTTGGTCGTGTTGCGGGCCTACCCACGCTCGGAACTGGTGCGGATCATGGGTTTCATCACCATTCCCGGCCTGCTCGGTCCACTGATCGGCCCGACCATGGGCGGCTGGATGGTGGAGTACCTGACCTGGCACTGGATCTTCATCATCAACCTGCCGGTGGGCGTGCTGGGTTGCTACGCAGTGTGGAAATTCATCCCGGACCTGCGCGGCAGCGAGCGTACCCGGTTCGATGGCCTGGGTTTTCTGCTGTTTGGCGCGGCCATGGTGCTGATCACCATCGCCATGGAAGGCCTCGGTGAACTGCACCTGCCGCACTTGCGCGTGATGTTGCTGTTGTTCGGCGGCATGGCCTGCCTGGCGGCTTATTGGCTACGGGCCGGGCACATCGAAAACCCGCTGTTCGCACCGTCGCTGTTCAAGACCCGGACCTTCGCCGTGGGGATTCTCGGCAATCTGTTCGCGCGCCTGGGCAGCGGCGCCCTGCCGTTCCTGGTGCCGTTGCTGCTGCAAGTGGCCCTGGGCTATTCACCGTCCCAGGCCGGGATGAGCATGTTACCTCTGGCCGCGGCGGCGATGGTCGCCAAGTCCGTGGCCCGGCCGTTGATCGAGCGCTTCGGCTACCGCAGCGTATTGACCGCCAATACCCTGGCCCTGGGCCTGATGCTGGCGAGCATGGGCCTGGTCAGCGAACAGACGCCGTACTGGCTGCTGCTGGCGCAACTGGCGGTGCTGGGAGCAATCAACTCGTTGCAGTTCACCGCGATGAACACCGTGACCCTGATTGACCTGGACGACGCCAGCGCCAGCAGCGGCAACAGCCTGCTGTCGGTGGTGGCGCAACTGTCCCTGAGCCTGGGCGTGGCCTGTGCTGGTGCGCTGCTCGGCGGCTTTACCGCCCAGGTCGGCAACGACGGGGTGGACACCGTGCTTGGCGCGTTCCAGTTGACGTTCCTGACGGTGGGCATCATGGCGATGCTGGCGGCGACGATTTTTTCGCAGCTGTCGAAAGAGGATGGGCGGCGGGCCAAGCGGCCGGATGAGCATATCGAGCACTGACCAGGATCGGTGAGCTTTCGTGGCGAGGGAGCTTGCTCCCGCTCGGCTGCGCAGCAGTCGCAATCCAGGCGACACGAACTTTCAGGTACACCGTGTTGGCCGGTTTGGGGGCGCTTCGCGCCCCAGCGGGAGCAAGCTCCCTCGCCACAGGGAATTCGTCCGCTTCAGAACTGCGCCACAGCTCGTCCAGAACTTTCGAGAAAAGTGGCACGAGGCTGCTACACTGCGCGACATTTTGTTTTGCAGGCCAGTCCCGTGACCACCATTGCCACCGCTTTTAATACTCTGCCGCTGTCCGCCGCCATGCTGGCTAACCTCGAATCCCTCGGTTATGCCCAGATGACGCCGATCCAGGCGCAGAGCTTGCCGGTGATCCTCAAGGGCATGGATCTGATCGCCCAGGCCAAGACCGGCAGCGGCAAGACCGCGGCCTTCGGCATCGGCCTGCTGAACCCGATCAACCCGCGCTTCTTCGGCTGCCAGGCACTGGTGATCTGCCCGACTCGTGAGCTGGCCGATCAGGTTGCCAAGGAAATCAGGCGCCTGGCCCGCGCCGAAGACAACATCAAGGTCCTGACCCTGTGTGGCGGCGTGTCGTTTGGCCCGCAGATCGCTTCCCTGGAGCACGGCGCCCACATCATCGTCGGCACGCCAGGGCGCATCCAGCAGCACCTGCGCAAGGGCTCGCTGGTGCTGGACGGCCTCAACACGCTGATCCTCGATGAAGCCGACCGCATGCTCGACATGGGCTTCTACGACGCCATCGAAGACATCATCCAGCAGACCCCGGAACGCCGTCAGACCTTGCTGTTCTCAGCCACCTACCCGGTGGGCATCAAGCAACTGTCGTCCAAGTTCATGCGCAACCCGCAGCAGGTCAAGGCCGAAGCCTTTCACTCCGACGCGCAGATCGAGCAGCGTTTCTATGAAATCTCCCCCGAGGAGCGCATGGACGCCGTGGTCAAGGTGCTGGCGCATTTCCGTCCGGCCTCCTGCGTGGCGTTCTGCTTCACCAAGCAGCAGGTTCAGGAAACCGTCGACCATCTGACATCCAAAGGTATCTCGGCGGTCGGCCTGCATGGCGATCTGGAACAGCGCGACCGCGATCAGGTGCTGGCGATGTTCGCCAACCGCAGCACCTCGGTGCTGGTCGCCACCGATGTGGCGGCCCGTGGCCTGGACATCGACGCACTGGACATGGTGATCAACGTCGAACTGGCCCGCGATTCGGAAATTCACATTCACCGCGTCGGCCGCACCGGGCGTGCGGGTGAAAAAGGCATCGCCATCAGCCTGGTGGCGCCGTCCGAAGCCCACCGCGCCCAAGCGATCGAGCAGTTGCAGAAGTCGCCACTGAGCTGGGACCAACTGGACAACCTCAAGCCCCAGGGCGGCGGCCCGCTGCTGCCGGCCATGAGCACCCTGTGCATTGGTGCCGGGCGCAAAGACAAAGTCCGCCCCGGCGACATCCTCGGCGCCCTCACCGGCGAGGCCGGCATCCCCGGCGCCCAGGTCGGCAAGATCGCGATTTTCGACTTCCAGGCCTATGTCGCCGTGGAGCGCGCAATCGCCAAACAGGCGCTGCAACGCCTGAACGATGGCAAGATCAAGGGCCGTTCGTTGCGGGTGCGGATCCTGTAACTCCAACAGAGATCAAACTGTGGGAGCGAGCCTGCTCGCGATGACGGACTGTCAGACAACATCAATGTTGAATGTACCGGCCTCATCGCGAGCAGGCTCGCTCCCACAATGGGTTTTGTGGTGACATTTAGAGGGACACCGTTTTGCGCTCTACCGAAGTCGTGATCATTGGCGCTGGCGCCGCGGGGTTGATGTGCGCGCTGACCGCCGCAGGGCGCGGACGGCAGGTGATGTTGCTGGACCACGCCAACAAGGCCGGCAAGAAAATCCTCATGTCCGGCGGTGGGCGCTGCAATTTCACCAACATGTACAGCGAACCGGGCAATTTCCTCTCGCAGAACCCGCATTTCTGCAAGTCGGCCCTGGCCCGTTACACCCAGTGGGATTTCATCGCCCTGGTGGCCAAGCACAGCGTGCCCTATCACGAGAAAAAACTCGGCCAGTTGTTCTGTGATAACAAGTCCAGCGACATCCTCGGCCTGCTGCTGGACGAATGCGACCAGGCCGGTGTCAACCTGCACCTGGACACCTCGATCGAGCGCATCGAGAAAACCGAGAGCGGCTACCTGCTGCAAACCACCCTCGGGGCCATCACCTGCCAATCCTTGGTGATTGCCACGGGCGGGCTGTCGATCCCGACGCTGGGCGCGACCGGTTTCGGTTACCAGGTGGCCAAACAGTTCGGGCACCAACTGCTGCCCACCCGCGCCGGGCTGGTACCGTTCACCATCACTGACCAGCTCAAGGCGTTGTGCACCGAACTTTCAGGCACTTCAGTGGATTGCCTGGTGAGCTGCAACGAGCAGAGTTTTCGCGAGAACATCCTGTTCACCCACCGCGGCCTCAGCGGCCCGGCGATCCTGCAGATTTCCTCGTTCTGGGAACCGGGTGACACGGTGCAGATCAACCTGCTGCCGGACCACGACGTGCCGAGCTGGCTGCAACAGCAACAGGCCGAACGCCCCAACAGCGAACTGAAAACCCTGCTGGGCGAATTGTTCACCAAGAAGATGGCCACCCTGCTGGCCGATACTTGGTTCGTCTCCAAACCCATGAAGCAATACACCCACGCCGAACTGGCAGACATTGCCGAGAAACTGTCGAGCTGGAATGTCGTCCCGGCCGGCACCGAAGGCTACCGCACCGCCGAAGTGACCCTGGGCGGCGTCGATACGCGGGAAGTCTCGTCCAAGACCATGGAATCACTGAAAAGCCCTGGCCTGTATTTCATTGGCGAAGTGCTGGACGTCACCGGGCACCTGGGCGGGTTCAACTTCCAATGGGCCTGGGCGTCGGGGTATGCGGCTGCGCAATACGTCTGATCCAACATGTGAACAACAACCCTGTGGGAGCGAGCTTGCTCGCGATAGCGGAGGTTCAGTCAATATTAATGTGACCGACCTGACGCCATCGCGAGCAAGCTCGCTCCCACAGGGGGGCTATGGTGTTTTCTAAAATTGCATTCACACGCGAAGGAACACTTTTTGCTGCCGGATGTGATCGCCGCCATTGCGTCGGCGTCATTACTGCCTCAATTTAGCGTCATTGCCCGTCAGGCCCGTGCACTTCATGTCATCGACCTCGTTTAGTCAGTCTCTGCGTCGCCTTTGGGCGTTGGATAAATTCAGTTATAGCGTGCGGGTGTTCATCGCCCTGACCGGCAGCATGGCGCTGTGTTGGTATCTGGATGAGATGGCGCTGTTGATCCCGCTGTTCCTGGGCATCATCGCCAGCGCCCTGGCCGAGACCGATGACAGCTGGCAGGGCCGCCTCAACGCGCTGGCCGTGACGCTGGTGTGCTTCACCATCGCAGCGCTGTCGGTGGAATTGCTGTTCCCTTATCCGGTTCTGTTCATCGTTGCCCTGGCGCTGGCGAGCTTCGCCCTGACTATGCTCGGTGCGCTGGGCGAACGCTATGGCGCGATTGCCTCGGCCACGTTGATTCTCTCGGTCTACACCATGATCGGCGTAGACCAGCGCGGTGGCGCGGTCACCGATTTCTGGCACGAACCTTTGCTGCTGGTGGCCGGTGCGGCTTGGTACGGCCTGCTCTCGGTACTGTGGCAGGCGCTGTTTTCCAACCAGCCGGTGCAGCAAAGCCTGGCGCGGCTGTTCCGCGAGCTGGGACGCTACCTGAAGCTCAAATCATCGCTCTTCGAGCCGATCCGCCAACTGGACGTCGAAGCCCGGCGCCTGGAACTGGCCCAGCAGAACGGCCGGGTCGTCGCCGCGCTTAACGCGGCGAAGGAAATCATCCTGCACCGCGTAGGCAATGGGCGACCAGGCTCGAAGGTCAGCCGCTACCTGAAGCTGTACTTCCTCGCCCAGGATATCCACGAGCGCGCCAGCTCTTCCCACTACCCCTACAACGCGCTGGCCGAGGCGTTCTTTCACAGCGACGTGCTGTTCCGCTGCCAACGCCTGCTGCGCCAGCAAGGTAAAGCCTGCCAAGCGTTGGCCGAGTCGATCCAACTGCGCCAGCCATTCGTCTATGACGCCAGCTTCGCCGAGGCGCTGAATGACCTGCATGCCTCCCTCGAACACCTGCGGATTCAGAGCAACCCAGCCTGGCGCGGATTGCTGCGTTCGCTACGGGCCTTGTCGGCGAACCTTGGCACCATGGACCGCCTGCTCAGCGACGCGAGCAACCCCGACGCCCTGGCCGACGCCACCGATAGCAGCCTGCTGGATCGCTCGCCGCGCAACCTGAAGGACGTCTGGGTCCGCTTGCGCACACAGCTCACGCCCACCTCGCTGCTGTTCCGGCATGCCCTGCGCCTGCCCCTGGCGCTGAGTGTGGGTTATGCCATGGTGCATCTGATCCACCCGTCCCAAGGCTACTGGATCATTCTCACCACGCTGTTCGTGTGCCAACCCAACTACGGCGCCACCCGGCGCAAGCTCGGCCAACGGATCATCGGCACCGCCATCGGCCTGACGGTGGCCTGGGCGCTGTTCGATCTGTTTCCCAACCCGCTGGTGCAATCGTCTTTCGCCATCGCCGCCGGGGTGGTGTTCTTTACCAACCGCACGACCCGCTACACCCTGGCGACCGCCGCGATCACGATCATGGTGCTGTTCTGCTTCAACCAGGTGGGCGACGGCTATGGACTGCTGCTGCCACGCCTGTTCGATACGCTGCTGGGCAGCCTGATCGCCGGCCTTGCGGTATTCCTGTTCCTGCCGGACTGGCAAGGCCGCCGGTTGAACAAGGTGCTGGCCAACACGCTGACCTGCAACAGCATTTACCTGCGCCAGATCATGCAGCAATACGCCGCCGGCAAAAGCGATGACCTGGCCTATCGCCTGGCCCGACGCAACGCCCACAACGCCGACGCCGCATTGTCCACCACCTTGGCAAACATGCTGATGGAGCCGGGGCATTTCCGTAAGGAAGCCGATGTCGGGTTCCGCTTCCTGGTGCTGTCCCACACCCTGCTCAGCTACTTGTCAGGTCTGGGCGCCCATCGGGACACCGCATTGCCTGCAGACGTGCGCGAACACCTGATCGACGGCGCAGGGGTGAAACTGGCCGCGAGCATCGACGAAATTGCCCAGGGCCTGGCGAGCAAACAACCGATAGCGGTCCAAAGCGACGAGGAAGAAGCCTTGGCCAGTGAGCTTGAGCAGATGCCCGATGATATCGACGAGGGTCAGCGGCTGGTGCAGACGCAACTGGGGTTGATCTGCCGTCAGTTGGGGCCGCTGCGCACGTTGGCGGCGCATCTGGTCAAGGATACTAGCGAGGCTTGAGGAGTGTGGTGCTCGCACCACCGCCATCGCGAGCGGGCTCGCTCCCACAGTGGACCTCAGCCGTACAAAATTTAAGTGTCCGCTCTAGATCAACTGTGGGAGCGAGCCTGCTCGCGATAGCGCCAGTCCAGGCACCGCAAGATCACATCCCGTGCGCCTTCAATAACCGCGCATAACTACCATCGGCCTTCATCGCCGCAATCTCCCGATCGAATCCCGCGACAATCTGCTCGTGCTGCGGGTTCTTCAGGCTGACCAGAATGTGCAGGCTGTTTTCACTCAGTGGCTTGGGCATGAACTCCACGGCGTTGCGCACCTTGGCCGACTCACGAGCCAAGTAATAACGGGCGACGAACTCATCTTCCAGGGTCAGCTTCACCCGACCGGCAGCGAGCATGCGCACGGCCATTGCAAAGTTATGCACAGGGATTTTCTGCAATTGCTGATCCTCATCGAACGCCTTGGAGTAGGCGTATCCGCGGACCACGGCGATGGGATAGGCATGCAGCTGCTGCAGGTTCTCGTACTGGATGGGTGCGTCCTTACGCTTGATGAAGCGCACGCGATTGAGCAGGTATTCAGCCGAGAAACGGCCCACATGGGTACGTTCTTCGCTGTACCAGGCATTGATCAGCACGTCATAGCGCCCCTCGCCGATGCCCAGCATCGCCCGGGCCCAAGGCACCTGCTCAAAGTCACTGGCATAACCGGCTCGCGCCAGAGCGGTACTGACGATATCGGTCGCCAGGCCACCATTGACCAGCGTGGTGTCGGTAAAGGGTGGCCAGCCATCTGCCACCAGACGCAACTTTTGCGCGCAAGCGTTGTGGCTCAGCAACAGCAACCCGACCAAAGCAAGAGCTCGATGCAATCGCGGCATGCCAAACATCCTTGACGGGTTCAAAGCCCGGTTTGTTTTTAGCCGAATCTCAAGAGATGTCGTCAGACATCCGGTCCTAACATTAGCTCAGTGGAACCGCTGCGCAGCGTTGAATCGAAGATTACACAAAGAAGGCCACGCCGCGACAATTCGATGATGGCATTTTGGCCTTTGTCACAGATTTTTACAGTTGTCCAAGAAAGAGACTTCCGCAGCCAGCCCGCTTAATATCGGCATCAGGTTCTTCAGGAAATTCAAAAAATGGATATCGACTGGGTCTGCAAACATCACAGTGACCTGAGCAAGGAACAGCTGTACGCCATCCTCAAATTGCGCGCCGAAGTATTCGTCGTGGAGCAGAATTGCCCCTACCTGGACGTCGACGGCCTGGACCTGGAGGGCGACACCTGCCACCTGATGGCCTGGCAGGACAATCGTCTGGTGGCTTACCTTCGCTTGCTCGATCCGCACTCGCAAAACAGTGACGTGGTCATCGGGCGCGTGGTCATCTCCCCCCAAGCACGGGGACAGGGGCTGGGCCACAAACTGATGGAACAGGGTCTCAAGCAGGCCGAGAAGCACTGGCCCGGTACATCGATCTCACTGTCGGCACAGGCGCATCTGCAGGGGTATTACTCACGGTATGGGTTTGGAGTGGTGGGTATCGAGTACATGGAAGACGGGATTCCACACATTGGCATGCATCGGCCTTGATGCCCTCTTCGCGAGCAGGCTCGCTCCCACAGTGGATCTGCGTGGTACATAAATCATATGTCCACTGCAGATCAATGTGGGAGCGAGCCTGCTCGCGATAACGCCGACCCAGACGCCGCCAATGTTCAGGGATACTCCAACACCGCTTTAATGCGCTGCAAATTCCCCTCGATCCAGCGCCGATCAATCGCCCCCCAATCACGGATCCGATAATGCCCGGCATGGTTACGGGCACCCTCTAGCTGCTCGAATTCACACACGATATCCAGGTCCGCCAGCGCTGCCACGGTGTCCTGGGCGGTGCGTCGCGGCATGCCGGTGACTTCGGTGAGCGCGGGAATGTTGCTGGCCACGCCGCTATCAATCAGGTACGCCACATACAAACGACGATAGAAGCTGCTTTTGGTCTTGCTGACGTCCATTCGGTCATTCCTTGGGGGGTTGCAGATCGCGCCAGGTCAGGTACACCCGCAAGTCGAATTCCAACTGGTGATACCCCGGCAGCATGTGCTCGCAGAGTTGGTAGAACGCTTTGTTGTGGTCCGACTCCTTGAAGTGGGCCAGTTCGTGCACCACGATCATTTTCAAAAACTCAGGTGCCGCGTCCTTGAACAGCGAAGCGATACGAATTTCTTTCTTGGCCTTGAGCTTGCCGCCCTGCACCCGTGAAATGGCAGTGTGCAAGCCCAGGGCGCGGTGAGTCAGGTCCAGGCGATTGTCGAACAGCACCTTGTCGATAGCGGGCGCGTTACGCAGGTATTGTTGCTTGAGATCCAGCGCATAACCGTACAGGGCCTTGTCGCTCTGGACCGAATGCCGGTCGGGGTAGCGCTGCTGCAAGTAGTCGCCCAGCCGATCCTGGGCAATCAGTTGCTGCACTTGGGCTTGCAGGGCGGCGGGGTAAGCCTGGAGGTATTTGAGCGCGATCATCGGCGGCAACACAGTCACAAAAGCCGCCAGTGTAGCGAATTCAGACCTGCATCGCGCTCCAGTCAAATGGCCGGGCAAAGGCATCCGTGTCTTCGGCCATCAAGGGCCGCGCTACCAGGAACCCCTGCACATATTCGCAGCCGTGGGCCTTGAGCCACTTATATTGCTCAGGCGTCTCTACGCCCTCGGCGATCACCCGCAACCCCAATTGCTTGCACAAATCGATGACCGACGCCGCCAGTGCCGCATCCCGGGGCGAATCCGGCAGACGGGCGATCAGGTGTCGATCAAGCTTGAGGGTATCGAGTTCCAGGTCGCGCAGGTGCGCCAGCGAGCAAGGCCCGGAACCGAAATCATCCAACGCCACTCGCACCCCGAGGTTATGCAGCAACCGCAGTTGTTTATGGGTTTCGTCGGGGTTGCGCATCAGTGCATCTTCAGTCACCTCGACCTCAAGTTGCCGGGGTTTGAGGGCATGTCGCTCCAGGACCTGGCGCAATTCGGTCACCAGGTTGGGCAAACCGAACTGGGTGCTGCTCAGACTCACCCCCAGTACCAGATCATCAGCGAACAAGCGCTCCCAGACTTTACGCTGGGCGGCGCTGCGATGATAAATCCAGCTCCCCAGCCGACTGATCAATCGGGCCTCTTCCAGTAATGGCAGGAACAACCCCGGCGGCACATCACCGACGCTGGGGTGCTGCCAGCGCAACAGCGCCTCGAAGCCACGGATACGCCCGTCGCCAACCGCCACCTGGGGCTGGTAGACCATATTGAAATCGCGGTTTTCGATGGCCGAGCGCACACTTTCTTCGAGCATCAACCGTGAACGGGCTCGACCGTTCATTTCGTGATCGTAAAAACGGTATTGCTGACGGCCAGCGCGCTTGGCCTCGTACATGGCGATGTCGGATGCACGCAGCAGACCGTCGAGATTGGCGCCGCAGTCGGGGTACGTCGCGATGCCGATGCTGGCCCCCAGCGCTACGTCCATGCCCTCGATCTGTTGGCAGATAGACACCCGTTCGATGAGTTTCTCGGCAATCTTGGCCGCTTGCTCGGGCACTTCCAGATCCAGCAGGGCGGTGAACTCATCGCCGCCCAGACGCGCCAGAATGTCGAACGGGCGCAGGCACGCCTTCAGTTGTTCCGACACCCAGCGCAACACGCGGTCACCGGCATCATGGCCCAACGAGTCATTGACCCGTTTGAAGCCATCAAGATCCAGGTACAGCAGCACCCAGTTGCTTTCCAGCCGCTCGCTGCGCATCAGCAGGTTTTCGGCTGTCTGATAAAACCCCCTGCGGTTGAGCAGACCGGTCAGCGGGTCAGTGACGGCCTGGTATTCGAGTTGCTGGTGCAAGTGACGCACCACCGACATGTCCTGAAGCGTTACCACCATGGCCTTCTGCTCCGCAGGCAGGGGCGCACAAGACAAGGCCACCGACACCTGCTGGCCGGGCGCGGTGCGCAAGACCGCATCGTGCAGACGCCAGGTCTGCCCCCGGCAGTAGGCGACATGGATATCGGAGCCGTCCCACTCGGGGATGTGGGGTTTTTGCAGGAAATCCAGGAGCGGCATTCCCTGCAACTGCTCGGCGGTGGCATTAAGCAGGCGGCAGGTAGACGGATTGGCGAAGCGAATACACCCGCTTTCATCCACCACGAGGATGCCTTCAGCAGCGTTATCCAGCACCGAGGCGTTGAAAGCCCTGGCTGCTTCCAGATCCTGGCTCAGGCGCTGCAAGGCCCGGCGATTGCGCTGGTGTTCGAGCAGGGCATGAACCTTGGGCTTGAGAATCTGCGGATCGAATGGTTTGAACAGGTAATCCACGGCGCCGCTGGCGTAGCCCTTGATCACCGCATCCTGGGATTGCTCGTTGGCGGTCAGGAAAATGATCGGGGTCAGCCGTGTCCGCTGGCTGCCGCGCATCAGACGCGCTACTTCAAAACCGTCCATGTCGGGCATCTGCACATCCAGCAGGACCAGGTCGATGTCATGTTCGAGTAGAAGGTTAAGGGCTTCGACACCCGAGGACGCGGTCATCACCTTCCAGTCCTGACGCTGCAACAACGCTCGCATGCTGAGCAGGTTTTCAGGGTAATCATCAACTATCAAAAGGACGGAACTGTCTTCGCCAAGCGGTGGTTGCACGCATTCCATGCTGCTTCTCTTATCGGGCGTCACGTCCGTCTTGCCGTAGCAAGGCGGACAAATACTGTGATCTCACTCTAGACCGTGATTCTGAAAAGCAGTAGGTGTCATCCCGCCATCATCCAGACAAAGCCCAAAATAGCCGACTAACGGTCACCCACCTCGGGCACAAAACCTGCAATGACACCTTCGACGAACAATTGACGTCAATCATTCGCTGGGCGGTCATCGAAAATTTCCCCCTGCGTGATCAATGCGCCAAAAAGCTTGAGCTAGAGCCTCTGGCTGGGCGTTCAGCATTTTCACTCCGTTACGTAGGATCCGACCATGATTGATCTCGCCACCTGGAACCTGAGCATCCCCGAAGGCAGCCCACCAACGACCATCGAAACCTCTCAACTGGTGCAGGGGTTCCAGAACCAGTATTTCCACGCCGACTCCGGAACGGTGTTTTTCTGGGCACCGGTCACCGGCGCCAAGACTGCCAACGCGATTTACCCACGCAGCGAACTGCGGGAAACCTATAGCAACGGTACCCAGCGCAACTGGTTGTACTCAGCGGCTGATAACAAGCTGGCCGCCACGCTGACCGTCAACCAAGTCCCCAGCACTGGCAAGCTCGTCATTGGCCAGATCCACGCCAAAGACAGCACCAGCCCCATGGTGAAACTGGAGTACCAGTACAAAACCTACAGCTCCACCGGCAACATCGTAGCCAAAGTGCGCATGCGTCCCGACGACGAATCGGGCCAGGTCATCACCATCGCCACAGGCATAAAGCTCAATCAGTCCTTCTCTTACCTGATCCACCTCAGCCCCGCCGGCGTCCTGACCATCAATGGTGCGGGTTACCAGTGGAGCTCCCCCATCAGCTCCACTTGGAGCGACAAGCCGCTGTACTTCAAGGCGGGCGTGTACGTGCAGGACAACACCGGTTATCCCACCGAAGGCGGGACCGTGACGTTCAGCCTGCTGGATATCGATCACATCTAGCCGCTTGGCAGGGCGCCATGGCAGGAACGCAGCGCTGCCCGCCCAGGCGACCTTATCAATGCGAAGTCGTTCATGGCGAATTCGAAACTGCCGACTAACGGTTCTCTCTCCAGGCACAGATGCTGCAAATGACCTATTCGACGGGCAATTGACGTCAAACATCCGCCGGATGGTCATTCAAAAAAACTCCTTCCTGCGTGATCAACACACCCCAAATGCCTGGAGTAGAGCCTCCCGCTTTGGTTCTCAGCATTTTTACTTTCGTTACGCAGGATCCGACCATGATCGACCTCACCACCTGGAATCTGAGCATTCCCGAAGGCAGCCCTCCGGCGACCATCGAGACGCCGAGACTGGCGCAAGGGTTCAAAGACCAGTATTTCAATGCCGAAACCGGCACCCTGTTTTTTTGGGCTCCCGTGACCGGTGCCAAGACCGCCAACGCCATTTACCCGCGCAGCGAACTGCGGGAAACCTACAGCGACGGCACCCTGCGCAACTGGCTCTACTCCGCGGCAGACAACAAGCTGCGCGCAACCCTGACCGTCAACCAGGTGCCCAGCACCGGCAAGCTCGTGATCGGCCAGATCCACGCCAAAGACAGCACCCGGCCCATGGTGAAACTGGAATACCAATACAAGGCCTACAGCTCCACCGGCAACATCGTCGCCAAAGTCCGACTACGCCCCGATGATGCGTCAGGCCAAGTCATCACCATCGCCACAGGCGTGCAACTTGATCGCAGATTTTCCTACCAGATTCACCTCAGTCCGAAGGGCGCGCTGGGCATCAGCGCGGCGGGTTACAACTGGAGAACCACGGTAAGCCCGGACTGGAAGGACAAGCCGTTGTATTTCAAAGCCGGCGTCTACGTGCAGGACAACACCGGCTACACCACTGAAGGTGGAAAAGTGACGTTCAGCATGCTGGAAATTCATCACACCGTTCGATAAGCGTATTTCCCCTGGCATAGCGCAGCATGGACGCTGCTCCCTTCGAACGTGACCCACATCGACGCCGATGCCATAGCGCCATCGTTCAAAAAAAATTCGAATTGCCCGACTAACGGTCGTCGTCCTCGGGCACCAAAGCGGCAAACACCACTCTGACGGACAGTTGACGCCACCCCCCCGCCGGACGGATACGAAAATTCGATCCCCCCGCGTTTCTCGGGACGCGTCATAAAGCGCTGGCTAGAGCCTCCGGCTGGATCTTGCAACATATTCATTCCGTAGAAAGGGCCCGCACATGGTCGATCTTGCAACCTGGAACTTGAGCATCCCCGAGGGAAGCCCACCCAAAACCATCGAAACCCCTCGACTGGTGGACGGTTTCAAGAACAAATATTTCAACTCTGAAGGCCAGACGGTGTATTTCTGGGCACCGGTGACCGGCGCCAAGACGGAAAACGCCATATACCCGCGCAGCGAGCTGCGGGAAACCTATAAAGACGGCACCTTGCGCAACTGGCTGTACCCCGACGCCGACAACTATCTGCAGGCGACCCTGGCAGTCAACCAGGTGCCCAGCAGCGGCAAGATCGTGATCGGTCAGATCCACGCCAAGGACAGCAACAAACCCATGCTGAAATTGGAATACCAGTACAAGGACGACAGCAAGACCGGCAACATCGTCGCCAAAGTGCGCATGCGCCCCGATGACGACGACGGCCGGGTCATTACCGTTGCCACGGGGATGAAGCTTGATCGGTCCTTTTCTTACCGAATCCATCTTGATCGTACCGGCGACCTGGGCATCACCGCGGCGGGTCGTAGCTGGTACACCACCATGAGCGCCAAATGGAAGGTCAAGCCGCTGTATTTCAAGGCTGGCGTGTATGTGCAAGACAATACGGGCTATACCAGCGAAGGCGGGAAAGTGACGTTCAGCAAGCTGGATATCGATCACAACACCTGACCACGGTGCTTCAGGCGCCACAGCAGCAACGGAATGCTGCTCGCCTGACCGTCTGTAAATTTCGTAGGAATTCGCCCACCGTGGCGAGGGAGCTTGCTCCCGCTGGACTGCGAAGCAGTCCCCTCTTTTCGTCAGACCTAGCACATACCCAAGTTTTGCGGCGGCTGCGCCCCCGAGCGGGAGCAAGCTCCCTCGCCACGTGGGCGCGGTGCGTCCTACAGGTCGATTTTGGGCTCGAAAATCTCCTCTATAGTTCGGGTTCGTCTGCTGGCTTTGGTCAGCGGGGCACGGGTTTCGCAGCCCGACAGAGAACAATGACTTTGCACCGCAAAATGAAAACTCAGGCAGAATTGCCGACGTTCATTTTATGGCGGTTGCGCGCGGGAGGCCTTTGGGTCTGCCGGGTTTGGTCATTCTCGGTCTGCGAACCCGCGCGTAGCTGCCACCCACTTTGTTTCGCAGCAAAAAGGTGGCAATTCTTTTTCTATAGGGAATTTCATCTATGACCATGCATCAATCGATTAGCCGCTTCACGCCCTTGACCCCGATCGCCACCACCCAACCCGTCCTGTTCATCGATAAAACCGTCCCACTGAGCGAGCTTCACGCCTGTGCCAGCGAACGCCTGCATGCCACGCTCGACTACTTGACGCTCATGGCCTGCGCCACCCTGCGCGATTCGGCCTCCAGCGACCTCAATACCCTCACCAATGTCGCCCGGATCCTGGTTCAGGATGTCACCGATGTGTTCGGCGTCATTGAACAACGCGGCCTCGAAGACCAATAAAGCCCTCCCGGCGGGAGATGATCCCCTGTGGGAGCGAGCCTGCTCGCGATGACGGCAGTAAATCCAACTTCTGTGCAATTGAATTACCGCTATCGCGAGCAGGCTCGCTCCCACAATTGGATTGGAGTACACCCGCAAGAGCCAGGTCGGCTATAAGGCCGCCTCGCTTTTGATTTTGATCTGTGGGCCCCGTTAACCACGCTGGCCGAACGCAGGTATTGCGTAGTGGGCATCCCGGCATGGATGCCGGGATAGCCGCGCTGGGCCATGGATGGCCCTTCGCGGCGGGCCCACGGAGCAAGGCCTGCGTTCGGGCATGCCGAGCCTAGGCGAGGCACCGAGTGGTGGGGCAGAAGCGCTTTGGTTACTTTCGCGCTCTTCGAAAGTGACCCGCCGTAAGGGCGGAACCATAAGCAGCCGTTACCCAAAAAACGGATATACACACAAACCCCACACATAAAAAACCCGCATCACTGCGGGTTTTCTCAAAACGCTGAAACCTTAATTAACCTTGGCGTTCAACTCACCCTTCAAATACCGCTGATACATCGCTTCCAAAGAAATCGGCTTGATCTTCGAAGCATTACCAGCGTCCCGAACGCTTCATAACGAACAATACTCGCTTCACGCCAATGGCTTGCGCCTGAATCGAGGTGCAACCGAGTCATAAAGTGCTGCAAGCCGTCCGCCATCCCACTCCGCCTGCATGCCTTTTAGCAGCTCCCCATCAATACGATGCCCATTGATCGCCAACGCTTGGCTCATCGCGTCGGCGATTCGCTCAATAATCAACAATGGCTTATCTACCCCACAATGCTTGCGACCGAACTCGATCAGTTGCTGCCGATCAGGATAGGTCTTCACCTTGTTCATCTTGATCGCCAAGGTCCGATCCACCAACGAGCGGCCAGACTTGGGGTTGTAGTGTTCATACACCGTGGTAGTGGTGACATCAAAAACCGGTGCCAACCGCACGGTTTCCAGTGCGTCGGGATGCGTATAAATAACACCGAAATTTTTCAGGTGGGCATCGCCGTTGCGCACCATGACCGAGAGGCACACCGAAGAAAAAAAGCGCTCCCGTTCGCGAACCGGCTCAGCATGCCGGCATACCTGATCCACTACTGCCGCAAGGGTCTCGTAACTCTGGGAATATTTGTAGTTGTCATGAGGGTCTTTGTGCAGGCCAAGGAGCACTGCCATGTCCTCAAACCCCAAGCGCCCGGAAGGGGTCAGGTCGAACCGTTCCATTACAAACAACTCACCGTTTTCCGACAGCCAGAATGGCGGAGTTTCCAACCCGGCCAAACGAGCGGCTTCCAGGCAAAGGAATTCATTCTGCGCCAGATGGGCATACTCCTCGGCGCCGGATTTCACGATCAGATCGGAGCTGAGCATGGTTTTTCGATCGCCAGTCAGCTTATCCAAGTCAGGCACAAGTACCTTGGGTTGGACGCCCGAAATGCCAGACTCAAAATAAGTATCAACAAGGAAGTCAAAAACACTTTGTGAAGTATCCGCCGACAGAATGTCCTGCAACCCGACCTGAGCCCGCACAGTCGTAGGGGCCTGCGCAGGGTTGACGTAACTGAGTCGACCGATCTGATTACCACCTATCACCGATAACAGCCGCATGTCATCGACTTGCATGTGTCTGGCCATACGACGCTTGATCTGGTCGGCCAGAAACCCCTCGGGCACGTTCATATCAAAGATAGGATGAAGGACGTTACTGACTGAAGGCGTAGGGTCATAGGGCATGACCAACGAAACCTCCCGAGACGCCTCGGCGCTCGCATAGGCGAACGAAAACTGCGAACCTTTGGACAAGTCGCCGCTATAACCTTGCGGTGTCATGACATTGAGCAGCTTGACCTTACTCATCATGCTCTACCAGATCAGCGAGGGATTTGAGGTCAATCCGCTTGTCGACGATTTCCAGCGCCATCCCCAACGCCGATACGACTCGAAACAAGGTGTACACAGCCACGTTTTCACCGGCCTCAAGATCGATGATCGTTTTGCGGCTGCAGTTGGCTTTCTCAGCGAGAAGCTGTTGGGTATATCCCTTCGCACGGCGCAGTGCACGCATCCTCTCGCCAAGAACTGAAGGGTTTAGAATCAGCACAGTGTCACCTATAACGGACTTTTTAGCTTTGAAATCCAATTATGTCCTTTATAGCGGACATTTCAAGCGTGTTGTGTCCTCCGATCTTCAAGGCCAATTCCCACGCACAAAAAAACCCGCATCACTGCGGGCTTTTTTGACGCTCAAGCCTTAGTTAACCTTAGCGTTCAACTCACCCTTCAAATACCGCTGATACATCGCTTCCAACGAGATCGGCTTGATCTTCGAAGCATTACCCGCAGTACCGAAAGCTTCGTAACGCGCAATACACACATCACGCATCGCCGTCACGGTAGCCCCGAAGAACTTACGCGGATCAAATTCGCTCGGATTGGTCGCCATCAAACGACGCATGGCACCGGTAGAGGCCAGGCGCAGGTCGGTGTCGATGTTGACCTTGCGCACGCCGTACTTGATACCTTCGACGATTTCTTCAACCGGCACGCCGTAGGTTTCTTTGATGTCGCCGCCGTACTGGTTGATGATCGCCAGCCACTCTTGCGGAACCGAGGAAGAACCGTGCATCACCAGGTGAGTGTTGGGAATGCGTTTGTGGATTTCCTTGATGCGGTCAATGGCCAGCACGTCGCCGGTAGGCGGCTTGGTGAACTTGTAGGCGCCGTGGCTAGTGCCGATGGCGATGGCCAGGGCGTCGACCTGGGTCTTCTTGACGAAGTCCGCGGCTTCTTCCGGGTCGGTCAGCATCTGGCTGTGGTCCAGCACGCCCTCGGCGCCGATGCCGTCTTCTTCACCGGCCATGCCGGTTTCCAGCGAGCCCAGGCAACCCAGTTCGCCTTCCACCGAGACGCCGCAGGCATGGGCCATGGCGACGGTCTGCTGGGTGACGCGAACGTTGTATTCGTAGTCGGTCGGGGTCTTGCCGTCTTCACCCAGGGAGCCGTCCATCATGACCGAGCTGAAGCCCAGTTGGATGGAGCGCTGGCAGACGTCAGGGCTGGTGCCGTGGTCCTGGTGCATGCACACCGGGATGTGCGGGAATTCTTCGATGGCAGCCAGGATCAGGTGACGCAGGAATGGCGCGCCGGCGTATTTGCGGGCGCCGGCCGAAGCCTGGACGATCACCGGGGAGTCAGTCTTGTCAGCGGCTTCCATGATGGCGCGCATCTGCTCAAGGTTGTTGACGTTAAAGGCTGGGACGCCGTAGCCGAACTCGGCTGCGTGGTCCAGCATCTGACGCATGCTGATAAGTGCCATTAGTGTGTCTCTCCCGGTCGAGGGTCGTTAATCGTGCCAGCCTGCCGGAGCGGCGGCGGCTATTCAAGTCATTGCAGGTCGGGGGTGGGTCCGGCCTGTGTGTTCGGTGAAACAAAATCTCGAAACTATAAGAGGCCCCTGTGGGAGCGAGCCTGCTCGCGATGAGGGCCCGACAGTCAACATCACTGATGCCTGATACATCGCTATCGCGAGCAGGCTCGCTCCCACATTGGATCTCTATTGAATCAGTCAGCCTTGCAGCCCCGGCCAATCAAGTCATTGGTGGCGACCCAGTAAACCAGGCCTTCCTCACCTTTGACGTGAAACGCCAGCATGTCGTCGCTGTACAGCGTACCCGATGCGCCCGGCTCTTCCTTCAGGTGATAGACCTGCTCGGCACCGCCGAGGCGAACGTCGACTTCCTTGCGGGTGTCATCGGTATAGCGCCACAGCACCTTGGCCTGACTGTCACAGGTCCAGGTTGTCCAGCCCTCTACTACAGGCTCGGACGAACGAAACCGATCCAGCTGCGCACAACCGGCCAGCATTGCCAGCGCCACAACGGCGATAAAGCCTTTCATCCGTGTTCCTCGACTGACAGCGCAAGCCGCCAGCCATGAGTTAATGAGTCAGACCCGTCAAGGGCAACCATGTTCCTTGGCCGGGACCTGCGTCTCGTATTTGTCCAGGCCGTCCGGCCCGGAACGCTTATTGAGCACCGGGTTGGTTTCGGCCTGCCACTCGGCCTGGTAGCAACCTGTTTTCGGCTCGCTGGGAGTGACCGCTTCCGGTGCGGCTTGCGGGTGGCTCCCGCAAGCGGCCAGGGATGCGGTCAGCAATAAAAGCGCCAACGTCTTGACCATCACAACACTCCTTTGCCTGGTCAACGAAACCTCAGGCCTTGGCCCGGCTTTCCAGGACTTCCACGGCTGGCAGTACTTTGCCTTCGACGAATTCGAGGAACGCACCGCCGCCGGTAGAAATGTAGGAGATCTGCTCGGCCACGCCATATTTATCGATCGCCGCCAGGGTGTCGCCGCCGCCAGCGATGGAGAAAGCGTCACTCTCGGCGATGGCCTGGGCCAGCACTTTGGTGCCGTTGCCAAACTGGTCGAACTCGAACACGCCGACCGGACCGTTCCACAGGATAGTCTTGGAAGATTTCAACAGTTCGGCGAAATTGGCTGCGGTTTGGGGGCCAATGTCGAGGATCATGTCGTCTTCGGCCACGTCAGCGATCAGCTTGACGGTGGCGGTGGCGCCTTCGGCAAATTCCTTGGCGACCACCACGTCCACCGGCAACGGCACGCTGACCTTGGCGGCGATTTCCCGGGCGGTGTCCAGCAGGTCCGGCTCGTACAGGGATTTGCCGACCGGGTGACCGGCCGCAGCAAGGAAGGTGTTGGCAATGCCGCCGCCGACGATCAACTGGTTGCACACCTGGCTCAGGCTGTTAAGCACGTCGAGCTTGGTGGAGACCTTGGAGCCGGCAACAATGGCAGCCATCGGCTGGGCCGGGGAGCCCAGGGCCTTGCCCAGTGCGTCCAGTTCGGCGGCCAGCAGCGGGCCAGCAGCGGCCACTTTAGCGAACTTCGCCACGCCGTGGGTCGAGCCCTCGGCGCGGTGGGCGGTGCCGAACGCGTCCATCACAAACACGTCGCACAGGGCTGCATACTGCTTGGCCAGTTCGTCAGCGTTCTTTTTCTCGCCTTTATTGAAGCGCACGTTTTCGAACAGCACGACATCGCCGGCCTTCACGTCCACACCGCCCAGGTAGTCAGCCACCAGCGGTACGTCACGGCCCAAGGCTTTGCTCAGGTAAGCGGCGACCGGCTTGAGGCTGTTTTCCGCCGAGAATTCGCCTTCGGTCGGACGGCCCAGGTGGGAGCAGACCATCACGGCCGCGCCTTTTTCCAGGGCCAGCTTGATGGTCGGCAGCGAAGCCAGGATACGCGCGTCGCTGGTGACAACACCGTCCTTGACGGGGACGTTGAGATCTTCGCGGATCAGTACGCGCTTACCTTGCAGATCGAGGTCGGACATCTTCAACACGGTCATGGGTCGCAATTCCTGGGTAACTGTTTAGAGAGCAGGTTTTTTAGAAGCGGTTTGCAGGTAATGCTCGGCAACGTCCAGCATTCGGTTGGCAAACCCCCATTCGTTGTCGAACCAAGCCAGGATGTTCACAAGCCGTGGCCCGGAAACCCGGGTCTGGCTGGCATCGACGATGGCCGAATGTGGGTCATGGTTAAAATCACAGCTGGCATGGGGCAACTCGGTGTAAGCCAGAAGGCCTTTGAGCGGACCGCTGGTGGCGGCTTCGCGCAAGATCCGGTTGACCTCGGTGGCGTCGGTATCGCTCACGGTCTGCATAGTGATGTCGAGGCAGGACACGTTGACCGTCGGCACCCGCACGGCTTTGGCCTGAATTCGCCCCGCAAGTTCCGGCAGCAGCCGTTCAATGCCGCGCGCCAGACCAGTGGACACCGGAATCACCGACTGGAACGCCGAACGGGTCCGCCGCAAGTCTTCATGGTGATAGGCGTCGATCACAGGTTGATCGTTCATCGCCGAGTGAATGGTGGTGATCGACACGTATTCCAGGCCAATGGCCTGGTCCAGCAGGCGCAGCAGCGGCACGCCGCAGTTAGTGGTGCAGGACGCGTTGGACACCAACAGCTCGTCGCCGCTCAGGCAATCCTGGTTCACGCCGTAGACAATGGTCGCGTCGACATCCGCTTCGCTGGCCATCGGCTGGGAGAACAACACCCGCGGCGCGCCGGCCGCGATGAAGCGCTGGCCATCTTCACGGGTGTTGTAGGCGCCCGAGCATTCAAGCACCAGGTCGACACCCAAGGATGCCCAATCGATACCTTCGGGAGTGGCACTGCGCAGGACTTTCACGCAATCGCCATTAATGTGCAGACAATCGCCCTCGACCCGCACCTCGCCCGGAAACCGGCCGTGGGTGGAGTCAAAGCGTGTCAGGTATTCGATGCTGGCCATGTCGGCCAGATCGTTGATCGCCACAATCTCGAACCCAGCCTTGGCCCCTCGCTCGAACAACGCACGCAAGACGCAACGACCAATCCGGCCGTAGCCGTTGAGTGCAACTTTGTAGGGACGCGGTTGGGGCATGGGGTTCTCTGACTTGGGTGAATCCATCAGGGCAGCGTTGCCTGAGCCATCGCCATCGCGAGCAAGCTCGCTCCCACAGGGTCGGTGGAGATCCTTGTGGGAGCGAGCTTGCTCGCGATGGCGTCAGCCCGGACGACGCGACTTCGGATCAGTCTTCCAACAGCTCTTCAGCCTGACCCAGAATGTTTTCCAGGGTAAAGCCGAACTCCTCGAACAACGCCGGCGCAGGCGCCGATTCGCCGTAGGTGGTCATGCCGATCACGCGACCTTCCAGGCCGACGTACTTGTACCAGTAATCGGCGTGAGCGGCTTCGATGGCGATCCGGGCGCTGACTTGCAACGGCAATACCGCTTGCTTATAGCCGGCGTTCTGGGCATCGAACACGCTGGTGCACGGCATGGACACCACACGTACGTTGCGGCCCTGCGCGGTCAGTTTGTCGTAGGCCTGGACGGCCAGGCCGACTTCGGAGCCGGTGGCGATCAGGATCAGTTCAGGCTCGCCAATGCAGTCCTTGAGCACATAGCCGCCTCGGGTGATGTCACCGATCTGGTCGGCATCGCGGTTCTGGTGCTGCAGGTTCTGGCGGGAGAAGATCAGCGCCGATGGACCGTCGTTACGCTCGATGGCGTATTTCCAGGCCACTGCCGATTCCACGGCGTCACATGGGCGCCAGGTGTCCAGGTTCGGCGTGCAGCGCAGGCTTGCCAGTTGCTCGATCGGCTGGTGAGTCGGGCCGTCTTCGCCCAGGCCGATGGAGTCGTGGGTGAACACATAAAGCACGCGCTTCTTCATCAGGGCCGACATGCGCACTGCGTTGCGGGCGTATTCCATGAACATCAGGAAGGTAGCGCCGTAAGGCACCAGGCCGCCGTGCAGAGCCACACCGTTCATGATCGCGCTCATGCCGAACTCACGAACACCGTAGTACATGTAGTTGCCGCTGGCATCTTCGGCGCTGACGCCTTTGCAGCCCTTCCACAAGGTCAGGTTGGAACCGGCCAGGTCGGCCGAACCGCCGAGCAGCTCCGGCAGCAGCGGGCCAAAAGCGTTGAGGGTGTTCTGGCTGGCCTTGCGGCTGGCAATGGTTTCGCCTTTGGCGGCGACTTCAGCGATGTAAGCCGAGGCTTTTTCAGCGAAATCGGCAGGCAGCTCGCCGCTGAGGCGACGCACCAGTTCATTGGCCAGCTCAGGGAATTGCGCGGAGTAGGCGGCAAAGCGCTGGTCCCACTCGGCTTCGGCGGCACGGCCTTTTTCCTTGGCGTCCCACTCGGCATAAATGTCGGCCGGGATTTCGAACGGACCGTGTTCCCACTTCAACGCAGCGCGGGTCAGGGCGATTTCCTCGGCGCCCAGTGGCGCGCCGTGGCAGTCTTCCTTGCCTTGTTTGTTGGGCGAACCGAAACCGATGGTGGTCTTGCAGCAGATCAGGGTCGGCTGGGCGCTCTTGCGCGCCGTCTCGATGGCGGTCTTGATTTCTTCCGGGTCGTGGCCGTCGACATTGCGGATGACCAGCCAGTTGTAGGCTTCGAAACGCTTGGGGGTGTCGTCGGTGAACCAGCCTTCGACTTCGCCGTCGATGGAAATGCCGTTGTCATCGTAGAAAGCGATCAGCTTGTTCAGGCCCAAGGTGCCGGCCAGGGAGGCGACTTCGTGGGAAATGCCTTCCATCATGCAGCCATCACCCAGGAACACGTAGGTGTGGTGATCGACAACGTTGTGGCCTGGGCGATTGAACTGCGCCGCCAGGACTTTTTCCGCCAGGGCAAAGCCCACGGCGTTGGCCAGGCCTTGGCCCAGTGGACCGGTGGTGGTTTCCACGCCTGGGGTGTAGCCATATTCCGGGTGGCCCGGAGTGCGGCTGTGCAACTGGCGGAAATTCTTCAGGTCATCGATCGACAGGTCATAACCGGTCAGGTGCAGCAACGAATAGATCAACATCGAGCCGTGGCCGTTGGACAGCACGAAGCGGTCACGGTCGGCAAACGACGGGTTGCTCGGGCTGTGCTTGAGGTAGTCGCGCCAAAGCACCTCGGCGATATCCGCCATACCCATAGGGGCACCGGGATGGCCGCTGTTGGCTTTTTGCACGGCATCCATGCTGAGTGCACGGATGGCATTGGCACGCTCACGACGGCTGGGCATCGCTGATCTCCTGGGTTTTGAATTGTGAAACTGAAAAAAGGCGAGCATTTTCCCTCACCCACCCGCCCCGGGGCAATGACAGATAGTCATCCAGAGGCTTTTTTCCGGTGGATAAAGTCGCATTCGCCAGGTGAAACCTTTCCGCTGAAGGTTTGTAGAGTCAAGCACGCCTTGGGAAGTGCCATTTATCGAGCAATATCAAAACTTTTTGATATTGACCTTGCGGTGATCCATACCCCTCACTAGACTGCCGCCCTATGAATTTACGCGTGCCTTCCATTCGCCATGACGATTGCGATGAGCTGGCGGCCCTTTGCAAGGCCGGCGGCGATCCGCTGCGGCTCAATGTATTGCGCGCCTTGGCCAACGATTCGTTCGGCGTGCTGGAACTGGCGCAGATCTTCGGCATCGGTCAATCCGGCATGAGCCACCACCTCAAGGTCCTGGCCCAGGCCGACCTGGTGGCGACCCGTCGTGAAGGCAATGCGATTTTTTACCGCCGCGCCCTGCCCCATACCGATCTGCTGGGCGGCAAGCTGCATGCCGCGTTGCTCGAAGAGGTGGATGAGCTGGACCTGCCGGCAGACGTGCAGGCCCGCATCGCCCAGGTACACGGGCAGCGAGCCGCTGCCAGCCAGGATTTTTTTGCCCGGGTGGCCGAGAAGTTTCGCGCCCAGCAGGACCTGATTGCCGGGTTGCCGCAATACCGTGAAAGCGTCGTGGCGCTGCTCGACAAACTGGGCTTCGAGCCCACCGCCACGGCCATTGAAGTCGGCCCTGGCGACGGCGCGTTTCTGCCGGAGCTGGCGCGGCGTTTCAGCCAAGTGACCGCGCTGGACAACAGCCCGGCCATGCTCGAGCTGGCACGCCAGGTGTGCGAACGTGAAACACTGGCTAATGTCAGCCTGCAACTGGCCGATGCCTTGAATGGTGTGAGCCTGCAGGCCGATTGTGTTGTATTGAACATGGTGCTTCACCATTTCGCCGCGCCGGCCGATGCGCTCAAGCACATGGCCGACTTGCTGCAACCGGGCGGTAGCCTGTTAGTGACAGAGTTATGCAGCCACAACCAGAGTTGGGCCAAGGAGGCCTGCGGTGATCTCTGGCTGGGGTTTGAACAGGACGATCTGGCCCGTTGGGCCACCGCTGCGGGCCTCGTGCCCGGGGAAAGCCTCTATGTGGGCTTACGTAATGGTTTCCAGATCCAGGTCCGCCATTTTCAGCGACCGGCTGGCGACACTCACCATCGGTAACTTGTAGGAAAACATCGAGATGAGCGAATACTCCCTTTTCACCTCCGAGTCCGTGTCTGAAGGGCATCCGGACAAAATCGCCGACCAGATTTCTGATGCGGTGCTGGACGCCATCATTGCTGAAGACAAGTTCGCCCGCGTGGCGTGCGAAACTCTGGTGAAAACGGGCGTGGCGATCATCGCTGGCGAAGTCACCACTTCAGCCTGGGTCGACCTGGAACAGATCGTCCGTGACGTCATCCTGGGCATTGGCTACAACAGCTCCGACGTCGGCTTCGATGGCGCGACCTGCGGCGTGATGAACATCATCGGCAAGCAGTCCCCCGACATCAACCAGGGTGTTGACCGCGCCAAGCCTGAAGACCAGGGTGCCGGCGACCAGGGCCTGATGTTCGGCTACGCCAGCAACGAGACCGACGTGCTGATGCCAGCACCGATCACCTTCTCGCACCAGTTGGTTCAACGCCAGGCTGAAGCCCGTAAATCCGGCCTGCTGCCTTGGCTGCGCCCGGATGCCAAGTCCCAGGTGACTTGCCGTTACGAAGGCGGCAAGGTTGTCGGTATCGATGCTGTCGTACTGTCGACCCAGCACAACCCTGAAGTGTCCTATAAAGACCTGCGTGAAGGCGTGATGGAGCTGATCGTCAAGCACGTACTGCCTGCCGAGCTGCTGTCCAAGGACACCCAGTTCCACATCAACCCGACCGGCCAGTTCATCATCGGTGGCCCGGTAGGCGACTGTGGCCTGACCGGTCGCAAGATCATCGTCGACAGCTACGGCGGCATGGCCCGTCACGGCGGTGGCGCGTTCTCCGGCAAGGATCCATCGAAGGTCGACCGTTCGGCAGCCTATGCCGGTCGTTATGTGGCCAAGAACATCGTGGCCGCCGGCCTGGCCGAGCGCTGCGAGATCCAGGTTTCCTATGCCATCGGCGTTGCTCAGCCTACCTCGATCTCGCTGAACACCTTCGGCACCGGCAAGATCGGCGATGACAAGATCATCAAGCTGGTTCGTGAAGTGTTCGACCTGCGTCCGTACGCCATCACCACCATGCTCGACCTGCTGCACCCGATGTACCAGGACACTGCCGCCTACGGCCACTTCGGTCGCACGCCGCAGACCAAGACGGTCGGTGACGACACCTTCACCACCTTCACCTGGGAAAAAACCGACCGCGCCGACGCCCTGCGCGCCGCTGCCGGCCTGTAAAAACTGCGGGTACGAAAAGCCCCTGGCGACTGGGTCGTCAGGGGCTTTTTCATGTCCGGCCCATACCCATTCAGGGGGGGGTTAAGCCATGCAAGGATTTGTCGCTTGGGCACTTATCTGTGGGAGCAAGGGGCCATCGACTTCAGGACCGTCGCGCCACCAGCAAGAACGAAGCCGCACTGGCCAGCAGCCCCGCACACAGGCGATTGAACAGACGTTTGCCGCTCGGCCGGGCAAACAGCCGCCGCGCATAAATCCCCATGTAGCAATACAACCCGATGGCAATGCACTCCAGCGCCAGGAACAGGCCGCCCAGCACGGCGAACTGCTGGGTGACAGTGCTGGCGCGGTCGACGAACTGCGGCAGGAAGGCGGTGAACAACAGGATCGCCTTCGGGTTGCCGATCGCCACCAGAAACTCCTGGCGTGCCAGGCGGGTCACGCTCATCGAAGTGACCGCCGTTTCAGCTCCGGTTTCTGGCTGCGCCCGCCACAATTGCACGGCAAGGTAGAACAGATAAGCGGCACCCACGAACTTGATCCCCAGGAACAACAGTTCCGAGGTATGCAGCACAGCGGTCAACCCCACCGCTGCCAGGGCAATCATGAGTGCAAACGCCAGCAACCGGCCAATGCCACCGCTGCACGCCCGGACGAAGCCATAACGCGAGGCGTTGCTGATGGACAGCAGGTTATTCGGCCCCGGCGCCATGTTCAGCGCGAAGCAGGCCGGGATGAAAACAGCGAGGGTCGTCAGGTCCATAGGGATGCACGCCTGGCAGAGCGGATCGAGCCCCCATTCTGCACTCGCCCCTGATGGGTTCAAGGCACAGTTGCGCAACCAAATCACGCTGCACTGTACCGCCACGACTTCGCTATCGCCCCCTGCAAAATCCGGTAACGCTCCCAGCCTCGCACCTTCTGTGACAGTGACTAGCCTTCAAGCACACCACCAAGCAAGGATGCTTCGATGCTGCCGTTATCACGCCTATTGGCCTGTCTTATATTCATCTGCTCCCCTGTCATTGCCGCGCCTTGTCCCGACTGGCCCCTCGGACGCGCCCAGGCGGAAATCACCGCCCTGCAACAGCGAATCGATTCGTGGGATGACAGCTATCACCGTCTCGGCCGATCACTGGTAGCCGATGAACTCTACGATCAATCCCGCATCCAGCTGGGCCATTGGCGCGACTGCTTTGACCTTGTGACACCCAGCTTCCCCCTGCGTACGGCGGGCGGGAAAGTGCCACACCCGGTTGCACACACCGGCCTGGACAAACTCAAGGATGCCGACGCGGTCAAGGCGTGGCTACAAGGCCGAGAAGACCTCTGGGTCCAACCGAAAGTCGATGGCGTGGCCGTGACTCTGATCTATCGCGGGGGGCGCCTGCATCAGGCGATCAGCCGCGGTGATGGTGCCCAGGGGCAAGACTGGACCTGGGCTGCGCACAAAATCAACGCCATCCCGCAACGGCTGAATCAGCCATTGGACCTGGTCGTTCAGGGTGAGCTGTACTGGCGGCTGATTGCCCATGTCCAGGCCCGCAACGGCAGTCTCAACGCCCGGGCGACCGTGGCGGGGCTGATGGCGCGCACGAATTTGACCGCGCAAGAAGGGGCGGACATCGGCCTGTTTGTCTGGGACTGGCCTGACGGACCGGCCACGCTACCCGAACGGGAGGCGACCCTGCAGGCGCTGGGCTTCGCCGACACCATCGGCTACAGCCAGCCCGTTCAGGCATTGGCCGACGTCGAGCACTGGCGCAACCACTGGTATCGCACGCCACTGCCCTTTGCCAGCGATGGCATCGTCCTGCGCCAAAGCCGCCGCCCACCGGCTGACCGCTGGCAAGCCCGGGCGCCGTTCTGGAGCGTGGCCTGGAAGTACCCCTATGCCCAGGCCCTGGCCGAGGTGCGCAACGTGCGCTTCAAGATTGGTCGTACTGGGCGCATCACGCCCGTGCTGGAACTTGAACCTGTCATGCTCGACGACCGACGAATCCGCCGCGTGAGCGTCAGCTCCCTCAAACGCTGGGAGCAAATGGATATCCGTCCTGGCGACCGGGTCGCCATCAGCCTGGCCGGGCTGACTATCCCGCGCCTGGACAGCGTCGTGCTGCGCAGTGTCGAGCGCCAGGACGTGAACGCCCCAACGGCAGCCGATCATCACTTTTTAAGTTGCTGGCAGCCGACACCCGGCTGCGAAAGCCAGTTCCTGGCGCGCCTGGGCTGGCTCAGCGGCAAGCACGGGTTAGCCCTGCCCCATGTCGGCCCGGGCACCTGGGAAAAACTCCTGGCCGCCGGGCGACTCAATGGATTGCTGGATTGGATGACCCTCGATGCCGACGAGCTTGCTAACATTGCCGGCTTCGGCGAACGCAGCAGCGCCCGCTTGCTCGACAGCCTGCACAGCGCCCGGCAACGTCCGTTTGGGCAGTGGCTCAAGGCTCTTGGCCTGCCACCCGCTGGCGAGGTCCGGCTGGAGGGGCCATGGCAGGTGCTTGCCGAGCGCGACATCGAACATTGGCAAGCCGAAGCCGGTATCGGCCCGGGACGCGCCGCGCAACTGAGGGCTTTTTTTCGCGACCCACAGGTGCTGGCGTTAAGTGAAGTACTAAGGGGTGCCGGGGTCGACGGTTTTTAATCCAGGTCCCACAGTTGAACCCAAGGGGTAAACATGCGCTCCAACAGCGCATCTATACCAACCGTTCGCGAGTTTTCACGGAGTTGCTATGAATTTCCTGTCTCCTATCGCACTGCTGACACTATGCAGCGCTATGGCCGCCCCCCTGATGGCAGCCGAGCAAACACCGGAACTCACCGGCTGCGCAGCCAAGCGCCAGGGCATCATCAATCAAATCGAGCTGGCCAAGTCCCGCGACAACAAAGACCAGCAAGCCGGCCTGGAAACAGCATTAAGCCAGGTCACCACCCATTGCACCGACGCGTCCCTGCGCAAGGAACGTGAAAACAAGGTTCTTGAAGCCAAGCACGAAGTAAACCAGCGTCAGGCCGATCTGGACAAAGCCATGAAAAAAGGCGACGCGCAGCGGATCAACAAACGCAAGGACAAGCTGGCGGCTTCGCGCAAAGAGTTGCAGGAAGCGGTGGATGAGTTGGATAAATAAGCGGCAAGTTTCAAGCTGCAAGCCCCAAGCTTCACACTTGCAGCTTGCAGCTTGCAGCTTGCAGCTAAAAACTTGCAGCTGCCCCTACTCAATAATCCCGAAACTCTTTATGGCAGGCACTGCACGCGTCCTCTACTTTCTGCACCGCAGGCCCCAGGTTGCTGGCCCTGTACGGCTGGACCTTGCTGGCGGTTACCAACTCACCGGTGGCGGCTTCAAGGCTGCGGGCCAGTTCCTGGAAACGCGCCTGTTTTTGCCAGACCTCATCCCGGGCACTGGTGTGGTCTTCTTCACGCACTTGCGGGAAATGCTTCCACGGCTCGCGGGACAGTTGATCAAGTTGCACCGCGCCCTCGGCAAAGCGCGGGCCGTCGAACGGGATGCGACCGCGCAACATGCCACCCAACTCTTCGTTGGTCTTGAGCATCTGCTTGAAGATCGCTTTGCGTTGGCCCAGCGGGGAATTGGGATCGACACCGCCACAGGCGGACAACATCAGGCAGGCCAGCACGGCCATGGAAAATCGTTTTACAAACATCTTGGCCTCGGAGCAGGAAACGGCGGTTAGTATCCTCGGGTCATCGGCAAAGACCAATAGCCCTATTATCAATACGGGTTGTCTGGACGCCTGGAGCGTCCGTACGACCGGCAAGGAAATCTCATGCACAGTTTCAAGAGCTGGCACAAAGGCCTGGCGCTGACCCTACCGCTTATCGCGCTGTTGGCCGGTTGCAATCGCGGCGACAAAGCCGAAGAGCCCCAGACTCACGCCGTCGCTACTTATGTCAGCGCACCGTGGGAAGCCTTGCCATCGGTGTCCGACGAAGACCTGCTGGCGGGCTTTGGCTCCTGGCGCAGCGCCTGCACCCGGCTCAAGGCCGACGCGGTGTGGGGTGCCACCTGCGCGGCGGCGGCCAATGTGCCGCTGACCGCTGTAGATGTGCGCAACTTTCTGAAGCAGAACCTGGATGTCTACGGCCTGCGCTCGGGTGGCAACAGCCCCAACGGTCTGATTACCGGTTACTACGAACCGGTCTACCCCGGCAGCCTCACCCAGACTGCCAGCGCCAACATCCCGGTGTACGGGGTGCCGGAGGACATGATCATCGTGTCGCTGGACAGTATTTACCCCGAGCTCAAGGGCAAGCGCCTGCGCGGTCGCCTCGAAGGCCGAGTGCTCAAGCCCTACGACGACGCGGCCACCATCGAAACCAACGGGGTAAAGGCGCCGGTGATCGCCTGGCTGACAGACCCGATGAACCTGCAATTCCTGCAAATCCAGGGCTCGGGCCGCATTCGACTCGATGACGGCCGCCAGTTGCGCATCGGCTATGCCGACCAGAACGGCCACCCTTACCGGCCCATCGGGCGCTGGCTGGTCGAACAGGGCGAACTGAAGAAAGAAGAGGTGACCATGGGCACCATCAGTGCCTGGGCAAAAGCCAACCCGAACCGGATTCCCGAATTACTGGGCAGCAACCCCAGCTACGTGTTTTTCAACCGCAACCCCGACAGCAACGAAGGGCCGCGGGGCTCACTGAATGTGCCGCTGACCGCCGGCTACAGCGTGGCGGTGGATCGCAAGGTGATTCCTCTGGGAAGCCTGTTGTGGTTGTCCACCACCCGCCCTGACGGCAGTGCATTGAACCGCCCGGTCGCGGCTCAGGACACCGGCGGCGCAATTGCCGGCGAAGTACGGGCGGATCTGTTCTGGGGCACCGGCGAAGCAGCGGGAAACCTGGCCGGGGATATGAAACAACAGGGGCAGATCTGGATGCTGTGGCCCAAGGGCATGGCATTGCCGCAGGTGCCGCAGGTGCCGCAGGTTGCCAATACGGTCACCGCCAATCCCTGAGAAGTGGGCTGACTGTACCGGCGCCATCGCGAGCAGGCTCGCTCCCACATTGGATCTAGTCGTACACAAAACATGTGTCCACTGGAGATCAACTGTGGGAGCGAGCCTGCTCGCGATGGGGCCAGCACAGACAACGGGACTCAACCGCCAGGCTCAGACCGAAACGAAGAAGAAACTCAACACCAACCCTACCCCCACGAACCACACCAGCGAACGCAAGATCGCCCAATCCGCCAGATAGCAGATGATGTACAGCAGACGACTGGTGATAAACAGCACCGCCAGCACGTTGATGGTCACAAGCTCGGCATTGCCGGCCAGGTGCGCGACGATCACGGCAGCGGCGAAAAACGGGGCGATTTCAAAGCTGTTCAGTTGCGCGGCGTATGCACGCCGGGGGGCTCCTTCGAGCGAGTCCAGAAAATCCCGAGGGTCGTGGTTGTCGCTCAACCGGTACTTTCCACCGGCCTTGGCGATCGCAATGCACAGGTAAGGCAGGAGAAAGGCAATCAAAATGCACCACAGGGCAACCGTCATGAAGCAGTTCCTTCTTTGAGTGTTATAGAAAAACAGAATCGAGGCACTGGTCAGAATTTCATCACCAACATGCCAATCAGCACCAGCCCGCAGGCTAAGAGCCGCGGCCGGCCGAAAGGTTCTTTCAGGTAGCGCATGCCAAACAACACCACCAGGATCACGCTGATCTCCCGCAGCGCAGCCGCTTCGGCAATCGAGCCCAGTTGCATGGCCCACAGCACCAGAGCGTAGCTCAACAATACGCAAAACCCGACCGCCAACCCCAGCCGCCACTGTTCACGCCAAAACAGCATGAACGCAGGTCGTTTGCGCACCAGCGCCAGCAACGGAAAGGGCCAGGCACTGAGCAGCGTGACCCAGGCCAGGTAATCCAGTGGCCGGGGCCAGCGCCGCAGGGCATGGCCGTCAATAAAGGTGTAGCAGCCGATGCACAGGCCGATCAGCGCCACCACCGGTAGCATCGACCAGGGCAACCGTTCGCCACCACCGCCCTGCCACAACAGGCACAGCATGCCGAACGGGATCAGCAAGATGCCGATGATCTGATGGGTTGTCAGCACTTCTCCGGCGAAGATCAACGTCAAAGCCAGCACCACCAATGGCGACAGACCACGCATCAGCGGATAGACCAGCCCCAGGTCACCCACCCGATACGCCTGAATCAACAGATAGCGGTACAACAGCTCGAATGCCGCCGACGCCAGGATCCACGGCCAGATCTCCAGCGGTGGCAACGCCACGAAGCCCAGCGCCAGCACCACTAACAGCAACGCGACGCTGTCCATGCACGCCACCACCAGCAAACGCTCGCCACTGAACTTGATCAGCGTATTCCATGCCGCATGCAACAGCGCGGCGACCAATACCAAGGCCGTTGCCAGCACAGCACGCTCCTTATTGCGTCCAGAGAATTGATTCGCCATCCATCAGCGCCCGTTTATACTGCAAACGACCACGCCGCACTCAGTTGCGCATAAACCAATTCCAATAATTTTGCTGCTGCCCCGTTTCATCCGAACCGGCGCATCGGCATGCGTATGCCTGATCAGAGCGTCAAGACTACAGACAGAGACCTTGCGCATGCCACTCGCCTTGCTTGCTTTGGCCGTCGCCGCTTTTGGCATCGGCACCACCGAATTCGTCATCATGGGGCTGTTGCCCGATGTCGCCCGTGACCTGGCCGTGAGCATTCCCCAGGCCGGGCTGCTGATTACCGGGTACGCCCTGGGCGTGGTGTTCGGCGCGCCGATCCTGGCCATCGGCACCGCCAACATGCCGCGCAAGGCAACGCTGCTGGGCATGACGCTGATGTTCATCGTCGGCAACGTGCTCTGCGCCCTGGCGCCGAACTACGCCACGCTGATGGCCGCCCGGGTCATCACCGCACTGTGCCACGGGGCATTCTTCGGGATCGGCTCGGTGGTCGCGGCCGGACTGGTGGCACCGAACAAACGGGCCCAGGCCATTGCGATGATGTTCACAGGACTGACCCTGGCCAATGTGCTGGGCGTGCCCTTGGGCACTGCGTTGGGCCAATATGCCGGCTGGCGCTCGACCTTCTGGGCAGTATCGGTCATCGGGATCATTGCCGCCCTTGCCCAATGGGTCTGGCTGCCCCGGGAAATTCCCATGGAGAAGGCCAATCTGGCCAGCGAGTTCAGAGTGCTGGGCAAGGCCAACGTGTTGCTGGCCCTGGGCATGAGCGTGCTGGCCTCCACCAGCCTGTTCAGCGTGTTCACCTACATCGCGCCGATCCTGCAGGACATCACGGGGGTCAGCCCCCACGGCATCACGCTCATGCTGCTGCTGTTCGGTGTCGGCCTGACAGCGGGCAGTTTCCTCGGCGGACGGCTGGCGGACCGGCGCCTGCTGCCTTCGCTGGTAGCCATGGCCCTGGCGGTGGTGCTGGTACTGGCCGCGTTCAGCCAGACCAGCCGGTCGGTGGTTCCAGCAGCGATTACCCTGGTCCTATGGGGTGTGTTCGCCTTTGCACTGTGTCCGATCCTGCAATTGCTGGTCATCGACCAGGCCCAAGAAGCGCCGAACCTGGGCTCGACCCTGAACCAGAGCGCGTTCAACCTTGGCAACGCGGCGGGTGCCTGGATTGGCGGCCTGGTGGTGGCCAGCGGCGCCGACCTGGCGGACCTGCCATGGACCGGCGCTCTGGTGGGCGGGCTGACCGTGTTGACAGCACTGTATTTTATTTATCGTCAGCGTCGTCAGGACGCCCTGGTGGGTGTGGCCGACTAGGCTGGCCGGTCTCGCTCCGCACCTGGGCATGACTCAGCAGCGCAAAGATGAAACTGCCACCAATGATGTTCCCTGCCAGGGTCGGCCCGGCAAACACCATCCAGAAGTCCTCCCACGACAGCTGGCCGGCGAACACCAGATAGGACACTTCGGCCGAGCCGACGACAATGTGGGTGAAATCCCCAAGCGCCATCAGGTAGGTGATGAGGATGATGATCCACATCTTGGCGCTCTCCATGGACGGGATCATCCAGACCATGGTGGCGATCATCCAGCCTGAAATGATGCCCTTGGCGAACATCTGGCCGGTGTCGTTTTCCATGACCTTGCGACCGATCTCCAGAAAAGCCATATCGGTGCGGCGGTCGAAAATCGGCAGATGCAGCATCACATAGGCCACCAGCAAGGTCCCGCACAGGTTGCCCACCAGCACCACACCCCACAGGCGGAACAGACGGCCGAAGTTGCCCAAGGTGGGTTTGCTCATGATGGGCAGCACGGCGGTCAAGGTGTTTTCGGTGAACAACTGCTGGCGGGCAAGAATCACCGCGAGAAAACCGGCGCAGTAGCCGAAGCTGGCGATCACCTTGAAGGCTTCACCCTCGGGCAAGCGGGAATTGAGCAGCCCCATCGCCATCAGCGACAGGCCCATGGTCAACCCGGCGGCCAGGGCCGACCACCAAAGCGCGGCGACACTGCGCTCCAGTTCCTGATTGCCCTGGGTCCGGATAATTTCATGCAGCACTGCGGCCCGCGGTGGCTGATTGCGGTCGACTTCGTGCTTTTCCTGTGCCGAAAGATCAGGGGTCTTGCCGTCTTTACGAGTGTCCATGGAGCTCCTGAACCGGTGGCGTGATGTACCTACGACACGCGGCCTTCGGAGCTGTTCAGTGGCGGATGAAATCCAGGAGCTTGAAGCACTGCCGTCGCGAGCAGGCTCACTCCCACAAGGGATGGGTGGTAGACAACAATGCTGCGATCGACCGCAAGGCCATGTGAGAGCGAGCCTGCTCGCGATTGGCGACGCCGCCGATCTCATGCACTGGCAATATCGTCCTGAAACTGATCCTTGACGTACCTGATCTCGGTCCGGCCGTGCGGCGCCGGCAGGCCATCCTCCCCAAGATTGACGAAAACCATCTTCTCCACAGTCAGGATGCTTTTACGGGTGATCTTGTTGCGCACTTCGCAGGTCAGGGTGATCGAGGTGCGGCCGAATTCGGTGGCGGTGATGCCCAGCTCGATGATGTCGCCCTGGCGCGAAGCGCTGACGAAGTTGATTTCGGAGATGTATTTGGTAACCACACGCTGGTTGCCGAGCTGGACAATGGCATAGATCGCCGCTTCCTCGTCGATCCAGCGCAACAGACTGCCGCCAAACAGCGTGCCGTTGGGGTTGAGGTCTTCGGGCTTGACCCACTTGCGGGTGTGGAAATTCATGTTCACTCCTGAGCGTCTGGCCGATGGATGCCTGCATCATGGCAGACCGGGCAGCGTGGCTCTATGTCGTGGCCCCAATAACGATCATCGGCAATTTTGATTTGCCGACAGAAACCCTTTGGAAGATCCGATTAGCCCGTTATAATCGCCACCGCTTTACCTCGGTCCTCGCTTTGGACCGTTCCCGCCACCTGTCCGAGGGGCGCTGCAGCAGGTTCGACCTGTCAGGCTCGGATGGGGCGTTGTTTGTACGGGGCATCCCGCACGGACACTAAACGCACAACGGCGCCCATTCGCATACATTACGAATGGAGGCTCTTCATGAGCGCTGTTATCACGCCTGCAGATTTTACCGATTACAAAGTCGCCGACATGTCCCTGGCTGCCTGGGGTCGTCGCGAAATCATCATCGCCGAATCCGAAATGCCAGCCCTGATGGGCCTGCGTCGCAAATACGCCGGCGAGCAACCGCTCAAGGGCGCGAAGATCCTCGGCTGCATCCACATGACCATTCAGACCGCCGTGCTGATCGAAACCCTGGTTGCCCTGGGTGCGGAAGTGCGCTGGTCGTCCTGCAACATCTTCTCGACCCAGGACCAGGCCGCTGCCGCCATTGCCGCTGCCGGTATCCCGGTATTTGCCTGGAAGGGCGAGACCGAAGAGGAATACGAATGGTGCCTGGAGCAGACCATCCTCAAGGATGGCCAGCCATGGGCCACCAACATGATTCTTGACGACGGCGGCGACCTGACCGAACTGCTGCACAAGAAATACCCAGCCGTACTGGACAACGTCCACGGCGTGACCGAAGAGACCACCACCGGCGTACACCGCCTGCTGGACATGCTGGCCAAGGGCGAACTGAAGATCCCGGCCATCAACGTCAACGACTCGGTGACCAAGAGCAAGAACGACAACAAGTACGGCTGCCGTCACAGCCTCAACGACGCCATCAAGCGCGGTACCGACCACCTGCTGTCGGGCAAGCAGGCGCTGGTCATCGGCTACGGTGACGTGGGCAAGGGCTCGGCTCAGTCCCTGCGCCAGGAAGGCATGATCGTCAAGGTGTCCGAAGTCGACCCGATCTGCGCCATGCAGGCCTGCATGGACGGCTTCGAGCTGGTTTCGCCATTCATCGACGGTAACAACGATGGCACCGAAGCAAGCATCGACAAAGCGCTGCTGGGCAAGATCGACTTGATCGTGACCACCACCGGTAACGTCAATGTCTGCGACGCGAACATGCTCAAGGCCCTGAAAAAGCGCGCCGTGGTCTGCAACATCGGCCACTTCGACAATGAAATCGACACCGCTTTCATGCGCAAGAACTGGGCATGGGAAGAAGTGAAGCCACAGGTCCACAAGGTGCATCGCACCGGCGCCGGCAGCTTCGACCCACAGAACGATGACTACCTGATCCTGCTGGCCGAAGGCCGTCTGGTAAACCTGGGCAACGCCACCGGCCACCCAAGCCGCATCATGGACGGCTCGTTTGCCAACCAGGTCCTGGCGCAGATTTTCCTGTTCGGCCAGAAATACGCCGACCTGTCGCCAGCCCAGAAAGCCGAGCGCCTGACCGTGGAAGTGCTGCCCAAGAAACTCGACGAAGAAGTGGCCCTGGAAATGGTCCGCGGTTTCGGCGGCGTGGTCACCAAACTGACCAAGCAACAGGCTGACTACATCGGCGTGACCGTCGAAGGCCCGTTCAAGCCGCACGCTTACCGCTACTGATCGGCGCTGCCTCCTTGGTGGAGCGGACCTGTGGGAGCGAGCCTGCTCGCGATGCAGACACCTTGATCTGACTGTCAGACCGAGGTGATGCCAATCGCGAGCAGGCTCGCTCCCACATGAGTCCGCTTCCAGAAGGGATATGCAAGCCTCACCGGCCTACGAGTTTCCAAGGATATGACCATGTCCCAAGACCGTCGCTACAGCTTCGAGTTCTTCCCGACGAAGACCGATGCTGGGCATGAAAAACTGATCGCCACTGCCCGTCAGTTGGCGAGTTACAACCCCGACTTCTTCTCCTGCACCTATGGCGCTGGCGGTTCGACCCGTGACCGCACGATCAACACCGTGTTGCAGCTCGAAAGTGAAGTCAAAATCCCCGCCGCCCCGCACCTGTCCTGCGTGGGTGACAGCAAAGCCGATCTGCGCAGCCTGTTGAGCCAGTACAAGGCTGCCGGCATCACCCGTATCGTGGCCCTGCGCGGTGACCTGCCCTCGGGTATGGGCATGGCGAGCGGCGAACTGCGCCACGCCAACGACCTGGTTGAATTCATTCGTGAAGAAACCGGTGAGCACTTCCATATCGAAGTGGCGGCCTACCCAGAGATGCACCCCCAGGCACGCAACTTCGAAGACGACCTGCTCAACTTCGTACGCAAGGCCAACGCCGGCGCCAACAGCGCGATCACCCAGTACTTCTTCAACGCTGACAGCTACTTCTACTTTGTCGACCGCGTACGCAAGATGGGCGTCGACATTCCTGTCGTGCCGGGGATCATGCCAATCACCAACTACAGCAAACTCGCGCGTTTTTCCGACGCCTGCGGGGCAGAAATCCCACGCTGGATCCGCAAGCAGCTGGAAGCCTACGGCGACGACACATCCAGCATCCAAAGCTTCGGAGAGCAAGTCATCACACAAATGTGTGAACGCTTGTTACAAGGCGGGGCACCGGGGCTGCATTTCTATACCCTGAACCAGGCCGAGCCCAGCCTCGCGGTATGGAATAACCTCAAGCTGCCGCGTTAATGACTTAGTTCGGCGGTGTATAAAAGCCTTGGCGAAAACCAAGGCTTTTTCGTTCGTCCTATGTCGAAAGACGACCAGACCGCGGGCCAGAGGGCTCTAGCTATTTGATGAGCTCTCGTCGTAACCTCAGGCCATGCCCTTCATCACCCGGTTACTGACCACCTTTGTCCTCCTGTACCTGAGCATGGATGCCCGGGCCGAGAAGCTGCGCATTGTCACCGAACCCTGGGCGCCTTATGTCTACGAAGAGAACGGCCAGGTGCTGGGACTCGACTACGAAACCACCGCCATTGTGTTCAAGCGCCTGGGCATTGATGTGCAATGGCAACTGCTGCCGTGGAAACGTTGCCTGGCGATGCTTGAGCAGGGCCTGGCGGACGGTGCGCTGGACATTTTCCACAGCAACGAACGCGACGCCATGCTGCTTTACCCCAGCGAACCGCTTTCGGACGTGGAGTTCGTGATGTTCTACGCCAACGCCCGTCCCCATCCCTTTCGCACGCTGGATGACTTGGGCGGCCTGACCGTGGGCACCTCGCCCGGCTATCTGTACAGCCAGGCCTTCAGTGAGTCGACCCTGTTCAAACGTGAGACGGCACCCACCCATGAAGCCAACTTCGGCAAGTTGCAACTGGGCCGGATTGACCTGCTCATCACCGACCGCCGGGTGGGTCGGCACGTACTCAAGCAAATGCAACTGGGCGACCAGATCACCGAAAACCCCGTGGTTGTGAGCCGTCAAAGCCAATACCTGGCGGTGCGGCGCAACGCCGGGATGGATCTGCTGGTGCAGCGCTTCAGCGCCGAACTCAAGCGCTTCAAGCGCGAACCGGCCTATGCCGAGCTGATCGCCCGCTATGGCGCCGTTCCGTCTGCCAGGACCGAACCGTCCAGCCCGGTGCAGCGTTGAAATAAACCGTTGAGCAGCAGGAAAGCGGCGCGCGGCGTTTGCTCTGTTATACTCCGGCCTTCCCGCCAGGCTCACGCCCGGACGCCCGGTCTTGCAAAAGGCATCCCGACACCGCTACAGCGCAGCTTCCAGCCCGCGCGAGCCCTGTCCGGACCTGCCTTCCAGACTCGGCAGGACCGGACGGGATGACGTCTTTTTGTTGAACGTCATTCGCGCCCGGCAAGACTATCCCATTGGGCCAGGCCCTCACTAAAACAGGATTACTCATGTCCTTTGCTTCCCTCGGTCTCTCCGAGGCTTTAGTCCGCGCCATCGAGGCTGCCGGCTACACCCAGCCTACCCCGGTGCAACAGCGGGCCATCCCCGCCGTGTTGCAAGGTCGCGATCTGATGGTCGCGGCGCAGACAGGCACTGGTAAAACCGGTGGTTTTGCCCTCCCTATCCTGGAGCGGCTTTTCCCCAACGGTCACCCAGACAAATCCCAGCGTCACGGCCCGCGCCAACCGCGCGTCCTGGTCCTGACCCCAACCCGCGAACTGGCGGCCCAGGTACACGAGAGCTTCAAGATCTATGCTCGCGACCTGAAATTCGTCAGTGCCTGCATTTTCGGCGGCGTTGGCATGAACCCTCAGGTCCAGGCCATGGCCCGTGGCGTCGACGTGCTGGTGGCCTGTCCGGGTCGTTTGCTCGACCTGGCCGGCCAGGGCAGCGTCGATCTGTCCCACGTGGAAATCCTCGTGCTGGACGAAGCCGACCGCATGCTCGACATGGGCTTTGTCCATGACGTGAAGAAAGTGCTGGCCCGCCTGCCCGCCAAGCGTCAGAACCTGCTGTTCTCGGCGACGTTCTCCAAGGACATCACCGACCTGGCCGGCAAGCTGCTGCACAACCCGGAACGCATTGAAGTCACACCGCCAAACACCACGGTCGAGCGCATCGAACAACGTGTGTTCCGCCTGGCGGCCAGCCACAAGCGTGCCCTGTTGGCGCACCTGATTACCGCCGGCGCCTGGGAACAGGTCCTGGTGTTCACCCGCACCAAGCACGGCGCCAACCGTCTGGCCGAGTACCTGGACAAGCATGGCCTGCCGGCCGTGGCGATCCACGGTAACAAGAGCCAGAACGCCCGCACCAAGGCCCTGGCCGACTTCAAGGCCGGCGAAGTGCGCATTCTGGTTGCCACCGACATCGCCGCTCGCGGTCTGGACATCGACCAGTTGCCCCACGTGGTCAACTTCGAGTTGCCGAACGTCGATGAAGACTACGTACACCGTATCGGCCGTACTGGCCGGGCCGGCCGTTCGGGCGAAGCGATCTCGCTGGTCGCGCCGGACGAAGAGAAACTGCTCAAAAGCATCGAGCGCATGACCAAGCAGAAAATCGCCGATGGCGACCTGATGGGCTTCGATGCCAGCACCATCGAGGCCGAGAAGCCTGAAGTGCGTGAACGTCCGGACGTGCGCAACCCACGCAATGCCCGTGGCCCTCGCGGTGACGGTCCAAATGGCGGCGGCGGTGGTGGCGGCGGCCGTAAAGACAAAGGCAAGGACAAGGGCAAGGAAAAATCGGCCAGCACCAGTCGAGGCGAACGCCCGGCTCGCGAGCACAAGCCTCGCGAAGGTACTCCGGCCCGTGAACAGCAGCGCCCGGCACCACGTGCAGCTGCCGATCGCGCACCGGACGAGTTCCTGGACGACGATATCGATAACTTCGGCAACCGCGTCGATTACGTGCCGCAGCAGAAACCCGCCCAGGGTCGCGGACGTCGTCCTGGCGCACCGGCACAGGGCGCGGCGGGCGCAGGTGCTCCTCGTGGCCAATCCCAGGGGCGTCAGAACGGCCCGCGCAACAGCAACGGCTCGTCCACCGGCACCCCGCCGGCCAAGCGCAGCGGCCCGCGCAACGGCGCACCTCGTGACGGCCAGGCCCGCCGCGAAGACTCCCGCCCTCGCCGCCCAGCACGTGACGAGCAGCCTCGTCAGGAACCTGCCGTGCAAGCCCCTCGTGGTAACCAGCCGAAGATCATGCACAAGGAATCGAAGATCGATCGATTCCCGACGCCTGAACAGCTGGATCAACTGCCAAGCCGTCCACGGGGCGAGAAGCCGGCACTGCTGACCCGCAATCGCTGAGTTTCTCCAAGCCGTAAAAATGCCCCTGATCTCGCGATCAGGGGCATTTTTTTTGAGTGACGCCAACTTCACCCCGTGGGAGCGAGCCTGCTCGCGATTGCGGTGGTTCAGCCAGTACAGAGGTTGACTAACCCACCGCTATCGCGAGCAGGCTCGCTCCCACAAGGGGTCATGTGCGGTTCACAAGATTCCATGCGGCAATAAAAAACGCCCCTGATCCAAGATCAGGGGCGTTTTTTGTCAGGCGCGAATGTTATTTCGCTTTGACACCTTCAAACGAAACGTACAGCTCGACCACGTCGGACGTTGGGCCCAGGTCTTTCTGCTTGCCGAAATCGGAACGCTTGATGCTGGTGGTCCCTTCGAAGCCGGCACGGTAGCCGCCCCACGGGTCCTTGCCTTCACCCAGGAAGGTGGCTTTGACCACGACAGGCTTGGTCACGCCCAGCAGGGTCAGGTCACCAGCCACGTCGGCGGTTTCCTTGCCATCAGCGTTCTTGCCGGTGGATTTGACGCTGGTGGACACGAAGGTGGCCTTGGCAAATTTGCTCGCGTTCAGGAAGTCAGCACTGGCGATGTGCTTGTCGCGCTCGGCGTGGTTGGTGAACACGCTGGCGGTGTTCACGTTGAACTCGATCTTGCTGTCTTCAGGCTTGGCGGCGTCGAAGCTGAACTTGCCGTCGATGTCCTTGAAGGTACCGGTGATGTAGCTATAGCCCAGGTGGCTGATCTTGAAGTCGACGAAGGCGTGTTGGCCTTCCTTGTCGACCACGTAGTCGGCAGCCACGGCCTGACCGGCCGACAGCAGGGCAGAACCGATTGCCAGGGCGGCGAGCGTTTTTTTCAACATGCTTTCTATTCCTTTGGAGTCGAGGTTGAACATCAGGCTTGGCGTCCCAGCATGCGCTTGAGGGTCGCGTCACGATCGATAAAGTGGTGTTTCAATGCTGCCAACGCATGGAGGCCGGAGAAAATTACCAGCGCCCATGCCAAGTAGAAGTGAATCTGGCCGGCAACGTCTGCCTGATCGGGCAGTCCGGACACCAGCGCGGGTACTTCAAACAGACCAAACACCGGAATCCCGACACCGTCTGCGGTGGAAATCAGGTAACCGGCAATCATCACGGCGAACAACCCGAGATACAGTGCGCTATGGCCAAGCTTGGCGCCGACGCGGGTCAGGCGGCCATAGGTTGACAAGGTCGGTGGTGGCGGACTGACAGCCCGCCAGATCACCCGCAGCAACATGACCGCCAGCAGCACCAAGCCAATGCTCTTGTGCAGGTCCGGCGCGTCTTTACGCCAGGTGCTGTAGTAATCCAAGCCGACCATCCACAGCCCCAGCGCGAACAGCCCGTACACCACCAGTGCAATGCCCCAGTGCAAAACGATGCTGACCCAGCCATAGCGAGAAGAAGAGTTGCGTAGCTGCATTGCTCATATCCTGTGAAAACTGCGACCAAGACTAGCGAGTTATCTATCGATTTAAAGCGGAAATTTTTGCTTTGAAATATCGAGAAATACGATCATCAGTCTGGAGGGGGTGGGTTAAGGAAAGATTAAAGGGGAAACGGTGGGTGATGGCGAGGCGATCAGGCAGCCTTTGGGGCCTGTATGGACCTCATCACGAGCAGGTTCGCTTCCACAGGGGATCGCACCGGAGCCGTCACCGCCGTCCAACTATTTGTTCCATTCAATATATATCTATCGCCATTTTCACTTTCACCCTTGATCAAATGAGCGCTCCACAACTCATTGAACAAGGTGAACAAAATGGCTGTTCGTTATACCCATTTTAAAGCTAACGGCTCGCCGCAATTACCCCCTAATCAAACGATGTCCCCGGGGCAATACCTAAAATCCAGTAATGGGCGGTTCCGATTGATATTGCAGGCCGATGGAAACTTGGTAATCAAGGACCGCGAGGCAATTATCTGGACCGCTGGTGATAAACAACCTCACAGCGTCACGTTGTATCCAAGGAGAATGCGTGAACCTCTACAATTCGTCGTCAGCAACAGCGGCTTTCTTTATGATCCGTCCAGACGGCGATTGTGGATCGCCGAAAGCACCCACAGTACTGATAAGTCACTTTGGTATAACACTTGTATGACCATGCAGGACGATGGAAACCTGGTCATTTTTGACATGCGAACAGGCAACCTCTGCTGGGCCCGCTTTGGCTTCGTTCCGGGACGTATGTCGAAGCCGAAGCGGGTCAGGATCCTGTTTGAGGACGTGCCAATTCATACGTGGTCATTTTCGTTACCCCCTCTCTAAAAATTCTCTTAGGTAATGTTACTTAATGGGGTACTCGGACCTGTGGATCCATATCGCATCTGTACGCCAATTGAGGGTCGTATTTTTTAAGCGTCATACGACCGCCAGTAAAGCCTCTACTGGCGAGCATTATAAAGAACATCAAAGCTTCTATCGGTTTCATGGTCACTCCAGTTTACGAGCCTGAAACTTGAAGCATTAGTTTACCGAACACTCAGGCTTATATGGATCGATGGAGCATTTGTGTGCTAACTGCGGATCTCTTTTTGGAATCATCGGAATTGTCAAAGGATCCCGGCATTCGCCATACACACATCCATATATCGAAACCAATACAACCACTGCCATTAGTATTTTCATACGCGCTCCTGTTTTTCGAGGAGCCTAGACTTTTGGTTTGGTAAGCGCTATAGCCTGCTTCTAGTTAAAGGGTGGGAAGTTTCCGATATATCGCCAAGGCGTGTAGGACGTAGCGCTTATTAAGCGACGCCGGGCTTTGAGTGGCGCCGCCGGCACGCTTGATGCTGGATAAAAAACGCGGCCCTTGAGCCGCGTTCTTTCCACCTGATCGTTACTGAGCCTTGGTTTCAGTAGTCGTCGTCGGTTTGACTGCCGGCTTCTTCGCCGGCGGGGCCTTTTTCACCGGAGCCTTGGCCGGGGCTTTTTTGGCCGGGGTCTTGGCGGCTGGTTTTTTCACCGCTGGTTTGGTCGTTGCTTTCTTGGCGGGCTCAACTTTCGCCGGGGCTGGCGCGGATGGTGCCACCGGTGCGGGCGCTGGGGCGGGTGCCGGCACTGGAGCAGGCGCTACCGGCTCCGGAGCCTTGACCGGCTCCGGCTTCTTGTCGTCATCCGAGCCACCAAACAGGTTGCTGAAGAAGTTACCCTTCTTCGCCGCCACCGCACCGGCAGCTGCTGCCGCCGCCACCGGCACGACCTTGGCCGGTTCAAACGATTTGCCCGCCGCCAGGTCTTCAACCTGGCTGGCCGCCCGCTGACCGCTGCGCAACGCGCCCTCCAGGGTGCCCGGGTACAAGGTGTCGGTGTGTTCGCCGGCAAAGGCTACGCGCTGCAACGGCATTTCCCAAAGGCGCCAGTACTTGCTGATCTGGCCCGGTCCGAAGGCCAGGTACGCGCCGCCCATGGACGGGTCGGTGCTGTAGCGGCGAATTTCATAACCGGTGAAAGCACCCCGGGCCTGCGGGTAAAACGCGTGCAAGCGAATCAGCACCTGATCGGCCATCTGCTTGTCACCAAAGGCCTGCATCACCCGGGCGTTGTCGCCGGACAGATTGATGACCACATTGGCGCCGCCCTTCATGGCCGGCTCGATCCACATCATGCCCAGACCGGTGTTGCTGTAGATCTCACCCGACATGCGCGCCTTGCTGTCCCAGACCGGGGTCTTGAACTTGAGCATGATCTGGTCGCGCCAGCCGTAGTTGGTGCCCTTGATCGCGCCCTGATGCCGGGCGTCCAGGGCCGGGGTCAGCTGGATTTTGTTCAGGGCTCGCAACGGCACCGCCAGCACTACGTAGTCAGCTTGATAGCCGACGCTGCCAACCTTGACGGTAACGCCGTCCTTGTCCTGGGAGATGGCCGAGACGGGCGAGCTGGTCTTGATGGTTTTCAGTTGCTTGACGAAAGCCTGGGCCAACACAGGGCTGCCACCCAGCAGGCGCGCGGCGCGCAGGTCACGGTCGGACACACCACGGTAGACCCGGGTTTGCTGGGCAAAATACAGCAACGACAGCCGCGACGGCTCGTCATAGCGGGTGCGGATCTGCTGGTTCACCAACTGCCGCGCGGTGGTCGGCAATTGCAGACGGTCGAGCCAGTTGGAGACACTGATCTGGTCCAGGGCGTGCAACGTGTTGTTGGCCGACGGGTTCTGTGGGTCTTCAATGGAACGGGCCAGGTCGTCCAGGGTGGTTTCGTAACGTTTGAGGGCCTCAGCCGTGGCCGGTTGCTTGGTCGCCAGGTCAGTGGCGGTGAGGTAGGTGCCGTCGATCAAATAGCTGGGGGTGCGCACGAATTCCGGGGCCGGTGTGGTGCTCAGCTTGAAGGTCGAGATGTACTTGTTCAGTACCGGCTGAGTTTTTTCGTTGCCGATCCATTCACTGGTGGCCATGCCCGAACGACCGCCCAGGCTTGGCTTGGCTTCCAGCAGGGTTACCTGCCAGCCTTTGTTCTGCAGCTCGTAGGCCGCCGTGAGCCCCGCCAGGCCGCCGCCGATGACGATCACCGTCGGTTGCTTGTCCTTGGCCAGCGCACACACGCTGAACAGCCCTATCACCACCAGCGCACAGGCGCGCAGCCAACCAGCAGACATTCAGCGAACTCCGGAATAAAACGCAGGAACGATCAGTTTTTCGAGCCAGACGGCTCAGAGAACGGCGAAGAATACGTCAGCCACCCCAGCGCCGCCAGCGGCGTCTATCGCCTTACTCAAGGTAGCAGGAATGACACAATGGGTTGTCCCCGGGGCTGCCATTGCATAGGCTTGCCCGATTGTTTTGCCCGCGCCCGCCGCGAGCCGCCTCGAGGAGACTGTATATGGGCCTGAATAACCAGTGGATGCAACGCGACCTCGCGGTGCTATGGCATCCCTGCACCCAGATGAAAGACCACGAAAAGCTGCCGCTGATCCCGATCAAGCGCGGTGAAGGCGTGTGGCTGGAAGACTTCGAAGGCAAGCGCTACCTCGATGCCGTCAGTTCCTGGTGGGTCAACGTGTTCGGCCATGCCAACCCGCGGATCAACCAGCGCATCAAGGACCAGGTCGATCAACTGGAGCATGTGATCCTCGCCGGCTTCAGTCACCAGCCGGTGATCGAACTGTCCGAGCGCCTGGTGAAGATGACACCTGAAGGCCTGACCCGGTGTTTCTACGCCGATAACGGCTCGTCCTGCATCGAAGTGGCGATGAAGATGAGCTTTCACTACTGGATTAATCGTGGCCAGCCGGCCAAGAAGCGCTTCGTCACCCTGAGCAACAGCTACCACGGCGAAACCATCGCAGCGATGTCGGTGGGCGACGTGCCGCTGTTCACCGAAACCTACAAGGCATTGCTGCTGGACACGATCAAAGTGCCGAGCCCCGATTGCTACCTCCGCCCTGAAGGCATGAGCTGGGAAGAGCATTCGCGCAATCTGTTCGCGGCCATGGAACAGACCTTGGCCGAACACCACGACACCGTGGCCGCCGTAATCGTCGAGCCGCTGATCCAGGGCGCCGGTGGCATGCGCATGTATCACCCGGTGTACCTGAAACTGCTGCGCGAGGCTTGCGACCGCTATGGCGTGCACCTGATCCACGACGAAATCGCCGTCGGCTTCGGCCGCACCGGCACGATGTTCGCCTGTGAACAGGCCGGTATCACCCCGGACTTCCTCTGCCTATCCAAGGCCCTGACCGGCGGCTACCTGCCGCTGGCGGCGTGCGTGACGACCGATGAGGTCTACAGCGCGTTCTACGACGACTACCCGACCCTGCGCGCCTTCCTGCATTCGCACAGCTACACGGGCAACCCGTTGGCCTGCGCGGCGGCCCTGGCGACGCTGGATATCTTCGAAGAAGACAACGTCATCGAAAACAACAAGGCCCTCGCCCAACACATGGCAAGCGCCACCGCGCACCTGGCCGATCACCCGAACGTGGCCGAAGTGCGCCAGACCGGCATGGTCCTGGCCATCGAGATGGTCAAGGACAAGGCGAGCAAGACCGCTTACCCATGGCAGGAACGTCGCGGCCTGACGGTGTTCCAGCATGCTCTGGAGCGCGGCGCATTGCTGCGGCCGCTGGGCAGCGTGGTGTATTTCCTGCCGCCGTATGTCATCACCCCCGAGCAAATCGACTTCCTGGCTGAAGTGGCCAGCGAGGGCATCGACATCGCCACCCGGGACAAGGTCAGCGTGGCGGTGCCGAAGGATTTTCATCCGGGCTATCGCGATCCGGGCTGACGTTCCGTTTCTCTGTGGCGAGGGAGCTTGCTCCCGCTCGATTGCGCAGCAATCGCAAAAAAAAAGGGGCCGCTTCGCAGCCCAGCGGGAGCAAGCTCCCTCGCCACAAAAGCGCTCGCTCAACCAGCAATGCCGAATTCAGATTCAGTAGAGAAAAAACATGAGACTGTCCCGCTTCTTCATCGACGCCCCCCTCAGCCTCGGCGCTCACGAACTGCCCGAAGCCCAGGCCCACTACATCGGTCGGGTGCTGCGCATGGCCGAGGGCGATGCGGTGCAGGTGTTCGACGGCTCTGGCCAGGAGTTTCGCGGCACCCTGGCCGAAGTCGGCAAAAAACGCGTGCTTGTGCAGTTGAACGAACAATTCGCCGGGCAGGTTGAATCGCCCTTGCGCATCCACCTCGGTCAGGGCCTGTCCCGGGGCGAGCGCATGGACTGGGCGATCCAGAAAGCTACCGAACTGGGCGTCAACGAGATCACGCCGATTTTCAGCGAGCGCTGCGAAGTGCGCCTCAAGGACGAACGCGCCGACAAACGCCTGTTGCACTGGCGCCAGGTGGCGATCAGCGCTTGCGAGCAGTGCGGGCGCTCCACCGTGCCGGTGATCCACCCGCCGCTGCTACTGGCCGACTGGCTGAAGCAAACCGACGCCGAACTGAAACTGGTGCTGCACCCGGTGGCCGAGCCGCTGGTCAGCCATGCCAGACCGTCGAGCCTGGCCTTCCTGATCGGCCCCGAAGGCGGTTTGTCGGATGCCGAAGTGGCACAAGCCGGGACCGCCGGCTACCACGCCGCCCGCCTCGGCCCGCGCGTGCTGCGCACTGAAACCGCACCGGTGGTGGCACTGGCCGTGGCACAGCAGCTGTGGGGGGATTTCTAAAGTCGAATGAAGAAGCCGTGTGGGAGCGAGCCTGCTCCCTCCCACAGGACCAGCGGTGGTTATGAGCTAGAGCACATAGAACAAGATCGCCACAAAATGCAGCAAACTGCCGGCGATCACGAACAGATGCCAGATGCCATGGGCGTGCCGCAACCGATGGTCCAGCGCGAAAAAGACAATGCCGACGGTGTACAACACACCACCCGAAGCCAGCCAGGCAAAGCCGGCGCTGCCCAAGGCGGCCAATAACGGTTTGACCGCCACCAGCACGATCCAGCCCATCACCGCGTAGATCACGATCGACAGGATTCGTGCTTCAGAGCGCGGCTTGATCTCCTGCAAGATCCCGATCAGCGCCAGCCCCCAGACAATCCCGAACAAGGTCCAGCCCCACGGCCCGCGCAGGGTGACCAGGCAGAACGGCGTATAGCTGCCGGCGATCAGCAGATAGATCGAAAAGTGATCGACCTTCTGCATGATTGCTTTCTTGCGCCCGCGCACACTGTGGTAAACCGTCGAAGCGCTGTACAGCACCAGCAAGGTGAAACCGTAGATCGCCACGCTGACGATTTTCCACGCATCGCCCGTCATCCCGGCAATTACCAGCAACCACACCGCCCCGATAAAAGCCGCCACCGCCCCGACCAGGTGGGTCCAGGCGTTGAGTCGCTCTCCGTGATACATCCAGTCCCACCTCACATTCCAAAACAGACGCCAAGGCTCAGGCTTGGCGCTACAAAGTGCAATGTTTAGCTCTCTGTGGGAGCAAGGCTTGCCCGCGATGAAGATAACGCGGTGCCTCAGGAGCCTAGTCGCCTGCATCGCGAGCAAGCTTTGCTCCCACAGATCAACATCCTCCTACCGATTGGGGCACAATCGGGCGATACGAATAAGAGTCCACCCCATGCTGATCGACGAAGAATTGACCCTGAAAAAACTCGAGGTGTTCCTGGCGTTCATGCGCACCGGCAATCTTGCGCGGGCGGCGGCCGAGTTGCAGACCAGCAACGTCAGCGTACACCGGGCCATTCACTCGTTGGAAAGCGCCTTGCGTTGCCCGTTGTTCAAGCACGAGGGCCGCAACCTCACCCCCCTGGAAAGCGCTTACGTGCTGGAAGAACGCACACAGAAGCTGATTCAGGACGTGATCGAAAGCGTGCGCCTGACCCGTGAAGCCGCCGGGTTTTCCGCGGAGCGGTTCAAGCTCGGCTCGCTGTATTCACTGACGGTCAAGACCGTGCCGCAGTTGATCATGGGCCTGAAAATCCGCCGCAGCGAACTGAACATCGACCTGATCCTGGGCTCGAACATCGACCTGCTGTACAAGCTCAAGAACATGGAGGTGGACGCCATCCTGATCTCCCTGGACGACAGCGTGAACGACCCTGACTGCGAGCATATCGAGCTGTTTTCAGACGACATTTTTCTCGCCACGCCAGCCGATTCCGCCTTCGCCCAACGCAGTGAAGTGGACTTGGCCGAAGTGTGCAACGAAACCTTCATCACCCTCACCCAGGGCTTCGCCACCCATCAGGATGGTAATCGAGTGTTCAAGCAGGCGGGGTTCGAGCCGAAGGTGGCGATGCAGGTCAACGACATCTTCACCCTGCTGAGCATGGTCAGCTCCGGGGTCGGTTATGCCTTGCTGCCGGGACGGATTGCGGCGGTGTATGAAAACCGGGTGAAACTGATCCCGTTGCAGGAAAAGTATCGGCTGCAGCAGCACATCGGCGTGGTATTCCTGAAGGCCAAGGAGCGCGATCCGAATTTGCTGGCGTTGCTGGCGGAGTGCCGGATGTATGCCAATCGCCAGGCTTGAGACCCAGTCGCCTTCATCGCGAGCAGGCTCGCTCCCACACGGGATGGTGAACACCGATCCAATGTGGGAGCGAGCCTGCTCGCGATGAGGACAGCCCGCTCAGCGAAAATTCAAAGCCTTAGCCCAACAACCCCCGCATGATCAGATACAACAGCGAAGGCCCGAGCAAGCACCCGAGCGCCGTGTAGAACGCCGCCGTCAGGCAACCATACGGCACCAGTTTCGGATCGGTGGCCGCCAGGCCGCCGGCCACGCCGCTGGAAGTGCCCATCAACCCGCCAAAGATCACCGCACTGCGCGGATTGTTAAGGCCAATAAAAGGTGCCACGAACGGCGTCGCCACCATCACCAGGATCGCCTTGATCAAACCGGCGGCGATGGACAGCGCCATTACCTCGGAACTGGCACCGATCGCCGCGCCAGTGACCGGCCCGACGATGTAGGTCACCGCTCCGGCGCCGATGGTGGTCAGGCTCACCGCGTCGGTGTAACCGAAGGCCATCGCCACTCCGACACCGGCGATGAACGAGGTGGCCACCCCGACGAACAACGCCAGCACCCCGACGAACCCGGCGCGCTTGAGTTCCTCGACACTCACCCCAAACGCCGTGGCGACAATGGCGAAGTCACGCAGCATGGCGCCGCCCAGCAAGCCGATGCCCGAGAGCAGCGGAATGTCTACTACACCCTTCTGCCCGCCGGTCATCGCACCGCCGATGTACGACAGCACCAACCCCAGGAGAATCGCGATGGCCGAACCGTGCAGGCGGCCCTTGGTGAACGTGTCGCTGATCCAATACGACACCCACATGGTGATGCCGACAATCGCAAAGCCACTGAGCAGACCGTAGCCGGTGATCACTTTCATCATTGATTCGTACATGGCAATCACCCGACTGTCTTGGCGGAAACATCGGTTTCAGGCCCTTTGTTGCCGATGCGCACCAGCACCGGCACCATCGCAAAGGCAATCACCACCGCCAGGGTCCCAGCCAGAATCGCCATTGGCCCGCCCTTGAGCGCGCCATAGACGTTTTGCTGGGCCGCCATCGCGACCACGATAGGAATGTAGATCGCACTCCAGAATTCCACGCCGGCTTCGGACTTGCCCTTGAACAGGCCGCGTTTGCTCAGGTAACTGCCCAGGCCGATCAACAGCAGCATCGCAATGCCGACACCGCCGACGTTGGCCGGCACGCCGATCAGTTTGCCCAGCAGCTCACCGATGAAAATACCCGCCAGGGTACAAAAGGCCAAAAACGCCACACCGTAAATAATCATTGTTGTAGTCCTCAAAGTGCATCGTCGAAGTTGTTGTTTTTGTGCTTCGCCAGCTTGAGTCGGTGGTTTAGGGTCGGCGGCGTCCCTCCTCTCTGAGCAGCGTCTGCAAGGTGTCCAGGCGCGCACCGTCGAAGGCAATGACGGTGCCCTGCTCGAACACCCGACGCGCCAGTCCCGTCAAAACCGCACCGGGTGGCAGTTCGATCTGTAACCGCACGCCTCGCTCGTAGGCGCTTTGCACGGTGCCGCGCCAATCCACCACGCGGCACATGTTGAAGGCCAGGTCCTCACGCAAGGCGTCGGTGTTCACCACGGGCCGGGCACGACTGCCGCTCAGATAACCCAAAACGGGCGCTTTCAACGACACGTCGGCAAACACCTGGGCCAACGCCCGGGCCGGGACCTCCAGCAACGGGCAGTGGGACGGTACGCTCACCGCCAGCCGACACGCTTTCGCGGCGCCCTGGCGGCGTGCTCTCTCGGCAACGCTGGCCATGGCCTCGTCACTGCCAGCGATGACCACCTGGTTATCGGCATTGATGTTGGCCAGGTAAACCGGCGTCATGGCGCTGTGTACCTGCGCGAGCAACGCCTCCACTGTCGCCAGATCAAGGCCGATGATCGCCGTCATGCCGTAGCCTCGCGGATACGCCTGCTGCATCAGTTCGCCACGCAGGCTGACCAGGCGCAATGCATCATCGAACCCCAGCGCACCAGCCACCACCGCCGCCGGGTACGCGCCGATGGACAGGCCCGCGACGTAATCCGGCACAGGTGCCTGTTCCAACAATTGCCGGGCCGCCGCGACACCCGCGATCAACAGACACAGTTGTACGGCTCGGGTCGATTGCAACGCCTCGGTGCTGTCCAGCTGTCGTACGTTTTCGCCGAGCACTTCACAGGCCAGTTCCAGCAGTTGCGGCGACACGCCCTGGAGCATGCCCGCTCGCTGCGCACCCTGGCCGGGGAATACCAAAAGGCTGCTCACGCCACTTGCTCCAGCGCCGGTTGCCATGGATCGGTCACCAGACGCGCCTGAAGATTATCCTTGAGCAATACCCGCCGCGCCGAGCCGGCCCACTCGCGCAGGGCGACGGCGCCGAAGGGGGTTTGCAGTTGCATGTCCACGGCGCACGTCGAACCGTCCAGTTGCGCCAACAAATCCCTGGCCTGGATACGATCCAGCGGATCCGGTGTGCGCAGGATCAAGTCCAGATCGCTGCGTGCATGCAGCGCCTCGATGCCACTGGCCAGTTCAAATCCGGCGCTGCCGCTGACGCCCCAGATCCAGCCGCTGGCATCCAGCATTGGCCGCACTTGAGCGAGCGCCTGCAACGCCGGCAAGTCACGCCGCAATGCGACATGGCAAAGGTCCTCCGGGCGCACCCGGCGCTGGATCGCCGCCACCGGCATCGACGTGGCGTAACGCTGTTCCCGCGAGACGCCTCGCACGCCCACGGCAATGTGTCCCGGCGCGGTGATCGCTCGCCGCACCACCACCGGCTGCTCAAGGCTCAAGGACTCAATGACCCACGCCGGCGCATCCGCAGGCAACGCCTGTGGAGTCATTCCCCATAGCAGGTCGTGGGCCAGGAAGGTGCTCACCACTGCGCTCTCAACAATTGGCGAACGGTGCTGGAAGCCGCACGATGCGTCGCCCCGAGACGGCTGCTCAGGTCCCGAGGCGCACCTGCCACTTCGTTGATCGCCTGTTGCAGACAATCCCTGACCCGTGCCAGATCCGCCGCGTTTGGCTGTTCGATCTGCTCCACCGACAGGGTTTCCCAGAGCAAACCGAGGCTGGCGAAACTGTCGATGTCGTAGGCCATCGGCGGCACGCTGGCGGCCAGGGCCTCAAGCTCTTCGACACTGCGCAGGGTCACCCGCGCCGCCGAGGCCTTGCCCATGGCGTGGACCATCACGCCCGGATCACGCAAGGCGATCAACCGGTTGGCCTGATAACCGTGGGCCAGGAACGCCCCGGACATCGCCTTGCCCACCAGCAAACCAATCACCGGATGCCCCGCCAGCCGCGCTCGCGCATAGCTGTCTGCGGCACCGGCCAGGGCCTGATGAATGCCCAGGGCTTCTTCGCGACGACCGTAGGCCTGGCTCGGCACATCGACGATGGCAATCAGCGCGCGCTTGCTGGACGCATCACGGTCGGCGTCAATAGCCTCATCCACGGCCTTGGCCAAGCCCCAGCCTTCCAGCAAACCGACTTCGCCGTTGCGGGCACGAGGGAAACGGCTATCGGGATCGGCCACGACGGCCAACAGCCGCACGTTTTGCTGGCCCAGTGTGACGTCGGCCACTTTCAGCGAAGCGGGCAGTCCTGCCAACGGCGTGGCGCCGTCGCTCAGAGCCGCGAACCAGCGCAAGCCTCTCAACGAATACGAATTCATGGGCGTTCTCCCTGATACAGCTGGCGAACCGCGGCCGGTTCGATTTGCACTTCAGTGTCCAGTCGGGCCAAACGTTGCAGGAATACCTCGGCCTGACCGCTGCGGTGCTCGGCGGGTACACCCAACTGCAACAACTGGCTGACTTGCTCGCGGATCTGCGCCACGTCATCAGCCACATAGCGGTCCACCAACCCGGTGGCGAAGCGTTGCTCACCGCCGGTCAGGCTCCAGATGAACGGCCGATCACGGGAATCGTATTCGTCGATCCCGGCTTCCTGCTCGATCACTTGCGGCCCGTTCAGGCCCAGTCGCGCTTCCTGGGTCACCAGCAGATAGCTGCACAGCCCAGCGGCGATGGACATGCCGCCAAAACAACCGACGCTGCCGGCCACCACGCCGATGACGGGCTGGTACTGGCGCAAGTCGACAATCGCCGAATGAATCTCGGCAATCGCCGCCAGCCCCAGATTGGCCTCTTGCAGACGCACGCCGCCGGTTTCCAGCAGCAACACGGCGCGGGTCGGGATGCCCTTGCGGTTGTCTTCAGCGGCCAGCTCCAGCGCGCCGGCGATCTTCGCCCCCCCGACTTCGCCAAGGCTGCCGCCCTGGAACGCACCTTCGATGGCCGCGATCACCACCGGCAGGCCAGCAAGCAAACCCTTGGCGATCACCACACCGTCGTCGCTTTGCGGCACCACGCCCTGGCGCAGCAGCCACGGCGACATGACTCGCTGAAAGGGGTCGAGCAGTTCACGGAACGAACCGTTATCCAGCAGGGCCTTGGCCCGTTGCCGGGCACCCAGCTCGACGAAGCTGTGTTTGTTGAGCAACGCGGCGCTGTCAGTCATGGCCGATCTCCTCGAAGCCCTGTTCCAGGCGCAAACGCACCACCCCGGGGGTGGCGCCGAAATCGTGGATGTCGATCGCCAGGGCCGGCGGCATCTGGCCGTCGAACATGCGGGCGAACAGGTGTTGCCAGCGTTGTTCACTGCCGTTGACCGAGGTCTGCACCTGAATGGTCAACTTGCCCGCCAGGCCCGGCTCGATCAGCACTTCCAGGTCGCCCGAGCCGACACAGCCCACCAGCGCCCGGCCCCGTGGCGGCTGCCCGGCGGGAAATTCAAAGGATAAGGTTTGCATCAGCACACTCCTGGGAAGAGGCCATCGCCGCGCTCGATACGGTCGAGGAACAGGCAGGCGGCGAGCAAGTCAGCAGCGCCGCCGGGCGAGGCGTTCATGGCAATCAGTTGTTGGTCCAGCGCATGCAACTGGCGACGACCGCCCAGGCTGGCACTGCCACCAGCGTCGAGCACCGCTCTGGCACCGTGCTGCATGGCCTGCAAACCCGGCTCACCGGCGCGGTAGAGCACGCAGGTGTCGGCCAACGTCGTCATGATCGCCAACAAGGCATCGAGCCGCGCGTTCTGTTCTCCCGCCCCCGCCGCGCGACTGCGCTTGAGTTGTGGCAGGCCCAGGCCGGTGACGGCCGGGAATGCCAGTTGCGCTTCTTCCCGGGCACCGCGCACGCCGTAGCGTTGGGCCACTTGAGCGCCATGGCTGAAAGGTTTGGGGGCGTAGCGATCGTTGAGCAAGGCCAGGCGGGCGGCACGTAAAGTGACGGCGCTGGCGACGCTGGATTCAGGTTCCAGCGCGGCCGCAGCCACCAACAACCCCAACGCCCAGATCGCGCCACGGTGGGTGTTCACACCATCGGTGGTAGCGAGCATCGCCGCTTCCCCCTCACGGCCGATCCGCCCAAGGGCTTCGCGCAACGGCAGGCCGATCTCGCCGCATTCAAGGGCGGCGTCGGCCATTTCCTTGAATGCCGGCCACAGCGACAGCGCCGAAGCGTGCATCAGCCCCAAGTGCAGATCAGTGTGGGCGCCATTGCCGCGCCGATCCACCAGGGCCGGCTTGGGTGACAGGTCGGCTTCGTCGATCAGCGCGTCCACGGCCATGTCCGCCAAGCGCTCGGCCAAGGACAATTTTTTCGGTTGCAGGTTGAAGGCGTGCATTTACCAACTCCTGAACTTGGCGGGCGGGTTGTAGAGACCACCGGACCACTCCACCAGATCGGCCACGCTCTTGGCGGCGAGCAACTCGCGGGTGGCATCGGTGCGACGAATGCCGAGGTCTTCAGGCAGGGCAATCAAGCCTTCGCGGCGCATACGGGCAGTGTCTTTCGGGTTATGGCGCAAACCGATGGCAGTGACCCCGGCCACGGCCGCGATCATTGCCTGACGCTCTTCCAGCGAGCGGGCCTTGTACAGGTAGGCGATGCCTTCTTCGGTGAGCAAATGGGTGACGTCGTCGCCGTAGATCATGATCGGTGCCAGGGGCATGCCGGCTTTTTTCGCCACCTCCACCGCGTCGAGGGTTTCGACGAAGGTGGGTTTGCCGCCCTCCTGGAAGGTCTCGACCATCTGCACCACCAGTTTCTTGCCGCGCTCAAGCAGCGGCGCCTCACCATCGCCGTGGCGCATGTCGAGCCAGGCCGGCGTGCCGTGACGGCGCCCCCGCGGGTCGTGGCCCATGTTCGGCGCACCGCCGAAACCGGCCAGTCGGCCACGGGTCACCGTCGAGGAATGTCCGTCACCGTCCACCTGCAAAGTGGCGCCGATGAACAGGTCCACCGCGTATTGCCCGGCCAGTTGGCAGACCATGCGGTTGGAGCGCAGCGAGCCGTCATGACCGGTGAAGAACACGTCCGGCCGCGCGGCGATGTAGTTTTCCATGCCCAGTTCGGTGCCAAAGCAATGCACGCTTTCGACCCAGCCGCTTTCGATGGCCGGAATCAGGGTCGGATGGGGATTGAGGGTCCAGTTACGGCAGATCTTGCCCTTCAGGCCGAGGGACTCGCCGTAGGTCGGCAGGATCAGCTCGATGGCGGCGGTGTTGAACCCGATGCCGTGATTGAGGGACTGGACATTGTGTTTTTCGTAGATCCCGCGGATGGCCATCATCGCCATCAATACATGCACCGGCTTGATGTGGCGCGGGTCGCGAGTGAACAACGGTTCGATGTAGAAGGGCTTGTCGGCCACCACCACGAAATCGACCCAGGACGCCGGGATATCAACCCGTGGCAGGTCGCTGACATCGTCCACCAATTGGTTGACCTGGACGATGACGATGCCATCGCTGAAGGCCGCCGGCTCGATCAGCGCGGGGGTATCTTCGGTGCTGGGGCCGGTGTAGATATTGCCGGCACGGTCGGCCATGAACCCGGCCGAGAGCACCACGTTGGGAATCAGGTCCACCACCAACCGGGCATAGAGCTCGATGTAGGTGTGGATCGCGCCGACTTCCAGCAGACCGTCTTCGAGCAACTGGCTGATGCGCAGGCTCTGGGTGCCGGCGAAGGAAAAATCCAGCTTGCGGGCAATGCCGCGTTCGAACAGGTCCAGATGTTCGGAGCGGCCGACGCTGGGCATGATCATGTGCAGGTCGTGCAGCTTCGCCGGGTCGACTTTGGCCAGAGAGCGTGACAGGAAATCCGCCTGCTTCTGGTTATTGCCTTCCAGCACCACGCGATCGCCCGGCAGGATCAACGCCTCCAGCGCCGCAACGATCTTGTCGGTGGGCAACACCACACCGTCGGCAAGCCCCTTCACCAGCTCGAGACGCCGCTGCTTTTCGCAACGCCGCCGCGTCCAGCGCGAGTCGGGGGATATTGTTGTTGTCATGACCACTCCACGGGTTCGCTGTCGTGGAGGCCACATTAGGAGTGTTGTGGCGAGGGCATCAATCAAGCTCGGTGGTGGATCGTTACGGTTGGCGTAATGGTTGTCCGGGTTGGAATCAGCCCATCCAATGCAAAACCATCCGTCGCATAACCGATCGGACCTGTCAGCCCTGACAGTATCTGATTTGCCGTTTGCAGGGCTGAATAAGCTGTGCAGCGATCCTCAATGCTCGCTTTCCAGGAACAAGGTCGATGCGCCTGTAACCTCACACAATATTTTGGAGGCGTTTATGGAATACGAAGATCTCACCACATTCGATAGGGAAGACAGGAACAAGTGGGTTGATGGCGATGGGGCAGTCGACGCAAGAGTTGTGACTGAAGGCGAGAACAGTTTCTGGTCTGGAAAAATCGAGGGGCGTGAAATTTCTATGTTCAAACCAAGTCTGCGCAAGATCTTTAATATCGATCCCAGGTTGATGGGGAACATGTTTCTAGTAACTTACCGTTACCGCTTCAAACAGGAAGTGCTTCACTATATTCAGATTGCGATGACCAACGATAAGCATCAGATTTGGGCCGGCACATTGGTACATCCTGGCACACCTGGCGAAGAGTGGCAGGATTCAGAAACGTTTGCTTTTCCCTTCACCCCTAACAATCGAGAGATGCTGCTAGGCCTGCGTGTCGGTAAGGACCATGCCGGAACGCTCTACGAATTTGAAATCGATAACATCAGGGTCAAGATGGTGTCCTAATCTGCGGAAAGCTGTAACACCCCCTGTGGGAGCGAGCTTGCTCGCGATGGCGGAGTGTCAGGCAACGTCAATGCTGACCTGTTCTGCCGCTATCGCGAGCAAGCTCGCTCCCACAGGGGAACGGGTTGGATTGGAAGTTTGCGGCGACCGCAACGGGTCAACTCATACTCATCAATTGCCGGACCCGTTCGAGCAGTTCTACCGCACTCTCAATCAGCTGGGTAAGCAGTGCATCATCTTCATTCATATACCCCTCGTACTCGGCAAGGTTGCGCCGCTCATGGCACAGCGCGAATAACCGGACCTGCACTTTACTAGCGTCTGCGGTGTGGACCAGACATTGAAAGACCAGATAACGCTTGTCCGAACGATAGCCGCTCAAGCGTAGCGCCGTGAGCGCTGCGGCATGGGCGGCGTTGTAGGCCAGGTCGAACCGGCTGGCAAATGAGAGGGAAGTTGTTTGTGCGTCCTTCAGGCGATCCACTGCAGAACGCATCAAGCCTTCACATTCCTGACGATCAGGCGGTTCGGCTTTCAGGCCGCCGCTATTTAACAGATTCTTCAGGTTTTCGTGCTTGCCCATCCTTGGACTCCAAAGGGTCTTCACCCAGCAAATTGATCTTGTCCTGTTGCGCTACCCGCACCACGAAACTGTTGCCAGCCGCAAATTTCGCAGCCCAGTCCTGGGGCGTGTAGAGCGTAGGGTTGAGGGGGCGACCCAGCTGCTCTTCCAAGGGCATGAGCCGCTCCATCACTTCACTGTAGTGCAGGCCTTCGCCGATCAGCATGAGATCTATGTCACTGGATGCGTTTGCCTGGCCCTTGGCAATGGAGCCATAGACGAACGCCCAGCTCAGTTGTTCTGAAAAGGGTTCCAGCGCCTGGCGCAACGGTTCGGCGATGCCGATAGTTTTCTGCACGATGCCCAACAGTTCGCTGTAAATCGGGCAATGTGGATTGGCTTGATAATGGGTTTGATTGCCCAGACGCGTCATGGTGAGCACACCAGAGCGTTGCAGGCGCTCCAACTCCCGCACGAGGCTGCCCTTACCGACTTGAGCCCAGCGGGCGATTTCGTTGGTGTAGAAGCTTTGATCCGGCTTACCGAACAACAAGCCCAAGACTCGCTGCTGGGTGGCAGTGAATAGAGCATCACTGAGAGAGAGCTGATTCATGGAGGCCACCGCGAGTCCCAAAAAGGGAACGATAGATCCCTTTTTGGGACCTATCAAGCTCTGAGCCTTGAATAAGTCCCAAGAAGGGACTGATCAGACCCTTTATGGGAACGATCCGTTGATATGACGCTGAATCAGCGGCATGCCTGAATCCAGTAATCGACACGTAAATCATTGTGGGAGCGAGCTGGGTCTCGATAGCGGTGGGTCTACTTGCATCAATGCCGAATGTGCCGCCGCCTTCGCGAGCAAGCTTTGCTCCCACAGGTCCTACTCAAACAGGTCCAGTCCAAACAGGTCTGATGGGTGTACACCGCCCGCAAGAGCCAGGCCGGCTATCAGGCCGCCTCGCGCTGGACGTTGATCTCGGGCGCCCCGTTAACCACGCTGGCCGAACGCAGGTATTGTGGAGTGGGCATCCCGGCATGGATGCCGGGATAGCCGCGCTGGGCCATGAATGGCCCTTCGCGGCGGGCCCACGGAGCAATGTCTTCGTTCGGGCACACCGAGCCTAGGCGAGGTGCCAAGTGGTGGGGCAAAAGCGTTTTGCTTACTTTTGCCTGGGCCGGCATTCCGGCTTCTCAAAAGTGAGCCGCTGTAAGAGCGGAACCGCCAGCGGCCGTTACCGCATCAATGGATATGTACCCGGTCAACAAAACCCTGGTCGGCTGTCAGGCCGCCATCGCGAGCAAGCCCGCTCCCACAGGTACTGTGTCTGACCTAGCTTTTTGCCAACCCCGAGGCAACGACCAACTCTTCCAGGGCCAACAAATCCGGCACCTTCGCCACATGCTCGCCCACTTGTACCGCCGCCTGTTCCAGCCCACACAGCGGTACATCGACGTAGCTCAACTGGGTGTCGAGTTTGTAGGAACGCGGGATACCCTGGACCAGCAGCGCAATGAACCGCAACTCCGGGTGCCCGCCCAGGGCATTGAGCACGACGATGCGCGCACGCTCGCCGATCACGGTTTTCTGGCCGCAGGCCGACTCGAAACTCAGCAACGGGATTTGCCGTTCGCGCCAGCTCACCCAACCCAGGAACCACGGCGGAGTGTCCATATCGAACGCGCTGCTCTGGTAGTCGATCAGCTCGGCCACGGCCACGTTGGGTAAAATCAGGTGCCGGTCGGCCAGGGGTAGCAGCAGCCCAGTGATGTGCCCGGTGCGCGGGTGAAGGTCATGCATGGGTTTTGCTCCAGCGGGCGATGCTGTCGAGCAGCACCGATTCCTGGTACGGCTTGCCAAGGTAGTCGTTGACGCCGATGGCCATGGCGCGGTCGCGGTGTTTCTGGCCGGTGCGGGAGGTGATCATGATGATCGGCAGGTGGGCCAGGCGCGGGTCATTGCGTACTTGCGTGGCCACTTCGAAGCCGTCCATGCGCGGCATTTCGATGTCCAGCAACATCAGGTCGGGGGAGTGTTCGGCCAGCAGCGCCATGGCATCCACGCCGTCCTTGGCGGTGAGCACGTGCATGCCGTGGCGCTCCAGCAGGCGGCTGGTGACCTTGCGGACCGTCACCGAGTCGTCCACCACCAGCACCAGCAATGCTCGCGGGTGTTCGCCCTCGCCTTGCGCCGCTGCCGGGCGGCGTGGGACCTGATGAGGCAAGGCGCGGATCGGCGCCAACAGGTCGAGAATCAACACCACCCGGCCATCGCCCAGGATCGTCGCCCCCGACAAGCCCTGCACCGCCGAAAATTGCGGGCCGAGGCTCTTGACCACGATCTCCCGGGTCCCGGCGGTAGCGTCCACTTGCACCGCGATATGCCGCTCGCTGCATTGCATCAGCAGCACCGGCAACGGTTGGCTCTGGCCCAACAGTTTCGGGCGAGCGCCGGTTTTCAATAGCTCACCCAGGTAGCACAGCTCATAGCGTTGCCCGGCGTAGGTGTAGGTCGGCGGGTCGAGCTGGTAATAGCCATCCAGTTCAGCGGGCAACACCCGGACGATACTTTCGATGGTGTTCAGTGGGATCGCGTACTGGTCTTCGTGACATTGCACCATCAACGCCCGGTTGACCGCCACGGTAAACGGCAGGCGAATGCGGAAATGCACGCCCTGCCCCGGCGTAGAGTCGATGACCATACTGCCACCCAGTTGCCGCACCTCTTCATGGACCACGTCCATGCCGACGCCGCGCCCGGAAATCTGGGTGATTTTTTCGGCGGTGGAAAAGCCCGGCTGCAAGATGAATTGCAGCACGTCGCGGTCGCTGATGTCGCTGTCCGGTGCCAGCAGACCACGCTTGATCGCCTTGCTGCGCACCGCCTCCAGCGGCACGCCGGCGCCGTCGTCGCGAATGTCGAAAATGATGTCGCCACCTTCCCGGGACAGGTCGAGGCTGATGCGCCCCCGGGCCGGTTTCCCGGCAGCGATGCGCACGTCGGCTGGCTCCAGGCCGTGGTCGACGGCGTTGCGCAGCATATGCTCCAAGGGCGCGGCCATGCGCTCCAGCACGCTACGGTCCATTTCGCCTTCAGCATTGCCAACCACGAACTCCACGTCCTTGCCCAACTCCTGCGCCACTTGCCGCACGATGCGTTTGAGGCGCGGCAACATGCGCTCGAACGGCACCATGCGCGTGCGCATCAACCCTTCCTGAAGTTCGGTATTGACCCGCCCCTGCTGTTGCAGCAGGTTCTCAGCGTCGTGATTGCTGCGTTCGAGGGTTTCCTTGAGATCGAGCAAGTCCGAGGCCGATTCGAACAGCGCCCGGGACAATTGCTGCAACTGGGAATGCCGGTCCATCTCCAGCGGGTCGAATTCTTCGTAGCCCAGGCGCTCGGCCTCGACCTGCTGGCGACTGAGGATCCGGCCCTGGGTTTCGGTATCAAGACGGCGCAACTGGTCGCGCATGCGCTCGATGGTGGTTTCCATCTCGCCCAGGGCCACGCGCGCGTCGTTGACCTGCTGTTCGATACGCCCACGGAAAATCGAGGTTTCCCCAGCCAGGTTCACCAGGTCGTCAAGCAGTTCGGCGGAGACCTTGACCATGTCCGCGCCGTCGCTCGGGGTGCCGGTCTCAGGCCTTGTGGGCGCAGGCGGCGGGGTCGGGGCCGGTTCCGGCGCGGGGACGACTTTGGGCGTCTCGCTGTCCTGCGGATGATTCACCGCCTGGATCTGCGCGATCAGCCGGTCGGCAACAGGGCACGGGTGGCCGGCGCGTACCGCATCGAGCATCTGCGCCAGCCGGTCATGGCTGCTTTGCAGCAAGGCGAACAGCGCTGGAGTCGGTTGGAGCAGCCCCGCCGACAAGCCTTCATAGAGATTTTCCAGCTCATGGGCCAGGTCGCCGATGGGGACGATTTCCACCATCCGCGCACCACCCTTGAGGGTGTGCAAATCCCGCAACAGCGTTTCCAGGGCCTGACGGTTCGATGGTTCGTCCTGCCAGCGCAGCAGCGCTGAGCCTGCGCTGTCGAGAATGTCGAAACCTTCTTCGAGGAAGATTTCCAGCAGCTCCGGGTCATGTCCGGCCCCCTCGCCCTGGATCGCCCCTGCCGAATCGATTGGGTTCGGCTTGTCCTGACGGAACCGGCGAATGGCGTCGATCAGCGCAACGGGATCGCCCAACGGCTGGCCCTGCTGCAACTGCCCGAGCAGCAGATCGAGGCGTTCGTGACTGCTGCTGAGCAGTTGCTCGAGTTCCTCGCTGTGGCTGTAACGGCGGTCCACCAGCCCTTCGTAGAGATTTTCCAGCTCCTGGGCCAGGTCGCTCACCGGCCGGATATCGGCCATTCGTGCGCCGCCCTTGAGGGTGTGCAAGTCGCGTTGCAACGAGGACAGCGGCGCTGCGTTGTCCGGGTCGGCCAGCCAACGTTGCAGGGCCTGGGCGGCGCTTTCGAGGATGTCCTGCGCTTCTTCGAGGAAGATCGAGGCAATGTCGTCGTCCACTGAGGTCTCAGCAGGGGCGCTGCGCTGCAGTTCCGCTGTCGCGTTACCCAGTTCGCGGATGCTCAGGGTGCGGCTGCCATCGCTGCGGATCAGGCCGGTGGCGGATGGGTCCAGGCTCTCTTGGAGCAAGCCGCGCAGGGCCTGCACCCGCTCGGGCTGCGAGTGCACGTGTTGCCCGGCGGCCAGTTCATCGAGCATGTCGATCAAGGCTTCATGGGCGCGCTGCGCTTCCTGGAAAAACACGTCGCTGACTGCCAGGCTGCTTTCCTCCACTGCGCCATAGAGATCGAGCAAGGCTTCACAGAGCTCGTCCACCGGGTGCAAGTCGGCCAAGTGCGCGCCTTCGCCGAGAGTGGTCAGCTCGTCCAGCAGTGCACTGAGTTCCTGACCTTCGCCGGGGTGCTGCTGCCAACGGCGCAACAGGTTTTCGGCATCGAGCAGGATGTCCATGCCCTGGGCGAGGAAGTTGTTGATCAGTTGGGGATCGCGCTTGGTCCGCAAGCCTTTGTCCGGTGCACTGAGGGCCGTTTGCAGGCGCTCGGCCAGCAGCGTTTGGGTTCGCTGGATCAGCTCTTCGGCGCCGGGGATCGGCGCCAGGGGGTCACCGTGCAACTGACGCAAGCCCAGGCGCAACAGGCCCTCGGCCTCCAGCAGCAATTCAGTTTCATCAAGGTCGAGGGCGATCAGGTGCGCCTTGTATTCCCGGGCCAACTGGTCCATCGCGCCGGCCAGCTCGGCAATCGGCAACACGCCGGCCATTGATGCGCTGCCCTTGAGGGTATGCAAGGCTCGCTGCAATTCGTCGTTGGCCTGCAGCGGCAAGTGTTCGGCGGCCTGGTCGAGAAAGCGATTGAGGCTGGCAAGGTGACCCTGGGCTTCGTTGTCGAATATCTTCAGCAACAACGGGTCGAGGGCGGCGACATCCTGGGCGTCTTCATCGTCATCGACGCCCTTTGCCAGCGCATGGGCACGGGCCGCCAGACGGTCGACATCGTCGCGCTGACGCTGGCGGTTGTCTGCAAACTCGCTCACCAGGGCCGGTAGCAACTGCACCGTGTCATCGAGCAACTGCCGGACCGCAGCACCCGGCTCAACACTGCGCTCCAGCACCCGGTTGAGCAGGTTTTCCACGGCCCAGGCCAGCTCACCCAAGACCAGCGCCCGCACCATCCGACCGCTGCCCTTGAGGGTATGGAAGGCCCTGCGCAATTCGGCCAGGGCGCCATGGTCGTCAGGGTGAGCGGCCCAGCGCGGCAGGTATTCGCGCAAAACGTCGAGCACCTCGTCGGCTTCTTCAAGGAAGACCTCGCGCAGCTCGTCGTCCACCGGATGCTCGTCCAACGGCGGCGGCAACAGGCTACCCGGCGTGCTCCGGGCCGGCGGGTTGACCGCCGAGACCGGGCTGGCCAGCATTTGGGCCAAGGACTGCACGGTCTGCGGGTCATCCAGCTCCTGCAAGTCCTGCATGACCTGGGCCTCGTTCGGGCTCAGCACATCGTCAAGCAACGGCACCCGGGCTTCGTCGGGGAAATAACCGAGGGCACCCAGACTGCGCTCGACCACGTCCAACAAAGGTTCGCCGGGCGTTTCCGGGTCTTCGCTCAAACGCTCCAGGTAATATTCGAGGCCGGTGATTACGTCGGCCAGGTGATCGAGTTCTTCCCAGCCCGGCTGGGCGTGATCCAACAGCAGATGCTCGCGAATGAAACCATTGCACGCCTCCACAAGGCTGGCGGCGCGGCTCAAGGGGATCATCGCCAGCGCGCCGCGCACCTGGGTCAGCAACGCCGGTAGCGCTTGCAGTTGCTCGCTGTTCCAGTCGGCGTCGATGTAGTCGACGATCATGTCCTTGGCCTGTTGCAGGCAGGTGTGGGCTTCCTTGATAACGATCTGGTGGATCTGGGTCAGGTCTGTGGTGGGCAGGTGGCTGTCTTCAGGGCTCTCGGGCTCGACGGTGCCGACCATGCCGGCCAGAGTGGCCTCGACGTAGAGCAAGGCCCCGGCGACATCCATGAGCGTCGCGTCATCCGGCTCGCGATGACCTTGGGCGAGGCTCAGGACCACCGCCAATTGATCGATGATCACTTTTCGCGGCTGACCGAAGCCGAGCACCGCCAGGGTGTCGGCGATCTGTCGCAGGGGCGCCAGCAGGCTGTCCAGCTCCGAGGCGTGCTGGCGGTCACTGCGCACGAACAGGTCGAGCCGCTCCTTGACCCGCACCAGCTCTTCGCAGAGTGCGGCGAGCACCGAGCGCATGGCATCGCGGTCCGGTCCGGCCAGGCGTGCGCGTTCTTCGTCGACCATGGCGCTGTCGGGCAGCGCGTCGTCCAGTGAGTAGCGTTCTTTCATGATCTGCATCTGCCCGCTGGGATGTTCGGCCTTGGCAATATAGAACAACAAACTCGTCAGCAACTGTGGCGGCGCCGGTTGATTGATGCCTTGCAGGCCCTGGTCCAACAGGCGCTTGAGTTCCTTGTCCGCTTCCTTGAATAAGCTGCGCAGGGCCGGGCTATTGGCGATACGCCCCTCGCGCATGCCTTCGACCAGGGCCGACGCCACCTGCCACAGCGCATTGAGCGGTGCGCCGGCGCACAGCCCTTCCAGGCGGTGGAAGACCTTGGCCAGATAGCCGAGATGGGTGGCGTCGTCCTGTTCGCGCAACAGCCCCACCAGGGCCACTTGCAGGGTCTGGCGCAGTTTGCGCAAGGTGTTGGGCAGGTCAGCCGGTTCGAGTCGCTTCAAGGCCTCGTCACTGAGCGGCGCGATCAGCGGTAACTCTGGACTGAACAGGCTGGTCTCCGACAACAGGCTCTCGCCCCGGGCGCTGCGCAAATCATTGATCAATGGCAGCACCACCAACGGCAGATCGCGGCGGGCACCTTGGATGCGGTCCAGATAGATCGGCAACTGCCCAAGGGCCTGGCTCAACAGACTGATGGCTTCGTCGCGATGGGCGATGCGGTTGTCCTGCAGGGCGACGCACAGCTGCTCCATCTCCTCGGCCAGCAGCGCGGCACCATAGAACTCGACCATCTGCAGGCCGCCGTGCACCTGATGAATGCACGCCAGGCAATGCGCGAGGGCATCCGCCGCCTGCGGGTCGTCCACCAGGCGATTGAGCGCCAGATGGGCCTGCTTCAGCGTTTCGGCAATCTCGCCCTTGACCCACTCCAGGGCCACATAGTCGTGCCGATCACCCATAACCACTCCAATCAGCAGAACCTAACACCTCTGTGGGGAAGAAGTTTCTCTGTGGGAGCAAAGCTTGCTCGCGATGCAGACGCCGTAGCTCCCGAAGTACCGCGTTATCTTCATCGCGGGCAAGCCTTGCTCCCACAGTCACACTTTTCCCTCATCAACAGCCGCCGCCGGCAAAGTAAACCCCGACACCGAACGACGCAGCTGACTGGCCATTTTCGCCAGGTTGCCGATGCTCTCGGCGGTGGCGGTGGAGCCGGAAGAGGTTTGCGTGGTGATCTGCTGGATCACGTTCATGGTCAAGGAAATCTGCCCCGCCGACGTGGTCTGTTGCTGCGCCGCGTTGGAAATGCTCTGGATCAGCGCCGCCAGGGTCTTGGACACGCCTTCGATTTCTTCCAGGGCCACCCCGGCATCCTGGGCCAGTCGGGCGCCGCGCACCACTTCGGTGGTGGTCTGTTCCATGGAAATCACCGCCTCGTTGGTGTCCGCCTGAATCGCCCGCACCAGGGTCTCGATCTGCCGGGTCGCCGCCGAAGAGCGCTCCGCCAGCCGCTGCACTTCATCGGCCACCACCGCGAACCCGCGCCCGGCGTCACCGGCCATGGACGCCTGGATAGCGGCGTTGAGTGCCAGGATGTTGGTCTGGTCGGCAATGTCATCGATCAGGCTGACAATGTCGCCGATTTCCTGAGACGACTCCCCCAGGCGCTTGATGCGCTTGGCCGTGTCCTGGATCTGCTCGCGAATGTTGTCCATGCCATGAATGGTGTTGTGCACCACCTCGTTGCCTTTGTTGGCGATCTCCACGGAGCGCTCGGCCACCGCCGACGACTCGGCGGCATTGGCCGAGACCTGATCGATGGACTGGGCCATTTCATTGATTGAAGTCGAAGCTTCGGATATCTGCTGGGCCTGATGTTCGGAAGCCTGCGCCAGGTGCATCGCCGTAGCCTGGGTTTCCTGCACCGCAGCGGCGACCTGGCCGGCGGTTAGGTTGATGGTGGCCACAAGGTCACGCAGTTGGTCCACCGAATAGTTGATGGAATCGGCGATGGTGCCGGTAAAGTCTTCGGTAACCGAGGCGGTCACGGTCAGGTCGCCATCGGCCAGGTCTTCGATCTCGTCCAGCAGACGCATGATCGCGTTCTGGTTGCGCTCATTCTTTTCTGCGGTTTCACGCAACTGCCGGTTGGTTTCGCGGACCATCACCAGCCCGATCAGGATGATCGACATCAGCGCCAACAGACCCAGCACATAACCACCGATGGCGTTTGCGGAACGCCCGCCGGCCAGGTTTTCGAACGCGGTGGCCAGGTGCGACGCTTCGTCCAGCAAGGTTTGCGACAGGTTGAAGATGTTGCCTGCCGACTCGCGCACCTTGAACAACTCAGGAGAGGTTTCGAGGATTTCGTCCACCGAGCCGGAGACGAATTCGAAGAGTTCGCTGATCTCACTCAGGCGGGCCCGGGCATCGCGGTCCTGTACTTGGGAGATCTTCAAGGCCGGGTCACCTTGCGACATGCCATTGAGCACCTGACCAAAACGTGCGGCATCGCGGCCAAAGGTATCGGCGGCCTGACTGGCGTTTTCATCCCCCGCCAGCACGGTGTTCACCGCCCCGAGAATCCGTTCGGCCAGCAACGACTGGCGCTGGGCCATGGCGACCTGCGCGGCGGGCGCGCCGCGCTGCAGGAGAATTTCGACGACCTTTTCGTACTCGACCTGCAATTGCGGCACGGTTTCGGCGAGGGTCGCCGCCACCTGATGCAGCGACAGCACAGTCTGTTCGCTGGACAGGATGGCATCGGTGTTCTTGAGCAGGCGTTCCCAGTCCAGCTGTACGGCACGCATCTGCGGGCGCAGGGCAGCAGGTGCCGGTGGCAGGCCGGTCACCGGGTCGCCTTGCTTCAGGTAGCCCCAGCGCTGGGCGAAATCATTGCGCGCCTCGCTCAGCAACTTGAACGCCGCGGCCTTGCCGGCGGCCGCCTCGGTGGCGTTCTTCGCGATGCGCTGGGACAGCACCCGCAACTCACCGGCGTGGCCGATGTACTGCTTGTCGTAGTTGGACTGGGTGTTGAGGTAAGCGAAGTTGGCGAACAGCAGCATGATGAAGACAATCAGCGCGACGAACAGCACGATGATCTGCGAACGACTGCGCGACGCTTCCAGAGGCTTACCTGTATTTGCTTTGCTCATCGGTTCTCGCCTGTACTGCCCAATCCAACCCACTCACCACTGCCAACTGTAAGCAAGCCCTTGTAGTGCAGCCTGCTCAATCAGTGTGACTCTGTGGGAGCAAGGCTTGCCTGCGATGAAAACAACACGGTTTCCCGCCTACCGAGGCGCCGCCATCGCGAGCAAGCTTTGCTCCCACTGGCTCGTTCCCACAAGGGACCGTGTGGCATCTCGTCAAACAGCTACATCCATGAACCCCGGCGAGCGCGTCAGCGCAAACGGGCTGAACACCTGCCACTGCCGTTCGCCGCGAAACCGGCCCTTGACGAAGGCCGACTCCGGGCCGTCAAGGTCGTCCATCAGCGTCGGCTCCAGGCTGTCCTGGGCAAAATGCTGCAATCCGAGGACTTCATCCACCAGCAACCCGGTAAAGACCTCGTCATGATCCACCACCAGCACCCGCCGCTGCTTGCGCACGCTCGACAGCTCATGGCCGAAGAAACCGCACAAATCCATCAACGGCAATAAGCGCCCGCGCAGATTAGCCACACCACGAACCCATGGCTTGACCCCGGGCAAATGTGTGTAGCGCGGTTCGTGCAGCACTTCGCTGACTTCGCCCATGGGCGCCACGTACCAGTGTTCGCCGAGGCGAAAACCGATGCCGCTCCAGCTGTCGCCGTGGGTCGGTTGTGACGGCAGGTCCGCCCCCAGCAGCCGGCAACGCCGGTCGATCTGCAGGAGCAGTTCGAAAGCGGTCAGGGATTGGCTCATGGCCGTGTCATCAACCCGCCAGCACGTTGTTCAGGGTCTTGATCAGGGTTTCTTCGTCCACCGGTTTGGTCAGGTAGTCCTTCGCGCCTTGGCGAGTGCCCCAGACCTTGTCGGTGTCCTGGTCCTTGGTGGTGATGATGATCACCGGGATGTGCCCGGTGTCCGGATCCTTGGTCAACTGGCGCGTGGCCTGGAAACCGTTGAGGCCGGGCATGACGATATCCATCAGGACCGCGTCGGGCTTTTCCTGGCGAGCCAGGGCCACGCCGTCGGCGCCGTTTTCGGCCTTCAGGACCTGGTGGCCGTGCTTTTCCAGCATGCCGGTCAGTTTGTACATTTCGGTCGGCGAATCATCGACGATCAGAATTCGTGCCATGGTGTTCCCCATTTTTTGTTGACCCCAGGCCCGATGGCCGAGTGTCATTAATGTGCCTGGTGCGGCTGGACAGCGGCAAAGCCCGGAACATGAGCCCGTATCGCGCCCAGCAGTTCTTCCTTGCTGAAAGGCTTGGTCAAAAACTGATCGGAGCCGACAATGCGCCCCTTGGCCTTGTCGAACAAACCGTCCCGGGACGACAACATGATCACCGGCGTGGCCTTGAAAACGCTGTTGTTCTTGATCAGGGCACAAGTCTGGTAACCGTCCAGGCGCGGCATCATGATGTCGACAAAGATAATGCCCGGATGATGGTCGGCGATCTTGGCCAGGGCATCGAAGCCATCGACCGCCGTGATGACCTCGCAACCCACGTTGCGCAACAAGGTCTCGGCGGTGCGGCGGATGGTCTTCGAGTCGTCGATGACCATGACCTTCAAGGCGCTGGGTTGCTGCTGCGTAAGATGCTCTGCCATTGCCACTGCAAACCGGTTTTTAACGCGTAAGTGTGAACGACAGCGCAAACCCTTGATGTTCAAGGCCCGCACGTCACATGCCAGCCTTTTTAGCACAGTCTCCATCGCCGATCTATCGGCCGCTCGGTACAGTGGTTTTTCCTTGACCGCCAATCTTCCGGGCGCCACTCTGACGCCACTTTTTCACACCATTTGTGCCCATCAATTTTCGAGGAACCAAGCCATGAGCGTACGCGTCGGCATTGTCATGGACCCTATCGCCAGCATTTCCTATAAAAAGGATAGCTCGCTGGCCATGCTGCTGGCCGCTCAGAAGCGCGGCTGGGAGCTGTTCTACATGGAGCAGCGCGACCTCTACCAGGCCGAAGGCCAGGCGCGGGCACGGATGAAGCCGCTGAACGTCTTCGCCAACCCCGAAAAATGGTTTGAGCTGGGCGCCGAACGCGATGCGCTGCTCAGCGACCTGGACGTGATCCTCATGCGCAAGGATCCGCCCTTCGACATGGAGTTCGTGTATTCCACCTACCTGCTGGAGCAGGCCGAAAACGCCGGTGTGCTGGTGGTCAACAAACCCCAGAGCCTGCGCGACTGCAACGAAAAGCTGTTCGCCACGCTGTTCCCGCAATGCACGCCGCCCACCATCGTCAGCCGTCGCCCGGACGTGCTGCGTGAATTCGCCGACCATCACGGCGACGTGATCCTCAAGCCCCTGGACGGCATGGGCGGCTCCTCGATTTTCCGTCACACCGCCGGCCACCCCAACCTGTCGGTGATCCTGGAAACCCTGACCCTGCACGGTCAGCAGCAGATCATGATCCAGGGATACCTGCCGGCCATCGTCGATGGCGACAAGCGCATCCTGATGATCGACGGCGAACCGGTGGACTATTGCCTGGCGCGCATTCCCGCGGCCGGCGAAACCCGCGGCAACCTGGCGGCCGGCGGGCGTGGCGAGGCGCGTCCGTTGACTGAAAAGGACCGCTGGATCGCGGCCCAGGTCGGCCCGACCCTGCGGGAGAAGGGTCTGCTGTTCGTGGGCCTGGACGTGATCGGCGAGCACCTGACGGAAATCAACGTCACCAGCCCGACCTGCATCCGCGAGATCGACAACGCCTTCGGCACCGACATCGGCGCGATGCTGATGGATGCCATCGATCAGAAGCTCAAGGCTCGTTGATCCAGATCCTGCTGAAGGAAACCCACATTGCGTTATCATGCCCGGCCTGAAAAAAACGCGATGTTGGTTTCCTTGCCATGACCCTCCCGTCCGATCTGCCCCAAGAGCTCGCCCATCGCGGCGTGCGCCCGGCTGATCGTCTCGGTTTTACCCTGTTCCTGGCGGCATTGATCCACTTGGCACTGCTGCTGGGCGTCGGGTTTGCCACGGTAGAACCCAAACAGATCAGCCAGACCCTGGAAATCACCCTGGCCACCTTCAAAAGCGAAGCCAAGCCACAAAAAGCGGACTTCCTCGCCCAGGAAAACCAGCAAGGCAGTGGCACCCTGGAAAAAAAGGCGACGCCCAAGACCACCCAGATCGCGCCGTTCCAGGACAATAAAGTGCAGAAGGTCACACCGCCGCCAGCGGCCAAGCCCGAGGTCCGGGAGACGGCGCCCAAGGCAGCCGTGACCACCGTGGCGCCGAAGCCGAAAAAAGCCCCGGTCAAGGAAGAGGTCAGGCCCGACCCCAAACCCAAGGCCCCGGTGCCCACCTTCGACAGCGCCCAACTGTCCAGCGACATCGCCAGCCTGGAAGCCGAGCTGGCCCAGGAACAGCAGTTGTATGCCAAACGCCCGCGTATCCACCGCCTGAGCGCCGCCTCGACCATGCGCGACAAGGGCGCCTGGTACAAAGATGAGTGGCGCAAGAAAGTCGAGCGCATCGGCAATCTCAACTACCCCGACGAAGCCCGGCGCAAGCAGATCTATGGCAACTTGCGGCTGCTGGTCTCGATCAACCGCGACGGCTCGTTGTATGAAGTGCTGGTGCTGGAGTCCTCCGGCCAGCCATTGCTGGATCAGGCCGCCCAGCGGATCGTGCGCCTGGCCGCGCCGTTCGCACCGTTTACCGGGGACCTGTCGGACATCGACCGCCTGGAAATCATCCGCACCTGGAAGTTCGCCCGGGGCGATCGTCTCTCCAGCAACTGACCCCATCCCCTTGTGGGAGCGAGCCTGCTCGCGATAGCAATCGAACATCCAGCATTGATGTCGCCTGACACACCGCATCGCGAGCAGGCTCGCTCCCACAGGGGTTTCGTGACAGTCTCCGGCATTTGCTGCACATCCCCAGCTTGTCAGTTCGCCCCTGCGCCGCCACACTAGCGCCTATGAAAAACGTCAGCCCCACCTACCTCAAGCATCACTTCCTGATTGCCATGCCACACATGGCCGATCCGAACTTTGCCCACACCTTGACCTACATCGTCGAGCACACGGCCAATGGGGCCATGGGGCTGGTGGTCAATCGGCCGCAGGAACTGAACCTGGCGGACATTCTTGAGCAGTTGCGCCCGGATGTAGAACCGCCACTCTTGTGCCAGCACGTCCCGATTTTCATCGGCGGCCCGGTGCAGACCGACCGAGGCTTCGTGCTCCACCCGACGGGGCCGTCCTACCAGGCCACCGTGGACCTGGATGGCGTATCGCTGTCCACCTCCCAGGATGTGCTGTTCGCCATCGCCGACGGCGTAGGCCCGGAAAAAAGCCTGATCGCCCTCGGCTATGCCGGTTGGGAAGCCGGGCAACTGGAAGCCGAGCTGGCCGATAACGCCTGGCTGACCTGCCCGTTCGACGCCGACATCCTGTTCAACACCAGCAGCGAACTGCGCCTGGAAGCAGCGGCCAGCCGGCTGGGGGTCAACCTCAGTCTGCTCACCAGCCAGGCAGGACACGCCTGATGGCCCTGCGCTTGCTGCTGGGCTTCGATTACGGCACCAAACAGATCGGCGTGGCGGTCGGCCAGGTGATTACCGGCCAGGCCCGCGAGCTGTGCACCCTCAAGGCGCAGAACGGCGTTCCCGACTGGAACCAGGTCGAAGCGCTGATCAAGGAGTGGAAACCCGACGCCGTGGTGGTCGGCCTGCCGCTGAACATGGACGGCACGCCCAGCGAGATGTGCGTTCGTGCGGAGAAATTCGCCCGCAGGCTCAACGGCCGCTACAACCTGCCTTTCTATACCCACGACGAGCGTCTGACCACGTTCGAGGCCAAGGGCGAACGCCTGGTACGTGGCGGGCAGAAAGGCAGTTACCGCGACAACCCGGTAGACGCCATCGCGGCCGCCCTGCTGCTGCAAGGCTGGCTCGACGCCAACGCCGCCCTGTTCGAAACCTGATTTTTTTGAAAGCGCCGCCAGGGCGCTTTCTTTTAGCGATAAACCGGGCCTCTGACCACCGGCCCGGGAACCTGAAGGAGCCAGCATGAGCCTGCCCAATCCCGCCGAACTGATCAGCCAGATGGCGATTCGTCTCACGGCGCATCTGGAACAACGCGGCATCAGCGAACCGCGCTACATCGGCATTCGCACCGGTGGCGTCTGGGTCGCCCAGGCCTTGCTCGAAGAACTGGGCAGCGATGCGCCGCTGGGCACCCTCGATGTGTCGTTCTACCGCGACGACTTCAGCCAGAACGGCCTGCACCCGCAAGTACGCCCTTCGGCCCTGCCATTCGAGATTGAAGGCCAGCATCTGGTACTGATCGACGATGTGCTGATGAGCGGCCGGACCATCCGCGCCGCCATGAACGAACTGTTCGATTATGGCCGCCCCGCCAGCGTGACCCTGGTGTGCCTGCTGGACCTGGACGCCGCCGAGCTGCCGATCCGCCCGAACGTGGTCGGCGCGACGCTGACGCTGGCCGCTCACGAGCGAGTCAAGCTGTCCGGCCCCGCGCCGCTGCAACTCGAACTGCAAGACCTTGCCCTTTAACTGCCCTTGTAAGAGTCCATTGCGATGACGCCTCTCGAAACCAAGCGAGCGCTACAGCTCAACGATCAGGGCCAGCTGCGGCACTTCCTGTCCCTCGACGGCCTGCGCCGCGAGCTGCTGACGGAAATCCTCGACACCGCCGATTCGTTCCTCGAAGTCGGGGCCCGGGCGGTCAAGAAAGTCCCGTTGCTGCGCGGCAAGACCGTGTGCAACGTGTTCTTCGAAAACTCCACCCGCACCCGCACCACCTTCGAACTGGCAGCCCAGCGGCTGTCGGCGGACGTGATCACCCTCAACGTATCCACCTCCTCGGCGAGCAAGGGCGAAACCCTGCTCGATACCTTGCGCAACCTCGAGGCCATGGCGGCCGACATGTTCGTCGTGCGTCACGGTGATTCCGGCGCCGCGCATTTCATTGCCGAGCATGTATGCCCACAAGTGGCGATCATCAACGGCGGCGACGGCCGTCACGCCCACCCAACCCAGGGCATGCTGGACATGCTGACCATCCGTCGGCACAAGGGCAGCTTCGAGAACCTGTCGGTGGCTATCGTCGGCGACATCCTGCACTCGCGGGTGGCCCGTTCGAACATGCTCGCCCTTAAGACTCTCGGCTGCCCGGACATCCGCGTGATCGCGCCGAAAACCCTGCTGCCCATTGGCGTCGAGCAGTACGGTGTGAAGGTCTACACCGACATGACCGAAGGCCTCAAGGACGTGGACGTGGTGATCATGCTGCGCCTGCAGCGCGAACGCATGACCGGCGGCCTGTTGCCCAGCGAAGGCGAGTTCTACCGCCTGTTCGGCCTGACCACCGCGCGCCTGGCCGGGGCCAAGCCGGACGCCATCGTCATGCACCCGGGGCCGATCAACCGCGGGGTGGAGATCGAGTCGGCAGTGGCCGACGGACCACATTCGGTGATCCTCAACCAGGTGACCTACGGCATCGCCATCCGCATGGCCGTGCTGTCCATGGCCATGAGCGGGCAAACGGCCCAGCGCCAATTCGACCAGGAGAACGCCCAGTGAAGCTCAGCATTCTCGGCGCACGCGTGATCGATCCGGCCAGCGGCCTGGATCAAGTGACTGACATCCACATCGATGCCTGCAAAATTGTCGCCCTTGGCGCCGCTCCGGCCGGTTTTACCGCCGTTGATACCCTCAACGCCCAAGGCCTGGTGGCCGCCCCTGGCCTGGTGGACCTGAACGTCGCCCTGCGCGAACCCGGTTATAGCCGCAAAGGCAGTATCGTCAGCGAAACCCAGGCTGCCGCCGCCGGTGGCGTGACCAGTTTGTGCTGCCCGCCACAGACCAAGCCGGTACTGGACACCTCGGCCGTGGCCGAGCTGATCCTCGATCGCGCCCGCGAAGCCGGCAACACCAAGGTCTTCCCTATCGGCGCCTTGAGCAAAGGCCTCGATGGCGAGCAACTGGCAGAACTCATTGCGCTACGCGACGCCGGTTGCGTGGCGTTCGGCAATGGCCTGAACAGTTTTCGCAATACCCGCACCCTGTGCCGCGCCCTGGAATACGCTGCGACCTTCGGCCTGACGGTGATCTTCAACTCCCAGGATCACGATCTGGCTGAAGGTGGGCTGGCCCACGAAGGCCCGACCGCCAGTTTCCTCGGCCTGCCAGGCATTCCGGAAACCGCCGAAACCGTGGCCCTGGCCCGGGACCTGCTGCTGGTGGAACAAAGCGGCGTGCGCGCACACTTCAGCCAGTTGACCAGCGCCCGCGGCGCCGCACTGATCGCCCAGGCGCAGGCTCGCGGCCTGCCCGTCACCGCCGATGTGGCGCTGTACCAACTGATCCTGACCGACGAAGCGCTGATCGACTTCAACAGCGTCTATCACGTCCAGCCGCCGCTGCGCACCCGCGCCGACCGCGATGGCTTGCGCGAGGCCGTGAAGTCCGGGGTGATCTCGGCCATCTCCAGCCATCACCAGCCCCACGAGCGCGATGCCAAGCTGGCACCATTCGGCGCCACGGAACCGGGCATCAGCAGCGTCGAACTGTTGCTGCCACTGGCCATGACGCTGGTGGAAGACGGATTGCTGGACCTGCCGACCCTGCTGGCACGCCTGAGCAACGGCCCGGCCGACGCGCTGCAATTACCGGTGGGTAAACTGGCAGTGGGCGCGGCGGCGGACCTGGTGCTGTTCGACCCGGCAGCGTCCACCGTGGCGGGTGAAGCCTGGCGCTCCAAGGGTGACAATTGCCCGTTCCTTGGCCACAGTTTGCCGGGGGTGGTGCGTTATACGCTGATGGACGGGCGGATTACTCACCAGGCCTGACACCGAGTCGGTCTTATCGCGAGCAGGCTCGCTCCCACAGGGATCTTCGGTGAACACATAACCTGTGAACACCTTGATCCAGTGTGGGAGCGAGCCTGCTCGCGATGCAGGCGACTCGGTCTTAGTGAAAAGCCCCGCGCTTCTGCGCATTGCGAATCGAGACCTGATCGTTCAGCGTCCAGAAGTCATACAGCACCCCCAGGAAAAACACCCCGCCAGTCAGCAGGTAAAGGATGCCGGTGAGCCATTTGCCCTGGTACATGCGGTGCACACCCAGCACACCGAGAAACGTCAGCAGAATCCACGCCACGCTGTACTCGAGGGGACCCGGGGTGAAGCGCAGATCGGCCTCCCGATCCATGGCCGGAATCAGGAACAGGTCGATCAGCCAGCCGATGCCCAACAAGCCGAAGGTGAAAAACCAGATCGTGCCGGTGACCGGCTTGCCGTAATAGAAGCGGTGGGCGCCGGTAAAGCCGAAAATCCACAAGAGATAGCCGATCACTTTGCTGTGGGTATCGCGTAAAGCGTCCTGCTGATAGCTGTTCATGAATCGCCTCTTTTGCCTCGATAGATAAATTTGTTCGGATTATTTGTGACTTTTTTATGGATTGCCGACAAGCGGTCTCCAGCGTCAGGAACCCGGTAAACCCCCGTGCTGTCTGGGTTCTGTCAGACAATCAGGTCAATATGTCGCAATTATGCGGGTTTCACCTGGGGTTGCGATTCGACAAACGGCCTCGGAACAGTAAAAAAAGCTGTTATAAAGTTGCGCGCTTACCTTCAAGAGCCCTGCCTAATGCGTCCATTTATCAAGACATGGCTAACCATTTGCCTATTATTGCCCCTGGCCGCCCACGCCACCAATCGTGAGCAACGTCTTCCCAACGTCAACGGCTACACCCCCAAATCCCATGTTTCTGCTCCTTCGAGCAAGAACAAGCGAAACGCCCAGCGTTTGAGCACCGCCAATAGCAAGCTGGTTCCGGTCATGACCGCCAAGACAAGCAGCAACGTCTTGAGCCGTGCCGTGAACGTACTGGGAACACCTTACCGTTGGGGCGGCAGTAGCCCAAGCAAAGGTTTCGATTGCAGCGGCCTGGTGAAGTACGCCTTCAACGATGCCACCTTCGACCTGCCGCGCACTTCCAATGCGATGGCCAGCGGTCACGGCCAGAAGGTCGATCGCAAGGACCTCAAGCCCGGCGATCTGATCTTCTTCAAGCTCAAGAGCCGCCGGGTCAACCACGTGGCCATCTACTTGGGCAATGACCGCTTCATCCACGCCCCGCGCCGTGGCAAGTCGGTCACCATCGACACCTTGAACAAGCCGTACTGGAACAGCCACTACGTCCTTGCCAAGCGGGTGCTGCCCAAAGAGCCGAAAGGGATGCAGCTGGTTCAGCGCTGATTTGAAAGTGGCACATTTGCCAGTTCAAGCAAAACTGTGGGAGCGAGCCTGCTCGCGATAGCGGTACATCCGTCAACTTCAATGTTGGCTGATCCAACGCGATCGCGAGCAGGCTCGCTCCCACAGGAGGTTCTGTGGGCCGATCCTCAGAAGTTATCCGGCGTACGCGCCCGCTCCCGCGCATGCTCGCGGCTGATCAGCCCCTTGTTCAGCAAATCCTTCAAACACATATCCAATGTCTGCATCCCCAGCGACCCACCGGTCTGGATCGCCGAGTACATCTGCGCCACCTTGTCCTCGCGGATCAGGTTACGGATCGCCGACGTTCCCAGCATGATTTCATGAGCCGCGACCCGGCCGCCGCCAATCTTCTTGACCAGCGTCTGTGAAATCACCGCCTGCAAGGATTCGGACAACATCGAGCGGACCATGGATTTCTCATCCCCCGGGAACACGTCCACCACCCGGTCGATGGTCTTGGCCGCCGAGGTGGTGTGCAAGGTGCCAAACACCAGGTGACCGGTTTCGGCGGCGGTCAGGGCCAGGCGGATGGTCTCCAGGTCACGCATCTCCCCCACCAGAATCACGTCCGGGTCTTCGCGCAGGGCTGAGCGCAGGGCCGTGGAGAAACTTTGGGTGTCGCGGTGCACTTCGCGCTGGTTGATCAGGCATTTGCGCGGCTCGTGGACAAACTCGATGGGATCTTCGATGGTGAGGATGTGATGGTGTTTGTGGGTGTTGAGGTAGTCGATCATCGCCGCCAGGGTGGTGGACTTGCCGGAGCCGGTCGGCCCGGTCACCAACACCAGCCCGCGAGGCGCCTCGGTCACTTTGCGAAACACTTCGCCCATCCCCAGGTCTTCCATGGTCAGGACTTTCGACGGGATGGTCCGGAACACCGCACCTGCACCGCGATTCTGGTTGAACGCATTGACCCGGAACCGTGCGACGCCCGGCACGTCGAAGGAAAAGTCGGTTTCCAGAAACTTCTCGTAATCTACCCGCTGCCGGTCGTTCATGATGTCGTAGATCAGCTCATGGACCTGCTTGTGGTCCAGGGCCGGCAGGTTGATCCGCCTCACATCGCCATCGACACGGATCATCGGCGGCAGCCCGGCGGACAAGTGCAGGTCCGATGCGCCCTGTTTGGCGCTGAACGCCAGTAGCTCAGTGATATCCATAGCGCTCCTCAATTCCAGTAGAATGCCGCGAACCTCACCGCTGGCGCTTCTTTAATGTCCACGATAGCAGACAACATTGCTCAGGTTAGATCGCGTATCCGCGCAGCCGAACAAGCCGCCCACCGCGACGAACACAGCGTGCAGCTGCTGGCGGTGAGCAAGACCAAGCCCGCCCAGGCCCTGCGTGAAGCCTATGCCGCCGGCCTGCGGGACTTTGGCGAGAACTATCTGCAGGAGGCGCTGGGCAAACAGGCCGAACTGACCGACCTGCCCTTGATCTGGCACTTCATCGGCCCCATTCAATCGAACAAGACGCGCGCTATCGCCGAACATTTCGACTGGGTGCATTCCGTGGATCGTTTGAAAATTGCACAACGCCTGTCCGAGCAGCGCCCGGCCGACCTACCGCCGCTGAATATCTGCATCCAGGTCAACGTCAGCGGTGAAGACAGCAAATCCGGCTGCACCGCGGCGGACCTGCCCGCTCTGGCCAGCGCCATCAGCGCGTTGCCACGCCTGAAGCTGCGTGGGTTGATGGCGATTCCCGAACCGACCGAGGAGCGTGCCGCCCAGGATGCCGCCTTCGCAGCGGTTCAACGCTTGCAAGCCGATCTGAAGCTACCGCTGGACACCCTTTCCATGGGCATGAGCCATGACCTCGAGTCGGCCATTGCCCAGGGCGCCACCTGGGTGCGGATCGGTACCGCGCTGTTTGGTGCGCGCGACTATAGCCGTAGCTAGCCGTACGCCATGCTGACTCAACTCTCTAATCAAGGACCTGTCATGAGCAACACACGTATTGCCTTCATCGGCGCCGGCAACATGGCCGCCAGCCTGATCGGCGGCCTGCGGGCCAAGGGTCTGGACGCTTCGCAGATCCGCGCCAGCGATCCGGGGGCCGAGACTCGCGCCCGGGTGAGCACAGAGCACGGCATCGAAACGTTCGCCGACAACGCCCAGGCCATCGAGGGCGCGGACGTCGTCGTGCTGGCGGTCAAGCCACAGGCGATGAAAACTGTTTGCGAGGCCATTCGTCCAAGCCTCAAACCCCATCAGATGGTGGTGTCGATCGCCGCCGGCATCACCTGCGCCAGCATGAACAACTGGCTCGGGTCCCAGCCGATCGTGCGCTGCATGCCCAACACCCCGGCGCTGCTGCGCCAGGGCGTCAGTGGGCTGTTCGCGACCGCACAAGTGACCGCCGAACAGCGCCAGCAGGCCGAAGAACTGCTCTCGGCCGTAGGCCTGGCACTGTGGCTGGAAACCGAGCAGCAACTGGATGCGGTGACGGCCGTGTCCGGCTCGGGCCCGGCATACTTTTTCCTGCTGATCGAAGCCATGACCGCCGCCGGTGAAAAACTCGGCCTGCCGCGCGAAACCGCCGCCAAACTGACGTTGCAGACCGCCCTGGGCGCCGCCCACATGGCAGTGTCCAGCGATGTCGATGCGGCCGAACTGCGGCGCCGGGTAACTTCGCCAGCCGGCACTACTGAAGCCGCCATCAAATCGTTCCAGGCCGGGGGCTTCGAAGCCCTGGTGGAAAAAGCACTCGGCGCCGCCGCGCACCGCTCGGCCGAAATGGCCGAACAACTGGGCCAATAAGGAGCCATTCATGATCGGATTGAACACTGCAGCGGTCTACGTGCTGCAAACCCTCGGCAGCCTGTACCTGCTGATCGTACTGCTGCGCTTTGTGCTGCAACTGGTGCGCGCCAACTTCTACAACCCGCTGTGCCAGTTCATCGTCAAGGCCACCCAGCCATTGCTCAAGCCACTGCGCCGGATCATTCCGAGCGTGTTCGGCCTGGACATGTCGTCGCTGGTACTGGCGATCATCGTGCAACTGGCGCTGATGGCCCTGACCCTGCTGCTGACCTACGGCACCACCGGCAACCCGCTGCAACTGCTGATCTGGTCGATCATTGGCGTGACCGCGCTGTTCCTGAAGATTTTCTTCTTCGCCCTGATCATCAGCGTGATCCTGTCCTGGGTCGCTCCCGGCAGCCACAACCCGGGCGCCGAACTGGTAAACCAGATCTGCGAGCCGGCGCTGGCACCGTTCCGCCGCATCGTGCCGAACCTCGGCGGCCTGGATATCTCGCCGATCCTGGCGTTCCTGGTGCTCAAGCTGATCGACATGCTGGTGATCAACAACCTGGCGGCGATGACCATGATGCCGGAAATCCTGCGGTTGCTGATCTAAAACGCTGCAGCCTTTCCTGTGGCGAGGGAGCTTGCTCCCGCTGGGCTGCAAAGCAGCCCCAAAGCGGGCGCCACCGTATCCCGGACAGTCACGGGCAGCAGCTTTCAGGGCCGCTTCGCGCCCCAGCGGGAGCAAGCTCCCTCGCCACGGGTAAAGCGGCGGACAATCAGCTCCGCCCTTTGCTTGCCGCTTGCCACAGCGGTCTTTAGACTTACGCCTCATTTCAACGAGAGCAGGGTCGATGCCAGCTGCCTTTCCCCCCGATTCCGTTGGTCTGGTGACGCCGCAAATGGCGCATTTCAGCGAGCCCCTGGCCCTGGCCTGCGGTCGTTCGTTGCCAGCCTATGACCTGATTTTCGAAACCTACGGCACCCTCAATGCCACGGCGAGCAATGCCGTGCTGATCTGCCATGCCTTGTCGGGGCATCACCACGCCGCCGGCTATCACAGTGTCGACGACCGCAAGCCGGGCTGGTGGGACAGTTGCATCGGCCCGGGCAAGCCCATCGACACCAACAAGTTCTTCGTGGTCAGCCTGAACAACCTCGGCGGCTGCAACGGCTCCACCGGCCCCAGCAGCGTCAACCCGGACACCGGCAAACCCTTCGGCGCCGACTTTCCGGTGCTGACCGTGGAAGATTGGGTCCACAGTCAGGCACGCCTGGCGGATCGCCTCGGTATCGCCCAGTGGGCCGCAGTGATCGGCGGCAGCCTGGGCGGCATGCAAGCCCTGCAATGGACCATCACTTACCCGGACCGTGTGCGCCACTGCCTGGCAATCGCCTCGGCCCCCAAGCTGTCGGCGCAGAACATCGCCTTCAACGAAGTGGCGCGCCAGGCGATCCTCACCGATCCGGAATTCCACGGCGGCTCGTTCCAGGAACACGGCGTGATTCCCAAGCGCGGGCTGATGCTGGCGCGGATGGTCGGGCATATCACCTACCTGTCCGATGATTCCATGGGCGAGAAATTCGGCCGCGGTCTCAAGAGCGAAAAGCTCAACTACGACTTCCACAGCGTCGAATTCCAGGTGGAAAGCTACCTGCGCTACCAGGGCGAAGAATTCTCCGGACGCTTCGATGCCAACACCTACCTGTTGATGACGAAAGCCCTGGACTACTTCGATCCGGCGGCGAACTTCGACGATGACCTGGCAAAAACCTTTGCAGGCGCCACCGCCAGGTTCTGCGTGATGTCGTTCACCACCGACTGGCGCTTCTCCCCGGCCCGCTCACGGGAGCTGGTGGACGCGCTGATGGCTGCCCGCAAGGACGTCTGCTACCTGGAAATCGACGCGCCCCAGGGTCACGACGCCTTTCTGATCCCGATCCCGCGCTACCTGCAGGCGTTCGGCAACTACATGAACCGTATAACGCTGTGAGGACGCCATGAGAGCCGATCTGGACATCATCCAGGAATGGATCCCCGCCGGCAGCCGCGTGCTCGACCTGGGCTGCGGCAACGGCGAACTGCTGACCTGGCTGCGCGACCACAAGCAAGTCACCGGCTACGGCCTGGAAAACGACCCGGACAACATCGCCGAGTGCGTGGCCAAGGGCATAAACGTGATCGAGCAGGACCTGGACAAGGGCCTGGGCAACTTCGCCAGCAACAGCTTCGACATCGTGGTCATGACCCAGGCGCTGCAAGCGGTGCACTACCCGGACAAGATCCTCGACGAAATGCTGCGGGTCGGGCGCCAGTGCATCATCACCTTCCCCAACTTCGGTCACTGGCGCTGCCGCTGGTACCTGGCGAGCAAGGGCCGCATGCCGGTGTCGGAGTTTCTGCCCTACACCTGGTACAACACGCCGAACATCCACTTCTGCACCTTCGAGGATTTCGAGGCATTGTGCCGCGAACGCCAAGCCAAGGTCATCGATCGCCTGGCGGTGGACCAGCAGCACCGCCACGGGTGGGCCAGCAAGCTATGGCCTAATCTGTTAGGTGAAATAGGCATCTATCGGGTCAGCAGCCCAGGCCTTGCCGATCATCAGGTCGCGGTGTGAAGCCCGGCCTTTCCAGGAGCACGACATGAAACGTCTAGCGTTGTTTCTCATTACCGCCTGCCTGAGCGCCGGAGCCATGGCTGCGGATGTCATCAAGAGCGATCGCAAGGAAGTGTTCGGCGACATCACCGTGCACTACAACACCTTCAACTCCACCTTCCTGACGCCGGATATTGCCGACGCCGCCGGATTGATCCGCGACAAGACCCAGGGCGTGATCAACGTTTCGGTACTCAAGGATGGTAAACCCTTGAAGGCCGAGGTCAGCGGGACAGTCAAGGACCTTACCAGCAGCAGTGTCACGCTGAACTTCAAGGAGGTGGCCGAACCCAACGCGACCTATTACATCGCCCAATACCCGGTGAAACAGCAGGAAACCCGCACCTTCAACATCCAGGTGAAAACGGGCGACAAGATCAACACCCTCAACTTCAACCAGGAACTGTTCCCCGGCGAATGATGAATTTCACCCAACTCGTACTGGCCAGCCACAACGCCGGCAAACTCAAGGAACTCCAGGCCATGCTCGGCGGGTCGGTGCAACTGCGCTCGATTGGCGAGTTCAGCCAGGTCGAACCTGAAGAAACCGGCCTGTCGTTCGTCGAGAACGCCATCCTCAAGGCCCGCAACGCCGCGCGCATTTCCGGCCTGCCGGCGCTGGCCGACGACTCCGGGCTGGCGGTGGACTTTCTCGGCGGTGCGCCGGGCATCTATTCAGCCCGCTACGCAGATGGCAAAGGCGACGCGGCGAACAACGCCAAGCTGCTCGAGGCCCTCAAGGATGTGCCCGAAGCCGAGCGCGGCGCACAGTTCGTCTGCGTCCTGGCCCTCGTCCGTCATGCCGACGATCCACTGCCGATCCTCTGCGAAGGCTTGTGGCACGGGCGCATTCTCACCGAAGCCAGCGGCGAGCACGGTTTTGGCTACGATCCGCTGTTCTGGGTGCCAGAGCGCAACTGCTCCAGCGCCGAACTGGGCCCGGTGGAAAAAAACCAGCTGAGTCACCGCGCCCGCGCCATGGCTTTGCTGCGCCAACGCCTGGGCCTGCAATGATCGATGAGTCCCCCGCACCTCTGATCCATGGCGGTGCGCAAACGCCTCGGGCGCCGCTGCCAGTGCTGCCGCCTTTGGCGTTGTACATCCACATTCCGTGGTGTGTACGCAAATGCCCGTATTGCGATTTCAACTCCCATGCCGCCAGCCCGCAGTTGCCGGAAGAAGAATACGTCGACGCCTTGCTGGCCGATCTCGACCAGGACCTGCAGGCGGTGTATGGCCGGGAACTGAGCTCGATCTTTTTCGGCGGCGGTACTCCAAGCCTGTTCAGCGCCCAGGCCCTGGGCCGGCTGCTCAAAGGTGTCGAGGCGCGAATCCCCTTCGCCCATGACATTGAAATCACCCTGGAAGCCAACCCAGGGACCTTCGAGCAAGAGAAATTTGTCGCTTACCGGGCACTGGGCATCAATCGCCTATCCATTGGCATCCAGAGCTTTCAGGAAGCCAAGCTCAAGGCTTTGGGCCGGATTCATAACGGTGACGAAGCTGTGCGCGCCGCCGGCATGGCCCGTCAGGCCGGGTTCGACAACTTCAACCTGGACCTGATGCATGGCCTGCCCGATCAGTCCCTGGACGACGCCTTGAGCGACTTGCGCCAGGCCATTGCACTGAAGCCCACGCATCTGTCCTGGTATCAGTTGACCCTGGAGCCAAACACGGTGTTCTGGAACCAGCCGCCGACCTTGCCGGAGGACGACACGCTGTGGGACATCCAGGAAGCCGGGCAAGCGTTGCTGGCCGAACATGGCTACAGCCAATACGAAGTCTCGGCCTACGCCCAGCCCGGGCGACCGGCGCGGCATAACCTCAATTACTGGAGTTTCGGCGACTTCATCGGCATCGGCGCGGGCGCCCACGGCAAGCTCAGCCATCCGGACGGGCGTATTGTGCGCACCTGGAAAACCCGCCTGCCCAAGGACTACCTCAACCCAGCCAAACGCTTCCTGGCCGGCGAGAAAACCCTGAGCAATGAAGAACTGCCCTTCGAGTTCCTGATGAACGCGCTGCGCCTGACCGAAGGTGTGGACGCGCGGCTTTACCCAGAACGCACCGGCCTGCCTTTGCAGAGTCTGGCTGAAGGCCGACGCGAGGCCGAACAAAGCGGGTTGTTGCGGGTCGAACCGGCACGTCTGGCAGCCACCGAGCGCGGACAGTTGTTTCTCAATGACCTGTTGCAGAAATTTTTGAGCTAATCACACAAGGAAACCCCATGGATCTGGTACTCGACCTGCTCGCCACCGTGTCCCGCTGGAGCCGCAGCAACCTGTCGGAAATCTCCCTGGCATTGGTAGGCTGCCTGCTGGTGCTGTTTGGTGCCGACATCAAAGGCTGGGTCGAACAACGCCTTGGCAATATTGCCGGGGCCTTGCGCGTCCCGCTGATCGCCCTGCTGTGCATGATCGGCAGCGGCGCGGCCTTGATCTACGCCACGCCATGGGTCGTCCGGGGCTTGAGCCAGTTCAACAACTACAGCCTGGCACCGGTGCTGTTGGTGGTGCTGGTGTTGATTGGGGTGGTCGCTGACCGTCGCTGATTTTCGATGTAGCACAGAACGAAATGTGGGAGCGAGCTTGCTCGCGATGGCGGCCTGACAGTCAACATTGATATTGAATGTTATGGCCTCATCGCGAGCAAGCTCGCTCCCACAGGGGATCCCATTTCAGCAGGATCTTCTGGTGTTTAAGCCACCTTCTCGAACTTCAAATCCCAAACCCCATGCCCCAAGCGTTCGCCACGGCGTTCGAACTTGGTGATCGGTCGTTCGGCCGGGCGCGGTACGCACTTGCCGTCTTCGGCCAGGTTACGGTAACCCGGGGCGACGTTCATCACTTCCAGCATGTACTCGGCGTAGGGTTCCCAGTCGGTGGCCATGTGAAGCACACCGCCGACCTTCAACTTGCTGCGCACCAACTCAGCGAACGACGCCTGGACGATGCGGCGCTTGTGATGGCGGCTCTTGTGCCATGGGTCCGGGAAGAACAGCATCAGCCGGTCGAGGCTGTTGTCGGCCACACAGCGGTTGAGCACTTCGATGGCGTCGCAGTCGTAGACCCGCAGGTTGGTCAGCCCTTGGGTCAGTACGCCGTTGAGTAGCGCGCCCACACCGGGACGATGAACTTCCACACCGATGAAATCCTGTTCCGGCGCCGCGGCAGCCATTTCCAGCAGCGAGTGGCCCATGCCGAAGCCGATTTCCAGCGAGCGCGGCGCCGAGCGGCCGAACACCTGGTCAAAGTCCACCGGCGCATCGGCCAGGGGCAGGACAAACAGCGGCGTGCCCTGTTCCAGGCCGCGTTGCTGGCCTTCGGTCATGCGCCCGGCGCGCATCACGAAACTCTTGATGCGGCGGTGTTGGCGCTCTTCGCCTTCTTCCGGGAGGACAGGCGTGTCGTTCGATTCAGTCATCAATGGCTCTTACTTGATCAGACCATCCAGCGGCGAAGAGGCGCTGGCGTAGAGTTTTTTCGGCATGCGGCCGGCGAGGTACGCCAGGCGACCGGCCACAATGGCGTGCTTCATGGCTTCGGCCATCAGGATCGGTTGCTGGGCATGGGCGATGGCCGAGTTCATCAGCACTGCTTCACAGCCCAGTTCCATGGCGATAGTGGCGTCGGACGCGGTGCCGACACCGGCATCCACCAACACCGGAATCTTGGCTTCTTCCAGGATGATCTGCAGGTTGTACGGGTTGCAGATCCCCAGACCCGTGCCGATCAGGCCAGCCAGCGGCATCACCGCGATGCAGCCGATTTCCGCCAGTTGACGGGCGATGATCGGGTCATCGCTGGTGTAGACCATCACGTCGAAACCTTCCTTGACCAGGGTTTCGGCGGCCTTGAGGGTTTCGATCACGTTGGGAAACAGGGTTTTCTGGTCCGCCAGCACTTCCAGTTTCACCAGGTTGTGGCCGTCGAGCAGCTCACGGGCCAGGCGGCAGGTGCGCACGGCCTCGATGGCGTCGAAGCAACCGGCGGTGTTGGGCAGGATGGTGTAGCGATCTGGCGGCAGGATATCCAGCAGGTTCGGTTCGCCCGGGTTCTGGCCGATGTTGGTGCGGCGCACGGCAACGGTCACGATTTCAGCGCCCGAGGCTTCGATGGCCAGGCGGGTTTCTTCCATGTCGCGGTATTTGCCGGTGCCAACCAGCAGACGCGACTGGTAGGTACGACCGGCCAGGACGAAGGGCTTGTCGCTACGAACGATGCTCATGGGAAATCCTCTGTTGGGGTGAGGTTCTTGCGAAATACTGGAAAACCGCAGGGACTAGCCGCCGCCGATGGCGTGGACCACTTCGACGCTGTCGCCGTCGTTCAACGTGGTGTCGGCGTGCTGGCTGCGCGGGACGATATCCAGATTGAGCTCCACCGCGACGCGGCGTCCGGTCAGTTCCAGACGGGTCAGCAGGGCCGCAACGGTTTCACCGTCGGGCAGATCAAGGGGTTCGCCGTTCAATTGAATGCGCATGCCGGATGCCGCCATCATTTTTAGGGGCTGGCATTCTAGCCCGATCAGTCTGGACGACCCAAGCCATTCGTCATGAATTGGACCGTGCGGTCAGCCCAACCGCCAGGCGGCAAGCCCCAGGCACAACCAGCCGATCAGGAACGCCACCCCACCGAACGGCGTGATAATGCCCAGTTTGCTGATGCCCGTGAGCGTCAGCAGATACAGACTCCCGGAGAACAGCAGGATACCGATGACAAACGAAATCCCGGCCCAGGTGACGATACGTCCGGGGATGTGCGTGGCCAGCAGCGCGACGCCCAGCAACGCCAGGGTGTGTACCAACTGATAGGTGACGCCGGTATGGAAGATCGCCAGGTAATCGGCGCTCAGGCGATTTTTCAGGCCGTGGGCGGCAAACGCTCCCAATGCCACGCCGGTGAAGCCGAAAAAAGCAGCCAGCATCAGAAAACTACGCAGCATGAGAACTCCAGTCAGACTCGGTGGACAGGGTCTGTATAATGGCCCGCTCGACGGGTTCGGCCAAGCCATCTCTATGTTGCGTTCATTGTTTCGACGATTCGTTAAAGCCCTGCTCTGGTTCGCCGTCGGCAGCGTTGTGCTGGTGCTGTTGTTTCGCGTGGTGCCGCCGCCGTTCACCGCGCTGATGATCGAGCGCAAGGTTGAATCCTGGTTCGGTGGCGAGCCGATCGACCTGCAGCGTACCTGGCAACCCTGGGATCAGATTTCCGACAACCTCAAAATCGCGGTAATCGCAGGTGAGGACCAGAAATTTCCAGAGCACTGGGGCTTCGACTTCGGTGCGATCCAGGCCGCGCTTACCCATAACGGACGTGGCGGCTCGATTCGCGGTGCCAGCACCCTCAGCCAGCAAGTGTCCAAGAACTTGTTCCTGTGGCCGGGCCGCAGCTGGCTGCGCAAGGGCCTGGAAGCCTGGTTTACCGCGCTGATCGAAATACTCTGGCCCAAGCAGCGGATCCTCGAGGTGTACCTCAACAGCGTCGAGTGGGATGACGGTGTGTTCGGTGCCGAAGCCGCGGCGCGGCATCACTTTGGGGTAAGCGCCGCTGCATTGTCCCGGCAACAGGCCAGCCTGCTGGCGGCGGTCCTGCCCAACCCCCGGGTATGGAGCGCCGCACGCCCAAGCCCTTATGTACTGCGGCGCGCGAACTGGATCCGCCGGCAGATGAGCCAGTTGGGGGGCGACAGCTACCTGCTGGGGCTCAATGACTCGCGGCGGGCGCCTTGGGCCCAGTAGACCAGACACCGACATTCAACTGTGGGAGCGAGCTTGCTCGCGATGGCGGAGAGTCAGGCAGCATCGATGTTGAATGATAAGCCGCCATCGCGAGCAAGCTCGCTCCCACAGGGGGTCTGCGGCGAATCCAATAGTGAGCACACACAAAAACGCCCCGATCATCACTGATCGGGGCGTTTTTTTTCCGCTACCGCAGGTCAAGCCGCAATCGACACCTTGAGCTTGTTCATCGCGCTCTTCTCAAGCTGGCGAATCCGCTCGGCCGACACGTTGTACTTCTGCGCCAGGTCGTGCAGCGTGGCTTTTTCCTCGGCCAGCCAGCGCTGGTAAAGGATGTCACGGCTGCGCTCGTCCAGCACTTCCAGAGCTTCGTGCAGGTTGGTGTTGGAGTTGTCGCTCCAGTCGGCGTCTTCCAGTTGACGCGCCGGGTCATACCGGTGGTCTTCCAGGTAGTTGGCCGGCGACTGGAAAGCGCTGTCGTCGTCCGCTTCGGCGGCCGGGTCGAAGGCCATGTCATGGCCGGTCAGGCGACTTTCCATCTCGCGCACTTCCCGCGGCTCGACGCCCAGACTCTCGGCCACACGATGGACTTCTTCATTGTTCAGCCAGGCCAGACGTTTCTTCTGGCTGCGCAGGTTGAAGAACAGCTTGCGCTGGGCCTTGGTGGTCGCGACTTTCACGATGCGCCAGTTGCGCAGGATGAACTCGTGGATTTCCGCCTTGATCCAGTGCACTGCAAACGACACCAGGCGTACACCCATTTCCGGGTTGAAACGCTTGACCGCCTTCATCAGGCCGACGTTGCCTTCCTGGATCAGGTCGGCCTGGGCCAGCCCGTAGCCGGAATAGCTGCGGGCGATATGTACAACAAAACGCAGGTGGGCGAGCACCATCTGCCGAGCCGCCTCAAGATCCTGCTCATAATAGAGACTCTCGGCCAGTTCACGCTCCTGCTCGGGCGTCAGCAAGGGGATGCTGTTCACCGTGTGCACATAGGCCTCCAGGTTCGCACCCGGGACCAGAGCATAAGCAGGTTGCAAAGAAGTGGTCATACGAAAAAACCTCCGACTCACATAACTCGTGCAGTTCAGCACTGCGAAAATTGACCGGGAACCGTAGGACAAGTTCCCACAAAAACCGAAAGGTCAATACGCGCAAAAAACACTATTTTGGAGCAAGCTCACGCAAGTGGCGTGCTACCGCAATCCATGCACCGATATAACCCAACAGCACCGCGCCAAGCAAGAGCGACAGACCGTCGGCGGCTGGCACTCCGGCCAGGGAAAAATCACTGCCGTACAAACCGGCCAGCCCCACTACCGCGTCATTCAGCCAGTCCAGGCCAAACGCCAATACGCCCCAGGACAGAATCCCCGCACCGAAGCCATACAGCGCCCCCATATAAAGGAAGGGCCTGCGTACATAACTGTCCGTACCGCCGACGAGTTTAATCACTTCTATCTCGGTGCGGCGGTTTTCAATATGAAGACGAATGGTATTGCCTATCACCAAAAGTAATGCAGAAACCAGAAGCACCGTCAGACCGAAGACAAATCGGTCGCCGAGCTTGAGGATCGCCGCAAGACGCTCGACCCAGACTAGATCAAGTTGCGCCTGTTGTACCTTCGGCAACTCGGAAAGTCTTTGTCTTAATGCTTCAAGGGTCGGCTTGTCGACTTCGTCGGGTGTCACCAGTACCACACCCGGCAGCGGGTTTTCCGGCAGTTCCTTGAGGGCATCGCCCAGGCCGGACTGCTGCTGGAATTCTTCCAGCGCCTGCTCGCGACCAATGTATTCGGCGTCGGCCACGCCCGGCATGGCCTTGATCTGCTCGCGCAACGCCTGGCCTTCGGCAGGGCTCGCTTCCAGCTGCAAATACAGGGAAATCTGCGCGGCACGCTGCCAGGAGCCACCCAGGCGCTCCACATTACTTAGCAATAATGACAGGCCCATGGGCAAACTCAGGGCCACCGCCATCACCATGCAGGTAAAAAAGCTGCCGATCGGCTGCTTGCCCAGACGCTTGAGGCTGTCCAGCAGGCTGGCGCGATGGCTTTCGACCCAGGCGTGAAACAGTGTCGCGAAATCCGGGCCGTCGTCATCGTCGCGCTTCTTCTTTGGCGGCTGCGGATCGGAGGCTTTCGGAGCCACGCGCTCGGCCACCTTGGGGCTGCGGGTCGCACTCATACGCCAGCCTCCCCGTCACCGATCAGTCGACCGCGTTGCAAGGTGAGCATGCGGTGACGCATGCGCGCGATCAGGGCCAAGTCGTGACTGGCAATCAGCACGCTGGTGCCCAAGCGATTGATGTCTTCGAATACGCCCATGATTTCCGCCGCCAGACGCGGGTCCAGGTTACCGGTAGGTTCGTCCGCCAACAGCAAGGCCGGGCGATGAACGATGGCGCGGGCGATGCCCACGCGCTGTTGCTGGCCGGTGGACAGGTCGCCGGGGTACAGATCGGTCTTGTCCGACAGCGCCACACGCTCCAGGGCCGAATCCACGCGCTTGTTGATCTCGGCCTTGGACAGGCCAAGGATCTGCAAGGGCAACGCCACGTTGTTGAACACAGTGCGATCGAACAGCAACTGGTGATTCTGGAACACCACGCCGATCTGCCGACGCAAGTAAGGGATCTGGGCATTACTGATGGTGCTCAGGTCCTGGCCGGCCAACAGCAGTTTGCCGGTGGTGGGCCGTTCCATCGCCAGCAGCAGGCGCAGCAAGGTACTTTTACCGGCGCCAGAATGGCCGGTGACAAACAGAAACTCGCCACGACGGACCCGAAAGCTCAGCTCATGCAAGCCGACGTGACCGTTCGGATAGCGTTTACCGACCTGTTCGAAACGAATCATGAGTGCTCCCGCTCGGCAAACAGTGCCTGGACAAAGGGCTCGGCTTCAAAGGTGCGCAGATCGTCGATGCCTTCACCCACGCCGATGTAGCGAATCGGCAGGCCGAACTGCTTGGCCAGGGCGAAAATCACCCCGCCCTTGGCGGTCCCGTCGAGCTTGGTCAGGGCCAGTCCGGTCAGTTGGACGGTCTGGTTGAACTGCTTGGCCTGGTTGATGGCGTTCTGGCCGGTGCCGGCGTCCAGCACCAACAGCACCTCATGGGGTGCGTCGGCATCGAGCTTGCCGATCACCCGGCGAACCTTCTTCAGCTCTTCCATCAGGTTGTCTTTGGTGTGCAGGCGACCGGCCGTGTCGGCAATCAGCACATCGATGCCACGGGCCTTGGCGGCCTGCACGGCGTCGAAAATCACTGAAGCGGAGTCGGCGCCGGTGTGCTGGGCGATTACCGGAATCTTGTTGCGCTCGCCCCACACTTGCAGTTGTTCGACCGCGGCGGCGCGAAAGGTGTCGCCGGCGGCGAGCATGACTTTCTTGCCCTCCAACTGCAGCTTCTTCGCCAGTTTGCCGATGGTCGTGGTCTTGCCGGCGCCGTTGACGCCCACTACCAGGATCACGAACGGCTTGTTCTGCGAGGCAATCACCAGCGGCTGTTCCACCGGTTTGAGCATGTTGGTCAACTCGCCCTGCAAAGACTTGTACAAAGCGTCGGCGTCGGTGAGCTGCTTGCGCGCCACCTTTTGAGTCAGGCTCTGGATGATCACCGACGTCGCCTCGACGCCGACATCGGCGGTCAGCAAGCGCGTTTCGATGTCTTCCAGCAATTCGTCGTCGATGACTTTCTTGCCCAGGAACAGGCTGGCCATGCCTTCGCCGATGCTGGCGCTGGTCTTGGACAGGCCTTGCTTGAGGCGGGCGAAGAAGCCGACCTTGTTCTCTTCGGCGGCAGGCGCGGGCTCTGCGAGAGCTGGCAATTCAACTGCAACAGGCTCCGGTTCAGGGGCAGCAGGGGCAGCAGGGGCAGCGACAGGCATGATGGCAGGCGCTGGCACTTCGACGATCGGCTCCACGGCCGGGGCCGCGACAGATGGGGTCAGTGCCGGAATCGGCGGGGCGATATGCGACGCCTGCGCGTCCTCCACCAACGCTACCGGCTCTTCCGCCACGGGCAAGGTCAGCCAGGGGGTTTGCCCTTCGGGTGGGGTCAGCGGTTGCTCGGCCACCGGTTCAGCGCTCGACCCCGGCTCGGGCTCGGCCGGTTGCAATACCGGCTCGGCAATCGGCAGGACAATCGGGGCAGCTTGTTCGGCCACCGCCTCGGCATCGGGCTCAGGCAGCGGTTGCGGCTGTTCGACGACAGTTTCCTGCGGCTTCTTGCGCAGCCATCCGAACAGGCCTTTTTTCTCGCCAGCCGCAGCTGGGGTCTTCTTGTCGTCGTTGGAACCAAACATGGAGGACGGCTATCTCACGGTAGCGACGCGCCCAGGGCGCCTCGGTGATAAATATTCGATGCTGAACAGACTGCGTTTCACCCAGCTTGTTCACGCGCAACATTTTGTCGAGTTGTCCCCAGGACACCTCAAGGTCGATTTTTTCGAAGGACTGGCACGGCATCATCGGCGAAAACGCTGGGATCAACGAACAAACCCAGGGCTTCTTCCGAGAACCCAAACAACCCCGGACCGAGAAAAGGCCCGATAGGCGTGGCCGCCAGTAAAACGGATCAGTATCCTAGCACCCTCTCGCCCGCCGACGCTAAGACCTAGCGGGCAGCCCAACAGGTTTAAACACGAATGAATGCTCTTGCCCGCCGTGCTGCAGGCCTGCTGCTCAGCACAGTTTGTCTGCCTTTTTCAGCCTTGGCTGCCGATCCACAACCCACCCATGAATTTACCCTCGACAACGGCCTGAAGGTCGTGGTGCGCGAAGATCATCGCGCACCGGTGGTGGTGTCCCAGGTCTGGTACAAGGTTGGCTCCAGTTATGAAACCCCGGGCCAGACCGGTTTGTCCCACGCTCTGGAACACATGATGTTCAAGGGCAGCTCGAAAGTCGGCCCCGGCGAAGCTTCGCTGATCCTGCGCGACCTTGGCGCCGAAGAAAACGCTTTCACCAGCGATGACTTCACCGCTTACTACCAGGTGCTGGCCCGCGATCGCCTGGGCGTTGCCTTCGAACTGGAAGCCGACCGCATGGCCAGCCTGCGCCTGCCGCCGGAGGAGTTCAGCCGCGAGATCGAGGTGATCAAGGAAGAGCGCCGCATGCGCACCGACGACAAGCCGATGTCCAAGGCCTATGAGCGCTTCAAGGCCATGGCTTACCCGGCCAGCGGCTACCACACGCCGACCATCGGCTGGATGGCCGACCTGGAGCGGATGAAAGTCGAGGAACTGCGCCACTGGTACGAATCCTGGTACGCGCCGAATAACGCAACCCTGGTGGTGGTCGGCGACGTCACGCCCGACGAGGTCAAGACGCTGGCCCAGCGTTACTTTGGTCCGGTTGCCCGGCGCGACGTGCCGCCGGCGAAGATCCCCCTGGAACTGGCCGAACCTGGCGAGCGGCAGATTACCTTGCATGTGCAGACCCAACTGCCAAGCCTGATGCTGGCTTTCAACGTACCGAGCATCGCCACCGCGACCGACAAACGCTCGGTCAATGCCCTGCGGCTGATCTCGGCCTTGCTGGATGGCGGCTACAGCGGGCGGATCCCGACCCAGCTGGAACGCGGCGAAGAGCTGGTGTCCGGCGGTTCGTCGAGCTACGACGCCTTTACCCGTGGCGACACGCTGTTCACCTTGTCGGCCACGCCCAACACCCAGAAAAACAAGACCATGGCCCAGGCCGAGGCCGGTCTGTGGCGCCTGCTCGAACAGTTGAAAACCACTGCCCCGACCGCCGAGGAACTGGAGCGCGTCCGCGCCCAGGTCATCGCTGGCCTGGTGTACGAGCGCGATTCGATCACCAGCCAGGCCACCGCCATCGGCCAACTGGAAACGGTCGGTTTGTCCTGGAAACTGATGGACACCGAACTCGCTGAACTGCAAAGCGTGACCCCGCAAGATATCCAGAAGGCAGCCCAGCTGTATTTCACCCGCTCGCGCCTGAGCGTCGCGCACGTCCTGCCCGAGGAGAAAGCTCATGAGTGAGCGCAAATCATCGCGTTTGGTGCTGATCGGTGTGGTGTTGATCGCCCTGATCGGCGCCTTGGCCTTTTACCTGTCGCCATCCAATGACACCAACGCCAGCCAGGCGCTGGACAAAGCCAAGGCCAGCAACAAGCTGCAATCTTTGGCCGAACTGGACGACAAGGCACCCAGCCGTCGCCAGCTCGACGTACAAACCTGGACAACCGCTGACGGCGCCAAAGTGTTGTTCGTCGAAGCCCGGGAATTGCCAATGTTCGACCTGCGCCTGACATTCGCCGCCGGCAGCAGCCAGGACGGCGATACACCCGGCCTGGCGCTGTTGACCAACGCCATGCTCAATGAGGGCGTAGCGGGCAAGGATGTCAGCGCCATTGCCCAAGGGTTCGAAAGCCTCGGCGCCGACTTCGGCAACGGTGCCTTGCGGGACATGGCCCTGGCGTCACTGCGCAGTCTCAGTGCGGTGGACAAGCGCGAGCCGGCGCTGAAGCTGTTCGCCGACGTCGTTGGCAAACCGACCTTCCCCGCCGACTCCTTTGCGCGCATCAAGAATCAGCTGCTGGCCGGTTTCGAGTACCAGAAGCAGAACCCCGGCAAACTGGCGGGGCTGGAACTGATGAAGCGTCTGTACGGTGATCATCCGTATGCCCATTCCAGTGACGGCACCGCGCAAAGCATTCCTGCGATCACGCTGGCCCAGGTCCAGGCTTTCCACACCAGGGCCTACGCCGCCGGCAACGCGGTGATTGCCTTGGTGGGGGACCTGTCCCGCGCCGAAGCCGAAGCGATTGCCAGTCAGGTGTCCGCCGCACTGCCGAAGGGCCCGGCGCTGGCAAAGACCGTGCAACCGGTTGAACCGAAGGCGAGCATCGGTCACATCGAGTTCCCGTCCAAGCAGACCAACCTGATGCTCGCGCAACTGGGCATCGACCGGGACGACCCGGACTATGCGGCCGTGTCCCTGGGCAACCAGATCCTCGGCGGCGGTGGTTTCGGCACGCGACTGATGACAGAGGTCCGGGAAAAGCGTGGCTTGACCTACGGCGTGTATTCCGGCTTCTCGCCGATGCAGGCCCGTGGCCCGTTCATGATCAACCTGCAGACCCGCGCCGAAATGAGCGAAGGCACGCTGAAACTGGTGCAGGAGGTGTTCGCCGATTACCTGAAGAACGGCCCGACCCAAAAAGAGCTCGATGACGCCAAGCGTGAGCTGGCCGGCAGTTTCCCGCTGTCCACCGCCAGCAACGAAGACATCGTCGGCCAGCTCGGGGCCATGGGTTTCTATGACTTGCCGCTCAGCTACCTGGAAGACTTCATGCGTCAGTCCCAGGAACTGACCGTCGAACAGGTCAAGGCCGCGCTGAACAAACACCTGAGCACGGATAAAATGGTCATCGTCACCGCCGGCCCGACCGTGCCGCAAAAGCCGCTGCCGGCACCCACTGAAAACCCTGCCGAGCAACCGCTCGGGGTTCCGGAGCACTAATGGCCCGCCCATCCAATTCCAGCAAGAAACCCGTGCATAACGGTGTGAATCAGTTGCGCATCATCGGCGGCCAATGGCGCAGCCGGCGCTTGAGCTTCCCCGACGCGCCGGGCCTGCGTCCAACCCCGGACCGGGTACGCGAAACCCTGTTCAATTGGCTCGCGCCCTACGTGGCCGGCGCTCGGGTACTCGACCCGTTTGCCGGCAGCGGTGCATTGTTTCTTGAGGCGTTGTCTCGTGGCGCCGCCATGGGGCAGGCGCTGGACGCCAGCAGCCTGGCGGTCTCCAGCCTGAAAGAGCACCTGGGCACACTGCGCTGCACCGTCGGTCAGGTGCAGACCGCCGACGCGCTGCGTTATCTGGACAGCCAGCCAGCGACGCCTTTCGACCTGGTGTTCCTCGACCCGCCTTTCAATCAGAACCTGCTGCCGGCCGTTTGCACCCTGCTCGAAGAACGTCATTGGCTGGCCGACGATGCCTGGGTCTACACTGAAAGCGAAGCCGCCCCGTCCACATTGGGGTTGCCGGGCAACTGGCGCCTGCATCGTGAACAGAAATCCGGACGGGTGTATTACGCGTTGTGGCAACGTGTGGCCGAGGCCGTTGGCTGAACGGCTGGCCAGTGCATCGAGAAATGATCGTGTCTGCTGCATCTGAACACTTCGTCCCGGCCCTGGGCCTTGGCAACCCGCACTTGCAAACCTTGTGGGGACCGCTGTGGCGCAAGACCATCCACATCGCTCGGGAACGTGAGCGCCTGTGGCTGGAAGACGGCGACTTTCTCGATCTCGACTGGCATGGCCCCCACCGAGTCGACGCGCCACTGGTGCTGGTGCTTCACGGGCTGACCGGTTCTTCCAACTCGCCCTACGTGGCCGGCCTGCAACAGGCGCTTGGCAATCAGGGCTGGGCCAGCGTGGCGTTGAACTGGCGCGGTTGCTCGGGAGAACCGAACCTGTTGCCCCGCAGCTATCACTCGGGGGCCAGCGAAGACCTGGCCGCCGCCATCGCCCATCTACGGTCCCGCCGCCCCTTGGCACCGCTGTTTGCGGTGGGCTATTCACTGGGCGGCAACGTGCTGCTCAAGCACCTGGGGGAAACGGGGGGCGACAGTCAGTTGCAAGGAGCGGTCGCGGTGTCGGTACCGTTTCGCCTCGACCAGTGCGCCGATCGCATCGGACAGGGATTTTCCAGGTTTTATCAGGCCCATTTCATGCGCGAGATGGTGGCCTACGTGCGCAACAAGCAACGCCAGTTCCAGCACGACGGACGCCACGAGGGTCTGGCGACCCTCACAGCGCTGGGCTCCCTGGAAAACATGCGCACCTTCTGGGACTTCGATGGACGGGTGACGGCGCCGCTGCACGGCTTCTCTGACGCGGCGGACTATTACCGCCGCGCCTCCAGTCGCTACTTTCTGGGCGAGATCAGCACGCCGACCCTGGTCATCCAGGCCTGCGACGATCCTTTCGTATTTCCCCACAGCTTGCCCGAATCTGGCGAGCTGTCTGCCTCTACCCAGCTTGAACTGCATGCACAAGGCGGGCATGTGGGCTTTGTCGACGGGAGCTTGCGCCGCCCAGGGTATTATCTGGAGCGGCGAATCCCCGGTTGGCTGGCGGGCCTGTCCTGTAGGAGCTGAGGAGCGTAACGAGGCTGCGATCTCCTGCGGGGCCTGCGTTCAGTCACCGACCGCCACTTGCCTTTGGGGATCGGTGATCCACTCACTCCATGAACCGGCGTACAACCTCCCCAACGGATACCCCGCCAGGCACAAGGCAAACAGGTTATGGCATGCCGTCACGCCGGAGCCGCAATAGGCCACCAGTTCCGTCGGCGAGCGTCCTCCCAATTTCTCGGCAAAGCGCTGCTTGAGCTGGTCGACTGGCAGGAAGCGCCCATCAGCACCCAGGTTCTCGGTGAACGCTGCGCACTGCGCGCCCGGAATATGTCCGGCCACCGGATCGATCGGCTCGACCTCACCCTTGAAACGCGGCAACGCCCGGGCATCGAGCAAGGTCATGTCCGGCTCACCGAGACGCTCCTCAAGCGCCTCGGCACTGAGCAACAGGGTCGCGTCCGGCGAACCACTGAAGGTCCCGGGACCGTTGACCGCTGGATCGAGACTCAAGGGCAAGCCGGCGGCATGCCAAGCCTTGAGCCCGCCATCGAGGATATAAACGCCATCGCGCTTACCCAGCCAGGCCAGCAACCACCAGGCCCGGGCGGCATAGGCGCCAGGGCCGTCATCGTACAAAACGATGTCACTGTCGTTGCCGATCCCCCAGGCCCGCAAACGCTTCATCAGGGCCTCAGGCTCCGGCAGCGGATGGCGGCCGGTCACGCCTTTGGTGACCGGCCCACTCAGGTCCCGTTCGAGGTCAGCGAAGGATGCCCCGGCAATATGGCCTTCGGCGTAACTGCGCTGGCCGTAGTCCGAGTCCTCCAGGGCAAAACGACAATCGAGGATCACCAGTCCGGGCTGCGACCGCCTGTGTTCCAGGGCTTGAGGACTGATGAGTTGCGCAATGGGCATAACGGGCTCCTGTGGCTCGATCGAATTTGAATCTTACGCCCCTTCTTCCAGGGTCTGGGCCAGGGGGACATAGAACTCCTTAAACAGCGCATCCACCGCTTCGCGGGCCTGCTCAGTCACGAAACCGGCCTCCAGCACCAGCACTTGATAGACCCCACGCTTGATGGCCTGCTCGCTCAAATGGTTGGAATTTTCCCGTGTGGTGCAGAGGAAACGGACCCAGGACGTGAGGATGATCCAGGCATTGAGGGTGAGAGACTCGATTTGCACCCGGTCCATTTTCAGGATACCGGCGGCCACAAAGCCCTCGTAGATAGCGGTGCCGTGAATCAGACTACGCTGGGAAAACCGACGATAGCGCGCGGCAAGGTCCGGGTCGCTGTCGAGCAGGTGCTCCAGGTCTCGGTGCAGGAAGCGGTAGCGCCACATCGCCGAGAGCAACTCCTGCAGATAGAAGCGCTTGTCCTCGACAGTAGCCGCACGGCCTTGGGGCGGACGCAGGAAACTGTCCACCAGGTTTTCGTATTCACTGAACAATACGGCGATGATCGCCTGCTTGTTGGGGAAGTGGTAGTAGAGATTGCCCGGGGACATGTCCATGTGGGCGGCGATATGGTTGGTGCTGACGCTGCGCTCACCCTGCTGATTGAACAGCTCAAGGCTGTTCTGCACGATGCGCTCGCTGGTTTTTATTCGTATGGCCATGGCTTGAGCTTTAATTCGACGAAAGCATTGAACGGCATCTTACGACCTATCGGTCACGGGACAAACCCAAAGGCGTCACGGATGTCGGTTGACTTTTTAGAGCACAAGCTCTAGAAAACACTCACTCTAATACTATCGGTGCCCGCCCATGCCTGCCGACGTTGCTTACCTGCGCGAATCTCAACAGCACCTGGGCGAACTGCAAGCGCTTTTCGACACCCAGCGCCAGGCCTTTGCCGCCCACCCCATGCCACCTGCCGAGCAGCGGCGGCAATGGCTCAAGGCGTTGCGCGAGTTACTGAGCAACGAGCGACAAGCACTGATCGACGCTATCAGCCAGGACTTCAGCCACCGCAGTGCGGACGAAACGCTGCTGGCCGAGCTCATGCCGAGCCTGCACGGCATCCATTACGCCAGCCGTCACCTTAAGGGCTGGATGAAACCTTCCCGGCGCAAGGTGGGCGTGGCCTTCCAGCCGGCGTCAGCCAAAGTGGTGTACCAACCGCTGGGCGTGGTCGGGGTCATCGTACCCTGGAACTACCCGCTGTTCCTGGCTATCGGGCCGCTGGTGGGGGCATTGTCGGCGGGCAACAGGGTGATGCTCAAGCTGAGCGAATCGACCCCTGCCACCGGGTTGCTGCTCAAACAACTGCTGGCGCGCATTTTCCCTCAGGATCTGGTGTGCGTGGTGCTCGGCGAGGCTGAGGTTGGCATGGCGTTTTCCAGGTTGCCCTTCGACCACTTGCTGTTCACCGGCGCCACCAGCATTGGCAAGCATGTGATGCGCGCCGCCGCCGAGAACCTGACCCCGGTCACGCTCGAACTGGGAGGTAAATCGCCCGCCATCGTATCCGCGGACGTGCCCGTCAAAGACGCCGCCGAGCGCATTGCATTCGGCAAAACCCTGAATGCCGGACAAACCTGTGTCGCGCCAGACTACGTACTGGTGCCGCAGAACCGTGTCGGCGAATTCGTTGAAGCGTATCGCGAAGCGGTTCGCGGGTTTTATCCGACCCTGACTGACAATCCGGACTACACCGCGATCATCAACGAACGACAATTGGCGCGACTCAACGGCTACATAAGCGATGCCACCAGCAAGGGCGCATTGCTGATCGAGTTGTTCGATCGAGGTCAGGGGCGACGCATGGCCCACAGCCTGTTGCTCAACGTCAGCGATGACATGACCGTCATGCAGGACGAAATCTTCGGCCCGCTGCTGCCCATCGTGCCCTATCAGGACCTGGACCAGGCATTTGCCTACATCAATCAGCGGCCTCGCCCGCTGGCGCTCTACTACTTTGGCTACAACAAGGCCGAACATCATCGCGTGCTCAACGAGACCCATTCCGGTGGCGTTTGCCTGAACGATACGCTGCTGCACGTCGCCCAGGACGACCTGCCCTTCGGCGGCATTGGCGCCTCGGGGATGGGGCACTACCACGGTCACGAAGGCTTCCTGACGTTCAGCAAGGCCAAGGGCGTGCTGAGCAAACAGCGGTTCAACGCGGCGAAACTGATTTATCCACCTTACGGCAAGCCCCTCCAGAAACTGATCCAGAAGTTGTTTGTCCGTTAGCAGCAGTCTTTCCGGGTATAACAATAATGAATCCAAGCCTGACCGATACACCTGCCCTCTCACGACGCGGCCTGTTGCAGTTCAGCCTCGGCGCCAGCGCCTTCCTGGTCACCGTCGGGCTGGGTGCCAGCCTGAGCGGTTGCGGCCCCAGCCGCTCGGCCAGCGGTTTTGTAGCCTTGCGTGACAGCGACCTGCCGTTTTTGCGCGCCGTCATTCCCGTGATGCTGGACGGCTCCGTGGTCGCTGAAAAGCTTCCTGGCGCCGCTGAAGCGACCTTGCAAAGCCTGGACACCACCCTGGTTCATCTGTCCCCATCCATGCTCAAGCTCACGCACCAGTTATTCGACGTGCTCACGCTGGGTGTTACCCGTGGGCCACTGACCGGAATCTGGGGCTCCTGGGAAAACGCCAGCGTCGATGACATCCGGAAATTTCTCGGTCGGTGGGAAAACAGCTCGCTGGACCTGCTTCGCCAGGGGCACAGTTCGTTGCTGCAAATGGTCATGATGGCGTGGTACAGCCAGGCCGAGGCCTGGGCGCATTGTGGATACCCGGGACCGCCAACGGTTTAACAGTCACATCCAAACCCTGTGGGAGCGAGCCTGCTCGCGATGGCGGTATGTCAGTCAATACAGATGCAGCTGATCCGACGCCATCGCGAGCAGGCTCGCTCCCACAAGGGGGCATCACATACTCATAACAATAAGAGAACACCAACATGCCCGTACCCGATCTCTTCCGCGAAGGTCTTGCCCGCGGCTGGACCACCTACAACGGTGCGCAGTTGACCCAGGACCTGACCCTGGAAGCGGACGTTGCGATCATCGGCAGCGGCGCCGGCGGGGGCACCACGGCAGAAATTCTCAGCGCCGCCGGCTACAAGGTGGTGTTGATCGAGGAGGGTCCCCTCAAGACCAGCCATGACTTCAAGCTGCTCGAGGAGCAGGCCTACACCAGCCTTTATCAGGAAGGCCTCGGACGCATGAGCAAGGACGGCGCCATCACCATTCTTCAGGGTCGCGCGGTGGGTGGCACGACATTGATCAACTGGACCTCCTGTTTCCGCACGCCCGATCAGACCCTGGATCACTGGGCCACCGAGCACAACGTCAAGGGCCACAGCCCCGCGGAAATGGCGCCCTGGTTCGAAAAAATGGAACAGCGCCTTGGGGTGGCGCCCTGGCAGGTTCCGCCCAATGCCAACAACGACGTGATCCGCAAAGGCTGTGAACAGCTGGGCTATAGCTGGCACGTCATCCCGCGCAATGTGCGCGGTTGCTGGAACCTGGGCTATTGCGGCATGGGCTGCCCGACCAACGCCAAGCAGTCGATGCTGGTCACCACCATTCCGGCCACGCTGGACAAGGGCGGCGCGCTGCTTTACCTGGCACGGGCCGAACGGCTGATGATCAAAAACGCTGCGGTTGTCGGCCTCGAATGCCTGGCCATGGACGAACGTTGTGTGGCACCGACAGGACGGCACGTCACGGTCAAGGCGCGGCACTACGTACTGGCCGGCGGCAGCATCAACAGTCCGGCCTTGCTGTTGCGCTCCGAAGCGCCCGACCCGCACGGACGCCTGGGTAAACGCACCTTCCTGCACTTGGTGAACATGTCGGCCGGTCAATTCGACGAGGTGATCAATCCGTTCTACGGCGCACCACAATCGATTTATTCAGATCATTTCCAGTGGCAGGACGGCGCCACCGGCAAGATGTCCTACAAACTGGAAGTTCCGCCCCTGCACCCGGCCCTCGCCGCCGCGCTACTGGGCGGGTTTGGCAGCGAGAACGCCGAGCATATGGCGCAACTGCCCCACACCCACGCCATGCTGGCGCTGTTGCGCGATGGTTTTCACCCCGACAGCAGCGGCGGCAACGTTCAGTTGCGCAGCGACGGCACACCTGTGCTCGACTATGCGGTGTCTCCTTATGCCTGGGACGGTTTGCGCCGGGCGTTTCACAGCATGGCCGAGATTCAGTTTGCCGGCGGCGCCAGGGCGGTCATGCCGATGCACAGCGACGCCCGTTACGTGAAAACCCTGGCCCAGGCCCGTACGCTGATCGACGACCTGGACCTGGCCTTGTACCGCACGCGCCTGGGCAGCGCCCATGTGATGGGTGGTTGCGCCATGGGCGAAGATCCGAAAAGCGCCGTCACCGACAGCCTTGGGCGACATCATCAATTGAGTAATCTTTCCATCCATGACGGCTCGCTGTTCCCCACCAGCATTGGCGCCAATCCGCAATTATCGGTGTATGGGCTGACGGCACAATTGGCCACATCCCTGGCCGATCGCTTGAAAAACCCATGAGTTGGCGGATTATTCGCACTGTCTATAGTGCTTACTTACCTTACAGCCGACTTGGCCGACCGAGTAGGCTGCGATACCATCCGACTCCCCAACGGACACCCGCCAGGACGACGCGATGAACCGAGTGTTGTACCCAGGTACCTTCGACCCTATTACCAAGGGCCATGGCGATCTGGTCGAACGCGCCTCGCGCCTGTTCGACCATGTGATCATCGCCGTCGCCGCCAGCCCGAAGAAAAACCCGCTGTTCCCGCTGGAGCAACGTGTGGAGCTGGCCCGCGAGGTCACCAAACATCTGCCCAATGTGGAAGTGGTCGGCTTCTCGACGCTGCTGGCGCACTTTGCCAAGGAAAAGAACGCCAATGTGTTCCTGCGTGGCCTGCGTGCGGTCTCGGACTTCGAATACGAGTTCCAACTGGCCAACATGAACCGCCAGTTGGCGCCGGACGTCGAAAGCCTGTTCCTGACGCCGTCGGAGCGCTACTCCTTCATTTCCTCGACCCTGGTGCGCGAAATTGCGGCGTTGGGCGGCGATATCACCAAGTTCGTCCACCCGGCCGTGGCCGATGCGTTGACCCTGCGCTTCAAGAAATAACCCGCTGGCTGCGGTCCACTTCGCAGCCAGCACAGCGCAGTCCATCGCGCCCGCGTGCACTGCGATCGCCAATGCGGCACAATTGCGCACATACGTTTTTCAGATGCCCGGGCCCAACGCCCCGGCAGGAGCCTGCATGTCCCTGATCATCACCGACGACTGCATCAATTGCGACGTCTGCGAACCCGAGTGCCCGAACGAGGCCATCTCCCAAGGCGAAGAGATCTACGTCATCGACCCGAACCTCTGCACCCAGTGCGTCGGCCATTACGACGAACCTCAGTGCCAACAGGTCTGCCCGGTAGATTGCATTCCGCTGGACGAGGCCCATCCGGAAACGGAAGAACAGTTGATGGCGAAATATCGCAAGATTACTGGCAAGGTTTGAGCCAGGTAGTTTTGTAGGGCCTGTGCCGGCCTCATCGCGAGCAGGCTCGCTCCCACAGGGTTCTGTGGTGGCGACACCATTCATGTCTTAAGCAAAATCCCTTGTGGGAGCGAGCCTGCTCGCGATGAGGCCCGCAGCCACAGCGACATCACTCCTGCTCAAACCCCTCCCCAACACACCCCAGGCACCGCACAAATGTCGCCTTCGCCGGGTCCACCACCAACGCCTTCCCCGCATCGCCGACGCCACCGCCCAACGCCGTAAAGGGTAACGACACCACAAATGCCCCGGCACCGATCACGGTGGCGGCGAGCAGCAGCGGACGGGCGATCAGCAGGTCGCCGATCATGGCGTAGGCCGGCGGATTCTGGATGGTGTAGCGCGGGTCGCCGCTGCCGCTGTTCGCCTGGGCAGGCAAACCGAGACACAACAGCAGCGCGAGAACGACAGGTCGAAGCAGATTCATCGGGCGATCCTTCGGCTAGGCAGTATGACAACTGACTATAGGACTATAGACCGCAGGACGGATCAGCTCTGACAGCGTGGGCACCAGACGCTGGCGCGCTGGCCCAGGCGAATCTCCCGCAGCCCCGTACCGCAGACCTTACATGACTCGCCGCCCCGGCCATACACGAAGAGTTCCTGCTGGAAGTAACCCGGCTGGCCGTCTCCCCCGATGAAATCACGTAGCGTCGTACCGCCGCGCTCGATGGCATGGGCAAGGATGCGTTTGATCTCGAGCGCCAGTTTCAGATAGCGCGCCCGGGAAATGCCCCCGGCTTCGCGGCGTGGGTCGATCCCGGCGGCGAACAGCGCTTCGGTCGCATAGATATTGCCCACCCCCACCACCACCGCGTTATCCATGATGAACGGCTTGACCGCCATGGAGCGTCCTCGGGAAAGCTGGAACAGACGCTCGCCATCGAATAGATCGGTCAACGGTTCCGGCCCGAGGCGAATCAGCAATTCGTGGTTGAGCGGGTCGAGGCTCCAGAGCATCGCCCCGAAGCGGCGCGGGTCGGTGTAGCGCAAGGCCAGGCCGGATTCCAGTTCGATGTCCACATGCTCATGTTTGGCGGCAGGCATGCCGACTTCCACCAAGCGCAGGTTACCGGACATGCCCAAGTGGCTGATCAAGGTGCCGACTTCGGCGTTGATCAGCAGGTACTTGGCCCGCCGCTCCACCAGCACGATCCGCTGACCCGACAGTCGCACATCAAGGTCTTCGGGGATCGGCCAGCGCAAGCGCCGGTCGCGTACGACCACACGGCTGACACGCTGCCCTTCCAGGTGGGGAGCAATTCCGCGGCGGGTGGTTTCGACTTCCGGCAGTTCTGGCATGGGGGTTCTCGAATAAGGCGAAGGCCTGGTGCTGGTTTTCGATGCTTAGCGCGTGGCGAGGTCGCGAATTTCCTGCTTCTGGGTCTGGAAATCGTATTCCGACAAACCGATGTAATCGAGCACCAGAGCGCCGACACAGGCCCACTCATGATCGACCGGCTGATTGCCCAGGACCCGGTGCGATGCGCAGATGTTTTCGGACATTTTCAGGATCGCCAGCAGGTTTTTCAGCTGACTGTTGTTGCGTGACGTCTCATCGCTGAAAATCGCCAGGGCGTTGTGATGGTTGGCGATGGCCTGGCTGACATGGTCCGGCAGGCGCCAGGATTTGGAAGTGTAGTACCCGACCACCGCATGGTTGGTGTTGAATTCGCGGTTCTCGGTGTCCACCACCCGGCACTCGGCGCTGGCATTGGCGTAGGCCTGCTCCAGCACACTCATGTAGTTGGGGAACTGCTTGAGCATCAACGGCACGCCGCAATCATGGAACAGCCCCAAGGCGTAGGCTTCATCACCGTTTTCCAGACCGACGCGCTTGGCCAGGGTCAGGCAGGTCATCGCCACGTCCTGGGCCGTATCCCAGAAGCGATTGAGGGTGACGATGGCATCATCGTGCAGCTCGCCCTTGATCGACTGCGCGTTGATCAGGTTGATGATCGAACGGCTGCCCAGCAGGTTCACCGCGCGCTGGATCGAAGTGATCTTGTTGCGCAGGCCGTAGTACGGCGAATTGACGATCTTGAGCAAGGCACCCGAGAGGCCCGGGTCATGGGAGATCAGCTTGGCAATGGTCTCCAGGTCCGGATCAGGCATGTACTGCTCCATCTGCAGATCCACCATGATCTGCGGCTGGGGCGGCACACTGATGCCTTGCAGGGACTGTTGGATCTGTTCGGCGGAAAGCTCTTGGGACATGGGCATACACTCTGGGTCAGGCGGCGATTCTAACCCTTAAAGATGGATCCGATACACCGTCGGACAAATCGCGCCACATGTCCATCACAAGCCCCGCACAGGCCGCAACACGCTATACTCCCGCTCTTTTTTCCGGAGCGACGTCATGTCCCTGCCCAGCCTGCGCCTCAAAGCCAACGCCGACCGTCGCCTGCGCGCCGGCCATCTGTGGGTCTACAGCAACGAAATCGATGTAGCCGCTACCCCGCTGCACGGCTTCAAGGCCGGCGACCAGGCCATCCTCGAAGCCGCTGGCGGCAAGCCGTTGGGCATCGTCGCGATGAGCCCCAACAACCTGATCTGCGCCCGCCTGCTGTCCCGTGACGTGAAGCTGCCGCTGGACAAATCCCTGCTGGTGCATCGTCTCAACGTGGCGCTGTCGTTGCGTGAGCGCTTGTTCGACAAGCCGTTCTATCGCCTGGTCTACGGCGACTCCGACCTGCTGCCTGGCCTTGTAGTCGACCGTTTCGGCGACATCCTGGTGGTGCAGATCGCCTCGGCCACCATGGAAGCCCACAAGGACGACGTGATCGCCGCCCTGACCCAGGTGCTCAAGCCCAGCGGCATCCTGTTCAAGAACGATTCCGCCGCCCGCGATGCCGAAGGCCTGAACCGCTACGTCGAGACCGTGTTCGGCCTCGTACCGGAGTGGGTCGCCCTGGAAGAGAACGGCGTGAAGTTCGAAGCTCCAGTCATGGCAGGTCAGAAAACCGGCTGGTTCTACGACCACCGCATGAACCGCGCACGCCTGGCGCCGTATGCCAAGGGCAAGCGCGTACTGGATCTGTTCAGCTACATCGGCGGTTGGGGCGTGCAGGCCGCTGCGTTCGGAGCCAGCGAAGTATTCTGCGTCGACGCCTCGGCCTTCGCCCTCGATGGCGTAGAGCGCAACGCGGCGTTGAATGGCTTTGCCGAAAAGCTGACCTGCATTGAAGGCGACGTGTTCGAAGCCCTGAAAGAACTCAAGGCCAGTGAAGAGCGTTTCGACGTCATCGTTGCCGACCCGCCAGCGTTCATCAAGCGCAAGAAAGACCTGAAAAATGGTGAAGGCGCCTATCGCCGCCTCAACGAACAGGCCATGCGCCTGCTCAGCAAGGATGGCATCCTGGTCAGCGCTTCGTGCTCGATGCACCTGCCCGAAGACGACCTGCAAAACATCCTGCTGACCAGCGCCCGGCACCTGGACCGCAACATCCAGCTGCTCGAACGCGGGGGCCAGGGACCGGACCATCCGGTACACCCAGCCATCGCCGAGACCCGCTACATCAAGAGCATCACCTGCCGGTTGCTGCCCAACAGCTGAATCATTTGCTGACCCTTATTAAACGCAGCCCTGGCTGCGTTTTTTTTTGCACGTGTGAAAAGTTACCGAGCGCTTAAGCAAAAGCCTACAAAATAACTTTTTGTATGAGTCATCCCACATTATTACTGGAACTTTCCTACTCAATATCCGCTTGCCAAGCACTCATTAAAAACTATGATTGAACTGTCACTTCGCAAGTGATGACCCTCGAAAAAAACAACATTTATTCAAACCGCTTATTCAAAAAAGGAGCTGTATCATGAAAGCAATCAATCTGGAAGCTAACAAGATCGCAAACCTGGCCGGCCTGATTGTTCCAACAGGCCGCTAAGTAAGTAAAGGGTGGAGCTGAGGAGTGCCGGCGCCTCAGCCCATCCATGCTCGCCCCCTCAGCGGAAAACCTTAATGCATATAAATCCGTGCGTTTTCATACTTGCGCGCCCGCCGCACCAGATTGTATGGAACTATGAGCAGCACACTCAGTTCGAGCTCGATCTGCATTATTCAACGCGACTGGCACAACTTATTCACAACCCTTCACACTTCGACACTTGCAACCCCCTCGACATTGAATTCCTGAATGCCGGCATATTGACTGCAGAACCCAAGGAAGCCCTCGAATGGCGATGGGACGAGTTATCCAGAATATTTCATATCGGCACAAAAAATATTCCTTGCGAAAGTGTTCCCCAAAATGTCGAGGAATGGGCAACCCTGTACCTGCAGCATTGCCAAGAGGTTCTATCATCACCGCCGCCGGCCTGCCGCATAAAACCGTGCCCGGTTGACCGGATTGCCTTGACGCCCTGCTCCCTGGTCGACATCGAGGACGTTTCGCTGGGACAGACGCTTGTCAGTCGAAGCACCTCTCGCTCATTCAGCGAACGAGCCATTTCAATCGAGCAGGTCAGCACCCTCCTCTACCTGACCCTGGGTTACCTGAACGAGCGCCCTTTGGCTCACGAGACCGGTCATCCCGAAACGCTGGGCGCGCGACGCAGTAGCCCCTCGGGCGGCGGCCTGAATGCCTGCGAAGGTTACCTGTACGTGCGTCACGTGGCCGGGCTGGAGCCGGGAATCTACGCCTACCATCCGGCCGAACATGCCTTGAGCCTGATCCGGTCACTTCCGGATGAACCGCTGGGGCAATTGTTAGCCGGACAGCACTTCATCAATCCGTTGCCATTCGGGCTATTCATCACTTCGCGCTTCGACAAGCTCTGGTGGAAGTACGAACACTCGCGCGCCTATCGAATGGCGTTTGTCGAAACGGGCCACGTGTCCCAGACCTTTTTGATGGTGGCGACTGCGCTAGGCCTCAAGACCTGGCTGACCGGGGCATTGAGCGACCGTCAGGTAGAACGGCTGCTTGACCTTGAAGACACTCCCGAACAGCCGTTGTTTTTTGTCGGCTGCGGTCATGGCGATGGGCAGGTCCACTGCCAGGCGCTGATGGCGCTGGTCAATGGCCAGGACTCTGCATCATGAGCGGCCCGACCTTCACTCAGAGGCCGCGCTACACCTTGGGCGACTGGGATAAAAAAGCTGCGGTGCGCGTGCGCAAAAACCACTACCGCCTACCCGACGATCTGGAGCATCAACTCGCCAGTCGGGACTGGTTTGCGCCAGCCTTCATACCCTATATCGAACATCCGCTGATCAATAAGGCGGGGCGCGCCATTGCCCAACGCCTGGCGGCCAATCACCTGGTGTACTTCCTCGACTACACCACCTTACTCGAACACCGGGTGGTCAATCGCGCAGTGGAAACCATCGTCCATGGCGAACTGAGCGTACCCATCCCCAGCCAGATGAAAACCGCCGCCCTGCAGCTCTACACCGACGAGGGTTACCACGCACTGTTTTCCAATGAAGTGGCCGAACAGATCGTCGCCCTGTACGACATCCGCGACCGCTCGCTCCCCAGGCGCATCGACCGCCTGCTGGGCGTGATCGAAGCCACAAGCCCCCCGGATCGCCCTCTGGCGTGGTTTCTGCTGGGGTTCGTTTCCGAAACGATCATCGCCAAGGAGCTGCTGGCCATTACCCGCGAGACCTTGGTCTCCACGGTTTACCAGATACTCAGGAATCATCTCGAGGACGAGGCACGCCATAGTCGCTATTTCAGCGAGGTGTTCCAGTATCTGTGGTCCGCCCTGGCCCCTGACCAGCGTGCTCTGGCCGCAAGGCTGCTGCTGGACATCATCGGCCTTTACTTCGAGCCCGACATCCCTTGGTTAACGCGTAGCCTCGCCAGCGCCGGCTTTGACGAACAGGACGGGTTGAAGATCGTTGCAAACCTCCTGCAACCGGACGCTCACGCCCAGCGAGTTCGCTCGGGGGCAGTCTCGACCTTCACAGCCATGCAGCAGGCAGGTTTCTTCGATGACGACCCCAATCGGCAGAGGTTCTTCCAGGCGGGGTTTATCGATGGCTGACACTCATGATCTCGCCACACGCAAAGCGGCCACTGTCGGCTTATTGTTGATGCTGACCTTGCTCGGCGTATTCCCCATCGATGTGGTGCTGCCTTCGTTTCCGGCGCTGTCCGCACACTTTGAGCGTCCATCGCCCGATATCGCCCTGTCTGTCAGCCTGTTCGCAGTGGGGATCGCAGTGTCCCAACTGCTGGTCGGCCCGCTTTCCGACGCCATGGGACGAAAGAACCTGCTGCTGATCGGGATCATCGTCTCGGCCGTTGGCGCGACCGGGTGCGTGGTTGCCAATGACTACTGGTCCTTCCTGCTTTTCCGGGTCATCCAAGCCGTGGGATGCGGTTGTTTCGTGCTCTCTCAGGCACTGATCCAGGACCTGTTTACAGGCCAGGAGCAGCAGCGATTACGGATTTTCCTGGTCACCTGCGGTGGCATTTTCATTTCCGTTTCACCCTTGGCCGGCACCGGACTGCAAAGCTGGATGGGCTGGCGCGGCAGCTTCCTGGTATTCATTGCCCTGGCTGTCAGTGTGTTCTTGAGCGCCAGTCTTCTACTCAAGCCTTTGCCAGCGGATAGCCAACCCAGGCGCCCGGACTTCATTGCGTCCTACCGGACGGTATGCAGTGACTTCAACTTCATGGCCTACTGGCTGACGTCAGCATTGGCTTTTTCCTGCCATTTCTCGTTCATCGTCATCTCACCGCTGGTTTTCATTGACCAGCTGCAACTGTCGCCGCAGGCATTTTCGCTGACGTTGCTGGGCTACGGGCTGGCCTATATCGGCGGTGGAGCGGTCGCGACCGTGCTGAGCAATCGGATCGACCCACAGACGCAAATCCTCACGGGGCTGTGCCTGATCCTGACGGCGGGAGTGTTGATGCTTGGGCTCTCCAGCCATCTGGGCTTGTCGGTCACCACGCTGCTACTGCCCATGATCGTGTGCACCGCCGGAACGACCATTGCTCGTGCGGCGGCCCACACCCGAGCAATGAATATCTTCCCCGAGCAAGCCGGTACATCGGCCTCGGCGGGCAGCGTGCTGATCTTCATTGTCGGCGGTTTGACCAGCGCTGCGCTCAGCCTCACTCCGCTGGACCTGCAAACCACCCTGGCTCTATGCCTGATGTTGCTCAGCCTCCTGGGGCTGGCACTCAATGGCCTGCTCCGGCATCGTCACAGGACGCTGTTGACGGGTTGAACATCGCCAGTCGTCATCCCGAGCACGACATTGGCACCCGATCAGCGCTTTGCGTCATTTCATCCTGACGCCAGGGGTGTAGAATCGCGACATTCATCGCCATTCATCCCCGGCGGGTTTATGAGCTCATGCTGAGGCGCGCAGCGATCCTGCAAAGTCATCGGCCACTTCCGGACACACGGCCAAACCCGGGTGTTCCAGACGTCAACAGAAGCTCACTTCCCATTGATACCTGATACGTACCTGATTTGCCGCCCGGAGTGCTCCATGCCTGATTACCGCTCGAAAACATCCACCCATGGCCGCAACATGGCCGGCGCCCGTGCGTTGTGGCGCGCCACGGGGATGAAGGATGACGACTTCAAGAAGCCGATCATCGCCATTGCCAACTCCTTCACCCAGTTCGTGCCAGGCCATGTTCACCTCAAGGACCTGGGTCAACTGGTTGCCCGGGAAATCGAACGCGCGGGTGGCGTAGCCAAAGAGTTCAACACCATTGCCGTGGATGACGGTATCGCCATGGGCCACGACGGCATGCTTTATTCGCTGCCCAGTCGCGAGATCATCGCCGACTCCGTCGAATACATGGTCAATGCCCATTGCGCCGACGCCATCGTGTGCATTTCCAACTGCGACAAGATCACCCCCGGCATGCTCATGGCGGCCTTGCGCCTGAACATCCCGGTGATCTTCGTTTCCGGCGGCCCGATGGAAGCCGGCAAGACCAAGCTCGCCAGCCATGGCCTTGACCTGGTCGACGCCATGGTGATCGCCGCCGACTCCAGCGCTTCCGATGAAAAGGTCGCGGAGTATGAGCGCAGCGCCTGTCCGACCTGCGGTTCGTGCTCCGGCATGTTCACCGCCAACTCGATGAACTGCCTGACCGAAGCCCTTGGCCTGGCCCTGCCGGGCAACGGTTCGACCCTCGCCACCCACAGCGATCGCGAACAGCTGTTCCTGCAGGCCGGCCGGACCATCGTCGAGCTGTGCAAGCGTTACTACGGCGAGGATGACGAGTCGGTGCTGCCGCGCAACATCGCCAACTTCAAGGCGTTCGAAAACGCCATGACCCTGGACATCGCCATGGGCGGCTCCACCAACACCATCCTGCATTTGCTGGCCGCCGCCCAGGAAGCCGAGATCGATTTCGACCTGCGCGACATCGACCGTCTGTCCCGTCACGTGCCGCAGCTGTGCAAGGTCGCGCCGAACATCCAGAAGTACCACATGGAAGACGTGCACCGCGCTGGCGGGATCTTCAGCATCCTCGGCTCCCTGGCCCGTGGTGGCCTGTTGCACACCGACCTGCCGACCGTACACAGCAAAACCATGGCCGAGGCCATCGCCAAGTGGGACATCACCCAGACCACCGACGAAGCCGTGCATCATTTCTTCAAGGCCGGCCCGGCAGGCATTCCAACGCAAACGGCGTTCAGCCAATCGACTCGCTGGGAAACCCTGGACGATGACCGTGAAAACGGCTGCATCCGCAGCGTCGAGCACGCGTACTCCAAAGAAGGTGGCCTGGCTGTGCTGTACGGCAACATCGCTCTGGATGGCTGCGTGGTGAAAACCGCCGGCGTCGACGAATCGATCCATGTGTTCGAAGGCAACGCCAAGATTTTCGAAAGCCAGGACAGCGCCGTGCGCGGGATCCTCGCCGACGAAGTGAAGGCCGGCGATATCGTGATCATCCGCTACGAAGGGCCAAAAGGTGGTCCGGGCATGCAGGAAATGCTTTACCCCACGTCCTACCTGAAGTCCAAAGGACTGGGCAAAGACTGCGCACTGCTGACCGATGGCCGTTTCTCCGGCGGCACCTCGGGCCTGTCCATCGGCCACGCTTCACCGGAAGCCGCTGCTGGCGGTGCCATCGGCCTGGTGCGCGACGGCGACAAAGTCCTGATCGACATTCCGAACCGCTCGATCAACCTGCTGATCAGCGATGAAGAACTGGCCGGACGCCGTGTTGAACAGGACAACAAAGGCTGGAAGCCGGTGGAAGTGCGTCCGCGCAAAGTCACCACCGCCCTCAAGGCCTATGCCCTGCTCGCCACCAGCGCCGACAAGGGCGCGGTGCGTAACAAGGCGATGCTCGACGGGTTGTAAGCGTCCATAGACGGCAATAAAAAATGCCCCACCACAAGGTGGGGCATTTTTTTGCAGTGAAACAAACCATCGATGATCAACTGTTCGAGACTGCTTGCGAAGGCGGTGTGTCAGTCGGAATCGATGTTGAATGTGCCGCCGTCATCGCGAGCAGGCTCGCTCCCACAGGGTTTACTGGATATCTTCCGGCTTGACGATCACCCAGTTCTTGTCCGCCGTCACTGGCAGCCCTTCCTTGGCCTGGGCCGCGGCGTGCTTGGCCATCATGCCGTTGATCTGGTCCATGTACTTGTCCTTGCGGTTGACCCACAGGTGAATGCCACCCTTGGCCACGTTCACATCGTGGAACAGCATGTAGCCGTCGCTGCTGGGGGTGTCGCCAGCCACAAGCACCGGTTTTTTCCATTCGTCGATGTACGTCAGGATTGCCGCGTGCTTGCCGGCCATCCAGGTCGCCGGAGTCCACAGATACGGTGTGTACTCAAGGCTCAGGTTGGCCTTCTCGTCATATTTGCCATTGCTGATCTGCTTGCGGGCGGTGGTCAGTTCGCCGGTCTTGCGATCCTTGAGCAACGTGGTCACGCCGATGATGTTCTGCGGCTTGAGGTTGTAGCCGTACTTCGGATCGGCGGCGACCATGCGCACCAATTCTTCCGAAGCCGCGGTCATGACATAGACCTCGATGCCGTTTTCCATCAGTTTGTTGTACAGCTCGACCTGACCGGTGAAAATCTTCGGCGGGTTGACGTTGTAGTTGACCACCTTGTCGCCGTCGTAATACGTGGTCGGGACCGGCTTGCCAGAAGCCATCAATTCGTCGACGTAGCCTTTGAGTTCTTTGAGGGTAAAGCCGGAAAACACCTGGGCGACCCAGGGGTAGCAGACCATGTCGTCCACTTCGCACAAACGGTAGTAGTAGCTGAACAGGCTTTCCTTGTGTTCGGCCGTGTCTTTGAACGGCATCAGCTTCAGAGATGGGTCGAGGGTTTCGCGGGTGATGAGGCCCTTGTTCTCCATGAACGGCAGCAAGGACTCTTCCAGGTCATAGCGGTAACTGGTGTTGTCCATGTCGAACACCGCGTAGTTACCTTTGTTGGCGTTGGCCGCGATCATCGCGTCCAGCGCCTTGGCCTGTTCCGCTGGCCAGTGCTTGAGCTCAGTGGCGAGCGCCTGGCCAACGAGGCCCAGGCCCATGGCGACAACGAGAAGGTGAGGTGCAAGCTTCATCGGCGTTTCTCCAAGGTTCAAAGAACTCGACGCTAACAAATGCTTGTGACGTTTCTCTCCTGCCCGCGACCGCTTGCGTCTTGATACCGCCAGCGGCATGCCCATAAACGTCCTTGCCTTATTCCATAAACGACAATCTACATACCTTTTTATTATTAATTCATTAGATATCAGGCTGTTAGGCTTCCCGCCTCGCAGTCGCGGCTTCAGGCGACTGGCACAAGTCCTATCGGAGTTTTTTTGATGAATCTGCCGCTGATCCTCAATCTGCTGGTGTTCCTCGCCTTGCTGTTTGGTCTGGCGCAAACCCGTCACAGCACCTGGAGCCTGGCCAAAAAAGTCCTGCTGGCACTGGTGCTGGGCGTGGTGTTCGGCACCGTCCTGCACACGATTTACGGCGCCGGCAATCCGGTGCTGAAAGCCTCGATCGGCTGGTTTGACCTGGTGGGCAACGGCTATGTGCAGTTGCTGCAAATGATCGTGATTCCGCTGGTCTTCGCTTCAATTCTCAGCGCGGTAGCGCGCCTGCATAACGCCTCATCCCTGGGCAAGATCAGCTTCCTGACCATCGGCACACTGCTGTTCACCACCGCCATCGCCGCCCTTATCGGTATCGGCCTGACCAACCTGTTCGGTCTCACCGCCGAAGGCCTGGTGGCCGGCAGCCAGGAAATCGCACGCCTGCAGGTGATCCAGAGCGACTATGCCGGCAAGGTCGCAGACCTGAATATCCCGCAGTTGCTGCTCTCGTTCGTTCCGCAGAACCCCTTTGCCGACCTGGCCCGGGCCAAGCCGACCTCGATCATCAGCGTGGTGATATTCGCGGCCTTCCTGGGTGTCGCGGCACTGCAATTGCTCAAGGATGACGTGGAAAAAGGTCAGAAAGTGGTCAACGCCATCGACACCCTGCAAAGCTGGGTGACACGTCTGGTGCGGCTGGTGATGAAGCTGACCCCGTACGGCGTGCTGGCGCTGATGACCAAAGTGGTGGCCGGCTCCAACGTCCAGGACATCATCAAGCTTGGCAGTTTCGTGGTGGTGTCGTACCTGGGTCTGGGCCTGATGTTCGTGGTTCACGGTCTGCTGGTGTCCGCCGCTGGAATCAACCCGTTACGTTTTTTCCGCAAGATATGGCCGGTCCTGACCTTCGCCTTCACCAGCCGCTCCAGCGCCGCGACCATCCCGCTGAGTATCGAAGCCCAGACCAGCCGCCTCGGCATTCCACGGGCCATTGCCAGCTTCAGCGCGTCGTTCGGCGCCACCATCGGCCAGAACGGCTGCGCCGGCCTCTACCCGGCCATGCTGGCGGTGATGGTCGCGCCGACCGTGGGCATCAACCCGCTGGATCCGGTGTGGCTCGCGACGCTGGTAGCGATCGTGACCTTGAGCTCGGCCGGGGTGGCCGGTGTCGGTGGAGGCGCGACATTTGCCGCGCTAATCGTGCTGCCGGCCATGGGCTTGCCGGTTTCACTGGTGGCGCTGCTGATTTCCGTCGAGCCACTGATCGACATGGGCCGCACAGCGTTGAACGTCAGCGGTTCGATCACTGCCGGGGCGATCACCAGCCAGGTGATGCAGCAGACCGACAAGGCTTTGCTGGATGCCGAGGAGCATGGGGAGTTGGTGCAGGCTTGATTGCCCGATACTTGTGGGAGTAAAGCTTGCTCGCGAAGAACGGATGCGGTTCGACTGAAGCGCCGCGTCGTCTGAATCGCCAGCAAGCTTTGCTCCCACATGGCTTACAGCTTTTCCCACACCTCAAAGCTGTAGGCCGGCTTGTCGCCCTCGGCCGGATTCGGCTGGTTCGACACCTGTTTCCACTGGCTCGAATCGAACGCCGGAAACCAGGCATCGCCGTCCGGGCTCAGCGCCACACGGGTCAGGTACAGTCGGTCCGCCTGCTCCAGGGCCTGGGCGTACAGCTGGGCGCCGCCGATCAACATCAGTTCGTCGACACCCTGCTGCAACGCCCACGCCTCGGCCCGTTCCACCGCTGCCTCCAGCGTGGAAAAGACTTCCGCGCCCTCCAGCAAGAGGCCAGGCTGACGACTGACCACGATGTTCAAGCGCCCCGGCAGCGGCCGCCCCAGGGAGTCCCAGGTCTTGCGGCCCATGATGATGGGCTTGCCCAAGGTGGTAGCCTTGAAGTATTTAAAGTCCCCCGGCAAGTGCCAGGGCATGCTGTTGTCGACGCCGATCACACGGTTTTCACCGAGGGCTGCGATCAGGCTTAAAGGGAGTGTTTTTTTCATGCCGGCGAGGATACCAGAGGCCACAGCGGTTATGCTCAACCCTCATTTGCGACGGAAGCGCCTGTGTCTGAGCCTCTGACAGAACTGCACGACCTCTGGTTGACCGAGACGGTACGTCTGCGTGAAGAACACGCCGGCCCGCTCGAAGATCAGGAGGCCAATCGCCTGGCCCGCGCGGCGGGTGGCGATTTATCCAGCCGTATCCGTCACCGCGCCCGCTGGCTGGCCGAGCGCGACGGGCTCAGCCAGGCTTTGCATCACTGGCTGCAAGGGGCGCGCCTGGCGCTGATCATAATGGCTGTGCTCGCCATCATCAGTGGCGCTGGCCTGGGCTTTGCCGCACTCGGCGACGGACACACGCCGGTCAATGTGTTCTGGGCCCTGGGCAGCCTGTTGGCGTTAAACCTGATCTTGCTTATCGGCTGGGCCCTGGGCCTGATCTTTGCGGGTGAGCAAGGTGCAACGCTGGGGCGCCTGTGGTTGTGGCTCAGCGAAAAACTCGCCCGCGATGCCAAGGCTGCGCAACTGGCGCCAGCCCTGCTGCTGTTATTGCAACGGCACAAGCTCAATCGCTGGGCCCTCGGTGCGCTGGTCAATGGTTTGTGGCTGCTGGCGATGCTCAGCGCGCTGGTCATCGTACTGATGCTGATGGCCACCCGGCGCTACGGTTTTGTATGGGAAACCACCATTCTCGGCGGTGAGACCTTCGTCGTCATGACCCAGGCCCTCGGCGCCCTGCCCGCCCTACTGGGTTTGAGCGGGCCAACCGAAGAGATGATTCGCGCCAGTGGCGATGCCGCGCTGAATATCGAAAGCGCCCGCCAGGCCTGGGCCGCTTGGCTGGTGGGCGTGACGCTGGTCTACGGCGTGTTGCCGCGCCTGTGTCTGGCGCTGGTGTGCCTGTGGCGCTGGCGTCGCGGCCGCGCCACGCTGCGCCTGGACTTGAACCTGCCAGGTTATGCCCAACTGCGGGAGCGGCTGATGCCCAGTAGCGAGCGCCTGGGGATCAGCGATGCCGCGCCCGCGCAATTGCATCAAATTGAAAGTGACGTTGGCGCGCTGCAAAGCGACGGTGCGCTGCTGGTGGCGATCGAACTGGACGACCGGCCTTGGCCACCGAAACTGCCAGGCACGGTGAAAAACGCCGGAGTGCTCGACAGCCGCGAATCGCGCCACAAACTCCTCGAACAATTGTCACGCTTTCCTCCCGCGCGCCTGGCGATTGCCTGCGACCCACGACGTTCACCGGATCGTGGCAGCCTGGCGCTGATCGCCGAACTGGCCCGCAGCGCCGGCGCCACCCGCATCTGGTTGTTGCAGGCACCGCCCGGGCAAGCGCTGGACGCTGAACGCCTGGGCGATTGGCACAACGCGCTGCAACAGTTGCAATTGCCCTTCGCGGACTGCGCGCCTTTGAACTGGCTGGAGACCGGCCATGACTGAACCCACCAAGCCGCTGAAGCTGGCCGTGGTTGGCCACACCAATGTGGGCAAAACCTCCTTGCTGCGCACACTGACCCGGGACGTCGGCTTCGGCGAAGTGTCCCACCGCCCCAGCACAACCCGACACGTCGAGGGCGCGCGCCTGTCGGTGGACGGCGAAGCGTTGCTGGAGCTGTACGACACGCCGGGCCTGGAAGACGCCATCGCCCTGCTTGACTACCTCGAACGCTTGGAGCGCCCCGGTGAGCGCTTGGACGGGCCGGCACGCCTGGCGCGATTCCTGGACGGCAGCGAGGCACGACAACGCTTCGAACAGGAAGCCAAAGTGCTGCGACAATTGCTCGCCAGCGATGCCGGACTCTATGTGATCGATGCGCGAGAGCCGGTGCTGGCCAAGTACCGGGATGAGCTTCAAGTGCTCGCCAGTTGCGGCAAACCGCTGCTGCCAGTGTTGAATTTCGTCAGCAGCGCCAGCCACCGCGAGCCCGACTGGCGCGAAGCCCTGGCACGGTTGGGGCTGCACGCTCTGGTGCGTTTCGACAGCGTCGCTCCGCCCGAGGATGGCGAGCGACGCCTGTATGAAAGCCTCGCGCTGTTGCTGGAAAGCGCCCGTGGGCAACTGGAACGACTGGTCGCCGATCAACAGGCCCAACGGCTGGCCCGTCAACGGAGCGCGCAGCGCTTGATCGCCGAACTGCTGATCGATTGCGCCGCTTGCCGACGCAGCGTAGCCAGCGATGCCGAGCTGGAACGACAGGCCATCAGCGAGCTGCGCAACGCCGTGCGTCAACGGGAGCAGCGCTGCGTCGAAGCCTTGCTCAAGCTCTACGCCTTCCGCCCCCAGGACGCCGCCGCCAGCGATTTGCCTCTACTCGACGGCCGCTGGGGCGATGACCTGTTCAATCCTGACACCCTCAAACAGCTAGGTGTGCGTGTGGGTGGCGGGATCGCGGCGGGCGCAGCGGCCGGTGCCGGCGTGGATTTGCTGGTGGGCGGTCTGACCCTCGGCGCCGCCGCCCTGGCCGGCGCCATTGCCGGTGGCGCCCTGCAAACCGCCCGCAGCTACGGGAACAGGTTGATGGGCAAGCTCAAGGGCCAGCGGGAGCTGACAGTGGACGACAGTGTGCTACGCCTGTTGGCCCTGCGCCAACGGCAACTGTTGCAAGCCCTCAACCAGCGCGGCCATGCGGCAATGGACAGCATCCACATCGCCACACCCCAGGATAAAACCTGGCGCGAGGGCAAACTGCCCGAAGCGCTGAACAAGGCCAGAGCGTACCCGCAATGGTCGTCGCTTAATCCGCAGGCGCGGTTGAGCCAATCGGAACGCCAGGAACAGATCGAGCAGTTGGCCGAGCAGCTCTAGATGACACAACCCCTGTGGCAAGGGGATTTGTGGGAGCAAGGCTTGCCCGCGATGAGAGTGTCGCTACCGGTGCTTATTCGTCGGTCAAGGCACTGAGCGCCGCCGCAGCTTCTGCCAATTCCAACTCACTGAACACTTGCACCCCATGACGTTTGAGCAAGGCCGCCGTCACGCCTTCGCCAGGCACTTTCACGCCGCTGAACGTGCCGTCGTAGGTCAACAGATTGCCGCACGACGGGCTGTTGGCCTTGAGCACGGCGATACGGATAGCGTGTTCGCGCACCCGCTCCAGCGCTTGATACGCGCCGGACAGAAACTGTTCACTGACGTCTTCACCCTCGGTGGTGATCACCGTCGCCTGGCCGTCGAGCACCTGCGTGCCTTGCCCACCGGGAATTTCTGCCGCCGCCCGAGGCGTGGGCAAGCCGCCGGCGACTTCCGGGCACAGCGGCACGACCCGACCTTCGTCGAGCCAGCGTTGAAGCTGATCGAACGGGCCACTGGCACCGCCGTCGTAGCGCACGCGGTGTCCGAGCAGGCAGCGGCTGACGAGGATCTTTTCCATGCTCAGAACACCTCGGTGCCGCGGCGCCGGAACCAGCCGGTCAAGGACAGGCGATCTCGCGCCGCCGGCAGGACTTCATGGGGGATGTCCCCCGACAGGAACACCACCAGACAACCGCCGGTGGGCACCACGTCGTGCTCCACGCCATCGTCCAGGTACATGCGTAACTGGCCGCCATGCTCCGGCAACCAGGCGTCGTTGAGGTAAAGCACCGCCGACACCATGCGTCGATCGTCATCGCGAAAGCGGTCGACGTGCTTGAGGTAGAAGGCGCCAGGAGGGTACAGCGCGAAGTGGCTTTCGAAATCCTCCAGCCCCAGGAACAACCCGCGATTGATCGCCTCCCGCAAGCTGTCCATCAAGCCCAGGTAACGGTCGCACGCTTGCGCCTGACCGGGCTCGATCCATTGGATACGATCACCCCGAATCCCTTCACGAATCTCCGAAAACGGCCCGCGCCCGACCGCCGCCGGGGCCAGTTCGCCTTCGGCGGCGCGCTGGCGACATTCGGCTGCCAGGGCGCGGGTCAGCGCGTCCGGCAGGAAGATATTCTGCTGCGACCAGCCGCGCTCGGCCAGGTCGTCGACGATACGTAACAGCAGTGGGTGATCAGAAGGTATTTGCATGGCGCGCATAGTATTCCTGTGCCTGCAAAACCGACAGCGCCGCGCAGCGGGTTTGTCACGCCTGATGGCGCAGGCGCAGGAACTTGATACGAATTCTCGACAAGTCCCCACACCCCACGGAGAATAGTCGGCTGCTGACAGGAGTCCCTATGCGCCGTTTGCTTTTCTCATTGTTGATGTTCTGTGCGTTGCCCACCTGGGCAGACAGCTACGACCAGTTGTACAAGGTCGCCGGCTGGCCGGAACAACGGGCGCATTTCAATGACGCCTTGAGCGCCGCGCAGCAGCGTTACCAGAGCAGCCTGCCACCGGCAGTGTTCCAGGCACTGGTCAACAACAGCAATCAACGCTTTGCCCCCCAGGCCATGGACCAGCGGGCCGAGGCGCAATTGCGCAAGAACCTCACCGACCCAGCCCCGGCCCTGAGTTTTTTTCAGTCGCCCCTGGGCCGCAAAGTCGTGGCAGCCGAGCTGCTGGCGACCCGTCGCGACCAATTGGCGAAGAACGCCAAGGGCCTGCCGAAGATGCAAGTCAGTGACAACCGCCTATTGATCATCGGCCATCTGGCCCAGTCCCTGCCCGCCCGCGAGGCCGGCGCCGAAGTCAGCCTGGCGATCGCCGGCGTGGCGGCGGACAGCCTGAGCTCGATGATCCCCGGCCTGCTGGGTGCCGGCCAGGCCCAGGGCATGCTGAACGGTCAGCGCCAGCGTCTGATGGAGCAGATCGGCGCAGACCTGAACAACACACTGCTGTACGTCTACCGCGACCTGACGGACACCGAGCTGGAGGAGTTCGCCACCTTCGCCGAGTCGGCTGAGGGCCAGGCTTATTATCAAGCGGCCTTGGCAGCGATTCGGGCGGGGTTGGCGGTGGGGCAGACTCTCGGGCAATAGATAGATCTTCAGCGCCCCTGACACCGCTATCGCGAGCAGGCTCGCTCCCACAGGGTGTTTGAGTGAACTCAGATTTTGTGATCGTCGAAAAACCAGTGTGGGAGCGAGCCTGCTCGCGATAGCAATAGCCCGGTCAGCGCCGAACCCGGCTCATCCGCTTCGTCAGAAATCCAAACATCTCCTGCCGCATCGCCAGCGCCTCATTCGCCAGGTGATGCCGGCCTTCGGGCAACATCAGCACCTGGGGCCGATCGAACTTGCTGCGCAACACTTGCAGGTTATGCGCCCAATCCACCGTCATGTCCGCCTGGCCCTGCACGATCAAGGGCTGGCGCGGGCTGCTCGGGGCGACTTCGATACGCTTGATCCATTGCCCCAACGCTCCGACCCACGCGGTGGGCAGGCGCAGCGGTTGCAACGGGTCGGCTTGCAGGAATGGCAGGAAGTCCGGGTCGGTGGAGTTCTCGCTGAAACGTCGGGCGATGCCGGTTACAAAGGGTTTGAGCAAGTAGTAACTCAGGCGCGACCAGCCCCAGGCCCGCGGCCGCACCAAGGGCGACAGCAGTATGACCTGACCTTGGGCAGGGCTGTGCTGGCCTTGGTTGAGCACGTGATCAACCACGATGGCCCCTCCGGTGCTTTGTCCGCACAGATGCCAGGGTTGCGGCAGCTCCAGCGTCCCGGCCTCGGTCAGCAGGCCTTGCAACGTGGCCTGGTACTCGGCGAAATCACCGATGCTGGCGCGTTCGCCACTGGACAGGCCGTGGCCCGGCAGGTCGCAGGCGATCACGGCGAATTTCTGCTCCAGCGCCCACTCGATCAAGTGCCGGTACAACCCCATATGGTCGTAATAGCCGTGGAACAGAAACAGCGTCGCTAGCGCTTTTTCCGGCCACCAGACCTGACCGACCAACTCATATCCGTCTATCTCGAAACGCCCCAGGCCCTTGCGCAACGTGCGGTGGGGGAAATCCAGGCCGTAGAACCGCTGATAAGCCAGCGCCTGCGCAGACAGCGGCTGCCACTGAGCCAAAGGTTGCAGGCTGGCACGCAGGTGATCGGGGTCGAAACTGACGGGCATAGGATTTCCACATAAAAGCGCAACGCGCGAAACAGACTTTGTAGGCCTGCGATATTCATCTGTCGCGCCAGGCATGGCAAGCTACGTGGCCTCAGAGGATCGACTCCATGCGCCCGTCCCACCGAACGACCTTGCTTGCCAGCTTGCTTGCCCTCGGGTGCGCCGCCGTGTTGTGGATCGCCTACGACTGGTTTCAGGGCCGCTTTCTGCGAGCGTTCAGTGAACACACGGCGGTATTTTCCGGCGACCCTTTGCGCCTCCCCCCCGGCCTGGCCGGCCCTGGCCCGATCCGTCTGGTGCATTTCTGGGATCCCGCCTGCCCATGCAACGTCGGCAACCAACAGCACCTTTCCGAGCTGGTGGAGAAATACGCCCCCCAAGGTGTCGAGTTTTATGCAGTCCAAAAAACCGGCAGTCAGGGCCAATTGCCGACCACGCTGAGCAGCCTCAAACCGCTTTCGGTGCTCCCCGGCTCAAGCCAGATTCCCGCCAGTCCGGCAGTAGCGATCTGGGATCGCAGCGGCAAACTGGCGTACTTCGGCCCCTACAGCGAAGGCCTGACCTGCAATTCGAGCAACAGCTTCATCGAGCCGATTCTCGAGGCCCTGAGCAGCGGCCGGGCGGTGAATGCGACCCACACGCTGGCGGTAGGGTGTTATTGCCCGTGGGGGCAGGACACATCCGCCAAAGAATAGGCCGCAGGGAAAATCCCCCAAGCAAGGATACGCAGACACCCGGCGGCATGTTAAACATGGGAATAAACAGCGAAACCATGGGACCGCTGTCACTCAATAAGGATTTAGCATGAAACGCACCCTCATCGCCTTCCTGTCATTGGTCGTCACCGCCATCATCGTCGCGGGCGGCTACCTCTACAGCAAGCAGCCCACCCGCCAGGGCACGGTGCAGCTGCAAGGTCTGCAAGGCTCGGTGACCGTGCGCTACGACGAACGCGGCGTGCCGCATATCCGTGCTGAAAACGAAACCGACCTGTACCGCGCCCTGGGTTATGTCCATGCCCAGGACCGGCTGTTTCAAATGGAGATCATGCGCCGCCTCGCCCGTGGCGAACTGGCCGAGGTACTCGGGCCGAAGCTGCTCGACACCGACAAACTGATGCGCAGCCTGCGCATTCGCGAACGCGCCGCGACCTATCTGACGGAACAGGACCCACAGTCCCCGGCCTGGATCGCGATGCAGGCGTACCTGGATGGCATCAACCGCTACCAGGAAACCCACGCCAGACCGGTGGAGTTCGATGTGCTGGGCATCCCCAAGCGTCCTTTCACCGCAGAGGACACCGTGAGCATTGCCGGCTACATGGCCTACAGCTTTGCGGCCGCGTTTCGCACCGAGCCGCTTTTGACTTACGTGCGCGATCAACTGGGCAGCGACTACCTGAACATTTTCGACCTCGACTGGCAGCCCAATGGCGTGCTGGCCGAGACTCGCAAGAGCGGCCTGCCCCTGGCCGCCGCCGACTGGAAAGACCTCAACGCCCTGGCCCGTCTCAGTGAACAGGCCCTGGCCGAAAACGGCCTGCCGCAGTTCGAAGGCAGCAACGCCTGGGCGGTCTCCGGCAGCCGCACCCACAGCGGCAAACCGTTGCTGGCGGGCGACCCGCATATTCGCTTTTCCGCGCCGTCGGTGTGGTACGAGGCGCACCTGTCGGCCCCGGGTTTCGAGCTTTACGGGCATTACCAGGCGCTGATGCCCTTTGCGACGCTGGGCATGAACAAGGATTTCGGCTGGAGCGTCACGATGTTCCAGAACGACGACCTGGACCTGATCGTCGAACGGGTCAACCCGGATAATCCCGAGCAGGTCTGGTATCGCGACCAATGGGTGGACATGACCCGCAGCGAACAACAGATCGCAGTCAAGGGCCAGGCGCCGGTGACGCTGCAGCTGCGCCAGTCGCCCCATGGCCCGATCGTCAACGACGCCCTCGGCGCCCACGCCGGCAAGACCCCCATCGCCATGTGGTGGGGGTTCCTGGAAAGCCGCAACCCGATCCTCGAAGCCTTCTACCAGCTCAATCGCGCCGACACCCTGACCAAGGCTCGCAGCGCGTCAGCCAAGATCCACGCGCCAGGGCTGAATGTGGTGTGGGCCAACGCCAAGGGCGATATCGGCTGGTGGGCCGCGGCGCAATTGCCCAAGCGGCCGGCCGGCGTGAAGCCCGGTTTCATGCTCGATGGCGGCAGCGCAGAGGCGCAGAAGGAGGGTTTCTACCCCTTCAGCAGCAACCCCCAGGAAGAAAACCCGGCGCGAGGCTACATCGTGTCAGCCAATTTCCAGCCGGTATCGGCCAGCGGCATGGAAATTCCGGGTTATTACAACCTTGCCGACCGCGGCCAGAAACTCAACCTCCAACTGGGCGACAAGCAGGCCAAGTGGGACATCGAGACCACACGTGAACTGCAACTGGGCACCACCACCCCCTACGGCCGGCGCTTGCTCGCGCCTTTGCTACCGGTGCTGCGTAACGAGGTCAGCGACCCCCAGGAACGCAAATGGGTGGAGCAACTGGCCCAATGGCAGGGCGACTATCCGCTGGGCTCCATCAGCGCCACACTGTTCAACCAGTTCCTCTTCAACCTGGCCGACGCCGCGCTGCACGATGAATTGGGCGACGAGCTCTTCGAAACCGCGCTGTCGACCCGAGTGATCGACGCCGCGCTGCCACGCCTGGCGGCATCAGAGGATTCGCCCTGGTGGGACGATCGCACCACCCCGGGCAAGGAGACCCGTGTCGACACGGTGATGAGCGCTTGGGGCAAGAGCCTGGCGCACCTCAAGGCCACCTTCGGTGACGATGCCAGCCAATGGCAATGGGGCAAGGCGCACACCCTCACCCATGGTCATCCACTGGGCCTGCAAAAGCCGCTGGACCGGATCTTCAACGTCGGCCCCTTTGCTGCACCCGGCACCCATGAAGTGCCCAATAACCTCTCGGCCAAAATCGGCCCGGCGCCCTGGCCAGTGACCTATGGCCCTTCCACCCGGCGCATCATCGATTTCGCCGATCCGGCCCACAGCGTCACCGTCAACCCCGTCGGCCAAAGCGGCGTGCCGTTCGACCCGCATTACGCGGATCAGGCCGAGTCTTACATCGAAGGGCTGTACTACCAGGCGCATCTGGCCGAAATAGAAGTGATGGCCAATACCCGCAGCACCTTGAAGCTGCTGCCGGTCGGGGCCGAACCCTGAGCCCAATGACAGGCAACGCTTTTCATCAATTAACAGGCTTGGGCGTTATTTATGGTCAAGACTGGAAGGGTTTAACAACTACCCCTCTTTATGGAGTCAACCCCATGTTCATCAACTGGTCCGAACTGCTGCCCACCATCAAAAGTGCCTTCGGCGCCCTGGGCAAAAGCAATCCGAAAATGGTCAAGGCCTACATGGCCCTGGATGAAGCCGCGGCCGATAACAACGTGCTGGATGCCAAGACCCGGGAGCTGATCTCCATCGCCGTGGCGATCACGACCCGCTGTGACGGCTGCATCGGCGTGCATACTGATGCAGCCATCAAGGCCGGCGCCACCCGCGAAGAGATCGCCGCCACCCTGGCCACTGCGGTTTCGCTGAATGCCGGCGCGGCGTATATCTACTCCCTGCGGGCGCTGGAAGCGCATGATGCGTTGAAGAAGTGAGAGGCGATCACTGAGATCTTCATTGACTGCTACGCCGCTATCGCGAGCAGGCTCGCTCCCACATTGGACTTGGGCCTGCCCCCGGATTTGTGGGCAACAAAAAGACCTGTGGGAGCTTCGCTGTCCCTGGAAAGGATGGCTAAATAAACCATCCAAGACAGTTGCTCCCACAGTGACTCAGCGTCCGGTCAGACCGGCGCGGCTGCCCGGCGCGGGTCTGGCTGTTTCCAGGAGTCGGCGGCGCTTTCTTCGATAGCTTGCTGGATCGCCCGCTTGCGGTTTTCTTCGGCGCGGCGGCTGAAGTACCAGACCAGGAAAGTTACCAACGATACGGCCAGCAGGATCAGGCTCGCCACGGCATTGATTTCCGGTTTGACCCCCAGGCGTACCGCCGAGAACACTTCCATCGGCAAGGTTGTCGAGCCCGGGCCGGAGACGAAACTCGCCAGCACCAGATCGTCCAGCGACAAGGCGAACGACATCATGCCCCCCGCCGCCAGCGATGGCGCGATCATCGGGATGGTGATCAGGAAGAACACCTTCCACGGCCGCGCCCCCAGGTCCATGGCCGCTTCTTCGATGGACAGGTCCAGTTCACGCAAGCGTGCCGAGACCACCACCGCCACATAGGCCGAGCAGAACGTGGTGTGGGCGATCCAGATCGTGACCAAGCCACGCTCCTGGGGCCAGCCGATCATCTGCGCCATCGCCACGAACAGCAGCAACAACGACAGACCGGTGATCACTTCCGGCATCACCAGTGGTGCGGTGACCAGGCCGCCGAACAGCGTGCGGCCCTTGAAATGAGTAATACGGGTCAATACGAAGGCCGCCAGTGTACCCAGGGCCACCGCGGCGATCGCCGTATAGCAGGCGATTTCCAGCGAGCGCACCACCGAGCCCATCAACTGGCTGTTGTCCAGCAGACCGACGTACCACTTGATCGACCAGCCGCCCCACACCGTCACCAGTTTCGAAGCGTTGAAGGAGTAAATCACCAGGATCAGCATTGGCGCATAGATGAACAGCAGACCCAGCACCAGCATCAGGCTTGAAAAACTGAAGCGCTTCATTCCTTGCCCTCCATTTCTTTGGCCTGACTGCGGTTGAATAGGATGATGGGCACGATCAGGATCGCCAGCATCACCACTGCCAGCGCGGACGCCACCGGCCAGTCACGGTTGTTGAAGAATTCCTGCCACAGCACTTTGCCGATCATCAGGGTTTCCGGGCCACCCAGCAGTTCCGGGATCACGAACTCGCCCACCACCGGGATGAATACCAGCATGCAGCCGGCGATGATGCCGTTCTTGGACAGCGGCACGGTGATTTTCCAGAAACTGTTGAAGGTGCTCGACCCCAGGTCGGACGCCGCTTCCAGCAGGCTCGGGTCATGCTTCACCAGGTTGGCGTAGAGCGGCAGGATCATGAACGGCAGGTACGAGTAGACGATGCCGATGTAGACCGCCAGGTTGGTGTTGAGGATCTGCAGCGGTTCGCTGATCCAGCCCATGCTCATCAAAAAGCCGTTGAGCAGACCGTTGTTGCTGAGGATGCCCATCCACGCATAGACGCGGATCAGGATCGCGGTCCAGGTCGGCATCATGATCAGCAGCAGGAGCACCGTTTGCAGGTCCGGGCGGGCCTTGGCGATGGCGTAGGCCATCGGGTAGCCGATCAGCAGGCACAAGACGGTGCTGATCAGGGCCATCTTCAGCGAGCCGAGGTAGGCGGCGATGTACAGATCATCTTCGCTGAGCAGCACATAGTTACTGAAGTTGAGCAGCACCTGCAGCTTCTGGTCGATGTAGCTGTAGATCTCGGTGTACGGCGGAATGGCCACGTCGGCTTCGGCAAAACTGATCTTCAGGACGATGAAGAACGGCAGCATGAAGAACAGGAACAGCCAGATGAAGGGCACCCCGATGACCAGTTGACGGCCACCGGGCGTTATTCGGTCGAGTCGGCGTTTGAATTTGCGCATGTTCATGAGCGAAGCACCACGCCGCTGTCGTCTTCCCACCACACGAATACCTGGTCGCCCCAGGTCGGACGCTGACCACGGCGCTCGGCGTTGGCGACAAAGGACTGCACCAGCTTGCCGCTCGGCAATTCGACGTAGAACACCGAATGGCCGCCCAGGTAGGCGATGTCATGGACCTTGCCGCTGGACCAGTTGTGCTCGCAGTCCGGCTGCTCGGCGGTGACCAGCAGTTTTTCCGGGCGGATGGCGTAGGTGACCGATTTGTCCTGCACCGAGGTACTGATGCCGTGGCCCACGTAGATGTTGCGGTCCAGGTCCTTGCAAGTCAGCACCGCGTGGCCTTCGGCGTCGTCCACCACTTCGGTCTCGAAGATGTTGACGTTGCCGATGAACTCGCAGACCAGCCGGCTGGTGGGGGTTTCGTAGATGTCGATCGGGCTGCCGATCTGGGCGATCCAGCCCAGGTGCATGATCGCGATGCGCTCGGCCATGGTCATGGCCTCTTCCTGATCGTGGGTCACCATGACGCAGGTTACGCCAACCCGCTCGATGATCTCGACCAGCTCAAGCTGCATCTGCGAGCGCAGCTTCTTGTCCAAGGCGCCCATCGGTTCGTCGAGCAGCAACAGCTTGGGCCGCTTGGCCAAGGAACGGGCCAGGGCCACACGTTGACGCTGGCCGCCGGAGAGCTGATGCGGCTTGCGCTTGGCGTACTGGCTCATCTGCACCAGCTTGAGCATTTCGGCCACGCGGGCGTCGATCTCGGCTTTCGGGATTTTGTCCTGCTGCAGGCCGAAAGCAATGTTCTGCGCCACGGTCATGTGGGGGAACAAGGCGTAGGACTGGAACATCATGTTGATCGGCCGCTCATAGGGCGGCATGTCGGTGATGTCTACACCGTCGAGGAAAATGCGCCCCTCCGTGGGCCGTTCGAAACCCGCCAGCATGCGGAGCAAGGTGGATTTGCCCGATCCCGAACCGCCGAGCAGGGCGAAGATTTCGCCTTTCTTGATTTCCAGGGACACATCGTCCACGGCAATCGTCTCGTCGAACTTTTTCGTGACCCGGTCGATTTTGACCAACACCTGCTTGGGTGTCTGGTCGCCCTCGAGGGCTTTCTTATAGGCGCCGGAGGCAACTGCCATTTACGAAACTCCCACAAAATTTGCAGCTCGCCCTGCGCGGACGAGCCTTGGAATAGTTAAAGCGCTTGACGCTATTTGCCTGACTTGACCCTGGTCCAGCTGCGGGTCATGACGCGCTGGATCTTGGGCGGCAGCTCGGAGTTGACGTACAGCTTGTCAATGACCGCTTGCGGTGGGTAAACCGCTTCGTCGGTGCGCACTTGCTGGTCCATCAACTCGCCGGCCTTGGGATTGGGGTTCGCATAGCCGACGGCGTCACTGACTTGGGCGATCACCTCAGGCTTGAGCAAATAGTTGATGAAGGCGTGGGCTTCTTTGACGTTGGAGGAATCGCGCGGGATCGCCAGCATGTCGAACCAGAGGTTGGCGCCTTCCTTGGGAATCACATAAGCGATCTCGATGCCCTTTTTCGCTTCTTCAGCACGTTCGCGGGCTTGGAAGATGTCACCGGAGAAACCGGCAGCCACGCAGATCTCGCCATTGGCCAGGTCGGAGATGTATTTGGAAGAGTTGAAGTAGGTGACGTAAGGCCGGATCTTGAGAAGTTGAGCCTCGGCCTTCTTGTAGTCTTCAGGGTTCTGGCTGTTGGGGTCCAGGCCCAGGTAATTGAGCATCGCCGGGATCATCTCGTCGCCCGAATCGAGGAACGAAACGCCACAGCTGGAGAGTTTCTTGATGTTTTCCGGTTCGAACAGCATGGCCCACGAGTCGATCTTGTCGACGCCCAGTGCAGCCTTGACCTTCTCGACGTTGTAGCCGATGCCGTTGGTGCCCCACAGATAAGGCACGGCGTACTGATTGCCCGGATCATTCTTTTCCAGGCGCTTGAGCAGCACCGGGTCCAGGTTGGCGTAGTTGCTCAACTGCGACTTGTCGAGCTTCTGGAACGCCCCGGCCTTGATCTGCTTGCCCAGAAAATGGTTGGACGGCACGACCACGTCGTAGCCGGTACGACCGGCCAGCAGTTTGCCTTCCAGGGTTTCGTTGGAGTCGAAGACGTCGTACACCGGTTTGATCCCCGTGGCCTTTTCAAAGTCCGCCAGGGTGGTCTCGCCGATGTAATCCGACCAGTTATAAATATGCACGGTGGAGGCAGCCTGGACGCTGACGGCAAGCGTCAGTCCGGCACCGATCAGCATGGCATTGCGTAACAAAGAAAAAACAGGCACGTGGAGGTCCTCTTAAATAGTTGGGCCCAAGTTGCCCCCGTTACCTGGCAGCGATGTGCCCTGCAACAAAACCGGCGCGCAACTTACCCTCGATAAACCGATCCAGCAAAACTTTTAGTCATTTAATTATTCCCGTTGCCGCCGCCGCGATGCCGGCGACAACAGGAAGATGCCTCAGACCGGCTTACTTGCCAGACTTGATCTTGGTCCAGCTGCGGGTGATCAGACGCAACGTGCCGGCATCCAGATCACTGATTGCATACAGCTGCTTCTTCACTTCGTCAGACGGGTAGATGCTCGGATCGCTGGTGATGTCCTTGTCCACCAGTGGCGTGGCCGCCTTGTTGCCGTTCGGGAAACGTACGGCGTTGGTGATTTCAGCCATGATCTGCGGCTGCATCAGGAAGTTCATGAACTTGTAGGCGGATTCGACGTTCTCGGCGTCCTTGGGAATGGCGACCATGTCGTAGAAAGTGCCGGCGCCTTCTTTTGGAATGACGTAGCTGAGCTTGACCTTGTCTCCCGCTTCCTTGGCGCGCTCCTTGGACTGCTCCAGGTCACCGGAGTAGCCCACGGCCACGCAGATGTTGCCGTTGGCCAGGTCTGAGATGTATTTGGAGGAGTGGAAATAGGCAACCGAAGGACGAATCTTCAGGAACAGGTCTTCAGCGGCCTTCAGGTCAGCCTTGTCCTTGCTGTCGGTCGGCTTGCCCAGGTAATGCAGTGCCGCCGGGATCATCTCGGTCGGTGCATCGAGGAAGCTCACGCCGCAGCTCTTGAGCTTGGCCATGTTTTCCGGTTTGAACACCACGTCCCACGAATCGATCTTGTCGATACCCAGTGCGGCCTTGACCTTCTCCGGGTTGTAGCCAATACCGATGGAGCCCCACATGTAGGGGAAGGCATATTTGTTGCCCTTGTCGCTGGCATCGCCCACGGCCTTGAGCAGGTCGGTGTCCAGGTTCTTCCAGTCCGGCAGCTTGGACTTGTCCAGCTCCTGGTAAACACCGGCCTTGATCTGCTTGGCCAGGAAGTTGTTCGACGGCACCACGATGTCATAACCGGACTTGCCCGCCAGCAACTTGGCTTCCAGGGTCTCGTTGCTGTCGAACACGTCGTAGACGACCTTGATCCCCGTCTCTTTCTCGAACTTGGCGACCGTGTCCGGTGCAATGTAATCGGACCAGTTATAGACGTGCAGCACTTTGTCGTCCGCCTGAACAGCACTCGCCATCACGCCCGTCAGGGACATGGCGAGGAGGGTCTTGCCAGCCATCTTCATACCTAATGTCTTCATGCCTAATGCCTTCATGAAAAATGCTCCAGTTATTCTTCTTAGCCGTCGTTCAGTAGCCGGCTCGCGGGCAACTTGAACAGCCGGTAGTCTGGCAAGTTACAGGCCAGCCTTTCAACAAAAGCCCAGCCTTTTGTTTACGCCGGACGAGGCCCGTACGGGCGCCTCGCTCAGAGCCTAGCACTTAGCCTTGCAACGCACTGAGCGTCAGGTCCAGGCAGTGCCGCGCCTTGGTCACCAGTTCATCGATCTCGGCCTTGCTGATCACCAGCGGCGGCGCAATGATCATGGTGTCACCCACGGCGCGCATGATCAGCCCGTTATCAAAACAGAACTGCCGGCAGATCATGCCCACACCCCTGCCTTCGTAGCGCTTGCGCGTGGCCTTGTCCTGAACCAGTTCAATCGCCCCCAGCAAGCCGACACCGCGTACCTCACCCACCAGCGGATGATCGTTCAGTTCCCGCAGGCGCTGTTGCAAATAGGGTGCCGTTTCGCCATGAACACGCTCGACGATCTTTTCGTCGCGCAGAATGCGGATGTTTTCCAAGGCCACCGCAGCGGCTACCGGGTGACCGGAATAGGTAAACCCGTGGTTGAAGTCGCCGCCTTCGTTGAGCACTGCCACCACATCGTCACGCACGATCAGGCCGCCCATGGGGATGTAACCGGAGGTCAGGCCCTTGGCGATGGTCATCATGTGGGGTTTCAACCCGTAATGATCGGTACCGAACCACTCACCTGTGCGACCGAAACCACAGATCACTTCATCGGCCACGAACAGGATGTCGTACTTGGCGAGGATTTCCTTCATGCGCGGCCAGTAGCTGTCCGGCGGCACAATGACTCCGCCCGCGCCCTGGATCGGCTCGGCGATGAAGGCACCGACATTGTCCACGCCGATTTCCAGGATCTTTTCTTCCAGCTGGTTGGCCGCCCATACGCCGAACTCTTCCGGGCTCATGTCGCCGCCCTCGCCGAACCAGTACGGTTGGGCGATGTGGACAATGCCGGGGATCGGCAGGTCGCCCTGCTCGTGCATGTACGTCATGCCGCCCAGGCTCGCGCCGGCCACGGTCGAACCGTGATAACCGTTCTTGCGGCTGATGATGACTTTTTTGTTCGGCTGGCCCTTGATCGCCCAGTAGTGGCGGACCATGCGCAGCATGGTGTCGTTGCCTTCGGAGCCGGAGCCGGTGAAGAACACGTGGTTCATGCCTTCAGGGGCGATGTCGGCGATGGCTTTGGACAATTCCAGCACCGGCGGGTGAGCGGTCTGGAAGAACAGATTGTAGTACGGCAGCTCGCGCATCTGCTGACTGGCGGCGTCGGCCAGTTCGTCGCGGCCGTAGCCGACGGCCACGCACCAGAGGCCGGCCATGCCATCGAGGATCTTGTTGCCTTCACTGTCCCACAGGTAAACGCCCTTGGCGTGGGTGATGATGCGCGGGCCTTTCTCTTTGAGCTGCTTGAAGTCGCTGAATGGCGCCAGGTGGTGATCGTTGCTCAGGGCCTGCCATTTACGGGTTTGCGGATTGTTGCCGGTCATGCGAATTCTCCTTGTAGATCGGTGGGGACGGAACTGCCTGAAGCAGTCCCGCCCGGCGCTTCAGACGGCAAAGAGCAGGAATTCCCGCTCCCACGAACTGATGACGCGCTTGAAGTTTTCATGCTCGGCCCGCTTGACCGCGACGTAGCCTGTGATGAATTTCTTGCCCAGGTATTTCTCGATGGTGGCGCTGTTTTCCATGCGCTCGAGGGCATCTTCGATGGTCAGTGGCAGGCGCAGGTTGCGACGTTCATACCCTCGCCCCACCACCGGCGCGCTCGGGTTGATGCCTTCGACCATGCCGATGTAGCCGCACAACAGGCTGGCGGCGATCGCCAGGTACGGGTTGGCGTCGGCGCCCGGCAAACGGTTTTCCACCCGACGGTTCTGCGGCCCGGCTTCCGGCACGCGCAGGCCCACGGTGCGGTTCTCTTCACCCCATTCCACGTTCACCGGCGCCGACGTATCCGGCAGGAAGCGGCGGAACGAGTTCACGTTGGGGGCAAACAGCGGCAGCAGCTCGGGGATGAACTTCTGCAGACCTCCAATGTGATTCAGGAACAGCGTGCTCATGGTCCCGTCTTCATTGGAAAAGACGTTCTTGCCGGTGTCTTTGTCGATGATGCTCTGGTGCAGGTGCATCGCACTGCCGGGCTCGCCGGTCATGGGCTTGGCCATGAAAGTGGCGGCAACGTTGTGCTTGAGCGCCGCCTCGCGCATGGTGCGCTTGAACACCAGGATCTGGTCGGCCAGGGACAAGGCGTCGCCGTGACGGAAATTGATCTCCATCTGCGCCGTGCCGTCCTCATGGATCAGCGTGTCGAGGTCCAGCTCCTGCAGTTCGCACCAGTCGTAGACATCTTCGAACAACGGGTCGAATTCGTTGGCCGCTTCGATCGAGAACGACTGACGGCCGGTTTCCGGGCGACCGGAGCGGCCAATGGGCGGCTGCAACGGGAAGTCCGGGTCGTCGCTGCGCTTGGTCAGGTAGAACTCCATTTCCGGCGCGACGATCGGCTGCCAGCCCTTGTCGGCATAGAGCTTGAGCACTTTCTTGAGCACGTTGCGCGGCGACAGTTCGATGGGATTGCCATGCTTGTCGTAGGAGTCGTGGATAACCTGGGCGGTGGGCTCGATGGCCCAGGGCACAAGGAACACTGCGTTTTCGTCCGGGCGGCACATCATGTCGATGTCGGCAGGGTCGAGCAGTTCGTAATAGATGTCGTCTTCGACATAGTCGCCCGTAACGGTCTGGAGCAGAACGCTCTCGGGCAGGCGCATGCCTTTTTCGGCAATGAACTTGTTGGTCGGCGAAATCTTGCCCCGGGTGATGCCGGTCAGGTCGCCAATCATGCATTCGACTTCTGTGATCTTATGGTCTTTCAACCAATCGGTGAGCTGGTCGAGGTTGTTACTCATAAATGCCTCTAGGCGTGAGTTTCCTGGCTGCTATTTAGTAGTCAGGCGTTGTTTGACGCATCGGCGTCGCGTTGTGTTGCCCTTGCCCGGCAGGCATCGCCAAATGCCTGGAAAATCGCAAGGTAGTACGGGTTGGAGCTTACCTCCCATTCAGGGTGCCATTGCACACCTAAAGCAAAAGCCTTGCCTCCTGGCACCGAAACAGCCTCGATCAGGCCATCCGGCGCCACCGCTTCGGCCTGCAACCCGGGTGCCAGACGCTCGATACCCTGGCTGTGGATCGAATTGACCTGAATCGCCAGCGGCAGCCCCAGCCCTGCCAGAATACCGCCAGGCTGGATATGCACGGCGTGGGCAGGACCGTATTGGACATCCACCGCTTGAGTGTCGTCTTCACGATGATCGATGAACGTTCCGACTTCATGAACTTTCTGATGCAGGCTGCCGCCAAAGGCTACGTTCATCTCCTGGAACCCACGGCAGATACCCAGCACCGGGATGCCGGCCGCTACAGCGGCGCGGATCAACGGCAGGGTGGTGGCATCCCGTGCAGGATCATGAGCAGTGCCCGGCGCGCTGGCGGGGCCCTGATAGTGAAAAGGTTCTACATTAGAAGGAGAGCCAGTAAAAAGAATGCCGTCCAGGGCGTCCAGAATATCGGACGGCGGGAACAGATCCGCCAGGGACGGAAGCAGCACTGGCAAGCCCTTGGCGGCTGTCGCGACAGCCCGGGAATATTTATCGCCACTGACGTGATACGCATGCAGACCCATCTGCCTGGAGCAGGTGGTGACGCCGATTAACGGCAGGCGAGACATGAAGCACCCCGGTATTATTGCTGTTATGGGTTTGAATCGAGCTTAGCCTTGTTCATTTTTTTACACAACACCCCCGTAAAAAATACAACACGGCCCGCTCAAGCCTGCGGGCGCCACTGCCCTCAAAGGGAAAAAAACGCCCCAAATTGCCTCAAAAAAGCCCCGCAGGTGCTTTTTTAGAGCAAAAAAGGCCCAGCTTGACTTCGGCATGCCGTTCGGGTTGACTGGGTTTAGAAGAGATCAATGATTGATATTTTTAACAACAAAGGTGTTGCATCATGTCGGTACCCCCGCGTGCCGTTCAGCTTAACGAAGCGAACGCGTTCCTTAAGGAACATCCTGAGGTTCTGTACGTTGACCTTCTGATTGCGGATATGAATGGTGTGGTGCGCGGCAAGCGCATTGAACGCACCAGCCTCCACAAGGTTTACGAGAAAGGCATCAACCTGCCGGCCTCTTTATTTGCCCTGGATATCAACGGCTCCACGGTGGAAAGCACCGGCCTGGGCCTGGACATCGGCGACGCTGACCGGATCTGTTATCCAATCCCTGACACCCTGTGCAACGAGCCATGGCAGAAGCGCCCTACCGCGCAACTGTTAATGACCATGCACGAACTTGAAGGTGACCCTTTCTTCGCCGACCCTCGCGAAGTCCTGCGCCAGGTCGTGACCAAGTTCGATGAGCTGGGCCTGACCATCTGCGCGGCATTCGAACTGGAGTTCTACCTGATCGACCAGGAGAACGTGAATGGACGCCCACAACCGCCCCGCTCGCCGATCTCCGGCAAACGCCCGCACTCGACACAGGTCTACCTGATCGACGACCTCGACGAATACGTCGATTGCCTCCAGGACATTCTGGAGGGAGCCAAGGAGCAAGGCATTCCCGCCGATGCCATCGTCAAGGAAAGTGCCCCGGCGCAGTTCGAAGTGAACCTGCACCACGTGGCCGACCCGATCAAGGCCTGCGACTACGCGGTACTGCTCAAGCGCCTGATCAAGAACATCGCCTACGACCATGAAATGGACACCACCTTCATGGCCAAGCCGTATCCGGGCCAGGCGGGCAATGGCCTGCACGTCCACATTTCGATCCTGGATAAAGATGGCAAGAATATTTTTGCCAGCGAGGATCCCGAGCAGAACGCCGCACTGCGTCACGCGATCGGCGGTGTGCTCGAGACCCTGCCGGCGCAGATGGCTTTCCTCTGCCCGAACGTGAACTCCTACCGTCGTTTCGGCGCACAGTTCTACGTGCCGAACTCGCCAACCTGGGGCCTGGACAACCGCACCGTGGCCCTGCGCGTACCCACCGGCTCCGCCGATGCGGTGCGTCTGGAACACCGCGTGGCCGGCGCCGACGCCAACCCGTATCTGCTGATGGCCGCCGTACTGGCTGGCGTGCACCATGGCCTGGTCAACAAGATCGAGCCCGGTGCGCCGGTGGAAGGCAACAGCTACGAGCAGAACGAGCAAAGCCTGCCGAACAACCTGCGCGATGCCCTGCGCGAGCTGGACGACAGCGAAGTCATGGCCAAGTACATCGATCCGAAATACATCGATATCTTCGTGGCCTGCAAGGAAAGCGAGCTGGAGGAGTTCGAACACTCCATCTCCGACCTTGAGTACAACTGGTACCTGCATACCGTGTAAGCGGGTTGCAGTAAAAAAACGCCGCAGGCCTTCGAGGCTGCGGCGTTTTTTATGCCTTGGGGTGGATGGCCGCCTTCGGCGGATCGCGAGCAGGCTCGCTCCCACAGGGAACAGTGGTGAGCATGATTAACTGACCACCAAAGATCCAATGTGGGAGCGAGCCTGCTCGCGATGACGGCCTTGAAGACAATACAGAACCCGGCTCGTACAATGCCCGGCAGCCCCGCAGGAGACACCGATGACGCGCACCGCCACCCCTCGCAAGCCTCGCGCCCGCAGCCAGGCCCGGATCGACTCGATTCTCGATGCCGCCCGCACGCTGCTTGCTGCCGAAGGCGTGGCCAGCCTGTCGATCTACAGCGTCGCCGAACGCGCCGGGATTCCGCCCTCCTCGGTGTATCACTTCTTCGCCAGCGTCCCGGCCCTGCTGCAAGGGCTGACCGCCGACGTCCACGCGGCCTTTCGCGCCTGCCTGCAAGTGCCGATCGATCATGCGCGACTGAACCACTGGCACGACCTGTCGCGGCAGGTGGAGCAACGCATGCTGACCATCTACAGCCAGGACGCCGCCGCCCGCCAACTGATCCTGGCCCAACATGGCCTGACTGAAGTCATCCAGGCCGACCGTCAGCACGATCTCGAACTCGGCGAATTGTTGCACAAGCTCTTCGCTCGCCATTTCGAACTGCCGGCACTGCCCCATGACGTTGATGTGTTCGCCCTGGCCATGGAACTGGGCGACCGCGTCTACGCGCGCTCGGTGCAGCAACACGGCCAGATCACCCCGCGCATGGCCGAAGAAGGCATGCGGGTGTTCGATGCTTACCTGGGGTTGTATCTGCCGCCGTATTTGCCCAAGCGTGATGCCCCCTGAAACATCGCTCACAACTTGGCGATAGACACCTCCGTGGATTTGACGAAGGCGATCACTTCGCTGCCGATCGCCAGCTCCAGCTCCTTGACGGAACGAGTGGTGATGACCGAGGTGACAATACCCGAGGCAGTCTGTACGTCGATTTCCGACAGCACGTCGCCCTCGACGATTTCCTTGATGGTGCCTTTGAACTGGTTGCGTACGTTGATGGCTTTGATAGTCATGGTGTCGATTCCTGTCTGGATGAAGTTATTGCGCCCAACGCAGTTGCGTAGGCAAGGGTGAAATCGGTTCGGGCTCCGGCGGTTGGCCGGGCAAGGACAGCACGCGGTTGAGAACTTCGGTTTCCAGGCTCGCCAGCCGATGAGAGCCGCGAGCCCGTGGGCGTGGCAGGTCGATGGCCAAGTCGAGGCCGATCCGGCCGTCCTCGATCAGGATCACCCGGTCGGCGATGGCCACCGCCTCGCTGACGTCATGGGTCACCAGCAGCACGGTGAAGCCGTGTTGCTGCCACAGGCGCTCGATCAATTGCTGCATCTCGATCCGGGTCAGGGCGTCCAGCGCCCCCAAGGGTTCGTCGAGCAGCAACAGGCGTGGCTGATGAATCAGCGCGCGGGCCAGGGCCACCCGTTGTTTCTGTCCGCCAGACAGCGCCGCCGGCCACTCATGAGCGCGGTCGGCCAAACCGACGGCTTCCAGTGCTTGCAACGCCTGCGGGCGCCAGTTGCCCTTTAGCCCGAGGCCAACGTTGTCGATGATTTTTTTCCAGGGCAGCAAACGCGCCTCCTGGAACATCAACCGCGTGTCCTGTTGTGCGGCACTCAACGGTGCCGAACCCGCCAGTAATTGGCCGTCGGTGGGTTGATCGAGGCCAGCCAGCAAGCGCAGCAAAGTACTTTTGCCGCAGCCGCTGCGCCCGACCACTGCCACGAACTGCCCGGCCGGTATATGCAGGTCGATGTCACGCAGCACCTGGCGCGAACCGAAGTTTTTTTGCAATTTGCGCACGGCCAGCGGGATACCGCGCAGCAAGCGTGGAGGTTGTTGGGCGGTCATGCGGGACCTCCCTTGCTCACTTGATACGCCGGGTGCCAGCGCAGCCAGACCCGCTCAAGCCCGCGGGCGGCAAGGTCGGCCAGTTTGCCGAGCACGGCGTACAGAAGAATCGCCAGGACCACCACGTCTGTCTGCAGGAATTCCCGGGCATTCATCGCCAGATAACCGATGCCGGCACTGGCTGAAATGGTTTCCGCCACGATCAGCGTCAGCCACATGAAGCCCAACGCAAAGCGCACGCCCACCAGGATCGAAGGCAAGGCGCCGGGCAGGATCACTTGGCGAAACAGGCTGAAGCCGGACAAGCCGTAGCTGCGCGACATTTCCACCAGCGCCGGATCGACGTTACGAATCCCGTGGTAGGTGTTGAGGTAGATGGGGAACAGCGTGCCCAGCGCCACCAGGAAAATTTTCGCTGACTCATCGATGCCGAACCACAGGATCACCAGCGGAATCAGCGCCAGGTGCGGCACGTTACGCACCATCTGCACCGAGCTGTCCAACAGTCGCTCGCCCCATGTCGACAAACCGGTGATGAAACCCAGGGTCAGGCCGATGCCGCCGCCGATCAGGAAGCCCACCGCTGCGCGCCAACCGCTGATGGCCAAGTGCGTCCAGATTTCGCCGCTGCGCACCAGGTTGACCCCGGCTTCGATGACGGCCACGGGGGCCGGCAGGATCCGCGTGGACAACCAGCCTGCCGATACCGACAGTTGCCACACCGCCAGCGACAGCAGCGGCACCGCCCAGGGCGCCAGGTTGTGGATAATTTTCTTCATGGCCGCCTCAGCTCTGGGACGCGGCTTTGGGAAGAATGTCGTTGGCGACCATTTCACCAAACGGGCTCACATAGCCCTGGCTCTTCGGCAACTCCGGGCGCTCCACGTCCAGGTGTGGGAACAGCAGTTCCGCCACGCGATAGGACTCTTCCAGGTGTGGATAACCGGAGAAGATAAAGGTGTCGATACCCAGGTCGGCGTACTCCTTGACCCGGGCCGCCACGGTCGGGCCATCGCCCACCAACGCCGTTCCGGCGCCGCCGCGCACCAGGCCGACACCGGCCCACAGGTTGGGGCTGACTTCCAGCTTGTCGCGTCGGCCGCCATGCAACGCGGCCATACGTTGCTGGCCCACCGAATCGAAACGCGCCAGGGAGGCCTGGGCACGGGCAATGGTGTCGTCGTCCAGGTGGGAGATCAGCCGGTCGGCCGCTCGCCAGGCTTCGGCGTTGGTTTCACGCACGATCACATGCAGGCGGATGCCGAAGCGCACGGTACGGCCAAGCGTCGCGGCCTTGGCCCGCACTTGTTCGATTTTTTGCGCGACGGCTGCGGGCGGCTCACCCCAGGTCAGCACCATTTCCACCTGTTCGGCCGCAAGATCCTGGGCAGCTTCCGACGAGCCGCCGAAATACAGCGGCGGACGCGGTTGCTGAATCGGCGGATAGAGCAGCTTGGCGCCCTTCACACTGATGTGCTCACCTTCATAATCCACGGTTTCGCCTTCCAGCACCCGGCGCCAGATGCGGGTGAATTCCACCGACGCCTGGTAGCGTTGCTCGTGGTCCAGGAACAGGCCGTCGCCAGCCAGTTCGTCCGGGTCGCCGCCGGTCACCAGGTTGAACAGCGCACGTCCACCGGACAACCGGTCGAGCGTCGCGGCCTGGCGCGCCGCCACCGTCGGGGAAATGATCCCGGGGCGCAGGGCGACGAGGAACTTCAGGCGCTGGGTCACCGGAATCAACGAAGCGGCCACTAGCCAGGAGTCCTCGCAGGAACGTCCGGTAGGAATCAGCACACCGCCGAAACCCAGTCGATCCGCCGCCTGGGCTACCTGCTGCAGGTAGCCGTGATCGACGGCGCGGGCGCCTTCAGCAGTGCCAAGGTAATGGCCATCGCCGTGGGTGGGCAGGAACCAGAAAATATTGAGGCTCATGGAGTGGTCTCCTAAGGGATCGAATTACTGCGCTTTCGCAACGGCCGCCGGCGGCGTCCAGATCACGTCCTTGATGCTCAAGGGTTTGGGGATCAATTTGAGCTGGTAGAAGCGGTCAGCGATTTTCTGCTGCGCCGCCACCACTTCCGGCGTGAGGAACAACGCCCCGTAGCCTTGGCGTTTCACCGCCGTCAGGGTGATGTCCGCAGGCAGGCCGAGCAGCGGCGCTACCTGCTGGGTCACCTCTTCAGGGTTGGCCTTGGACCACTCCCCCACCGCGCGCACTTCTTCCACCAGCGTCGTGATGACCTGGGGATTTTTTTGCGCATAGGGTTTGGTGGCGAGGTAGAACTGGTGGTTATCGACGATGCCTTTGCCGTCACGCAGGGTGCGTGCCTGCAACTGTTGCTCAGCGGCCGCCTGATACGGGTCCCAGATCACCCAGGCGTCCACGCTGCTACGTTCGAACGCCGCACGGGCATCGGCCGGCGGTAGGAAAACGGTCTGGATATCGGCGTACTTGAGGCCTGCATCTTCGAGTGCCCGGACCAGCAGGTAGTGGACGTTGGAGCCTTTGTTCAGCGCGACTTTCTTGCCCTTGAGGTCCTGCACCGACTGGATGGGCGAGCCCTTGGGCACCAGGATCGCCTCGCTGTCAGGCGCGGGCGGCTCGTAAGCAACATAAAGCAGGTCAGCGCCGGCCGCCTGGGCGAATACCGGAGGGGTTTCGCCGGTCACACCAAAATCGATGGAGCCGACGTTCAAGCCTTCAAGCAGTTGGGGGCCGCCGGGAAACTCGGTCCATTGCACGTCCACGCCCTGGGCGGCGAGGCGCTTTTCCAAAGTACCCTTGGCCTTGAGCAGCACCAACGTGCCGTATTTTTGGTAACCGATCCGAAGGGTCTCGGCTTGAACCTGGGTGATGGCGCCGAAGGACACAGCCGCAGCAAACAGAGCGACCAGCCCGCGACGCAAAATGACAGTGCGCATGGCGCCTCTCCTTTTGCTGTGGGGTTTTGGCTGCACCTGCTTGGCCGTTGGCGGCTGAGTAAGGTGAAGTTGAATCAGTGATGTATCGGGTCAGATGCTCCAGCGAGCACTCAATAGGCGTTCATTCAATACGCTGGGGTCCAGCGGCTTTGGCCGGCGAGCCATGGCGCTGTAGAACTGCTCCAGCGCTTCGCTCAGGCGCGCTTGCAGGGCCGGGGCCAACTGCGCCTGGGCACTGCCTTCGCCATAAGCGATCTGGCTGTCTTCGGCGAAAATCCCATGGAGCATTTCCTGGGCCTTGAGCGCCGACAGCACCGGCTTGAGGGCGTAATCCACCGCCAGCATATGGGCGATGCTGCCGCCCGTGGCCATGGGCAATACCACCTTATGGGCCAGGGCACGTTCCGGCAGAAGGTCCAGCACTGTCTTCAAAGCACCGGAAAAAGACGCCTTGTAGACCGGCGTGGCGATCAACAGCCCGTCGGCGTTTTCGATCTGGGCGAGGAGGTCCACCACCTTGGGGCTGCCGAAGCGGGCATGGAGCAAATCCTCGGCGGGAAAATCCCGCACCTGATAGCTCACCACTTCCACCCCCTGTTGCTGCAACCAACGTTGTGAGCGCTCCAGCAGCACTCCTGAACGGGAGCGCTGGCTAGGACTGCCGCCGAGCGAGACAACCAACATACCAACCATTCCTTAACTGTCACGTGCGATGCGCAGTGGGCGATCTCGCGGGATGGAGCAAACCATAACAGCCGGTTTATATACCTTTAAATCATATTTTTTCATTTGTTTATTCGATAAAGAGATATAAACATCAAGACGTAAAAAAGGCCGTCGGAACGGCCAAACCCCTTAGTGCACAGAGATCCTCTTTGTGGGAGCGAGCCTGCTCGCGATGGCGGCGGATCTGCCGGCGGCGATGTCGACTGATAGACCACTATCGCGAGCAGGCTCGCTCCCACAGGTTCAGGTTTTGCGTCAGCGATTGGGCTGCGGAGTGAGGCGCAGGTAAGGTTTTACCGCGCGGTAACCCTTGGGAAAGCGCTGCTTGAGTTCTTCCTCATCCTTGAGCGATGGCACGATTACCACTTCATCGCCGTCCTGCCAGTTGGCCGGTGTGGCCACCTTGTAGTTGTCGGTCAGTTGCAATGAGTCGATCACCCGCAGGATCTCGTTGAAATTGCGCCCGGTGCTGGCCGGGTACGTGATAGTCAGGCGGATTTTCTTGTTTGGATCGATCACGAACAGGGAGCGCACGGTCAGCGTGTCACTGGCGTTGGGGTGGATCAGGTCATACAGGTCCGACACCTTGCGGTCGGCGTCGGCCAGGATCGGGAAATTGACCACCGCATTCTGAGTTTCGTTGATGTCCTCGATCCACTTGTGGTGCGAGTCCACCGGGTCTACCGAGAGAGCAATGGCCTTGACTCCACGTTTGGCGAACTCGTCCTTGAGCTTGGCGGTCAGGCCCAGTTCGGTGGTGCACACCGGTGTGAAATCCGCCGGATGGGAAAACAGCACGCCCCAGCTATCGCCGAGCCACTCGTGGAAGCGAATCTTGCCGGCGCTGGAATCCTGTTCGAAATCGGGGGCGATGTCGCCGAGTCTGAGGCTCATGGTGCGGCTCCTGATGGTTTTTGTGAGTCCAAACTGTGCACCGGTTTTGATTGCTTTAAAAAGAATCAATATCCATTTATCTAGATCAATAGCGAATATAAAAAACTGTTCACTGGCGGCTTCGGGCCTAGCCGCTCATGATTATTTCGAGGTTTCGAGAAGGCCTCGAGTTGCTGAAAGAAGAGAAGGTTCGGAGAAGGCTACAGGGGTGGGCCTGATCCGAAGACGCAAAAGCCCCGCCCGGCGTGCTGCCGGGCGGGGCTTTTTTTGTTTTGTACCCACACTGCGGAAATTATTGACGCGATTTCAGGACGAGCGGCTAGGATAGGCAGCATGAACATTCAAGCCTTGCTGATTCATCTGCAAAACCATCTTCCTGGACTGCTGGCGGTTTACCTGTTCGGTAGCCATGCACAGGGCACCGCCGGGCCTGACAGTGATGTCGATATTGCTGTGCTTTTGTCCGGCGAAGTCGATCCTGTGTCGTTGTGGCAGCTTTCAGGTGACTTGGCGGATATCGCGGGCAGTCCGGTGGATCTGATTGATTTACGCGGGGCAACAACCGTCATGCAATACCAGATCGTGACCCGAGGCCAGAGGCTTTGGGCCAGAGACGTACAGGCGGGTTTGTTCGAGTGTTTTATCCTCAGCGAAAAAACCGCTCTCGATGAGGCTCGGGCGGGATTGCTCAAGGATATTCAGGAAGAAGGCAGCGTGTATGGCCGATGACGTACTGATCAATAAAGCAGCGAGTATCGAGCGTTGCGTCGCCAGGGTACGGGAGGAGTACGAGAAAGATCCCGCTACGTTTGCCACCGATTTCACTCGCCAGGATTCGGCAGTCCTGAACATCCAGCGTGCGTGCGAAGCGGCACTGGATATGGGACAGCATTTGATTCGACGTGAGCGATTGGGTGTCCCGCAAAGTGCCCGCGATACATTCGAGTTGCTTTTTCAAGGAGGCTGGGTGGAAGAAGGTCTGGTGAAAAACCTGAAGAACATGGTGGGTTTCAGGAATATCGCCGTGCATGACTACCAAGCCCTGCAATTGCCGATCATGGTTGCGATCATTACCGGACATCTGGACGATTTTCTGGCATTCAGTGCGTTCATCCTGCGTAAAGATGCGACGGAGTCTGCACGATAGCGAAGGGACCGCTTAAAAATCCTCCCGCCTCCCCAGAAACGCAAAAGCCCCGCCCGGCGTGCTGCCGGGCGGGGCTTTTTTACTTCGCTACGTCTTACATGAAGTTGTAAGTGTAGTTGAAGATCAGGCGAGTTTGATCCCGGTCGGCGAGACCGGTACCGCTGCCACGGTAGGAACCGTGACGCACAGTGGTACCGAAACCTTTCAGAGGACCTTGCTGGACAACGTAGTCCAGGCGCAAGTCACGCTCCCATTCCGAGGAGTCGCTGCCGCCCGAGGCGGATTTGATGTCGTCACCATGGAGGTAAGAGATCGAGGCTTTCAGGCCCGGGGCACCCAGCGAAGCGAAGTCATAGGAGTACTGACCGAAGGTCGTGTTCTCGCCTGCGCGGACAAACTGGTGGATCATGCTGTCGGTGAACAGGTAGAAGCTCGCACCACCGGCCCCTTCGTTAGCCAGACTGCCTTGGTTCATGTAGACAAAACCACCGTCATCACCGACTTGCTGATGGCCCAACAGGAAGGCACTGCCACCCAGGGTATAGGTGAACATGGCGCTCCAGGTTTTGTTATCGACCTCACCGGGGTTCTTGGCATAACCACCGTTGTTGCTGAACTCGTAACCCGCCTCACCGTTACGACCATCCGAGCTGCTGTCGAAGTAACGCAGGTCAGTCTTGAACGATTGGTTTTCGCTGATCGGAAAAACGTGTACCGCGCCCAGGAAGTGCTGCTTGTAATAGTCCTGCAGGTTGGCGTAGTAGTACTGCAGGGTCAGGTCCTTGGTGACCTTCCAGTCGGCACCGCCGTAACGGAACTGGTTGCTCTCCTGGGTACCCCCGTCCACTGCCAGACCAGTGCTGTTGCTTGATGCACGGCCCGTGGCATGCTCCAGCTGACCGGCGTTGAAAGTTACACCGTCGATCTCCTTGGAGGTGATGGTGCCACCTTCAAAGGTCTGTGGCAGGAGACGAGCATCGTTCGCGATCAGGATCGGCAGGTTAGGCGCCAATGCACCACCTACATGAGCCTCGGTCTTCGAGAAGAGCGCTTTCACATTAGCTGACAGACGGCTCCAGTTATGCACGGCCGAACCATCGGTGTCGCTTGGAACAAAAGAATTGTTATTGGGGTGGTGACCTTTGCCGCCATCCAGATGTATACCTACCAGCGCCTGGGCATCAATACCAAAACCCACGACCCCTTGGGTGAAGCCAGACTTGTAGTCGAACTTCAGGCCAGTGGCCGTCTCACGTTGGTCGGCACCGCCTTCGCGGTGATCGTTATCGAAGTACATTGTACGAGAACTGACAGACGCCTTGCTGTCCTCGATAAAACCCGCGGCGCCTGCCTGCTGCGCCAGAACCCCAACGGCCACAGCCAGGGCCAAGGTGGACTTGTTCATGCTTCGCTCCTCTCGTTTTCTAATTCTTGTGTGTCTTTGGTTCCGGGTCGAACGCCCGGAATCCGCGGATGCGTGATTAGCGCCAGACCGTGACTGGCAAGTCAATCGTAAGCATTTGTGATTACGACCATCGTCTAACCCCGCGACACCGGCCCGCAGAATAATGGTTTGTTTATAAATCTAAAAAGAATTGTTTCATAAGTTTTCAGCTCATTTGGAAATATCACCGCCATCAAAGCGTCATCCAACCGTGACATGGCATATCGGCCAGTCTGTGAATTACTGAATATTTTTATTGATAGCGATTCTGCACTGTGGCGATCGTGGGAAACGCAGCCGGCTTCCATGCATTCCAAGTGCAGCACTCATGGACAAAACAGCGTAGCTGCGATCTTGATGGATTCCAGCCTGACGGATCATTGTCTGGAATCAAGAAGGTCGCAGCTACGCGGTTCGCTCCGATGTGCGGCTCCCCCAGGCAGGGCGCCTAGAGGGCTTTTTCGAAGATTTTCGAGTTGCGCTGATAGTTGTACAGCGATGCCCGCGCCGCTGGCAGGCGCTCGACACTGCTGGGCTCAAAGCCCCGCTCGCGGAACCAATGGGCCGTACGGGTGGTGAGTACGAAGAGCGTCTTGAGCCCTTTGGCCCGAGCCCGGGTTTCGATCCGCTCCAGCAGCTCATCGCCACGACCGCCGTGGCGGTATTCCGGATTCACCGCCAGGCACGCCAGCTCCCCGGCATCCGAATCGGCGATCTGGTAAAGCGCCGCGCAGGCGATGATCATGCCTTCGCGTTCGACCACGCTGAACTGCTCAATCTCACGCTCCAGCACTTCGCGGGAACGACGCACCAGAATCCCCTGTTCTTCCAGCGGGCTGATCAGGTCCAGCAAACCGCCGACATCCTCGATGGCCGCTTCGCGCACCACCTCGAATTGTTCCTGGGCCACCAGCGTACCGCTGCCATCGCGGGTAAACAGTTCGGCCAGCAACGCACCGTCTTCGACGTAGCTGACGATATGACTGCGCGCCACACCGCCGCGACAGGCCTGGGCCGCCGCATCCAGCAGCTCGGCCTGATAGTCGCTGCCCAGCCGTTGCATGTGGGCCGGGACCTGTTGCGGGCGCAACTCGCGCACTAAACGACCGTCTTCGCCGATCAGCCCCTGCTCGGCACCGAACAGCAGCAGTTTGTCGGCTGCCAGGTCGATGGCCGCCCGGGTCGCCACGTCTTCGCAGGCGAGGTTGAAAATCTCCCCGGTCGGTGAATAGCCCAATGGTGACAGCAGGACGATGGAGCGTTCGTCCAGCAGGCGATTGATGCCCTTGCGATCGACCCGACGGACTTCGCCGGTGTGGTGATAATCCACGCCTTCCAGTACGCCGATGGGCCGTGCCGTCACCAGGTTGCCGCTGGCGACCCGCAGGCGCGAACCCTGCATCGGCGAGGACGCCATGTCCATCGACAGGCGCGCTTCAATGGCGATGCGCAGCTGGCCGACAGCGTCGATCACGCATTCCAGGGTTGCAGCGTCGGTGATGCGCATACCGTGGTGGTAATGGGGCGTCAGGCCCCGCGCGGCGAGGCGGGTTTCGATCTGTGGACGCGAACCATGAACCAGCACCAGACGCACGCCAAGGCTGTGCAGCAACACCAGGTCGTGGACGATGTTGCCGAAGTTCGGATGTTCCACACCATCGCCGGGCAGCATGACGATGAAGGTGCAATCGCGGTGGGCGTTGATGTAGGGCGAAGCGTGACGAAGCCAATTGACGTATTCGGGCATGAACCTGGGCCTGTAAATAAATAGCAGCCGAAAAAAGACGAAACGGAACGCACAGCGGGCTGATGGTTATCGTCGGAACAGGCTTGGCGACACGCGCGCTCTCCTCATGAATACGGGCCCGGATGTGGGCAATTTAGCCGGCCGTGGCCGGTGTCAGGCAGTAATGTTCGATCAGTTGCCGCAATAGCTGCACGGTAGGTTGCAAACGTGACATTTCAAGGTACTCGCCCGGTTGGTGGGCACAGGCGATATCGCCGGGGCCAAGTACCAGGGTTTCGCAGCCAAGACGCTGAAGATAAGGCGCTTCGGTGCCAAACGCCACTGCTTCGGCACGATGGCCGGTGAGTCGCTCGGCCACTCGCACCAGTTCGCAGTCTTCGGCCTGCTCGAAGGGGGGCACCTCGGGGAACAGCGGTGCGTAGTCGATCTTGACTTTATGGCGCTCGGCGATGGGATTGAGCTTCTGCTGGATCGCCGCCCGCAAGACATTCGGGTCCATGCCGGGCAATGGCCGCAGGTCGAACTCCATGGAGCACTGGCCGCAAATCCGGTTGGGGTTGTCGCCACCGTGGATGCAGCCGAAATTCAGGGTTGGCTGTGGCACGGTGAATTGCGGGTTACGAAATTCGCGCTGCCATTGCAGACGCAGGCCACGCAACTCGCCCATAGCGTCGTGCATCGCTTCAAGGGCGCTGTGACCCAGGCTCGGGTCGGAGGAATGACCGCTGCGCCCGAGGATGTCGATGCGCTCCATCATGATGCCTTTGTGCATCCGAATCGGCTTGAGTCCGGTCGGCTCGCCGATCACCGCCGCACGCCCCAACGGCCTTCCGGCATCGGCCAGGGCACGGGCGCCGGCCATGGAGCTTTCTTCGTCGCAAGTGGCCAGGATCAGCAAGGGCTGCTTGAACGGTTGCTCCAGCAAGGGCTTGACCGCTTCGATGGCCAGGGCGAAAAAACCCTTCATGTCGCAACTGCCCAGGCCAACCCAACGACCATCGACCTCGGTGAGCTTCAGCGGATCGGTCTGCCACAACTGGCCGTCGAACGGCACCGTGTCGCTGTGTCCGGCCAGTACCAGGCCTCCGGGACCGCTGCCGAAACTGGCCAGCAAATTGAACTTGCCGGGGCTGACCTGCTGGATATCGCAGGAGAACCCCAGATCGGCGAGCCAGCCCGCCAACAGCTCGATCACGGCGCTGTTGGACTGGTCCAGCCCAGGTTGGGTACAACTGACCGAAGGCGCGGCGATCAGGGCAGCGAACTGATCTTTCAGGGTGGGCAAAGGCATCGCTGGCTCCGGACTTACAAATTGATGTCCATCATAGAACCATCTTGCGCGAGTGTCCTGTCTCACCAAAAAGGAACAGTATTGGTGAGACAGGACACTCCCATAACCGCCGCGGCGCGTAGAACGGATGAGTCCTGTACACTGCACGGCCTTGGCAGCCACACCTTCCCCCGGCTGCGCACCCGATCCCTGGATTTTCCGGCCATGCAGAAAGAAACCGAAATCAAACTCCGCGTCAGCCGCGAGACCCTGGCAGCCTTGCGCGAGCACCCATTGCTCAAGAAACGCAACAAAAGCGGCTGGGAACGCCACGAACTGATGAACCAGTATTTCGACACGCCAGAGCGTGACCTGGCCGGGGCCAAGGTCGCCCTGCGCCTGCGTCGCGACGGCGAAGAGGTGATCCAGACCCTCAAGACTCGCGGCCAGAGCATCGCCGGCCTGTCCGAGCGCAACGAGTACGACTGGCACCTGCCCAAAGCCAAGCTCGACCTGAAGAAACTCGATGGCGAATGCTGGCCAGAGGCGTTGGCCGAACTGGACAAGAAAACCCTCAAGGCCATCTTCACCACCGATTTCGTGCGTGAACGCGCGGAAATCGCCTGGGGCCGCGGCAAAAGCAAAGTGGTCATCGAGGCCGCGCTGGACCTGGGCCACGTCGTGGTCGGCAAGCAGAAGGAAGAAATCTGCGAGCTGGAGCTGGAATTGCGCGAAGGTGAACCCGCTGCCCTGCTGGAACTGGCCGCCGAGCTGGCCGCGACCCTGCCCTTGATGCCGTGTGATATCAGCAAGGCCGAGCGTGGTTATCGCCTGCATGATGCGAACAGCTATGCCCTGAGTCTGCCGGCCCCGCAATTGACCGCCGAGATGCCACTCGATGATGCCTTTGCCACGCTGAGTTGGCATTTGCTGAGCAGCAGCCAGCGTCTGGCCGAACAGTATCGTTTTAACGGCCACTGGCGCCTGCTGCAGGACTGGGTGGAAAACCTGGCCGAATTGCGCGCCCTGCTCAGCAGCCTCGGCCAGGCCGCACCACGCCAATCAACGCATGACTTGCGCGTCGCCCTGGACGCACTGCTGGAAGACTGGCGCCCGTTGGTCCAGGCCGGCCTGGATGACGAAGACGTGCGCAAGGCCGCGCCGGAACAGTTCCTTGAAGAGCTGCAAGACCCGCGCTGGGGCCAATTCTCCCTCAACACTTCACGCTGGCTGCTGGCCCGCAGCTGGGCCGCCGAGCGCAACACCCGCGGCAATCGCCAGGGTGCCGCCCAACTGGCTAGCTGGCTACCGCGCCTGCTGGGCGAAGAGTCCTCGTCGCTGCAACTGCAACGCTATCAGCAACAGCCGGAAGACCTGGCCGAACAACTGCCGCGCATCGAACGCATCCAGGCCTGGCTGCACCACGCCCGCCATGTGCTGGAAATCCCGGAAATGGACCGCCTCTACGGTGAGCTGAACAAACTGGCGCAACTGGCCAACGAACCGATTACCGAAGAAGCCCTGGACGCGCGCAAGCAACAGGCGATCGCGGTTTATCAGAATCGGGCCTGGAAGACTTTGTTGCGCCTGTAACATCGCCATCGCGAGCGGGCTCGCTCCCACAGTGGATCTTCGGCGAACAGAGATCCCATGCGGGAGCGAGCCTGCTCGCGATGGGGGCAGCACAAACACCGCAAAAACAAGCTCAGCGCACCACCGGCAAACTCGTCGTCGATTTGATCTCCGACAGCGCCACAATCGAGTTCACTTCCTGGATCCCCGGCACCATCGACAGCTTTTCGAAAAAGAAACGCTCATACGCCTCGATGTCCGCCGTGACGATGCGCAGCAGGAAATCCACCGATCCCATCAGCACGTAGCATTCCAGCACCTCGGGGAAGCCGCGAATGGCTTCGGTGAACTCGGTGAAGTTCGAACGTCCGTGCGCGTTGAGTTTGATTTCGGCGAATATCTGCGTGTTCAGGCCGATTTTCTTGCGATCAAGCAAGGTTACCTGACCGCGAATAATCCCCTCCTCCTTCATCCGTTGAATCCGCCGCCAGCAGGGTGATTGGGACAAGCCCACCTGTTCGGCGATCTGCGCGCTGGACAGCGAAGCATCCTCTTGCAACAGCGCCAGGATCCTGCGGTCGTAGCCGTCCAACTCTCCGTGCATAAATAAACCTCTTCTAGACTTAATCCTGAATCATACGATTCACCAGATCTGAATAATCATTCATATTAGATAAGAAATACCCCGTCGCGCATGTAAATATTTCTCCACATCCACGGAGACTGTCCATGCCCTCTCTCGAAGCCGTCACCCCCAACCGACCCGATGTCTGGCACGCCCAGAACGGCCATTGTCGCGCCCACTACTATCTGCGGGCCGAAGCCGAACCGGATCTGCTGTGCCGGGCGCTGAATCTGTTTGCCTTGCAAGGCCTGACACCCCGGCAGGTCCACGTCGAACGCCACGCCGATCTGCTGTCGATGGAGATCCTCATGGACGGGTTGAGCTGGCACCGTGCCCAAGTGCTCGCTGAAAAATTACGTAACCTGATCAGCGTGTGTTCCGTGGACCTGCAAGACGCTGACAATGCGCGCCTTGAGCCGGCCCAGGCGGCAGGCTGAACGGCTGCCGGCAAGAATTCGAAACGCATTGGTCGGGTAGTGGCCCAACGGTCCATAGTGTCGGGACTATTCTTTTGCAGACCGAGCGAGGACGCCGAAGCGTCTGTATCGCGGCTTTGCTGCAATTGTCCAATAGGAACCCGCATGTCCACCAAACACGCCACTCAGGACCGCTGGCTGGACCTCAATGATCTGCTGCGCCAATTGGTCGCCCAGGGCTTCATCAGCCAGGACTGCGCCGAAACCGCACTCAATGCGCGCCGGCGCCATAGCGCCAGCGCCCAGCTGCACCCACTGGAGTTCATCGCCAACCAGCATCTGGACGATCTCAGCCGCCCCGGCAAGCGCCTGGACCTGGAAAGCCTGACCCTCTGGCTGTCGCAACAGGCCGGCCAGCCCTACCTGCGCATCGACCCGCTGAAAATCAACGTGGCGGCCGTCACGCCGCTGATGTCCTACGCCTTTGCCCAGCGCCACAAGATTCTCGCGGTGGCTGTGGACCGCGACGCGGTCACGGTGGCCAGCGCCCAGCCTTACGTCAGCAGTTGGGAAGCGGACCTGACCCATGTACTCAAGCTGCCGATCCAGAGGGTCGTTGCCAACCCGGTGGATATCCAGCGCCTGAGCGTGGAGTTCTATCGCCTGGCCAAATCGGTCAGCGGCGCCACTACGGTCGACCAGCAACCGAGCAACCTGAGCAACTTCGAACAACTGCTCAACCTGGGCGCCAGCGATCAGGAGCCGGACGCCAACGACGCCCATATCGTCAACATTGTCGACTGGCTGTTCCAATACGCCTTCCAGCAACGGGCCAGCGATATCCACATCGAACCGCGTCGCGAGCAGGGCACGGTGCGCTTTCGCATCGACGGGGTGCTGCACACCGTCTATCAGTTCCCGCCGCAGGTGACGATGGCGATCATCAGTCGCCTCAAGAGCCTGGGGCGGATGAACGTCGCGGAAAAGCGCAAGCCCCAGGACGGCCGGGTCAAGACCAAGACTCCGGACGGTGGCGAAGTGGAATTGCGCCTGTCGACGCTGCCCACGGCGTTTGGCGAAAAAATGGTCATGCGGATCTTCGATCCCGAAGTACTGCTCAAGGACTTCGACCAGCTCGGCTTCTCCGCCGATGACCTGCGCCGCTGGCAAGACATGACCCGTCAGCCCAACGGCATCATCCTGGTGACCGGCCCGACCGGTTCGGGCAAGACCACCACCCTCTACACCACCCTCAAGAAGCTGGCCACGCCAGAGGTAAACCTTTGCACCATCGAGGACCCGATTGAAATGGTCGAGGCGTCCTTCAACCAGATGCAGGTGCAGCACAACATCGACCTGACCTTCGCCGCCGGCGTGCGTGCGTTGATGCGGCAAGACCCGGACATCATCATGATCGGCGAGATCCGCGATCTGGAAACCGCTGAAATGGCGATCCAGGCGGCGCTCACCGGACACCTCGTCCTCTCGACCCTGCACACCAACGATGCACCGAGCGCCATCAGTCGCTTGCTGGAGCTAGGCGTGCCCCATTACCTGATCAAGGCCACGGTGCTCGGCGTCATGGCCCAGCGCCTGGTACGCACGCTGTGCCCGCACTGCAAGGCCCCTCTGACCCTGGATGAAGACGATTGGCAGACCCTGACACGCCCCTGGCAGGCCCCGTTGCCGGCCAATGCCCAACAGGCCGTCGGCTGCCTGGAATGCCGTGACACCGGCTATCGCGGCCGCGCCGGGGTCTACGAAATCATGCAACTGACCGACAGCGTCAAAGGCTTGATTCACCCCGACACCGACCTGCTGGCGGTGCGTCGCCAGGCATTCAAGGAAGGGATGCGCAGCTTGCGGTTATCGGGCGCACAAAAAGTCGCCGCAGGGCTGACGACCGTTGAGGAGGTCCTGCGCGTGACGCCGCAGAGCGAGCAGAAGTAGCTGTGGGGAGAGGCTGTGGGAGCAAGGCTGCCCGCGATGAAAATGGCGCGGTCTCCCAAGGAAGCAAGGCGCCTGCATCGCGAGCAAGCTTTGCTCCCTCTGAGTGATGACAATGGCCGTTTGCCCTACACTCAGGGCGCGCAAGTCATTTTCAATCAGAACAGGGAACAGTCATGCAGATCGGTAGCGTACTTTTACTTTTTATCGGCCTCGTGGTCGCCATTCTATTCATGGGCTTCAAGGTCGTGCCCCAGGGCTACCAATGGACTGTCGAACGGTTCGGCCGCTACACCAACACCCTCAAGCCCGGCTTGAACATCATCATCCCAGTGATGGATCGCATCGGCCGCAAGATCAATGTCATGGAAAGCGTACTGGACATCCCACCTCAGGAAGTCATTACCGCCGACAACGCCACGGTACAGATCGACGCAGTGTGCTTCTTCCAAGTGGTCAATACCGCCCAGGCTGCCTACGAGGTCAACAACCTCGAGCACGCGATCCGCAATCTGCTGCAAACCAATATCCGCACCGTGTTGGGGTCCATGGAGCTGGACGCGATGCTGAGCCAGCGTGATGGCATCAATGAAAAACTGCTGCGCACTGTCGATGAAGCTACAGCACCGTGGGGCATCAAGATCACCCGGATCGAGATCAAGGACATCAGCCCACCGGCCGACCTGATGGCCGCCATGTCAGGGCAGATGAAAGCCGAACGCATCAAGCGTGCCCAAATCCTGGAAGCCGAGGGCTTGCGAGCGTCGGCGATTCTCACCGCCGAGGGCAAGAAGCAGGCGCAGATCCTCGAGGCAGAGGGCAGCCGCCAGGCCGCGTTCCTGGAGTCCGAGGCCCGCGAGCGTCAAGCGCAAGCCGAAGCGCTGGCCACCCAGGTGGTATCCCAGGCAATCGCAGACGGCAACGTCCAGGCCGTGAACTACTTCGTCGCGCAAAAATACATTGATGCGCTGGGCCGCCTGGCGTCGGCCAACAACAGCAAAGTGATCCTGATGCCGCTGGAAGCCAGTCAGGTCATCGGAGCGGTTGGCGGCATCGGTGAGATCGTCAAGGCCACCTTCGACAGCAAGAAAGCCTGAGGCGCCAATATGTGGGTGTTCCTGCAACAACTATCGTACTGGGACTGGCTGGCGCTGGGCGTCATCCTGCTGATCCTCGAAGTGTTTGGCGCCGGCGGCTACCTGCTGTGGATCGGCATAGCCGCCGCCGCGGTCGGCGTGCTCACGTTCATCCTGCCGCAGATGCCGTGGGAAATGCAGTTCCTGTTGTTCGGCCTTTTCGCCATCGCGACAGCACTGTACTGGTGGCGACGCCAGCGCAGCGCAGTGCGCCAAAGCGATCAACCGCTCCTGAACCTGCGCGGGCAGGAACTGATCGGCAAGGTCTTTCAGATTCATGAAGCGATTATCGATGGACGCGGCAAGATCAAGGTGGCGGACAGTGTCTGGCTGGCCAAGGGGCCCGAGTCGCCCGTGGGCACGCGGGTCAGGGTGGTGGCACAGGAAGGCGCGGTGCTGCTGGTAGAACGGGCTGACTGAGACGTCATGGAACTCAATCGAGGGGTTGGTTATCCAAAGTCATAGTTAACCCAGTGGAGTCACCTATCATGCGTCTCAAACTTGCTGTCGCGACCTTGGCCTTGCTCGCTCTTCCTGTCGGCTCGGCAATGGCCGACACGTTTTGGCGTAACGTCATCTCGTCCGGTGCAACCACCGGTTCCACCTACCTGACTTTCAAGGATAACAAGCTGATCGTCGCCGCTCAGGACGACGCCGGCAGCTTCGTTGCCAGCGACGGCGGTATCCGTGGTCCATACCTGGAAGCTGCAATGCAGAAAGTCCGTGCCGACAACCCGGGCCTGCAGGCCACCGACATGGAGCTGGCCAACGCGATCCTGGCGAAAAACGCCGTCGCCCAGGACTGATTCCAGACCGATGAAAAATGCCGCTCGATTGAGCGGCATTTTTTGCCTGGCAATTCTCTCCAAGGCACTTAAAACCTGTGGGAGCGAGCCTGCCCGCGATGGCGGTGGATCAGTGGCAACCATATTGACTGACCCACAGCCATCGCGAGCAGGCTCGCTCCCACAGGTTTGTTGCTTATTCGCCAATAGCAGCCTTGTAGCCTGCCGCATCAAGCAGCTTGTCCAGCTCAGCCTTGTCGCTTGGCTTGAGCTTGAAGATCCAGGCCCCGTATGGATCGGAGTTCAGCAGTTCCGGTGAACCGCCCAGGTCTTCGTTGATTGCGATCACTTCGCCACTGATCGGCGAGTAGATGTCGGAAGCGGCTTTTACCGACTCCACCACACCGGCCTGGTCACCCGCGGAATAAACCTTACCGACCTCGGTCAGCTCGACAAACACCACATCACCCAGAGCTTCCTGCGCATGATCGCTGATGCCCACGGTGACCGTACCGTCAGCTTCCAGACGCGCCCACTCATGGCTTTCGGCAAAACGCAGTTCGGCAGGGATATCACTCATATTCTGTGTCCTCAAGAGAAGTGTCAGCGGTCAGCGGCCCGCCGCAAAAGGTTAAATCAGGGTTTTGCCATGGCGGACGAAGGTCGGCTTGACCACTCGTACCGGGTACCACTTACCACGAATTTCCACCTCGGCACGATCGGCGGTGGCCATCGGAACGCGTGCCAAGGCAATTGACTTGCTAAGCGTAGGAGAAAAACTACCACTGGTGATCTCCCCTTCGCCAACATCGGCGATGCGGACCACCTGATGAGCGCGCAGAACGCCGCGTTCTTCCAGCACCAGGCCCACCAGCTTTTGCTGTACACCGCCGGCCAGCTCGGCTTCCAGAGCACTGCGCCCGATGAACTGACGGCTCGCCGGTTCCCAGGCGATGCTCCAGGCCATGTTCGAGGCCAGCGGAGAAACGTCCTGGTGGATGTCCTGGCCATACAGGTTCATGCCAGCTTCCAGACGCAAGGTATCGCGAGCGCCAAGGCCGATGGGAGAAATGCCGGCGCCCACCAGATCATTGAAAAAACTCGGGGCTTCGTGGGCAGGCAGGACGATTTCCAGGCCATCTTCGCCAGTGTAGCCGGTACGGGCGATGAACCAGTCACCGTCGGCACGGCCTTCGAAAGGCTTGAGTTGCTGGATCAGTTGGCCGCGCGATTGCGAAAGCAGTTCGGCAATCTTGTGCCGGGCCTGGGGGCCCTGGATCGCCAGCATTGCCAGTTCGGGGCGTTCAAGCAGGTGCACATCGTATTCACCGAGTTGCGCCTGCATCCAGGCCAGGTCCTGATCGCGGGTCGAGGCGTTGAAGACCAGCCGATAGCCGTGCTCGACCCGATAAATGATCATGTCGTCGACGATGCCGCCGCGCTCGTTAAGCATGGTGCTGTACAAGGCACGTCCCGTGTCCTGCAAGCGATCGACATCGTTGGCCAGCAAGCGCTGCAACCAGACCTTGGCCTGGGGACCGGCGACATCGATAACGGTCATGTGGGATACATCGAACACACCGCAGTCGCGACGCACCTGATGGTGCTCCTCAACCTGCGAGCCGTAATGCAAAGGCATATCCCAACCGCCAAAATCGACCATCTTCGCGCCGAGGGCGAGATGAAGGTCATACAGAGGCGTACGCTGTCCCATGGGTGTCTCCTTCCGGGCTTGGCGAAGGTGCGGACGAGCACTGCACAGCGTGAACGCCAAAAACGTTTTCAGACGCTATCAGTTGCCCGGTCCGACAGACGGACCGCACCGAATGCCGCGCATTGTAGCCGCATGATGTAGGACTGACACCTAGCTGTTTCGATGGGCCGAGCGTCGTATCAATCCGATGACCGGCAACAACCCCACCAGCACCAGGGTCAGCGCCGGTAACGCGGCCCGGGCCCACTCCCCTTCACTGGTCATTTCAAAGATCCGTACCGCCAGCGTGTCCCAGCCGAACGGGCGCATCAGCAGGGTCGCGGGCATTTCCTTGAGCACATCGACGAACACCAGCAACGCCGCACTCAAGGTGCCCGGCAACAGCAACGGCAGATACACTTTGAAAAACAGTCGCGGCCCACTGACCCCAAGGCTGCGTGCTGCTTCAGGCAAAGAAGGACGGATTCGCGCGAGGCTGCTTTCCAGTGGACCGTAGGCCACGGCCAAAAAGCGCACCAGATAGGCCAGCAGCAGGGCCGACAGGCTGCCCAACAGCAACGGTTTGCCGGCACCGCCAAGTAGCGTTGACAGGGGGATGACCAGTTCGCGGTCCAAATAACTGAAGGCAAGCATGATCGATACCGCCAGCACCGAACCGGGCAAGGCGTAGCCCAGGTTCGCCAGGCCGACACCGGCGCGAATGGGACGGGTCGGCGCCAGGCGTCGAGCGAAGGCCAACAGCAAGGCGACGCAAACGGTGACCAGTGCCGCGAGCCCACCCAGATAGAGGGTATGGACGATCAGCCCGGCATAACGCTCATCCAGATCGAACCGGCCGCGCTGCCAGAACCACACCAGCAGTTGCAGCATCGGAATAACAAATGCGCAGGCAAACACCAGGGCGCACCAGCCGCTGGCCGCCACCGCCTTGAGACCGCGCAAGTGATAAAGCGCCTTGACCCGGGGTCGCTCGTTGCTCGCCCGCTGGGCGCCTCGGGCGCGGCGTTCGCCGTAAAGCACCAGCATCACCGCCAGCAGCAACAGGCTGGCCAGTTGCGCGGCGCTGGAGAGGCTGAAGAAGCCGTACCAGGTTTTGTAGATGGCCGTGGTGAAGGTGTCGAAGTTGAACACCGACACCGCGCCGAAATCCGCCAGGGTTTCCATCAACGCCAGCGCCACGCCAGCACCAATGGCCGGTCGGGCCACCGGCAACGCCACTCGCCAGAACGCCTGCCACGGCGACTGCCCGAGCACCCGGGCCGCTTCCATCAATCCCTTGCCTTGGGCCAGGAACGCACTTCGCGCCAGCAAATAAACGTAAGGGTAAAAGACCAGGACCAGCACCAGGATCACTCCGCCGGTGGAGCGTACCCGGGGCAGGCGCAGGTTGCTGCCGAACCATTCGCGCATCAATGTCTGCACCGGACCGGCAAAGTCCAGCAGGCCCACGAAGACAAACGCCAGCACGTAGGCCGGAATCGCAAACGGCAACATCAACGCCCAGTCGAGCCAGCGTCGCCCGGGGAACTCACACAGGCTGGTGAGCCAGGCAAGGCTGACGCCCAGCAACGTTACACCAACACCCACACCGACGATCAGCGTCAGGGTGTTGCCCAACAAGCGTGGCATCTGGGTATCCCACAGGTGGGACCAGATTTGCTGATCGATGTTTTGCCAGGACAGCAGCAGGACGCTCAAGGGCAACAGCACCAGCGCGGCGATAGCAAAAACCAGAGGGTACCAGCGGCGTTGGACGGGGTGGGTCAAGGGGGAATCTCGGGGCAGTCAGCAAACGCCTATTAAACCGCAAAAAAAAAGATCGCAGCCTGCGCCACCTTCTACATTGGAACGCGATCCCCTGTAGAAGCTGTCGCAGGCTGCGATCTTGAGTGCTTTTTTAGTTCCAGCCAGCGCGATCCATCAAGCGGATAGCTTCGGCCTGGCGTTTACCCGCCACTTCAACCGGCAGGGTGTCAGCCTTGAACTTGCCCCAGGCGGCGACTTCCTTGGAAGGCTCCACGTTCGGATTGGCCGGGAACTCCTGGTTCACGTCGGCAAAGATGTTCTGGGCTTCGGGCGTGGTCATCCACTCCACCAGTTTCTTCGCGGCTTCCGGGTGCGGTGCGTATTTGGTCAGGCCGATGCCCGAGAGATTGATGTGCACGCCACGGTCGGCCTGGTTCGGCCAGAACAGCTTGACCTTCAGGTCCGGCTTCTGCTGGTGCAGGCGACCAAAGTAGTAAGTGTTGACGATACCGACGTCGCACTGCCCGGCATTGATGGCTTCAAGCAGTGCCGTGTCATCGGAGAACACATCGGTGGACAGGTTCTTGACCCAGCCCTTGATGATTTCTTCGGTTTTTTCCGCGCCGTGGGTTTCGATCAGGGTGGCGGTCAGGGACTGGTTGTAGACCTTCTTCGAGGTGCGCAGGCACAGGCGGCCTTCCCACTCTTTACCCGCCAGGGCTTCATAGGTGGTCAGTTCGCTCGGTTTGACCCGGTCGGTGGAGTAAACAATGGTCCGCGCCCGCAGGCTCAGGCCGGTCCAGGCATGGGAAGACGCGCGGTATTGGGCCGGGATGTTGGCGTCGATCACCTTGGAAGTGAACGGTTGGAGAATCCCCATCTGCTCGGCCTGCCAGAGGTTGCCGGCGTCGACGGTCAGCAACAGATCCGCGGTGGCGTTTTCACCCTCGGCCTTGATCCGCTGCATCAATGGCGCTTCCTTGTCGGTGATGAACTTCACCGAGACGCCCGTCTTTTTGGTGTAGGCATCGAAAACCGGCTTGATCAGCTCATCGATACGCGAGGAGTAGACCACTACCTCATCGGCAGCCTGGGCGGCGGTAGCGCCGATCAGGGTCAAGGCGAGGACGGACAGCAGACGCTTGGGTGCCAACATGGGAGCGGTCTCTCGATTGTTATAAGTGCGCGAATGATAAGGACTCACATTTGCCTTCTCAATCGAACAGTGTCCAGACACGTTTCAAAATGTTGCAACTATGAGAGGTGCTGTGTTTTTGCGTCCGCCATCGCGGGCAAGCCGTGCTCCCACAAAAGCTCCGTCCCACATTGCCCCTGTGGAAGCAAGAGCTTGTGGGAGCAAGGCTTGCCCGCGATAGGGCCATAAGCCCCAACCCATCTCTCAGACCTTGGCCAAATCCGGCAAATCCCCGGTCAACCCCAACGCCTCACGTACGAACAACGCCTTGGCCTCGGGCAGACCGTCCACCAGTTTCAGCCCGGTATTACGCAGCCAACGCACCGGCAACGGATTGGCCTGGAACAGCCGCTCAAACCCTTCCATCGCGGCCATCAGCGCCAGGTTATGGGGCATGCGTCGGCGTTCGTAGCGGCTCAGTACCTTCACGTACGCCAGCCGTTCACCGCGCCCGGCCGCCTGCAACAGCACTTCGGCCAGGACGGCGGCATCCAGGAAACCCAGGTTCACCCCCTGTCCGGCCAGCGGATGGATGGTGTGGGCCGCATCGCCGATCAGCGCCAGCCCTTCGGCCACGTAGCGCTTGGCATGGCGCTGGCGCAGCGGTACGCACAAGCGCGAATCGGCGCTCAGCACCGTCCCCAGTTGACCTTCGAAGGCCCGCTCCAGCTCGTTGCAGAAATCCGCTTCCTCAAGTGCCATCAACCGCTGTGCCTCGCCAGGGGTGGTGGACCAGACGATCGAGCACCAATCGTGCAGGCCGTCGCGCTCCAGAGGCAGGAATGCCAAGGGACCGTTATCGGTAAAGCGCTGCCATGCGGTCATCCGATGAGGCCGGGCGCTGCGCACACTGGTTACGATGGCGTGGTGCAGGTAATCCCATTCCCGGGTCGCAACCCCCGTCAAGCGACGCACGGCGGAGTTCGCACCGTCGGCGGCGATCACCAGCGGTGCCCGCAGGGTGCGGCCATCGGCCAGGGTCAGCAACCAGTCATCGCCGGAGCGGCGCATCTGCTCAAGCCGCGCGTTGGCCAGCAGACCCAGATCGCAGTCATGCAGGCGGTCCAACAGGGCATCCTGCACAACGCGGTTTTCGACGATGTGCCCCAGGACCTCGGCATGCAGGCTGGCCGCCGAGAAGTGGATCTGCCCGGTGCCGCTGCCGTCCCAGACGTGCATGTCGGTATAAGGACTGGCGCGCCGGGCGATAATGCCGTCCCAGACCCCAAGACGATCAAGTATCCGCTGGCTCGCCGCCGACAAGGCACTGACCCGGGGTTCGAAGGCAGCCTGGGGATCGAAGGGTTTGACGCTCATCGGGCTGCCGTCGAGCAACAACACTTGCAGGCCACTGCCCTGCAACGCCAGCGCCAGGGCGCTGCCGACCATTCCGGCGCCGACAATCAGCAGATCTGCACGCAATTCCATGCTTTAAGCCTGTTGTGCTGGCGACATGAGTCGCCCATGAGAAAAATGATCGAACCAAGCCTCACGCATCGGGACGCGTCCCCAACCCCATGGCCTGGCGGGCGAACCAGCGCTTGGCCGGAGGCAGCAGGTCGAGCCCCAGCAGGCCAAGGTTGCGGCCCAGGGACACCAGCGGCAGATTGCTGCTGAACAGCCGCGTAACCTGGTCGGAAAACCCGACGGTCAGCGTCTGATCCATCCGCTGACGCTCGCGATAGGCTTGCAGCACGGCGAAATCCCCCGGCGCGCTGTCGCTGTCGAGCAAGGCGTCGGCCAGGGCCTGGGCATCGCGCAGGGACAGGTTGAACCCCTGGCCGGCAATTGGATGCAGACTGTGGGCCGCGTTGCCCAGGATCGCCAGATGCGGGCGGACCTGTTCTTCGGCTTCCACCAGCGCCAACGGATAAAGATGCCGAGCGCCCACTTGTTTCAGGGTGCCCAGGCGATAACCGAACACGCCCTGCAATTCGCTGAGGAAGCTGCGCTCATCCAGGGCCGCCAGACGTTGCGCATCCATGCCCTGACGGGTCCAGACCAGCGCGCAACGGTTCTCCGGCAGCGGCAACAAGGCCATCGGGCCGTCGTCGGTGAAGCGCTCGAAGGCCATGCCGTTATGGGCTTCGCCGGGTGTGATGTTGGCAATCAGCGCGCTCTGCCCATAAGGTCGATTGCGCACGCCAATACCCAGCTGTTCGCGCAGGCTGGAACGACCACCGTCAGCCAGCACGGCAAGGTCGCATTCCAAGGTGGTTTCGTCATCGAGCGTCAGGCGATAGCCGCCGACCATGGGCTCCATCCGGGTGACTTGTGCCGGACAGTGCCAACTGACCACCTCGGTGTCCAACCCTTGCCACAGGCACTGGCCGAGCCAGGCGTTTTCCACCACATACCCCAGGGCCGGCACCCCTTCTTCCATGGCCGACAACCGCGCCGTGGAAAATCGCCCGCGATCAGACACGTGGATCTGCTTGATCGGCTCGGCGCGACGAGAAACTTCCTGCCAGATACCCAGGCGTTGATAAATCTGCCGGGACCCGAACGACAAGGCCGAGGAACGGGCATCGTAGCTCGGCTGCCAGGCATCGCCGGGAGCGAAGGGTTCGATCAGCATGATCTTCCAACCCCGGGCCTTGGCGCCGGCTTGCAGGGCCAGGGCCAGGCTCGCGCCTACCAGGCCACCGCCGACGATCGCCAGATTGACCCGGCTCATGCCGCATCAGCCCGGGCGGCGGCCATCAGGGCCTCGATTTCGGCGACCGTCTTGGGTACGCCGTGACTCAGGATTTCACAACCGGTTTTGGTCACTACCACGTCATCCTCGATGCGCACGCCAATGCCGCGCCATTTTTTCGCTACGTTGCGGTTGTTCGGGGCGATGTAGATACCCGGCTCCACGGTCAACGTCATACCGACTTCCAGTACCCGCCATTCGCCGCCGACCCGGTACTCGCCAACGTCGTGCACGTCCATGCCCAGCCAGTGGCCGGCGCGGTGCATGTAGAAGGCCCTGTGGGCTTCGCTGGCGATCAACTCGTCCACCTCGCCCTCCAGCAGGCCCAGGCGCACCAGCCCTTCGGTAATGACTCGCACTGTTGCTTCGTGGGCCTGGTTCCAGTGTTTGTCCGGCGCAATTTCGGCGAACGCCGCTTCCTGGGCGGCCAGCACCACTTCGTAGATCGCCTTCTGCTCGGGCGAAAACTTGCCGCTGACTGGCCAGGTACGGGTGATATCACTGGCGTAGCAGTCGATTTCACAACCGGCGTCGATCAATACCAGGTCGCCGTCCTTGAGCAGTGCGTCGTTCTGCTGGTAATGCAAGATGCAGCTGTTGCGACCCGCCGCGACGATCGACCCGTAGGCGGGCATTTTCGCCCCGCCCTTGCGGAACTCATAATCCAGCTCGGCCTCCAGGCTGTATTCGTACAACCCCGTGCGCGCGGCCTGCATGGCCCGGATGTGCGCCTGGGCGGAAATCCGCGCCGCTTCGCGCATCACCTTCACCTCTGCCGCCGATTTATACAGGCGCATGTCGTGCAGCAGATGATCCAGGGCAACGAATTCGTTCGGCGGCTGGGCACCGAGATGGGCCTTGGAGCGAATCACGTTGATCCACTCCATCAGGTGCCGGTCGAATTCCGGGTTGCTGCCCATGGCCGAATACACCCGATCACGGCCCTCGATCAGGCCCGGCAGGATGTCGTCGATGTCGGTGATGGGAAATGCATCGTCGGCGCCATAGTCACGCATTGCCCCTTCCTGGCCGGCTCGCAGGCCATCCCACAACTCCCGCTCGGCGTTGCGTTCGCGGCAGAACAGGATGTACTCGCCATGGGCCCGGCCGGGCATCAGCACGATCACCGCTTGCGGCTCGGGGAAGCCGCTGAGGTATTGAAAGTCGCTGTCCTGGCGGTAAACGTGCTCGACGTCGCGGTTGCGAATGGCAACGGCGGCGGCGGGCAGGATTGCGATGCTGTTGGGTTCCATCTGCGCCATCAGGGCCTTGCGGCGACGGCTGTATTCCGATTTCGGGATATGAATCATGGGCAGACGGTGTTCCCTTTCAAGCAATCAGTGCAAGGACGGCTTGGCGGCCGGTTCAGCGGTTTTCTTGGTTTCGGTGAACAGCAGCAATGGCGCGACCCGCAGGTACTCCATCACTTCCATGTAGTCGCTTTCACCGTCATCGGATTCTTCCAGGGCGTCCTGGACCTGAGAGATCGCCGCCAGGTCTTGCAATACTTCCTTGGCCTCGTCACTCAACGCATATTCGCGGCGGGTCAGGCCGAAGCCGGCGAGGAAGCCCTGGCACCACTGGCCCAGCGCTGCGGCGCGTTCGGCCAGCGGAGCGTCATCGGTAGGCAGCAGCAGGACGACGGTCATGTCATCGCTGGTCAACTCACCCTTGACCATTTCCTGCAGGCCGATGAGCGCATTGCGCACGTTGTCCGCCGGCTCGCCTTCCAGCAACTCGGCGGCGTCAGCCAGCCAGCCGTCGGCATCGAAGCCGGCGCCGGCGCAACTGCGCCCAAGCAACAGGCCATGCAGTTCAGCAGGCGAGACAGGATGACCGCTGGTGCTCAGCAGGGTGGCAAACGCTTGATACGGGGAATTCTGAATGGGCATGGGCAGCTAGGCGCCAGACGGCGCTATGTCTAGAATGGAGGCCTTGTATCCTACATCGACAGACTCGCCAAGACTATCAGAGGCTGTGCGACCCTATCCCCATCAGACACAATCTTCAGTGGACACAATGGAAGACACCGACCTGCAAGCGCTGATGGCCAGACTCGAATTGCTAATTGAGCGGGTCGAGCAACTTAAGAGCCAAAACGGACTCCTATTAGCTCAGGAAAAGACCTGGCGCGAGGAACGCGCGCACCTCATTGAAAAAAACGAAATCGCCCGGCGTAAGGTCGAATCGATGATTTCGCGCCTCAAGGCCCTGGAGCAAGACTCATGAGTTCAAGCAATAGCGTAACCGTGCAGATCCTCGATAAAGAATATTCGATCATCTGTCCCCAGGAAGAGCGCAGCAACCTGGTAAGCGCCGCCCGTTACCTGGACGGCAAGATGCGCGAGATCCGCAGCAGCGGCAAAGTCATCGGCGCCGACCGCATTGCTGTAATGGCTGCCTTGAACATCACCCACGAGCTGTTGCACCGCCAGGATACGCCGGACGTGCAAGTCAGCGGCTCGACCCGTGAACAGGTGCGCGACCTGCTCGATCGGGTGGATCTGGTACTGGCCACCGACCCGGACGTCAGCAAGGGCTGATTCGCGAGGCTGCCTGGGGTATACTTGCGTCACTCCCTGGGGTGCTTGCCAGTTGGTGATGTCCCTGAGCCGATACGCACAACCACGGGAGTTGCACGTTGGGGCCGGTGTGCATGTCCGCTTGACGGAAAGCCTTAACGCCCCCTGCAACTTCCACCTTGAACTTTCGGGTTCAAGGGCTAAGCCGACAGCGGTTCATCCGGGGAGCCTGATTCTCACAATGCCAGTCATCAAGACTGGCATTGTTGTGTCTGGCGCAGGCATTTCTGAGCGCGCTGTTTTGCGGTTACGCTGTGCTGTCGCCTCCGATTGCGTGAATTATCGATATGACCGAACCCGCGCTGCTGCCGCGCCCGCAACTCCGCCGCCTGCTACGCCAGGCCCGTCGCGCCCTGACACCTGCCCAGCAGCGTGAAGCCGCTCGCGGGCTCTACAGGCAACTGGCCCAGCACCCGCTGTTTCGCCGGGCAAGACACATCGCCCTGTACCTGCCCAACGATGGCGAGATCGACCCGCGCCTGTTGCTGCGCGCCGCTCAGCGCCGGGGCAAGGCCACTTATCTGCCGGTACTGAGCCCATGGCCGCAGACCAAGATGGTGTTCCAGCGCATCCGCCCCGGCGAAAAGCTGCGGCCCAATCGTTTTCGTATTCTGGAGCCGCGGATGAACATCGCCCGGCAACGCAAGGTCTGGACGCTGGACCTGGTGCTATTGCCGCTGGTGGGGTTTGACGATGCGGGAGGTCGGCTGGGCATGGGCGGTGGCTTTTATGACCGCAGCCTGGCGTATCTGGCGCGACGCAAGCAATGGCGCAAGCCGACACTGCTGGGACTGGCCCATGAATGTCAGAAAGTCGAACGGTTGGCGCAGGCGAGCTGGGACGTGCCGCTGCAGGGAACGGTCAGCGACCGGCACTGGTACATCGCGGGGTAGACGCCGCAGGAAAACAGCGGCGTCCGCAAGACCGGCTCAGCGTTTGAGCGAAGGCGCGGGCTGGGTGATTTCCATCGGTGTATCGGTCTTGCTGGCCCACAGACTCTGGGCGTATCCCGTGGTAACGACCCCCAGGCCGAACAGAATGACCAAGATCCACAACAAATCCGGTTTGCGTTTCATCGATTGCCCCCCTCAAGGCATATCACACACGATGACAGCAGCGGTTTTCTTATTGGCCGTGCAGCAGCGTAAAGCTTGGAAGGCCGGCATTTTGCGGCAACCTGCTGCAACACGCAAACTCTGGCGTCAACCGACTGTCGGTTTGTCATAAGATCGCTGAACTTTTTTTATAATTACCGCCCAGGAGTAGAAATCATGGCCTATTGGCTGATGAAATCCGAGCCCGACGAATTGTCCATCCAGGGTCTGGAAAAGCTCGGCCAGGCGCGATGGGACGGGGTGCGCAACTACCAGGCGCGCAACTTCCTGCGGGCCATGGCGGTGGGCGATGCGTTCTTTTTCTACCACTCCAGTTGCCCCGAGCCAGGCATTGCCGGGATCGGCCAAATCGTCCGCGCGGCCTACCCTGACCCAACGGCGCTGGAACCCGGCAGCCATTACTTCGACCCCAAGGCCGGGCCGGATAAAAACCCCTGGACCGCGATCGACGTGGCCCACGTCGAAACATTCCCCCGCGTGCTGAAGCTCGACTACCTCAAGCAACAGACCGCCCTGGCTGAAATGCCGCTGGTGCAGAAAGGCTCACGGCTGTCGGTGATGCCCGTCACGGCCGAACAATGGGCAGCGGTGATTGCGCTGCGCTGATCGCCGATGAGTTGATGGACATCAAGCGGGGTCGGTCGCTGATCCTGCAGACTTCGATGCTACAGCCGCAGGATGCCGGACATGTCGACGAACCATCGTACCTCTCGCTTTTTTGCCTTCGCCTTGATGGCTCTGTTGCTGGCCGCCGGTGGATTTGGCTATTGGAAGTCACGCCAGGATCGCCTGCCGGAAGGCTTGAGCATGGGCAATGGCCGCCTTGAGGCCACCGAAGTCCAGATCGCCAGCAAGACACCCGGGCGCCTGGCCGACGTTCAGGTCGACGAAGGCGACAACGTCATCAAGGGCCAAGTGCTGGCGCGCATGGACACCCGCACCCTGGAGGCCCAGCGCAACCAGGCCGAAGCCGAAGTCACCCGGGCCCGGCAGAACCTCGCCGCCACCGAAGCCAACGTGCAACTGCGCCAGAGCGAACAATTGCTCGCCCATCAAGAACTCAAGCGGACCCAGGAACTGTTCAAGCGCGGTTACGCCAGCGGCCAGATCCTCGACCAGCAACAAGCTCGCGTCGACACCGCCAACGCAGCGGTCAACGCCGCCCGGGCCCAGGTATCGGCGGCGAATGCGGCCATCGGCGCGACCCTGGCCCAGGTGGCCCAGCTCACCAGCGAAATAGATGACAGCACCTTGCGGGCCCCCCTCGACGGCGTGATCCAGTTGCGCCTGGCCGAGCCAGGTGAAGTGCTCGGCGCCGGCGGTCGAGTATTGCTGATGATCGATCCGAGCGACCAGTACATGAACCTCTACCTGCCGGCGTCGGTGGCCGGGAAACTGGCGGTAGGCGATGAAGCGCGACTGTTGCTCGACGCCCTGCCCGAGCGGCCGCTACCGGCCAAAGTCAGCTTCGTCGCGGCCAAATCCCAGTTCACCCCCAAGGAAGTCGAAACCCGTGATGAGCGCCAGAAACTGGTGTTCCGCGTCAAAGTGCACCTGACCCGTCCCGGCGAAGTGCCCCAGGCAAAACCGGGTATGCCCGGGGCCGGTTACGTGCGCACGGCGCCCATTGACTGGCCGGCCAACTTGAAATGAGCGCCACCGCCGGCGAGGCATTGCACGCCTCGGGTCTCGAACATCGCTACGGCCAGCATGTGGCGCTGAGCGAAATCGCCTTCAGCCTGCCCGCCGGCACTCGCTGTGGCCTGATCGGCCCGGACGGTGCCGGCAAATCGAGCCTGCTGGGGCTGATTGCCGGGGTGAAGAAGCTCCAGCATGGCCAACTGGATGTGCTCGGCGCCTCGATTGACGATCGACGCCATCGCAAGACTCTCTACCGACGCATTGCCTTCATGCCCCAAGGGTTGGGGGGCAACCTTTACCCGGACCTGTCGATAGGCGAGAACATTCGGTTCTTCGGCACATTGTTCGGGCTATCGCGAGCAGAATGCGAACAACGCATGGGGACCTTGCTGCTGGCCACCGATCTGCAGCGTTTTGCCGACCGTCCGGCAGGCAAACTGTCCGGCGGCATGAAACAAAAGCTCGGCCTGTGTTGTGCGCTGATCCATGAACCGGACCTGCTGATTCTCGACGAACCCACCACGGGCGTGGACCCGCTGTCCCGGCGACGCTTCTGGGAACTGATAGAGAGCGTGCGCCGGCAAAGACCGCAACTGACCCTGCTGGTCGCCACGGCATACATGGAAGAGGCCGAGCAATTCGAGCACTGCCTGATGCTCGACAACGGTCGCTTGATCGCCAAGGGCTTGAGTGCGGAGCTGGCCAAGGTCACCCCGGACGGCAAGCTCGATTCGGCCTTCACCCACTTCCAGGGCGGCAGCGGCCATGACGCCGACCCGCTGGTGATCCCCCCAGGACCGCCAACACTACCGACATTGCCATCCAAGCCCACGATCTCACCTTGCGCTTCGGCGATTTCACCGCCGTCGATAACGTCAGCTTCGCGATTGGTCGCGGTGAAATCTTTGGCTTCCTGGGTTCCAACGGTTGCGGCAAGACCACCACCATGAAGGTGCTGACCGGACTGATCCCCGCCAGCGAAGGCAGTGCCCGGCTGCTGGGCAACCCGGTCAACGCCAAGGACCTCGCCACCCGCAAGCGGGTGGGTTTCATGTCCCAGAGCTTTTCGCTCTACGGCGAACTGAGCGTGCGCCAAAACCTGGAGCTGCACGCCAAGCTGTTCGATCTGCCCACTACAGACAGCCGCCAGCGCATCGATGAACTTATCCAGCGCTTCAATCTCCAGGAACTGGCGGACCAAACGTCCGGGGCGCTACCACTGGGCCTGCGGCAGCGCCTGTCCCTGGCGGTGGCGGTTTTGCATCGCCCGGAAGTACTGATCCTCGACGAGCCGACCTCAGGCGTCGATCCGGCCGCGCGGGATGATTTCTGGCGACTGTTGATCGAGTTGTCTCGCGAGCAAGGTGTGACGATTTTTCTTTCCACGCACTTCATGAACGAGGCCCAGCGCTGCGATCGCATTTCGCTGATGCACGCCGGCAAGGTCCTGGCCTGCGACACGCCAGCGGCCTTGCAAGCGCAGTTCAGCGGTCAGACGCTGGAAGCCGCGTTCGTCACCTGCCTGGAAAACGCCCAGGGCGAAACGCAGCAAGACGCCGCCCCCGTGACCCTCGAGAACGCCGGCGCGCCCCGGGACCGGCGCGGCCTGAGCCTCGGTCGCCTGTGGGCCGTCGCCAGTCGGGAGGGCAAGGAGTTGCTGCGCGACAAAGTGCGGATGGCATTCGCCCTGCTGGGGGCATTGTTCATGATGGTGGTCTTCGGCTTCGGTATTTCCCTCGACGTGGAGAAACTGGCCTTCGCCGTGTATGACCAGGATCAGAGCCCGCAAAGCCGTGCCTACCTGGAGGCGTTCCGCAGCTCACGCTACTTCGAAGAACGACCGATCATCCGCGATGCAAAGGAGCTACACCGACGCTTGCAGCGCTCGGAGATCAAGCTGGCCCTGGAAATCCCCCCCGGTTTCGGTCGAGACCTCTACGCCGGCCGCCAACCGACAGTGGGCGCCTGGTTGGATGGCGGCATACCGTTTCGGGCCGAGACCAGTCGCAACTACGTCCAGGCGGTGCACCAGGGCAACCTTGAGCAACTGGCTGAATCCAGCAGTCACGCGCCCACCCGGCAACCCAGCGCGAAGCTGGAGACACGCTTTCGTTATAACCAGGACGTGGTCAGCGTCAACGCCATCGGCCCAGGGGTCATGGCGCTGATCCTCGCATTCATTCCGGCCATGTTGACGGCGCTGGGCATCGTGCGGGAAAAGGAACTGGGCTCGATCACCAACTTCTACGCTACGCCGCTGACCCGCCTGGAGTTCCTGCTGGGCAAACAAGTGCCCTACCTGGCGGTAAGCCTGATCAACCTGGCCCTGCTGACCGCGATGAACCGCTGGCTGTTTGGCGTGCCATTCAAGGGCAGCGCCCTGACGCTGGCGTTGGGCGGCCTGCTCTATGTGCTGGCGACCACCAGCATGGGGCTGTTGATCTCGGCATTCACCCGCACCCAGATCGCCGCGATCCTCGGCACCATGATCATCACCAGCCTCCCGACCATCCAGTTCTCAGGGCTGATCGTGCCGCGCTCATCCCTGGACGGTGCAGCCTCGGTGATGGGCCAGCTGTTTCCCGCCGGGCACTTCCTCGACATCGCCGTCGGCACCTTCACCAAGGCCCTTGATCTGCGCCAGCTATGGCCACAATGCCTGGCGTTGTTCGGGTTTTTCCTGGGTTTCACCGGGCTCAGCCTGATCATGCTGAAGAAGCAGGAGGCCTGATGCATACGCTTTCACATATCTGGCGTCTTGGGCTCAAGGAACTGACCAGCCTGCGCTACGACTCCGTTCTGTTGCTGTTCCTGGGCTACGCCTTCACCGTGGCGATCTACATGCCGGCCGCCGGTTCGGTGATCGGCGTGCACAACGCCAGTGTCGCAATAGTGGACGAAGACCAGAGCCATCTCTCACGCCAATTGGCCCTGGTCCTGCAACCGCCGGAGTTCCAGAGCCCGGTGGCACTGCCCTACGCCGAACTGGACAAGGTCATGGACAATGGCCGCTACACCTTCGTCATCAACGTGCCCGCCAACTTCCAGGCCGATCTGCTCGCCGGACGAGAGCCTGCGCTGCAACTGAACGTTGATGCCACAGCCATGAGCCAGGCGTTCATGGGCGCCGGCTACATCGGGCGGATTTTCCAACAGGAACTGCTGACCTACAGCGGGCAGGCACAAGCAAGCGCACAAACGCCCGTAAAGCTGACCACCCGAGCGCTGTTTAACACCAACCTAGAGGGCGGGTGGTTCCTGGCCGTGATCCAGATCGTCAACAACATCACGATCCTGGCCATCATCCTGACGGGCACGGCGCTGTTGCGCGAGCGCGAGCACGGCACCCTCGATCACTTGCTGGTGCTGCCGCTCACGGCCTTGGAAATCATGCTGGCGAAAATCTGGAGCAACATGCTGGTGGTGGTGCTATGTACCTGGGCGTCGCTGGAAATCATCGTCAAGTTCGCACTGGGCGTTCCGCTTGCCGGCTCCATGCTGCTATTCCTGCTGGTGACTGCGCTCTACCTGTTCGCCAGCACCGCCCTGGGTATTTTTCTCGCCACCCTTGCCCGTTCGACGCCCCAGTTCGGCTTACTGTCGATCCCGGTCATCATTCCGATGCTGCTGTTGTCGGGCGGCAGCACGCCGCTGGACAGCATGCCGCAATGGTTGCAATGGGTGATGCAAGGTTCGCCTTCGACCCATTTCGTCAGCCTCAGCGCGGCGATCCTGTTCCGTGATGCAGGCGTGAGCGTGGTATGGCCAGACCTGCTGGCACTGGCGGCAATCGGGCTGTTGTTCTTCGCAATCGCCCTGGGCCGGTTTCGCAAAAGCCTGGCGTCTTGACGAAAAAAAGCAGCCTTGGGTAGCGCCTGGGGATCCGGGCACTGCCAAAGGCTGCGATCGAGCGGGTTTATTGAATGATCAGGTTATTGAACAACAGGTCATCCACCATCGGCTTGCCGGTTTCGTCGTTCATGATCTGCTGGGTCTGCTTCAAGGCTTCCTGGCGCAGTTTTTCCTTGGCTTCGATATTGTTCATGGCCTCGGTGGTCTGTTGGGCGAACAGCGCAACCAGCTGATTACGGATCAGCGGCTCGTTGGCCTTCACCGCCGCAGCGGCGGCATCCCCCGTGACACGCAGGGCCACATCGGCCTTGTACACCCTCAGCTTTGCCGAGCCGTCCAAGCCATAGTTGCCCACGAACGGCGGGCTGAGGGTGATGTAACTGACCTTCGGCGCCTCGCCTTCTTTGGCTTCCTCGGCCATTGCCGTCACAGGCAACGACAGGGCCAGCATCAACATGATCCACGCTTTCACATTCGACTCCTCATACGGTTTGCGGCCCAGCATACCGACCCGCCGTTCAAGCACAAGCTTATGGCCGGCTATCAGGGCAGGGCATGCTCGTTGACCCATTGACTCTCACACCTACACTTATCGGCCATCACTCCCAAAGGAATAGCCCTGATGAAAGCCGTGCTGTGCAAAGAATTCGGTCCTGCCGAATCGCTGGTGCTGGAAGACGTCGCCAGCCCCGTCGCGAAGAAGAACGAAGTGCTGCTGGACGTGCATGCCGCCGGCGTGAACTTCCCTGACACGCTGATCATCGAGGGCAAATACCAATTCAAACCACCCTTCCCGTTTTCCCCCGGCGGCGAAGCAGCGGGCGTCATCAGCGCCGTGGGCGAAAAGGTCAGCCACCTGAAGGTCGGTGACCGGGTCATGGCGTTGACCGGCTGGGGCAGCTTTGCCGAACAGGTGGCCGTGCCAGGCTACAACGTGTTGCCCATCCCTTCGTCCATGGACTTCAACACCGCCGCCGCCTTCAGCATGACCTACGGCACGTCGATGCATGCCCTCAAGCAACGGGCCAACCTGCAACCCGGCGAAACTCTGCTGGTGCTCGGTGCATCGGGCGGCGTCGGCCTGGCGGCCGTGGAGATCGGCAAGGCCATGGGCGCCCGGGTGATTGCCGCCGCCAGCAGTGCAGAGAAGCTGGCCGTGGCCAAGGCTGCCGGTGCCGACGAACTGATCAACTACAGCGAAACCAGCCTCAAGGATGAAATCAAACGCCTCACCGACGGCCAGGGTGCCGATGTGATTTACGACCCGGTGGGCGGCGATCTGTTTGATCAGGCCGTTCGCGCCATCGCCTGGAACGGCCGGCTATTGGTGGTCGGCTTTGCCAGCGGACGCATCCCCGAGCTTCCGGTAAACCTGGCCCTGCTCAAAGGTGCCGCCGTGGTCGGCGTGTTCTGGGGCTCCTTCGCCCAACGCCAACCCCAGGACAACGCCGCCAACTTCCAGCAACTGTTCAACTGGTTCACCGAAGGCAAGCTCAAGCCACTGGTCTCGCAGGTGTATCCATTGAGCAACGCCGCCCAGGCGATCAATGACCTGGGCCAGCGCAAGGCCGTGGGGAAGGTGGTGGTGCAGGTGCGTTGATAGTCAATCAAGCGGTCCGCGTGCCAAAAGCGGCGGACCGCGTGACGATTGAATCTGGCGATCAAGGCGAAGCGCCGGGCGCCCGGCATCTACTTACCTCACAAGGCAGTCCTACAACGCCATCGGCGTATTTCTGCGCGACATGTTCATTTAAGAACATTCATTCAGGGAAATTTCCATTGTTTAAGTGATGAGAAGCGATGCTATTTTCGGTAACGAAACTGTAACATTCGCATCCGCAGTCATAACAAGAATCTGGAGCCCTTGAATGTTTGCTTTCTTTCGTCCTGCCGTACATCAGGCGCCCCTGCCTGAAGAAAAAATAGACAGCACCTACCGACGCCTTCGCTGGCAGATTTTCGCCGGCATCTTCATCGGCTACGCCGGTTATTACCTGCTGCGCAAAAACTTCTCCCTGGCCATGCCGTACCTGATCGAGGAGGGCTACACCCGGGGTCAGTTGGGTCTGGCCATGTCGGCCATTGCCATCGCCTACGGGCTTTCGAAGTTCCTGATGGGCCTGGTGTCCGACCGTTCCAACCCGCGCTATTTCCTGCCATTCGGTTTGCTGGTCTCGGCGGGGGTGATGTTCATTTTCGGTTTCGCGCCTTGGGCAACATCCAGCGTAACCATGATGTTCATCCTGCTGTTCATCAATGGCTGGGCCCAGGGCATGGGTTGGCCACCCAGTGGCCGGACCATGGTGCACTGGTGGTCGCAGAAAGAACGCGGCGGTGTGGTGTCCGTCTGGAACGTGGCGCATAACGTCGGCGGTGGCTTGATTGGGCCGCTGTTCCTGCTGGGGATGGGCTGGTTCAATGACTGGCATGCGGCGTTTTATGTACCGGCGGCCGTGGCGCTACTGGTGGCGCTGTTTGCCTTCGCGACCATGCGCGACACCCCGCAATCGGTAGGCCTGCCGCCGATCGAAAAATACAAGAACGATTACCCGGAAGGCTACGACGCCAGTCACGAGAACGAGTTCAGCGCCAAGGAAATCTTCGTCAAGTACGTGCTGCGCAACAAAATGCTCTGGTACATCGCCATGGCAAACGTCTTTGTTTACCTGCTGCGCTACGGCGTGCTGGACTGGGCGCCCACCTACCTCAAGGAAGCCAAAGGCTTCACGGTGGATAAAACCTCCTGGGCGTACTTTTTGTATGAGTGGGCAGGCATCCCCGGCACGTTACTGTGCGGCTGGATGTCGGACAAAATCTTCCGCGGCAACCGGGGCCTGACGGGCATGGTGTTCATGGCGCTGGTGACCGTGGCGACACTGGTGTACTGGCTGAACCCGGCCGGCAACCCGACCGTGGACATGATCGCCCTGGTTTCCATTGGCTTTCTGATCTACGGCCCGGTGATGCTGATCGGTTTGCAGGCTCTGGAACTGGCGCCGAAAAAGGCCGCTGGCACCGCCGCAGGTTTCACCGGGCTGTTTGGCTACCTGGGCGGCTCGGTCGCGGCCAGTGCTGCCATGGGCTACACGGTGGACCATTTCGGCTGGAACGGTGGTTTTGTATTGCTGGTGGGTGCTTGCCTGCTGGCGATGGCGTTCCTCGCGCCAACCTTGTGGCACAAGCAAATCGCCAGTCAGAGCCGCGAAGCGGTGGCCTGATCCAGGGCTGATTTACAGCGTTTGAGCCGCGCCTCCAGATTCCGGTCTGGCATGGCGTGGCTGCGCAGGGCGTGGATGGTCTGCTCGACATAATCGCGAGTGGTGCCATAGCGCCCACAGGCGCTTTCGAACACTTGGCTCAGCACATGATCCGGCAAGTTGCCGGCATAGCTGGGCAGGTGTCGCTCCAGCACGAAACCCAAGGCCTGCACCCGGCTGCCATCTTCGAGACGGCAACTGAGCCAGTGCGGACGATAGGACGGGAACGGCATCTCGCGCTGCCACAAGGCAAACAGCGAATCCTCAAGATTGTCTTGTGGCAATCGATAGGCAAAACCGCTGCACGAACCGCCGCGATCCAGCCCAAACACCAGCCCCGGCAATTCAGGGGTGCCACGGTGTTCGTGAGACCACAAATACAAACCGCGATGATAACCGTGAACCCGGCCGCGCACCCGCTCCACCGCCGTGCATTCCGGCCGCCAGATCAACGAACCATAAGCGAACAACCACACTGGCCCGCCCTGGTGCAGACTCATGGTCGATTGCATCGACGTGCGCAGCTGCTCATGGGTCAGCTGCGGCCCCAGGTCGAGGCGTGGCGGGTATGGGGCGCTGGCAAAGGCGGATTCGATAGCGGTCATGGCCGGTAGCAGTTGGCTCCTCGCGGGTCGGAAGTGGGGTAGCGCCGTCATGACACTGACGCTGATCAGAATCAAGGCAAGTTGGATGCCATGAATGCCTGAAACTCAGGCATATACCTTAACGACATCTAGTGCGCGTACTAAATATCGAATCGATATATCGCCAGGTATATGACCCTGTGAGAGCAAGGCTCGCCCGCGATGAGAGCGATGCAGTCTTTCAGAGAGCGAGGTGCCTGTTTCGCGAGCAAGCTTTGCTCCTACAAAGCTGAAATTCTTTCGCTACAAAAAAACAGACCTCAATCAAGCTTCAAGAGCCGCTCAAGAGCGCGGCTCAAGAGCGCGGCGCATAGGCAAACACGTCGGCGCGCATTTGGTGGGCGTCCATTCCGGCCTCTACCAAGGCATCGAGCGTGGCATAGATCATGGCCGGCGAACCGCTGGCGTAGACATGCACATCCTTGAGATTGCTGATGTCCTCGCACACAGCTTCGTGAAGCATCCCGCAACGACCTGTCCAGCCGCACAGGTCGCTGACGACTTTGTGCAGATACAGGTTCGGCAGTTTTTTCCACTCATCCCAATGCTCGATTTCATAGAAATCTTCCGGACGCCGCACACCCCAATACAGATGCACCGGGTGTTTGAAACCCGCTGCGCGGCAATGTTCGATCAGGCTGTGCATCTGCGCCATGCCGGTACCGGCGGCAATCAACACCAGTGGGCCCTCCGGCAACTCGGACAAATGGGTGTCGCCAAAGGGCATTTCGATGCGCACATTGGGGTTACGCTGAAGTTGCTCCAACAATGTCTGCGCACTGTTTTCGCGCACTAATACGTGCAATTGCAGCTCGCGCCCCGAATGCGGCGCCGAGGCCAGGGAAAACGCCGATTTCTCGCCATTTTCCCGCTCGATCATCAGGTACTGCCCCGCGTGATAGCGCGGCGGCTTGCCCGCCGGCGCGCGCAGGCGTACTCGCCAGACATCACCGCCCACGTCGGCGCATTCAGTGACCTGGCACGCCAGGCTGCGCACCGGCAACTCGCCCGGTGACAGCACGCCATCCCAGAGCACCACACAGTCCTCCAGGGGCTCGGCAATGCAGGTGAAAATCTCACCGTGATCGCGCACTTCACCCGCCTGCTTCACGCGGCCTTCCACTAACAGCGCACCACAGACATGGCAGTTGCCATTGCGGCAGCTTTGCGGGCACTCGTAGCCCAGGCGTCGCGCGCCATCGAGAATCCGCTCGGCGGGCCGGATATCCAACACCGCCCCGGAAGGCTGCAAGGTTACACGCATCAATCTATTCCTAACTGATTCCAGATGGCATCGATCCGTTGGGTAACGGCTTCATCCTTGACGATCACCCGGCCCCACTCACGGGTGGTTTCACCGGGCCATTTGTGCGTGGCATCGAGTCCCATCTTCGACCCCAGGCCGGACACCGGCGAGGCAAAGTCGAGGTAATCGATCGGCGTATTCTCGATCATCACCGTGTCACGCTTGGGGTCCATGCGCGTGGTGATGGCCCAGATCACGTCGTTCCAGTCTCGTGCGTTGATATCGTCGTCAGTGACAATAACGAACTTGGTGTACATGAACTGTCGCAAAAACGACCAGACCCCCAGCATGACTCGCTTGGCATGTCCCGGGTACGACTTCTTCATGGTCACCACGGCCATGCGGTAAGAGCAGCCTTCCGGCGGCAGGTAGAAGTCGGTGATCTCGGGAAATTGCTTCTGCAGGATCGGCACGAACACTTCGTTCAGAGCCACCCCGAGAATGGCCGGCTCATCAGGCGGACGGCCAGTGTAGGTACTGTGGTAAATCGGCTTGATCCGATGCGTAATGCGCTCGACGGTGAACACCGGAAAGCTGTCGACTTCATTGTAGTAGCCGGTGTGGTCGCCATACGGACCTTCATCGGCCATTTCGCCGGGATGGATCACGCCTTCAAGAATAATCTCGGCAGTGGCCGGCACTTGCAGGTCGTTGCCGCGGCATTTCACCAGTTCGGTGCGGTTGCCACGCAACAGCCCGGCGAAAGCATATTCGGAAAGACTGTCAGGCACTGGCGTGACAGCGCCGAGAATGGTCGCCGGGTCCGCGCCGAGGGCCACGGACACCGGAAACGGTTGCCCAGGATGTTTTTCACACCATTCCCGGTAATCCAGTGCACCGCCACGGTGGCTCAGCCAGCGCATGATGACCTTGTTCCGGCCAATGACCTGCTGACGGTAGATACCGAGGTTCTGACGATCCTTGTTCGGACCTTTGGTGACGGTCAGGCCCCAGGTAATCAGCGGCCCCACGTCGCCCGGCCAGCAGGTCTGCACCGGCAACATTGCCAGGTCGACATCGTCGCCTTCGATCACCACTTCCTGGCAGATGGCGTCCTTGACGACTTTCGGCGCCATGGAAATGATCTTGCGGAAAATCGGCAGCTTGGACCACGCATCCTTCAGGCCTTTGGGCGGCTCAGGCTCCTTGAGAAACGCCAGCAGCTTGCCGATCTCGCGCAATTCGCTGACGGCTTCGGCGCCCATGCCCAAGGCCACGCGCTCCGGCGTACCGAACAAGTTGCCCAGCACCGGGATGTCATAACCGGTCGGGTTTTCAAACAACAGCGCCGGGCCTTTGGCTCGCAGCGTACGGTCGCAGACCTCGGTCATTTCCAGTACGGGGGACACCGGCACCTGGATGCGCTTGAGTTCGCCGCGCTGTTCCAGACCGCTGATAAAGTCGCGCAAGTCGCGATACTGCATGCAAAAGCCTCATGGTAGCCGTGGCGTTCGGGGGCCCGAGTTTAACGCCGCCCGTTCAAAATAGTGAATGCACGGATAGCAAAAAGCCGGGTTTCCCCGGCTTTGCTGCCCTGCCTGATCGATTACTTGCGCTTCATCGACAGGAAGAACTCATCGTTGGTCTTGGTCTGCTTCAACTTGTCGACCAAAAACTCGATGGCAGCGACTTCATCCATAGGATGCAGGAGCTTGCGCAGGATCCACATACGCTGCAGCTCGTCGTCGGCGGTCAGCAACTCTTCGCGGCGGGTGCCGGAACGGTTGATGTTGATGGCCGGGAAGACGCGCTTTTCAGCGATCTTGCGATCCAGAGGCAGTTCCATGTTACCGGTGCCTTTGAATTCCTCGTAGATCACTTCGTCCATCTTCGAGCCGGTTTCAACCAGCGCGGTGGCGATGATGGTCAGCGAGCCGCCTTCTTCGATGTTGCGCGCGGCGCCGAAGAAACGTTTCGGTTTCTCCAGGGCGTGGGCATCGACACCACCGGTCAGCACCTTGCCGGAGCTCGGGATCACGGTGTTGTAGGCACGGGCCAGACGGGTGATGGAATCCAACAGGATCACCACGTCTTTCTTGTGTTCGACCAGGCGCTTGGCCTTCTCGATCACCATCTCGGCAACCTGCACGTGGCGGGTCGGCGGCTCGTCGAACGTCGAGGCAACCACTTCGCCGCGCACGGTGCGCTGCATCTCGGTCACTTCTTCCGGACGCTCGTCGATCAGCAGCACGATCAGATGAACTTCAGGGTTGTTACGAGCGATATTGGCCGCGATGTTCTGCAGCATGATCGTCTTGCCCGCTTTCGGCGGCGCCACGATCAGACCGCGCTGACCCTTGCCGATAGGTGCGCACAGGTCGATGACCCGGCCGGTGAGGTCTTCGGTGGAACCGTTACCGGCTTCCATCTTCATGCGCACGGTCGGGAACAGCGGGGTCAGGTTCTCGAAGAGAATCTTGTTCTTCGCGTTTTCCGGACGATCGAAGTTGATCGTGTCGACCTTGAGCAGTGCGAAGTAACGCTCGCCTTCCTTCGGAGGGCGGATCTTGCCAACGATGGTGTCACCGGTGCGCAAGTTGAAACGACGGATCTGGCTCGGCGAGACGTAGATATCGTCTGGGCCGGCAAGATAGGAAGCGTCTGCGGAGCGGAGAAAGCCGAAGCCGTCCTGGAGAATCTCCAGCACGCCATCACCGGAGATTTCCTCGCCGCTTTTCGCGTGCTTTTTGAGCAGGGAGAAAATCACGTCCTGCTTGCGCGAACGGGCCATATTTTCTATGCCCATCTGTTCGGCCAATTCGAGCAGTTCGGTAATCGGCTTTTGCTTGAGTTCAGTCAGATTCATATAGGAATGACGTAATCATTTATGGAGGGGGGAAATTAAGCTTTTGGCTTAATGAGGCCGCGCCGCGGAGAAGGCGACAGGATCGCGTACTTATTCGAAAGGAGTGCGTCGGCGACGGCTTGCAGGGGGCAAAGGAGAAACCAGTGCGGGGCCGAATGTAACACCTGAGTTTGCGAGCGTCTAGCCCCGAGTAACGAAAAAAGCCCCGCGATTAGCGGGGCTTTTTCAACAGCATTCGGCGCTTAGATGTTGGCGTCGATGAAAGCAGCCAGTTGCGACTTCGACAGTGCGCCAACCTTGGTGGCTTCGACATTACCGTTCTTGAACAGCATCAGCGTCGGGATACCACGCACGCCATACTTGGGCGGGGTTTCCTGATTCTCGTCGATATTGAGCTTGGCAATGGTCAGCTTGCCAGCGTAGGCGCCAGCGATTTCGTCCAGGACCGGGGCGATCATTTTGCATGGACCGCACCACTCAGCCCAATAGTCGACCAGTACCGCGCCTTCGGCCTTGAGTACGTCAGCCTCGAAGCTAGCGTCGCTAACATGTTTGATCAGATCGCTGCTCATGGAATCTCCGGGATTGTCAGCAAAAAAACGTGGCCCATCATAGCTGCCCTTACCGGGTTCAGGAAGCCGCAGTTGATTGAGTCTCGCTATGGTGTCTGATGTATTTAGGTATGACGCCCGTCATGGGGCAGCCGGGGCCACGAAGGAAATTCCGGTGCGCAGTGCGGCGTTACGTACGTGTTCCTGCATGGCTTTTTGCGCGCCACCCGAAGCGCGACGGGCCAGGGCCCGAAGGATCTTGCGATGCTCCTGCCAGGTCTCCATCGCCCGCTCCGCCCTGATGAACGGCAGTTTCTGGCTCTCCAGGAAGATGTCGGCGCTGGCGGTGAGAATACTCAGCATCGCCTGGTTGCCGCTGGCCTGCAGGATGCGCCGATGGAACTCGAAATCCAGCCGCGCCGCTGCGTCGAAATCCCCTGCCTTGAGCTCCCGACGCATGGCCTCGACGTTGTCCTCCAATGTGTCGAGTTCATCGGCGCTCAACGTCACCGCCGCCAACCCGGCCGCGAAACCCTCCAGGGCATAACGCAACTGGAAGATATCCACCGGCGAAGCCTGGGCCGCGAACGGCCAGCCCGGGGCCAGTTCGCTGCGCGAAACCTCCACCGACGACTGCACGAACACACCCTTGCCCGGCTGTACGCTGATGACGCCCAGCGCACTCAACGATGAAAGCGCTTCACGCAGCGAGGCGCGACTCACCCCCAGTTGCAACGCCAGGTCCCGTTGCGACGGCAGCGCATCCCCGGGAGCGAAGCCTTCATCGACGATCAGTTTACGGATGGCTTGCAGCGCCACTTCGGGCACTGCGCGAGAGATGGAATTCATGGTTTTTCAGACGAACCGGGCCAGTGAGCGACCAGTTGTAAAGCTAAACGCCGCGCCCGGCAAGTCGTGCTCCACTTGGGTTCGGCGGCAAATACCAACGCTCGATAACGGTGCGAAACGCGGCGCAACTGTTCAGACCAGTAAGACCTCATCCCACCAGTAAAACCGTGGCTTTGGCAGATTAAAAACCAGCTTGGCATGGCCTGTGCTCTGTCCGAACGCAGAAATCACATCACCGATGCGGAGATTCGCCATGATCAAGCGTTACAGCGCCCTGCTTACCGCCCTGTTCGCCAGCCTGATGCTCACTCATCTGCCCGCTCAAGCGGACGGCCTGGAAGACGTGGTCAAGCGTGGCACCCTCAAAGTCGCAGTCCCCCAGGACTTCCCGCCGTTCGGCTCGGTTGGCCCGGACATGAAGCCGCGCGGCCTGGACATCGACACCGCGAAACTGCTGGCCGATCAGCTCAAGGTCAAGCTTGAACTGACCCCCGTCAACAGCACCAACCGCATTCCGTTCCTGACCACCGGCAAGGTTGACCTGGTGATCTCCAGCCTGGGCAAGAACCCCGAGCGTGAAAAAGTCATCGACTTCTCCAGCGCCTACGCGCCGTTCTACCTCGCGGTATTCGGCCCGCCCGACGCCGCCATCAATGGCCTGGACGACCTCAAGGGCAAGACCATCAGCGTCACCCGCGGCGCCATCGAAGACATCGAGCTGACCAAGGTCGCTCCCCAAGGCGCCACGATCAAACGCTTTGAAGACAACAACTCGACCATCGCCGCCTACCTGGCCGGTCAGGTGGACCTGATCGCCAGCGGCAACGTGGTGATGGTCGCAATCAGCGAACGCAACCCCAAGCGCGTCCCGGCGCTGAAAGTAAAACTCAAGGATTCGCCAGTGTATGTGGGCGTGAACAAGAACGAGCCGGCGCTGCTGGACAAGGTCAACCAGATCCTGGCCACTGCCAAGACCGATGGCAGCCTGGAGAAAAACTCCCAGACCTGGCTCAAGCAGCCGCTGCCGGCCGATCTCTGACCGTCGCCTGAGAGGTTGAGCATGGCTTATCAGTTCGATTTTATGCCGGTGGTGCAGAACACCGAGCTGCTGTTGCGCGGTGCCTTGTTCACCTTGGAGTTGACGGCCATCGGCGCGCTGCTCGGGGTTGGCCTGGGCATCGTCGGTGCCGTGGTGCGGGCGTGGCATATTCGTCCGTTCTCGGCGATCTTCGGCGTGTACGTGGAGCTGATCCGCAACACGCCATTCCTGGTGCAGCTGTTTTTCATTTTCTTCGGCCTGCCGTCCCTGGGCTTGCAGATATCCGAATGGCAGGCAGCGGTACTGGCAATGGTGATCAACCTCGGCGCCTACTCCACCGAGATCATCCGCGCCGGCATCCAGGCCATTCCGCGTGGGCAGCTGGAAGCCGCCGCGGCTCTGGCAATGAGCCGTTTCGAAGCCTTTCGTCATGTGGTGCTGCTGCCGGCGCTGGGCAAGGTCTGGCCGGCCCTGAGCAGCCAGATCATCATCGTGATGCTCGGCTCGGCGGTCTGCTCGCAGATCGCCACTGAAGAGCTGAGCTTTGCCGCCAACTTCATTCAGTCCCGTAATTTCCGCGCGTTCGAAACCTATGCACTGACCACGCTGATCTACTTGTGCATGGCGCTGTTGATCCGCCAGTTCCTGAACTGGGTGGGGCGCCGCTACATTGCCAGGAGCAGCCAATGAGCGATTTCACTTTCTGGGACGTGGTGCGCAACCTGCTCACGGGCCTGCAATGGACCCTGGCATTGTCGCTGGTGGCGTTTATCGGGGGCGGCGTGATCGGCTTGCTGGTGATGGTGCTGCGCATTTCCAAAAACGCCCTGCCCCGCAATATTGCTCGCACCTACATCGAGCTGTTCCAGGGCACACCGCTGTTGATGCAGCTGTTCCTGGTGTTCTTCGGCGTAGCCCTGGCCGGGGTGGAAATCTCGCCGTGGATGGCGGCGGCGATTGCCTTGACGCTGTTTACCAGTGCCTATCTGGCGGAGATCTGGCGCGGCTGCGTCGACGCGATTCCCAACGGCCAGTGGGAAGCATCCTCGAGCCTGGCCCTCAACCCGCTGGAGCAGTTGCGCTACGTGATCCTGCCCCAGGCCTTGCGCATCGCCGTGGCGCCGACCGTGGGGTTTTCGGTGCAAGTGGTCAAGGGCACGGCAGTGACCTCGATCATTGGCTTTACCGAACTGACCAAGACCGGCGGCATGCTCGCCAACGCCACGTTCGAGCCGTTCATGGTGTATGGCTTGGTGGCCCTCGGTTACTTCCTGCTTTGCTACCCCTTGTCCCTCAGTGCGCGCTACCTGGAAAGGAGACTGCATGCCTCTGCTTAGAATTTCCGCCCTGCATAAATACTACGGCGATCACCACGTGCTTAAAGGCATCGACCTGAGCGTCGAGGAAGGCCAGGTCGTGGCAATCATCGGTCGCAGCGGTTCGGGCAAATCCACCCTCTTGCGCACCCTCAATGGTTTGGAGTCGATCAACGACGGCGTGATTGAAGTCGACGGCGAATACCTCGACGCCAGCCGCGCCGATCTGCGCAGCCTTCGACAGAAAGTCGGGATGGTGTTCCAGCAATTCAACCTGTTCCCGCACCTGACCGTCGGTGAGAACGTGATGCTCGCGCCGCAGGTTGTTCAAAAAGTACCCAAGGCCAAAGCGGCTGAATTGGCACGCCAGATGCTGGAGCGAGTCGGACTCGGGGAGAAATTCGACGCCTTTCCGGACCGCCTGTCCGGCGGCCAGCAACAGAGGGTCGCCATCGCCCGCGCCCTGGCGATGTCGCCAAAAGTACTGCTGTGCGACGAAATCACCTCCGCCCTGGACCCGGAACTGGTCAATGAAGTGCTCGGCGTGGTGCGACAGCTGGCCAAGGACGGCATGACCCTGATCATGGTCACCCACGAGATGCGCTTCGCCCGTGAAGTAGGGGACAAGCTGGTGTTCATGCACCAGGGCAAGGTGCATGAGACGGGGGACCCCAAGGTGCTGTTCGCCGATCCGCAGACGGTGGAACTGGCGAATTTTATCGGGACGGTCGAGTCGGCGACCTGAGGTTCTGCTGCGCCGTTTCTGGCCTCATCGCGAGCAGGCTCGCACCCACTTCGATCGCGACTCGGTCACTTGTGGGAGCGAGCCTGCTCGCGATTGACGCGAAGCGGTCGCCTTTGCGTTGGCGTAAGCGGTTGATCGTGGCAGGATGGCAAGGTTATCGACCGAGACTTTTTGACCATGCCGCCATCCCAAGCCAAGAATCTGTCCCTGATCGCAGCCATAGACCTGGGCTCCAACAGCTTCCACATGGTCGTCGCCAAGGCCCAGAACGGGGAAATCCGAATTCTTGAGCGGCTCGGCGAGAAGGTCCAACTGGCCGCCGGCATCGACGAAGAGCGCCAGCTGAGCGAAGAATCCATCCAGCGCGGGCTCGATTGCCTCAAGCGGTTCGCCCAACTGATCAACGGCATGCCCCTGGGCGCGGTACGGATCGTGGGCACCAACGCATTGCGCGAGGCGCGCAACCGCGGCGAATTCATCCACCGCGCCGAAGAGATCCTCGGCCATCCGGTGGAAGTCATTTCCGGGCGTGAAGAAGCCCGTCTGATTTACCTCGGTGTCTCCCATACGCTGGCAGACACACCGGGCAAACGCCTAGTGGCGGACATCGGTGGCGGCAGTACCGAATTCATCATTGGCCAGCGCTTCGAGCCGCTGCTGCGCGAAAGCCTGCAAATGGGTTGCGTCAGCTACACCCAGCGTTATTTCCGCGACGGCAAGATCACCCCGGCGCGCTACGCCCAGGCCTATACGGCGGCTCGTCTGGAAATCATGAGCATCGAACATGCCCTGCACCGCCTGACCTGGGATGAAGCCATTGGCTCCTCGGGCACCATTCGCGCCATTGGCCTGGCCCTCAAGGCCGGCGGCCATGGCACTGGCGAGGTCAACGCCGAAGGCCTGGCCTGGCTCAAGCGCAGGCTGTTCAAGCTCGGCGACTCGGACAAAATCGATTTCGAAGGCATCAAGCCTGACCGCCGGGCGATTTTCCCGGCGGGCCTGGCGATCCTCGAAGCAATTTTCGACGCTCTGGAACTGCAACGCATGGACCACTGCGAGGGCGCCCTGCGCGAAGGCGTGCTCTATGACCTACTCGGGCGCCATCACCATGAAGACGTCCGTGAGCGCACCCTGGGCTCGCTCATGGAGCGTTACCACGTCGATCAGGAACAGGCCGCACGGGTCGAACGCAAGGCGCTGCACGCCTTCGACCAAGTGGCCGACGACTGGGATCTGAACGACGGGGTCTGGCGCGAATTGCTGGGCTGGGCCGCCAAGGTGCATGAGGTGGGCCTGGACATCGCCCACTATCACTACCACAAACACGGCGCCTACCTGATCGAGCATTCGGACCTGGCAGGCTTCTCCCGCGAAGACCAGCAGATGCTCGCGCTATTGGTACGTGGCCACCGGCGCAATATTCCCAGGGATAAATTCGCCGAGTTCGGCAATGACGGTATCAAACTGATTCGTCTGTGCGTGCTGCTGCGCTTTGCGATCCTGTTCCACCACATCCGCGGTACCCAGGAAATGCCTCAGGTGGTCCTGCGCGCCGACGGAGCTCAACTGGATGTGCTGTTTCCCGAGGGCTGGCTGGAGGAGAACCAACTGACCCAGGCCGACTTCGCCCAGGAAGCTGAATGGCTTACCCGAGTCGGGATCGTGCTGAACATCCACTGATTGCTCACTGGAGTGAGCTGCAATCCCTGTGGCGAGGGAGCTTGCTCCCGCTGGAGGGCGAAGCCCTCCCAAGAATTCAGGGCCGCTTTGCAGCCCAGCGGGAGCAAGCTCCCTCGCCACAAAAGCTAAGCCTGCCTCTGCCTCTTAACGAACCGTCAGCAATGGGCTGCCCAAGCGCTCCAGCAATGTCGCCTGGGCGCTGCGGGCATTCTGGTTGCCGGTCGGCGTGTTGCGGATATAGCGACCGTCCGATTGCAGGCTCCAGCTGTGGGTGTTGTCGGTGAGGTAGCTTTCCAGCTCCTTCTTGACCCGCAGGATCAGCTTCTTGCCTTCCACCGGGAAGCAGGTCTCGACGCGCTTGTCGAGGTTGCGCTCCATCCAGTCGGCGCTGGACAGGAACATCTGCTCCTCCCCACCGTTGAGGAAGTAGAACACCCGGGTATGTTCCAGGAAGCGGCCGATGATCGAGCGTACATGGATGTTGTGGGAAACCCCCGGGATACCCGGCCGCAGGCAGCACATGCCGCGCACCACCAGGTCGATGCGCACGCCCGACTGGCTGGCCTTGTACAACGCGCGGATGATCTTCGGATCGGTCAGCGAGTTGAATTTGGCGATGATGTGCGCCGGCTTGCCGTCCAGGGCGAACTGCGTCTCCCGGGCAATCATGTCGAGCATGCCCTTTTTCAAGGTGAACGGCGCGTGCAGCAGTTTTTTCATGCGCAGGGTCTTGCCCATGCCGATCAACTGACTGAACAGCTTGCCGACGTCTTCGCACAAGGCATCGTCGGAGGTCAGCAGACTGTAGTCGGTGTACAGACGGGCGTTGGCGGCGTGATAGTTGCCGGTGCCCAGGTGGGCGTAACGCACGATCTCGCCGGCCTCGCGCCGCAGGATCAGCATCATCTTGGCGTGGGTCTTGAAGCCGACCACACCATAAATCACCACCGCACCGGCCGCTTGCAGACGACTGGCCAGTTGCAGGTTGGACTCTTCATCGAAGCGCGCCCGCAATTCGATCACTGCCGTGACCTCTTTGCCGTTACGCGCCGCGTCCACCAAGGCGTCGACGATTTCCGAGTTGGCGCCGCTGCGATACAGGGTCTGGCGCACCGCCAATACGTGGGGATCCTTGGCCGCCTGGCGCAGCAGGTCGACCACGGGCGTGAACGACTCGAACGGGTGCAGCAGCAGAATGTCCTGCTTGCTGATCACGCTGAAAATGTTTTCGCTGTTTTGCAGCAACTTCGGGATCTGCGGCGTGAACGGCAAATATTGCAGTTCCGGATGGCTGTCCAGACCGGTGATGCTGAACAGTCGGGTCAGGTTGACCGGACCGTTGACCTGATACAGCTCGGTCTCATGCAGGTTGAACTGCTTGAGCAGGTAGTCGGACAGGTGTTTGGGGCAAGTGTCGGCCACTTCCAGGCGCACCGCATCACCGTAGCGGCGCGAGAACAGCTCGCCGCGCAGGGCGCGGGCCAGGTCTTCGACGTCTTCGGTGTCTACCGACAGGTCGGCGTTACGGGTCAGGCGGAACTGGTAGCAACCCTTCACCTTCATGCCCTGGAACAGGTCGTCGGCGTGAGCGTGGATCATCGACGACAGGAACACATAATTGTCACCGGGCCCGCCGACGTCTTCCGGCACGCGGATGATGCGCGGCAACAAGCGTGGCGCGGGGATGATCGCCAGGCCGGAATCGCGACCGAAGGCGTCGATGCCTTCAAGCTCGACAATGAAGTTCAGGCTCTTGTTGACCAGCAGCGGGAACGGGTGCGTCGGGTCGAGGCCGATCGGGGTGATGATCGGGGCGATCTCGTCGCGGAAATAGCGGCGCACCCAAGTCTTGAGCTTGGTGTTCCAGTTGCGCCGACGAATGAAGCGAACCTGATGCTTTTCCAGTTCGGGCAACAGAATGTCATTGAGAATCGCGTACTGGCGGTCAACGTGGCCGTGGACCAGCTCGCTGATGCGGGCCAGAGCCTGGTGCGGCTGCAGGCCGTCGGCACCGGCCTGTTCACGGGCGAAGGTGATCTGCTTTTTCAGGCCGGCGACGCGAATCTCGAAGAACTCGTCCAGGTTGCTGGAAAAGATCAGCAGGAACTTGAGCCGTTCCAGCAGCGGGTAGGACTCGTCCAGCGCCTGCTCCAGCACGCGGATGTTGAACTGCAGTTGCGACAGCTCGCGATGGATGTACAGGCTGCTGTCATCCAGGTTGGGAATGACAATCGCAGGGGCCACGGGGGCCTCGGGTACCACCGGCGGCGTAGGCACGGCCTCATGCTCCGGCGGTGTTTCGGCGACCTGCTCGACCACGGGCTGAGCGTCTTTTACGGCAACTTCAGAGAGTCCTTCGGTATTCATCACAAGTTCCTGGGAGGCTATTTCTGCTCTCGTAACAATTGGGCGGCGCGCACAGCAAAGTAAGTCAGGATGCCATCAGCTCCTGCACGTTTGAAAGCGGTCAAGGACTCAAGGATCACTCCTTCGCCCAACCAGCCGTTCTGGATTGCCGCCATGTGCATGGCGTACTCGCCGCTGACCTGATAGACAAAGGTCGGTACTTTGAATTCGTCTTTGACCCGGCAAAGAATGTCGAGGTAAGGCATGCCCGGCTTGACCATGACCATATCAGCCCCTTCTGACAAGTCCGCCGCCACTTCGTGCAAGGCTTCCTCGCTGTTGGCCGGGTCCATCTGATAAGAGGCCTTGTTGGCCTTGCCCAGATTCAGCGCCGAGCCGACCGCATCACGGAACGGGCCGTAATAGGCGCTGGCGTACTTGGCCGAGTAGGCCATGATCCGCACATTGACATGACCGGCCACTTCAAGCGCCTCACGGATCGCCTGGATGCGACCGTCCATCATGTCCGACGGCGCCACCACCTGGGCACCGGCCTCGGCGTGAGACAACGCCTGCCTGACCAGTGCATCGACGGTAATGTCATTCTGCACATAGCCTTCTTCATCGAGAATGCCGTCCTGCCCATGCGTGGTGAACGGGTCCAGCGCCACGTCGGTGATCACGCCCAGTTCCGGGAAACGGGCACGCAGGGCCCGAGTCGCGCGCTGGGCGATGCCATCGGGGTTCCAGGCTTCGGCGGCGTCCAGGGACTTGAGCCCGGCAGGCGTGACCGGGAACAGCGCCAGCGCCGGAATACCCAGCTCGACCCACTTGGCAGCTTCTTCAAGCAACAGGTCGATGGTCAGGCGCTCTACCCCGGGCATCGATGCCACGGCCTCGCGACGGTTCTCACCGTCCAGCACGAACACCGGCAGGATCAGGTCATCGGTGGTCAGCACGTTTTCACGTACCAGCCGACGAGAGAACTCATCACGGCGATTGCGACGCAGACGGGTAGCGGGGAACAGACGATTGGCGGGGGTAAAGCTCACGGCAGACTCCTGAGCCCGCGCTGACGGGCGAGCGTGACAGTTATAGACGGCCATTATGACGAACAGATGACAGATATGTGCACCTGCGTCCCGTCGTCGCAGTCATTGTCGTTGCAGGAAATGTTCACGTCGAGACACATCTCGATACTTTCCTGAATGTGTCCGAAGGGTTAGGCTGCGCGTTCATTTCGCCAGCACCCAGACAATGCTCCAGCAATTTCTCCATGACTTCGGCTACCTGGCCTTGTTTATCGGCACGTTCTTCGAAGGCGAAACCATCCTCGTGCTCGCAGGCTTCCTGGCGTTCCGTGGCTACATGGACATCAATCTGGTGGTGGTGGTGGCGTTCTGCGGCAGCTACGCGGGCGATCAGTTGTGGTACTTCATGGGGCGCAAGCACGGCCGCAGGCTACTGGCGCGAAAACCTCGCTGGCAGTTGATGGGCGATCGGGCGCTGGAGCACATTCGCCGGCATCCGGACATCTGGGTCCTGAGTTTTCGCTTCGTCTACGGCTTGCGCACAGTCATGCCGGTGGCCATCGGGCTGTCGGGCTATCCGCCGGGCCGCTATCTGTTGCTCAATGGTATCGGCGCGGCGATCTGGGCCACTGCCCTGGCCGCCGCCGCGTACCACTTCGGCGCGGTGCTCGAAGGCATGCTGGGCAGCATCAAGAAATATGAGTTGTGGGTACTCGGTGCCCTGCTGGTGCTGGGGCTATGCCTGTGGCTGCGTCGACGTATCAAGAATGCACGGCTGGCCAGGAAAGTCCTCGAAGCCGAACGGCTGGAGCAAGCCAGGACCCACCAGCCTACGACGCCAGCCGAGTGACCCGACTGCGACAGCAATACAGCCCGATGCCACTGAGCAGGCTGTAGCTGAGCAACCCAACCCAGGCCACGGGGCTGGCCGGCCACAACCCCACCAGCGGCGCCAGCCACACCAGTGGTAAATTCAGGACCAGCCGCAACAGCTCCAGCCTCAGGGCCCACGGGCGATTCTCCAGGGCCACGCCCAACACAAACAAACCCAGCGCCACCGTGCCCCAACCCAACACCAGGGCAGCAACCGACAGGCTGTTCTCCAGGTTCATCAAGTAACTGCCCAGCGCAATGTAGGTACAGAACTGCAACGCCACGTACCACTGCTGGCGGCCGTCCAGCGGCACCTCGAATTTGCGGAACTGACTCAGGTCCGGCTTGTTCAGCGGGTACCGCGCCGCCACATCCGCCGGACGCCAACCGGTGGGCATAAACCAGATCCGCAGTTTGTCTCGCCAGCGCTCTGCCCGTCGCGCATCCGCCCACAATTGCGCATAGAACTGCAGGTTGGCCCACAACGGATTCCAGCTCGCCAGCGGCGTGGTCACGCCAAAAATCACCGGTTCGTTAGCGTCTTCTTCCTGAAAGGTGCGAAACAGACGGTCCCAAATAATGAACACCCCGCCGTAATTGCGATCCATGTAAAGAGGGTTCTGTGCATGGTGGGCGCGATGATTGGACGGCGTAACGAAACACCACTCCAGCCAGCCGAGCTTGGGGATGTGTTGGGTGTGGACCCAGAACTGATACAGCAGATTCAACGCCGCCACGCTGACGAACACCACCAGCGGCACGCCGGCCACCGCCAGCGGCAGGTAGAAAATCCAGCTCAACACAAACCCGGTGCTGGTCTGGCGCAACGCCGTGGAGAGGTTGTAGTCCTCGCTCTGATGATGGACCGAATGGGCCGCCCAGAGGATGTTGCGCTCATGGCCCATGCGGTGCAGCCAGTAATAACAGAAGTCGTAGAACACGAAGGCCAATACCCAGACCCAGGCCTGGTCGGCAGACAAGTGGATAACGGCCAGGTGTTCCAAGGCAAACGCGTAGGTCACCAACCCCACGCCCTTGGTCAGCAAACCGGTCGTGGTGGAGAGCACGCCGGTGCTCAGGCTGTTGATGGCGTCTGCCACGCGGTAATGGCTCACACCCCGCCAGCGGTCGGCCAGCAACTCGACGGCAATCAGCACAAAGAAAAACGGCACGGCATACAGAATGAAATTCATGACGCAACCCGAGCAGACAAAGCAGGGAGATAGTCGGCAGATTAGGTGTAGCTGCTCGATAACCCTATGGCAACGAGTGACAAATTAGTGGACATTTAACGCCATGAATCTGGAGAAAAGCCCATGAGCAAAAAAGTTGCAGTGATCCTTTCCGGCTGTGGCGTGTATGACGGTGCAGAGATCCACGAAAGCGTGATCACCTTGCTGCGCCTCGACCAGCGCGGCGCACAGGTGCAGTGTTTCGCCCCCGACATCGCGCAGTTGCAGGTCATCAATCACCTGACCGGCGAGCAGATGCCCGAGAGCCGCAACGTGCTGGTGGAGTCCGCCCGGATCGCTCGGGGCAATGTAAAGGATTTGCGCGAAGCCAACGTCGAGGACTTCGACGCGCTGATCGTGCCTGGCGGTTTCGGCGCGGCGAAGAACCTCTCCAACTTTGCCGTCGAAGGCGCGGGCTGCACCGTCCAGCCGGAGGTTCTGGCGCTGACCGAAGCCTTTGCCGAGGCCGGAAAACCGGTGGGGCTGATCTGCATTTCCCCGGCCCTGGCGGCAAAAATCTATGGTCCGGGGGTGACCTGCACCATTGGCACAGATACCGACACTGCCGCCGCCGTCACCAAAATGGGCGGCATCCACGAAGACTGCGCTGTCACCGATATCGTCGAAGACACTGCGCGCAAGCTGGTCAGCACGCCGGCCTACATGCTGGCGCAGAACATCAGCGAAGCGGCTTCGGGGATCAATAAACTGGTAGACCGGGTGCTGGAGTTGACTCACGAGAATGACGAGTAACACCACCCTTCAATGTGGGAGCGAGCCTGCTCGCGATGGCGTCAGTTCAGTTGATGTATCTGTTTGCTGACACACCGTCATCGCGAGCAGGCTCGCTCCCACAAGAGGTCCGAGCAAGACTCAGGAAGTTCGGGCCAAGCGCGTCAGTATCCGATCCAGCGCATTGGCGAACCCTTGCTTGTCCCGCTCGCTGTACGCTGCCGGCCCGCCGCCCATATGGCCCTGCTCACGCAAGTCGGTGAACAGGTTGCGCACCGCCAGCCGATCACCCATGTTCTGCGCATCGAACTCCTTGCCCCGCGGATCCAGTGCCGCAACCCCCTTCGTCACCAGCCGGTCAGCCAACGGTACGTCGCTGCAGATCACCAGCTCACCCGGTACGGCATGCTCCACCAGGTAATCGTCCGCCGCGTCAGGCCCGCTGGGCACCACGATCAGCTTCACGCAGGCCAACGCTGGCTTGATCTGCGGTTGGCCGGCCACCAGCACCACTTCGAAGCGGCGTTTCAAGGCGAACTTGACCACCAGTTCCTTCGCGGCCTTGGGGCAGGCGTCGGCGTCGATCCATACACGCATTGAGTTTCTCCTCTAATTAAAAGCATCGCGGGCAAGCCTTGCTCCCACAGGCGAATACTGACTGTGGGAGCAAGGCTTGCCCGCGATTATGAGCGCAGCGAATGCTGTTCAGGAAACCTGGACCCTACGCTTCTCCGCCACCCTACTGCGCCCGTACAACACCACAATCGCCACGATCGCCACCACTTGGGCGGCCAAGGAATAAGCATCGGCGTGAATGCCCAGCCAGTCGAAATCGAAGAACGCCACCGGACGGGTGCCAAAGATCCCGGCTTCCTGCAGCGCCTTCACGCCATGACCGGCGAAAACCACCGACAGCGCGCAGAGCAATCCGGCATTGATGCTGAAAAACAACGCCAGAGGCAGTTTCGCCGAGCCGCGCAGAATCACCCAGGCCAACCCCACCAACAGCACCAGCGCCGTGGCACCGCCGGCCAACACGGCATCATGCCCGGCGGGACCGGCTTGCAGCCACAGGGTTTCGTAGAACAGGATCACTTCGAACAGCTCGCGATAGACCGAGAAAAACGCCAGGATCGCAAAACCGAAACGTCCGCCGCCGCCCACCAGACTGCTCTTGATGTAATCCTGCCAGGCCGCCGCGTGACGTCGGTCGTGCATCCACACACCCAGCCACAGCACCATCACACTGGCAAACAAGGCCGTTGCGCCTTCGAGCAATTCGCGCTGGGCGCCGCTGACGTCAATCACATAAGCGGCCAGCCCCCAGGTCGCCAGACCAGCCAGCAGCGCCAGCCCCCAACCGACGTTGACGCTGCGAACCGCTGACTGTTGGCCGGTATTGCGCAGGAACGCCAGGATCGCCGCCAGCACCAGAATCGCTTCCAGCCCTTCGCGAAGCAGAATCAGCAAGCCCGAGATGTAGCTCAGCGACCAGCTCAAACCGTCGCCACCCAGCAGATCCGCCGACTCCGTCAGCTTGGCCTTGGCCGCGTCCAGGCGCTGCTCGGCCTGCTCGACCGACAAGCCATCCTGCAACGACTGACGGTAGGCCATCAGCGCTTTTTCAGTGTCCTTGCGCACATTGGCATCGACGTTATCCAGCGAACTTTCCACCAGCTCGAAACCTTCCAGGTAAGCCGCTACCGACAAGTCATAGGCTTGGTCGTGATCACCGGCGCGATACGCCGCGATGCTCTTGTCCAGGGTGGTGGCGGTGTAGTCGAGCAACTGCGCCGGGCCACGCTGCACTTGTGGCGGCTGGGCACGCTGGGCACGAAAGGTGGCTGCCGCTTCAGGGCCCTGCGCCGCGAGGATTTCGGCCGGTGTCTGGCGCGCGAGATCAGCGAGGTTGAAGGTCTGTCCGCTTTTAGCGGCCGCCGGGTCGGCGCTGAAGCTGGCGATGTACGTCGCCAGGTCCCAGCGCTGACGGTCGTCGAGCTGATCGGCAAAGGCCGGCATGTCAGTGCCTTCGACGCCCATGCCAAGCGTGTTGTAGATCGCGTAGAGACTCAGATGATCCAAGCGCGCCCCATCGCGCAGGTTGGCGGGCGCAGGCTCCAGGCCGACACCGGCGGGACCGTCGCCGGCCCCGCTGTCACCGTGGCACACCGAGCAATTCTGCGCATATAGCGGCGCACCGCGGGCCGGGTCCGGGGTGATCACCGGCGCCTGACTGACCTCATACGCCACCGCCAGTCGGGCCCCCAGTTGCCGCGCCAGGCGGGCGACCTCATCGCCGTCCTGATGCGCGGTGATGGCGCTGCGCAAGGCGGCGACGCCTTGTGTCAGCTCTGCTTTTTCAGGTTTGGCTGGCAGCGCAACGATCAGCCCTTCCAGGCGCTGGGTAAATTCCAGTTGCTCGCGGTATTCAGACTCGTCGACAACCTTGCCCGCCTGCACCGTCGCCGGATAATCCGCCCCGATGTAATCCAGTAAATGCAGCGCCTGGGGGGCGCCCTCCAGGGTGTCGGCCAATAGATTGGCGCTGCATAGCGCAAACAACGGCAGCGCTAGCCAGGCCAGAAAACGGTACGGGGCAGTCATGAATGACTCTCAGATGGAAATAAGAAGTAACACATTGTTCACTTCCAATGACCTTGACTCAAGGGTTGATGTGTTTCTGAAGCAGATTTCATCGGATCTTCACGCTTGGAAGTGATGTCACAAAAACTGCATTACGAGATTAAAAAGCCATTACATAGCCAACGGCCATGTTTATAATCCCGCCGCCCTCTTATTGTCCGAAGGCATAAAAGCTCCTCCGGTTATGAGGAACCGACAGCGCCCGGCGCTCGTCCGTGGATCGTCCCAGCCCGACCCGCACCCCCGGCTGATACCTCAGGGAAGAAGTATTCATGGCATCCCGTGCCGCTCTTTCGATCGCCCTCGGCGCGATCACCTTGTTGTCTGGCTGCTCTGCGTTTCGCAACTACGACAGCGAATTGGCCCAGACCAATCAGCAACTGGCTTCCGGCAACGTCGACGCGGCGTTGACCCTGCTGGAGAAAAACAACACCAGCCAAGACAAAGACCTGCTGTATTTCTTCGAAAAAGGCGAACTGTTGCGCGCCAAGGGCGACCTGCCCGGCAGTCAGGCTGCCTGGTCCAGCGCCGATCAGCAGGTGGGTCAGTGGGAAGATGCAGTCAAGCTCGACACAGGCAAATATCTGGCACAGTTCGGCAGCTTTCTGGTCAACGATAAAGTTCGACGCTACGAAGGCTATGACTACGAAAAGGTCATGCTGACCACGCAGATGGCCCTGAACCAGCTGGCCGTGAACGACTTCGACGGCGCGCGGATGCAGATCAAGAAAACCCACGAGCGCGAAGCGGTGATTGCCGACCTGCGGGACAAGGAATACCTCAAGCGCGAGGAAGACGCCGAGAAGCAAGGGGTCAAGACCGAGTACAAGGACCTGCAGGGCTACCCGGTGGCCAGCCTCGACGCGCCGGAAGTGATTAGCCTGAAAAACAGCTATCAGAGTGCGTTCAGCCATTACCTGGCCGGGTTCGTCTATGAAGCCTTGGGCGAAAAAGACCTGGCCGCTCCGGGTTATCGCAAAGCCGCCGAACTGCGTCCGAATACGCCGTTGCTGGAGCAGGCATTGATCAACCTCGACAAGCCCGCTGGCAAGAAGGATGAAAGCGACATCCTGATTGTGGTGCAGAGCGGCCTGGCGCCGTCCCGGGACTCGATCCGCATTCCCCTGCCCCTGCCCATCAGCGGCAATGTGGTGATCACGCCACTGTCATTCCCCCTGATCAAGCCTGACACCTCCACCGCCACGTTCACTCAAATCGGTGTCGACGGTCGTCAACTGGACCTGACCCAGCTCAACAGCACCACAGCAATGTCCCGCCGCGCCCTGCGCGACGACATGCCCGGCATCATCCTGCGCACAACCGTGCGCGCGATCACCCGTGGCGTGGCGCAAAAACAGATCAACGAAACCAATCCCCTGGCCGGCCTCGCGGTGGGCCTGACCTCGGCCGTGCTGGAAGGCGCGGACACCCGGACCTGGCGCACCCTGCCGGACTACACCCAAGTGGTGCGTCTGCGCCTGAAAAAAGGTGAACACCAGGTCACCTTGCCGAATGCGGTGGGCGGTTCGGTGGTCAAGGTCACCGTCGATCAGCGTTACCAGGTCATCAGCCTGCGGGCAGTAGGCAATCAGGTCTTCGCCGGTGGCCTGGCCGCCCAGGTGATCCCGAGCACCAACCCGACCGCCGTCGCCAGCATCAAGCAACCTTAAGAACGGAGTCTTGTTCAAATGCGTTTAAAACTGATCACCATCGGTGTCCTGGCCTTGCTGGCCGGTTGCGCCACCCCTGCGCCACCGGAGCCGGGCAGCGCCGCCAGCAAAGTCGTGGCCATGGGCAAGCAGAAAAACATCGTGGTCGGCGCCATGCGCGTAGCCCGGGAAAACGGCTACCTGACCGTCAATGTGCAGCTGAGCAACACCAGCTTCAACAACAAGACGATGTACTACCGCTTTGCCTGGTTGGGACCGGAAGGCTTTCCGGTTGCCGAGGAAGAAACCTGGAAAAGCCTGACGCTGTATGGCGAACAAACCAGTTTCCTGCCGGCCATCGCACCGACACCCAAGGCTGTGGATTTCCGGTTGGAAATCAATACGCCTTGAGCCACACACCTGTGGGAGCGAGGTTGCTCGCGATAGCAATGCATCAGCCAGCAATGAGCTTGGCTGACAGACCGCTATCGCGAGCAGGCTCGCTCCCACAAAGGCTCTACTGACTGGCACCACGTGTTAACCCTAATTTTTCAGCTTTCGAGAGCACTCCCATGTTTGTACGCATTTCATCCCTCGCCCTGGCCGCCCTGCTGATCAGCGGCTGTGCCAACAACTCTCCAGTCCTGGGCAACAAGAACATCAGCTACGGCGACACCAAGGCCGTGGAAACCGTGACCAACGAATTTGGCTCCACCGACCTGCAAATGATCGCCGAGTCCATGACCCGCTCCCTGGCCCAGTCCGGCATTCTGCAGGGCCGCCCGGTGGTTCAGGTCTATGACGTGAAGAACAAGACCAGCGAGTACATCGACACCCGCGAGATCACCACCAGCATCAAGACCCAATTGATGAAGACCGGTGCCGCACGTTTCGCCAGCGACAACAACGCCATGGACAGCCAGGTTGACCAGCTCAAACTGCAAAACCAGAGCGGCCTGTACAAGAAAAGCACCGTGGCCAAGACCGGCAACATGATCGCGGCCAAATACCGCCTCGAAGGCTCCATCAGCTCGATCGTCAAGCGCAGCAGCGACTACAAGGACGTCTTCTACAAATTCAGCCTGCAATTGATCGACGTCGAAAGCGGTCTGGCCGAGTGGATGGACGAGAAAGAAATCCGCAAGACCACGGAGCGCTAAGCCATGCGCACATGGATCGGCATCATGGCCCTGGCCTGCGCGTTCGGCGCCCAGGCGGCCCCGAAAGTCGCGGTCACGGACCTGGCGTACCAGCAACGGGTGGAGGAATACATCCACACCGTTTCGGCCCAGAGCAACTTCCAGGCGAACCCTTACAGCGCCAGCGCCTCGTCGAGCTACGACGAGATGGAGGCCACCACCAGCTACATCGAGCAGGGCGAACTGCGCAAGTTCACCGGCGACATCAAGGGCGAAATCCTGCGCAGCGGGATGTTCCAGCTCGTGCAAGGCACGCCCCACACTGCTTCGTCCACGGGCGACGTCTATGACGTGATCAAGCGAATCAAGGCCGGGCACTTCAAGGGCGCCGATTACGTGCTGTTCGGCACCGTATCGGACATCGACTTCACCCGCGACATCAATGAACTGGCCAATACCAACAGCTACTCGGCCGTGCTCGCCTTGACCCTGGTGGCGGATTTCAGCCTGATCAACACCAAGACCTACGAAATCACCTCGGCCTTCACCGCCATGGGTGAAGGCCAGGACACCAAGCTGCTGAACCACCGGGACGTACGCATCAACCTCAACCGCCCGCGGGTCGTGCGCGAAGTGTCCAAGGCCCTGGGTGAGGACGTAGCGCGGCAACTGAGCGAACAACTTGGTGGGCCTGACTACGAACAGACCGGCGAGCCTGTGCCGCGCAACAACCTGCCACGGGATACTGCGCCGGTCATTTTGCGCTAAGCGGTTCAGCGATTATTTTGTGGCGAGGAGATTTATCCCCGCCACATTGCAACCGGCGGGTTAGACCGAGGCTTTGCGAATTGTCGCCAGCAACCCCGCCGCACCAATGAACAGCCCGGCAAAGGTGCGGTTCATTCGACGCTGCTGTTTCGGAGTGCGCAGCAGGCGCAGGACTTTGGATGCCAGCCCGGTGTACCCGGCCATGACGATGAGGTCGACGCAAACCATCGTCACACCCAGGATCAGGTATTGCTTGATCAGCGGGGCATGCGGGTCGATGAATTGAGGCAACACTGCAAGCATGAACACCAATGCCTTGGGGTTGCTGATGTTGACCAGAAAACCGCGAAACACCAGCGCCAAAGGCTTGCCGATAGGCCGCACGGCCGCGTCATCACTGAGATCGCCCGGGATGGCTCGCCACTGCTTGACGCCCAGATAAACCAGATAGGCCACACCAAACCACTTGATCGCATAAAACGCGGTCGCCGATGCGGTGAGGACCGCGCCGACACCGGCGGCGACAATCACGATTTGCAACGCCAGCCCCAATTGCAGGCCCAGGGCATTCCAGTAGCCGCGCCAGAAACCGTATTGCAGACCGCTGGACATCGATGCGATGGCACCGGCGCCCGGCGAAAGACTGATCACCCAGCAAGCGGCGAAAAACGCCAGCCATGTTTCCAGCACCATTGCACACCTCGGCTCAGATTCGTTGAAACCACTAAGCTAATGCGCCGCCGGACGGTTGACCACAGATATTTAACAATCGAGACCCGCTTACTCGACGAACCCGCCGACCGGAAACGCCTCGTTGCCGCGCCAGCGTCGAACTGAACGCTGGAAGAACAGGCTGTTGGGCACCTGCACCATGGAACTGCCCGTACCGAGTTCCTCGGGTTCGATCAGGGTGGTGTAAAGCAGGTTGATGGCCACCACCCGCCCCTTGATGCCGGGCTTGTCGGTGGACTCCACCAGCTCAACTACATCGCCCAGACGAAACGGCCCGACGGTGTAGATCAGGATGGCGCACAGCAGATTCGACAGCACGCTCCAGATGGCGAAGAACGCCACCGCCGCCACCGCGACGAACCCCGACAACGCGGTCCACAGCACCGTGGCCGAGACGCCCAGGCGCTCAAGTACCACCAGCACCGCGCTGCCCATGATCAGCCAGCGCAGCACACCCCGCAGGATGATCACCAACTGGGACGGTAACGGGTAGCGCTCAGCAAGGCCCGTGAGGGCCCGCGCCACGCAACGCTGTGCGATGTAACCGGCCAGCAGGATCAGCAGTATTTGCACACCGAGCCAGATCGGCTCGACCCACATGACGGGTATCGGCAGAGCCAAGGCTTCCATCAGGACAGTGCCTCCAGCTCCGCTTGCAGGTTTTCCAGCAGTTCCAGGGCTTGCATCCACGCCTCCTCAAGCTCCGCTTCCCGAACCTTCAGCCTGGCCTGTTCGGCCAGCAGATCGCGCAACTCATCCTTGCGCGCCGCTTCGTAGAGACCGCTGTCGCCGAGGCTGGTTTCGATCTTTTGCAGTTTTTCATGCAGCTTGCCCAGTTCGACTTCGAGCTTGTCGGCCTCACGCTTGTGAGGCGCCAACTGCTGACGCAATGCGGCGGCGGCCTGGCGCTGGGCTTTCTTGTCGGTTTTGTCCGGGTTAACCGGCGTGGTACTGACCGGTGCGTTGCGCTGACGGTAATCCACCAGCCAACGGGCATAGTCTTCCAGATCACCGTCGAACTCTTCGACCTTGCCGTCGGCCACCAGGAAAAAATTATCCGTGGTGCTCTTGAGCAAATGCCGGTCGTGAGACACCACCAGCACCGCGCCGCTGAATTCCTGCAAGGCCATGGTGAGGGCCAGGCGCATTTCCAGATCGAGGTGGTTGGTCGGTTCGTCGAGCAGCAACAGGTTCGGCCGGCCCCAGGCGATCAATGCCAGCGCCAGACGAGCCTTTTCACCACCGGAAAAATTCAGTACCGGCTCATCGATGCGCGCACCACGAAAGTCGAAACCACCGAGGAAATCACGCAGGGTCTGCTCGCGTTCGTTCGGTGCCAGACGCTGCAAATGCAGCAGCGGGCTGGCCTTGGCGTCGAGAGAATCGAGCTGATGTTGGGCGAAGTAACCGACCACGGTGTTCTCGCCCCGGGTCAGACGCCCGGCCAGGGGCTCGAGCTCGCCGGAGAGATTCTTGATCAGGGTCGACTTACCAGCACCGTTCGGGCCCAGCAGGCCGATCCGCGCACCAGGGGTCAGCTGCAGCTTGACCTTCTCCAGCACGGTCTTGTCGCCATAGCCCATACGCGCATCTGACAGGTCGATCAGCGGGCTGGAAATCTTGGTCGATTCGCGGAAAACAAAATCAAACGGTGAATCGACGTGGGCCGCGGACAGCTCTTCCATCCGCTCCAGTGCCTTGATCCGGCTCTGGGCCTGACGGGCCTTGGTGGCCTGGGCCTTGAACCGGGCGATGTAGCTTTCCATGTGCGCACGCTGCGCCTGCTGCTTCTCGTAGGCCTGCTGTTGCTGGGCCAGGCGTTCGGCACGGGCGCGCTCGAATGCGCTGTAGCCGCCACGGTACAAGGTGAGCTTGCGCTGGTCGACATGGGCGACATGATCCACCACCGCGTCGAGGAAATCGCGGTCATGGGAAATCAGCAGCAATGTGCCGGGATAGCTCTTGAGCCAGTCTTCGAGCCAGATGATGGCGTCGAGGTCCAAGTGGTTGGTGGGCTCATCGAGCAGCAGCAGGTCCGAAGGGCACATCAGGGCCTGGGCCAGGTTCAAGCGCATCCGCCAGCCACCGGAGAAATCCCCAACCTGACGGTCCATCTGCTCATTGGTAAACCCAAGGCCTGCCAGCAGCTTGCGTGCGCGGGCATCGGCGGTGTAGCCGTCGGCGCTGTCGAGCTCCGCGTGCAGACGGGCCTGTGCGGCGCCATCGTGTGCCGCCTCGGCCGCCGCCAGGTCGCGCTGGACCTGACGAAGGCGCAGGTCGCCGTCAAGCACGTAGTCCACCGCCAGGCGCTCAAGGGTGTCGACCTCTTGGCGCATGTGGGCGATACGCCAATCGGCGGGCAGCAGGCAATCGCCCGAGTCCGGATGCAGTTCACCTCGAAGCAGGGCGAACAGGCTCGATTTGCCGGCGCCGTTGGCACCGATGAGGCCAGCTTTGTGGCCGGCGTGCAGGGTCAGCTCGGCGTCTTCTAGCAGACGTTGCGGGCCACGCTGTAAAGTCAGGTTCTGAAGTCGAATCATAATGGCGGCGGAGTCTACCAGCTTCGCTCGCAACTGGCGCGAGTAGCACGATGTCCTCTGATCTATGGAGCTTTTCCCTCGACCTCTACGCCAAGCCTGGTGTGGAACAAACCTGCCTGGCGCTGCAGGGCGCCGGCGCCAATGTCTGCCTGCTGCTTTGCGGGCTGTGGCTGGAACAGCGCGGGGTAGCCTGCACTGAACAAAGACTGCAACAGCTTCAGCAATGGGTCGGCCCTTGGGACACGGACGTCGTTCAGCCCTTGCGCACGCTCCGTAGCCAATGGAAAGCCCGCGCCCTTCAAGACACGGCACTCGATAGCCTGCGCGAGCAGGTCAAGCGACTGGAACTGGAAGCCGAGCGACGATTGCTGGAGCGACTGGAGACTGCGACCAGGGAATGGCCTGGGGAACAACCCAAAGATTCAGCGCAATGGCTGCAAGGACTCGTGGCGGGCGCCGACCAAGGGAACCGCGACGCGCTGCATCAGCTGCGCGTCGCGGCGTCCGGCACTTAGGAAGCGCGGGTTGGGGTGTTGCTGCTCGGCGCCGGGGCGGCGCTCGGGTTCAGCGCCGGGGTCGCAGTGCTGGCGGTTGGCGCAGGGGTCGCTGCAGGCGCCGGAGTCGATGTCGATGTCGATGTCGATGTCGATGTCGCAGGCTTGGCCGCCGGAGCAGTCGAAGGTTTTGCGGCAGCAGGCTTTTTCACGGCGGGTTTCGCAGCGGGCTTGGCCACAGGTTTGGCGGCGGCAGGCTTGGCGGCAGGTTTGGCAGCAGCCGGTTTGGCAACCGGTTTAGCCGCAGCTTTGGCAGGCGCTTTGACAGCGGCTGGCTTGGCAGCAGGTTTAGCTGCAACTTTGGCGGGAGCTTTGGCAGCGGCTGGCTTGGCAGCAGGTTTAGCTGCAACTTTGGCGGGCGCTTTGGCAGCGGCTGGCTTGGCAGCAGGTTTGGCGGCGGGCTTGGCAGCAGCCGTTTTTGTAGCAGCTGGCTTGGCAGCCGGTTTAGCCGCGGCGGTTTTTGTCGCTGCGGGTTTGGCGGCGGCTGTTTTAGCGGTCGGTTTAGCGGCTGGCTTGGCAGCCACTTTGGCCGCCGGCTTGGCTACAGCTTTGACTGCAGTTTTTTTCGCAGCCGGTTTTGCAGCGCTGGCAGCAACCGGTTTTTTCGCAGCCGGTTTAGCGGCTGGTTTGCTCGCTGCTTTGGCCGGCGCTTTTGCGGCAGGTTTGGCAGCTACCTTGGCCGGTGTTTTTGTCGCGACAGGTTTAGCGGCCGGTTTTCTGGCCGATACAGCGGCAGCGGCAGGCTTGGCAGCACGAAGGCTCAGTGCCTTGCCCACGGCTTCTTGCACACGACCGACGCCTTGGGCCAGTTTCAGGCTTTCCTGGGCATCACGCTTGAGTTGCAGAATATAGGCGCGGGTTTCGGACTGACGATCCTTCAAGGCATCGAGCAGATCTTCGAGTTCTTTCACAGCGTCTTTGGCCTTGGCTTGTGCCTTGGCCTTGCCGGCGGTGGCCGCGTCTTGCAGTTTGGTGCGCGACTTGTGCAGTTTTTCCTGCGCTTTGCCGCGTTGTTTTTCCAGTTTGGCGAGCAGTTTTTCAGCATCAGCCAGGGCTTGGGAGCAGGCGTTTTCCAGATGCTCGAGCAGACTGCCCGAAAGTTGTTGGAGCAAGTGCAACGGAGTGTTTACTGGCTTCTTGGTGGCCGACATGGTTTACCTCCTGACTGACGTGAGTGCGGCTCATACTAGACCTCTGCTGCAACCGCCGCTAGGGCATGTTGACAGTACACAAGACGTTGCGTTGCAAGGGACGAAAAATCTTCTACCCCACTGCCGGGGCAAACCACCTTTGCGGATATCGGCACTGGCATAATCCCCTCCATTCGAGGCCGGAGAACACTACATGTCGCGTCACTTGTTTTTATTCCTTTGCATGGTTTGCTCCATGGCTCAGGCCGCAGAAAAAACCAGCGCAAACGACGCTCATGACCTGGCGTACAGCCTGGGGGCAAGCCTGGGTGAACGTCTGCGCCAGGATGTACCCGACCTGCAGATCCAGGCGTTGGTCGAGGCTCTGCAACAGGCTTATCTGGGCAAACCGTTGGCCCTCAAGGATGAGCGCATCGAACAGATACTGGCCGACCATCAGGCACGGCTGACGTCGTCACCGGCGACGCCGCAGATCGAAGCGGCACTGAAAACCGAGCAGAAATTTCTTGATGAGGAAAAAGCCCGGCCCGGTGCTCAGCAACTGGCAGATGGCATTCTGCTGACCGAACTCAAGCCCGGCAATGGCGCCAAGGCCGGCCCTCACGGCAAGGTCCAGGTGTTGTATGTCGGTCGATTGCCAGACGGCACCGTGTTTGATTCCAACGGACAAGCGCAGTGGTTCAGTCTCGACAGCGTGATTGACGGTTGGCGCAGTGCATTGCCGCAAATGCCGGTAGGCGCAAAATGGCGACTGGTAATTCCTTCCACCCTGGCCTACGGCGCCGAAGGAGCCGGGGATGTCATCCCCCCGTTCACGCCGCTGGTGTTTGAAATCGAGTTGCTGGGCGCGACGACCTGAAGCTGACTCCAAAAAAAAACGGTGCGCAATGCGCACCGTTCTTTTGACTCTGCAAAAATCCTCAAGCCTGGGCCGGCGCTTCTTCCTTGTGGGAGTTGTGCAGCACTTCGATCAGGCAGTCTTCCAGTTCGAAACGCTCGTGCAGCAAGCCACCCAGTTCCTTGAATTTTTCCGCTACGCATTTGCCTTCATCACACAGGTCATTGAAGGCCAGCAGTTTTTCGGTGATGACGTCGATACGCGGGTAGATTTGCTCGGCGAGCTCCAGGCCACGTTTGTCGTTGAAGGCCTTGGCCTCGCTCGTCAGTTGCTCGTATATCTCGAAATGACCGGCAGACACGTAGTCGACCAGCACACCGCAGAACTCCTGCAACGGCTTGCGGCTTTCACTCAGCGCTTCAGGCCTGTCGCCGAGAGCATCATAGGCCCGAACCAGTTCGTGACGCTCCTGCAACCAGCGGTCGATCAGCAGATGCACCCCACCCCAGCGTTCCTGAGCATTCTGACAACTTTCGAGCATGGTGATTTCTTCCCTTGTGAGTCATGCCACTCGCAGCCTGCGCACCGCCTGAAATGATCAGGGACAAGCCAGACACAACATGATCGAGCGGCATAAATCCGATAACACGTGCGGGCCAGATTATGCCCGCACGACAACCGCTTCAAGGTACGCAGGAGATAAAGTTCATACAAGTGTTTAATCCATGACCCGGACCAGTTGCGACGTTGTGCCGCTGAGCGGTCGTACCAGAGCGTTCCAGACAAGGCGCAGCAGCAGATAGGACATCACAAAAGACACGGCGAGAAAAAACAACAGGCTCCATTCGGGAAGACTCAGATCGAACAGGGTCCAGGTGATGCTCGCGCAGTCGATCGCACCCTCGAGTACACGATGTACAGCGCCCCACCACGAACTCACTGCCTTGAGGTGATCGATACAATCGGGCAACTGCTCCAGCGAGTCGCCTTGCACCAGAACCTGACGCCATGCCAGCGTCAACCCGCTCGACGCGAAAACCAGTCCCATCGCCCCGTAGAAGATACTGCCCTTCTGAGCGGGACCATGCAGGCATGCGGCGAGACAGTTCATCAAAAACAGCATCAGGCACAACCGTTGCAAAACACACAGGCTGCAAGGCGTCAGACCTACCGCATATTCAAGGTAACTGGCGATACCAAAAACCAGAGCGGCGGCGATGAAAGCCATGAAAAACAAGAAGCGTGAGCAAGCCAAAGACATGGCAGTTCCGTAACAGAAGAGACAGGCTGTTACGGTAGAGGAAAGGCCGCCGGCCTTTCAAGGCGGGGCCGTGCAGACACTTCACCAGGGGTGTAGGGAATTCCCGACAAGCAAGAGAAGATTAAGCGCAGCTTGCTGTAGGACTTTACCGAAGGCATTGCTAACGCCTTTAGGGGCGTCAATAAACACGTGGCGAGGGAGCTTGCTCCCTCGCCACAATGATTCATACAACCCTCAAGAACGACTCACTCTCTCTCAAGTGGCCAAAACCTGAGCCGGGACCGGCAGTGGCGCGGCCAGCAAGCGCTCATCCAGTAACCCCAAGCCTTCCTGGAAGAGCTGGTTGCTGCGCTCGGCATCCCCCAGTTGCGCCAGCAGTCGCGCCAGTTCGGCGCAGGCCTCGGGATTGCGCTGCAGGCGCAAACTGCTTTCCAGATAATCCCGTGCCTTGCCCCACAAACTGTTTTGCAGGCACAGGCGGCCCAGTGTCAGCAGCAGGCCAGGGTCGCTCGGGTGGTCCTTGAGCCAGCCTTCTGCCGCTTGCAGTTGGCGGCCCGGATCATTGCCGCGGACCAACCCGTACAGGCGCGCCAGGTGACTGTCATAGTGACGCTTGAGTGCCGCCCGCAGCACCTCTTCGGCCTCGGCCTGCGCCCCGAGTTGTCGCAGTTGCTCGGCATAGGCCAGCACCAGCGCCGATTCCTGGCGTTGTGCGGACGACAGTTGTTGCCAGGCACGGTTAAGCGATTGCAACCCGACACTGCCGTCTTCGTCACGGTGGGCCGCCAGGGTGAGGTTTTCGCCCCAGGCCCGACGCTCCAGTTCAGCCAGCTCAGCCGGCGGCAGGACTTTGTCCTTGCGCAGCTCCGGCAACAACCGGACCACCGCAGACCAATCCCCGCGCTGCTGATGCAGACGTTGCAACTGACGCAGGGTCTGGGCGTTATGTGGGTGGCGATCGTGCATGGCTTGCAGCGTGTTCAACGCACCGTCGGTGTCGCCGCGGTCCATCTGCAATTGTGCGTGCGTCAAGGCAATCGCCAGCTCGGCCTGAGGCTGACGTTCAAGGGCACGCTCCAACAGGCTGTCGCACTGTTCGTAAAGACCTTGCTCATTGGCCGCACGGGCGGCGCCAAGGTAATACAGCAACGGTTGGCGCTCGGCTTCAGCGGCGCGATGCAAGTGACGCTGGGCACTGGCCCAGCGACCTTCGGCCAGGTCCAATTGTCCGTGCTCGATGGCCACCTGCACCCGTCGGCTGCGGTTGCGGCGCGACCATGGATTGACCACGCCAGTGGAAGTGGTCACCAGCCCGATCAAGGCGCTCGCGCCCCGCCACACCAGCCAGAGCACCGCCACCAGCGCCAGGGTGACCCAAAGGCCGGCCTCGTATCGGAAGTTCTTGTATGCCACCAGCACGTAACCCGAATGTTCGGCGATCGCCACGCCCAGCAAGGCAGCGACAGCGATGACCACGAACATAATCACGTAGAGGCGTTTCATGGCGTGGCCTCCTGCTCATCAGGTTTGGCCAGCGGCTTGACCGACTCTTCGGCGTTCAAGTTGCGGCGCTCCAGATAGGCCTGAACGCTGCTCAGGGTTCCTGTCAGATCCGGGGTCGCAACCGTCACCGGCTGCCTGGCCAGCTCGACCACGCGCTCGAGCATGACTTTGCTTTGCGGGTTGTCCTGGTTGAAGTTGTTCTGGAGCACGTCACGCGCTTGAGCCAGCGCCTGGGTGTACACCGAAGCCTGGCCGTTGAGAGCGGCCCATTGCGCCTGCTCCAGGGCCAGGCTCAAGGCCAGGCGCACCTGCACCAGACTCTGCCCGGCCAAGAGCGGACGGACATTCTCATCCGCGTTGAAATCGATACGGATATAGCGCGATATCTGGTCCCACCACTGCGCCCAGCGGCTGGCGCCATCGCCATCGGCGGTCAAGCCCAGCAACGACTCACCACGATCCTTGTATTCGGGGGCCAGTTCCGTGAGTTGCAGGACCTGGTCACGCAAGGCCCCCAACTGCAGGAACAGCCCGGTACGATCTGGCTGCTCGGTACTACGCAACGCAGCAAGGGTCTTGGCCAGTTGCTCGCGAGCGGCGAATGAGCCGGGGTCATTTTGCTCGCGCAGAATTTCGTCAGCACCCTGGACCAGCGCCTGGGCACTGCTGATGTCCTGCAGGGCGGAAAGACGCAGACTGGCCAGGCGCAGCAGATGTTCGGCTTCGGCCAGGCGCCAGTCCTTGCGGCTGGCACCGAGCACGGTTTCCAGGCGCTGGTTCAGTCGTTGTTGATCACCCTGCAACTGGGCGACCTGACGCCGACGCTCTTCCAGCTCTTGCGCCGCAGGCAATTGAGCCAGACGCTCACTCAGGCGTTGCTCATTGAGCTTGAGGGTCTGGGCCTGATCATTGAGCGCCTGAACCTGAGTGACCTGCTGCTGGTTATTGGCTTGCAGATGACGCACCTGCCACACGCCCCAACCACCAACGGCCACGCCGGCGGCTCCCAACAACAACGCGACAATGGCCAGCCCGTTGCCGCGACGCGGCGCCTTCGGAGCCGGGGTTTCAACCGGCGTATCGATCGCGGGTTGGTCTTGATCTTTTGGCAAGGCTGTTTCGCTCACGTATCCATCCTTTGCATTAGAAAACGGCACGGACTGATCCCGTAACGCCGCCAGCAAAGCCGCAGCACTGGCGCCACGGCAATCCACAACTGTCAGGGCCCCGGCGGCACGGGCCATCTCGGCAACCCTTGGGCTTGGAACGAACAACGGTAACCGCGCCAGCGCGGGCCACTCATCGCCAGCCAACCGCTGCAGATGCTCGAAGCTCTGCCCACTGCTGACCACCAGCGCGTTCAAGCGTTCCGCTTTGACCCTTGCCGCCAACTCACCTTCTCGGTAATGCGGCAGGCTGCGCCGGTACAGTTCCAGATAATCGACACTAGCACCTTGCTCGCGCAAGCGCTCCGCCAGCAAGCCGCGCCCGCCCTCGCCACGCACAATCAAAACCTTGGGATTGGGTCGGGTGATAGCCTGGCGTAACACCAGATGCTCCAGCAAGGCTTCGCTGTCATCGCCGTGGTCGGGATAAAACACAGTGAGGCCGGCATCGATAAGGATCTGCCCGGTCGCCGCCCCCACGCTGAACCATGGCTGGTCTGGCGGCTGGGGCCAATATTGGCGCAGCAGCTCCACACACAAACGTGCGGCGGGCTTGCTCACCACAATCACGGCACAGTACTGGTCCAGCCGTTGAAAAGTCTCCCCCATGGAGTCGGACATGGGGACCGGCTCGATATCCAGCAACGGCAGGCTGCTGCTGTAGATCCCGGCCTCGGCCAGGACAGCCGCCAGGGCCGACGACTCGTCGACCGGCCGGGTCAGCAGCAGCCGCCAGCCCGTCACGCGTGGCCCGCCTCGCCGTAGACCTTCTTGAGAATGTCGTCGGCACCCTGGCTGAGCAGGTCTTCGGCTACCCGGACACCCAGCGCTTCGGCATCGCGGCGCGGCGCCCGGGCCTCGGCACTGAGCAGTCGGCCACCGTTCGGATCACCCACCAGACCGCGCAACCAGACCTGCTCGCCTTCGAGTACGGCGTAACAGGCAATCGGCACCTGGCAACCGCCATTGAGGTGTTTGTTGAGGGCGCGCTCGGCGAAGACCCGGGTGGCGGTGTCGTCGTGATGCAGCGGTGCCAACAGGGCATGGATCTCGCTGTCGGCGCTGCGACATTCGATACCCACCGCCCCCTGCCCACCGGCCGGCAGGCTGTCATCGACGCTGATGGCCGACGTGATGCGATCTTCAAAACCGAGGCGGATCAGGCCGGCGGCGGCAAGGATAATTGCGTCGTACTCACCGGCATCGAGTTTGGCCAGGCGGGTATTGACGTTGCCCCGCAGAAAGCGGATTTGCAGGTCTGGGCGGCGGGTCAGCAACTGCGCCTGGCGACGCAGGCTGGAGGTGCCGACCACGCTCCCGGCGGGCAGGGCGTCGAGGCTTGCAAACGTGTTGGAAACGAACGCATCGCGTGGATCTTCTCGCTCGCAGATGCAAAACAGGCCCAGGCCTTCCGGAAAGTCCATGGGCACATCTTTCATCGAGTGAACGGCGATATCGGCTTCGTTGTCCAGCAGCGCGGTTTCCAGCTCCTTGACGAACAGGCCCTTGCCGCCGATTTTCGACAGCGGCGAGTCCAGCAGCTTGTCGCCGCGACTGACCATGGGCACCAGCGTCACGATCAGGCCGGGATGGGCCTCTTCCAAACGGGCTTTGACGTATTCGGCCTGCCAGAGGGCCAAGGCACTTTTACGGGTGGCGATGCGGATCTCGCGAGGGGACATGGATCAATCCGTACTTAAAAGATACGGCGGATAATAACAGCTCAGTCAAATTCGCTTTGACTTGAATCACGACCCCAAGGCCTCCCTGGCCGTCAATGTCCTGGAAATGGAACGCGCCAAACGGCTTGGACGCCTTGGAACCTCAAGCTAAAGCTGTTGCATCATCTTCCGCACGCCGGCCACGTGCCGCCGGCTGACAATCAGCGCGTCGCCATTGAGGCCTTTGAGAAACAACTGGAAATGCCCAAGGGGTGTGCGCTGCAAACGCTCGATACGCTCGCGAGCCACCAAGGCGTTGCGGTGGATGCGCACGAAGCGTTCACCGAACTCGTCTTCAAGAGCCTTGAGTGGTTCGTCCAGCAGCACCTCGCCGCTCTCGTGACGCAAGGTCACGTATTTATGGTCGGCGATAAAGTAGACCACCTGATTCAATGGGATCAGTTCAATGCCTTTGCGAGTGCGCGCACTGATGTGGCTGCGCGGGCCGCTGCCGCTTTCGGCGGCCGGACGGGTCAACGCCGCCAGTTGCACGCGGTTGGGCCGCTCGGCCTTGCGCAAGGCCTCGACCAGCGCCTCGGCAGTGACCGGCTTGATCAGGTAGCCCACGGCGCCGGCCTGCAGCACCTCCGGCGGGAAGTCGTCCCGAGTGGTGCAGAACACCACCGCGGGCGGTGACTCACGCTCGCACAACTTCGCCGCGACCTGCAAACCGTCCAGGCCAGGCATGCGAATGTCGAGCAGCACGATATCCGGCTTGTGGCTGTCAATAAGGGCCAACGCCTCTTCGCCATTGGTGGCGCTCGGCTCCAGGACACTGTAACCCTCGAGTTCGCCAACCATTCGGCTCAGGCGCTCACGGGCCAGTGGTTCGTCATCAACGATCAGGACATTCATATTGCGCTGGATTCCTGCGTGAGTCTCGCACAAGGATAGCGTAGACAGGGGAAGTGACATCCGTCACCGCGATCCACGCTAAGACTCGTTCGAGGGCCAAAAAGTGCCGCGAGGCGGTTACCTATCTTTACCCGCGTCTGCCAATCGATGCTTGAGGCCTGTTGTCGCACGGCGCCGTCGTAGGAATTGTTAACACTCCATCTGACCAATACGAGCCCCCCTCTTCTATTCGTCCAATGCTCCGTGGATGAAAAAGTAAAAGTCCTACAGTCCACTGTAGACGGTTGCCGCGCCGATATTGCTCAATCGAAAAATATCGTTGTGCAAAAAACCCATTAAATGCTCGGGTTGTGCGCAAAAAACCTGCCGACCAGTGCCAGCGCCAGTCCCGGCAACCCTGCTATCATCCGCCGCAGCCTTTAACCGCTACTTTTTCCACAGCCGATCACGAGCGAATTCATGAGCACTGACAAGACCAATCAGTCCTGGGGCGGCCGCTTCAGTGAACCCGTCGACGCCTTCGTCGCCCGCTTCACCGCCTCCGTCAACTTCGACCAGCGCCTGTATCGCCACGACATCATGGGCTCGATCGCCCACGCCACCATGCTGGCCAAGGTCGGCGTACTGACCGATGCCGAGCGCGACAGCATCATCGATGGCCTGAAAACCATCCAGGCTGAAATCGAGGCCGGCCAGTTCGACTGGCGCGTCGATCTCGAAGACGTGCACATGAACATCGAAGCGCGCCTGACCGATCGCATCGGCGTGACCGGCAAGAAGCTGCACACCGGCCGCAGCCGAAACGACCAGGTGGCCACCGACATTCGCCTGTGGCTGCGCGATGAGATTGACCTGATCCTGGGCGAGATCACCCGTCTGCAAAAAGGCTTGCTGGAGCAGGCCGAGCGCGAGGCCGAGAGCATCATGCCGGGCTTCACGCACCTGCAAACCGCTCAACCTGTAACGTTTGGGCATCACATGCTGGCCTGGTTCGAAATGCTCAGCCGCGACTACGAGCGCCTGGTGGACTGCCGCAAGCGCACCAACCGCATGCCCCTGGGCAGCGCCGCGCTGGCCGGCACCACGTACCCGATCGATCGTGAATACACCGCACAGTTGCTGGGTTTCGACGCCGTGGGCGGCAACTCGCTGGATAACGTTTCGGACCGCGATTTCGCCATCGAATTCTGCGCCGCCGCGAGCATTGCGATGATGCATCTGTCGCGCTTCTCCGAAGAACTGGTGCTGTGGACCAGCGCGCAATTCCAGTTCATTGACCTGCCGGATCGCTTCTGCACCGGCAGTTCGATCATGCCGCAAAAGAAAAACCCCGACGTGCCGGAGCTGGTACGCGGCAAGAGTGGTCGGGTGTTCGGTGCGCTGATGGGCCTGCTAACCCTGATGAAAGGCCAGCCGCTGGCCTACAACAAGGACAACCAGGAAGACAAGGAACCGCTGTTCGATGCCGCCGATACCCTGCGTGATTCGCTGCGGGCCTTTGCCGACATGATCCCGGCGATCAAGCCCAAGCATGCAGTGATGCGCGAAGCGGCCTTGCGCGGCTTCTCCACCGCCACCGACCTCGCTGATTACCTCGTACGCCGTGGCCTGCCGTTTCGTGATTGCCACGAAATCGTCGGCCATGCCGTGAAGTACGGCGTGGACAACGGCAAGGACCTGGCGGAGATGAGCCTGGACGAACTGCGCCAGTTCAGTGACCAGATCGAGCAGGACGTGTTTGCCGTGCTGACTCTGGAAGGTTCGGTCAATGCCCGCGACCACATCGGCGGCACAGCGCCTGCCCAGGTGAAGGCTGCCGTGGTGCGCGGCCAGGCGATGCTCGCCAGCCGTTAAAAGCCGAAAGCATCGCGAGCAGGCTCGCTCCCACAGTGGATCTTCAGTGAACGCACATGTGTGAACACATGGAGATCAAATGTGGGAGCGAGCCTGCTCGCGATAGCGCCCTTCAGAACAGCAAAAAATTCACTTCTTGGCCGCGATCATCGCCAAAAACCCCGGCATCGCCGCATCCCTGTCGGCCGCAATCCGCTGCACATTCGGGTTCTGCTCCAGCCGCTCCATCAGCCCCTTGGCCGCCGGCATATCCGCCAGCAAGTCGATATCGAACACTTTCCGGCCCACCTGGCACGCCAGCGATACGCTGTAGAGGAAATACAGATCGGCCAGGCTCAGACTGTCACCCGCCACGTAGGGCGAGAATTTGCCGTGACGGCCGAGCGAGGCGAACCCCAGCAGCAATTCGGTCTTGGTCTTTTCCTTGATGGCGTCGGGTACCGATATGCCGAAAAACGCCTCGGCGTAGCAAGCCCGTCCCGGCAGCTCGATGTACAACTCGATTTCCCTGCACAAAGCCAGCACCTGAGCACGCTCGAACGGGTCGCTGGGCAACAGGGCTTTGCCCGGCTGGGTTTGTTCGATGTATTCGAGGATCACGCTGGTTTCGTTGATAAACCCTTGCTCGGTCTTGAGCACCGGCACCTTGCCCCGTGGACTGATGGCCAGCACATCGGGGGTCTGAGCGCCGTAGAACGGCACCTCTTCGAAGGGCAGGCCCTTTTCCAGCAACGCCAGCTTGACCATGTTGTAATAATTGCTGACGGAAAAACCATAAAGCTTGAGCATGACAAAGCCTCCAGGCCGTGCGGGGTTGGCAGCCTTGCGTTATAGACCGCCGAGCCGTTTCTTGCCAGGCGCATCACTGCGCTGAATGCAGGTAAACTGGCGACCTTTCTCCAAGGAGCCTGCCATGAGCGAGCCAACCGACATCGACAACGACGAAGAAGAGTTCGTCGAGAACACGCTGATCCAGGCCATCGAAAACCAGATCGAAAATGACAACCCGCCAGCGGCCAAGGCCGTTTTCAATAAATTGACCCTGGTGGGTTACGAGCGCGAAGAAATTCTCAACCTGATGGCCCATGTGCTGGCAGTGGAAATTGATGCGATCCTCGAAGAAGACCGTGCGTTCGATACCCAGTGGTACGAAACGGCGTTGCGCGCTCTTCCCGAGTTGCCGCCAGAAAAGAAATAAGGTCTCACCGACTGTGGCGAGGGAGCTTGCTCCCGCTCGGCTGCGCAGCAGCCATCAAGCTATTGGGACCGCTTCGCGCTCCAGCGGGAGCAAGCTCCCTCGCCACAACGAATTACGCCTGCGGTCACCCAAAACAAAAAAAGCATGACGCTGACACTGGACAGCTCGGCCGAGTGCGCTCACTTTAGTGACGCTGTCGACCAAATTCCTAGAAAGTCTGGAGTCCTTATGTCGCTTACCCCTGAGCTGGTTGCCGAACTGGAAATCCTTGCACTCTTCAACCTGGACAGTTCCCAGGAAGGCCTGAAAATCCATCAGACCGCTGCCCCCTCTGCCATCGCTGCCGCTAAACGCCTGTTCGAAAAAGACCTGATAACCCAGTCCGACGGTGGTTACCTGACCAGCCTGGGCCGGGATGCCGCCGAGCATGTGCAAAGCCTGCTGACCATTCTCAACGTCGTAAAAGAAGCCGCCTGATTCCTCCTGTCGCCCACGGAAATCTCCTTCATCGAGGTTTCCGCAGGCGCCTTGGCGCACTGTGTAAAAATTCTGACGTCAAAAACATACATTCAGCTTAAGAAATCCCGGGTTCGGGCGCTAAACTGCCACCACCTGTGATCTCCCACGTTCGACGCCGCGAGCCGGTTTGAGCTGACATGACCCGCAATCACGAAATACGCCCCGATCTGGACGAGGGAATCGACCGCAAGGTCCTGAGCCAGTTGCGCGCACGTTTTCTCAAGCTCAACAGCGTACGGATGGATCGCGCCCTGGAAGGTCTGTCGACCCGCCAGCAAAGCGTGCTGACGCTGTTGCCGTTGTTTTTCCACGTCAATCACCCGCTCCTGCCCGGCTATGTCTCTGGCAGCACGCCTGCCGGGTTGTCCAACTACGAGCCCGACGCCAGCGTCCTCGCCGAAGCCCAGCGGCTGACCCGCTCGTTCTCCTACAAGCCGCGCCACGGCAACAATCCGCCGCGACCGATTCTGGGTCTGTTTCTGATGGGCAGCCTCGGCACCCTCGCCCAAGCGGATCAAAGCGACATGGATGTGTGGGTCTGCCATGGTCCGGACCTGAGCGAGGACGAACTGGCCGAACTGCGCAAAAAATGTCTGCTGCTGGAAACCTGGGCGGCGACCCAGGGCGCTGAAGCGCATTTTTTCCTGATCGACCCGGCGCGCTTTGTCCGCGGCGACCGGGACACTCAGCTCAGTTCCGACGATTGCGGTACAACCCAGCATTACCTGCTGCTGGACGAGTTCTACCGCACGGCGATCTGGCTGGCCGGACGCACGCCGATCTGGTGGCTGGTGCCGGTGTATGAAGAAGAAAACTATGAGCAGTACACCCACACGCTGATTTCCAAACGCTTCATCCGCGCCGATGAAACGCTCAACCTGGGGCACCTGGCCTATATCCCGCCGGGAGAATTCATCGGTGCCGGCCTCTGGCAATTGTTCAAGGGCATCGAGTCGCCCTACAAATCAGTGCTCAAGCTGCTGCTGATCGAAGTCTACGCCAGCGAACACCCGGACGTTCGCTGCCTGAGCCTGCGCTTCAAACAGGCGGTGTTCGCCAACCGCCTGGACCTGGAAGAGCTGGATCCCTACATGGTGGTTTACCGTCGTATCGAGGAGTACCTCAACGCCCGAGGTGAATCCGAACGCCTGGAGCTGGTGCGCAGGGCGCTTTACCTGAAGGTCAATCGCAAGCTGACCGGCCAGGGGCGCAGCACTGGCTGGCAACGGGTTCTGCTTGAGCGTCTGGCCCGGGAATGGGGCTGGGACCCACGGCAACTGGCGCTGCTGGACAGCCGCAGCCAGTGGAAAGTGCGTCAGGTCAGCAACGAACGGCGGGCGCTGGTCAACGAACTGACCTACAGCTACCGCTTCCTGACCCAGTTCGCCCGCACCGAAAAAACCGTCAGCCTGATCAACAAGCGCGACCTCAACGTCCTGGGCCGGCGGTTGTATGCCGCATTCGAACGCAAGGCCGACAAAGTCGAGTTCATCAACCCCGGCATCGCCCCGGACCTGGCCGAAGACACCCTGACGCTGGTGCAGTCACCGAACAAGAAAGAACCCGGGCAGAATCAGTGGGGCCTGTACAACGGCAGCCTCAACGCCCTGGAGTGGGAAAACTTCGCACCGATCAAACGCTGCCGCGAGCTGCTGGAGTTGCTGACCTGGTGCCATCGCAACGGTGTGATCGACAGCAGTACGCGCCTGGCGCTGCACCCTGGTAGCAGCGACCTGAGTGAGTTCGAACTGTTCAACCTGCTGGGCAGCCTGCAACAGTCCATCGCCCTGCCGCTGAGCACGGTAGATGAAGAACAGCTGCTGCGCGCCAGCGTGCCCAGCGAAGTGCTGATACTGGTTAACGTCGGCGTCGATCCGCTCAAGCATCATCGCGACCTCAATATCCTGATGACCACCGAGCGCACGGACTCCCTGAGCTACGCCGGGGTTCGGGAGAACCTGGTGCTGACCCTGGATCAGGTCACGCTCAACAGTTGGAACGAGGTGCTGGTCAACCGCTTCGACGGCGAGCACGCCCTGCTCGACTGCCTGCGCGATTACCTCAATGACCTGCCCGTCACTCAGCGCCAGCCGCGTTTGCAGGTACGCTGTTTCTGCCACAACCGCGCGCAGTTCATTGCCCGCCGGGTCGAGGAAGTCATCGAAACGGCCCAGACCCTGCTACTAAGCAGGCTCAACCACCGCTATCTGCTCCAGGTCCAGCAGCACTACCACGTATTGGAGCTGGTGCCGGGCCAGGTCAATCACGTGGCCCTGGGCAGCCTGTCGGCGCTGATGGATTACCTGGGCGAGGAGCTGACGGCCTACAGCCCTCTGCATCTGGATCCGATGGCTCTGGAGGACCATGACCTGGCGCTGATCCTGCCCATGGGGCAGCCCGAGTGCATTCAGGTGTTCTACCGGGTCAACGAGGACGACGCTGAGCTGTACGTGCTCGATGAGCTCAATGCCCTGTGGCAACAGCGCTTGCCTTATCACGACGACCACAGCCTGCTGGTGCCATTGCAGCGCTTCCTGCAATCGGTGCTGTACCGCCGCGACGCGTTACTGCCGATGGATGCCACCCAGCCATTGCCCCTGGAAACCCTGTACTACCAGCTCCTGCCCTCGGGCAGCGGGCGGGCACGGCGGATCGAGGCGCGGCAGGCGCCGCAAACGCCAGTGAACAAGCCGTTCTATGACGTGCAGGCAATCATCGGCAAAGCCACTCATGGGCAGGTGCACGTCACCCTGTATTGCGATCAGCGGGAGTTTTCGGAGCTGGAACATGGCGACCAGTTGTTCCGCGTGGTCGCCAGGGAGATCGTCGAACAGCGCCGCGAGGCCGAACGCTATCGCTGCTACATCACCGACCTGGACCTCTCGGGTCTTGTGGGTGATGGGGCCTGCTCAAGTAATTTGTACCTGCGTTACAAGGCTGACCTGGAACGCGCCCTGAACGAGGCGCTGGCCTTGGTCTGAAGCGCTTAGAGGTGGAAATCGCCGCCCGCTTCCGGCTGGTATTCCACGGCCAGCAATGTCAGTTTCAGCGTCTTGCCGCCCGGCGCCGGCCAGTCGATGTGCTGGCCAACCTTCAGGCCCAACAGTGCGCTGCCTACCGGGGCAAGGATTGATATCTTGCCTTCGTCGGCATTGGCATCCTGTGGATAAACCAGGGTCAGGTGATAGTCCTTGCCGCTGCTTTCTTCGCGGCAGTGCACACGCGAATTCATGGTCACGACATCGGCGGGCACTTCATCGTGGCCTACCACGGTGTCGGCACGATCCAGTTCGGTTTGCAACGCAATCACGCCCGGCAGCGTTTCATCAAGGCTATCGATCAGGCGCTCCAGACGTTGTACGTCCAGACGTGTAAGGGTGATGGAAGGTACGGTCATAATTCAGGCAGACTCCTTTGTTCTGCACGAAAAAAGCAAAACCCCGCCACAAAAAGACGGGGTTTTCACGGGCCTCGATGAGTTGAGGCGTAGCTGGACACTATCACAGCTCAATAAATAAACAACCCGGGCCAAATCTACCCATTGTCATGGGGAGCAGAATTACTGTGGCGCGGGGATTGTGGGAGCAAAGCTTGCTCGCGAAACAGGCGCCTCGATTTCAGGAAGAACGCGTCGTCTTCATCGCGGGCAAGCCTTGCTCCCACACAGTGGGCGATTACACCAGAGATTTGCGTTTAGCCGCCTCGGCGCAGATGACCCGGCGGCGCTCATCATCGGCCGAGCGCCATTCGCGGATATCCTCCACATGACGGAAACAACCGAGGCAGACCTTCTGCTCATCCAACTTGCACACGCTGGTGCACGGAGAGGGCACTGCGGGGCTGACGTTGCTGTAGAGCGGTTTGGGCGGGCGCGCCGGAGTGTTCTGGCTCACGCTGTCAAAGGCCTTCGAAATCCAGTTCCACCCCGGCCTGCTGCTTGACGATGCGCTCGAGCATTTCGCCCAATTGCTCTTCGCTCTTGTCGCACATCCAGCGTTCGCTTTCCTCGTCGTAGTCGAAGTGGAAACCGCCGGACACCGCCGCCAACCACAGCTGCCGCAACGGCTCCTGGCGGCTGAAAATCAACTGGCTGCCATTTTCGAACTTGACGGTCAGCACCCCGGCGGAGCTTTCCAGGTCGATGTCCAGCTCGCTTTCGTCGAATACATCCTCCAGCGTTTGCTGGGTCGCATCGACCAGATCGTGGAAACGGGCTTCAGTCAAACTCATTGCGGCAACCTCGAAAATGTCTGCTCATGCTCAAGCGCCGCAAGATACGGACGCTTCCCGGCGATTGCAAAGGATATACCGACCGACGACAGCCGGCTTTGGGAAAAGCCTCCCGGCGCCGGACGGGAACCCCGTTGCATAGGCAAGCTGCCGGGTGGCCGGTATACTCCGGCGCAATTAACGCATTTTCAAGGATTTCGCCATGAAGCGCCTGATCTCTTCCCTTGCTGCGCTCGTCGCGGTTGCTTGCCTTGTGACAGCCTGTGGTCAAAAAGGTCCGCTGTACCTGCCCGACGACAGCAAATCCCCTGAAGAACAGGCCAAGTCGTCGCAATCCAAGTCCCACGCGCACGATACCCACACCACTTATTAAGGGAACGCCATGGACGCTTTTAACTACCGTGGCGGGGAGCTGTTCGCGGAAGGGGTTGCCTTGTCCGCGCTCGCGGAACGTTTCGGCACGCCAACCTACGTTTATTCCCGTGCACACATCGAAGCCCAGTATCTGGCCTTCGCCGATGCTCTGGCCGGCATGCCGCACCTGGTATGTTTCGCCGTAAAGGCCAACTCCAACCTCGGTGTACTCAACGTCCTGGCACGCCTGGGTGCCGGCTTTGACATCGTTTCCGGTGGTGAGCTCGAACGCGTGCTGGCCGCTGGCGGCAGCGCCGACAAGATCGTTTTTTCCGGCGTCGGCAAGACCCGTGAAGACATGCGCCGCGCCCTGGAAGTGGGGGTGCACTGCTTCAACGTCGAATCGACCGATGAGCTGGAGCGCCTGCAACTGGTCGCCGCCGAGATGGGTGTCCGCGCGCCGATCTCTTTGCGCGTGAACCCGGACGTTGATGCCGGCACGCACCCGTACATTTCCACCGGTCTCAAGGAAAACAAGTTCGGCATCGCCATTGCCGACGCCGAGGATGTGTACGTACGCGCGGCCCAACTGCCGAACCTGGAAGTGCTGGGCGTGGATTGCCACATCGGCTCGCAACTGACCACCCTCGAGCCTTTCATCGATGCCCTCGACCGCCTGCTGGCGCTGGTTGACCGCCTCAGCGATTGCGGCATCTACCTGCGTCACATCGACCTGGGCGGCGGCGTCGGCGTGCGCTACCGCGACGAAGAGCCGCCGCTGGTGGCCGACTACGTCAAGGCGGTGCGTGAACGCCTCGACGGTCGCGACCTGGCCCTGATGTTCGAGCCGGGCCGCTACATCGTTGCCAATGCCGGCGTGCTGTTGACCCAGGTCGAATACCTCAAGCACACCGAGCACAAGGATTTCGCCATCGTCGATGCGGCGATGAACGACCTGATCCGCCCGGCGCTGTACCAGGCCTGGATGGACGTCACCGCGGTGCGCCCTCGCGCTACCGCCGCCCGCAGCTACGATATTGTCGGCCCTATCTGCGAAACCGGCGACTTCCTGGCCAAGGGTCGGGAGCTGGCGCTGGAAGAAGGCGATCTGCTGGCCGTGCATTCGGCCGGGGCCTACGGGTTTGTCATGAGTTCCAACTACAACACTCGCGGCCGCTGCGCCGAAGTGCTGGTGGACGGTGATCAGGCGTTTGAAGTGCGTCGCCGCGAGACGGTAGCCGAGTTGTTTGCCGGCGAAAGCCTGCTGCCGGAGTAAAACCATGCTGCTGCGTTTTACCAAGATGCACGGCCTGGGCAACGACTTCATGGTCCTCGACCTGGTCAGCCAGCACGCGCACATCCTGCCCAAGCATGCCAAACAATGGGGCGACCGGCACACCGGTATCGGTTTCGACCAGTTGCTGATCGTCGAGGCGCCCAACAACCCGGACGTGGACTTCCGTTACCGGATCTTCAACGCCGATGGTTCGGAAGTCGAGCAGTGCGGCAACGGCGCCCGCTGCTTCGCCCGATTCGTGCTGGACAAGCGCCTGACCGCCAAACGGCAGATTCGCGTCGAGACTAAAAGCGGCATCATCGAACTGGATGTACGCAGCGACGGCCAGATCGGCGTCAACATGGGTGCCCCGCGCTTGATACCGGCGGACATTCCGTTCGAAGCGCCGGCCCAGGCCTTGAGCTATCAGTTGGAGGTCGACGGCACCACGGTGGAACTGGCGGCAGTATCCATGGGCAACCCCCATGCCGTCTTGCGAGTCAGCGATATCAACAGCGCGCCAGTGCATGAGCTGGGGCCGAAGATCGAAAATCATCCGCGCTTCCCCGCGCGGGTGAATGTCGGTTTCCTGCAGGTCATCGATCGCCACCGTGCGCAATTGCGCGTCTGGGAACGCGGTGCCGGGGAAACCCAGGCGTGCGGCACCGGCGCCTGCGCGGCGGCAGTCGCCGCGATCAGTCAGGGATGGATGGATTCGCCTTTACTGATCGACCTGCCCGGTGGACGCTTGTCCATCGAATGGGCAGGCCCCGGCCAACCGGTGCTGATGACCGGCCCGGCAGTACGCGTATACGAAGGACAAGTTCGTCTTTGAGTGAGTCAAACCCATGACCGACAAGCCACAGGTTCCAGCCCCGCAGCCCGACGAATCCCCCAGCCATCCGGACGCCGCAGCCGTGGCCGCGTACCTGGAGGCTCACCCGGACTTCTTCGTCGAGCATGAAGAACTGCTGGCGACGATGCGCATCCCCCACCGCCGCGGCGACACGGTGTCGCTGGTCGAGCATCAGATGAAGATTCTGCGCGAGCGCAACATCGAAATGCGCCATCGTCTTTCGCACCTGATGGACGTAGCCCGGGATAACGATCGGCTCTTCGACAAGACCCGTCGCTTGATCCTGGCGCTCATGGATGCCAACACCCTCGAAGACCTGGTGATGAGTGTCGAAGACAGTCTGCGCCAGGATTTCCAGGTGCCTTTTGTCAGCCTGATCCTGTTTGGCGATAACGCCATGCCAGTGGGGCGCTGGGTAACCCACGCCGATGCACAGACAGCCATCGGCGGCTTGCTCACGGAGAACAAGAGCGTCAGCGGCAGCCTGCGCGAACATGAGCTGGACTTCCTCTTCGGCGAAGAACAGCGCAAGCAGATCGGCTCCACCGCTGTCGTCGCCATCGCCCACCAGGGCGTACATGGCGTGCTGGCCATTGCCAGTCGTGATCCGCAACACTACAAAAGCTCGGTGGGCACGTTGTTTTTAAGCTACATCGCCGAAGTCACCGGCCGGGTCCTGCCGCGCATGACTGGTTCACTGCGCTCGGTACGCTGATGATGGAACGGCAGCTGGACGCCTACTGCGAACACCTGCGCAGTGAGCGCCAGGTGTCGCCCCACACGCTGTCGGCCTATCGCCGCGACCTGGAAAAAGTGTTGGCCTGGTGCCAGAAGCAAAACATCGGCAGTTGGGCAGCCTTGGACATCCAGCGCCTGCGCAGCCTGGTCGCCCGCCTTCATCAACAAGGGCAATCTTCCCGCAGCCTGGCGCGACTGTTGTCAGCAGTGCGAGGCCTGTACCACTACCTCAACCGCGAAGGGCTGTGCGATCACGACCCCGCCACCGGCCTGGCACCGCCCAAGGGCGAACGCCGGCTGCCCAAGACCCTGGACACCGACCGGGCCCTGCAATTGCTGGAAGGCGCCGTCGAGGATGACTTCCCGGCGCGACGGGACCAGGCGATTCTCGAATTGTTCTACTCCTCCGGCCTGCGGCTTTCCGAACTGACGGGGCTTAACCTGGATCAACTGGACCTGGCCGATGGCATGGTCCAGGTGCTGGGCAAGGGCAGCAAGACACGTTTGCTGCCCGTTGGCCGCAAAGCCCGTGAGGCCCTGGAGCTGTGGCTGCCGTTGCGGGCGCTGACCAACCCGGCCGACGACGCGGTATTTGTCAGCCAGCAAGGCCGGCGTCTCGGCCCGCGGGCGATCCAGGTGCGGGTCAAGGCCGCCGGTGAACGCGAGCTGGGACAGAACCTGCACCCCCACATGCTCAGGCATTCCTTCGCCAGCCATCTGCTGGAGTCTTCCCAGGACCTGCGCGCCGTCCAGGAACTGCTCGGCCACTCCGACATCAAGACCACCCAGATCTATACCCACCTGGACTTCCAGCACCTGGCAACGGTCTATGACAGTGCCCACCCAAGGGCCAAACGAATCAAGGGCGACGAATCATGACCATCGAGCTCATCACTTTCGACCTCGACGACACCCTATGGGACACCGCCCCGGTGATCGCCAGTGCCGAGGCCATCTTACGCCAGTGGCTGACCGACAACGCCCCGAACCTGGGCAGCGTGCCGGTGGAGCATCTTTTTACCATTCGCGAGCAAGTGTTGCGCGAGGAGCCCGGCCTGAAGCACCGCATCAGCGCACTGCGCCGACGAGTGCTGTTCCGTGCCTTGCAGGACGCCGGTTATGACCAGTGGCAAGCCTCGGAGCTGGCGGACGAAGCGTTCGAAACATTCCTGCACGCCCGTCACCAACTGCAAATCTTTCCCGAGGTGCAGCCTACCCTGGAAATTCTAGCCAACCATTTCGCCCTCGGCGTGGTCACCAATGGCAACGCCGATGTACGTCGCCTGGGACTGGCGGATTATTTCAAGTTCGCCCTGTGCGCCGAGGACATCGGCATCGCCAAGCCTGACGCCCGGCTGTTCCACGAAGCCTTGCAACGCGGCGGCGCCACAGCGCAAACCGCCGTGCACATTGGCGATCATCCGGGTGACGACATCGCCGGCGCCCAACAGGCCGGCTTGCGGGCAATCTGGTTCAATCCGGCGGGTAAAACCTGGGATGCCGAGCATGTACCGGATGCAGAGATTCGCAGCCTGACCGAGCTGCCGGGGTTACTGGCGGGGTGGCATAGCCAACCCTGAACCGCCTGTTTTGTGGCCACCAGAACTCAAATTGTGGGAGCGAGCCTGCTCGCGATAGCAATGGCACATCCAGCGTCGATGTGACAGATGGATCGCTATCGCGAGCAGGCTCGCTCCCACAGGATCCGCGGCGCCTGGCCTGAAGATTTTTATAGCCCATGAAAAAGCCCGCAGCGACGGCGGGCTTTTTCAGCAAGCAAGAAGCAGATGCTCAGATCGGGCGGCTGCCGTACTTGTTGTCCGGTTTCTTGGGCGGATCCGCAACAACGTTGGCCTCCACTTCCTGCACTTTACCGCCTCGGGCCAGGAACTCCTCCATGGCCTTGGCGAGCGCATCACGCTCCTTGTTCTTGGCCTCTACGCTCGGCAACTCGTCGACCGAAACCGCCGCCTTGGCCTTGCCTTTGGCGGTTGGCGCCGGTACATCGGCCCCATCGTCGTCGGCGACGTCTTCAGCCGCCGCTTCCAGGCCTTCTTCGGTCTCGTCTTCGTCACCTACTTCGAGGTCGTCGTTTTCCAGATCATCGTCGCTCATGTTCTACCTCATGACTTGCGAAAAGCAGATTAGTTATAGCCCAGCTTCGCCGTCTGTCGAAGGCTGCCAGAAAAAATTCAACATCCGCCGGCAATCAGCGGTTACTCCCCATCACCGTACAAAGTGGCGAGGACTTTACGAGCACCGCCATGATCACGGTGCTCGCCCAGATAAACACCTTGCCAGGTACCCAATGCCAGCCGTCCCGCCGTGACCGGCAGGCTAAGCTGACACCCCAGCACGCTGGCCTTGAAGTGCGCCGGGAGGTCGTCCAGGCCTTCGTCGTTGTGCTCATAATCGGCGGTTCCTTGTGGGATCAGCCGATTGAAAAATCGTTCGAAGTCTCGACGCACCGCCGGATCGGCGTTCTCGTTGATGGTCAACGAGGCCGAGGTATGCTGCAGCCACAGATGCAACAGACCGACACGACATGCCCGGAGTTCAGGCAGGCCGGCGAGCAACTCGTCCGTTACCAGATGAAAGCCCCGAGGCCTTGCCCGCAGGGTTATCAGCGTCTGTTGCCACATACAGATCTCCGCACGTTCGGCGCGCATTCTAGCGCGCTCTGGGAAAAAACAAAGGGCCTAATACGCCTGCTTTGGTGTAAGCCGATGGCGGTAGAAAAACCCATGTCGCGTACATAACAAAAGACGTCGGAAAAACCGGTACATCCTGTGAGCAATGACAAACTCCAGACAAAAAAATGCCCGGCGAACCGGGCATTTTTTTTATTGCGTGTACTTACAGATTGTAGCCACGCTCGTTGTGCTGGGCCAGGTCCAGGCCGACCGCTTCTTCTTCCTCGGAGACACGCAGACCCATGACGGCGTCCAGGACTTTGAGAATGATGAAGGTGACGATCGCGGTGTAGATCACCGTGAAGCCTACACCCTTGAGCTGAATCCACACTTGCGCGCCGATATCAGTCACGGTGCCGAAGCCACCCAGGGCCGGCGCTGCGAACACACCGGTCAGGATCGCGCCCAGGATACCGCCGATGCCGTGCACGCCGAAGGCGTCCAGGGAGTCGTCATAGCCCATTTTGCGCTTGAGGGTAGTGGCGCAGAAGAAGCACACCACACCCGCCGCCAAGCCGATGACCAGGGCGCCCATCGGGCCCACGGTACCGGCAGCCGGAGTAATCGCCACCAGACCCGCCACCACACCCGAGGCAATGCCCAGTGCGCTTGGCTTACCGTGGGTGATCCACTCGGCGAACATCCAGCCCAACGCCGCAGCAGCGGTTGCAATCTGGGTCACCAGCATTGCCATACCGGCGGTGCCGTTGGCCGCGATGGCGGAACCGGCGTTGAAGCCGAACCAGCCTACCCACAGCATGGCCGCACCCATCAAGGTGTAACCCAGGTTATGCGGTGCCATCGGGGTAGTCGGGAAGCCCTTGCGCTTACCCAGTACCAGGCATGCCACCAGGCCAGCAATACCGGCGTTGATGTGCACCACGGTGCCGCCAGCGAAGTCCAGCACACCCCAGTCCCACATCAGGCCGCCGTTGCCGGACCAGACCATGTGCGCAATCGGTGCATACACCAGGGTGAACCACACGGCCATGAAGATCAGCATGGCGGAGAACTTCATCCGCTCGGCGAACGCGCCGACGATCAGGGCCGGGGTGATGATGGCGAACGTCATCTGGAAGGTGATGAACACCGCTTCAGGGAACAGGCCAGTCAGGCTACTAGGCGTGAGGCCCGCCAGGAATGCCTTGTTCAGACCGCCGACGAACGAATTGAAGTTGACGACGCCCTGCTCCATCCCCGTGGTGTCGAACGCAATGCTGTAGCCATAAATGACCCACAGGATGCTGATCAGACCGGTAATGGCAAAGCATTGCATCATCACGGAAAGAATGTTTTTCGACCGAACCATGCCGCCGTAGAACAGCGCCAGGCCGGGAATAGTCATGAACAGTACAAGAATTGTGGCAGTGAGCATCCAGGCAGTGTCGCCGGAGTTCAGGACTGGGGCTGCCGCTTCTTCTGCCATGGCCAGGCCAGGCGTTACGAAGGACAACAGGGCTCCTAGCCCTGCGAATTTACGCAGAGTCATATTGTTTTCTCCTGGGGCGTTGGGTTTGGCGGCTTAGATAGCGTCGGTATCGGTTTCGCCGGTACGGATGCGAATAGCCTGTTCCAGATTGACCACAAATATCTTGCCGTCACCAATCTTGCCGGTATTGGCGGCCTTGGTGATCGCCTCGATAACCCGGTCCAGATCCTTGTCGTCAATGGCGACATCGATCTTCACCTTGGGCAGGAAATCAACCACGTATTCCGCGCCGCGATACAGCTCGGTGTGACCTTTCTGCCGACCGAAGCCTTTGACCTCAGTAACGGTAATGCCCTGCACGCCGATTTCGGACAGCGACTCGCGCACGTCGTCCAACTTGAACGGCTTGATGATGGCAGTGACTAGCTTCATGAAACTTTCTCCCGAATTGGTGGACTTGCCCCAGGAAAACAAACCCGACTCAAGTCTAAGCGCAGTGCCTGGCTTTGTAACGCATCGTCGGCCCAAGTTGCCCGACCGGTGCCAGCTAACCACTCTGACGAAGCTCCCCGCCTCGCCGGCTGCACTGCATTCGTCACAGCGACTGCATCAGTGCATGGGTCATCAGCCACTAAGCAGAAACCTTGCCATCTGTGCCCAAACCTTCTGATTTCAGTCTCTTACCCACTGTGCCGGCTCGCGCCGCACCCCGAACAGGAACAATACGCACAACAACAGTGCGGCGATGCCCGGTCCAGTGCGCGAAAAGCGTGCACTCCTTGCTCGCCAATTGAATATAGACGCTGCGTGATACACTGCCCTCATCGTTTTCAGGACACCTGCCATGCTTGCGCCCAAAGACCTCCTCGACGCCCTCAGCGGCCACGCCTCCCGCCTATTGAGCGGCGACACACCCCTGCCCAAAAGCGAAATCGAAAGCCAGTTCAAGGCCCTGCTACAAAGCGGGTTCAGCAAGCTGGATCTGGTCAGCCGGGAAGAATTCGACAGTCAGATGGTCGTACTGGCCCGGACCCGGGCGCGGTTGGAGAGCCTGGAGGCGAAGGTGGCGGAGTTGGAGGCGAAGATAAATCCTCCTACCGAATAAAATCCCCAGCAGGAGCTGCTGAAAGCTGCGATTTTTTGTCTCGCTCCCCTGCAACGCTTTTTTGCCGAGACCTCAAGCCGACTAGGTCAGCCACTCGCGGCTCGCTGAGATTGACCTTGGGCCAGCGCAAGCGGCAACTCCAGGGTAAAGAGCGCGCCCTTGCCCGGCCCCGCGCTCTGCACTGTCAGCTCGCCGCCCATCTCGTGCGCAGCCAGAATGCAACTGTGCAGTCCAAAGCCGTGACCGTCGGCACGCGTCGTAAAACCATGCTCGAACACCCGGGTGAGATTGTCCCTGGAGATACCCTCGCCGTTGTCCTCGACCTCGATCCGCACATGCTTGTCGTCAGTGGCCTTCAGACGCAGGGTAATGCGCGACGGTCGATCCGCCACCGAATCAAGCGCCTGCTTGGCGTTGTTGATTAGATTGATCAGTATTTGCAGCACCTTGTGCTTGTCCAGCGACATCATCGGAATATCGGCGAGCTCCTTGATCAGCGTCACATGATGACGCGCCAGGGACACATCGCAGATGCGCACCACATCCTCGATCAGCTCTCGCAGCGAACCCGGCTCCAGCACGCTGGAGTTACCGGCATAGGACTGCTGGGTGGCGACGATTTCCTTGATATGGTCGATGCTCTTGGTCAGCTGCACCAACTCATCGATCATGCTCCGCTGCTCGGCTGCCAGGGCTTCGGCCAACTTGCCAAGATAGCCGGGTAGCGCGCGACCTTTCGGATCGCTGCTGATAAAGGCGCCGAGATCATCGGAATGCTCCTTCATCAATTCAGCAACCCTGATCACCCCCTGCCCCTTGGATGCGTGCACTTTCTCGTACAAGAGTCGGGCTGACACATTGACGCTATTGAGTACATTGCCCACGTTGTGCAGCACATTGGTGGCGATTTCCGCCATACCGGCCCGGCGCGCGGTAGTGACCAGTTCGGCCTGCGCCTCACGCAACTCGTCATTGACCCTGGCCAGTTGCTGCGGGCTGGGGATCTTAAGGGCCGCAGGCACTAGCCGAACCAGCAGGATGGCAGTAATCACCGAGGCGATAGCAGTGATTACCTTAACCAGCGCCGACAGCCAATAGTAGGGCTGCCAGATAGTCAGGATTTCCATCACATGGCTGGTCCCGCAGGCCAGGATGAACACACCAAAAGCCGTCAGCATCCAGTCAAAAGGCACGTCTTTGCGCTTGTGGATAAAATACAGAAGGGTGAAGGGGATGGAGATGTAGGACAGGGTGATCAAGCCATCGGCAATGACATTGGTCCACAGCAAATCCGGCCGCCACATATAGCAATGCCCGTGGGGCATGAAGCGCTTGTCGGTTAACAGAGCCAGCAGATCGTTCATGGGCCACTCACTCCCTGTGCCGTAGATGCCGATTGGACAAATCGGAGTCTAGCAGGGGCTGGGGCGGTCATTTCGAAGGCTCCGTGAAACGACCGCAGAGCCCTGCTGAACGAACGCGCGCCCTATCGCCATCGTGTTCGCGGGGGTGATCGGCCATTAGTAACCGCAACATCCTGGCAAAATTTTCGCCTTCGATTGCCCCACCGAAAGCCTATCCCACGACTAACCTTCAAGAGCCGCAGGACGCGGCCCCTTATTCACTCAAGGAACGATTGCATGTCGCTCGCCATTGTCCATAGCCGCGCCCAGGTGGGGGTGGAGGCTCCTGCCGTTACCGTTGAAGTCCATCTGGCCAATGGTTTGCCATCGCTGACGATGGTCGGTTTGCCTGAGGCGGCGGTGAAGGAAAGCAAGGACAGGGTACGCAGTGCGATCATCAATTCGGGCCTGAATTTCCCGGCGCGGCGCATCACGCTGAACTTGGCGCCGGCGGATCTGCCCAAGGACGGCGGGCGGTTCGACCTGGCGATTGCCTTGGGGATCCTGGCGGCCAGCGTACAGGTGCCGACCCTGATGCTGGACGATGTGGAATGTCTCGGGGAGTTGGCGTTGTCCGGCGCGGTGCGCCCGGTGCGCGGCGTGTTGCCCGCGGCGCTGGCGGCGCGCAAGGCCGGGCGTACGCTGCTGGTGCCGCGCGCGAATGCCGAGGAAGCCTGTCTGGCATCGGGGCTGAAGGTGATCGCGGTGGATCATCTGCTTGAAGCGGTAGCCCACTTCAATGGCCATACCCCGGTGGTGCCTTATGTTTCCAACGGGCTGCTCTCGGCGAGCAAGCCCTATCCTGACCTGAATGAAGTACAAGGCCAGGTCGGGGCCAAGCGCGCATTGCTGATCGCCGCTGCGGGAGCCCATAACCTGTTGTTCAGCGGACCACCAGGCACCGGCAAGACATTGCTGGCGAGTCGTTTACCGGGGTTGTTGCCGCCACTGGCTGAAAGTGAAGCCCTGGAGGTCGCCGCGATTCAGTCGGTCGCCAGTTGCGTACCGTTGAGCCATTGGCCGCAGCGCCCGTTTCGTCAACCGCATCACTCGGCGTCCGGCCCGGCGCTGGTGGGTGGCGGCTCAAAGCCGCAACCGGGAGAGATCACCCTCGCCCACCATGGCGTGCTGTTTCTCGATGAACTGCCGGAGTTCGACCGCAAGGTTCTTGAGGTCTTGAGGGAGCCGCTGGAATCGGGCCACATCGTGGTTTCGCGCGCTCGTGACCGGGTGCGCTTTCCGGCGCGTTTCCAGTTGGTGGCGGCGATGAATCCCTGCCCCTGTGGATACCTTGGCGAGACCAGTGGCCGATGCTCGTGTACGCCGGACATGGTGCAGCGCTACCGCAATAAACTCTCCGGCCCCTTACTGGACCGCATCGACCTGCACCTGACCGTCGCCCGGGAAGCCACGGCGTTGAGCCCCAAAAGCGAATCCGGTGACGATACGGCTACCGTAGCCGAGCAAGTGGCGGAGGCCCGCGAACGCCAGCAAAAGCGCCAAGGATGCGCCAACGCGTTCCTGGATCTGCCGGGTTTGCGTCGACATTGCAAGTTATCCACAACCGATGAAACCTGGCTGGAAACCGCCTGCGAACGACTGACCCTGTCGCTGCGAGCCGCCCACCGCCTGCTCAAGGTCGCCCGTACGCTGGCGGACCTTGAGCAAGCGGATCGAATCAGCCGGGAGCACTTGGCCGAAGCATTGCAATACCGGCCCGCCACGCCCTGATGGGCATCATGGCTTGCTCAGGTCCACCAGCGGCGTATTTCGTACTTCGGTTTGCTGGGCGCCCTGGATTTCATCGATACGTTTGAGGGCTTTATCCACGGCACCTTTATCCGCCAACAGGCTGTAGTGGATCTGGAACTGCTTGTGCTCTTTTGGCGCGATGGTGGGCACCAGGCCCAGTGGCCGTTGATACCGGCGGTTATAGGAAAAACTGGTGCCCGGCTCCAGCCCGGTCACGTAACCCTGACCTTGGGTATCGGTGTTTTTCCACAGGGAGAACACGGGGAGCGTGCCGGTGTTGAAGCCCACCGATACACCGAGGCTACCGGCCTTGTTGTGCAGCACGGTGAGGGTGTCGCCCTTGGCATCGGCATAAGGCACGACGTTGTAGACGGTTTCGTCGTAGTCCTTGGTTGGCCCTCGGTAGGTTTGCCAATCCGCCAGATCGCCCTTGGCCTTGTCGTTGAACGGCGAGACCTGCTTGACCGGCGCCGCGAAGCGAGCCCCCTGCTCCAGGAACGGTGTACTGAAATTGCTGTGGTAAAGCGCTTGGTATTCCTTCGGATAGTCGCCGTTGTTGGTCAGCGTGTCCTTGAGTGCGAAGCTCACGCTGCCGGGCTCGGTCAGCAGTTCGGTTTGTACCGAGAAATCGACTTTCTTGAAGGCTTGCTCCTTCAGCTCGCCCCGCAGAGTAATCGCATAAGGCGGTTTTTCATCGATGTGCAGCGTCACTTTGTTGGCCGGGATGTTGGCGGCGCGGCCATGCAGCGTCAGCAGCTCGCCGTTGTCCATGCCGGGATGGCCGACCCATTCGTAGCCACAGCGGGTCACCAGCTCGTTGAAGCCTTCGAGCCAGCCCAGTCCACCGCGGCCGTTGAGCTCAATAAACGATGGATTGACCACTTCCTTGACCGGCGAATCCCAGCCCATACGCACTTCACCGACCGAGGCCTGCAGCACGTTCATGCCCCGTGTTGGGACGACCGAGAGCTTCATCGTGCCGTTGTCGATATCGACGATGCTGACGCCTTCCTGCCGACCGCCATGCAGGGTGCGCATTGTCACGGAAAAGGGCTTGTCGGTTTTCACGCCTAGCTGCTGGCTGGTGATTTTCCAGGGCTGAGCGGCTTTATCGGTGTCGAGCAGGACGTAATCCCAGGCCATGGCGTGGGACGTAGCGCCCAGGGCGCTGAGGGCAATGACAAGTTTGAGCGGAGTCATAAGGGCAGCCTTTTCTTGGAGTTGTGCGGTTTTTATAGACTTGAAGAAACGTTTCAGCAAGCTTAAAAACAGCGATAACCTTGAAAACCGCAAACGCCCGCTCGCCGCCAAGCCCCTGTAGGAGCGAGCCTGCTCGCGATAGCGGTGGGTCAGTGGCGGGGATGTCGGCTATGCCGACGCCTTCGCGAGCAGGCTCGCTCCCACACTGGTCGGGGATGGCCGCAAAATCTTCGTTCGTCGCCAAGCCTCTGTGGGAGCGAGCCTGCTCGCGATAGCGGTGGGTCAGTGGCGGGATGTCGGCTATGCCGACGCCTTCGCGAGCAAGCTCGCTCCCACACTGATCGGGGGGATGGCCGCAAAATGTGCGTTCGCCGCCAAGCCCCTGTGGGAGCGAGCCTGCTCGCGATAGCGGTGGGTCAGTGGCGGGGATGTTGGCTATGCCGACGCCTTCGCGAGCAAGCCCGCTCCCACACTGGTCGGGGATGGCCGCAAAATCTTCGTTCGCCGCCAAGCCCCTGTGGGAGCGAGCCTGCTCGCGATAGCGGTGGGTCAGTGGCGGGATGTCGGCTATGCCGACGCCTTCGCGAGCAGGCTCGCTCCCACACTGGTCGGGGATGGCCGCAAAATCTTCGTTCGCCGCCAAGTCCCTGTGGGAGCGAGCCTGCTCGCGATAGCGGTGGGTCAGTGGCGGGGATGTTGGCTATGCCACTGTTGTCGCGAGCAAGCCCGCTCCCAGAGGGATCTGGGGTGAACTTGCTCGCGATGGGTCTGCGACGGCTCAGCGGAAGCGGTCAACCTCTTTGCGCAGGTCCTGCGCCAGTTTTTCCAGTTCCTTGGCGGTGATCGCCAGGTTCGAGACCACTTCGCGCTGTTCGCTGTTGGCCATGGCGATGCTTTGCAGGTTGCTGCTGAGCAGGGTCGCGGTGCTGCTTTGCTCCTGAGTGGCGGTGGTGATCGCCGCGAATTGCTGGCCTGCCGAACGGCTTTGCTCGTCGATGCGCGCCAGGGCCGAGGCCACATTGGCATTGCGCGACAAGCCTTCTTGCATCAACAAGTTGCCTTTTTCCATCGTACTGATGGCGTTACCGGTTTCCTGCTGGATGCTATTGATCATGCCGGAAATTTCGTCAGTGGCCTGACGGGTACGGGACGCCAGGCTACGAACTTCGTCAGCCACTACGGCAAAGCCCCGGCCCTGCTCACCCGCACGGGCGGCTTCGATGGCCGCGTTGAGCGCCAGCAGGTTGGTCTGCTCGGCGATCGAGGTGATCACCCCGACGATGCCGCCGATTTCCTGGGAGCGCTGGCCCAAGGTGTTGATGACCGTGGCAGTGCTGTTCAGTGCGCCAGCAATTTGCTCCAGCGACGAGGATGCTTCATCCATCGACGTACGACCGATGCGGGTTTGCTGGGCGTTATCCTGGGCCAGGCGTTCGGTATTGCCCATGTTATCGGCGATGTTCAACGAGGTCGCGCTGAACTCTTCCACTGCGCCAGCCATGCTGGTGATTTCGCCGGACTGCTGCTCCATGCCCTCATAGGCCCCGCTGGACAACCCGGACAGGGCCTGGGCGCGGCTGTTGACCTCTTGCGAGGCCTTGCGGATATGTTCGACCATGGTCGACAGGGCCTGGCTCATCTGGTTGAAGGCACGGGCCAACTGACCGATTTCGTCGTGGCTCGACACATTCAGACGCACGCTCAGGTCGCCGGCGCCCAGCGCCTCGGCCTGGCGCACCAGATCGCCCAGCGGGGCCAGTTTGCTGCGCAGCAGCCACACCGCCGAGCCCACGGCCAGCAACATGGCCAGCAAGCTGCCGATAGCCAGTTGCGTACCGACACTCCAGGTCACGGCGCGAATCTCGGCTTTCGGCATGCTCGCCACCACCGCCCACGGACCGTCCTCGAACGGCACGGCAACGCTGTAGAAATCTTCAGCGGTATCGCTCCAGAACACACCTTTGCCTGGCTTCTTGACCAACTCCTTGATGGTCCCGGTCGCCTGCTCCAGCGCCTGCACACCCGCTGGCGGAACCAACCATTTGTTTTGCTCATCCAGTACCGCCAGCGAACCGGTCTGACCGATACGGAAGCGCTTGAGGTTCTCGAACTGGGCGTTCTGTGCGTCGGTGTAATCGAATCCCACATACAACACGGCAATGATCTTACCGCTGCTATCGCGTACGGGGGTGTACTGCGACATGTAGAAGCGCCCGAAAAGCAGGGCCCGCCCAATGTAGCTCTGCCCACTCATGACCGGGGCATAAGCCGGGCCGGCACGGTCGAGCAAGGTGCCGATGGCCCGCGTACCGTCCTGCTTGGTCAAGGAAGTGCTCACGCGGATGAAATCGTCGCCGCTGCGCACGAACACCGTCGCCACCCCGGCGGTCGTCTGCTTGAAGTCATCAACTTCCTTGAAGTTGTTGTTCAGCACTTCGCTGCCCAGTCTCAGGGTTGGAGCCTGCACGCCTGCCACCGCGACCGGCTCATCCGGGTGCACGCTCAGCCCCGCGCTGAAGCGTTTATCGAACAGTCCGCTCAATCGCTGCGTGCTTTCACGCAGGGTGCCATGGAACGTATTGAGCTGGTCGGCCATCAGACGCGCTTCGCTGGCCAGGTGTTCTTCACGGGTCGCGAGGTTGGCGGAGTCCAGCGAGCGCAGGGCAAAGACGGTGCTGCCGGAGATCACGATCGCCAGTATCACGGCAAGGGCTAGGCCCAGCTGTGAGGCGATTCGGGCACGAGGTTGAGACATGACGGCTCCTAGCCAAGTGACCGGATCATCCTGATCACGTCGCACACTCGGCAATTTTATTCGGGTGATATGTAGGCAGTCCCTTTCTAATACGAAAGTACTACTTCCACACATTCGGCGGCGAAACCGAATACTTGAGCGCTTTGGAAGGAATAATGCCAAGTGGCTAGCACGGGCGCTTCAACGATTCAGCCCAGACGCTTTACGTCGGGTAATTGCATGGCCTTCACTTCGCCCTGGAGAAAATCGCTCAGACGGCGCAAACGTTCACCTCCTGGACGGGTTTTCGGCCAGACGAGGTAATAGTGCTCGCCGCTGGCGACGGCGGTAGGCCATGGCAGGCTCAAGCGCCCTTGGGCCACGTCCTCGGCCACCATCAACAGATCACCCATGGACACGCCGTAGCCGCGCGCCGCGGCGATCATGCCCAGTTCCAGCGTATCGAACACCTGCCCGCCCTTGAGCGAGACCTGATCGGACAGACCCATGCGCGAAAGCCAGTTGCGCCAATCACGACGGTCCGGCGTGGGATGCAGCAATTCTGCGCTGGCCAACCGCGCCACATCCCAGGGCTGGTCGTTCAACAGGTTCGGTGCGCCTACCGGAATCAGCTCCTCGGGAAACAGCAAGCTTGCCTCCCAGTCGCTAGGAAAATGCCCGTTGCCCAGTAATACCGCGCAATCGAAAGGCTCGGTGTTGAAGTCCACTGAATCGACGTCCATCCAGGCGCTGGTCAGTTGCACTTCATTGCCGGGCTGAAGATGCCGGAAGCGACTCAGGCGCGCCAACAGCCAACGCATGGTCAGCGTGGACGGCGCCTTCATGCGCAGGATGCCATCTTCGCCGTGCAAGGTATGACAGGCCCGTTCCAGCGCCATGAAACCCTCACGCACGCCCGGTAGCAGCAACCGCGCCGCTTCGGTCAACTGCAGGTTGCGACCACTGCGCTGGAACAGCCGACAGGCAAAGTGCTCTTCGAGTGTACGAATATGCCGGCTGACGGCACTTTGAGTAATCGATAGTTCCTCGGCCGCCCGGGTGAACGAGCTGTATCGCGCCGCCGCTTCGAATGCCCGTAACGCATAAAGAGGAGGGAGACGACGAGACATCGGGAAAAGCTCCTATGGCGATATTTACGCACCCTATCAGAAAGTTATCAGCATGAGTTTTAATCATGCCAGTGATCGCTTTTATCCTTTTGTGCAAACCGCTGAGAGCGCCGAGAATCGCCGTTTTACAGCCTTGTTTGAACATGGAGTGTGATGATCATGCGGCATCCGGTGCGAATCGAACTGTGGGCTATCCTGCGGCTGGCAGGGCCGTTGATTGCCTCGCAGTTGGCGCACATGCTGATGGTCCTGACCGACACCCTGATGATGGCGCGCCTGAGTCCCGAGGCCCTGGCAGGCGGCGGGCTCGGAGCGGCGACCTATTCATTCGTGTCGATTTTCTGCATCGGTGTGATCGCCGCGGTGGGCACGTTGGTGGCGATTCGGCAGGGTGCCGGTGATGTCGAAGGCGCCACCCGACTGACTCAGGCCGGGTTGTGGCTGGCCTGGTTGATGGGGTTGGTGGCCGGGCTCCTGTTGTGGAACCTCAAGCCGGTACTGTTGCTGTTCGGCCAGACCGAAACCAACGTCCTGGCCGCCGGCCAGTTCCTGCTGGTGCTGCCATTCGCGCTGCCCGGCTATCTGAGTTTCATGGCCCTGCGCGGCTTTACCAGCGCCATTGGCCGGGCTACCCCAGTGATGGTGATCAGTCTCGGCGGCACGGTGGCCAACTTCCTGCTCAATTACGCACTGATCACCGGCATGTTCGGCCTGCCAAAACTGGGCCTGATGGGAATCGGCCTGGTCACGGCCATCGTCGCCAACTGCATGGCTCTGGCCCTGGCCTGGCATATTCACCGGCATCAAGCCTACCGCGCTTATCCGTTGCTCAATGGTCTGTCGCGGCCCAATCGCCAGTACCTCAAGGAACTGTGGCGCCTGGGTCTGCCCATTGGCGGCACTTACGCAGTGGAAGTCGGGCTGTTCGCGTTCGCCGCGCTGTGCATCGGCACCATGGGCAGCACGCCATTGGCAGCGCACCAGATCGCTCTGCAGATTGTCTCGGTGGCATTCATGGTCCCGGCGGGAATGTCATATGCGATCACCATGCGCATCGGCCAGCACTATGGCGCCGGGCAACTGCTGATGGCACGGCTGGCCGGTCGGGTCGGAATTGGCTTCGGCGCAGCGGTCATGCTGGCGTTCGCGATGGTGTTCTGGTTGCTGCCAAACCCATTGGTCGGCTTGTTCCTGGACCACGAAGACCCGGCGTTTCGCGGAGTAATCGAGCTGGCGGTGAGCCTGTTGGCGGTAGCGGCGTGGTTCGAGCTGTTCGACGGTGCGCAAACCATTGCCATGGGCTGTATCCGTGGGCTCAAGGACGCCAAGACCACCTTCCTGGTGGGCCTGGGCTGTTATTGGCTGATTGGCGCACCGGCGGCATGGTGGATGGCCTTCCATCTGCACTGGGGCCCGACCGGCGTCTGGTGGGGCCTGGCCCTTGGTCTGGCCTGCGCGGCGGTGAGCCTGACCTTGGCATTTGAGTGGAAGATGAAGCGAATGATCCGCAGTGAGCCTCTGCGGCACCAGGGCTTTGAAACTGTCCAGGCCGACTGAAATCCCATGCGGGAGCAGGCTCGCTCCCACAAGGCTTGGTGTCAGCCGATTTCCAGCACCGACTGCTGGCTGCCGTCAAACGTCAGGTATTCCACCAGCTCCGCCAGGGGCAACGGCTTGCTGATCAAAAAGCCCTGCACCTGGTCGCAGCCGTAACCGCGCAGCAAATCCAGTTGCTCCCGGGTTTCCACGCCCTCGGCCACCACTTCCAGGTTGAGGTTGTGGGCCAGGTTGATCATCGCATGGACCAATTTGCGATTTTCCTCGCGCTGCTCCATGCCACCCACGAAGCTCTTGTCGATCTTGAGCAAGGCGATGGGCAGGCTGTTGAGGTGCACGAACGAGGAGAAGCCGGTGCCGAAATCGTCCAGGGAAAAGCGCACCCCCAGGCGACCCAGGGCGTCCATGGTCTGCTTGACCAGTTCGCTGCGGCGCATGACGGCGGTTTCGGTGAGTTCGAATTCCAACCACTGCGCCTCGACACCGCGTTCGGCGATCAGGCGGCTCAGGGTCGGCAGCAACTGGCTGTCCTGGAACTGCCGGAACGACAGGTTGACCGCCATGTGCAGGGGCGCCAATCCCCTTTCACGCAGCGCCTGCATGTCCCGCAATGCCCGGGAAATCACCCAGTAGCCCAGCGGTACGATCAGCCCGCTCTGTTCGGCCAGTGGCACGAACTCACTGGGAGGCAATAGCCCGCGTTCGTTATGACGCCAGCGCACCAGGGCTTCGAGGCCGACGATAGTGCCGCCATCGAGGCTCAGCCGGGGTTGGTAATGCAACTCCAGCTCGTCGCGCCGCAGCGCCCGACGCAACTCGCTCTCCAGGTCGGCGAGGCTGCGGGCGTTACGATTGATGCGTTCGTTGAAGATATGAAAGGTGCAGCCCTGGGTGCTCTTGGCCTGCTGCATGGCGATATGGGCGTGCCACATCAGCGGGTCCGCGCCGGCCTGGGCGCGAGCGTGGGCGATCCCCAGGCTGCAACCGATCAGCAGGCTTTCGCCATCGACCCAGTAGGGTTCGGCCATGGCTTCGGTGATGCGCTCGGCCATCCACTCAGCCCGCTGAGGCGCCCGGCGGGTGTCGATCAGCAGCGCAAATTCGTCGCTGCCCAAGCGCGCCAGTTGATCGCCGGCTTCAAGCGAACCTTTGAGCCTCGACACTACTTGCAGGATCAAACGGTCACCGGCCTGGTGGCCGAGGGCATCGTTGGCGTGACGGAAGTTATCCAGATCCAGATGACCGAGCGCCAGGCCACGGCCTTCGTTTTCAGCCAGGCGCGCCGCCAGCAGGGTCTGGAAGCCCTGGCGATTGGCGATGCCGGTCAGCGGATCCTGTTCGGCAAGCCGCTGCAGCGTGTTTTCCAGCACTCCGCGCTCGCGCACATGGCGCAGGCAACGGCGCAGAGTGGCGCCATCGAGCACATCACGTACCAGCCAATCGCTGACACCATCAGGTGCAGTGGTGGGCTCGTGCTCGAGCAACAGGACCGTCGGCAAACGGCAACGACCGGGTGCCGGCTGCAACGCCGCGACGGTCAGCAGCACCGCGTTGTGGTTGTCTTCGAACAGGCTGCTGACCGACTCCCAGCTCGGGGCACTGATCAACACGACCGACGGCCCCATGGGGGCCAGGCACTCGCGCAAAATCGCTGACCATACCGGCTCTTCGGCCAATAGCAGCAAACGCAAGGGTTCGACAGACGTTGACAAGCTGACTCCCTAGACTCTGCAAGGTAATAGGCGCAGGGCATTATGACCTGCTGACCGCTAATGACCAATGCCAATGGTTCTCAAACACTTGCTTCAGACGGCTTTTCTTACCCTCGAAGCCGAACGCTGGACGCCCATTCGCCCCACATCCTGCGTGAAAGTAACAAAAGCGGCAAATGACAATGCAGTGTTGCGTCACAAGTCGGACAGAGCAGCACAATTCTGTGAGCCTGTTAAAATGCCGGCCCATTTCGCAAACGACTCCCTGACCCTGTCATGTCCCGACTCAATCCCCGGCAGCAAGAAGCCGTGAACTATGTCGGCGGCCCTCTTTTGGTGCTCGCCGGTGCAGGCTCCGGCAAGACCAGTGTGATCACCCGCAAGATCGCGCACCTGATCCAGAACTGCGGTATCCGCGCCCAGTACATCGTCGCCATGACCTTCACCAACAAAGCCGCCCGGGAAATGAAAGAGCGGGTCGGCGGCCTGCTGCGCGCCGGTGAGGGCCGTGGCCTGACGGTCTGCACTTTCCACAACCTGGGCCTGAACATCATCCGCAAGGAACATGCACGGCTGGGCTACAAGCCGGGTTTCTCGATTTTCGACGAGACCGATGTCAAGGCGCTGATGACCGACATCATGCAAAAGGAATATTCGGGCGACGACGGCGTGGACGAGATCAAGAACATGATCGGCGCCTGGAAAAACGACCTGATCCTGCCGCCCCAAGCCTTGGAAAACGCCCGCAATCCCAAGGAGCAGACCGCCGCCATCGTGTACGCCCATTACCAGCGCACGCTCAAGGCGTTCAACGCGGTGGACTTCGACGACCTGATCCTGCTGCCGGTCAAGCTGTTCCAGGACCACGCCGACATCCTCGAGAAATGGCAGAACAAGGTCCGCTACCTGCTGGTGGATGAATACCAGGACACCAATGCCAGCCAGTATCTGCTGGTGAAGCTGCTGATCGGCATCCGCAACCAGTTCACCGTGGTGGGCGACGACGACCAGTCGATCTACGCCTGGCGTGGTGCGCGGCCGGAAAACCTGATGTTGCTCAAGGAAGACTACCCGTCGCTCAAAGTGGTGATGCTGGAGCAGAACTACCGCTCCACCAGCCGCATCCTGCGCTGCGCCAACGTGCTGATCTCCAACAACCCCCACGAGTTCGAAAAGCAACTGTGGAGCGAGATGGGCCACGGCGACGAGATCCGCGTGATTCGCTGCCGCAACGAAGACGCCGAAGCCGAGCGCGTGGCCATGGAAATCCTCAGCCTGCACCTGCGCACCGACCGACCGTACAGCGACTTCGCCATCCTGTATCGCGGTAACTACCAGGCCAAGCTGATCGAGCTGAAATTGCAGCATCACCAGATCCCCTATCGCCTGTCGGGGGGCAACAGCTTCTTCGGCCGTCAGGAAGTAAAGGACCTGATGGCTTATTTCCGCCTGATCGTGAACCCGGACGACGACAACGCCTTCTTGCGAGTGATCAACGTCCCACGCCGGGAAATCGGCTCGACCACCCTGGAAAAACTCGGCAACTACGCCACCGAGCGCAAAATCTCGATGTACGCCGCCACCGACGAAATCGGCCTGGGCGAGCATCTGGACAGCCGCTTCACCGACCGTCTGGCGCGCTTCAAGCGCTTCATGGACAAGGTGCGCGAACAGTGCGCCGGCGAAGACCCGATCTCGGCGCTGCGCAGCATGGTCATGGACATCGACTACGAGAACTGGCTGCGTACCAACAGCTCCAGTGACAAGGCCGCGGACTACCGCATGGGCAACGTCTGGTTCTTGATCGAGGCGTTGAAAAACACTCTGGAAAAGGACGAAGACGGCGACATGACCGTCGAGGACGCCATCGGCAAACTCGTGCTGCGGGACATGCTCGAACGCCAGCAGGAAGAGGAAGACGGCGCCGAAGGCGTGCAGATGATGACCCTTCACGCCTCCAAGGGCCTGGAATTCCCCTACGTGTTCATCATGGGCATGGAAGAAGAAATCCTGCCCCACCGCTCCAGCATCGAAGCCGACACCATCGAAGAAGAACGGCGCCTGGCCTACGTCGGTATTACCCGCGCACGTCAGACGCTGGCCTTTACCTTCGCCGCCAAGCGCAAGCAATACGGCGAGGTGATCGACTGCGCCCCGAGCCGCTTCCTCGATGAGCTGCCGCCGGACGACTTGGCCTGGGAAGGCAATGACGACACACCGACCGAGGTCAAGGCCGTTCGCGGCAATAGCGCCCTGGCCGATATACGAGCGATGCTCAAGCGCTAGAATCGACTACTTTTTACCGAACTTTTTACCAAATCCAGGGGCGCCGAAGGCGTCATTAAAGGAGGCTTGATGGAAGCCCTGCACCAGAAAATTCGTGAACACGGCATCGTACTTTCCGATCAGGTTCTGAAAGTCGATGCTTTTCTGAACCACCAGATCGACCCGCAATTGATGAAGCTGATCGGCGACGAATTTGCCGCGCTGTTCAAGGACTCGGGCATCACTAAAATCGTTACCATCGAAGCCTCGGGAATTGCCCCGGCGATCATGACCGGCCTGAACCTGGGCGTTCCGGTGATTTTCGCCCGCAAGCAACACTCTCTGACCCTGACGGAGAACCTGTTGTCCGCGACCGTGTATTCGTTCACAAAAAAGACCGAAAGCACCGTGGCCATCAGCCCGCGCCACCTGACCAGCAGCGACCGGGTACTGATCATTGATGACTTCCTGGCCAACGGCAAAGCCTCCCAGGCGCTGATCTCCATCATCAAGCAGGCCGGCGCCACCGTGGCAGGCTTGGGGATCGTGATCGAGAAATCGTTCCAGGGTGGACGTGCGGAGCTGGATGCCCAAGGCTATCGCGTTGAATCGTTGGCCCGGGTGCAATCGCTGGCCGGTGGTGTCGTGACCTTTATCGAATAATCGCCCTGCATCCCTGTGGGAGCGAGCCTGCTCGCGATGAGGCCGGCACATCCAACACCAATGTTGACTGACAGTCCGCTATCGCGAGCAGGCTCGCTCCCATAGGGGCTTTGAAGTGGCCGTTAAGGCGCGGTGATCTTGAGACCGGCGAGCAACAAGCGCTGACCCAGCTCTTCTTTCAGCCCTTCGGGGCTCGCCAACTGCATCCGCTCCAAATGCTCGGGAAACTCCGACGGCGGCGGCGCATCCAGTGCAGCCTTGCCCAGCTCCAGCATTTCGGTGAGTTTGAACTTGCTCTTTAGCCAGTTCAGCGCCCGCAACAGGTCCCGCTCCACCCCGTCGAAATCGCTGCCCAGCGGATACTCCGGGAACAAATTCGGATGCCGTGCCTGGATGGCCTGCAAGCGTTCCGAGGTGTTCTCGGCGAAGCGCGGATCGAGGCGAAAATCCTTGGGCAACTTGCCGGCATTTTGCGCCTGCTCGATCAGCTCCGGCTGGAAGCGTGAGTCGCTGATGTTCAGCAGCGCCTCGATCACCGCGGCATCAGTCTTGCCCCGCAGGTCAGCGATACCGTATTCAGTCACCACGATGTCTCGCAAGTGTCGGGGAATGGTGCAATGGCCGTATTCCCAGACGATGTTCGAACTGATCTCGCCCCCCGCCTCGCGCCAACTGCGCAGAAGCAGAATGGAGCGCCCGCCCTCCAGCGCATGGCCCTGGGCAACGAAGTTGTACTGCCCGCCGACGCCGCTGAGTACGCGACCATCTTCCAGTTGGTCCGCCACCCCGGCGCCCAGCAAGGTCATGGTGAAAACCGTGTTGATAAAACGTGCATCGAGTCGCTGCAGGCGCTTGAGTCTTTCCTGGCCGTACAGCTCGTTGATGTAACTGATGCGGGTCATGTTGAATTCGAGGCGCCGACTCTGGGGCAGCTCGCGCAAGCGTTCGTAAAAACTGCGAGGGCCGAGGAAGAATCCGCCATGGATGCAGATGCCATCAGGTTGCGCAGCCTCGTCGAGGGTGCCGGCGTTGGCTCGTTCCTGGGTCGGCTCGTCGGGATAGACCCTGCGCCGGATAATTCCGGCCTCTGCCAGCACCAGCAAGCCGTTGACGAACATTTCGCTGCAACCGTACAACCCTTTGGCAAAGGGTTCGACCCCGCCCTCACGCTCGATCAACTGCGCCCACTGGCTGAGATTCAGCTCCGCCAGCAACGCCTGGTAAGCGGCATTGTCGGCTTGACGCGCCAGCAGCGCCGCCGTCAACGCATCGCCCATGGAGCCGATGCCGATCTGCAACGTACCGCCGTCACGCACCAGGGCACTGGCGTGCAGGCCGATCATATGATCCTGAAACCCCACCGGCATGTTCGGCGTGGAAAACAGCGTGTGGCTGTCCTTTTCGTCGATCAACAGGTCGAACGTGTCGATGCCGACTTCCGCATCACCGGGCATGTAGGGCAGATCACTGTGAACCTGGCCCACCATGAGGATGGTCTCCCCCGCCGCACGCCGCTTGGCGACCATCGGCAACAGGTCGAGGGTGATGTCCGGGTTGCAACTCAGGCTCAGGCGGTCAGGATGCTGCGCATCACTGGCCACCAGTTGCGCGATCAGGTTCAAGCCAGCGGCATTGATGTCCCGCGCGGCGTGGCTGTAGTTGCTGCTGACGTAATCCTGCTGGGCCGACTCGCTGTGCAACAGGCTGCCCGGTTGCAGGAAGAATTGCTGGACGTGGATGTTGGCCGGCAGGCTGTCACGGTGCAGATCGGCCAGGTAATCCAGTTCCGGATAATCGCCAAAGACCCGTTCGATAAAGGGCTCGAGAAAGCGCTTCTGCAAACCATCGCCCAGATTGGGTCGGCCCAGGCTCAGAGCGGTGTAGATGGTCAGTTGTCGCTCAGGCAGTTGCGCGATACGCCGGTACAGGGCGTTGGCGAACAGATTGGGTTTGCCCAACCCCAGGGGCATCCCCAGATGAATGTGCGCTGGCAGGCGCGCGAGTACGTCATCCACCGCCTGTTCGATTGAACACAACTGCACCATCCGACCCTCCGGGACATTCCATGAATGTGGGTTGGACCGAGCTTGCCGGGTCTTGGTTGCGATGAACAGCCTTTGTAAAACCACCGGGCACAAAAAAGCCGCTCGTAAGCGGCTTTCTTGCGGAAGATGCTGGCTATTACAGACCCGACATCTCTTTGATCGCGCCCATGAGCTCTTCATCCGAGCAATCGGCGCAGGTGCCTTTAGGCGGCATGGCGTTGATGCCAGTGATCGCCTTGGCCAGGATGCCGTCGAGGCCGCCCTGATGATCGGCGCGCTCTTTCCAGGCAGCCGTGTCGCCGATTTTCGGAGCGCCCAGCAGGCCGGTGCCGTGGCAAGCATTGCAGTGTTTTGCAATAACATCCTTCGGCGTCTTGGCTCCACCGCCGCCAGCCGAAGCCACGACCTCCATGCCCTTGCATTCCTGCCCTTGAACGCAGACCTGGCCGACCGGTTCAAGGCGCTTGGCGATTTCGTCGTTGGGCGCTGCTTGGACACTGGCTGCCCATAGGGCCAATACGGTTGCTGGTGCAGCCAGCATTTTCATAATTAGATTCACGCGTACACCCTCAATGGTGGCTAGTCACGCCTGCGGCCACGGTTTGCAGGCGGGCGCAAGTATAGCGGGAAGGCCGTCACACTGAAACAACCCCAAAGTCGCAAGGGTCTTGTTTGTCATGACAGCTCATCCTTCGGGCGCCTTTGCCGTCCGGGCACGGCGCCTCTTTTCCTAGAAATTGGCCGGTGTGGCTGCGCTGATCAGTCGCGCCGGCGCATCGAACGGATTACGGAAACGGTGTGGCTTGGTGCTCTCGAAATAATAGCTATCGCCCGCTTCGAGTACGAAGGTTTCGGCGCCGACCACCAACTCCAGCCGCCCTTCCACCAGAATCCCGGTCTCTTCGCCCTCATGGGTAAGCATCTCGTCACCGGTATCGGCGCCAGGCGGGTAGATCTCGTTGAGAAAAGCAATCGCCCGGCTGGGGTGCGCCCGGCCCACCAGTTTCATGGTGACGGCACCGTCGGAAATGTCGATCAGTTCATTGGCTTTGTAGACGATCTGAGTCGGTTTCTCCTGCAGAATTTCTTCGGAGAAAAACTCGACCATGGACATGGGAATCCCGCCAAGGACCTTACGCAGCGAGCTGATCGAGGGGCTGACGCTGTTTTTCTCGATCATCGAAATGGTGCTGTTGGTGACGCCCGCGCGCTTGGCGAGTTCACGCTGGGAAAGGCCTTTGAGTTTACGAATGGATTGCAGTCGTTCACCGACGTCCAATGCTGGAGCCTCCAGGGAATCAGGTTGTGTGGAAAGTGAGCGTTATCATGGCGACAGCGTTCAGTATTTACAACACTTTGACCTCAATCCCGTGCGGTGAAGCGACTTTCGGTAGATTGCGCTTTGCGTCAGCCCCCGGAATAGAGCCGTGGAACCCGGCGCAGGTTGCAGAAAATCTGATAAGGAATCGTGCCGGCCGCCTTCGCGACATCACTGGCCAGGATAGTCTTGCCCCACAGCTCCACGGTCGAACCGAGCCCGGCGTTGGGGATATTCGTCAAGTCGACACACAGCATGTCCATGGAGACCCGACCGACCAGTTGACTAGGCTGCCCGTGCACCAGCACCGGCGTACCGTTCGGCGCCTGGCGCGGGTAACCGTCGGCGTATCCCATGGCAACCACGCCGACCCGCGTCGGTTGCGCGGTGACAAAACGGGCGCCATACCCCACCGGCTCGCCGGCGGGCAATTCACGCACGCTGATGATCTTGGACTCCAGAGTCATGACCGGCTGCAGCCGCGCAGCGACGGCGTTGGCTTCCTCGAAGGGGGTCGCACCGTACAGCATGATGCCTGGCCGCACCCAGTCGCTTGGTATCTGCGGCCAACCCAGCACTGCCGGGGAGTTGCGCAAACTGATCTGCGCCGCCAGCCCCTGGCGGGCCGCCTCGAACACGGCCAGTTGCTCGGTGCTGCTGGGATCGTGCAGTTCATCGGCGCGGGCGAAATGGCTCATCAACACGATCTTCGCCACCTTGCCGCTGGCCAGCAGTCGACGATAGGCCGCCTGATAATCCGCCGGATGCAGCCCCACCCGATGCATCCCCGAGTCGAGCTTGAGCCAGACCGTAATCGGCTTGCTCAGGGTCGCGTTTTCAATCGCTTCGAGCTGCCACAACGAATGCACCACACACCAGAAATCGTGTTCGACGATCAGCGGCAGTTCATCGGCCTCGAAGAACCCTTCCAGCAGCAAGACCGGCCCACGAATCCCGCCGGCCCGCAGTTCCAGCGCTTCTTCGATACAAGCCACGGCAAACCCGTCGGCCGTGTCCTGCAAAGCCTCGGCGCAGCGCACTGCGCCGTGCCCATAGGCATCGGCCTTGATCACCGCAAGAGCTTTGGCCCCCGTCACTTCGCGGGCCAATTGGTAGTTGTGACGTAAGGCTTGAAGGTCGATCAGAGCACGGGCAGGACGCATGGCGGCAGGCTTCTAGGCGGACTAGGTAAAAAAAACGGCGCTGGCTGACGGCATGAACCACCAACAGCACCGCAAGAGGGATCGTTTTCCGGGTTTAGGGCAGCGCTGCCACGACGGACAGCTCCACCAGGATTTCCGGTTCGCACAGTTTGGCTTGCACAGTGGCCCGGGCCGGCGCGACGCCCTTGGGCAGCCATTTGTCCCAGATCGCGTTCATGCCTTCGAAATGGGCGTCGATGTCTTTCAGGTAAATCGTCACCGACAACAGATGATTTTTGTCGGTCCCGGCCAGGTCCAGCAAACGCTCGATATTGGCCAGGGTTTCACGGGTCTGCTGTTCGATACCGGCACTCATGTCGTCGCCAACCTGCCCGGCCAGGTAAACAGTGCCGTTGTGCTGGACGACCTGACTCATGCGGTCATTGGTGAGCTGGCGCTGGATTGACATGTTTTGCAGACTCCTGGTGTTTACTGCCATAACGGGAAATATCGAGGCCTTCGGCGCTGATCTGTGGTTTTTTCTTCGCCATCAGGTCCGCCAGCAAGCGCCCGGAACCACAGGCCATGGTCCAACCGAGGGTGCCGTGGCCGGTGTTCAGGAACAGGTTCTTGAACGGGGTGGCGCCCACGATCGGTGTGCCATCCGGAGTGGTCGGACGCAGACCGGTCCAGAAACTGGCCTGGGCCAGATCGCCGCCCTGAGGATAAAGGTCGTTGACGATCATCTCCAGGGTTTCACGCCGACGCGGGTTGAGAGACAGGTCAAAACCGGCGATTTCCGCCATGCCGCCCACACGGATGCGGTTATCGAACCGGGTAATCGCGACCTTGTAGGTTTCGTCGAGAATGGTCGAGGTCGGAGCCATCGCCGGATTGGTGATCGGCACCGTCAGGGAATAACCCTTGAGCGGATACACCGGCGCACGAATGCCCAGCGGTTTGAGCAATTGCGGTGAATAACTGCCCAGGGCCAGGACGTAGCGGTCAGCGGTTTCCAGCTTGCCATCGATCCAGACGCCGTTGATGCGATCACCGGCGTAGTCCAGGCGCTGGATATCCTGGCCAAAGCGGAATTCCACACCCAGTTTTACGGCCATTTGCGCCAGGCGCGTGGTAAACATCTGACAGTCGCCAGTCTGGTCATTGGGCAGACGCAAGGCACCCGCCAGGATGTCGGTGACATTGGCCAACGCCGGCTCGACGCGGGCAATGCCTTCACGGTCCAGCACTTCGAAGGGCACACCGGACTCTTTCAGCACGGCGATGTCTTTGGCCGCACCATCAACCTGAGCCTGGGTACGGAACAATTGAGTGGTCCCCAGACTGCGGCCTTCGTAGGCAATCCCGGTTTCGGCGCGCAGTTCGTCGAGGCAGTCGCGGCTGTACTCGGACAGACGCACCATGCGCTCCTTGTTGACGGCATAACGATTGGCGGTGCAGTTGCGCAGCATCTGCGCCATCCACAGGTACTGGTCGATGTCAGCGGTGGCTTTGATCGCCAGCGGTGCGTGGCGCTGCAACAGCCACTTGATGGCCTTGAGTGGCACACCTGGTGCGGCCCACGGCGAGGCATAACCCGGCGACACCTGGCCGGCATTGGCAAAACTGGTTTCCATGGCTGGCGCCGGCTGACGATCAACCACCACGACTTCAAACCCGGCACGGGCCAGGTAGTAAGCACTGACGGTACCGATGACGCCGCTACCTAAAACCAGAACGCGCATGTTGAAGCCCTCATCGCGGATAACCGCTGACGTTTTGTTGTACAGACCGTAATGTGCGCAGTTTAGAAAAGATCAGGCAGTGCTTTTCACTATATAAATGCCTATATTTGGCGAGAATTCTCGGCAAAAACCCTTTTCATGGAGGAGCATCACCTGTGCGGACCAACACTCAGACCAAACGTGAGCTGGACAAGATCGACCGCAACATCCTGCGCATCCTCCAGGCGGATGGACGGATTTCCTTTACGGAGCTTGGGGAAAAGGTCGGCCTCTCCACCACCCCCTGCACCGAGCGGGTTCGTCGCCTGGAGCGCGAGGGAATCATCATGGGCTACAACGCCCGGCTCAATCCGCAGCATCTGAAGGGAAGTCTGCTGGTGTTCGTCGAAATCAGCCTCGACTACAAATCCGGCGACACCTTTGAAGAATTCCGGCGCGCGGTGCTGAAATTGCCTCACGTGCTCGAATGCCATCTGGTGTCAGGCGACTTTGACTATCTGGTGAAAGCGCGGATTTCCGAGATGGCTTCGTACCGCAAGCTGCTGGGCGACATCCTGCTCAAGCTGCCCCACGTGCGCGAATCCAAGAGCTACATCGTGATGGAAGAAGTGAAGGAGAGCTTGAACCTGCCGATTCCGGATTGAGGGGCGTTCTTGGCTACACCAATACCTGCCGGGTGCTGGCCATATATTCGTGAATCTGCTTCTCGACCCGCGGATGAATCAGTTCCACCGGCCGCCGGCCATTGGGACACGGCAAGGTCGCCGTGGTGCCGAACAACCGGCAGATCAGCGGCCGCTCGTCATAGACCGTGCAGCCATTGGGTCCCAAGTGCACGCAGTCGAGCGCTTCCATGGCCGCGTCCTGTTCGGCGCGAGTCTTGCGTGGCAAGCGGGCCATTTCCTCGGGCGAGGTGGTCACTGGCCCGCAGCAGTCATGGCAGCCCGGTACGCACTCGAACGAGGGAATCTGTTGGCGCAGCGTGCGGATTTTTTGACTGTTGCAGCTCATCGAAGCGGCTACCGAGACGGGACAAGGCAGGATTTTGCACGAAAAGCTCTGTCCCAGACAGCGCCAACCGACCGGTGTTGCCCATGGACGAATCCCCGGCTTATGCTCCGTAAAATTTCTCAAACACAATAATCAGGATTACGCACATGAACGCCCGTGTTCAGCAACCTGTCCCGAGCCATTCGCACGCCGCCTCTTACTACGCCGCCAGCAGCTTGCCGCAACCGGATCATCCGCTGCTGCAGGGCGAGCTGGTGGCGGATGTCTGCGTGGTAGGCGGTGGGTTCTCGGGGTTGAACACAGCGATCGAACTGGCCGAGCGCGGCATGAGCGTAGTGCTGCTGGAAGCGCACAAGATCGGCTGGGGGGCCAGCGGGCGCAACGGCGGTCAACTGATTCGCGGCGTCGGTCATGGCCTCGATCAGTTCGCCCCGGTCATCGGTGCCGACGGCGTACGCCAGATGAAGCTCATGGGCCTTGAGGCGGTGGAAATCGTCCGTCAACGGGTCGAGCGCTTTCAGATCCACTGCGACCTCACCTGGGGTTATTGCGACCTCGCCAACAAGCCAAGCGATCTGGAAGGTTTCGCTGAGGACGCTGAAGAGCTGCGCAGCCTGGGGTATCGCCATCAGACCCGGCTGCTGCAAGCCCACGAAATGCACAGTGTGGTGGGTTCGGATCGCTACGTCGGCGGCCTGATCGACATGGGCTCGGGCCATTTGCATCCGCTGAACCTGGCCTTGGGCGAAGCCTGCGCCGCGCAGCAACTGGGGGTCCGGCTGTTCGAGCAATCGGCGGTCACGCGCATTGATTACGGCCCGGAAGTGAAGGTGCATACCCAACAGGGCGCGGTCCGGGCCAAGACCCTGGTGCTGGGCTGCAACGCCTACCTCAATGGGCTCAACCCGGAACTCAGCGGCAAAGTGCTGCCCGCCGGCAGCTACATCATCGCCACTGAACCTTTGAGCGAGGCTCAGGCCCAGGCGTTGTTGCCGCAGAACATGGCGGTCTGTGATCAACGGGTGGCGCTGGATTACTACCGACTTTCCGCGGATCGACGCTTACTGTTCGGCGGAGCCTGCCATTACTCGGGTCGTGACCCGCAAGACATTGGCGCGTACATGCGTCCGAAAATGCTCAAGGTATTCCCGCAACTGGCGCAGGTGAAAATCGACTTTCAATGGGGCGGGATGATCGGCATCGGCGCCAACCGCTTGCCGCAGATTGGTCGACTCAAGGATCAGCCCAACGTGTACTACGCCCAGGCCTACTCCGGCCACGGAGTGAATGCCACGCACTTGGCCGGCAAGCTGTTGGCCGAAGCCATCAGTGGGCAACAGAGTGGTGGTTTCGATCTGTTCGCCCAGGTGCCGCACATGACCTTCCCCGGCGGGAAACATTTGCGCTCGCCACTGTTGGCGCTGGGGATGCTGTGGCATCGGTTGAAAGAGTTGGTTTAAAGCGCCCAGCGCTACTGGTGACGCTATCGCGGGCACGCCTTGCTCGCACAGATTGAAAGAGGGCTGTAAGAGCAAGGCATGCCCGCGATAGCAGTTTTCAGGCCCGGTACCGCTTCAAAGCCGCCAGAACGGCTTCAAGCCCTCCTCCCGCGCCTGCTCTCGGCTCAGCCCGATATCACGCAACTGTTCGGGTGTGAGCTCCAACAAGGCCTTGCGTGTATGCAGACGACGCCAGAACAGGGCCCAGCGGCTCAGGCTGGACGGGGCACTGTGCAACATCGCATTGCGTAGCTCCTTTTCCTGCCCCGCCGCCAGTTCCTGGCTGTGTAACGTCAGCCGCACATCGCTCAAGCCGTTCATTTTGATCGCTCCTGTTTACTTGGGTAGCCAGAGCTTTCATGATGCGCGGACGGCCAGAATCAATACAGATTCAAACAATGTGTTTTCCATGCATACAGATTGCGGCTTTTCGACACTGAATTGTCTTTTTCCGCCGCAACTGTATTGGTTACCGTTGTCCACTTCATCGAGAGCGCGCCATGACCCTTTATGTGAACCTCGCCGAATTGCTCGGCACCCGCATCGAACAGGGCTTCTACCGTCCCGGCGACCGGCTGCCGTCAGTGCGCGCGCTGAGCATGGAGCACGGTGTCAGCCTGAGTACGGTGCAGCAGGCCTATCGCGTGTTGGAGGACAGCGGGCTGGCGATGCCAAAACCCAAATCAGGGTATTTCGTACCGGCCAGCCGTGAACTGCCGGACCTGCCGGTAGTGGGTCGCCCAGCCCAACGACCGGTGGACATCTCCCAATGGGACCAGGTGCTGGAGCTGATACGCTCGGTACCACGCAAAGACGTGGTGCAACTGGGCCGAGGCATGCCGGATATCAACTCGCCGACCATGAAACCGCTGTTGCGCAGCCTCGCGCAGATCAGCCGCCGGCAAGACATGCCGGGCCTGTATTACGACAACATCTACGGCAACCTCGCGTTGCGCGAACAGATCGCTCGCCTGTCGCTGGACTCGGGTTGCAAACTGGGAGCCGGCGACCTGATCGTCACCACGGGCTGTCACGAAGCGCTGTCGGTCAGCATCCGCGCCACCTGTGAACAAGGCGATATCGTCGCGGTGGACTCCCCCAGCTTTCACGGCGCCATGCAAACCCTCAAGGGCCTGGGCATGAAGGCCCTGGAAATCCCCACCGATCCGCTGACCGGCATCAGCCTGGAGGCCCTGGAGCTGGCGCTGGAACAGTGGCCCATCAAGGCCATACAGTTGACGCCCAGTTGTAACAACCCGCTGGGCTACATCATGCCCGAGGCCAACAAACGCGCGTTGCTGACCTTGGCGCAGCGCTTCGACGTGGCGATTATCGAGGACGATGTGTATGGAGAACTGGCCTACACCTACCCGCGGCCCCGCACGATCAAATCCTTCGACGACGATGGCCGCGTCCTGCTCTGCAGTTCTTTTTCCAAGACACTGGCACCGGGTTTGCGAGTGGGCTGGGTCGCACCCGGCCGCTATCTGGAACGGGTGCTGCACATGAAATACATCAGCACCGGCTCCACCGCACCGCAACCGCAGATAGCCATTGCGGAGTTTCTCAAGGGCGGACATTTCGAACCGCATTTGCGGCGGATGCGCAGCCAATACCAACGCAATCGCGACGTCATGATCGACTGGGTCAGCCGCTATTTTCCAGCGGGTACTCGCGCCAGCCGCCCACGCGGCAGCTTTATGCTCTGGGTCGAACTCCCCGAAGGCTTCGATACACTCAAGCTTAATCGGGTCCTGCATGACCAGGGCGTGCAGGTGGCGGTCGGCAGCATATTTTCCGCCTCGGGCAAGTACCGCAATTGCCTGCGCATGAACTACGCTGCCAAACCAACGGCACAGATCGAGGACGCCGTCCGCAAGGTCGGCGCCGCGGCCATTGCGTTGTTGAACGAAACCCGACTCGACGCCGTCTGAGCTTTACTCAGGGAAGCAGCACCCACAAGCCGATCAACGCAAACAAGCGGAACGAGCCTACGTGAGACCCAGACCCATCCTGCCTGTGCTCCTGCTAGTCGCCTCGCTGCTGGGCGGCTGTGCCAGTTTTGACATCACCCGCGAACCTTCCCAGGCACTCCCGGCGACCGAATCTTCGTTCGGACGCTCGGTACAGGCCCAGGCCGCTCCACACGAGGGACGCTCGGGTTTCCGCCTGCTATCTGACAGTACCGACGCCTTCTCCGCCCGGGCCGAGTTGATCCGCAACGCCCAAAGCAGCCTGGATTTGCAGTACTACATCGTTCATGACGGCATCAGCACGCGAATGCTGGTGGATGAATTGCTCAAAGCCGCCGACCGCGGCGTACGCGTGCGCATCCTGCTGGATGACACCACCAGCGATGGCCAGGATCAGATCATCGCGACCCTCGCCGCTCATCCGCGGATCCAGATACGCCTGTTCAACCCACTTCATCTGGGGCGCGCCACCGGGGTAACCCGCAGCCTCGGGCGGCTGCTCAACCTCTCATTGCAACACCGGCGCATGCACAACAAGCTCTGGCTGGCGGACAACAGCATGGCCATCGTCGGCGGTCGCAATCTGGGGGATGAATATTTCGACGCCGAACCCAACCTGAACTTCACCGACATCGACCTGCTTGGCGTTGGGCCGGTGGCCGAACAATTGGGGCACAGCTTCGACCAATACTGGAACAGCGCCCTGAGCAAACCCATCGAACAATTCCTGTCCCGTCGGCCAACCCCCAAGGATCTGGCCAACAGCCGCCTACGCCTGCAAGAGTCACTGGAGCAGACGCACAAGGAAAATCACGCGCTTTACCAGCAGTTGACCTCCTACCGGACCCAACCGCGCCTGGACATCTGGCGCAGGCAATTGATCTGGGCCTGGAACCAGGCGCTGTGGGATGCACCCAGCAAAGTACTGGCCAGGGATGAGCCTGACCCGCAGTTGTTGCTGACCACGCAATTGGGCCCGGAGCTGACGGGGGTCAGTGAAGAACTGATCATGATTTCGGCCTACTTTGTACCCGGCCAGCCAGGGTTGGTCTACCTGACCAGCCGCGCCGATGCCGGAGTGGCGGTGAGTCTTTTGACCAACTCCCTGGAGGCCACCGACGTACCGGCGGTGCACGGCGGTTACGCGCCGTATCGCAGGGCTTTGCTGCAACATGGGGTGCGGCTGTACGAATTGCGTCGCCAGCCCGGGGACACGGGTGGCAGCCCCCATTTGTTCTACAGCAAGTCCTACGGCGAATCGGACTCCAGCCTGCATAGCAAGGCGATCATCTTCGACCGGAAGAAATCCTTCATCGGCTCGTTCAATTTCGATCCGCGTTCAGTGCTGTGGAACACCGAAGTGGGGGTCTTGGTCGACAGTCCCGAACTCGCCGGCCAAGTGCGCGAACTGGCCTTGCAGGGCATGGCACCGGCCCTGAGTTACCAGGCCCGCCTGAAGGACGGGAAGCTGATATGGACCACCGAAGACAACGGCCAACTGCATGACCTGGACCGCGAACCCGGCAGTTGGTGGCGCCGCTTCAACGCCTGGTTCGCCACCACCGTTGGGCTGGAGCGAATGCTGTAGAAGCCCCGGGTTCAGCACGTTTCCCAAGGCTTCACTTTGTTCAGGCAGGTTGCGTGGCGCCAAACGCCCCTTGGCGCAACAACAGAACCACCAAGCCGAACGCTCCCGCGGCCATGAACAAGGGCAGCGCATGCCCACTGATCCATTGACTGCCCGCCCCCGCCGCCAGTGGGCCAATCAGGCAACCGATCCCCCACAACTGGGCAATATGGGCGTTGGCCCGCACCAGTGCATCGTCGCGATAACGCTCGCCGATCAGGATCAGTGACAAGGTGAACAACCCGCCTGCGCTGGCTCCAAACAGCACCCACAGTGGCCAGATCAGCAAGGTATCGATCAGCAGTGGAACCGCCAGGCTCGACAGCATCAGCGCCACCGCACAGCCAGTGAACAACGACCGGCGCGACAGGCGGTCCGCAAGAGCGCCAATGGGCAGCTGCAGCAAGGCATCACCGACCACTACCGTGCTGACCATCGCCAGCGCAATGTCGGCGCTGAAGCCCTGACGCAAACAGTAAACCGGCAACAAGGTCAGGATCATTGCCTCGAACGCCGCGAACAACGACACCGCCCAGGCGATTGCCGGCAACCCACGACAAAACGCCCATAGATCCTTGAAAGTGACGCTGCAGGCTTCACTGCTGGGCGCACCGCTGCGCCCCAGCAACAGCAACGGCGAAACCAGCAAAAGACCGACACCCACCCAAAAGCCATAATCGTGATCAGTCCCCAGCGCACCCAGCAGCAACGGACCAGACAACTGACTCAGGGCGTAACTGCTGCCGTACAACGCCACCAACCGTCCGCGCCATTGTTCGATCACCAGTTGGTTGATCCAGCTTTCACCCAGAATGAACACCAGGGTCAGGACGACGCCGATCATCAGCCGCAGCACCAACCAGACCGGATAACTGGGCAACAGCGCCAGCAACCCGATGGACACCGCCCCACCCCACAGGCACAAGCGCATCAACGCCGCCGTGCCGAACCGCGCCGCAAGCCGACTCGACACCTTGGCCCCGACCAACACCCCAACGGCCGGCATGGCGGCCATCACCCCGATGGCAAACGAACCATAACCCCAGCCTTCCAGACGCAGCGACACCAGCGGCATGCTCACGCCCAGCGCCAAGCCGACACTCAGGACAGATGCCAACACGGCGAAATAGGTCGCCCAACGCATTTCCACGCTCCTGTGGATAGTTATCGATTTTCAGGCCCCACAAAACACTGTGGGAGCGAGCCTGCTCGCGATAGCGGCGCAACATTCAACAGAGTCGTCGACTGTCACACCGCTATCGCGAGCAGGCTCGCTCCCACAGGGGACCAGCACTGCATGCAGCCCCGAACAGGATCCGGGGCCGCCCCTGTCAGAGCTTGATCCAGGTCGCCTTCAGCTCGGTGTACTTGTCGAACGCATGCAGCGACTTGTCGCGGCCGTTACCCGACTGCTTGAAGCCGCCGAACGGTGCGGTCATGTCGCCGCCGTCATACTGATTGACCCAAACGCTGCCAGCACGCAGCGCCTTGGCGGTCAGGTGAGCCTTGGAAATGTCCTTGGTCCATACCGCCGCGGCCAGGCCGTACGGCGTGTCGTTGGCGATCTGGATGGCCTCCTCGGCGGTATCGAAAGCGATGACCGACAGCACCGGACCGAAAATCTCTTCCTGGGCGATTTTCATGGCGTTGCTCACCCCGTCGAAAATCGTCGGCTCGACATAGGTGCCGCCGGTTTCTTCGAGGATCCGCTTGCCGCCGGCCACCAGCTTGGCGCCGTCGCTGTGACCGGCCTCGATGTAGGACAGCACGGTGTTCATCTGCTGGGTATCCACCAGGGCGCCGACATTGGTGGCCGGGTCCAGGGGGTTGCCAGGTTTCCAGCCCTTGAGCGCTTCAATCACCAGCGGCAGGAAGGTGTCCTTGATGGAACGCTCCACCAACAGTCGCGAGCCGGCGGTGCAGACTTCGCCCTGGTTGAAGGCAATGGCGCTGGCGGCGGACTCGGCGGCCGCTTGCAGGTCCGGGGCATCGGCGAACACGATGTTCGGGCTCTTGCCGCCGGCTTCCAGCCAGACACGCTTCATGTTGGACTCGCCCGAGTAAACCATCAGTTGCTTGGCGATTTTGGTGGAACCGGTGAACACCAGGGTATCGACATCCATGTGCAGGGCCAGGGCCTTGCCAACCGTGTGGCCGTAGCCCGGCAGCACGTTGAGCACGCCCTTGGGAATACCGGCCTCCACTGCCAATGCGGCAATGCGGATAGCGGTGAGCGGGGATTTTTCCGACGGCTTGAGCACCACCGAGTTACCGGTGGACAGCGCCGGGCCGAGCTTCCAGCAGGCCATCATCAGTGGGAAATTCCACGGCACGATAGCGCCTACGACGCCCACCGGTTCACGGGTCACCAGGCCCAACTGATCGTGGGGGGTCGCGGCCACTTCATCGTAAATCTTGTCGATGGCTTCACCGCTCCAGCTCAACGCTTGAGCTGCACCGGGAACATCGATATTCAAGGAGTCGCTGATCGGTTTGCCCATGTCCAGGGTTTCGAGCAGCGCCAGTTCTTCGGCGTTCTGCTTGAGCAGGCCGGCAAAGCGAATCATGGTCGCTTTACGCTTGCTCGGCGCCAGGCGCGACCAGACACCGGAGTTGAAGGTGGCGCGGGCGTTTTCGACGGCACGTTGGGCGTCGGCGACGTCGCAACTGGCGATCTTGCCCAGCACACGGCCATCCACCGGGCTGAGGCAGTCAAAGGTTTCGCCGGACACCGCATCGGTGTATTCGCCGTTGATGAAGGCACGGCCTTCGATGGTCAGGTCGCGGGCGCGTTGTTCCCAGTCGGCACGAGTCAGGGTGGTCATGCGAGTGTCCTCCTCTTATTGAGTACGAACGCCACGCGATGCGCAGCGCTCCACGAATTCTGCCCGGCCGGCCTGTTTTCGGCGCTGTTTTCGGCGCGGGGCACCCGCCACCCTAAACCAGCGGCTGGTAATGTTTCAATATATTTGACACAACGCTAGCAAACGGCCTTGCGATGTTCGTTTTAATAAACATAGACTTTGGCTCTTCCAGCCATTCGCGCCGTCATTACCGGAGAATTGCCGCATGAGCATCCAGGACATCGTCGATTTCAGTCAGGCCAGTACCACCGCCGAACGCTATCGCCCGGACGCAGCCAAGGTACTCAAGGGTGATCCCGAACAAACGGTGTTCAACCACTACAGCAGCCCTTGCGGGCAAATGAATGCAGGCGTGTGGGAAGGCGCGGTCGGCCAGTGGACGGTCAACTACACCGAACATGAATACTGCGAGATCGTCCAGGGCGTTTCCGTGCTGCGGGACAATGATGGCAATGCCAAGACCCTGCGGGCCGGTGACCGCTTCGTGATCCCCGCGGGGTTCACGGGCACTTGGGAAGTGTTGGAGGCGTGCCGCAAGATTTATGTGGTGTTTGAACAGAAGGTTTGAGGATTTGCATCGTTAGACCTGGCCTCATCGCGAGCAGGCTCGCTCCCACAGGGAATGGTGCTTGCCTGGAACTCGAGCGTTACGCAGCGCCAATGTGGGAGCGAGCCTGCTCGCGATGAGGCCCCAACAGGCAACAAAAATCCGGCAACAAAAAAGGCCCGTATCTTGCGATACGGGCCTTTTTCGTAAGAAGGGAAAAATCAATTACTTGATTTTGCCTTCCTTGTAGATCACGTGCTTGCGAACAACCGGATCATATTTCTTGATCTCGATTTTGTCCGGGGTAGTACGCTTGTTCTTGTCGGTAGTGTAGAAGTGACCAGTACCGGCGCTCGAGATCAAACGAATCAATTCACGCATGATTAGCTCCCTTAAATCTTGCCATCGCGGCGAAGTTCGGCGAGCACGACACTGATGCCACGCTTGTCGATGATACGCATGCCTTTGGCAGATACGCGCAGACGCACAAAACGTTTCTCTTCTTCAACCCAGAAGCGGTGATGCTGCAGGTTCGGCAGGAAACGACGACGGGTTTTGTTGTTTGCGTGGGAAATGTTATTCCCAGTCACCGGACCCTTACCGGTAACTTGACAGACTCTCGACATGCCTCAGCCCTCTAAAACCACATGCCCAACCCGGCATGGGTTGGCCGCTTAATCTCTCAGTCATTTGGCGCCAGGCGCCGCGTTTCTTTAAGGGTCTTACCGGCTACACCTACAGTGAAGGAACCGGGCCCCTAGAAAAGAGCGCTGCTTTATACCAGAAAGACCACAGTGCAACAACTGCCGGTGTGATTTGTCTTCGTTGGAAAGCGACGCGTAACGCCCCCGAACGGCTGGGGCACAGGCTGGCGCCGCCTTTGACCGCTCGTCGCTGCAGGCCGGTTTTTTTAACCGATGCCGAGCTTGAGCCGTTAATACAGCGTCGCAGGGTGCCGGAAAATGCAAAAAGGGGATAGTCATTTTCCAACGAGGCCACTAGGGTAGGTCTTTTCCAGACTGCACATGCAGATGGGCCTTCGACTTGCACAGGAAACCGACCATGCGCCTCGCTGCCCTCCCACTGTTGCTCGCCCCTCTGCTGATCAGCCCGCTGGCCCAGGCCGCCGCCCTGAGCGTTTGCACCGAGGCCAGCCCGGAAGGATTCGATGTCGTTCAGTACAATTCGCTGACCACCACCAACGCATCCGCCGACGTGCTGATGAACCGCATGGTGGATTTCGACACCGCCAGCGGCAAGGTCATCCCCAGCCTCGCCGAGAGCTGGGAAGTCTCGTCCGATGGACTGACCTACGTGTTCAAGCTGCGCCCCCAGGTCAAATTCCACCGGACCGAATACTTCACGCCGCGCCGCGATCTGACCGCCGAGGACGTCAAGTTCAGCTTCGAACGCATGCTTGACCCGGCAAACCCTTGGCACAAAATCGCCCAGAGCGGTTTCCCCCACGCCCAGTCCATGCAGCTACCGAGCTTGATCAAGAAAATCGACGCGCTGGACCCGCTGACCGTGCGCTTCATCCTCGATCATGCGGATTCGACCTTCCTGGCCACCTTGAGCATGGGCTTTGCCTCCATATATTCGGCCGAATACGCCGATCAGTTGATGAAAGCCGGTACGCCAGAAGCACTCAACAATCAGCCCATCGGCACAGGCCCGTTTATTTTCAACCGGTTCCAGAAAGACGCTTCGATTCGCTACAAGGCCAACCACGACTATTTCGCTGGCAAGCCCCAGGTGGATCCGCTGATCTTCGCCATCACGCCGGACGCGAATGTGCGCCTGCAAAAACTGCGGCGCAACGAATGCCAGATCGCCCTGTCACCCAAGCCGCAGGACGTCCAGGCCGCCAGGCAGGAGCCAACGTTGAAAGTGGCGCAGACCGACGCCTTCATGACCGCGTTCGTGGCGATCAACAGCCAGCACCCGCCCTTCGACAAACCCGAGGTTCGACAAGCCGTCAACCTGGCCTTCGACAAGGCCAGCTACCTCAAGGCCGTTTTCGAGGGCACCGCCGAAGCGGCCAAGGGCCCCTACCCTCCGAACACCTGGAGCTACGCCAAAAACTTGCCCGGTTACGCCCATGACCCGGCCAAGGCCCGTGATCTTCTGGCCAGGGCCGGTTTGAAGGACGGCTTTCAGACCACCATCTGGACCCGCCCTTCCGGCAGCCTGCTGAACCCCAACCCCAGCCTGGGCGCGCAGTTGCTGCAGGCCGACCTGGCGCAGATCGGCATTCAGGCCGAGATCCGCGTGATCGAATGGGGCGAACTGATCCGTCGCGCCAAGGCCGGCGAACATGACTTGCTGTTCATGGGCTGGGCCGGTGACAACGGTGACCCGGACAACTTCCTCACGCCGCAGTTTTCCTGCGCGGCACTCAAGTCCGGCACCAACTTCGCCCGTTATTGCAACCCGGACCTGGATAAAGTGATCAGTGCCGGCAAAACCACGAGCGAGCAGGGCGTGCGCACCAAACTCTATGAGCAGGCCCAGGCGCAGATCCAGCAACAGGCCCTGTGGCTGCCCCTGGCGCACCCGACCGCGTTCGCCCTGACCCGCAAGGATGTGCAGGGTTACTCGGTCAGCCCGTTTGGGCGGCAGGATTACTCCAAGGTCAGTATCAAGTAACCACTGCCAGCCCCCCCTGTGGGAGCAAAGCTTGCTCGCGATGACGTCGTTACATACAACACTTCTGTTGGCTGTAAAACCGCTATCGCGAGCAAGCTTTGCTCCCACAAGGGATTATTCAAGCCTGACCGTGGCTACATCCACCCATACTCCGCCATGGACAGCGGCTCACCATCGCCGACGATGAAGTGGTCGAGCACCCGCACATCGATCAACTCCAGTGCTTCCTGAAGCCGCTCAGTGAGTACCCGGTCGGCCTGGCTGGGCTCGGTGTTGCCGGAGGGGTGGTTGTGGCACAGGATCAACGCTGCGGCGTTATGGGCCAGGGCGCGCTTGACCACCTGCCGGGGATAGACACTCGCGCTGTCGATGGAACCGCGAAACAACGCCTCATACGCCAGCACCCGATGCCGGGAATCGAGGAACAGACATCCAAACACTTCATGAGGCTCGTGACGCAACATGGCCTTGAGGTAGTCCCGCACGGCCAGCGGGCTCTCCAGCACCGATTCCCGCCGCAAATTTTCGGCCAGATGCCGACGCCCCATCTCCAGCACGGCCTGCAACTGCGCGAATTTCGCCGGGCCCAGCCCCAGATGTGCGTTGAAGGTACGCAGATCAGCCTCGAGCAAAACCCGCAGGCCACCAAATTGATGCAGCAGATGTCGCGCCAGGTCCACGGCGCTTTTACCCGACACACCCGTGCGCAAGAAAATCGCCAAAAGCTCGGCGTCCGAAAGACTCGCCGATCCCAACTCCAGTAACCTCTCCCGTGGCCGCTCGGCCACCGGCCAGTCGCGAATACTCATAGCATCTCCCTGATTGTGGGCGCCGCTGTTCCGTAGCGGTCGCTGTGATATCGTAGCCCATCTTTTTTGCAGGCGATTTGCACCCAGGCAGGCTGCTGCCGAGGGGTTCGTCCTGCACTGACCATTGAAATCGAAAGGCAGGCCTATGCAGCGGCTGTATCGGAAACGCATCGTTCTGGGCGTCGGCGGCGGCATTGCCGCCTACAAGAGCGCCGAGCTGGTCCGCAGGCTTATCGACCAGGGCGCGGAAGTACGGGTCGTCATGACTCGCGGCGGCAGTGAATTCATCACCCCGCTGACCATGCAGGCCCTGTCCGGGCACCCTGTCCACCTGGATCTGCTCGACCCGGCGGCCGAAGCCGCCATGGGTCATATCGAACTGGCCAAGTGGGCCGACCTGGTGCTGATCGCCCCAGCCACGGCCGACCTGATCGCCCGCCTGGCCCAAGGCATCGCCGATGATTTGCTGACCACCCTGGTGCTCGCCACCGACGCCGTGGTTGCCCTCGCCCCAGCCATGAACCAGGCCATGTGGCGCGATCCGGCCACCCAGGCCAATCTGCAATTGCTCCAAAGCCGCGACCTGAAAGTCTTTGGCCCGGCTTCCGGCAGCCAGGCCTGCGGCGATGTCGGCATGGGACGCATGCTCGAAGCCAACGACCTGGCCCAGTGCGCCGCCGACTGCTTCCAGCGCCAGGCACTGACCGGCAAGCATGTGCTGATCACCGCCGGACCGACCCAGGAAAACATCGACCCGGTGCGCTACATCACCAACCACAGCTCCGGGAAAATGGGCTTCGCCCTGGCCGAAGCCGCCGTGGAAGCCGGCGCCCGGGTCACGCTGATCACCGGCCCCGTGCATTTGCCGACCCCTGATCGGGTGACCCGCATCGACGTGGTCAGCGCCCGGGACATGCTGGCGGCCTGCGAAGCGGCTATCCCGTGCGACCTGTTCATCGCCTCGGCGGCGGTGGCGGACTACCGCCCCGAGGTAGTCGCCCCGCAAAAACTTAAGAAAGACCCTACGAGCGGCGACGGCCTGCTACTACAAATGGTGCGCAACCCGGACATCCTCGCGACCATCGCCACCCGCCCGGACCGTCCGTTCAGTGTCGGCTTCGCCGCCGAAACCGAGCACCTGCTCGATTACGCCGCGCGCAAGCTCAAGGACAAGAACCTGGACTTGATCGTCGCCAACGACGTCGCCAACCCGAGCATTGGCTTCAACAGCGAAGAAAACGCCTGCAGCGTGATCGACCGCCAGTTGCATGCCACCCTTTTCGCCCAGACCAGCAAGAGCAAGATTGCCCGCCAGCTGATCACTTTTATCGCCGAACGGCTGAACCAGGTTTAATTGACATGCACGCTCTACAAGCCAAGATCCTCGACCCTCGCATCGGCACCGAATTCCCGCTGCCGCATTACGCCACACCGGGTTCCGCCGGCCTCGATCTGCGGGCCATGCTCAAGCAGGACACCGTCCTGGAGCCCGGCCAGACCCTGCTGATCCCAACCGGCCTGTCGGTGTACATCGGCGACCCGGGCCTGGCTGCGTTGATCCTGCCGCGCTCGGGCCTGGGCCATAAGCATGGCATCGTACTGGGCAACCTGGTGGGCCTGATCGACTCCGATTACCAAGGCGAACTGATGGTGTCGTGCTGGAACCGTGGTCAAACGGCATTCAACATCGCCGTGGGCGAGCGCATCGCCCAACTGGTGCTGGTACCGGTGGTCCAGGCGCACTTCGAACTGGTGGAAGAATTCGACGAGAGCCAGCGCGGCGCTGGCGGCTTCGGGCATTCCGGCAGCCACTGATCCAGCAGTTTCAGGCCGGGCGTCTCGCCCGGCCCCTTTATTAAGCTTCTGTTTCAGGACGAAAAATGCCCACAGGCTGGCTGCAGGGTTTCCCACTTGGAATCAATGTATTAGGCGATAGAGGCGAGGTAACGCTGTCTCATGGCACTTTCCCACCACGAACTCTCTGCCAAAAACGCCGTCATACCCTTCAGTTTGAGCCTGCCGACGCGAACCGTCGGCCTGTCCAGTCATCTTCCTGATAGAGCGCCCCGCCCATGAACACCCCAGCCGCAATCGCCCCAATTTTTCCTGATAGCATCTTCCGCGCCTACGACATCCGTGGCGTGGTACCGGAGACCCTCACCGCCGAAACCGCCTATTGGATCGGCCGCGCCATCGGCTCCCAGAGCCTGGCCCAGGGTGAACCGAACGTGTGCGTCGGTCGCGATGGTCGCTTGTCCGGCCCCGAGCTGGTTGAACAATTGATCAAAGGGGTTGCCGACAGTGGTTGCCATGTCAGCGACGTGGGCCTGGTGCCGACGCCAGCGCTGTACTACGCCGCCAACGTGCTGGCCGGTAAATCCGGCGTGATGCTCACTGGCAGCCACAACCCGTCGAACTACAACGGCTTCAAGATCGTCATCGCCGGCGACACCCTCGCCAACGAGCAGATCCAGGCCTTGCACACCCGCCTCAAGACCAATGACCTGAGCAGCGGCCAGGGCAGCGTCACCAAGGTGGACATCCTGGGGCGCTACAACGATGAAATCGTCAAGGATGTGAAGCTCGCCCGCCGCCTGAAAGTGGTGGTCGATTGCGGCAACGGCGCGGCCGGCGTGATCGCCCCACAACTGATTGAAGCCCTGAACTGCGAAGTCATCCCGCTGTTCTGCGAAGTGGACGGCAACTTCCCCAACCATCACCCGGACCCGGGCAAGCTGGAAAACCTGCAAGACCTGATCGCCAAGGTCGAGGAAACCAACGCCGACCTGGGCCTGGCCTTCGACGGCGACGGCGACCGCGTGGGCGTGGTCACCAACACCGGCAGCGTCGTGTTCCCGGACCGCTTGCTGATGCTGTTCGCCCGTGACGTGGTGGCGCGCAATCCGAACGCCGAAATCATTTTCGACGTTAAATGCACCCGCCGCCTGGTGCCGCTGATCAAGGAATACGGCGGTCGCCCACTGATGTGGAAAACCGGCCACTCGTTGATCAAGAAGAAAATGAAAGAGAGTGGCGCCCTGCTGGCCGGCGAAATGAGCGGCCACATCTTCTTCAAGGAGCGCTGGTTCGGTTTCGACGACGGCATCTACAGCGCCGCACGCCTGCTGGAGATCCTCAGCAAAGAGAAATCCACGGCCGAAGAGCTCTTCGCGACCTTCCCGAACGATATTTCTACGCCGGAAATCAATATCCATGTGACCGAAGAGAGCAAATTCAGCATCATTGATGCACTGCACGACGCTCAATGGGGCGAAGGGGCCGAACTGACCACCATCGATGGTGTGCGGGTCGACTATCCCCAAGGCTGGGGCCTGGTTCGCGCATCCAACACCACGCCGGTGCTGGTGCTGCGTTTCGAAGCCGACAACGAAGCCGAACTGCAGCGCATCAAGGATGTGTTCCACACCCAACTCAAACGTGTTGCACCTGATCTTCAACTACCGTTCTGATTTTTGAAGCACCACCGGAGCCCTGAATGACCCTCGAACGCGAAGCCGCCGCCAATACCGCCAAGGTCCTGTCCGAAGCGTTGCCTTATATCCGACGCTATGTCGGCAAGACCCTGGTGATCAAATACGGCGGCAACGCGATGGAAAGCGAGGAGCTGAAAACCGGCTTCGCTCGCGACATCGTGCTGATGAAGGCTGTGGGCATCAACCCGGTGGTCGTTCACGGTGGTGGCCCGCAGATCGGCGACCTGCTCAAGCGCCTGTCGATCGAGAGCCACTTCATCGACGGCATGCGCGTCACCGACGCGCAGACCATGGATGTGGTGGAGATGGTCCTCGGCGGCCAGGTCAACAAGGACATCGTCAACCTGATCAACCGGCATGGCGGCAGCGCCATCGGCCTGACAGGTAAAGACGCCGAGCTGATCCGGGCGAAGAAACTCACCGTCACCCGCCAGACGCCGGAGATGACCCAGCCGGAAATCATCGACATCGGCCATGTGGGCGAAGTGGTCGGCATCAACACCGACTTGCTGAACCTGCTGGTCAAGGGCGACTTCATCCCGGTAATCGCGCCCATCGGCGTCGGCGCCAACGGTGAGTCGTACAACATCAACGCCGACCTGGTGGCGGGCAAGGTTGCCGAAGCACTGAAAGCCGAAAAGCTGATGCTGCTGACCAACATCGCCGGCCTGATGGACAAGACCGGCAAGGTCCTGACCGGATTGTCGACTCAACAGGTCGATGAACTGATCGCCGACGGCACCATCTACGGCGGCATGCTGCCAAAGATCCGCTGCGCACTGGAAGCGGTCCAGGGCGGCGTTGGCAGTTCCTTGATCATCGACGGTCGCGTACCGAATGCGATCCTGCTGGAGATCTTCACCGATACCGGCGTGGGTACGTTGATCAGTAATCGCAAGCGGCCGTAAGCGACACCCATAAAAAGACCCCGCTCAGCCAGACTGAGCGGGGTCTTTTTTTACACCACTTTTCAGATGATGTTTTTGTGGCGAGGGAGCTTGCTCCCGCTCGATTGCGCAGCGATCGCCAACATGTTGGGGCCGCTACGCGGCCCAGCGGGAGCAAGCTCCCTCGCCACAAGATCAAAATCAGGAGCCATTTCAGACGCCGAACTGCGCCCGATAAGCCTCAACCGCCGGCAAATGCTGCTTGAGCTGCGGGTCGTCGGCCAAAAACTCCAGCACCTGGGTCAGCGACACGATGCTGACCACCGGAATGTTGAAGTCACGCTCCACTTCCTGGATCGCCGACAACTCACCGTTGCCGCGCTCTTGGCGATTCAGGGCGATCAGCACACCGGCGGCCTTGGCGCCTTCCTGGGAACCGATGATCTGCATCACTTCACGAATGGCGGTGCCGGCGGTGATCACGTCGTCGATGATCAGCACTTCACCGGTCAGCGGCGCGCCCACCAGGCTGCCCCCTTCACCATGAGCCTTGGCTTCCTTGCGGTTGAAGCACCAGGGCAGGTCGCGGCCGTGGTGTTCGGCCAGGGCGACGGCAGTAGTGGCAGCCAGAGGAATGCCTTTGTAGGCCGGGCCGAACAGCACGTCGAACGGAATGCCGCTTTCGACAATGGCCGCCGCATAGAAACGGCCCAGTTGCGCCAGGGCGGCACCGGTGTTGAACAGGCCGGCATTGAAGAAGTACGGGCTCGTGCGGCCGGACTTGAGGGTGAACTCACCGAAGCGCAAAACGCCGCGATCGATGGCAAAACGAATGAAATCGCGCTGATACGCCTGCATGAAAAAAGCCCCAAATACCACGGATTTAGCTAAATAGGTACACGCCGTGTATCATACACGCACGTGATTTTTGGGGCCATTTATGCGGATCATCAGTGTGAACGTCAATGGTATTCAGGCTGCAGTGGAGCGAGGGTTGCTCAGTTGGCTGCAAGCACAGAATGCCGACGTCATCTGCCTGCAGGACACCCGCGCCTCCGCCTTTGAACTGGACGATGCAGCCTTCCAACTGGATGGTTACTTCCTTTATGCCTGCGATGCCGAAGTCCCCGCCCAGGGTGGCGTGGCTTTGTACTCGCGGCTGCAACCGAAGGCTGTCATCAACGGTCTCGGTTTCGAGACGGCGGACCGCTACGGGCGCTACCTGCAGGCCGATTTCGACAAGGTCAGCATCGCGACCTTACTGCTCCCTTCGGGGCAGAACGGCGATGAAGATTTGAATCAGAAATTCAAGTTGATGGACGACTTCGCCCGTTATCTGGATAAACAGCGGCGCAAACGTCGCGAGTACATCTATTGTGGCTCGCTGTACGTGGCGCAACAGAAGCTGGATATCAAGAACTGGCGCGACAGCCAGCAATCCCCGGGTTTCCTGGCGCCGGAACGGGCCTGGATGGACGAGATTGTCGGCAACATGGGCTATGTTGACGCCCTGCGGGAAGTCAGCCGTGAAGGCGACCAATACAGCTGGTGGCCAGACAACGAACAGGCCGAGATGCTCAACCTCGGCTGGCGTTTCGACTACCAGTTGCTGACGCCAGGTCTGCGCCGCTTCGTGCGCAGCGCTCGCCTGCCGCGCCAGCCACGGTTCTCGCAGCATGCGCCACTGATCGTGGATTACGACTGGACGCTGACGATCTGAGTGTCGTTTCGCAGCCACAAAAAAACCGACAGCCATGTCGGTTTTTTTGTGGGCAACCCTTTTTACTGTGGGAGCGAGCCTGCTCGCGATGGCGGTGGGTCAGCCAACATTTGTGTTGAATGATGAACCGCTATCGCGAGCAGGCTCGCTCCCACAAGTGGTTACTCGTTGATCGTTATTTGACCAGCCGCCAGGTAAACGGATACCGATACGGCTGCCCTTCATTGGCCTTCACTCCACCGATGATGGTCAGCACCAGCGCACCGATAGCCACCAGCCCGAACAGGAAGAAGCCGATCACCACGATCATCAGGAGCAGGCTGATCGCCGAGGCAATTGCCACAGTGATCTGGAAGTTCAGCGCTTCCTTGCCTTGTGCATCGATGAACGGGTCAGTCTCGCGCTTGAGCTGCCAGAGCACCAACGGACCGATCAGCGTACCGAACGGAATCCAGATGCCCAACAAGGCGGACAAGTGACAGAACATCGCCCATTGGCGCGCCTCCTTGCTGGGCTGGGGCAGTAGGGTTTGCTCATCACTCATGACGTTCTCCTTGTCTGAAGCGCGAAACGATCAGTCAGCCAGTGCGGCTTTTTGCAGTTCGAAAATCTCGTTCATGCCTTTCTTTGCCAATTCCAGCATAGCGCTCAATTCTTCCGGCTGGAACGGCGCGCCTTCGGCGGTGCCCTGGATTTCGATGAAGCCGCCGGCGCTGGTCATGACCACGTTCAGGTCGGTCTCGGCGGCGGAGTCTTCCAGGTAGTCCAGGTCCAGCACCGGCTCGCCCTGGTACATGCCCACGGAGACCGCGGCGATCATCTGCTTGAGCGGATCGCCGCCCTTGAGGCCGCCACGCTTCTTGATCACTTTCAAGGCATCGGCCAGTGCGACCATGGCGCCGGTGATGGACGCGGTGCGAGTGCCGCCGTCAGCCTGGATCACGTCGCAATCGACGTACAACGTCACGTCACCGAGCTTGGACATGTCCAGCGCGGCGCGCAGCGAACGGCCGATCAGACGCTGGATTTCCAGGGTACGTCCGCCCTGCTTGCCGCGGCTGGCCTCACGCTGGTTGCGCTCACCGGTGGAGCGCGGCAGCATGCCGTATTCGGCGGTCAGCCAGCCTTGACCCTGGCCCTTGAGGAACCGTGGCACACCGTTTTCGACGCTGACGGTGCAGATGACTTTGGTATCACCGAATTCGACCAGTACAGATCCCTCGGCGTGTTTGGTGTAGTTGCGGGTAATGCGGATCGAGCGAAGCTGATCGGCAGCGCGACCACTTGGACGTTTCATAGGGAACACCTGTACAGAGGACGGAAAACTGCCGAGCATTATAGAGCCGTGGGCCGCCATAGGGCAGTTTAAACGTCGCGCGGTTCCAAAAAACCGCTGCAACGAGCCAAGCCCCTTTGACCTCTGACCGACGAGCCGCAGCGCTTTGTCACATGCACGGTTTGGGGGCATGCACCTCACTGCGCTACAATCCTGCGCCTTTGCTGCCCTTCGGCTTTTATCCACAGATACCAGGCGCTACGACTAACCGTTGCGTCCGCCTGCATTGCGAGGAATCTCCATGGTGCACAGCATGACCGCCTTCGCCCGCGTCGAGAAAGCCGGCATCCAAGGCACGCTGAGCTGGGAACTGCGCTCGGTCAACAGCCGCTACCTGGAGCCGCACCTGCGCCTGCCCGAATCCTTTCGCGACCTTGAAGGCAGCGTGCGTGAAGCCCTGCGCCAGGGCCTGTCCCGGGGCAAGCTGGAATGCACCCTGCGCTTCACCGAAGAAAGCACCGACAAGGCCTTGCAGGTGGACCGCGAACGCGCCGCGCAACTGGTGGCTGCCGCCGAAACCGTCGCCAGCCTGATCAAGCACCCCGCGCCTCTGAACCCGCTGGAAGTCCTGGCCTGGCCCGGCGTGCTGGTAGGTGATGCGAGCGACCCGCAGGCCCTGAATGCCGAAGCGCTGGCGTTGTTCAATCAAGGCCTGAAAGAACTCAAGGCCGGCCGCGAGCGCGAAGGCGCGGAACTGGCCCGGTTGATCGACGAGCGCCTGACTTCCATAGAGGAAGACGTCGTCACCCTGCGCGAACTGGTCCCGCAAATGCTCGCCACCCAACGTCAGAAAGTGCTCGACCGCTTCGTCGACATGAAGGCCGAGCTGGACCCGCAGCGCCTGGAACAGGAAATGGTCATGCTCGCGCAAAAAAGCGACGTGGCCGAAGAACTGGATCGCCTGAGCACCCACATCATTGAAGTTCGCCGGGTACTCAAATCCGGTGGGGCGGCCGGTCGCCGCCTGGACTTCCTGATGCAGGAACTCAACCGCGAAGCCAACACACTGGGCTCCAAAGCCTTCGACCCGCGCAGCACCCAGGCTGCGGTCAACCTCAAGGTGTTGATCGAGCAAATGCGCGAACAAGTGCAGAACATTGAGTAAGGCTAACCCGACATGACCCACAGCACCGGCACTCTCTACATCATTTCCGCGCCCTCTGGGGCCGGCAAGACCAGCCTGGTCAAGGCGCTGATCGACGCCGAGCCGCAGATCCGCGTCTCGGTCTCGCACACCACCCGCGCCATGCGCCCGGGCGAAGTGGACGGGGTGAACTATCACTTCGTCGACCGCGAACAGTTCGTGAAAATGGCCGAGCACGGCGACTTCCTCGAGCGCGCCGAAGTCTTCGGCAACCTCTATGGCACCTCGCAAAGCTATCTGCAGCAAACCCTGGACGAAGGCCACGACCTGATCCTGGAAATCGACTGGCAGGGTGCCGAGCAGGTCCGCAAGCTGATGCCCCAGGCCCGTTCGATCTTTATCCTGCCACCGAGCCAGCAGGCCTTGCGCCAGCGCCTGACCAATCGCGGCCAGGACAGCGACGACATCATCGAAGGCCGGATGCGCGAAGCGGTCAGCGAAATGAGCCACTACGTCGACTACGATTACCTGATCATCAACGACGATTTCGCCCACGCGCTGGACGATCTGAAGGCGATTTTCCGCTCCAGCCAGCTGCAGCAGAAACGCCAGCAGCAACGTTTCGGTAAATTATTGGCCGAACTGCTGGGCTGAACAGCCCTTCCCAAAACCGCTGCGACGGCTTTACATTGGAGCTTGTAGCGGGTCGAGGGGCTGGTCAAAAAATCAGCGCTTCCCTAAACGCTGGCGTTTTTTTAAACTGTTGAGTCCGCTCGCCCAACCGGGCAGCGCGCATATTGCATTCGCTCCGAGGAATACCATGGCCCGCGTAACCGTTGAAGACTGCCTAGAACACGTGGAAAACCGCTTTGAGCTGGTCATGCTCTCTACCAAGCGTGCCCGTCAACTGGCCACCGGTGGCAAAGAGCCGTTGGTCCAGTGGGAAAACGACAAGCCTACCGTGGTAGCGCTGCGTGAAATCGCCGAAGGCCTGATGAGCTACGAGTTCATCGCCAACGCTGAAATCGTTGAAGACGAACCGCTGTTCGCAGCGTTCGAGGACGAGTCCAACGAGGCGGTCTAAGCCTATGCCTGGTCGACGTAGCACGGCGCGGGGTCACAGCAAACGGCAGGAGTCATTATCATGCCGAGCATAGACGCCCTCGCCGATCGCTTATCGGCCTACCTCGGCACGGACCAGGTCAACCTGGTCCGCCGAGCCTATTTCTACGCCGAACAAGCCCACGACGGCCAGCGCCGCCGCAGCGGCGAGGCGTACGTCACGCACCCGCTTGCGGTGGCGAACATTCTTGCCGACATGCACATGGACCATCAGAGCCTGATGGCGGCGATGCTGCATGACGTGATCGAAGACACCGGCATCGCCAAGGAAGCGCTGCAGGCGCAGTTCGGCGAAACCGTGGCCGAACTGGTCGACGGGGTCAGCAAACTGACCCAGATGAACTTCGAGACCAAGGCCGAGGCCCAGGCCGAAAACTTCCAGAAAATGGCCATGGCCATGGCGCGCGACATTCGCGTGATCCTGGTCAAACTCGCCGACCGCCTGCACAACATGCGAACCCTGGAAGTGTTGTCCGGTGAAAAACGCCGGCGAATCGCCAAGGAAACCCTGGAAATCTATGCGCCCATCGCCAATCGCCTGGGCATGCACGCGATCCGCATCGAGTTCGAAGACCTCGGTTTCAAGGCCATGCACCCGATGCGTTCGGCGCGGATCAACCAGGCCGTCAAGCGCGCCCGGGGCAACCGCAAGGAAATCGTCAACAAGATCGAAGAATCCTTGAGCCACTGCCTGACCATCGACGGCATCGAAGGCGAGGTCAGCGGCCGACAGAAACACCTCTACGGCATCTACAAGAAGATGCGCGGCAAGCGTCGGGCCTTCAACGAGATCATGGACGTCTACGCGTTCCGGATCATCGTCGACAAGGTCGATACCTGCTACCGCGTACTGGGCGCTGTACATAATTTGTACAAACCATTGCCTGGGCGCTTCAAGGACTACATCGCGATTCCCAAGGCCAACGGCTACCAGTCGCTGCACACCACGCTCTTCGGCATGCACGGCGTACCGATCGAAATCCAGATCCGCACCCGCGAAATGGAAGAGATGGCCAACAATGGCATCGCTGCGCACTGGCTGTACAAGTCCAGCGGCGACGAACAACCCAAGAGCACCCACGCCCGGGCCCGCCAGTGGGTCAAAGGCGTGCTGGAAATGCAGCAGCGGGCCGGCAACTCCCTGGAATTCATCGAAAGCGTGAAGATCGACCTGTTTCCGGACGAGGTCTACGTTTTCACGCCCAAAGGCCGGATCATGGAGCTGCCCAAAGGCTCCACGGCGGTGGACTTTGCCTATGCAGTACACACCGACGTCGGCAACAGCTGCATCGCGTGCCGGATCAACCGCCGCCTGGCACCGTTGTCCGAACCGCTGCAAAGCGGCTCCACGGTGGAAATCGTCAGCGCCGCCGGCGCGCGGCCAAATCCGGCATGGCTCAATTTCGTGGTCACCGGCAAGGCTCGCACGCACATCCGCCACGCCCTGAAGCTTCAACGCCGCTCTGAATCCATCAGCCTGGGCGAACGCTTGCTCAACAAAGTCCTCAACGGTTTCGACAGCTCCCTGGACAAGATCCCGGCTGAACGCGTGCAGATCATGCTCAGCGAGTACCGCCTGGAACTGATCGAAGACCTGCTGGAAGACATCGGCCTGGGCAATCGCATGGCCTACGTCGTCGCCCGCCGCCTGCTCGGCGAAGGCGAACAGCTGCCTAGCCCCGAAGGTCCCCTGGCCATTCGTGGTACCGAAGGCCTGGTGCTCAGCTATGCCAAGTGCTGCACGCCGATTCCTGGCGATCCGATTGTCGGCCATCTGTCCGCAGGCAAAGGGATGGTGGTGCACCTGGATAACTGCCGCAACATCAGCGAAATCCGCCACAACCCGGAAAAATGCATCCAGCTCTCCTGGGCCAAGGATGTCACCGGCGAATTCAATGTCGAGCTGCGGGTCGAACTGGAGCACCAGCGTGGCCTGATCGCCTTGCTGGCCAGCAGCGTCAACGCCGCCGACGGCAATATCGAAAAAATCAGCATGGACGAGCGCGATGGCCGCATCAGCGTCGTCCAACTGGTGGTCAGCGTGCACGACCGCGTGCACCTGGCCCGCGTGATCAAGAAGCTGCGCGCCCTGACTGGCGTCATCCGTATCACTCGTATGCGTGCATAGCTCCCCATCCATTACAAGGAGTCATAAATGACCAAGACCGTTATCACCAGCGACAAAGCCCCGGCCGCCATCGGTACGTATTCCCAGGCAATCAAGGCGGGCAACACCGTGTACATGTCGGGCCAGATCCCGCTGGACCCGAAAACCATGGAACTGGTAGAAGGCTTCGAAGCCCAGACCGTGCAGGTGTTCGAGAACCTCAAGGCCGTGGCCGAGGCTGCCGGCGGTTCGTTCAAGGACATCGTCAAGCTCAACATCTTCCTCACCGACCTGAGCCACTTCGCCAAGGTCAACGAGATCATGGGCAAGTACTTCGACCAGCCTTACCCTGCCCGCGCCGCCATCGGCGTAGCAGCCCTGCCGAAGGGTTCGCAGGTTGAGATGGACGCCATCCTGGTCATCGAGTAACACGCCCGGCGCAGCCTCCCCCCGGCTGCGCCGTTTTCGTTTAAGGATTCCACCATGCGCAAAGCGCTTGCTCTTTCGCTGGCTGCCCTGCTGTTGGGCGGCTGCGCCAGCGACCCTGCCGACCGTGATATCAGCGGCACCTGGATCAACCAGGCGGCAATCGACGCCGCCGCCAAGGGCGGCCCGCTGCGCGAGGCGCTGCAGGCCTATGGCCCGAACCTGGAATGGGACGTCAACACCCGGGCCGGCCAGGCGCGTTACACCAACGGTTTCGAGAATGTCGAAGGCAAGCTGCTGGGCGAAGAAGACGGTGCGTGGAAAGTCGATTTCTACGGCAGCTCCGCCAGCGAACTGCAACGCGACGGCGACCAGTTGAACCAATCCGCCACCGAGAACGAGCCGCAGCAAGTGTTCGAGCGCGCCCAGGTCCAGGTGCCCGAGGGGGCGCCGCTGGGCGCCAGTTTCGAACGGGCGCTGTATACCGCTTATCTGGGCGGCACCTGGAACATCGTCAACGGCCCTGGCCAGGGCGCCAGCGTGCAGTTCCAACCCGACGGCCAGGTCAGCGGACTACCAGGCGCCGACCGCTACGCCCTGTGCCTGGCCGGCGACTGCGCGTCCATGAGCGGCGGCAACGACAACATCTGGCTGCAACAGAACGGCCAGGGCAATACCTGGATCTTCTCTCGCGACGGCAAGAAGCTGGAAATTTTCCAGACCGTGAATGCGGCACTGGCGGATGAAATGCCTTCGTTCACGCCGGGTGACCGGCAGTGGGTGTTGGAGAAGCAGTAAGTCGGGACTGAGTCATTCAGACTGATACCCCCTGCTCGCGATGGTGTGGTGAAGCACCATCACATCGCGAGCAAGGCTGGCTAATCAATGCCAGCGAGACGCTATCGGCCGAGGGTGTGTAAAAACGTTTTTGAACGCGTCAGGTACTCAAAGCTGGACTGGAAATCGTGCTTCTACGCGAAATCCACATCTGCTGATGTGCCGATAAATTTCAGATTTAACGTAGACGCGCACAACTCAATTTTGGCGAAGCGTTTTTACACACTCTGGGCCGAAAGCAGCCTTTTGCCGACTGACCATTTCGATCAGAATCGGTCGAACGGCGCCTAGTTCGGTTGATACCTACCCGCCACGGCCTCGCCAACCTCTTTCTGTAGAAGCTAAAGCTAGCCCTAATCGTCGCCAAAGACACACTCGACCCGATCGCAGCTTTGCGAAAGCTGTTTACATGGCAAATCTTAAAAACCCGATGCAACGCATCGGATTTTTATTGGCCGTCACTTACGCCTGCCGCACCTCAACGTTATCCAACACCCGATTCGCCAACAAAGTACTCAGCTCGATCAATTGCTGAATACCCAGCAAAACATGACGCCTGGACCCTTCCAGCTCGAAAGCGAGATCACTGACCATGGCGTCCGCCGACGCCAGAGTCTCGGTGAGGTTGGCGAGTAGGCATTCGTCGTCGAGGTCTTTAACAACGGTGAAGATCTGGCCCGGTTGGGGTTCGTCCTGCTTTGTCGGTTTCGGTCGCAGATAGTAGTCCAGCGCACGGGTGGCGGCTTCGTCGAGCTTCTTGGCGTTGATGCCCGTAGCGTAGGGGGAATTGGAGTCGGCTTCAGGAGGATTTGGAGTAATTTTGAACATTTTTACGTTCCCTTAGTTAGTAGGCCGCGACCGTCTCGCTACTAAACGAAAGGAGGCAGCTGTGCGCAAGTTAGTAGACCGGTAAGGCAACGGAAATCCGGCGCGCCCGAGGGCGCCATGCGCACAGCCACCATCGAGTACAGGCGATGCCTGACTGATGAGACTCATGCAACCGTTGCGATTACCGGGCTACTAAACCCGACCACTGATGAGCAGTGGCAGGAAGACAATAGGACCCGGGGACAAGGCGCACAAGCCGGCGGATTCTGGCGTAGTTGTAGGCAAAGGCGCAAGGCGACGTGGCTTGGTGGAGGCGTGGCAGTCAGGAGATGAAGTGCACGCCGTGAACACCTGTATTCCGCGATGAATCCTCCTGAAGGGCTTCGCACGCTCGAAGCACTGTAGGCCACCGATCCGGCTCAAGAGCAGCACGCTATTCAACGCATAGAGACCCTGGTGGTCGAGAAGATGGGCGAACCAAGCTGCGCCGGGTCAAAGGCTACGACACGACCATGCAAGCGGTGATGCACACAGCGGCTCAACAAACGTCAGGAGGTGATCATCGTGAGCAGGCATGCCTGGTTTTCAACGTGGTGCAGCTCGCTTGTACTTTTACAAGCCCGTTCTACACTGGCTGAAGACGCAAATGGCCACTATTTTGATGCCATGCAGATGATTCAAGGAGGAAGGGGTATGAGGCGTTTTGTTTCTACGGGCGATGGCTGCATCATTCCTCTGCTGGCGACCTGTTTACTACTGAGTAGCTGTATCTCGGTCCCAACAGGAACGACGCAGATCTATCGCAAATCGGATGCAACCAGCCCTCCAGCGCAACCCGCCGCCAATGCGGTGGTGTTCAATCCAACACTGTTCACAAACGCAATCGACCCCCATTTGACCATCCGTAAGGCTGGTGTAGATAAAAGCAACGCCGATGTGTTTGCGATCTATCTCAGCGATGGGTACTTCAAATATTTAAAAGATATTGGCGGTGTTAACGAGGTCGTGGTGGTGGCTGAGTTTACTGAAACCAATGCCGGCACCGAGTCAGATACAGTCACCCGTGTGCTGGGCCCCTATTTCGGGGTATCCGACAAAGCCAACACACCGTTCCTCAATAAGCTGCTCTACGGTCCAAAAACACTCGATGCCGACCACCTCAACATGAGGCTTACCGTGATTGAGTATGACCAGGGTGAAAACCAGAACTCTGCGGCATTTCTGGATTTCATTCAGTCGGTCACCCAGACCATTTCTCTGGCCAACCCAGTCACCATGTCGGAACAAGCTTTCGCCAAGGAGATTGCCAAGAGTCTGCTGAGCTTGAATAAAGATGACGTTGTCATGGAAATCGACATGAATTTCACTGGCAATGCGGGTCAGTTGGCGAACATGAATTACAACGGCTCATTTATTCCCTTGAATGTGGGCGATTATGTCCTGATCAATAAAGAGCATTGTGTTTCGGCCAATTGCTTTATGCAGATGACAAATCAAGGCCGCTCCTGGAACCCTTTCGCCTGGATCGGCGATATCGCCATGCTGGTGCCCACCGCCGTACGCCGTGGCTGGGCAGATACGCCCGATGGTCCGTCTCTGAAAAACGTCAGCAGCAGTGAACTGGATTACGTCAATCACAGGCTTTCCAAGAAACCACCAGCGAACGCGTCAGGTACCTCTGATTCTACCCCTCGGCCCGATCCTGAGCCCTTCACCGACAAAACCTGGCTCGCTCTGTCTATCGTCAGGGGGGGTGACCCCACGCTCTGGCAAAAACGCAAATTGTTGACCCAGGCAGAAACCTCCATTCACAAGATGATCAAGGTCCGCGGTGGCCCCATCGCCTTCAACCAGGATTATCAAGCCGCCCGGCAAGCATTGGAGGAAGCTCGGGAGGCCGAACGGTTGAGCAGCTCTGGTGTTGCTTTCATCTCCCCATTGACGGCCAACGGCGATTTCGCCCCCACCACAAACGACGGTGAATATTGCCTGTATCACTCAACCAATCTGACTGATATAGAGGCTGGTTTCTACCGCATGGACGCGAAAAACGTGCCCCAGCAATTGCCATCCTCTTCCATCACCAAGAACACCGCCAAAACCACACCCAACAACACCTGTTTCAACGTCATTTCCTCAGCACGCACCGTCGGAACCTACGACATGATCGCAACGTACAAGGTCGCGGGCGAAATTCTGACCCAAAAGGTTCGCTACAAAATCGAAAAATAAACCCTGGCTCTTGCAGTAACCGAATTGCGACAACGGAGGGATTCGTGATGCGAGCATTTTTGGTGGGACTGGGACTTCTAGTTGTGCTTCCAGCAATGGGGACAGAGATTACCTGGTCAGTTGAAAATGGCTTTCCACTCTTTCGCGGTACGGAAGCAATAAAGAAGATAAAAGACAGTTGGAAGCCCGGACTTTCAGCAAGCGATTTCCTGGCCACACAGAACGCGGCAAGCCTGAGAGAGCTCCTGCCCAAGACGTCGCAAACGCTATGGAATCCTGCAACCGGGCTCTACGACAAAAAAGCCCTATTTGCCCGCGATCACACGATTGTCGCTCAGGTTAGCGGCGTGCCCGAGGGGACTGACTGCCTCTGGTTCCGAGATGAAAAGCAATACGGTAAACCTGTGCCCTGTACTGAACCCCTCAAGATTTCCATTCCGGAGCGCGTGAGCACGACGCTTAGCGTGGAACCTACCGAGGGTGAAAAGACCTCTGCGAACGTCTTCATCAAGACCCATACGATCCTTGCATTCGGAGACTCTTTCGCAAGCGGAGAAGGAAATCCCGATAGAGCAGCCATTGGAACGGGAAAGTCGACCGAGGACCTGATCAAAGGAAGCCGAGTACTGAGCGCCAAGAACAAGGCTGGAGGCCGATTCTCGCAAGGTGCCGATTGGTGGGACACCACCTGCCATCGCTCACTGCTTTCCTGGCAATCAATGTACGCCCTCAAACTGGCGATTTCCGACCCTCATCTGGTGGTGAGGTTTGCATCGTTCAGTTGTTCTGGCGCCGAGATTTACGATGGTTTTTTTCGAGCGCAGATGTCACCTCCGGCGAACGACGTTTCTAATCGTGTAAGACGCTGGTCGACTCGCGACGGCGGCAACTTTCTTGAGCTGACACCAAAAAATGCGGGGGAGCCATTGCAGGAAGATATCGTCAGACGTGAGCTACTAAATAGATCACAGCTGAATGCTGCAATACACCTTCTATGCCCGGAAGCCCCCTACCCTGCACGTCCGCATTCTTTCCGGCCGGAAAAGACAATGCTTGGGAGCCGAAAATATTTCGGCGCTATAAAGTACGATGCCTGCAAGAAACAGATGCAACCCGTCGACGAGGTTCTTCTTTCTTTTGGAGGTAATGACTTTGGTTTTTCCGGTGTAGTGAAATGGGGCTTGGTGCCAAGCGGGATATACAAGAGCTCGTGGTCTGATTCGACTAACGTGTTCCTCGCCGGACTCGGCGTTTTGCAAGACGGTGTTCACATGACGGGCCTAAACGGCCTCAGGCTGTTTCTTGGCGTAATCCATCCGGAAAAAGCCACCGATGCGGCCAAACCCAATCTCAAAAAACTGTATGCCGACCTGGATTACGCACTTACCCACTTCCTGCATATCCGGTCCGACAGGGTGCAGGCGCTGCTCTATCCCAACCCTATTCAGACACCGTTCCAAGCGTACTGCAAAAACCGACTGAACCAGGGCAACGTCGCAATGACTGAGTTAGTCGTTCAGACCCTGGGCGTGAATCGTGGCAAAAGATTCATGTTTCTGATTAACGAAAAGAATGGAGAGAAGATCGAACGGCAATTCATCGACCATTTTCGCAACAACCAAGAAGCCGCCAGGGATGAGATTCACAGAAGATGGAACCTCATCGATGCTCAGCGCGTGTTTCAGGGACGTTCATTATGCGCAGTATCTCCCGAGTGTGATGCGGGCGCAGCTTGCTCGGAATCGGATCGCTTTGCCTGGACCAAGGGCGGAGAACTCAAGACAAACCACGCATCAATGGAGCCGATTTCAACCTTTGCACAATGGGAACCCTATAGCAGCACTCGAACCCGTAGCATCAGGACTGGAAACGACGCCTTCATGACCATGGCCCGCTTCAACTCAAACAGCGAATTACTCGATGATTGGTTCCTGGGGGCAGTACACCCTGATGCCAAGGCCCATTCAGACATTGCCGATCTCCTGGTATTACCGACAATCGAGCAACCTGAGCTCTCAACTGCGAGGTAACCAGATCTAACCGATGAACGATCACGACCTGAGTACAGGCGTGGTCTGGAGTTCGAGAGGTGATCTGTGGCACCCATGCATTCGATGGGCGCCATGGATCCGCCGCTTGCCACAGCAATAGGGCTCACAACAACGAGTGAACCTATGCCTGAAGGTCTCGTTGAGGCCGTATCAGCAGCGCCCCTCCAGAATAGCCGCATACCCCTCACGAAAACTCGGATACCTCGGTGTCCAGCCCAGGGCCTTCGCCCGTGCATTGCTGCAGCGCTTGCTGCCGGCGCGGCGGACGCTGGCGTTTTCGGCCCATTGGGTGACGCCCATGTAATCACGCAGCCAACCCACCACCTCGGCCAGCGCGGCGGGAGTGTCGTCGACGCCGATGTAGCAGTCTTCCAGGGGCTTGCCCTGACGGTCGGCTTCCAGCAGGAAGGCCAGCAGGCCCGCCGCGTCGTCGGCATGGATGCGGTTGGCGTAGAGGGGCGGGTCTTCCACCACGCTATAGCCCTGGCGCACCTGGCTCAGCAACCATTCACGGCCCGGACCATAGATACCGGTCAAACGCACGCGGCTGGCCGGGATGCTGCTGTCGAGCGCCACCTGTTCAGCTTCGAGCATCAGCCGGCCGGAATAGCCACCGGCCACGGTGGGCGAGGTTTCATCGACCCACTCGCCACCCTGCTGCCCGTAGACGCTGCTGCTGGAGACAAAAAGCAGTCGTTTTGGCTGCTGTCCATGCTGCTTCAGCCAGCTCAACACATGCTGTAAGCCTTGGACATAAGCCGCGCGGTAACCCGCCTCGTCATGCTCGGTAGCGGCGACGCTGTACACCACGTAATCCAGTGGACCGGTGGGCCAATCAGCGGGACATTGCTCGTTGAACAAGTCCCCCGCTACCCCGACAACCCCGGCCGGCAGCTGCGAAACCGTACGGCGCAAGCCGTAGACCTGCCACTGCTCGGCCCGCAACTGACTCGCCAGGCGGCCACCGATATCACCGCAGCCGGCGATCAAAACAGAAGGCGCGGACATCAAAATCTCCTCTCGTAAAGCCGCAGACTAGCTGCCAGAGGGGACGAGCGGCTAGCAATGCAGGAAAAAAAAGATACTGTATTACTTTTGTTAACAAGAATTACTTGCAATAATGCGAGCCAGTTTTGTTCTCGGCCCACGAGGCCTGGAAGAACATCAACCTTCTTTTTCTCTCAGGTCCGGCCAGCATGACACGCTATCTCCCCTCCGCTTCGCCAACCAACCGACCTCGCGCCTGGAGTGCCATGGCAGCCCTGCTGCTCAGCCTGCTGCTAGCACCCGCCGCCGCGTTCGCCGATGCCCAAGCGCCAGCCACGACCCCGGCCACCGCACCCGCCGCCAGCCAGGCGCCGGTCGATGCAGCCGAGCCTGTAGCGGCTCCTCAGGCCAGCGAGCCGGCCCAGGCCGTCGAAGCCGACGCCGCAGACGCACCTCAAATGCTCGAAGCCGACAATACCTTGGGCATGGCCCACGATCTGTCGCCATGGGGCATGTACCAGAACGCCGACATTATCGTGAAAATCGTCATGATCGGCCTGGCCATCGCCTCGATCATCACCTGGACCATCTGGATCGCCAAGGGCTTCGAGCTGATGGGCGCCAAGCGCCGCTTGCGCGGTGAAATCGCCAACCTGAAAAAAGCCACCACCCTCAAAGAGGCCAGCGCCTCTGCGGCCAAAGAGGGCACCCTGGCCAATCTGCTGGTTCACGACGCCCTCGAAGAGATGCGCCTGTCGGCCAACAGTCGTGAGAAGGAAGGCATCAAGGAGCGCGTGAGTTTCCGCCTCGAGCGCCTGGTCGCAGCCTGCGGTCGCAACATGAGCAGCGGCACCGGCGTGCTCGCCACTATCGGTTCCACCGCGCCGTTCGTCGGCCTGTTCGGCACCGTGTGGGGCATCATGAACAGCTTCATCGGCATCGCCAAGACCCAGACCACCAACCTCGCTGTCGTGGCGCCTGGCATCGCCGAAGCCCTGCTCGCGACGGCTCTGGGTCTGGTCGCGGCGATCCCGGCGGTGGTCATCTACAACGTGTTCGCCCGCTCCATTGCCGGTTACAAGGCACAGGTCTCGGACGCTTCGGCCGAAGTCCTGTTGCTGGTCAGCCGCGACCTCGACCACCTGCCACCCGAGCGTGGCTCGCAACCGCACATGGTGAAAGTGGGGTAATCGGCCATGGGCCTGCATTTGAAAGAAGGCGCAGACGACGATCTGGCCGAGAACCACGAAATCAACGTCACGCCGTTCATCGACGTGATGCTGGTGCTGTTGATCATCTTCATGGTGGCCGCTCCGCTCGCCACCGTGGACATCAAGGTCGACCTTCCGGCTTCGACGGCCAAGCCTTCGCCGCGGCCGGAAAAACCGGTATTCCTCAGCGTCAAGGCTGACCAACGCCTGTTCTTGGGCGAAGACGAGGTCAAGGCCGATAGCCTCGGCGCGACCCTCGACGCCAAGACCCAAGGCAAAAAGGACACGACGATCTTCTTCCAGGCGGATAAAGGCGTGGATTACGGCGACTTGATGAGCGTGATGGACGCCCTGCGCGCCGCCGGATACCTGAAGGTCGGCCTGGTCGGACTTGAGACGGCGCCCAAGAAATGATCACGACGCGCCAAAAGCTGACGCGTTACAGCGGTAGCCTGGCCGTGGTGCTGGGCGTGCATGCGCTCGCCATTGCCCTGGCCCTGAACTGGACGTCAAACCCGCCCATTGAATTGCCGCCCCAGGCAATGATGGTCGAGCTGGCGCCGGTTCCGGCCCCACCACCGCCCGCACCGCCTAAAGTCGTCACGCCACCGCAGCCTCCGGAGCCGGTCGAAGAACTGCCGCTGCCTAAAATCGCCGAAGCCGAGAAACCGGAGATTTCGGTGCCCAAGCCGGTCAAGCCCAAGCCTAAACCGCCCAAGCCCAAACCCAAGCCCGTGGAGAAAAAACCGGAACCGCCCAAGGAAGAACCGTCGGAGCAAAAGCCCAGCGATACTCAACCGACCAAGGCTCCGACCGAGAAATCCGCGCAACCGGCGCCTGGCCCATCCCCCGCGCAAATGGCGGCCAAGGCCAGTTGGCAAGGCACCTTGCTTGCGCACTTGGGCAAGTACAAGAAATACCCCGCCAGCGCCCAGTCGCGCGGCAAGGAAGGCTTGAACCGTTTACGGTTCGTGGTGGACGCCGAAGGCAATGTGTTGTCCTTCGAGCTGGTGAGCAAGTCCGGCAACGCCGCCCTGGACCGGGCGACCCTGGAAATGATTCGCCGCGCCCAACCGCTGCCCAAGCCTCCGGCCGACATGCTAGTTAACGGCTCCATCGAAATCGTCGCGCCGTTCGTGTACTCCATCGACAAGCGTCGGCGTTAACCCATTGGCAAGCCCCTGTTACAGGGGCTTATTGTTTCTGGTGAAGGGAATGTATCTGTAGAGCAAGGGGGCCTGTGTGAGCAAAACTTGCTCGCGATACAGGCACCTCGGTTCCGGAGAGGACCGCGCTCGCTTCATCGCGGGCAAGCCTTGCTCCCACAAATAATCCATATGCGTCGTTAAATCCCCTCACCATACCCACATTAGGCAGTGTCACACCGCACCCCCAGTCTGATAACGTGCGTCTATCGATTGCAGCCGGTATGCTTGGCTCGCAACTTCACGGACGCTCGCCATGACCCTCACAGAATTACGCTACATCGTCACCCTCGCCCAGGAGCAACATTTCGGCCACGCCGCCGAGCGTTGCCATGTCAGCCAGCCGACGCTTTCGGTGGGCGTGAAAAAGCTTGAAGACGAGCTCGGCGTGCTGATTTTCGAGCGCAGCAAAAGCGCCGTGCGCCTGACCCCAGTGGGCGAAGGCATCGTTGCCCAGGCACAGAAAGTCCTGGAACAGGCTCAGGGCATCCGTGAACTGGCCCAGGCCGGCAAAAACCAGCTGACCGCCCCACTGAAAGTCGGCGCGATCTACACCGTCGGCCCGTACCTGTTCCCGCACCTGATTCCTCAACTGCACCGGGTCGCCCCGCAGATGCCGTTGTACATCGAAGAAAACTTCACCCATGTGCTGCGCGACAAACTGCGCAACGGCGAACTGGACGCGATCATCATCGCCCTGCCGTTCAACGAAGCCGATGTCCTGACCCTGCCGCTCTACGACGAGCCGTTCTACGTGTTGATGCCGGCCCAGCATCCGTGGACCCAGAAAAAATCCATCGACGCCGGCCTGCTCAACGACAAGAGCCTGCTGCTGCTCGGCGAAGGCCACTGCTTCCGCGACCAGGTGCTGGAAGCCTGCCCGACCCTGACCAAAGGCAGCGAAGGCGCCAAGCACACCACGGTGGAATCCAGCTCCCTGGAAACCATTCGCCACATGGTCGCCTCGGGCCTGGGCATTTCTATTTTGCCGCTGTCGGCGGTGGACAGCCATCATTACGCCCCTGGCGTGATCGAGGTTCGCCCACTGACGCCGCCCGTGCCGTTCCGCACCGTTGCCATCGCCTGGCGCGCCAGCTTTCCGCGACCCAAGGCCATCGAGATCCTCGCTGACTCGATCCGCCTGTGTTCCGTGGCCAAGCCGCCCACTGCCAAGTAAGCCCCGGCCATGACTGAGCTGTCGAAAGTGCCGGTCACGGCACTCAAGGGTGTCGGTGAAGCCATGGCCGAGAAGCTGGCCAAGGTTGGCCTGGAAAACCTTCAGGACGTGCTGTTCCACCTGCCGCTGCGTTACCAGGACCGCACCCGCGTCGTGCCCATCGGGCATTTACGTCCGGGCCAGGACGCCGTGATCGAAGGCACCGTCAGCGGCGCCGACGTGGTCATGGGTCGGCGCCGTAGCCTGGTGGTGCGCCTGCAGGACGGCACCGGCGGGCTGAGCCTGCGCTTCTATCACTTCAGCAATGCGCAAAAGGAGGGCCTCAAGCGTGGCACCCGCGTGCGCTGCTACGGTGAAGCGCGGCCCGGTGCATCCGGGCTGGAGATCTATCACCCGGAATACCGCGCCATCACCGGCGACGAGCCGCCCCCGGTGGATGAAACCCTGACCCCGGTCTACCCGCTCACCGAAGGCCTGACCCAACAGCGTCTGCGCCAGCTCTGCCAGCAAACCCTGACCCTGCTCGGCCCCAGCAGCCTGCCCGACTGGCTGCCCAACGAACTGGCCCGGGATTATCAACTGGCGCCGCTGGCGGATGCGATTCGCTACCTGCACCATCCGCCGGCCGATGCCGATGTCGACGAACTGGCCCTGGGGCATCACTGGGCCCAGCACCGGCTGGCCTTTGAAGAGCTGCTGACCCATCAACTGTCCCAGCAACGCCTGCGCGAAAGCCTGCGTTCCCTGCGCGCCCCGGCCATGCCCAAGGCCAAGGATCTGCCGGCCCGTTACCTGGCTAACCTCGGCTTTAAACCCACAGGGGCCCAGCAGCGGGTCGGCAACGAAATCGCCTACGACCTGAGCCAGCCCGAACCGATGCTGCGGCTGATCCAGGGCGATGTGGGTGCCGGCAAGACCGTGGTCGCCGCCCTCGCCGCGCTCCAGGCCCTGGAAGCCGGCTATCAAGTGGCGTTGATGGCGCCCACCGAGATTCTCGCCGAACAACATTTCATCACCTTCCAGCGCTGGCTCGAACCCCTGGGGATCGAAGTCGCCTGGCTGGCCGGCAAGCTCAAGGGCAAGAATCGCGCAGCCGCCCTGGCGCAGATCGCCGAAGGTGCACCGATGGTGGTCGGCACCCATGCGTTGTTCCAGGACGAAGTGCAGTTCAAGAACCTGGCGCTGGTGATCATCGACGAACAGCACCGCTTCGGGGTGCAGCAGCGCCTGGCGCTGCGGCAGAAAGGCGTGGGCGGGCGGATGTGCCCTCACCAATTGATCATGACCGCCACGCCGATTCCGCGGACCCTGGCCATGAGCGCCTATGCCGACCTCGACACCTCGATCCTCGACGAACTGCCTCCCGGACGCACACCAGTCAATACCGTGCTGGTCACCGACACCCGGCGCGTCGAAGTGATCGAGCGCGTGCGCGGTGCCTGCGCCGAAGGGCGACAGGCCTATTGGGTGTGCACGCTGATTGAAGAATCGGAAGAGCTGACCTGCCAGGCGGCCGAAACCACCTATGAAGACCTCACCGCCGCCCTCGGCGAACTGAAAGTCGGGCTGATCCACGGGCGCATGAAACCCGCCGAGAAAGCCGCCGTCATGGCCGAATTCAAGGCCGGGGCACTGCAATTGCTGGTCGCCACCACGGTGATCGAAGTCGGGGTCGATGTGCCCAATGCCAGCTTGATGATCATCGAGAACCCCGAGCGCCTGGGTCTGGCACAGTTGCATCAGCTACGCGGCCGCGTCGGCCGGGGCAGTGCCGCCAGCCATTGCGTCTTGCTGTATCACCCGCCGCTGTCGCAGATTGGTCGCCAGCGCCTGGGCATCATGCGCGAAACCAACGATGGTTTTGTCATCGCCGAAAAAGACCTGGAATTGCGCGGACCCGGTGAAATGCTCGGCACGCGCCAGACCGGCCTGCTTCAATTCAAGGTAGCCGACCTGATGCGCGACGCCGATCTGCTCCCCGCTGTACGCGACGCCGCCCAGGCGCTGCTGGAGCGCTGGCCGGAGCATGTCAGCCCGCTGCTGGATCGCTGGTTGCGTCACGGGCAGCAATACGGCCAAGTGTGAGCACGCTCTCAGTTTCTGGGCGCGCCTGCCCGGCAAGCTGGTTATACTGCTGAACTTGTAGGAAAACGGATACAGACCATGACAGAAGCTGCCCTCGTCCCCGAAACCCCGCACGCTCCGTCTGTTATTCGGCTGTTGCTCGAGAAACTGGGCATCGGCTTTGACGAAGTAATCGAACGACCAGGCCTGAATCCCGCCCGTAAAGTGCAGGCTGTTTTGTTGCACGATGCCGTTGGCGCCCTCATGGTGCTGTTTCCGCAAAGCCAACTGCTGGACCTCAACCGCTTGGCCGAACTCACCGGTCGCAAACTCACGGCGGTGCCTACTGACCGTCTGGAGCGCATGCTCGGCAAACATAGCCTGAGCCTGCTGCCCGGCCTGCCGGCGCTGACCAGCTCCCCTTGCCTGTATGAAGAAAGCCTGCTGCGCGAGCCGAAGCTGCTGATCAACTCAGGCGAACCAGGGCTGCTGCTGGAAGTGACCAGCGAAGCCTTCAAGAGCATGCTCACCAAGGCCAGTGCCGCGACCTTCGGCGAAGCCGTGAGCAACATCACCCCCAACCTTGATCGCCCGCACGACGACCGCGCGGAAATCACTCAGGCTGTGCAGGCGTTCACCGCCCGACGTATCCAGCAACGGCTGGAAGAAACCATCGAAATTCCACCACTGGCCGAAACGGCGCAGAAGATCATCAAGCTGCGGGTCGACCCGGACGCCACCATCGATGACATCACCGGCGTCGTGGAAACCGATCCGGCCCTGGCCGCGCAAGTGGTGAGCTGGGCTGCCTCGCCGTATTACGCCTCGCCCGGCAAGATCCGTTCGGTGGAAGACGCCATCGTCCGGGTACTGGGCTTCGACCTGGTGATCAACCTGGCACTGGGCCTGGCCTTGGGCAAGACCCTGAGCCTGCCTAAGGACCACCCACAACACACCACGCCGTACTGGCATCAGTCGATCTACACCGCCGCCGTCATCGAGGGCCTGACCCGCGCCATGCCGCGCGCCCAGCGCCCAGAAGGCGGCCTGACCTACCTGTCCGGCCTGCTGCACAACTTCGGCTATCTGTTGCTGGCCCACGTCTTCCCGCCGCACTTCTCGTTGATCTGCCGGCACCTGGAGGTCAACCCGCACCTGTGCCACAGCTACGTGGAGCAGCACCTCTTGGGCATCAGTCGCGAGCAGATCGGTTCATGGCTGATGCGCTACTGGGACATGCCCGACGAACTGGCCACCGCCCTGCGCTTCCAGCACGACCCGCACTACGACGGCGAATACGCCGCCTACCCGAACCTGGTGTGCCTGGCCGTACGCCTGCTGCGCGCCCGTGGCATTGGCTCGGGTCCCGACGAGGAGATTCCCGACGCACTGCTCGAACGCGTCGGCCTGAGTCGCGACAAAGCCAATGAAGTGGTCAGCAAAGTGCTGGAGGCTGAGGTGTTGTTGCGCGAACTGGCTTCGCAGTTCAGCCACGGTTGAATAGGATCTCCCGGTAACTGCGGGTGAGTGAAGCTCTTGTGGCGAGGGAGCTTGCTCCCGCTCGACTGCGCAGCAGTCGCAAAACCAACTGACGCGATCCGCCAGGAAGGCCGCATCAACCCATTTTGGGGCCGCTTCGCAGCCCAGCGGGAGCAAGCTCCCTCGCCACAGGGTAAATCACTAGGCTTTAGCCTTTTTCGGCTTCAAATACCGCATCAACCCCTGAAACCAGATCACCAGCGCCGGGTTGCCCTTGATCTGGATCGACTTGTCCTGAATCCCGGTCATGAACGCCAACTGCTTGTTCTTCGCCTGCATCGTGGCAAAGCCATAAGCCGCGTCCTTGAAGGCGATGGCGAACGCAGGCGTCGGGTAAGTGCCGGACTGGCTGGTGATGCGCTGGTCTTTCACCGTGAAATGCCGGGCGACCTTGCCGTCCAGGGTTTGCAGTTGAAACACCAGTTCCTTATCGCCCAACTGCTGCTGGAACGCCGGATTGGTCCGGCTGGCCCTGCCCATCAACAACCCCAGCATCCACAGCAGAAAGCGAAATTTCATGGGCACGGCCTCGTGAGAAAGATGAATGGCGGGGGCAGTTTAGCGATTCCACAGCGGAACGCCATCATCGGATCGCTTTGACGGAAGATGGATGAGTTTTCTTGCATGATGACCGCCAAGTCACCTTTTCACGTTTTCGTTTCCTTTCAGGTTCCTAGGAGATTTCCTTCAAAACGCCGGGCTGTTCATGAACTAGGCAGTGCTTCCGAGCGCCGCTAACCTTTGTCCGTCATCGCAAAAAACGGTGATACGGACGTGCAAGTCCGGCTGGTACCCAATCGGTTATAGCTATTGACCGAGCATTTTTTTATGCTCGCGTCCGTTATGGCGATTGTGCGTGGGAGACCTTCGGGTCTGCCGGCGGTACCGGACCGGTCTTGCACACCTACGCACAGTTGCCACCTCTTCGAATGCAAGCGAAAGGATGCCAACTCAACTCTGGTACATAAATATGGTCAAGCCTTCACCAAATCCGCCGCAAAGCGGCCATAAATCCCGCGTCGAAGCCCTCGCAGAAAAAAAGCTCGAAGATGCCGCCACCCGCGCCCTCGATTACTACCTCAAACCCCAGCCCTCCCCACCGTCCGAACCTGACAAAAACCAACTCTTCATCGTCTCCCCCCACATCGACACCGAAACCCTGCTGGCCAACGCCTCCGAAGACCTGCTCTCCATCAGCACCATCGCCGCCGACCTGGCCGACGACGTGGATGACTCACGCCGCTGCGTAGCCCTGGCGATCAGCCGCATGGCCGATGGGGTTCAGTTGCTGGTTGAACGGGCGTTGGATCATCTGGAAACGAAGGAGATGGCGGCGCCTGGGACCAAGGGGTAGCGCTTTGCTTTGATGCAAACTGTGCCGACGCCATCGCGAGCAAGCTCGCTCCCACAATTGGATTGGAGTACACCCGCAAGAGCCAGGCCGGCTATATGGCCGCCTCGCGAGCAAGCTTTGCTCCCACAGGTTCTGCTCAAACAAGTCTGATGGGTGTACACCCGCCAAAGCCAGGCCGGCTGTCAGGCCGCCTCGCTTTTGATTTTGATCTGGGGGCCCCGTTAACCACGCTGGCCGAACGCAGGTATTGCGTAGTGGGCATCCCGGCATGGATGCCGGGATAGCCGCGCTGGGCCATGGATGGCCCTTCGCGGCGGGCCCACGGAGCAATGCCGGAGTGAGGGCACACCGAGCCTAAGCGAGGTGCCGAGTGGTGGGGCAAAAGCGCTTTGGTTACTTTCGCCTGGGCCGGCTTCCGGATTTTCGAAAGTGACCCGCCGTAAGGGCGGAACCATAAGCCGCCGTTACCGCAGCAATGGATATGTACTCAGCCAGAAGAATACAAGGCCGTCTCACCCCCAACGCCGAGGCTCCCCAACCAACTGCCCCTGCACCCCAAACAACCCCATCTCCCGAATCACCGCCAACTCCCCCTCCGTCTCAACCCGCTCGGCAATCAACGGCAAGTCAATACTGTGAGCAGCACGCTGGATCGCTTCAATAAACAGGCGCTTGTCACTCTCCTGATCAATGGCACGGATATAGCTGCCATCGATCTTCAGATAAGCCAACCCCAACCGCGACAAGTTGCCAATCATGCTGAACCGCCCACCAAAACGCTGCAGGCTCAGGGAGAAACCAAGCTCACGCAGGTGCCGAGTCAACTCCTCCAGCACCGCTTGCTCCGGCAGTTGCTCTTCACCAATCTCCAGGGTCAAGCGCGGCCCAAGGTTGGAATGCGCCCGCAGGATCTCAAAGACCTTGTTCAGCGCCTGCGGATCGGCCAACGTCGCCGAAGACAGGTTCAACGCCAGGGACTGGTCATGCCCGGCCATTTGCTTGAGCACCTGTTCGAGCATCAAACGATCCAGACGCGCGGTCCAACCGAAGCGCTCCAGCCATGGCAGAAAGCGCCCGGCGGGGATGGTCTGGCCCTGCTCGTCCAGCAGTCGTGACAGCACTTTGTAATGCAGCACCACTTGGGTGTCCTGGGCGGCCACCACCGGTTGGAAGTACAGCTCGAAGCGCTGATTGCTCAAGGCCTGGTCGAGCAGATTGTGCCAGGCATGATGATCGTCACCGACGCTGGCCGAGGCGCTGTGGTCCAGGCAGGCCCAACCCGGTTCGCCCTGGCTTTCGGCCTGGGCAAGGGCCTGGTCGCCGAGCTGGAGCACGGCTTGCGGCGAGTCGCCATGGACGAATGGCGCCAGTCCGATGGAGGCCACCGAAGCCACGTCGGTCGCACCGGTGGCATGCAGGCTCGCCAACGCGCTTTCGAGGCTCTGCGCCAGTTGCAGCGCTTCCTCGCGCACCAGCCCCGGCGCCAGCACGGCGAACTCCCCACCGCGGATGCGCGTCACCATGTTGTGGGTTTCAGGGTAGCGGGCGCATTCACGCTGCAATTGTTCGCCCACGGCCTTGAGCAACTGGTCGGTGCGCTGCCCGCCCAGCCGCTGGTTCAACCCGGCCAGGTCCTTGACCCGCAGCAACAGCAGATAACCGGAACTGGCCTGCTCGGGGTTGCTCACCCGGGCGTGGAGCTGCATTTCGAAATACCGCCGGTTGGCCAGGCCCGTGAGATTGTCCTGATAAGACTCGACCCGCAGTTTTTCGCTACGCTCGGCCTGCTCCTGAAACAGCGCCTTGAGCTTCTCGACCATCTGGTTCATCGCCTGCACCACCCGGCGCAGTTCCGGGGTACGCGGCAACTCCGGCAGGCTCAGGAACTCGCGACGGGCGATGGCATGGGACTGGTGCACCATGTAATCCAGCGGCTTGAGCTGACGACGCAGCAGCAAGGCCCCCAGCACCGCGCTCACCGCGCCGCACAGCAGCAGCCAGCCCAGGCTGCCCAATGCGCTCTGCCACAGCTTGGCGAGGGCGAACATCGGGTGGCTGACCACTTCGACCCGCGCCGCCTGTTCCCAGCCACGGCTAACAATCGCATCGCCACCGGCCGGCTCCAGGCCGATGAGCTTGATGAACCATTGCGGCACGTTGCCGGCGTCGGGCGTGCCGGTACGCTCGACGAGGGTTTGGTCGGTGGCGACATCGACCACACGGATGGTTGCGTAATAGCCGCTGTCGAAAATCGAACTGACCATCAGCTCCACCATCGCCGGGTCGTCGATGTTCGGCGTCAGGGACAGCGCCAGCGCCGTGGCCGCGTCCTGGGCGTGGGAGCGCAACTGGTTGACGTACTGGGCCCGCGAGCTTTCCAGACTGACCATGAAGCTGCCGCTGAAGGCAACCACCAGGAACAGACAGATAGCGATCAACAGCTGTTTGAACAAGGACATCTGAGCGCGCGCTCCTAGTTAGTCGTCTCGACCGGAAAACCTTCGGCCTGCATTTTTTTCAACACATCCTGCCACCGGGACAGGCGCTTGGTGTCACCCACTTTCTTGTTGCCCTTGGCGCCTGGCAGCCACAATCCCTCGGCATTGAAAGAGTAGACCGGCAACAGATCGGTCCGCTGGCTGGCCGGCAGGATGCCGTCGATCAGGCTGTCGAGTACCAGCGGCATGGCATCGGGGGTCGCGTAGTAAGTGAGCACCATGTGCGCACGGTTCTGCCGCAACGCCTTGACGTAGGTGATGCGCAGCTTGTCACTGGACACCCCCAGACGACGCAGGCTGAAGTACTTGGCAATGGCGTAGTCCTCGCAATCCCCGGCCCCTTTCCACAAGGCCTGGATCGGGGTCTCCCAGTAATCGACCTGACGCCACAAGTCGATGTCTTCGACGTAGCGCACCCGTTTGTTGAAAAACAGGTTCACCACCTTGAGCTGCTCAAGCTCCGGCGTCTGCTTCTGGGTCGCCAACAATTGCTGCCAGGCATCGATCCGTTGCTGCCCTTCGCCCAACGGCCCATATAACGCTTGCGCCCGCCGGCTGATCTGCGCAAAGTCCCAGTCAGCCTGCAGGCCGCCCAGCATGAGGCCGGTCAGCAACAATGCCGAACACAGCCAGCGCAAGGACCTGGGAACAGGGAAAGGTGCAGCCAAGGGAAATACGTCCAAAAAGGGCCGTGGGAAATGCGTTGGATGGTGAAGCCTGGCCCGGCAAAAGACAATGGCAAGGTGCGATCACCACGAGCAGACTAAACTTTAGTTCAGGAACCGGGGCCGCGAGGTTTTGACGGCTTGGCAATCTGTAACTACTGTTGGCTTGGATCCAATTTTTGTTACTACCAGTCAGGGTGCGTTGTCGTGACACAGAAGCCCAAACCGCTAAGCACTATCCAGGTCAACGGGCCCATTCCCGCTGCCCAAGCGCGCTCAATCATCGAAGAATCCCTGCGTGAGGCCATACTCGACGGGCGCCTGCCCTGCGGCACCGCCCTGCGCCAGCAGGAACTGGCCGACCTGTTCGGCGTCAGCCGCATGCCGGTACGCGAGGCCTTGCGCCAGCTCGAGGCGCAATCACTGCTCAATGTGGTTCAGCACAAAGGCGCCGTGGTAGCCCCGTTGATCACCAACAATGCGATCGAAACGTACGCCCTGCGTTCGGTCCTTGAATCTTTCGCATTGCGCCTGTCCATTCCCCTCCTCGATGCCGAGGACCTGGCCATGGCCGCCCATTACATCGAGCAACTGGAAGCCCAGACCGACCACGCTGAAATCGGCAGGCTCAACCGGCTGTTTCACATGTCGCTTTATCACAAGGCACCCAACAGTAAACTGCTGGACCTGATCGAGCGCGAGCTCAATGAGGAAGAACGCTTCTTGCGCTTCCATCTGTCGTCCATGGGCTTGGGCAAACTGACCCAGGACGATCATCGCGCGCTGCTGGAGGCCGCTACGGCCCAGGACATCGACAGAGCGGTTGCCCTGCTGGAGCTGCATCTGGAAAAAGCCTGCGTCACCATCCGTCGCTATCTGGAACAACAACCAAGCCGTTGACCTGCCCCTCGCGCCCCGAGGGGCGCATCACTTTCTTACACATCCCTCCTACACGGTTTCTCGCCCGCCCGACGAGGCCGCAGCGTAGCCGCGCCCTGTCGCCCCCATCAGTTCAATGGCACTGCCATCGATTTGGGCCCACTCTTGCGTTTGTCGATTAAAAAACAGACCTGAAGAAGTCAGCGCCTGGCCGCAGCCAGGCGAATCGAAGCCAACACGCAAGGAGCACCGCCCAACCGGCGGGATGATCGGAAGTCCGTCCGATGTCCCCCCCATAAAACAACAACTTCTTATTTCCCTGTCCCCTGAAGTGCTCCGAGTGAGGCATTCACTCAACTTCTTCGATTCTGATACTTCTCTATCGGAAGGAGCGGCTTCGCCTGAATAAAACTTATATTAAAAGTTTTAATACCCCTCTTCGCGCCCAACAAATAACCCCATTTAAATAATTAAAAAAACACTTGCCGCTTACTTGTTCGGTGTATTAGCTTTTTATCCGTCGAGTTGTTATCGACCGCTTACATTTATGGCCTAGGTCCGAAAAACCTTGCCCGCACGCCATGAATGCGTAGTTAAGACGAGCACTTCAATACTTTCGAAACTTATGGACTCCGGTTCAGGCACCCGCTCGCTTTTATTAAAGCCCGGGTGACTTTTCCGAACAAACAACATTGATGAGGACGTTCCGATGCAGCCAACCAAAGAACAACTATCTCTGAAAAAACACGCCCTTGGCCAACACCCGGTTTTTTCTGAAATAACATCAATCGATCTGCTGCGCCGCTTTATGCAAAGCCATGTTTTTGCCGTGTGGGATTTCATGTCACTGACCAAACGGCTGCAACGGGAGCTGACCTGTGTCCACTTGCCCTGGTTACCGCCGGCCGACCCACACGCTGCACGTTTGATCAACGAAATCGTCCTGGGCGAGGAGTCGGATGACCGCCCCGGAGCCGGCTATTGCAGCCATTTCGAACTGTACCTGGACGCCATGCGCGAGGTTGGCGCCGATACTCGCGCCATTGAGCAGTTCATCACCTTGCAACAGGAAGGCGTCAGTCCCGAAACAGCCTTGGAGAGCGTCGAAGTGGAGCCGGCGGCGGCCCGGTTCGTCCGCCAGACACTGCAAACGGCGCTGCACGCACCGGCCCACAGCGTGGCCGCCGCCTTCGTGCATGGCCGCGAGAGCGTCATCCCGCAGATGTTCCAGCGCATGCTGGACGCTTGGGGCATCGGCCTGGATCAGGCGCCGACGTTTCGTTATTACCTGCAGCGGCACATCGAGGTGGATTCCGAGGACCACGGCCCGGCAGCGGAAAAACTCTTGGCCCGGCTGATCGATGGCGACCCGCAGCGCGAAACCGAGGTTCTGGCCGCTGCACTCGCCGCCGTCCAAAGCCGCACCGCGTTGTGGGACGGGTTACGCCAGAGCATGGCCCAACCGCTTGCGCAGGTGGCGCCATGAACGCTGTCGAATACCAATCCTTCGCCGACGCCTGGGAAAGCCGCGCCACCATCCGCACCCGGCCACGGCGCCGGGTCGAAGACGACGACAAGTTGATCTTCCCCATGAGCCGTCAGCCCCTGGTGCACAGCCAGACCTTCCTCAGCCACTGCCCGCAACTGCGCGATTTTGTGCTGGTCCAGAGCCTCTACAAGTTCATCAACGATGTGGTGATCTTCGAGACCGAGCTGGTGGACCACACCGCCCGGCGCATTGCCAAGAACAGCTTCGGCATCGAGTTCCCGTTCGCCTGCCGCTACGACGCGATGACGGTGGTTGTGGACGAGGATTATCACGCACTGGTGGCGATGGACTTCATGCAGCAGACCATCGACATGACTGGCATTGCGCCGATCCCGTTGCCCGATCAGATCGAGCTCAGCCGCGCCATCCCGGCGACGCTGGCCCAGGCACCGGAGCATTTGCTCAGCGCCGTGGAGCTGATCTGCATCGCCATTGCCGAGAACACCGTGACCAACGAGGTGGCGGCATTCGCCCGGGATGATTCGGTCAAGGCGTCGATCAAGGGCCTGATGGCCGACCACTTGCTGGATGAGGGACGGCACTCCGGATTCTGGACGCGCCTGGTGCAAATCTACTGGCGCAACGCGCCCGAAGCTGACCGCGATGCGATTGCGCGACTGATGCCCGGCTTCATCAGCCAGTACCTGGCGAGCGATCTGCAACAGGCGTTCGATTTTCAGCTGATCGCACACCTGCCCGTCGACGAATCCGTGCGCCAGTCACTGCGCGAAGAGGCCAGTGCGCTGGCGTATCCCATCAATCGTTTTCACCCGTTGGTGGGCAATATCACGCGCTTTTTTCGCAGCAGCTCGATGCTGGCGTCCCCCTGCGTGCGTGACGCCCTGGCCGACTACCTGACCCCATGAGGATCCGCCCATGAGACGCCTCGAAATTGCCGTGTCTGGCACCAGCCAGGCCATGACCGACCTGGCCCAGGAGCTCGAACTGCACGGCCACGGTGTTGTGCATCTTGAATCAGCGCAGCACCACACAGCGGTAGACCTGTTGATTGATGACGGGACGCTGCCCTGCACCCTAGACGCCCGCTCAAACCTTCAGGTGCGTGTGGCGCTCCAGGCTTTTCCCGGCCAGGCATTGCCACAGCCGGTGGTGGTTTTCCGCGACAGCGCGCATCGGCCGTTGTCCCAGGAAGTGATCGCCCCGCAAGGCTGCGGCAACGGCCAGTCTTTGCGACTGCGCGCCTTGGCGGCGGTGGTCGAGCACGGTGCGCGACTGGTCAGCCAGCTTTCCCGGGACGAAGCCTGCTTCGATCACTGGCCGACGGTGCAGACCGACGCCTGCGATGAATCGTTGCAGGGACTGGATGTGTTGGAGTCGCTGGCCTTCGAACACCACCTCAATCGGCCCGCGGTGCCTTGGCTGCTGGCTGCAGCCGAAGTGCCGGTCATGCATGACATCGAGCAGCGCATGCTCGATGACGGTACGCAAGCGGCCCTATGGGTCGACGGTCAGCTTGTCGACTACAAGCCCTTGCGCAGTCTGGCGTTGCGCTTGCAGGAGCCGATGCTCAAGCAACTGGCCGGGGCAAAACCTGGAGTGATTGGTGTCTGCCTGCCCAAGTCCGCACAGTTGTACGCAGCTATCCTGGCGGTACTGGGTTGCGGGGCGGTGTACCTGCCGCTGGACCCGCAGCACCCCGCGCAACGACGGCGCTTTATCCTGGAGAACGCCAACGCCGACTTACTGCTGCACGACGGTGACAGCGACCTGGGCGAGCTGTCGCTGCCGACGCTGGATGTACGCAAGCTGCCTTCACCCAAACCCGGCATCCCGGCCTCGCTGATCCGCCGCGTGGTGGACAGCGACGAACCGGCCGTGGCGATCTACACGTCCGGCACCACCGGCCAACCCAAAGGCGTGCTGCTCAGTCATCGCAACCTCAGCCATTTCTGCGCCTGGTATAGCGACTATGTCCGCTTACAGCGTGACAGCCGGGCATTGCAGTTCTCCACCATCAACTTTGACGCATCGTTGCTGGATATCCTGCCAACCTTCATCCAGGGTGCGACGCTGGTGGTGCCCAGCGAAGACCAGCGTCGCGACCCGCAGCAACTGGTGGCGCTGATTCAGCAACAGCATGTCACTCATGCTTTCCTGCCACCCGCGCTGCTGAGCGTGATGCCGCTGGATGCACCGTTGGGGCTGGAACACCTGATTACCGGCGGCGATGTCTGTGAGCCGTTCGTGATCGAGCAGCTCGCACCGCAGTGCAGTTTCCACAACATCTACGGCCCCACCGAAACCACGGTGCTGGTCACCACCCGGCAATTCGGTGTCGGTGACAACAACCGCAACCTCGGTGTGCCCATCGCCAATGGCCGGGTGCTGATTCTGGATGAGCAGCTGCAACCGGTGCCCCAAGGCACACCGGGCGAGCTGTACATCGCCGGGCCTGGGGTCGGCCTCGGCTATCTGAACGACCCGGCGTTGACCGCGAGCCGCTACCTCAACCTGACGCTGCCTGGCGGGGCAACGCTGCGGGTTTATCGCACAGGCGATATCGCCCAATGGACCGACCACGGCATCGAACTGTGTGGTCGGCGCGATAACCAGGTGAAGATCCGTGGCTTTCGGGTCGAACCCGAGGAAATCGAGCATTGCCTGCGCGACAGCCAGTTGTTTCGCCAAGTAGCGGTGGGGGTCGATGAACGACGGCGGATCCTGGCGTTTCTGGTTCACCCTCGGGAAGAGCGGGCCGACGCCGCCCTCCAGGCTTTGCGCGAGCATGTACAAACCGCGCTGCCCAGCTACATGCACCCGGCGGCCTACGTGCAATTGCCCTGCCTGCCCTACACCAGCAATGGCAAAGTCGATCGCCGGGCCTTGCTCGCCACGGCGGTGCAAGTGCAGGTCGGCAGCCATCGGCGCCAGCCGCAGAACGTTCTGGAAACGCAGCTGCGGCAACTGTGGGCCGAGTTGCTGGAGCTGCCGGTCGACGACATCGCCACCGATGAGAGTTTTTTCAATCTCGGTGGCCATTCGATCCTGCTGTCACAACTGTTGCTGGGGGTCCGCGAAGCCTTCGGGCGCAGCCTGTCGATCAATCGCTTCATCGAAGCACCTACGCTGATCACGCTGGCGAAGTTACTGGACGATCCTGCGCAAAACAGCACATCGACCCTCAGCCCCCAGGCCTTGATCGATGCGCAAGCGGAACTCAACCTCGATCCCCTGCCTGTCAGCCGGTGTGGTGATGTGCACAAGGTGGTGGTGACCGGCGCCAACAGTTTTCTTGGGGTACACATCGTCGAGGCCTTGCTGGCCTGGGGCGCCACCGAAGTCGCGTGCCTGGTGCGCGAATCCGGCGGACAAAGCGCGGCCGAACGCTTTGCCCAGGCCCTGCGGGACAATCGGCTGAACCACCTGGACCTGAGCCGCGTCAGTGTCTACGCCGCCGACATCACCCAACCGCAATTGGGTTTGCCAGACGACGTCTATGCCCGCATCGACCGCACCTTCGGCGCGTTGGTGCACAACGCCGCCCACGTCAATCATGTGCTCGACTACGAGTCTTTGGCGCGGGACAACGTGGAGCCGATCTTCGAATGCCTGCGCCTGTGTGAAGGGCGCAGCAAGAAGATCTTCAACTTCGTCTCTACGCTGTCGGCGTCCAGTGCGCTGGATGCCGACGGCCAGGTCCTGGAGCAGCCCGCCGCAGAGACGCCGCCGATCTACATCAAGAACGGCTACAACCTGTCCAAATGGGTCGGCGAACGGATCCTGCAGCGCGCTCGGGATCGCGGGGTGTGGGTCAACCTGTTTCGCCCCGGCAACATCAGTTTCAACAGCCTGACCGGGGTCTGCCAGCCCCACAAGAACCGGTTGATGCTGATGCTCAAGGGCTCGATCCAGCTCGGTCAGGTGCCGGATCTGTCCCTCAACTTCGACCTGATGCCGGTGGACTTCCTGTCGCGCTTCATCGCCTTCCACGCCAGTCGTTATCAGCCGACGCAGGCGGTGTTCAACCTGCACAACCCCGAGCCCTTGAGCTGGGACGCTTATGTGGCGTCGTTTCGTGAAAGCGGCCGGGAATTTTCCCTGGTCAGCGTCGCCGACTGGCAACGGCAACTGGGCCGGGTCGATGCCGACAATGCGCTGTTCGGCGTACTGGGTTTCTACCTCAACGGTTTCGAGGAAGACATCGGCGACATCTCGCTGATCAACCACGCCAACGCCCGGGCGGGCGTCCGGCAGATGGGTGCCCGCTACCCGGAAAAATCCCCGGCCTTGCTGCGCCGCGGCGCTGATTACCTCAAGGCCATCGATTTCATCTGAAGCACCCCTCAACTGTAAAAAAAGGAGCAAGACCATGAATGCACTTCAACCCGACACCTTGATCAAGAACCCCCACGCCTGCGAGGTCGAAACTTCAGTGGAAGTACCCGCCAACGCGGCGAGCGTCTGGGCAGTGGTGGGCAATTTTGCAAGGTTCGATCGATTCATCCCGGCACTTGAGCACATCGAAATGACCGGCGAGGGCGTGAGGTCCCTGCGCAAGAAGTTTTTCCGCGACGGGCAGAACCTGGTGGTGGAACAGCTCAACAGCCATGATGACCAGGCCATGCACATGACCTGGACGCTGATCTACAACACCCTGGGCATCGATAACCTGTGGGCGGCAATGCGCGTCGAGCCCCTGGCGGACAACCGCTGCCGCGCCACCTGGACCATCATCGCCGACCACACCGATGCCCATACCCCGTCCGGCTTCCGAGATTTCCTGCAAGGGTTTGCCGATGAGGCGATGGGGAATGTGCAAGTGATGTTCAAGTAAACCTTGTGGGAGCGAGCCTGCTCGCGAAAGCGGTGGGTCAGCTGGCGATGATATTGGCTGTGCTGCCGTCATCGCGAGCAAGCTCGCTCCCACAGTTTTGGTTCCGGGGTGGGCGCAAGATCCAGTCACACCGCCAATCCCCTGTGGGAGCGAGCTTGCTCGCGAAAGCGGTGGGTCAGCTGGCGATGATGTTGGCTGTGCTGTCGCCATCGCGAGCAGGCTCGCTCCCACACTGATTTCGGTTGGCCGCAAGATCCAGTTCCACCGCCAATCCCCTGTGGGAGCTGGCTTGCTCGCGAAAGCGGCGGGTCAGCTGGCGATGATGTTGGCTGTGCTGCCGTCATCGCGAGCAGGCTCGCTCCCACACTGATTTCGATTGGCAGCAAGATCCAGTCACACCGCCAATCCCCTGTGGGAGCGAGCCTGCTCGCGAAAGCGGTGGGTCAGCTGGCGATGATATTGGCTGTGCCGCCGTCATCGCGAGCAAGCTCGCTCCCACACTGATTTCGATTGGCAGCAAGATCCAGTCACACCGCCAATCCCCTGTGGGAGCGAGCCTGCTCGCGAAAGCGGTGGGTCAGCTGGCGATGATATTGGCTGTGCCGCCGTCATCGCGAGCAAGCTCGCTCCCACAGTTTTGGTTCCGGGATGGGCGCAAGATCCAGTCACACCGCCAATCCCCTGTGGGAGCGAGCTTGCTCGCGAAAGGGGTGGGTCAGCTGGCTGATGATGTTGGCTGTGCCGCCGTCTTCGCGAGCAGGCTCGCTCCGACACTGATTTCGATTGGCAGCAAGATCCAGTCACACCGCCAATCCCCTGTGGGAGCGAGCCTGCTCGCGATGGCGGCGGCACGGTTGGCGGTGAGGTCGGCAAAGATCAGATCTTGAAGCTGTCCACCAACTGCTTCAGCCGATTGGCCTGTTGCGACAGGGCATCGCAATCCTTCAGGGTTTCATTGAGGTTGGCGACGCTTTGCTGGTTCAGCAGGTTGATGTGGCTGACATCCATGTTGAGGGTTTCCACCACGGCGGTCTGTTCTTCGGTGGCCGCAGCCACCGACTGGTTCATGCCGTCGATTTCACCGATGCGCTGCGTCACGCTGACCAGCCGCAGACCCGCCTGGTTGGCCACTTCCACACTTTCTTCGCTGGAAAGCTGGCTGGCGTTCATCGTCGTCACCGCTTCACGGGAACCGACCTGGAGCGAGGTGATCATCTTGTGGATTTCTTCCGCCGACTCCTGGGTGCGGTGCGCCAGGTTGCGCACTTCATCGGCCACCACCGCAAACCCGCGCCCGGCTTCACCGGCACGGGCCGCTTCAATGGCAGCGTTCAGCGCCAGCAGGTTGGTTTGCTGAGAGATGCCCTTGATCACGTCCAGGATGTGCCCGATGTTGTCGGTGCTGGCGTTCAGGGTTTCGATCTGGGTGCACGAGAGGCTGATCTTCTGTGACAGCTCGGTCATGGCCTGGATGGTTTTTTCCACCACCTGGCGTCCGTCATCGGCTTGTTCGCTGGCACCGCTGGCCTGTTGCGAGGCGTCGGCGGCATTGCGGGCGATTTCCTGGGTAGCGGCGCCCAACTGATTGATGGCCGCTGCCACGCTGTTGGTGCGGGCGCTCTGTTCGTCGGAGCCAATGAGCGAGGCATTGGACGAAGTCATCACCCGCTGCGACAGGTCATGCACTTGCCGAGTGGCGGAAGACACCTCCGAGATCGACGCGTGAATCCGCTCCACGAATTGGTTGAACGAGCTGCCCAGCTCACCGAACTCATCCTTGCCCTGTACCACCAGACGCCGGGTCAGGTCGCCTTCACCTTGGGCGATGTCCTGCATGGCGCGCCCCATGGTGGTCAATGGACGCATCAACACCTGGATCAACAGGCTCAGCAACAACGCAATGGCCGCCACCGCCACAAACATCGCAATCAGCGCCGAGGTACGGAAATGGCTCAGCGGTGCGTAGGCCTTGTCTTTGTCGATCGACAGACCGATGTACCACTGGGTATTCGGCAGGCCCGCGACGGGGGTAAACGAAAGAATGCGGTCCTGCCCATTGAGCTCAACCTCCTGGATACCTTTCTCGATGCGCACTGGCGTACCGGGGTAGATGTCCTTGAGGTTCTTCATCACCTGGTCCTTGTCCGGGCTGACGATGACCTGACCGTCGCCGCTGACCAGAAACCCATGGCCGATGCCGCCGAAATCCACGGAGTTGATGATTTTCACCAGGGTTTCCAGACTCAGGTCGCCCCCCACCACACCGAGCAGCTCACCGTTGTGCTTCACCGGCAGGGCGATGGTCACCACCAGGCCGCCGACCGCTGCCAGGTAGGGCGGGGTCAGCATGGTTTGATCGATGGTGACTGCCTGTTTGTACCAGGGGCGCTGGCGCGGGTCGTAGCCATCGGGCATTTTTGCGTCAGGGCGCTGGGTGAAAACGCCGTTGGCCTGACCCACGTAAGTGAACTGGAAATTCGACGTCAGCGCCGGCTGATCCACCAGCCCCGGCAGATCGGCACCCGCGCCCTGGTGCGCAATATTCTGCGCCAGGTTTTCCAGCACCAGCACCCGGCCGCTCATCCAGTTCTGGACGCTGCTGGCCGTCAGGTCGCCGGACTGCTGGATGGAGGATTCGAGACTGCTGCCAATGGTTTTTCGTTGCAGGTAGTCGTTGTAGAGCGTGAACAGGGCAAAAGCCAGAACGACCACACCAGAGGCGGCCAGAAGGATTTTATGGCTGAACTTCAGATTCATCGACAGGCTTCTTATGCAGGGAGTGGGGTGCATTCCGGTTGCAGCATTCATGTCACAGCGCGGGCGGACTTGTGATCTGCTCCACTTTGGTGCACGCATATAACGCTGTCGGCAAAAGTTAAAAAAATATGAGCCCTTTAAACAAATGGGCGACGGAAGGACACGGTGCGTCGAACGGTGGTTGCAAATTCACTGACCCCTGATGACAATGCGACCTATTATCATTCGCGACATCCAGGCCTTCGCGTTCATGTCATCTCCCGAGTTTGCAGTACAGACGCTCTACAGCAACCATCACGGCTGGCTTCACACATGGCTGCGCAGCCGCTTGGGCAATGCTGCCGACGCAGCGGACCTGGCCCAGGACACCTTCGTGCGCCTGCTGCAACGCACCGAACGCCTGGAGCTCAAGTCGCCCCGCGCCTTTCTACGCACCATCGCCCAAGGCCTGGTGATCGATCATTGGCGCCGGGAAGAAATCGAACGCGCTTACCTGGAATCCATCGCCCACCTGCCACCCGCCCAAGCCCCCGACACCGAAGCCCAGGCCTTGATCCTGGAGCTGCTGGAAGCCATCGCCAGAATGCTCGAGGGCCTTAAGCCGAAAGTGCGCAGGGCATTTCTGCTGGCCCAGTGCGAAGGCCTGACGTACAAGCAGATTGCCGAGCAGATGGGCATTTCCTTGCGCTCGGTGGAACGATACGTCGCCGATGCGCTGTATCACTGCTATGTGTTGCGCTATGAAAGCTGAGCCTGTGGATAACGTGTTGAATCGACGCAGCGGCCCATCCCAACAGGTAGTCAGGCAAGCGATCAACTGGCTGCTGCGCCTGCGCAACCATGCTGCCAATCCGGCCTTGCGCCAACAATGCGAAGTCTGGCGCGCCGCCCATCACGAACACGAATTGGCCTGGCAGCGGGTGCAAGCGCTGCACAGTGAGTTGACCTCGAACCTGCGGGCGGTCCCCGGCGCCCACGTCGCTCTCGACACCCTGGAAAACAGCGCCCAGCGACTCGGTCGGCGCCAGGCCTTGAAACTGTTGTCGGGGGTGGCGCTGCTAGGCTCCGCCGCGTGGCTGGGCAAGGACCTGGGCTGGCAGCCGTGGAGCGCGGATTTCGCCACGGCCACCGGCGAACATCGAGGTTTCCAGTTGCCCGACGGTACGCGGCTTGAACTGAACACTGACAGCGCCGCCGACCTGGACTACACGACCGAGCATCGCCTGATCAGCCTGACGCGAGGTGAAATCATGCTCACCTGCGGTCGCGATCCCGCGCGGCCGCTGCTGGTGCGCAGCCGACATGGCCTGTTCGAAGGGCTGGACGGGCGCTTCGTGGTGCGGCAGGACAATGCCTGCACACGCCTGAGCGTCACCCGTGGCAGGGTCGCGATCCTTTCGCACCGTGGCGCCGATGGTGCCCCGCTACAGGTGAGCGCCGGGCAGAGCTATCTGCTCAGCTCATCGACAGCGACCATGGCGCCGCCGCTGGATATGGACATCGGCGCCTGGGCGGAGGGTTTGCTCGTGACGCGCAACATGCGTCTGGAGGACTTCCTCAACGAGGTAGGACGTTACCGCCAGGGCTATCTGAAATGCGCCGCGTCGATTGCGGACCTGCGCTTGTCAGGCGTTTTCCGCCTGGAAGACACCGACAGGTTGCTGGCCGTCCTGCCGCGCACGCTCCCCGTTCAATTACGCTATCGAACCCGTTGGTGGGTCACGGTGCAGGAATCGGTCTGATTTTTTTTGGCGGGTTTTGCGCGCAAGTCCGGCTAGGACAGTAAGCAACGCTTATCTGCCCTTAGCGACTCCAACGGAAACCCACAATGACTGAGCGCGTAAACCTCAACATCCCCTTTGGCTGCTCCTCGCAAACAGGCCTGTTGCGCCATGCCATCCGTGCGGCACTGTTCTGCACGGTGTTGAGTGCGGGCGCCGTGCCGATGTTCGCCGTCGCGGCGCAAGACGGTGTCACCACCGCGCGCCAGAGCTACAACATTGCCGCCGGCCCCCTGAACGATGTGCTGAACCAGTTCGCTCGTCAGGCCGGCATCACCCTGGCAAGCACTCCGCAGCAGACGAGCGGCATCCAGTCCCCGGGACTGCACGGCGAGTATTCGACGGACCAGGCCCTGAGCCATCTGCTCAGCGCTTCGGGCCTGACCGCCGTCAGCCCCGATGGCAGCAGCTATGTACTGCAAACCGAGGCCTCGGGCGGCACGTTGGCGCTGCCGACCACCGACATCAAAGGGTTTGCCCTGGGTAACGCCTTGGGCAGCATGGCGGGCTACAACGCCACCCACAGCCAGGTCGCCACCAAGACCAGTACCGCCCTGCGGGAAACCTCGCAAAGCGTTTCCGTGGTCACCCGCGAGCAAATGGACGACCAAGGCGCGCAAACCGTTTCCCAGGCCATGCGCTACACCCCAGGGGTATTGACCAACCCCTACGGCGCGACCCATCGCTACGACTACGTGGCGATGCGCGGCTTCAACGATGGCTCGGTGGACAACATCTACCTCGACGGCCTCAAGTCCATGGGCGACAGCGGCACCTACAGCTCCATGCAAGTCGATCCGTACTTCCTCGAGCGGGTCGACATTCTCAAAGGCCCGTCCTCGGTGCTCTACGGTCGCAGCTCGCCCGGCGGCCTGGTGGCGCTCACCAGCAAGAAACCGCTGTACGAGGCTTATCACCAAATCCAGGCCACGGTCGGCACCCAGGGCCAACGCAGCATGGGCTTCGACTTTACCGGGCCGGTGGATGATGACAAACGCATCGCCTATCGCCTGGTGGGCCTGGCGGATACGTCCGACACGCAGTTCGACCACACCAAGGAAAAGCGCTTTGCCCTCGCCCCCACGGTGAGCATCGACTTTACCGAAGACACGTCGCTGACACTTCAGGCCTACCTGCAGCACGACCCCGACGGGGGTTATCACGGCGGCATGCCAGCCGACGGCACCTTGCATCAGCGCAACGGCAAGCGTATCTCGGAAAATTTCTTCGAAGGCGAGCCGGGCGTCGATGGCTATGAACGTGATCAGCAGTCGTTCGGCTACCAGTTCGAACACCGTTTCAACGATGTCTTCACCGCCCGGCAGAACTTCCGTTACCTGGACTCCCAAGTCACCAATGATCAGGTCTACGCCTACGGCTGGACCACGCCGACCAGCAACGAGCTGAACCGCTACTACACCGGTGCCGAAGAAAAACTGCATTCGTTCATCGTCGACAACATGCTGCAGGCTGAATTTTTCAGCGGGGCGACCAAGCACACCGTGCTGATGGGCGCTGACTATCAGCGGCGCAAGACCGTGGTGGATTGGACCAGCGGCAGCCTGGCCCCGATCAACGCCTTCGACCCGGTCTATGGCAACTCGGCTATCACCTACTTCAGCCCCACCAGCTACCTGCGACGCCTGGAACAGACCGGTGTCTACCTGCAAGACCTGATCGAGATGGATAAATGGCGTTTCTCCCTGGGCCTGCGTCAGGACTGGGTGAAAACCTCGGATGAAAACCGCATCGCTGAGTTCGGCCGCCCGGAAGGCACCGAGATCAACGACAAACGCAGCAAGCTCACAGGCCGCGCCGGGGCGCTGTACCTGTTCGACAACGGCCTGGCGCCGTACGTCAGCTACTCCGAGTCGTTCAACCCCAACTCCTACGCCGACAGCGCCGGCAACCCGCTGTCGCCGACCGATGGCAAGCAATGGGAACTGGGCCTGAAGTATCAGCCACCGGGTACGGATGACCTGTACACCGCCTCGCTGTTCCGCATCGACCAGGAGAACCTGGCGACCAAACTGCCCCAGGAAAACTTCTACCGCGCCGTCGGTGCCGTTCGCTCCCAGGGCCTGGAACTGGAAGCGCACCTGCAACTGACCGAGCAGTTCAAAGTGCTGGGCAGCTACACCTTCACCGATATCGAATATTCGAAATCGATGATCAGCACGTTGAGCACCACCACCGACATCATCGAAAACAAAGGCAACTCACCGACCCAGGCCCCACGCCACATGGCTTCGGTGTGGGCGGACTACAAGTTCGACAGCGGCGCGCTCGATGGCCTACGACTGGGCGGTGGCGTACGTTATGTCGGCTACAGCTGGGCCGATGCGGAAAACACCATGAAGGTGCCGTCCTATACGCTGTTCGATGCGTCGGTGGGGTATGACCTGGGCAAGGTCGGCTTGAAAGGTGTGGACGTGCGCCTGAACGCAAACAACCTGACCAACGAAACCTACGTCGCCTCCTGCGCCAGCCTGAGCTACTGCTACCTGGGCGAAGAACGCAACGTGGCGGCTACGGTGAGTTACCAGTTCTGACCCGTTCTCTTTGGTAACTCATTCTCTGTGGCGAGGGAGCTTGCTCCCGCTGGACGCGAAGCGGCCCTGTTTTTTTTGGGGCTGCTGCGCAACCCAGCGGGAGCAAGCTCCCTCGCCACAAGGTTCGGTTTTTACTTCTCGAACCTGTTTGCGTCAAACCCGCACCGCATCCCCTTCCTCCCGCACCACACCCTCTTCCCGCACAAACCGGTTCGCCCGCCCAAACGTGCCGAAATCATTGAACCGCACGCCCATCTCACGCATCACTTTGTGGGCCACCGGCACCGTCATCTGGCGGATGTAGAACGGCTCTTTGACCACGAAATGATGGACCCCGTGGCTACTGCCGAAGTTGAAGCAGAACGCCTGCAATGGCCACAGCCACCAGGGGTTGAGCACCTGGGTTTGCTGGATGACATTGCCCGGCTCGATGTCGCCGTAGTAATGCATGTTCGAGCTGATGAAATGCAGGCAAAAGGTGCGCAGCACGTTCGGGCCGATGATCACCACCGCTGCGATATCGATCACGTGCATCACTACCAGCGTGGTTGCCGACCAATCAATCGACGTGCCAAGCAGATAGGCGACAGCGTTGGCCCCATGGAAACCGAGAAACACGTACCACGCGCCCCAGTGCAACAGCGCCAGCGGGAAATACACCTTCAGCGTGCGCTTGAGGATGCTGCGCTTGTGCGCCCAGGTCTTGGCCCGCAGCAGGCGAATGAAGGCCGACATCACGTTGTCGCCCACCATCAGCAAGCGCGCCAGCCCCCAGGGCTCGCCATTGGTAATGGCCCGCTCTTCCAGGTCGGCCTCGCTGCCGGACACTTTGTGATGATTGAGGTGCAAATGGCGGCGGATCCACGGGTTGATGGTGCTGGGCCGCGCCAGCCAGACCAGGCCCATCATCAGGTTGTGGGGTACGCGTTGCTTGCGAAAATACATGCTGTGAATCAGGTCGTGTTCCAGCTCGTGGGTCAGTGAAGCGAAAAAAGCGTTGAGCAGCAGGCATGCCCAACCGGCCAGGTGACCGTTGATGTAGAGCAGCGCCGAACCGACCATCCCGGCCAGGGCGAACGCCAGGATGCCCGCGCCCAACGCATCCTGATGACGCAGGATCGGGTAGCGCTGGCGCAGTTCTTCGCCTCGGGCCAAGACCACCTGGCGAATATGGGCCGATCGCTGTTGTGCATTCAATCGCTCGGGGCTTGCGCAAGTGCCGTGCATGGCTTACATCCTCTTCTATCGATGTGCTCATCCTGCCGGGCGATGCCCCCTAGGGTGGTAGCCGTAAACGCCAACCTGTTGACCGCAAGCGCCAATCGCCATGACTGAACCCACCTCCCTCGCCAGTTGGACCCGCGCCCTGCGCAAACAGCTTGATGCGTTGGGCCTGGACAGCCATGCCCTGTGCCTGGAGGCCGGGCTCGATCCGCAGTTGATGGACGACCCGAATGCCCGTTATCCGCTCTCGGCCACCACGCGCCTGTGGGAACTGGCCGTGCAGGCCAGCGGTGATCCGGCGATCGGCCTGCGGGTTTCGCGCTTCGTCAGTCCCACCACGTTCCACGCTCTGGGTTATGCCCTGGTGGCCAGCGGCAGTTTGCGAGAAGTGTTTGAGCGAATCGTGCGTTATCACCCGGTGGTCAGCGATGCGTTGATGCTGCAACTGAGCCGCTGCGAAGACCGATACCGCTTCACGCTCGACGTGCCCCAGGGCCGGGCGACGCCGGCCTTTGAAGCCATCGATGCGTTCGCCGCGATTTACGTGCGCACGTGTCGCAACCGACTGGGCCGCGACTACGCGCCGCTGGCGGTGTACTTGCGGCGCCCGGAACCGACGGACCCCGGCCCCTGGCATAAAGTGTTCCGTTCACCTGTGTATTTCGGCGCCGAGCAAGATTGCCTGGAATTCAGCCTCGTCGATTTCGACAGCCACCTGGACGACGCCAATCCGGAGCTGGCTGAACACAACGAGACGGTACTCAAGCGCACCCTCGCCCAGCTCCAGCCGCTGACCTGGGAGCGCAAGGTGCGAGCCGCTATCGAGGCCCAACTGCCCGAAGGCGAACCCAGCGCCGAGCGCATCGCCCAGGCCATGCACCTGAGCCTGCGCAGCCTGCAACGGCATTTGGCCGATGAAGGCTGCCGCTTCGACACGCTGCTTAACGAATGTCGGGAAAACCTGGCACTGCTGCACCTGCGCGACCCACAGTGCTCACTGAGTGAAGTCGGTTATCTCCTGGGTTTTGCCGATGCCAGCAGCTTCAGCCGGGCGTTCAAGCGCTGGACCGGAATGACCCCGGGGCAGTTTCGGGACGGGTTGCGCTAGGGGTTTGCGTTGGCTGGGCCGGCCCTATCGCGAGCAGGCTCGCTCCCACATTGTCTTGAGGTGAACTCAACATTCAGGCCCGCCACCAACGCTGTGGGAGCGAGCCTGCTCGCGATAGCGGTGGATCAGTCGATACAGGCCTTCAGATCGTGGTCAATGCCCGCAACCGCTCGATATCCAGGATTTCAATCTCACCATAAGCCAACTGCACAATGCCCTGGGCCTGAAGGTCCTTGAGGATCTGGTTGGTGGTCTGGCGCGACAGTGAGAGCATGAGCGCCAGTTGCTCCTGGGGCAGTTGCAAGACCCGTCGCGCCGGTTCGATTTCGCCGTAGCCTTCGGCGATCATCAGCAGGCGATTGGCAACACGTACCGGGGCGGGCATCAGGCTCAGGTGTTCGAGATTGATGAAGGTCAGGCGCAGTTTGTGGCTCATCAGCCGCGCAATATCTCGCCAATAGACCGGATGTTCTTGCAGAAACGCCATCAACGGCGCCTGAGGCAAGTGCAGCAAGGTGCACTGGCCCACGCTCACCGCGTCATGGGTGCGCGGCTGGCCATCGAACAGGCAGATTTCACCAAACCAGTGGGGCGCTTCCACCACGCTGAGCAGCGCTTCCTTGCCCTGTTCGTTCACTGCGCCGATCCGTACCGCGCCCTCCAATACGGCGTACATCCCGCAGGGCGGGTCACCGCGCTGGAACAACCGATGCCCCGGCACCAGTCGGCGCACCCGCGACATGCCCAACAGACTATTCTGTAACTCAGCGGGCAAGTGGCTGTACCAGTGACCGGCCAACAGGTGCGAGTGCCAGGGATGCGTATTCATGAAAACTCCGGGACAAGTGTCGGCTAGCTGACAGAACACCTCGTGGGGCCCGGGCATCATGCAGGCATCACCTCAGGAGGAACAACAATGAAAAGCCTCGTTGATCATCTCAGTCAATACGCCGCCTACCACCGCGATCCACGCAACATCGCCACGCACTTCATCGGTATTCCGCTGATTTTCGTCGCCGTCGCCGTACTGCTGTCACGGCCGGGTTGGCCGGTGGGCGTGCTCCTGGTGTCGCCGGCGCTGCTGATAGCGGTAGCCAGTGCCTGGTTCTATCTGCGCCTTGAGTTGCGCCTGGGGGTGCTGATGACGGTACTGCTGGCCCTGGCGCTATGGCTGGGCCAGGTGCTCGCCGCGCAAAGCACCTTGGTATGGCTGGGCAGTGGCTTGGGGATGTTCGTGGTGGGCTGGGTGATCCAGTTCGTCGGTCACTATTACGAAGGCCGTAAACCGGCGTTCGTCGATGACCTCACCGGGTTGATTGTCGGGCCGCTGTTCGTGGTGGTGGAGGCGGGCTTCCTGCTGGGGCTTCGTAGCGAACTGAAGCGGGCCATTGAAGAACGCGCCGGGCCCGTGGCCTTGCGTCACCAACGCTCGGCCGTCTGAATCTGTGGGAGCAAGGCCTGCTCCCACAAGAGTCAGGCCTTACCGCTCAAGTTACAGCGCACCAAACTCGACCCGTATCGTCAGCGCGCCGGTGTTATCTTTCAAACCAGACCCATGTTGCCCGGTCAGGTCATCGTTGATGCACAGTTGCAGTTCCCCTTGCTGGTCGCCCGGAACCTGCGCCAGATCCCCCACCAGGAACGGCGTTCCATCGTTGCCCACACGACCGATCAAGGCGCCTTCGGCGGCACCGGGCAAGGCATAGCTGCTGTAGTCGATGTGCCGCGAACCGCCCTTTCCATCGACATTGCCGCCCTGCGGGCTGGCACACCATAACCCACTGACGTAGCGAACCACGCGCGGTATCAACCCGTTGATCTGCACTCCAGTGCCCTGCCAGGCGATGTTGGATTGGACCTGCATGGTCACCGCCTTCAGGTCGTTGGCCACGGTGTCCCCGGCCTGGAACGACAGCGCCGCAATCGTCAGGCTCGGGTTCGAGGTGCCCGTGCTGGGGAACACGCCATCGCCCACCAGGAACAGGTTCTTGTGGTCCCAACTGCGCTGGTATTTGTCCACCACCGACTTGGCTGGATCATCGCCCATGCGATAGGTCCCCATCAGGTGTCCGGCGCCCTGGAAGCTGTAATCTTCGCCTTTGTAGTTGAAGGTCCCTTTGCCAATGGGTGCTGTCAGTTCCACGGCGCCGAGCAGGTCCTTGATGATGTGGCTCGCCAGTATCTTCGCCTGCCTGAAACCTTCCTTGGTGTAATCGGACAGGTCGTAGTGGATTTCCGGCCGAAGAATGCCGAGCCCGTCCTTGTAGTTATCCGTCGAGGGCACGATGTAGCTGTTGGACTGGTCGGGATGGTCTTCCACCTGTTCCACCAGGAAGCCGATCCGAAACTGGCGGATGAACAGTTCGTTGAGTTTTTTGATCAGTGCCGTGCCGTAAAGCGCTTCAGTGGGCGGCGCCGGTGTCTCTTTCGCCGGCAATGGATTGGTGCGACTTATGTTCTTCCCGTCGATAAAATCGGCCACGGTGACGTAAGGATCGCCAACCGGCCAGTTCCAGCCTTCATTGCCGATTTCGATGCGCCATGCCGCTCGCTGGCTGCGGAAGGCACCGTCACGCAGGCTCTCGATGCCCGCCGTGGACACCGGGCCACGATATGGGAAAACCGTCTTGCCTTCCGGCATCAGCCCCCACGCCAGGTAAATCGGATGGTCGGACAGGCTGCGTCCCACCTGCCCGCTGCTGTTGGCCACACCTTTGGGCCAGTCCGGGGTCTTGGAGTTGAGCAACAATTTAGGGGTTTCGATGGCATGGGCCGCGATCACGTAACGCTGCCCGATGGCCACACCGTTTCCCGTCTTCGGTTCCTCGCCAAGCTGATATTGAATGAATTCGATGCCATTGATGTTCTTGTCCGGGCCCACGGTCACTTTGCTGGCCACGGTCCGGTACATGACCCGGACGTTGCCGGTGGCCCGGGCCTTGTTCATGGTCACCGTGGCGTCGTACTTGGCCTGGATCGGGCAGATCGGCGTGCAGTTGGTATTGCCGGCACACACCCGGCGCCCGGCGTAGGGCTGGGAATTGCGCCCCGCCGGGGTCGGACTGACCACCAGCGGCAAGCCGTCGAACGTCTGCCCGGTCACGGCGCTGACAAAACTGCCGTCAACCAGTGACAGCGGAATGCTGTGCATCGGGAATGAATAGCCCTCGGGAAAGGTCATGCCCAGATATGCCTGGTCGGCGACATTGGCCGACACACCGATTTCCGCCTCGGCCCGGCAATAGGCACTTTGCAGATCGTCGTAGCCGATCGGCCAGTCCACCCCGACGCCGTATTTGCTCTTCAGACGAAAATCGTTCGGCACCATGCGCAGGCACGTCCCGACCCAATGCCAGGTCGTCCCGCCGCCCACCCGTTCGTAGGTGCTGTTGAAGGGCAACGGGCCTTTCTGCACCAGGTAACTGATTTCCGGTTTGTCCCACCCCAGGATCAGATCGGCGATGGTTGCCCGCGGGGCATTTTCCTTGGTCGGATCGCGCGGTGTGTCCAGGGTCGATACCGGAGGATAGGGCGACTCCGGGGTTTTCAGGGTCGCCGTGTAGAAGCGCTCCAGATACTGCGTACGATTGGCCGGAATCTCCGGGCCCGATTCGAGCACCAGCACATCCACGCCAGCCATGCCCAACTGATAAGCGATGATGCTGCCGGCCAGCCCCGCACCAACGATGACCACCTCTGCTTGTTCGGTACTCATGACGAAGCTCCTTGCTGCGCGTTGGCGGCTACTCCGGTGTAATCCTCAAGGCTGGGCGGCGTCGTGTTCCAGTAGCCGAAGAACATCTCGCTGTAGCCCATAGGGTGAGCCTGGGCGGCTTTCCAGGCCCATCCATTGATATAAGCCTGGTCGGACACCACCGTCTGCTCATCCTTTTTGAAACTCGCCGCGTCATAGGGTTGGTACCAGACGCCCAGCAACCACAGCTTCATGATCGAACGCGCGGCTTTGGCGGTCGGCGTGTCGGCCGGTAGCGCTCCGTTCATCAACACCGCTTGGGCGATCTGATCCGGGGATTGATTGTCCCCCGCCAGGTTGGCGTATTGAGTCAGCAATGTACTGAGCACATCAGGCGTGATTCTTGGCGTGATGAATTCAAGAAACAGCGGAGGCAAACCCACCTGGTCGATCGCCGGTGCCAATCGCTCAGTGGAAATGCCAGTCAGGACCGATGAAAGGCCTACGAAATTTTCCAGATCACTGCTCATGCTTGACTCCTTGTCCAGTCGTGGACTGCGCGCGTTCGAGCAAATAGGTGAAATCCGCGAAGCTGGTGCGCGGCGATTCGGTGACATGGGTTGCCGCATTGCCATGACACGCCATGCAACTGGAAGACGCTTGGGGCACGGTGCCCTGGATGTAGGTTTCCAGTGTGGCGTTGGCCAGGAACAACGGGGCAGGATTGCCCAGCGGGTTGGCGGCTGATATCTGACAGTTGGGCTGTGGTGCCGACGGCCACTGGGTACTGATCAATTGATAGTTCGCCCAGACGCTCTGTGGGTTGACCGTACGCAACAGGGCTTGATAGGTGGCGTTCAGGGTTTTGGTGGCTTCGGTCAGCGGTATCTCACGCACGATCTGCGAGGGTGTTGCCTTGACCGCCGGGTTCCAGGGCCGGGGCGGCGGCTGGTTGATATCACTTTGGCTGGCAGCGTTGTAGAACAGATAAGGTCCCACCCGTTGGGCCGGGGGGGTGGTCTGTTCGGGTACGTTTTTTACATGTTCAAAGGTCGACCAGACCCACTGCGCGGCGCTGTCGGTCTTGTGAACGATGTGCAGTCCCACCAACCCCACCGGTTCGGACTTGCACGACTCCCCGACAATGGGTCCTTTGCTCGGGTCGCTGTTTCCCGGTGTATAGACCAGCGCATCGACGGTGTGAAAATCCTGCGGACGATCATTGGCGCCCAGCACTTTCCACGATGCTTTCACCATCAGCGCGCCGACGTCCTGTGTCTTGGCCGAGCCGCAACTGAAAGCCACGGCGTTGGTCGGGTTTGCGGCAAAAAACTTCTGCTGGCCTTCGATGCTGTACAGACCATTGTCGACAATGGAATTGAACATCGATCGGTTGACCACGATTTCGTTGCGCGTATAGGCCCCGTTCTGATCCACCAGCGGGCCGCTCTCGAAAGGCTGGATAAACTCATCCAGTACATCGGGCACCTTGCCCATCTGCTGCAACAGGCGCCCGGACTTGAGCGACTTGCACGCTTCGGGAATCGTCGCCGGCGCGTCCCAGGCCAACGGCGCCTGACCCTTGGCCCGGAAGATCTGGTAGCTCTCTTTCCAGCTTTCCCACACCGTGGCCCCATCCTGTTTGCCGATGGGAGTGCCGGTATTGGGATTGCCGTTGTCCAGCGCCGGCCAGTTCAAGGCAATGAAGGTCTGCCATGACAGGTCATCGAAGTCGCGCTGAAGGCTGGCCAGCGTGGGATGTTCCTCGGCAACCGTGACATCGAAGGGTATCTGCGGTGACAACGAGGGGGTGGCGCTGACGGATGGGCTCAATAAAACGCTTAGCAAGGCACAGCCAAACGGGCCATGCCGACTGACTTCCATTCTCATGCTTTATCTCCTTGGCATCAGGGCGCCAGGAGATAACACCGGTCCGTCATTGGACTCTTACTGCCTCCTGGCAAGTCAGAGTCTAGGTAGGGTTTGGTTCAAGGCCAGGTGCAGAAGTAGAACCGATCGAAGCAAGGCCAAGCGGGGTTATTCGGATTCGGCTCGGGGTGTCAGTGAGGGCGCCATCGCGAGCAAGCTCGCTCCCACAGTGGATTTTCATAGGTACACAAATATTGTGTTCACTGAAGTTCTACTGTGGGAGCGAGCTTGCTCGCGATGCTTTTGATCCTAGAGGTTAGCGACTTTCTGCCAGACCTTCGGCTTGAAGAACAGCGTCTCGCCCTTCGCCAGGCCCACCAGGCTGTCGTGGTCCTTCACCACTTCAGCTTCGATCAGCTCGCTCTGGCCTTCCACCTTCAGGGTCACCCGGGTGGTGGCGCCCAGCGGGCGAATGTCGCGCACTTCGGCGGCGTGGTGATCCTCCAGTTCCGAACGCGACAGCGAGACTTCGTGAGGGCGGAACAGCACATGCCGGTCTTCACCCAAGTGCAGGCGGTTCGAGTCGCCGAGGAAGTGATACACAAAGTCGCTGGCCGGGTTTTCGTAGACATCGCCCGGTGAGCCAATCTGCTCGATCACACCCTTGTTCATCACCACGATCCGATCCGCGACTTCCATGGCCTCTTCCTGGTCGTGAGTCACGAACACCGAAGTCAGGTTGATGTCCTCGTGCAACCGTGCCAGCCAGCGCCGCAGTTCCTTGCGAACCTTGGCGTCGAGGGCGCCGAAGGGTTCGTCCAGCAGCAACACCTTGGGCTCCACCGCCAGGGCGCGGGCCAGGGCGATACGCTGGCGCTGGCCGCCGGAAAGCTGTTCGGGGTAACGGTCGGCAAGCCAGTCCAGTTGCACCATGTTCAATAACTCGTGGACCTTGGTCGCGATCTGGCTTTCGTTCGGGCGTTGGTTCTTGGGCTTCATGCGCAAGCCGAAGGCAACGTTGTCGAACACCGTCATGTGGCGGAACAGGGCATAGTGCTGAAATACGAAACCGACGTTGCGATCACGCACGTCGTGGCCGGAAACGTCCTCGCCGTGGAACACGATGTTGCCCTGGTCCGGGGTTTCGAGGCCGGCGATGATCCGCAGCAAAGTGGTCTTGCCGCAACCCGACGGCCCCAGCAGGGCCACCAACTCGCCGCTCTGGATGTCCAGGCTGATATCGTCGAGGGCCTTGAAGGCGTGGAAATTCTTGCTGACGTTACGAACTTCGATCGACATGACTTATTCCTCCGCGGCGCTGGCGCGCAGGCGGTTGATTCGGTTTTCGCTCCACTGCTTGAGCAGCAGGATGAAGAGCGCCAGGATCAGCAACAGGCTCGCCACAGCGAACGCGGCCACGTGGTTGTATTCGTTGTAGAGGATCTCGACGTGCAGCGGCAGGGTGTTGGTGACCCCGCGAATGTGCCCGGACACCACCGATACCGCGCCGAATTCGCCCATGGCCCGGGCGGTACACAGCACCACGCCATAGATCAGCCCCCACTTGATGTTCGGCACGGTGACATGCCAGAACATCTGCCAGCCATTGGCACCCAACAGGCGCGCGGCTTCTTCTTCCTGGGTGCCCTGCTCCTGCATCAGCGGGATCAGCTCACGGGCCACGAACGGCACGGTGACGAAGATCGTCGCCAGCACGATGCCCGGCAGCGCAAACACAATCTGGATGTCGTGATCCGACAGCCACGGCCCGAACAGGCCCTGGGCACCGAACATCAGCACATAGACCAGGCCGGCGATCACCGGCGACACCGAGAACGGCAGGTCGATCAGGGTCACCAGCATGCTCTTGCCACGGAATGAATATTTGCTCACGCACCACGCGGCGCTGACCCCGAACACCAGGTTCAGCGGCACCGAGATCAGCACCGCGATCACCGTGAGCTTGAGCGCCGACAGCGCATCGGGTTCGAAGATTGCGGCGAAGAACGCCCCCAGGCCCAGCTTCAGCCCCTGGGAGACCACGATGAACAGCGGCAGCAGCAGGAATAGCGCAAAGATCAACCAGCCAAGACCGATCAGGACTCGCCGCGATGTTGCACTGCCGCGGCGGGCGGCGTTGGTGGAGGCCGCGTAAATAGACGATTGGGACATGTTCGCGCCTCCTTATGGGGTTTCGATGCGCCGCTGCAGCAGGTTGATCAGCAGCAACAGGACGAAGGAAACCACCAGCATCAGCACGCCGATGGAGGTGGCGCCGGTGTAGTCGTATTGGTCGAGCTTGACCATGATCAGCAGCGGCAGGATCTCGGTTTTCATCGGCATGTTGCCGGCGATGAAAATCACCGACCCGTACTCGCCCACGCCACGGGCAAAAGCCAGGGCGAAGCCGGTCAACCAGGCCGGCAACAACGCCGGCACAAGGACGTGGCGGAACACCTGCCACGGCTTGGCACCGAGGCAGGCGGCGGCCTCTTCGACTTCACGGGGGATATCGGCCAGCACCGGCTGCACCGTGCGCACCACGAACGGCAGCGTCACGAAGGTCAGCGCCAGGGTGATGCCCAGCGGGGTGTAGGCGATCTTGAAACCCAGGTCGGTGGCAAACTGGCCGACCAGGCCGGTCGGCGCATACAACGCCGTCAGTGCAATACCCGCCACGGCGGTGGGCAAGGCGAACGGCAGATCGATCATTGCATCGATGATCTTGCGACCGGGGAAGGTGTAGCGCACCAGCACCCAGGCCAACAGCGTACCGATCACACCGTTGATGATCGCCGCGCACAGAGCAGTGCCGAAGCTGAGCTTCAAGGCCGCCAGCACCCGTGGCGCGGAGATGATCGCCCAGAACTGTTCCCAGGTAAGTTGGGCGGCATGTACGAACATTGCCGCCAGTGGTATGAGCACAATCAGACTGAGGTACACCAGGGTGTAGCCCAGCGTCAGCCCGAAGCCGGGTATGACGGGGGATATGCGACGCGACATAAAGGTCCTTGGTTGAGAACGCGCAAAAACTGTGGCGAGGGGATTTATCCCCGTTGGGCTGCGAAGCAGCCCCAAAGCAGCCGACTCAATTCACCTGAGCATAAAGACATGCCAGATTCAGGGCCGCTTCGCGCCCGAACGGGGATAAATCCCCTCGCCACAGATTCAGTGTCCGGCCTTAGCTTGTAATCAGCTCATTCAGGCCTGCCCAGCTTACTGCGCCTGATAGATCTGGTCGAAAATGCCGCCATCGTTGAAGAATTTCGGCTGGGCGGTTTTCCAGCCACCGAAGTCCTTGTCGATGGTTACCAGGTCCAATTTCGGGAACTGCCGGGAGTACTTGGCGGCCACGTCCTTGTCACGTGGACGATAGAAGTTTTTTGCGGCGATTTCCTGGCCGGCCGGGCTGTACAGGTGCTTGAGGTAGGCTTCGGCGATCTCCAGGTTGCCCTTTTTCTCGGCATTCTTGTCCACTACCGCCACCGGCGGTTCGGCGAGGATCGACAACGACGGCACGACGATGTCGAACTTGTCCGCGCCGCCGTCTTCTTTCAGCGCCAGGAAGGCTTCGTTTTCCCAGGCCAGCAACACGTCGCCCTGACCGTTGTTGACGAAGGTAATGGTCGAGCCGCGGGCGCCGGTGTCGAGGATCGGCACATGCTTGAACAGTGCTTGAACGTATTGCTTGGCCTTGGCTTCGTCACCACCGTTGGCCTTGAGGCCATAGGCCCAGGCGGCGAGGAAGTTCCAGCGAGCACCGCCGGAGGTCTTCGGGTTCGGGGTGATGACCGACACGTCATCCTTGATCAGATCGCCCCAGTCCTTGATGCCCTTGGGATTGCCTTTACGCACCAGGAAAACGATGGTCGAGGTGTACGGTGTGCTGGCTTCCGGCAGGCGTGTTTGCCAATCCGCCGGCAGGGACTTGCCCAGCTTGGCGATTTCGTCGATGTCGCCAGCCAGAGCCAGGGTCACCACGTCAGCCCGCAGGCCATCGATCACCGCCCGACCCTGCTTGCCCGAGCCACCGTGAGATTGCTGGATCTTCACGCTATCGTCCGGGTGCGCTTTCTTCCAGAAACTGGCGAATTCGGCGTTGTAATCCTGGTACAGCTCGCGAGTCGGGTCGTAGGACACGTTAAGCAACTCGTAATCCTTGGCAAAAGCGGAACCTGCAAAAACAGCGCTGGCCAAGACGGCCAAGGCATAACGGCGAATTGACGGCATGGTGAAAACTCCTGGAATTCCGGTTTTTTTATGTTTGTGAAGTGTTGGTCTTCAACCCGGTTTGTGGCTCGGCTGCTGCAACCGGAATTTTTCCTTGCGCTCGATCTGGACGACTTGCGCGTTGTGCACAGTGATTTCCACCGCGCCAAAACGAAGGTCCCGCAAGGCATTGAGGATCTCGCGCAACAGAGTTGCTTCGTCCTGACCGTCAACGCTGCGTAGAGATGCGCTCATGCTATTGCTCCTTGAATGCCTGGAAGTGGGCGGCACCGTTTTGTGGCGTAGGAGCAATACTAGATAGGCGTAGATATTCTTAAAAAGACTGTTTAAGAATTTTTATATAACCAAAAACACAATCAACCGATGTGCAAGGCAAATTAATTGATTGCGGGCGCGCGATCCCAATCCAGCTGTTGCGCGGCAACGGGTCGTCCGAACCAGTAGCCCTGCCCCATCCCACAGGCATGTTCCAGCAGGAACGCTGCCTGCTCGCGCTGCTCGATGCCTTCGGCTTGCACTTGCATACCCATGCTGCGGGCCAGGGCGATGATTACCCGGACAATCGCTGCGTCGTCCTCATCCCACGGCAACCCGGCCACAAAGCCCTGATCAATCTTGAGCTTCTGGACGGGCAAGCGTTTGAGTCGCAGCAGCGACGAATAACCGGTACCAAAATCATCGATAGCCAGTCGCACCCCCAATTCCCGCAGACGGTGCATTTGCTCCAGGGCCACCTCCGGATCGTCCATCACCGCGCTTTCGGTCACTTCCAATTCCAGACAGGCCGGGTCCAGGCCTGAAAAGTGCAGCACCCGCGCGACCTGTTCGTACAACTCGCGACGGGCGAACAGCCGACTGGAAACGTTGACCGCGACAAACGATAACGCCACCCCGGCCTCCTGCCATTGACGCATCTGTCGACAGGCCTGCTCCATGACCCAGGCATCGATTTGGGCGATCAGCCCGGTGCGCTCGGCGATGGGAATGAACTCGGCCGGCGAAACCAGGCCGCGCTCGGGATGTTCCCAGCGCACCAAAGCCTCGACACCGATCAGGCGGCTGGTCGCCAGATCGTGTACCGGCTGGTAATGAACCCGCAGCTCCTGCTGCTGGAGCGCGCGTCGCAGTTCGAAGGCGATCTCGACTCGTTGCTGGGCATGAGCGGTGAGTTCTTCGGTATACAGGGCGTAGCCATCGCGCCCGGCACTCTTAGCCTTGAACAACGCGGAGTCGGCATTGCGCAGCAGTTGCCCCGCGCTGAGGGCATCCCCGGGAAACAGGCTGATGCCCACGCTGGCATTGATGAACAAGAGCTGGTTTTCGAGGCGCAACGGTTCTTTCAGGGCATCGATAATGCGCTGGGCCAGCACCGCCGCCTGCGCCGGCTGCGAGCAATTTTCCACCAGCACCGCAAACTCGTCGCCCCCCAGCCGGGCCAGGGTCACGCCGGGCGCAAACAACCCCCGGAATCGCTCGGCCACGCTTTTGAGCAATTGATCGCCAACGTGATGCCCCAGGCTGTCGTTGATGTTCTTGAAATGGTCCAGGTCCACCAGCAACAAGGCGCAGCCGCGTTTGTGCAACTGCGACGACGCCAGCGCCTGCTCGGCGCGATCAGAAAACAGCAGGCGATTGGGCAGACCGGTCAGCGGATCGTGGTGGGCCAGGTACGCCAGTTCGTGCTCCGAATCCTTGATCGCGCTGATGTCCGAGAACACCGCGACGTAATGGCTGACCTGACCGTTATCGTCGCGAACGACGCGGATCGTCTGCCATTGCGGGTAGATCTCACCGCTTTTACGTCGGTTCCAGATCTCGCCGCTCCACTCGCCACGGCTGCCCAGGGACGCAAACATCTCCTGGTAGAAATCCGCCCCGTGACGGCCAGACTTGAACAGGTTGGGCCGCCGGCCCAACACCTCATCCCGGGCATACCCTGTAATCGTCATGAAGGCCCGATTGACGTGCACGATCAGGCCGTTCGGGTCCGTCACCAACACCCCTTCGCGCGTGCAATCGAAGACGGCGGCGGCCTGGCGCAAACGTTCGCCGTCGGCACGGTGTTCGCCTTTTCCGAAAAGCCGGGATATCCGCACACCCGCCAGGAAAACCAATCCGGCGCTGACCAGGACCCAGGCATATCCGTTGATCAACTGCCAGCGAAGCTGATCGGCAGATTGATCGAAAAAGCTGCTCAATAAATAACCAACCAGCTGCAGCCAGACGACCGACAGCACGAGATAAAGCAGCGCTCCACGCATGGCGCTGCGGTGATAGACGGTCATTCGGCGATCCATGTCCCCACAAAGAGGTGGGAATTATAGAGTAAGAAACATCCTGCCACTGTTATCTGAAAGGCCGACTGGTTTTATCTGTGCGGCAGGTGATAATGCAACGGCTGTTTCTATCTTTATCGAGGGCCCTATAGCCTATGTGGTACGAAGGTTTTCTTGGCTTGTCGCCCTGGTCACTGGTGGCAGTCACCCTGCTGATGACCCATGTCACGATCATTGGCGTCACGGTCTACCTGCACCGTTATTCGGCTCATCGCTCCCTGGAGCTCAACGCCGGCCTCAAACATTTCTTCCGCTTCTGGCTGTGGTTGACCACGGCGCAGAACACCCGCGAGTGGACCGCTATCCACCGCAAGCACCACGCCAAATGCGAAACCGTCGATGATCCCCACAGCCCGGTGATCAAAGGCCTGTCCACCGTGCTGCGCAAAGGCGCCGAACTCTATCGCGCCGAAGCGGAAAACCCCGAAACCCTGCGCATCTACGGCAAGAACTGCCCTGATGACTGGATCGAGCGTAATCTCTACAGCCGCTTCCCACTCATGGGTGTGGCGATCATGGGCGTCATCGACCTGCTGCTGTTCGGCACCATCGGCATCACCATCTGGGCCATCCAGATGATGTGGATTCCGGTCTGGGCTGCCGGCGTGGTCAATGGCCTGGGTCATGCCGTGGGCTACCGCAACTTCGAATGCCGCGACGCGGCGACCAACCTGGTGCCCTGGGGCATCCTGATCGGTGGCGAAGAACTGCACAACAATCACCATACCTACCCCAATTCGGCCAAGCTGTCGGTACGCAAATGGGAGTTCGACCTGGGCTGGGCCTGGATCCAGGTATTCAGTTTCCTGCGCCTGGCCAAGGTCCAGCGCGTCGCGCCGATCGCCCACCGTGTCGAGGGCAAGGGGCATCTGGACATGGACACCGCCATGGCGATCCTCAACAACCGTTTCCAGATCATGGCCCAGTACCGCAGGCTGGTCATCGCGCCGTTGGTCAAGCAGGAACTGGAAAAGGTCGATCACTCGGTCCGCCACCAATTCCACCGGGCCAAACGCCTGTTATCGCGGGAAACCAGCCTGCTGGATGAGCGTCACCACGCGCGCATCCAGAGCATGTTGGAACACAGTCAGGCGTTGAAGGTGATCTACGAAAAACGCCTGGCCTTGCAGCAGATCTGGGCCAAGACCAGCAGCAACGGCCACGACATGCTCGCGGCCATCAAGGAATGGATCCACGAAGCCGAGGCCAGCGGCATCCAGTCCCTGCGCGACTTCGCTGACCAACTCAAGACCTACTCGCTGCGGCCTGCAACGGCCTGATAAGCAACCCCGCCAGCCGGCGGAATGCTGTTCACTTAAAGGATGGCGCTTCTCCTTGAGTGGGGAAGCGCCTTTTTTTGGGGCTTTGTGTGCTAGTGTCGAGCTATGACCCATTATTGCCTCACCTCGACTACCACCACCACGACCGCTGAAAGCGGAGCGTGCGAGGTGTCGTGAGCCAATAGCAGACGAACTTCAAAGGCCCGCCAGCGATGGACAGGGCCTTTTTTACGCCCTTGTGTCGCTGGCTCAAACGCAAGGAGATGCACTCATGTACGCCCTATTGATACTCGATATCCAAGTCGGGCTTGTTCACGGCCCGGAAAAACCATGGTGCTGCGAAGAGTTGTTGGCAACAGTGAATACCCTGATGGACAAGGCACGCAGCGCTGGCGCCCCGATTTTTCTCGCGCGCCACATTGGGCCCGAGGGATCTCCAATCGGACCAGGCAGCCCGTTGACGATGATTGCGCAGGAACTGAAGCTTCTGGGTGAAGAGGTGGTATTCGAAAAACGGCGGCCCAACGCCTTTGAAATGACCGACCTGGCGGACAATTTGCGGTCTCTCGGGGCTACCGGCGTGGTGATTACTGGCATGAAAACCCAATACTGCGTCGATAGCACCTGTCGTGCTGCTCGTGATCTTGGCTTCGACGCGGTACTTGTCGCCGAAGGCCATACCTGTTCAGACACGCCAGTAATGAAAGCCAAGGACATCGTTGCTCATCACAATGCGACTCTTGAAGGGCCGTTCTGCCGGCTAGTTCGGGCTGAGGAGTGGAGCTTCCAGCAGAGCCGAAACTAAGGGAATGCACATGGCTTGCCGGCCACAAGATGCATTGCCGGCACGCTCATGACATTGCTCGCAACCAACTCACCACCAGGACGACTCAGCACCCAAGGCGTCACGCAACTGCGCCGCAGTAATGCGGCGCTGTCCCGGATCAAACGTCAGCGCCAAGCGCAACGCCGCCCAGCAACGCCTGGGCAAATTGCGCGGAGCTTTGAGTTCGCGCTCCATGCGGGCGTCTCGAGCTTGGGTTGAAGGTAAACGGCGGAACGGGTGTTTGCCGCTCGCCAGCTCATACAGTAAGCAAGCCACCCCATAGGCATCGGCCCCCTCTGACAACGGTGCGCCGTCAAGCAACTCAGGGGCGGCGTAGCTCGGGGTCCAGGCGTTGAGGCGGTCTCGACTCAGGTTTGGCAGACCCTTCAACGGGCCCTCTTGCGCCAGGCCCAAGCCGAAATCGAACAAACGCACCCCCTCCTCGCTGAGCATGACGTTGCTTGGCTTCATGTCCCCGTGCAACACGCCCCGGCTGTGGGCATACGCCAAGGCGTCGAGCAGCGGCGCGGCGATGGCTTGCAGTTCATGCCAGGGCAAACCCAGCGGCCGCTCGCAAAGCAGTTTGTCCAAGGTCAAGCCGCGCATCAGTTCCATGGTGATAAAAGCCCGTCGATGGTCAGCGTCCACTTCGAAGGTGTATGGACGCAACACGTTCGGGTGATGCAATCGTCTGCTCAGGGCGAACTCGCTGTAGAGCAGCGCGCTGGCGTCAGGCGAGCCATCGAATTGCTCACTGAGCATTTTCAACGCAACGTATGGATCGGGATCACCGTATTGTTCGTGTAGAAGGTCCCGTACGCGATACACGAGCCCCATGCCTCCTGCTCCGAGCAGGCGTTCTAGGCGATAGCGACCTGCGAGTATTTCGGGCATGTCGCTGACACAGCGCTCGCGCAATGTCGTCGAATGCAGAGCGTTGGAGAAGGCGAAATATGTGTGGTGGCTCCCCTCTTCTTTCACTGGCCAATCACCACCGCCGTCAAGTTGTCCTTCGCAGCGCCACGCAGTACTTGCTCGAAAAGACACTCCAAGGCAGTGCAAGGTGAAGCAAGGCTCAACGCGTCCCCCAGGGCTTGTGCACTTAGATCCTGATACAAGCCGTCAGTGCACAACAAAAACGTATCGTGCGGATGAATCTCCAGCTCCAAAACCTCCAGGCTCAATTCTTGCGCAGCGCCGACGGCGCGAGTCAACGCCTTCGCTGCCGGGTGGGCACGGGCCTCATGAATATCGATGTGTTGCTTGTCGATCATTTGCTGTTGCAGTGAGTGGTCCCTGGATAACTGATAAAGCCGTCGGTCGCGCCACAGATAACATCGGCTATCGCCTGCCCAAATACACGCTCCACGGTTGCCTTCCAGCAACAATGCCACCACGGTGCTGCCCATGATTGCGCAATGACGTCCTGTGACAGTCAGTTCTTGGTTCAATCGCCGATTGATCCAGCGCAGGCACTGGCGCACCGCTTTCGAACGCTTGTCGAGGTCTCGGTACAGCGGCAACTCCGCCAGATTGGCAACAATCAATTGGCTGGCGATGTCACCCCGCGCATGACCGCCCATCCCGTCGGCCACCACCCATAGCCCCTGTTGTGGAGATTCGAGAAAGGCATCCTCGTTCCGCCCCCGAACCTTGCCAGGGTCTGTACGTGCGGCGCTGCGCCATCGATCCACAGCCTGCATCAAAGCTGCACCGGCATTCGAAAAGTGCGCAGCACGCTCGTGTCGAAAGGGTTGGGGGTGCGTTGGCTCGTTAACAGATAATTGGCTCGCAAGCCGCCCAGGTCTGCCTTGAGTACGCGCACATCGCGCCCGGTCAGGTACTCGGTCTGCATCAGGTCAAACAAACGAAAAAGCGACCATGGCCCCGTATTTTTCTCGATACCCAGCCCTCGCCCGACCATTTTGTCCAGCACCAGGGCGGTTCGCCCATCCTGGGCATCACTTGGCCAGGTGAATGTCACAGGCAAGATCGGACCATGACGGTACTCAAGCGTCTTGTCGCCAAAACGGAATTCGGCCCGACTCACAGCCGGATCCAGCGTGTACGGCTCAAGTTTGAACTGCACCTGCGGCTCGGCCGGATTTTCGGCAAAAAAACTCCGGCGGATGGTGTTCGCCGCAGTCATCTGGTCGAGATAGGCCTTGGACACCGGCAAGCTTTGGCCGTCGATGCTGCGCAGGCGATAGTGCCCAGGATGACCGCTGACGAAGGGCCGCATGTAACTCTCGAAGAATCGATCGACAACGCCCTGATCCTTGAAGAACTCTCGGAAGTCGTTGACCGCCACGTCACTGGCACTGTGAGCGCTGAACGGATATCGCTTATAGATTGCCTTGCCGTAGAAGTTGTAAATCTCGCTCTGGTAGCGCTGGTTCAGGTAACGGTAGGAATCATTGAGCACCAAGCGCCAGCTGTCCTCGGCCAGAACGTAAAACCATTGGCTGACCGGACGCGGCAAACGAGCCGAGGCGCTGCGCAGGTTACTCAGTGCATCACGCTGACCGCCCATACGCCGCTTGGCCCATTCGAACGCAGCCTGCTCCGGTGTACCGGCACGGACAAGGTTAGCCAGTTGTAATTGCACCTCGTCCAGCGCCTGCAAGGCCTGAGTCAGCTCGGGCATCGGACTATCATCAAGATCCAGCAGACGGTGCAGTGGCTCGAAACGCCGTCGCAATGATTTTTGCGCGGTGTCCGGCAGATTTCCGGCTAAGGAATCAGCCGTTTTCTCAGTTATGGCAACGATGTGTGTCATGGCACGTCCACCGCTCCCGACCGCAGACTTCACATCATCGATACGCTCTGCAACGCTCAGGATTTGCGTGTGCTCACGCACCTGCACCAGCATCCGCAGGATCGGCGAGTGAGCCGAGGTCAATCCGGCCAGTTGCTCGGCACCCTCCCCCATATCGCCGATCGATTGCAGAGTAACCCGGCCAACTGCTTCGCTCCATTGGTCGGCATAGTCGCTAAAGTACAGTTGCTCCAGTTCGATCATCAGTCGCCGCATGTCCATGCCGCTAAGACCAGCGCCCTCGCCCAGTACCCAATTGTCCCGCAGCAACTCCGTGACCAGAGTTGCACCCTGAACTGAAAAGTATCGCTCGTACCCCTGGCGGGTGTAGAAACCCGGGATCACATGATCAGTGCCTGCCAACAACACACCCTGTGGTCCCAAATGTTGACTGAGACGGTATTGCGGCAGGTGACTGGCCTGTTCTCGGAGCACTCGGTAAACGACGCTCGCCAGGGACTCACTGCGCAGGGTCTCACGGGCACTGGCCACCAGCGACTCGTCAAGCAAATAGGTGAACGGCTGGTCAAGCAGGCGCTGGAAGTGAGCATTCAAGCCATCCTGCACCGCCGTATTGCCGGCGTAACGCAGCGACCAGTCGCTGGCAAGCCGATCCTTTAGCCACGCAGTGTCGCGACGCTCCTGCAGGTTTAGCATCAAGTACGCGCGCAAGCTATTGAGCAAATGTTCGCGGCTATTCAAATTGCCGCGGATGTGCGCCTCAAGCATCTGGGCGACCCGAGGCAGCAGGTGAGCTTGTAATTCACGCTCGTAAGCGCCGACCACCGTTGGATTACTCGCTTGGCCCTGGTACAGACCGATACGCTCATACAACGGTACCTCCCCCTCATGGGGGAAAACCCGCGTGGCTTCGTAACGGATATCAAGGAACTTGAGCATCGCGTCATCACCGGCCACCAGAACCGAGCGCTGCTGATCCCAACGTTGCGCCAACGTACGCAAGCTCTCCAGACGCTCATGATTGGCCGAAAAACCATTCGCCCACAACAACCCGAACACCCCAAGGACCGCCAGCGCTCCCAGGTACAAAGCACGCTGGCCCCAATGAATACGTCTGCGTTCGCGCTGATCGAGGCCCGCGAGGTCGGCCTCCGGAAAAATCACCTTCCTGAGCAAATGTTGGACAAATCGCGAACGTCCTCCAGGTGCCACAGCCGTACTGCGTAGACTGGCATCGCCTTGGACGGCCGAGCCCCTGCCAAAGGCTGGCGGGGAAGCGCACGTCAGGTAGAACCCGCGTAACTGGCAAACATCGCCGGTGAAGGCCATCTCCACCAGCAGCCGCAAAGTGGCCCCGATATGCCCCAGTTGATGAGGAAAATCAAGGATCTGACCACGGCGTCGAGTATCGCGCTCCTGATGCATGCGCATGAGTACCTGACTATTAACGCGATGCAGCAACGCCTCGAATTCGGCTTGCAACACCGCCCCATCGTTGCCGCGCTGGTCCTGGCTGAAACTCGCGCCCAGCACCTGATCACTTTCCTCGCGAGTCAGCGAATCGAAGAACTCGTTAAAGCCAGGCACGCTGTCCGCTTTGCTAAGGACCAGATAAATCGGCACATCAACGTGCAACCGACGTCGTACCTCCTGCAAGCGGCCACGAATCTGGCAGGCCAACATAGTGACTTCATCCTCACGGGCCAGCAGCAGGACGTCGATCGGCACAACCATCAGCAAGCCATTCAAGGGCCGATAGCGGCGACGTCTGCGCAGCAGCTCCAGCAAAGCCACCCAGGCACTGCCGTCGGCATCGGAATCCTCCTGGCTCAAGTAGCGCCCGGGCGTGTCTACCAGCACGGCGTGCTCGGCAAAGTACCAGTCGCAACTGCGGGTGCCCGATACATCAGCCATCGGCTTTTGCTCATGCCTGTTGATGGGGAACTCCAGCCCCGAGCGGTCCAGCAGACTAGTCTTGCCACCAGCGGACGGCCCCATCAGCAGATACCAAGGCAGTTCGTTTCGCCAGCACCCGCCACGACCAGAGTAAAAACGTGAGGTTTTCAGCGTTCTTAACGCCTGCTTGAAGCGCGAGCGCAGTTCGCGTTGCTCATCGTCAATGCTGGTCTGGCGCCGAATGGCATCCCGGTCGCTGGTGACCTCCTTGGTTCTCAGGTTCGCGCCGGCTCGCCCATTAACGAAAACCATGCCCAGCCCCCAACCCAGTAGCAAGATGCTGATCGACAGCAGCCGTGCCGTCGGGGTCGACCAAAACTTGTAATCATTGACCGCCAGCAGCGGTCCGACGAACCAGACCAACAACCCCGCACAAAATACCAGCAGCAACGTCCAGACCCAGGTTCGACGCACACAAGCACCGGCTTTTCGGAAAAACGATTTCATGACACGTCCCTGTTTACGGTCGCGGCTGAGCGGTGACCGGCTCAAGCGATTGATAAGGTTGCAGTACGCTTTCGCGATGCTCGTCCAGTACCCAGGTGAAGCTCCAATACATCACCCCCAGACATACCAGGGTGAAGGCCACCACTGTCCAGGCCGGGACAATGCGCACCGGAGTGCGAGGTACGCCATCGAGGCCTTCCCAGTGGGGTGACAGTTCACGAGGGATGTCACCTCGGACCTGACGGATCATTCGGTAAAGCGCGTCACGAATGCCTTCGAGCTCAAGAACTCCACGGGCCTGAACCCGATACTTGCCTTCGAAACCCAGGGAGAGGCACAAGTACAGCAGCTCAAGCATCGGCAGATGCTTGATGGGATTTTTCGACAGGCGATCGAGCAACTGGAAGACTTTCTCTCCGCCGAATGTCTCGTTGTGAAAGGTACTGAGTAGACTGATTTGCGACCAACCGCTCCCATGACCCCATGACGTGGTAGCTACCGCTTCATCAATCACTGTGCACAGCACGTAACGAGCGGCGATCAACTGGCTGCTTTCAACACCACCTTGCAAGGCCCGGGCTTCGAACTGTTCCAAGCCCCAGGTCAGTTCACGCTTGAGCGTTTGCAGATCTTCTCGATCACGACCGTGTTTGAGCCGCACCACTTGCGACAGCAAGCCGGATGCCGCCGCCACCAGTGGATTGAGGCTGAGATTCAATGTCCGGGACGGCGATAGGTGAGCGGCGTAGACCATTCGATCTTGCAACTGTTCGATACGTGGCGGTGGGATAGCGTCGGTCAATGGCCCGGAGCCGGGGCGTTGGCCATGATGATCGAGCAGAACCGTTGTTTCGTCCTGAGGATTTTCCTTATCCATTTCATTCAGTTCCTGATGGCCCAAAAATTCAGTTCAAGGTCAGCAAATTCCCCGGAAACATGGAAAGCAAAGCCCGCAGAGTGCTTCAGTTGAGCAAGGTCTTCGGGACTGGGTTCGAGGATGAAATAGGTTTTGTTGACATGAAACGCAATCTGCCGCGGCGCCACGGGCAAAGGCCGGATCTTGATGCCAGGCAGATGCAGGTTGACCAATTGGCGAATGCGTTCCACCGGACCGACCTTCAGGTGCGCAGGCAAGCGATGGCGCAAAGCTTCGCCGTCGCAGTTGGCACTTGCCGCCAATACGAACGAAGCCGAGTCCAGTAACGAAAGATCCGGTATCGACGAGACCATGATCCCGTACTGACGCACCTGCAATTGCAGCTCGATAGCATGCTGCTCAAGCACCATCGACAGCATCTGGCGGATCGCTTGCATCAGGCTTCGAAAGCACGCGCCCTGATCATTGTGCTGGTAGCGGTTGTTGAGCGGCGGGCGCTTGTTGTCACTGGAGAAAGTCGCCAAATCACCTAACAGAGCCAATAGGGCGCGGTATAGCGTTTCGGGATGTGCCTGTTCCTGCTCTAGATAATGACGCAGCAACAGTTCGGTGCGGTTGATCATCTGCAGCATCATGAAATCGCCGACTTGTGCGCCCCCCGTCTTGCCATTGGTACGAATCCGATCAGCTAGGCTGTCACCCCGATAGGCAAGCATGCCGACGACTTCCTTGAGGCATGACAGCAGATAACTGGATGACCGAGCCTGGATAAACGTTGGCACAAAGTCTGGATTGAGCTTGATCACTCCATCAGACGTCGTATCGAGTACCTCACAGAGCTTGAGCCTCACAAACGCTTGGTCGCTTTGCTGCTCGCCCAATAGCAGGCGCAAGTCCGCGCGACCACAACTGATCACGCTTGCGTTAGCATCTCCTGCATTGGAGTCGGTGACCCGCGATTCATAGGTCGTGAAGCGGGCCACCACATCAGACTGCTCTGGGCGGCGGGCCTCGATGTGATTGCCGGTCACCAGCGGCAGGGCCAGGTAAATCGACGTATTGCGGGTATTGGATGGCACCTCCAGGGTCACTGGTTCGGCGTTGCTACCCAACTCGAACAAACTGCCGTCCGGCAGGACCCCCGAAGCATGGCTGACCACCAACTGGCCCATGCCAAGAAACTGAGCATCGATTTCCAGCGCCAGAAAACCCCAGGCATAACTGGCCAACAAGCGGGTGCGGACCTTCAACTGGTGATCGAAGTAGCGATCGTTGTGCTGCAAATGCTGCGGACGCAGCAGCATGCCTTCCTGCCAGATGACTTTATCGTGATTCATCGGTCATCTACCTTGGCTGTTTTTTCAAGGGTGCTAGCGATACCTTCCTGATCGAGAGTCAGGTTCACTTCGGTCACCTGCGCCGCGGCGAGTGGTAGTGTGTAGCGCCATCGGGTTTGCGGCAGGTCGCGGTACGCTGCCAGCACGCCGACATAACGACCGCCCCCCACGATGCCAAGCCTTAGTTCGATGGTTTCACCCGGACGCAGCTCCAGTTCTTCGCTGGAAACCAGATCGGGCGATAAGGTTTCCCTGGCGCGCTCATACAGACTGAAGAAATCCGCACTCTCGAAAGCCACCGCATGCTTGAGTTCAAACAACCGCACCACCACTGGCGATGGTCGTCCATTGAGGTCCGGGTTGAGTTGATCAGTGGCAGTCAGCGTGAGGTTGAGCTTGGTTATCGTCGAAAATGGCGATAGAGAGGCGCAACCGGCCAACAGCACCGTAGTGACAAGCGCTGTCAAACTTCGGAGAAAAAACATCGTGCAGCGAGACATGTCCATCATCCGTGGCAATCGTTGTGCAGAGTGGAAATTAAACGAATCTGTTCTTCATAAGCCTGGGCAAAGTCGCGAGCCAGCAGACGATCGGTCCACTCATCGTCCTGGCACAGGGACTGGTGATAGCGGCCGTAAGCCCTCCAGTAGCGGCCCGAGGTATTGACCAGTGGCTTGTCACCCAGCTCCAGACGAAGAATCAATTGCCGGGGTGAAAAATGTTCCAGCGTTGCACGCAAGGTCGCGCGACTGGCACTGAGCAAGGCCACTTGATGGGCCTGTAGATCGCGAAATGCCCGAGCGACGGCTTGTTCGGCCGACAGCTGACCAGGCTTGTCCGACCGCAACAGCATCTGCAGCGCGTGATGGCTGTCGTCGGCGAATTTCAACGGGTTCTTCTGCTCGCCCTCGGCGACGGTGTGGGCCAGACGCAGTTCGTTTTTCAACTCCGAACGAATCCGCAGACTCCGCTGCAAACCCTTGACGCTTTGCTTGAGCAGCACAGCTGCGTTGATCGCCAAGGCTTCGCGGGTCTCGCCGTCCAGGCTATTGAGGTCCATGCCCAGCGCGCTGCCGAAGCGCTCCCAGAAACTATCGCTTGAGGGTTCCAATGCGCCGGACGGGAGGCCCGTGACCGGCTCAGGTGTGGTCACGGCGTCGATCAGGTCCGGCAGCAGCAGGCTTTCCATATCGATACGAGCGTAGTCCGAACGCCACGGGGTGTCGGACGGGACCGCAGCGGGTTTTATCAGATTATCGATATCAGAAAACATCTGCTCTCGTTGGTCCATGGCCTTCAGCGGGTCTAGATCCAAAAACATGTCGTCAGGGATCAGGCTGCCGGCCGGTACCGCACGTTGGGGTTCAGCACGGCTGCTCGCAGGGCCGGATATCAACCGGGCCCGAATTTCGAAATCGCCCAGAAGGTAGGCTTTACCATCCTTGATACGTACCGGCTCGTCCTTGGGCAGGCGCGCACCACTTTCACTGTCGGTCACGCCGTTGCCACTGATGTCGGTGAGAAAAAACACACCTTCATGGAAACTGATCTGTGCATGACGCTTGGACAGGAATCGCTGACGGTCGGGAATAACCCAGTCGCAGCTCTCGCCCCGTCCGATCACGCCGCCGACCGGTCCGAAAGTCTTCTGACACGACTGCACCGCGACAAACTGTCTGGCGTTCAATATTTCGAAAACAAGTTCCATTGATGAGCTCCTTGCGGTCATTTGCCGCGATTGACCGCCTGCGGATCGCCCAGTGGGCGATAACTGCTGTCATTGAATTTGTAATTACCGCTGCAACCGCCGAGGCCAAGTAACACCGCCAGGGTCAGCAGGACGGTTTGCCGGGAATAGACAGACATGGAAAAAAGTCTCCAGAAGTGAAAGGAGCAGACAGGGATAGGTAGGAGTGAACAAGAGCGAGAGTCATTCATCGAAGTCCCTGCGACAGATCTTCAGGCGCCCAAGGCGATACAGCAGTGTGCGCAGCGGCAAGCCGAGTTCGCGGGCGGAAAGCGTCTGATTACCGGCGTTTTTGCGAAGGCAATCGATCAGCAACTTACGTTCGATCTGCCTCATCCGTTCACGCAGACTTAAGTGGTCTTGGTCTGGAGGAGTTTCGATGTGCAAAGCAAAATGTTCGACCAATAGTTCTGCGCCCTCACACAGCAGCACGGCTCTTTCCACCATGGCCTTGAGTTCACGGATATTTCCGGGAAAACCATACGCAGCCAAGTGGCCCAGCGCCGCGTCGGACCAGCGCACCGGATCTCGTCGCAAGAACGTGCAAGCCTTGTCGGCGAAATGCCGCGCCAGCTCAAGGATGTCTCCGTCGCGCTGACGCAACGCCGGCAACTGGATCGGAAACTGAGCAAGGCGGTAATACAGGTCCTCGCGGAACTTTCCCTCCTCCATCAACTGCTTCAGGTTGCGATGCGTAGCGGCAATGATGCGCACGTCGATTGTGTGGGTGTCGTTGGACCCCAGCGGACGGACCTCTCCCTCCTGCAACACCCGCAGCAGCTTGGCCTGAAGGGACAACGGCATGTCGCCAATTTCATCGAGCAGCAGAGTGCCTCCGTTGGCCGCATCGAACAGCCCTGGGCGGTCCCGATCGGCCCCGGTGAAAGCCCCCTTGCGATAGCCGAACAGCTCGCTCTCCAGCAAATGTTCGGGAACTGCCGCGCAGTTCTGGACGATGAACGCCTTGGAACGCCGTCCACCGCAATCGTGGATCGCCCGAGCCACCACTTCCTTGCCTGTGCCGGTCTCACCACACAGCAGGATGGTGTAAGGGCTGTGCAGGACTTTGCTGATCAATGACCAGGTCTGGCGCATTGCCGCGCTGTTGCCGACCAGGCCAGAGCCATCTACGCCGGGCAAGCTTGTGGGGACGGGCCGGGTTGGACGAGGCACACGCTGTAACTGATGCATCCGGTTGAGGGCGAACGCCCCAAGGTCCCCCAGAGGCTCGGCAAACCCATGCAGGTCCATATGCCGATCGCTAGCGCATAACAACAGACCTTCTACGGTTTCCTGCTGATTGACGAGAGGCACGCAGAGCAGCGACTGCCACGGTGCTGCCCGCGTCGGCAGAAAACTTATTTTGTGCAGGCTGCCACTCAATGTGCCAAGACACACCACGCGATTCTGATCCAAGGCGAACTGCAACAGTTGCTCACTGCTGTAATCGGAAGGGAGGCTGCTGCGCTCACGAAACTGCAACTGGCCTTCCAGGCATTCGGTGTGCATTTCCAGGCGAGAGTGAGTAGCGTCAAACACGTACAACTGCGCCAATTCGCAGCCACTGAGACTCGCCACACCCAGGATGAAATCGGCCGACAATGCAGCATCATCCACCGCCCGCGACAGGCGGGAAAACTGCGCCAGAAGGGCTTCAGCGCAGGCCAGCGGTTGCGCAACCTGCTTGAACATCGTGCCCATCAAGTGAACTCGCAAGTTACGCTTGCTTCACCGGTGAGCGTGGCGTGTACGTGTCGCAGTTGTTCACCACCCGCCATGGCCGCGAGCAAGCGGTCGGCAACCAGCGGCATTAGTTGTCGGTCAAGCAAATGGTCAATCAGCCGCGCGCCACTGTCGCTGCGGGTACAGCGCTCGACGAATTGATCAACGAGGCGCCCGCAATAACTGAACCCCAACTGCCGACGAAGCAGCCTCTCTCCCAAGCGATCCAATTTGATTTCCACCAGCTCGCGCAGTACCGGCCCGCTTACCGGGTAGTACGGCACCACACACATGCGCGAAAGCAGTGCCGGTTTGAAATGTTTACTGAGTATCGGGCGAATGGTTGTTTCGAGATGTTCGACACTCGGTTGCACGCCGTTTTCGCACAGATCACTGATGAGTTCGCTGGCCAGGTTCGACGTCAGCAGAATCAGGGTGTTACGAAAATCAATCTCTCGCCCTTCCCCGTCATTTGCCAGACCTTTGTCGAATATCTGGTAGAACAGGTTCAGCACATCCGGGTCGGCTTTTTCGACCTCATCAAGCAACAGCACTGAATAGGGCTTTTGCCGCACTGCCTCTGTAAGCATGCCGCCCTCACCAAAACCGACATAACCCGGTGGCGCGCCGATCAGCCGCGAGACGGTATGTTTGTCCTGGAACTCTGCCATATTGAGCGTGGTAATGAAGCGACTGCCCCCGTACAGCAGGTCGGCCATGGCCAGCGCCGTTTCAGTCTTTCCGACCCCGCTCGGTCCCACCAGCAGAAATACGCCCACCGGGGCGTCGGGTTTGTTCAGGCCAGCAGCGGCAGCGCGCATTGCGCGATCAAGTGCCTGCACGGCCTGCTCCTGACCGCGAATGCGAGCGCGCAAGTCAGCAGAGAAACTGGCGACTCTTGCGTTGTGCTCCCTTGCCAGTTGCGCCAACGGAATACCCGTCCAGGCGCTGATTACCTCGGCTACCAGTCGTGGGCAAACCTCGAAACTGATCAGGCGCTCGTGAACCTGCGCAGCCATCAACGCGCTGTGGGTCTCGTGCAACGACACTTCCAGGGTTTCGACACTCAGTGCTTGATCCATTGCTGCTGAGCGCGTACCGGCCAATTGTTGGCGCAACGACAGGAGGTGTTCGGCCAGTGTTCGTTGCTCCGTCCAGCGAGTTTCCAGCACCTGACACTCGTCTTGAACAGCAACCAGACGTGCCTCCAGGGCCGCCAGTTGCGGGATATCAATCGACAGGCCAGCCTCTGCGTCACGTCGCAACGCCTGGCGCTGCCGCTCGCCTTCGGCCAATTCACCCCGCAATCGTTCAAGGCTTTGCGGCGCAGTAGCCAAGCTGATGCGCACTCGAGCGCAGGCAGTGTCCAACACATCGACAGCCTTGTCCGGCAGTTGACGGCCGGCCAGGTAGCGGGCCGACAAGTGTGCTGCAGCGACCACCGCATCATCTCGCAGGTAAATACCGTGACTGGCCTCATAAACCCTAGCCAGCCCCCGCAAAATCGTCACTGCGTCACCGACGGTAGGTTCGTTCACTCGCACGGGCTGGAAACGCCGGGCCAGAGCCGGATCTTTCTCAAAATATTTCTTGTATTCAGTCCAGGTGGTAGCCGCTATGGTGCAAAGCTCACCTCGAGCCAGGGCTGGCTTGAGCAGGTTGGCCGCATCGGAGCCGCCAGCGTTACCGCCCGCGCCGATCAGCGTATGAGCCTCGTCGATGAACAGGATGATAGGCTTAGGTGAAGTTTTGATCCCGTCGATCACACCTTTGAGGCGTCGCTCAAATTCGCCCTTGATGCTGGCTCCGGCCTGCAGCAACCCCATATCCAGCGACAGCACTTCAACGGCTTCGAGTACAGACGGCACTTCCCCGCCGGCAATGCGCAAGGCCAGTCCTTCGACAATGGCAGTTTTGCCCACTCCCGCTTCGCCGACCACGATCGGATTGTTCTTGCGGCGACGAACCAGGATATCGATCATTTGCCTGATCTCGTCATCCCGGCAAAGCACAGGGTCGAGATGGCCGTCGCGTGCCTGCTGGGTCAGGTTTTGAGTGAAGCGCTGCAGTAGGGAATCGTCTGGTGCGATCAATTGATTCGTACCCGGTTGGGCTCCTCGCGACAAGACCAGCGCCTTTAAGCGCCCGGCGTTCATCCGAGCGAGAAATGCCTGATAAGGGCTGTCTGCGTAACGATCCAGATTACGCAGCATTGCCAGGATCAAAGCGGCTTGCCCGACCTGGCTTTGCCTCAGTTCTAGATCGGCCACTCGCAATGCATCTTGTAGCCATTGCACCAACTCAGGTGCGAATACCGGGTTATGGGAAGCGCCGTGTTCAATCCGCGGTTGCAGGGCGGCGCTCAGTTCGCTGGCGCTTATCCGGGCATCCAGCAAGGCATGCGCGAGCAGACCCTGCGGGTGCTCCAACAAGCCCAGCAACAGATCTTCCACCAGGACTTTATTGGCACCACGAGACGCGCAGCGCTCGGCAGAACGCTCCAAGTCTCTGCGCGTATCGGCGTCCAACGCCTGAATAAGTTGCTGTAGATCTACGTTGATCATGTCATCCATTCCAAATGAATTTACTGCCCAGGGTCACTACACCATCGGCGTGTTCTTGCCCCATCCAGCTGGTCCAGCCGAGGCGACAGGTATTCCCTTCACCGATACGCAGTTCACGTATCTCTCGCTGGTGAAGGACCAGGCGAATGTCATATTCAAGGGGGGCACGCAGGGTGAAACGCACCAGCGAGCACAACGGCTGATAACCGACTCCGATGGGCAGAAATTCATGGAAGCGTTGCCAATCCAGTTCGTGGATATGGATCCGGAACTTGCCGCTGCGATCACGAACCTGCTCCCCCAGGACCAGGTCTGCGCTCAGCAGGCTATTGGAACTTCCAAGACGATTGCGTTGCTCATCCAGGATGTCTACACAGCGTTCAACACACTGCTCGATGTTCATCTCGGCGTGCTTGAAGTAGTAACGCAGTACGGCTTCGATCAACGCCGCCGAATGAACCCGCAGACTCAGCAGGCCCAGATACGGCAACAAACGGTTCCAGTTCAATTGAGTGGACTTGCGGATTTCTTCGCCGCCCAAGCCGATCAACGCGAACAATTGCTCGGAAAATGGATCGTCGGCACCGCTCTGAAAACTGGCGCAATAGCGGTATTTACGCCAGATCGGCAGCATCAGCCGATGAAGTCGATGATGAAACAGATCAAGGAAATGGCGAGTCGGATTGCCGTTCCCGTCCTCTCCGAGGGCCTGCTCACCATAGAACGCCGGTAGCGGCGAGCCTGTACCCACCAAGCCGATCAGATTCAGACACAAACGAGCCCGTACCTGCCCATGCTCCTCAAAAAACTCCACACGATCGATGTCACTCGCAGGGAATCCCTGGCTTGGATTAGCCTGAAACTCCAGACGCTCATAGAGTTCCTCATCATTCAAGAACGGGCAGACCTCACGCAGCCGATCAATGACCAGCAGCACGGCCTGAAACAGCGAGTACTCACGTATCCCTTGCGTCAGCGCGCTTATAGAAGCGGCTGCTGGCCCATGCGGGGTGTCCATTGATACACCTCTCCCTGAGTGCTGCTCACCCGCAGTTCGTGGTACGAATTGAGGCTGGCGTATAGCGAGAAAAACTCGTTAAGGACCGAGGCGAAAACGAACAAGTCGCCTTCGCCGATATACCCTTGCGGGTCGATGGTCAGTTCGGTGCGCAAGCCACGAACCGGCAACCCTCGGTGCAGGCGATCGACGTGCTGATGCCTGATTGATTTGAGTCCGTCCAGCAGACGCCTACTGACCTTCTCTGTCTGCTCGTCGTAATAACGCGGGAAATCGTAGGTTTCGAGAATCACCTTGAGGGCGTTCACGTCCGCCAGCGACAGATAATTGAGTGACATGTTGCTGACCAACTTCCAGAGGAAGTCGCGGTTGAGCGGGGGGGCGAAACTCGGAGTGACCGGGCGGATGTTGCGAAAGCTCAGCGATTCAGGGCTGCCTTCACCGGGTTGGTCGATGTCACCCACACGCAGTTGCTGCGGCAGGTTCCGGTTGGTGCACATCAGCTCGATCGACAGGGTCTCATGGGGCTGAGCGTGCCGAACATCAAAGCCCAGGCAGGTGTCTAGGCCGCCGTGCAGTAAGGACAGACGTTGGCGGACACTGTAATAGGGGCGGTGATGGGGCGCTTCGAAGCTTGAGTCGTGTTCAAACGACTCGAACGGCACATAGGGCTGATAACCCAAACCGCCGGGGTTCCAGCCGATGACACTTTCGACAGAAAACACACCGCAGTGCTCCCGGTCATAATTGGCTGGCAGAAGCAGGTACTCGTCCTGTTTGCCATCCAGACGGATCGGCTGCGCATCATGGGTGAACAGATTGACGATAGGCGTGCAATAAAGCCTCACGTTATCCAGCGTCGGACGCAGCTGCTGGACACCGCACTTGCCAATATCGAAGCGCAGATCCAGGCCGCGCATCTGCTTGAGGGTCTCTTGCGGTAACGCGCTGAGAACGTCCAGCCCGTGGACATCGACGAACAGGAACTTGTCCTGGAAGGCAAAATATTCCTGCAGGTAACGATAGCCGCGAAAGGTATTAAGCGGATAGGGAATCAGGGCCTCTTCTTCGGCAAACCCTACTGGCTGGACACGGTCGGCACCGATCCTGAAGGTTAGGGGCGAGCCATCTGCAATGCTCAAGGGCATGCCAGCGCCATTCAGCGGGATCAGCTCGATGCTTTTGAGGTTGCGCAACAGGTTGAGGTAAAGCATCTGGCTGATATAACGCTCGCCGGCGAGGTGCAGACGCAGACTGCTCAGTTGCAACTCACCCAAATGCCCCTCGCACCCCATCTCCAGACGCAGGCTCAATAGCGAACCATCGCCCTGCATCGAGTAACTCAACCCGGTAAGGTCTAGCGACAGCACTTCGGTCGGGTAACAGGTACGAAAACGGCAGCGTACCTCCTGTACCGGCTTGCTCTCGACCGACGTGTCACGCGCCACCCGAATGGCAGGGCCGGATCGCTGGAGCGGATCGAACTGCACTATGCTGAACCCCGGTAAAGGCCGCATGTAGTTTGGCCACAACAGGTGCATCAGCGAATGGCTCAGTTCCGGCAGTTCGTCATCGAGTTTCTGGCGCAAGCGCCCTGTCAGAAAGGCGAACCCTTCCAACAACCGCTCCACGTCCGGGTCACGCCCGGCGTGCCCCAGGAATGGCGCCAATGCCGGGTTTCGCTCAGCAAAACGCCTACCCAGTTGGCGAAGTGCGGTCAGCTCGCTCTGGTAGTAATGGTTGAACGACATCGATAGCTATCCTTGGCTGACCTTGATTTGGCCGCGACCGTCCAGGCACGCGGTAAAACTCACTTGCTGCTTGTCACCGTCCATAACCAACAAAGCGTCGATGTTGAAGGACAGCCGGAGCTGATCAGCGCTACTTGGCACTGACGCGACACAAACACTACTGAGACGTGGCTCGTAGGACTCGATGAGCGCCTTGATCGCCTTGCGGGCTTGGCTCCGGGCATCGTGCGGGTTCAAGCGCATGTCATTGAGATCCGGCAATCCATAATCGGGAGACGTCTGCACGCTACCCGCACGGGTGCTGAGCATCTTGGCCAGATGTGCAGCCACAGAAGCCATGACGCAGACATCGCGACTCAAACCTGAACGTTTTTCGACATCGCCGTTCAAGCGCTCGAAAAGACTGCCGTACCCAGCCATAGACGACGCCCGCTTATGCCTTATCCAATTTGCCAACCAACGAGAGGGTGAAATCGGCCCCCATGTATTTAAAGTGCGGGCGCACATTCAAGCTGACGCGATACCAGCCCGGCTCGCCGTCCACATCGCTGACAGTGATCTGGGCAGCACGCAGTGGACGACGACCACGAACCTCGGCGCTTGGGTTTTCCTGGTCGGCGACGTACTGGCGGATCCACTTGTTCAGTTCCAGCTCAAGATCGGTGCGCTCTTTCCACGAACCGAGTTGCTCGCGCTGCAACACTTTCAAGTAGTGAGCCAAGCGGTTGACGATCATCATGTACGGTAGTTGGGTGCCGAGCTTGTAGTTGAGTTCTGCATGCTTGTCCTCGGCGCTGATCCCGAAGTACTTGGGCTTCTGCACGGAGCTGGCGGAGAAGAATGCGGCGTTATCGCTCCCTTTGCGCATGGTCAGGGAAATGAAGCCCTCCTCCGCCAACTCGTATTCGCGGCGGTCGGAAACCAGCACCTCGGTGGGAATCTTGGTTTCAATTTCTCCCATGCTCTCGAAGTGGTGCAGCGGCAGATCCTCGACCGCCCCTCCACTTTGAGGGCCCACGATGTTCGGGCACCAGCGGAACTTGGCAAAACTGTCGGTCAGGCGAGTGCCGAATGCGTACGCAGTGTTACCCCACAGGTAGTGCTCGTGGCTATTGGCTACGGTCTCCTTGTACACAAATGACTTAACCGGATTTTCTTCCGGGTCGTATGGGTTGCGCAGCAGGAAGCGCGGCACGGTCAGGCCGATGTAGCGAGCGTCTTCCGACTGACGGAAGCTCTGCCACTTAGCGAATTGCGGACCTTCAAAGTGGTCTTTCAGATCCTTCAGGTCCGGCAAGCCGGAGAAGCTTTCCAGACCGAAGAAGCTTGGGCCGGCGGCAGCAATGAACGGCGCATGGGACATGCTAGCGACGCTGGACACGTGCTGCATCAACTTCACGTCTGGTGAGCTCGGAGACATGTAGTAGTTGGCGATGATTGCGCCCACCGGCTGGCCACCGAACTGGCCGTACTCCGCGGTATAGATGTGCTTGTACAACCCCGACTGCATCACCTCCGGCGAATCTTCGAAATCGTCCAACAGATCATTCTTGGAAACGTTGAGGATCTCGATTTTGATGTTCTCACGGAAGTTGGTGCGCTCGACCAGCAACTGCAAACCGCGCCACGCCGACTCCAGCGCCTGGAACGCCGGGTGATGAAGAATCTCGTCCATCTGCTGGCTTAACTTGGCATCGATCTCGGCGATCATGCGGTCAACCATGACTTTCTTGACCGGCTCACCACTGTTTTGCGGCTTGAGCAGTTCTTCGATGAACGCCGACACACCACGCTTGGCGATGTCGTAGGCTTCGTCATCCGGGGTCAGGCGGGTTTCGGCGATGATACTGTCGAGAATGCTGTATCCGCCGTATTCACTGTTCTTTTGCTGCGCTGCTCGGGTGCTCATAGTGGAGGTTTCCTTGACTGATAGGGACTCAGGCTTGCTGGGCTTAGGCGCTCAGGCCCAGCTCACCCAGTACACGTGCACGCGATTCGTCGTCGGCGAGTACGCCTTCAATGGCTTTGCGGAACGCAGGTGCGTTGCCCAAGGGGCCTTTGAGGGCCATCAGCGCGTCGCGCAACTCCATCAGCCTCCGCAGCTCAGGCACTTGATCGACCAGGTTGGCCGGGTTGAAGTCCTTCATCGAATTGACGCGCAAATGCATGGACAGCTCTTCTGTCCCACTCTCGGTCTGCAAACGATTTGGCACGCTCAGCGTCAGGTTCAACTCTTGTTTGGCCAGCACCTCGTCGAAGGTCATCTTGTCGATACTGATCGGTTTGCGATCCTCGACCTTGCGTTCGTCCTTGCGGTGGGTGTAATCACCGATTGCCAACAACTTCAGCGGCAACTCGATCTCTTCCTGAGCTCCGCCGGTAGCGGGTTTGAAGGTGACGTTGATGCGTTCCTTTGGGGCGACCGAGCCTTCTTTGGCCATGACTTTCTCCTAACGATTGAGGCCTGGAGGCCTATTCAATGACCCGTTCGAGGTCGAGGTGACACAACCTGCGGTAGGTCTCTTCCTTGCGCTCGCGCACTGCATGGTTTTGGGGCAGCAGCTCACAGCAGTTATGCAACAGATGCAGCACCTGCAACACGAGATCGGGCTCCCAGGCATTCAAGTCCGCGTTCTGTAGCGTCTGATCGAGGGCTTCAAGCTGGACCTTGGCAAGTTCGTATTTCCTGGCCGAGAAGCACAAACGAGCCATCGCAAAACGCCAGCAGAACCGCTCGCGCGCACCGTAAGCGTTTTGCATACCTTGTTTGAGCATCTGGATGGCGGGTTTCAGGCCCCCCTGACGCAGGACCAACTGAGCCTCTTCCAGAGCCAGCTCCCAAAGCATCTGACTGCCGGTGACATCAGCTTTGGGCTGCGGGGTGTGGTTTTGTAGATGAGGCATGACCTGGGCAGCAATCCAGGCTCGGGTAGCCGGATCGGCGAACGGCGCGCCGTCATGCCAACGAAGATCGATAATCCCCTCTAGCCGTTGAATGAACAATGCGAATTGGACTTCCACTTCACGCATGGCCAACTCAGCGTTCAGGCCTTGCAGGCACTCCCACGCGAGTCGCTGGCCGTCGAGCCAAAACGGGGACTTCGCCAGGCTACCTTCGATCTCCAACAACAAATCCGCAAAATGGCCTTGTTGGAGATTGTCCTGATAACTTTTGAGTTTGTCCGTAGGCAGCCCGCGCAGCGACGTAATCTGCTCAGCGTTGCGCTCGGGTAAAGCGTCGATGGGCAGCCAAATCAGCGTGCGATTCAGGCGAAGAGCGCGAACGTCAGTCGCTTTCTGTTTGAGCCACCAGGTGCACAACATACGAGCGCCGTCCTGCTGTACTCGCAGGGCCTTTTGGGCCTCTTTTTCGTTCTCTATCACGACACCGACTGCGAGCATCTGTGTTGCTGCCTGCTCCACCTGAACCGCTACATCCCCAACCACGCCGGATTGCGGTCGATTTTCAGAAACGCGCCGGATCATATTTCTGAGTCGCCGGCACAGCGGCAACAACAACGGCGCTTCATCGCCCAAGTGAGCGGTGCAAGCGGCGTCAAGGCCTTCCAGTTGCTCCACCAGATGTCGGAACAACGCCAGTTGGTCCCTAATCGCGATGTCATCCCCTATCGCCTGCTCCAGGCGAGGCACCAGCCAATTGATGCTCGCGGCGCGGGTTCGGGCCTTGGCCGGGTAGATCTCGGACCAATGGTTTTTACACAGGTATTGCAGGACACAAAGGCCGGCAAGCAACCCCTGTAGAGATTCACGCTGATACAACGCCCATGTCAGCCAGACGGCTACGCGCAGATCCTTCGACTGGGTTCGCAACAGGGCTTCACTTTGTTCAAGTACTTTTAGCCAATCGACCTGACCGCCCTGATGCATCGACTGGGATTTACCCAGCTCGCTTTCCAACGCTTCGTATTCATTAGAAAAACGCACGTCCGCACCGGCGAAACTCTCTGCAGACACAGGAGACTCGGCGAGAGCCAGATAATGGGCGGGCAGTTTTCCGGAATACGGCATTCACTTCTCGATTCAGGGAATTCAGTTAGGGAGGCAAAGTAGTTAGGACAGCATGATTATTTAAGGTCAGCATTCGATGTCACTCGTAGGGTTTTCACCCAATACAATCGAGCCCCTTCAACACAAAATATTACATCGCTCTCCAATCACTCGGATGCCGCCAAGAATGCCAAAATACGGAACATAAAAAAGTAGGAATTTTCTCCTTTCGCAAGAGAATAATAACAAATCGAATGATCAGAATTTTTTCCCTCCACTGCCGCATCTGCCTACTGAAATACGCCATCCAGTCAATTTTAAGTTACTTCAAATAATTTCTGGACGCCGATGCATTTATCTCGGAGAAAATTCCTACATCCTTTTCTTTTTTTAAGCTTCAGACCTTGTCGGGCATCGGGGGCTGCTTCAATGGAATAAGGAGCCGAAGCCATTACCCAAGGATGAACTGATGCACTCCACTATTGAGTTACCCAATTTTCACCTCTCGATTCCTGACCTCGACCATGATCTACAGGTCTTGGCCTTCAATGGTTATGAAGCCATTAGTACGGCTTATTCTTTCGATATTGACCTCGTCAGCGAACGAAAGAACATGGACCTTGAAAGCTTATTAAATAAACGGGCATTTCTTGTTTAAACAAACAGGGCCGCGGTGTACATGGACTAATTTATCGCGTTGTACAACGTGAGTTCGGTGAGCGTCTGGCTCATTACACGATCAGGTTGGTTCCACGACTGGCTTATTTGCAGCACCGTACTAATCAACGAATTTTCCAACACATCAATGTCCCGCAAATCATCTCATTAATCTTAAAAGAACATGGCATTCTCGCCGACGCTCATCGCTTTCAATTAAACTCCAACTATCCGCCACGTGATTACTGCGTGCAGTACCACGAGTCTGACTTAAATTTCATTGAGCGTCTGTGTCACGAAGAAGGCTTGCATTATCACTTCCAACACAGTGCATCGGACCATCGCTTGGTATTTGGCGATGATCAAACGGTGTTTCGCCGACTGAAACGGTCCATTGTTTATAGGCACGAAAGGGACTTGGTTAACGACGAACCGGTTATCCAGCGTTTTGATCTGCGATTGGAGATACGACCCAGCAGGGTCACTCGTCGTAATTACGATTTCAGGAAGGCGGCATTTCCTTTGGAGAACGGCTGTCAGCCAGACAGCGACAGCATCTGGCCAGACTTGGAAGACTACGATTACCCCGCCGATTTTGCTCAGGACAAACGCGGCAGGTTACTCAGTCAACGAGCCTTGGAACGGCATCGTGCCGACTACCGCCAGGCTGAAGGCAAAAGTAATCAACCGGAGCTGGCTACGGGACACTTCCTGGCATTGAGTGGGCACCCTCGCCAGGAATGGAATGATCTTTGGCTGCTGACCGAAGTGCATCATCAAGGCAGGCAACCGCAAGTGCTGGAAGAAAACCTCACCTACACCCCCTCCGCGAATGAAGGCGACTTCTATCAGAGCTACCGCAATCGTTTCATTGCCACACCTTGGGATGCAACCTACCGTTCGCAGCGGGTCCATCAGAAACCACACATATCGGGCAGCCAGACCGCCATAGTCACTGGTCCTGAAGGCGAAGACATCCATTGCGACCCCTATGGTCGCGTCAAGGTCAGGTTTTTCTGGGATCGCGCGGGTCATCTCAATGACCGTAGCAGTTGTTGGTTACGAGTTGCGTCCAGTTGGGCCGGCAACGGCTACGGAAGTGTCACGGTTCCAAGGGTGGGCATGGAGGTGCTGGTGACCTTTATGGAGGGCGACCCCGACAAACCCTTGATCAGTGGATGCCTGACCAACAGCGTCAACCCTTTGCCCTACCCGCTCCCTGCACACAAGACCCGCACGGTGTTTCGCTCTCGCAGCTCGCCAGGCAACAAGGGGTTCAATGAGTTGCATCTGGAAGACCGCGTGGGTCAGGAGCTGGTCTACCTGCATGCTCAGCGTGACATGGAGCAGAAGGTTGAGAACGACAGTCGTCTGGAGGTTGGCAACGAACGACGAGAGATTATCAAGGGCAACAGCACCACTGTACTGCAAGCCGGTGAGTATCGAACCACGGCTGCCGATCGCGTAACCCAGATTGGAGGCAACGACTATCTGCGTGTCGCCAACCGTCACACGAGCGTTGAACAGACACTGGTCGTTGAGGCCGGACAGCAAGTACATATCAAGGCAGGCGCCCATGTGGTTCTCCAGGCAGGCGCAACCCTCAGTTTGAATGCCGGGGGCCAACACCTGGTGATCGACCACAGCGGTATCCATAGCAGCAGTGAAATCCAGATCGGTGGATCACCACTGTCCGGTGCAACCGCCCCGTCATTCAAGCCCGGATTAGCGCCCCCCCTGGCAACGTTACCGGATCAGCTCCCGCTGCTTGCGCCTACTCAACGCGCCCTGATGGCGGCCAGTAAAGCCTTAGGGTCCGACTTTTGCCCTATCTGCGAGGCCTGCCGGGAGGGTATCTGCCCAATGGAAGCCGCTGCATGACTCATTCACGCCCTTATCAATGGTTACTCACACACCAGAGTCTCGGCCACACCTTGTGTCTCGTTCTGGACTCCGAAAATGAGCGCCAGATACGCCAGACATTGCTGAAGAACAGCCGCCCTCACCAGTACCTCAGTGTCTATGGGCAAACGGTGGTCGCAGACCTCTGTGATGCCGGGCCGTTTGTCTTCACGGTCGATCCCGGCGACAAAAATATCAACGAGTTGCTCATGCGCCCGGACAGTGACTGGGGGTGGTTTGCCAGCGTTCCCAAAGGGCACATGCCCATGTTTGTGGAACACTGGCGCAAACGGTTGATCATCGGAGATCGCCCGCATCAGGCACTGTATCGCTTTCAGGACAATCGAGTATTGGCCAAGGCTCTCAGGAATCTGCCCGTTGAGGCCTATCCGGGCTACCTCGGGCCGGCGATCAGCGTGTGCTATTGGCAGGGCACCTGTTGGGAATGCACGGATAACCCGGCGCCAGGCACTATTGCGGTGCCTGACTTTCCTCTTTGGCTACAGCTACCACTTGCTCAACAGCAAGCGATGAAAACTCGCCTGATCAACGCCCACCGCTTTTTGTTGGCCGAGCATCTTCAGGCCTACGCTCAGCTCGCCGAACAACAGGATCCGCAGATATGGTTGCGCGCCACGCTTGATCAGGCCGAGGCATGGAATTGGCTGGCGCCCGACCCTCTGGAGTTTTTGCTCACCCAAAGCCTGCAAGCCCTCACCCAGAAGCTGGCGTCGCACTGGCATGCGCGTCCTGGCGAACCCCCCGACGAACACTTTGAACGAGTGCGCTTGGCGGCGCAGGTTTGGCAAGGGGACGCGCCGCAATGAACAATCACCTGCGGATGATGAACCTTGGCTTATGCCTGGCGATAACGGCGGGTTGCGCCCAGGAACAGGTGAATACCTTCATCTTTACCGCTGACTTGCCGCCCGACTTTGCCTACGTTGCGGCGGTGTACTACTCCCCCGCCAGGGGTGAGAGCTGCACCGTAGAGAAAAGGGACAACAAAGCCCCCGTGTTTAACAGAGAGTGGCGAAAGGAATACACACCTGACTCCCGGATCACTATTCGAACCACCCGTAAGGGCTGTCCGCTGGTGATCAACCGCATCAAACTCAAAATCAACTCCGCCTACGGCCAAGACTGGAGCGATGTCAGTCATGACACGGCCAACGTCGTTATTCGTGATGAGTTGGAAAACACATATAAGGGGACTTTCAACGAAGCGGGAGAAAGCCTCTTTTTTGGTCAATGCCAATGGCTATTTCGTACCTCAGGAAAGCCTCGCATTCTCAGAAAAATCCTCGATTGTAAAAAAACCAACCCACTCGGCGAACCTGGACACGGGCGTCCTTTCACTGCGTACGCCCTCGAACAGCTACCAGGCAAGACCGTGAAGATGAAAATTTCCCTGGCGCCGGAGGAGGAACCCTACTTCACCGGTAAATGGGTGAAGTTCAAAAATGGATATAAACGCTGTATGGGCAAGGGCTTTGAAGATCAACACGCTTTCTGTCTCGGAAACTTTAAAGACTTCAGCACATTTCAAATGATTGACGGCCGTATCTGCTCCGTCTATCCCGGATGCATCGAATAAGGAAAGGACTCAATGGCAGTTTCAAATAAGGAAATGACGTCTTCTTTAAATGGACGAATGGTTTCTTGCCCTCGACAAGGCAAGTGGACCACTTTTCAACTCATTGACGAGTTCGGTTCAGGCGAACCGTATGCCGGGTTGGCGTATACCGCGACTGATGCCGAAGGGCTTGAATATCACGGCCAGCTAGACACTGATGGGGCAGGGAAAGTGGCCAACCATTGTGCGGGGCCCATTGCCCTTGTGTTCACTGAACTCTATCAAGGCAACGACGCAGGGTACAACGAACTGATTAACAGGGAGCATTACCCCCTCAAAATTACCGAACTGCAAGTTCGCGCCGAACAAACACGCTACCTGAACAGCAACGCCTCCCGCACCCGAGAAAAACCCGCGCAAACCAGCGCTGATGAATTTTTCCAAGTGGAAGTGCGCCACTTGGTCCAACATTCCACGCATCTGCCACCAGAGGTGAACCGTCACTACCCACCCGGCACGGGGCCTGCGAGACTCATGGGAGAACATGGCAAGTTCGGGGTGGCCTTGATGCCCCAAAGGCACACCGTGCTGGAGGTACGTCCACTGCGGGCCTTGCGGCCCATGCTGTCCACCGCACCCGAGTTCTGCGCGCTCAACTTATACCAACTGGCGCTCATGTCGACCCTGACCTATTGCCCCTTCGGCCAGACACCTGACAAATCGCCGATAGAAACACCGGTAAGTTTCACCCAACAGCCAAGCATGGGTCATTGGTTCGCGGATGCTTTGGCCAAATTCGAAGAGATCTGGAAGCTCAACCCAGAGCAAACAGAACCTTACTTCTACCCTCTGTACGAGGACGTGCCCTACTCCAAGCGCCTGGAGATCGTCCCGTTCGACCCAACTCTTTACGCGGCCAACGATCCAGAGTCAGGCGTACATCAGGAACATCCCGCCAACATTCATTTTTTCGACGACACCGACGAGCAAGACAGCACGGACACCCAAGCCTTCATCACCCACAACGACGAATTGATCCTGATCGCAGTGCGTGGAACCCAGCAATTCGCCGACGGCCTGCGCGACGCCGATGCACTCCAAGTATCTTTTGAAGAAGGTGCGGGCCATGTGCATCGAGGTTTCTATCGGGCCGCCAAACATGCCGCGACCTTCGTGACGAGTTATCTGGACCGATTCTACGCAGGACAAAAACTGCTGATCTGCGGCCACAGCCTGGGAGGCGCAGTGGCGTTATTACTTTCCGAGATGCTGCGTTGCAGACATGAAAGCTACAGCATCCAGCTCTACACCTACGGCGCACCCCGCGCCGCCGATTCCACGTTCATTAAAAACGCCGGCCCCCTGTTGCACTATCGCATGGTCAACCACAACGACCCGGTACCCAGCTTACCCGGCAGTTGGATGAACACCAGAACAGGTGTGTATGGCGTCGGCACGGCACTGATGTTCGCCAACGTGCCGCTCGGCCTTTCAATGTTCGTGGCAGGCATCACGAACTGGACGGGCGAGGCCTACGAACACCACGGTATCTTGCGACATTTCTTGCCGGTTGAACTCGGTCGCGGGGAGAAGTCCTCGATTCTCTGGACACCCAGTTGCGACACCATTACTCAACACGCCGCCTGCGAAATAGCCCTTCACCATAAGCGCGGCTTGCCGGATCGTCCTTCATTCCTATCTCAACTCTTCGACGTTAGAAACCATTTCATGATCCCCAGCTATATCCCCGCTTGTTGGGCGACCTTGCGCCGCTGGCAGCAAGCGCAGGCTACTGGAGACAGCCTAGTGACAAAGCTCGAATATGAATGGATAGGTAGTGCGCTGGAACGGATTACCCAGCAGTTACGCGACGAAAACCGTCACCAGACGAGACGCTCGGCACCAAATAGGCGTAGCGAAAGGCCCGTTAACATTGCACTCGCTCGCGAGATAGACAAGATCCAAACCACCCGCGCTCGTCTAGCCACACTGCGTACGGCGTCAGTCAACGAAAAAGACGTTTATGGAAGTTTGTCCGAGCATCCCGAACGATTGGCGCAAAGTTTAGCCCGCTGGCACGAACATCCGCAGAACAGGGTCGCCGAGCAACTGGCGATGGAGCCGACTGAGGAGGTTGATATCGAATTAATAAGCGGTGCGCACGGGTACTCCGTCGGTAAACATTACACACTGGATGTTGATTCGATCATTTGACTCAAGAACTCTGGCTGGCGCTGCAGACTCTGAATTTCCGCAGGGTGACGAAGTCACTTCCCACTCCTAGCTGTAGCCCAGCTGAAAAAAATATATCAATCTGCCATTATTGTTCCGCCCGATGCTGCCGACACAGGCAGCATCGTTTTTAATCATAGGGACTTGATGCATGTCTTTTCACACCTTCCGCACCCTCGCTGCACTGACGTTGCTCGCCTGCCTCACGCTCACCGGCTGCGCCCACGTTCAACCACCAGTACCGCTGGATCATCAATTCTGGGACGCCAAGGAGCCGACTATCGGCGTGGCGATTACCGTCGTGCCGGAGCCTGTGCTGGCGCTGACCGGCAATCAGGGTCTTCTGGATTTTGCCATCAACAAGGGCGTTAACAGCACGCTCAGCGACAGTGTCGAGAAATGGCAAGTCAAGGACCTCAACACGCTGCCGGACGCCATTGTCGCCAAGTTGCAGGCCAAGGGTTACAAGGCCAAACGAATCGACGAGCCGGTGGATCTGAAGGTCTATAAGGAAGTCAGTTTCCGCGAAGGCTACACGGTCCGCGACCTGACGCCGCTCAAGGCGACTTACGGGGTGGATCGCCTGTTGCTGGTCAACATTCTGGCTACCGGCGCCACTCGCAGCTATTACAGCGTCGTGCCGACCAGCGTGCCGATGGCGCAGGTGGGCGGGCAAGGCATGGTGGTTGATCTGGCCGACAACAAGCTGCTGTGGTTCAAACCTTTTGCCGTCGTGCAGGCCGCTCAGGGTGAGTGGGACGAGCCTAACTACGCCAATCTGACCAACGCCTTCTACCAGGCGATGGATACCAGCCGCCAGCAAATGATCACCCCGTTCGAACAACAATGAAACGGGCGCTGTTAGCGGCCGCCACGCTGGCCCTGCTGGTGCTGGCCGGTTGCGCGCAGAAGCCTGCGCCGCCGGCCGGTTTCAAGTCGCAAGAGGCGGTGACTTACGTCCAGGCCCATGGGGTCAAGGTGGATGTACAACTGCCGCCGGCGTTCGTGGGGGCCAGCACTGTGGTCGACGCCAAGGCCGCGCAGCAGGCCGCGTCGTCGAGCCATAATCTGATCGCCAGTTCCGGCAACACCGCCGGGCTTGCCGGTTTGCTGGTCGCCAGCCTGATCAATACCCAGATGGGCAGCGGCAGCTTGCAGCGGGATGCGGAAACCGCTGCGGCCAAGGAGTCGCGCCCGCTGGCCGACCTGTTGGCGGGCGTGCCGTTGCAGGAACGTCTGCAACAGCGTTTCCAGCAGGCTTCGCTGGCGGCCGGCCTCAAGCAGGGAATGGGGCCCGTGACCGCGCGCCTACTGGTCGAACCTAAACTGATGCTCACCCCCGATCGCGGCAGTTTCGTGCTGATCAATCAGGTGCAGGTCCAGGATATTGCCGGTTCGGCGCTGTACCGCATGCGCATCGAAGTCACCAGCCAGCCGATTCGGCGTTGCGGCAGCCGCTGCATTGATGATGGCAGCCTGGATCTGACGCAAGTCACGGCGGTGCTGGACGAGTGCATCGACGAATCGATGCGCGTGCTGACCACCGACCTGATGCTGCCGACCCCACCGCCAGCCGCCCAGGAAACCTTGCGTTATGTGCTCGATGGTCAGCGCGTGGTCGAGCGCGGTTATCAACTGGCCCACAACGGCAGTTACTGGCGTTATCGCAACCTCTACGGCGCGGTGAAATCAGTGCCGGTGCCGTTCGAGGATGCGCTGACAGAGGCGCAGTTGCAGAAGGTATACGGGCGTTAATCTGGGCTGCGCCGCCGAGCGGGGATAAATCCCCTCGCCCAACCAACAGGCGGCCATCGCGAGCAGGCTCGCTCCCACATTGGCGGTTGGGTGCCTTCGACGTTCGGGACACAAGCATAAAAAAAGGGCATCCGACTCAATCGGCATGCCCTTTTTTTCTACCGTTTGCCCCCTAACCGGGGAACCCGCGGCGATTATGGATTGACGCTGTCCTTCAACATTTTGCCCGGCTTGAAGGCGACCGTGTTGCTGGCCTTGATCTTCACCGGCTCACCGGTCTGTGGGTTTTTGCCGGTACGCGCGCCGCGGTGGCGCTGCAGGAAGGTGCCGAAGCCTACCAGGGTGACGCTGTCCTTGCGGTGCAGGGCGCCGGTGATTTCTTCGAGAACGGCGTTGAGGACGCGGTTGGCTTGCTCTTTAGTGAGGTCAGCCTTTTCCGCGATGGCGGCGGCGAGTTCTGGTTTACGCATGAATGAAGCCCCTTTTGACGGTTTTTTTGTTGTTATGTCTGGGCTGTACTCATGGAAACAGCCCCTAAGGCGCCGCAGGCTCTACTCTGCGGCAGACGGGAGTGAGGATGGCACGGGGCCGCAGGCGGCGCCAGTGTCAGGGCGGCCTTTGTCGCGCCGAAAGCAGGGTATTTACGACAGAAGGACTGGCATTTACGCCAGCAGCGCTGGAAGCTCTTTGTTCAGTGCCAGTTTTTCCATCACCGCCGCGCCGGTCAGGGCGTAACCCAGCAGGTTGCCGTTGGCGTCGCGGCACAGGGCCTTGATGTCACAGCCCTGCCCTTCGACGCTCCACACGCCTTCGCTGCCCCGTGGTGGTGGCGAAACCACCAGTGGGCACACCGGGGTTTTCACGGTAATTGGCATGGCACCGTAGCGCACCGCGGTCGGGTTGCCGGCCAGGGTTTGGGCCAGGGCACGGGCGCAGCTCATCAGCGGCATGACGTACAGCAGGTTCAAGCCGTCGACCTCGGCGCAGTCGCCCAGGGCGTAGATGTTGGCGTGGGAGGTTTTCAGGTGGCGATCGACCACCACGCCGCGATTGACCACCAGGCCGGCAGCGGCGGCCAAGTCGATGCGGGGGCGCAGGCCAATGGCCGAGACCACCAGGTCGCAGGCGATCACCTGGCCGTCGGACAGGTGCGCCTCCAGCCCGTCGGCCACCCGTTGCAGGCGATTGAGCACCGGCCCCAGGTGGAAACGCGCACCGAGGCTTTCCAGCCCGGCCTGTACCGCAGCGGCGGCCGCAGGGTGCAGCAGGGTCGGCATGACTTGCTCGCACGGCGCGACCAGTTGCACTTCGTAACCGCCCAGGATCAGGTCGTTGGCGAATTCGCAGCCAATCAGCCCGGCACCGAGCAAGAGCACCCGGCGCTTGCCGGCGGCCGCTGCGCGAAAGCGTGCGTAGTCTTCCAGATCGTTGATGGGGAAGATCAGGTCCGAGGCATCACCCTGTACCGGCACGCGCACGGTTTCTGCGCCCCAGGCCAGGATCAGGTCGCGGTAGTTCACCGTTTCTTCGCCGATCCACAAGCGTTTGTGGCCCGGATCGATGCCGCTGATGCGGGTGTGGGTGCGCACTTCGGCGTTCAGTTGCTCGGCCATGGCGCCCGGCTCGGCCATGCTCAGGCCGTCGGCGTCTTTGTTTTTGCCAAAGCCTGTGGAGAGCATCGGCTTGGAGTAGGAGCGACCGTCATCGGCGCTGATCAGCAGCAGCGGAGTTTCGCTGTCGAGTTTGCGAAACTCCCGGGCCAGGTTGTAACCGGCAAGGCCCGTACCGACGATGACGACAGGTGCACTCATGTTGCTCTCCATGTAGCTCTCCATGCAGGAAACGATCAGATAGCGATCATTTCGAAATCCGATTTACCCACGCCGCAGTCCGGGCAGAGCCAGTCTTCGGGTACGTCTTGCCAGGCAGTGCCGGGCGCGATGCCGTCATCCGGCCAGCCAAGGGCTTCATCGTAGATCAGGCCGCAGACAATACATTGCCACTTTTTCATTCAGGTACTTCCTCAGGTGTCGGCATTTGCCGGTATGGTTGGGTCGATGTAAAGCTGCCCCTTCCGGCTCAGGGCGTTTTGTACTGATCGGTCGCGATAGATGCAAGCATGATCGACGCTAAGACCGCCCCGCTGAATCAAATTCGCCAACCGACATGGTAAGCTCGCGGCCTCATTTGCTGCCATTCAAGACCTCTGTGCCGCATACAAATTCGATATTTCCTACACTCCAATGGTTGCCCCAGCCCCTGCTGTCGCCTCGCCCTGACGCCTGTGTGCTCGACTGGCTATTCGACGAAGGGTCCCTGACCCGGCGCCTGACGCGGCTGTCGGATGAGCGTTTCAGCGTGACGCCGCTGTTCGAAGGTTGGCAACCCTTGCGGGCCGATGAATGTGCCGCGCTGGATCTGGCCGAGGGCAGCGAAGGCTGGGTACGCGAGGTGTATCTGCGCGGCCATGGCGAGGCCTGGGTGTTTGCCCGCAGTGTGGCGGCGCGTAGCGCGTTGCAGGGCGACGGTTTGCAGATGGACGAGCTGGGCAGTCGTTCCCTGGGCGAGTTGCTGTTTTGCGACCAGGCGTTCCAGCGCCGGGCCATCGAGGTTTGCCATTACCCCGAACAATGGTTGCCGGCTGAGGTGCGCGCTCGTGAACTGTGGGGCCGCCGTTCGCGTTTTGATCGCGGAACGTTGAGTGTGCTGGTGGCGGAAATTTTCCTGCCGCGCCTGTGGACCGTCGCCCGCGCCTATTCGGAGAACTGCTGATGTACGTGCAACTGCTCAAATCCTTGAACCGCCTGAACCCGCGGGCGTGGGACTTCGTGCAACTGACGCGCCTGGACAAGCCCATCGGCATCTATCTGCTGTTATGGCCGACGTTGTGGGCTTTGTGGATTGCCGGGGAAGGTTCGCCGTCCCTGGCCAACATCGTGATTTTCGTGCTTGGCGTGGTCCTGACGCGCGCCGGTGGTTGTGTGATCAACGACTGGGCCGACCGCAAGGTGGACGGCCACGTCAAACGCACCGAACAGCGCCCGCTGGTGAGCGGCAAGATCAGTTCGAAAGAGGCGCTGGTGTTCTTCGCGGTGCTGATGGGCGTGAGCTTCCTGCTGGTGCTGTGTACCAATGCACCGACCATCTTGCTGTCCCTCGGCGGGCTGGCGCTGGCGTTCAGTTACCCGTTCATGAAGCGCTACACCTACTATCCGCAAGTGGTGCTGGGGGCAGCGTTCTCCTGGGGCATGCCGATGGCGTTCACTGCCGAAACCGGGCATTTGCCGGCGGCGGCCTGGCTGCTGTACATCGCCAACCTGCTGTGGACGGTGGGCTACGACACCTATTACGCGATGACTGACCGGGACGATGACTTGCGGATCGGCGTCAAGTCCACGGCCATTCTGTTTGGCGATGCCGACCGGGTGATCATCCTGACGCTGCAGGGCCTGGCCTTGGGTTGCCTGCTGCTGGCCGGGTCGAAATTCCAGTTGGGCGGCTGGTTCCACTTGGGGCTGGTGGCCGCTGCCGGGTGTTTTGCCTGGGAATTCTGGTACACCCGCAGCAGAGACCGGATGCGCTGCTTCAAGGCTTTTTTGCACAACCATTGGGCCGGGTTGGCGATTTTCGTGGGGATTGTGCTGGATTACGCGTTGCGGTGAGACCGCTGACCCAGCGCTGAACCCACGGTCATGAAATCTTTGTGGCGGGGGAGCTTGCTCCCCGGCCACAAAAGCGTTTTAGCACCGATCAGCTACTTGGGCTTGGCAACCTTCCAGGCACCGCCCATTACGCCGTCACCGGTCTTGTCTCCTTCTTTCTCGTCCTTCACGAAGGTGTACAGCGGCTTGCCGTCGTAGGCCCACTGCGACGACCCGTCGTCGCGCGTAATCACGGTCCATTTACCCATGGGCATGGCAGCGCTTTCAGCCTTGAGCGGTGGCCAGTTCTCGGCACATTTGGCGACGCACGCTGACTTGCCGCCTTGGTCTTTTTCAAAGGTATACAACGTCATGCCCTTGTGGTCGGTCAGCATGCCATCTTTGATCATCGCCGGTTCGTCAGCCGCGTACGCCAGCGCCGGCAGCACCAAGGCAACCGCCAGGCCCAGAGCCTTGATGGATTGGGTAAGGTAAGTCATGGAAACCTTCTTTTGCAGTTGTCAGGAATCGGACTCAAAAGCTTAGTCCAGGATCCTCTACACTGCCGGGTGCCGAGACAAGTGTCACACGACTGCAATAATTCCGTTATCTAATGCGGCGCAAGACAGTTAAATGACAAGAGGATTACCCCATGGTTGGCAGGAGCATTCTGATCGTCGACGACGAAGCGCCCATCCGCGAGATGATCGCCGTTGCGTTGGAGATGGCCGGCTATGACTGCATGGAAGCAGAAAACTCCCAACAGGCCCACGCCATCATCGTCGACCGCAAGCCCGACCTGATTCTGCTGGACTGGATGCTTCCCGGTACGTCTGGCATTGAACTGGCGCGACGCCTCAAGCGCGATGAGCTGACCGGTGATATCCCGATCATCATGCTCACCGCCAAGGGCGAAGAAGACAACAAGATCCAGGGCCTGGAAGTCGGCGCCGACGACTACATCACCAAGCCGTTTTCCCCACGGGAGCTGGTGGCACGCCTGAAGGCCGTGTTGCGGCGCGCCGGTCCGACCGATGGCGAGGCCCCGATTGAAGTCGGCGGCCTGCTGCTGGACCCCATCAGCCACCGCGTGACCATCGACGGCAAACCCGCCGAGATGGGCCCGACCGAATACCGCCTGCTGCAATTTTTCATGACCCACCAGGAGCGCGCCTATACCCGTGGGCAACTGCTGGACCAGGTCTGGGGCGGTAATGTTTATGTCGAGGAGCGCACCGTGGACGTGCACATTCGTCGCCTGCGCAAAGCCCTCGGCGATGCCTATGAGAATCTGGTACAAACTGTGCGCGGCACCGGTTATCGTTTTTCGACCAAGGCCTGACCCGAGCCCTTACCGCCCGACAAGCTGACAAGGACGCGCGTTCAATTGAATCAAAACTGGCATGGCACCCTGATTCGCCACATGTTGTTGCTAGTGACCGGCTGTCTGGTCGTGGGCCTGATCACCGGCTTCTACGGCTGGAGTCTGGCTGCGGGCCTGGCGCTGTACCTGGCCTGGACGCTCAAGCAACTGCTGCGCATGCATGAGTGGCTGCGCCTGCATAAACCCGACGAGGCCCCGCCCGACGGCTATGGCCTGTGGGGTGAGGTATTCGACAGCATCTATCACCTGCAACGGCGTGACCAGCGCGTGCGTGGCCGCCTGCAAGCGGTGATCGACCGGGTCCAGGAGTCCACTGCGGCGCTCAAGGACGCGGTGATCATGCTCGACAGCGATGGCAACCTGGAATGGTGGAACCGCGCCGCCGAAACCCTGCTGGGCCTCAAGACCCCTCAAGACAGCGGCCAGCCGGTGACCAACCTGGTGCGCCACCCTCGCTTCAAGGAATACTTCGAACAGGAAAACTACGCCGAGCCGCTGGAGATTCCTTCGCCCACCAATGACCGGGTGCGCATTCAGCTGTACCTCACGCGCTACGGAAACAACGAGCACTTGATGCTGGTGCGTGACGTGACGCGCATCCATCAGTTGGAACAGATGCGCAAAGACTTCGTCGCCAATGTCTCCCATGAGTTGCGCACGCCGTTGACCGTGATCTGCGGGTATCTGGAAACCCTGCTGGACAATGTCGAGGAAGTGAACCCACGCTGGAGCCGCGCGTTGCAGCAGATGCACCAGCAAAGCGGGCGTATGCAGACCCTGCTCAATGACCTGCTGCTGCTGGCCAAACTTGAAGCCACCGATTACCCCTCGGACAACCAGCCGGTGCCTGTCGACGACTTGCTGCAAATCATTGTTGAGGATGCCCAGGAACTCTCCGGGCCCAAGCAGCAGACCATCACCCTTGAAGCCGACCCGAACGTGCAGCTCAAGGGCAGCGAGGCCGAACTGCGCAGTGCCTTCTCCAATCTGGTGTTCAATGCCGTCAAATACACGCCGGAACAAGGCCGGATTCACGTTCGCTGGTGGGGCGACGGCCAAGGCGCACACCTGAGCGTGCAGGATTCGGGCATCGGCATCGACAGCAAACACCTGCCGCGCCTGACCGAACGTTTCTACCGCGTCGATTCCAGCCGCAACTCCAATACCGGCGGCACCGGGCTGGGCCTGGCGATCGTCAAGCACGTGTTACTGCGGCATCGCGGGCGCATGGAAATCAGCAGCGTGCCCGGCCACGGCAGTACGTTTACCTGCCATTTTGCCCCGGCACAGACGGTTCGCGCGCGCCTCACCCGCGCCGCCGATTGAGACCGGCCAGCACTCGCCACTAGGCAACGGCCCAGTCAGCCGCTACATTGGCTGACTTGTGCCTGCCTTTTCAGGCACTCATTTCCAATCCTTTCGAATATACGGAACCCGCAAAACTCCATCATGGACCCTTCCCCTGGCTTGTCCCTGGCAACACTCTTCGCCGAATTCGGCATGATTCTTTTTGCTCTGATCCTGGTTCTGCTCAACGGCTTTTTCGTTGCGGCCGAATTTGCCATGGTCAAACTGCGCTCGACCCGGGTCGAGGCCATCGCTGAGAAAAACGGCTGGCGCGGGCATATCCTGCGTACCGTTCACAGCCAGCTCGATGCTTACCTGTCGGCCTGTCAACTGGGTATCACCCTGGCCTCCCTGGGCCTGGGCTGGGTCGGTGAGCCGGCGTTCGCCCACGTTCTGGAGCCGCTGCTGGGCGCGGTCGGCGTTGAGTCGCCGGAAGTGATCAAGGGCGTGTCGTTCTTCACCGCGTTCTTCATCATTTCGTACCTGCACATCGTGGTCGGTGAGCTGGCGCCCAAATCCTGGGCGATCCGCAAGCCCGAGCTGCTGTCGCTGTGGACCGCCGTGCCGCTGTACCTGTTCTACTGGGCCATGTACCCGGCGATCTACCTGCTCAATGCCAGCGCCAACGCCATCCTGCGTATCGCCGGCCAAGGCGAACCCGGCCCGCATCACGAGCACCATTACAGCCGTGAAGAACTGAAACTGATCCTGCACTCCAGCCGTGGCCAGGACCCAAGCGACCAGGGCATGCGTGTGCTGGCCTCGGCCGTGGAAATGGGCGAGCTGGAAGTGGTGGACTGGGCCAACTCCCGGGAAGACCTGGTGACGCTGGAGTTCAATGCGCCGCTCAAGGAGATCCTGGCGATGTTCCGTCGCCACAAGTTCAGCCGCTATCCGGTGTACGACAGCGATCGCCAGGAGTTCGTCGGCCTGCTGCACATCAAGGACCTGCTGCTGGAACTGGCGGCCCTGGATCACATTCCCGAGTCGTTCAACCTGGCCGAACTCACCCGCCCACTGGAGCGCGTGTCGCGGCACATGCCGCTCTCGCAGCTGCTGGAGCAGTTCCGCAAGGGCGGCTCGCACTTCGCCCTGGTTGAAGAAGCCGACGGCAACATCATCGGTTATTTGACCATGGAAGACGTGCTCGAAGTGCTGGTGGGCGACATCCAGGACGAACACCGCAAGGCCGAGCGCGGCATCCTGGCCTATCAGCCGGGCAAGCTGCTGGTGCGCGGTGACACGCCGTTGTTCAAGGTCGAGCGCCTGCTGGGCATCGACCTGGACCACATCGAGGCCGAGACCCTCGCCGGGCTGGTCTATGAAACCCTCAAGCGCGTGCCGGAAGAGGAAGAAGTGCTGGAAGTCGAAGGCCTGCGGATCATCATCAAGAAGATGAAAGGACCGAAGATTATTCTGGCGAAGGTGTTGATGCTCGGTTGAGCCCCACCTTTCTACAAGGCATGCGCAATCTCTGTGGCGAGGGAGCTTGCTCCCGCTCGGCTGCGAAGCAGTCGTCGCTTTTGGGGCCGCTTCGCGACCCAGCGGGAGCAAGCTCCCTCGCCACAGTAGATCGGCGCCAGCCGCTTACTGCTTGCCCAACGCAAAGTTGGGCAAGTCGCCCACCGGTTGATTGAACTGGTAGGGAATCGACACCAGCCCCAACCCGGTATTGCGCTGCACCACGAAATGCAGGTGCGGACCTGAACTGTTGCCGGTATTGCCCGACAGCGCCAGCGGCGTTCCCACCATCACCCGTTGCCCTTCCCGCACGCTCACCGAGCCTTTTTGCAGGTGCAGGTACACGCCCATGGTCCCGTCATCGTGCAGCACCCGCACGAAGTTGCCCGACGGGTCGGTGCCACGGCCGGTCTGGTGATTTTCCGTCTTGACCACCACGCCGCCGCGCGCCGCGATGATCGGCGTGCCCTCGGGCATGGCGATGTCCATGGCATAACGGTTTTTGGGGCCATAGTGGCTGTATTGACCGTTGGCCCCCTGGCTCAGCCGAAACGGACCGCCACGCCACGGCAGCGGGTATCGATAGGCCTGCGCCGTGCCTGCAGGGTCGCCCAGGGAGTATTCGAACCGTGGGGTGTACACCAAAGGCTTTCCGGGGCGCGTGGCCGTGAGCAGCGCCAGACGCAGGTTACTGCGCGCCGGCAGCACCCGCCGGATCGGCCGGCTCGGCGCCCCACTGACGTTGCGTAGCCCGGCAAAACTCAATTCGATCTCCACCGGCGCGTACAAGTCGTTGCGCACGAACACCGCGTCCGCGCCCTTCTGTTTCTTGATATCGAGAAACACCTGGCGCTCGAGACGTTCGACCATGCGATCACGGAACACGAACACCTGCGCGCCCTTGCTGGGGCGATCGCTGTAGGACACCACGCCATTGGCATCGGTGGATTTGTAGATCGTCATGGCCACGGCCGAGGTGGAGGCCAGGACAAGACCACAGGCAAACAGCAGGGGCAAAAACATGGGCAAAAATTCTGTCGAAATGAAGGCCTGTACAGCAGCCTAGCAGCTGGATGGACCAGCGTAGTCGACGGATGTTTCAAAATGGGTTGGCCGATAGGGCGCTATTGTCGCTGGTGACCCCATCGCGAGCAGGCTCGCTCCCACACTGGATCTGCTGTGGACACAAATTTTGTGAACAACAGAGATCACTGTGGGAGCGAGCCTGCTCGCGATGACTGACTGAAGGACGCCGCCGAATCAGGCGCCAGGTACGAAATGCTTCTGCGCTGTACCGCGGGCAATCAGGCGGGAGATGTAGTCGAGCTTCTGTGGGTCTTTATCGACAAAACGGAAGGTCAGTTGCAGCCATTCGCTGTCGGGGGTCTGCTCGTGAGCAACGATGGCGTGCAAGTAACCGTTGAGGCGAGCAGTTTCGGCGTTGTCGCCCTGCTCCATGTCCAGCACGGCGCTTTCCAGCACCTGTGGCAGGGTGTCGGTGCGTTTGACCAGCAGCAGCGCTTCCTTGAGGCTCAGGGCCTTGATCACGCATTGCTGGGTGCCGCTGGAGAGGCGCAACTGGCCCTGACCACGGTTGGCGCCAGCCGGGGCGGTGGAGGCTGAAGGCGCCTTGACCGGCGGGCTGTTGAGCATGCCGCGGGCTGGAGCAGCAACAGCGGCGGGCGCGGCAGCTGCAACGACAGCAGGCTTGGCAAATGGATTGACCGCCGGAGCCGCCGCCGCAACCGGAGCCGCCTTGCCGCCGGTAAGCGCGCTGAGCGAATCATTGCCGAACGCCGAGTTCATCTTGGTCGGAGCGCTGTTCATCAGGGTGTCGAGCTTGCCAACCTTGTGCAGGGCCTGCTTGACCTTGGTCAGCAGTTGCTCGTTGGTGAACGGCTTGCTGACGTAGCCGGAAACGCCGGCCTGGATCGCCTGGACCACGTTTTCCTTGTCGCCGCGGCTGGTGACCATCACAAACGGCATGCCCTTGAGATTGTCCTGCTGGCGGCACCAGGTCAGCAGCTCCAGGCCCGACATTTCCGGCATTTCCCAATCGCACAGCACCAGGTCGAACGCCTCACGGGCCAGCAGGGATTGGGCTTTCTTACCGTTCACCGCATCTTCGATGCGGATGCCCGGGAAGTAGTTGCGCAGGCACTTCTTCACCAGGTCACGAATGAACGAAGCGTCGTCCACGACCAACACACTGACCTTACTCATCCAGATACACCTCTAAAAAATCCCGGCAAGCATACCGCTTTTACTGATGGCATATTGCCAAAAAACCTTCAGTCACGCCGGGACTCTTCGTTCGCGGGGTGCTGCTTTCGATTAAAAAAGCCGCAAAAAAAAGCCCGACCAGAAGGCCGGGCGCTTTTCTTGGGCAATCTTACTTATCGTCAGTTTCGCCCGGAACATTAGCGGTTTCGGACGAGGTGCCCTCCACTTCGGCCTTCATGCGCTTGAGCCCCAAGTGACGCACGTCGGTGCCGCGCACCAGGTAGATCACAAGTTCCGAGATGTTGCGCGCATGATCGCCGATACGTTCCAAAGAACGCAGCACCCAGATGATGCTCAGCACCCGGGAGATGGAGCGCGGGTCTTCCATCATGTAGGTCGCCAGCTCACGCAGCGCGGTCTTGTATTCGCGGTCGATGATCTTGTCGTACTGGGCCACCGACAGTGCCAGGTCGGCGTCGAAACGGGCGAAGGCATCCAGTGCGTCGCGCACCATGTTGCGCACCTGGTCGCCAATGTGACGAACTTCGACGTAACCGCGCGGCGCCTCGCCTTCTTCGCACAGCTGAATGGCGCGACGGGCGATCTTGGTGCTTTCGTCGCCGATTCGTTCCAGATCGATCACCGACTTGGAGATGCTGATGATCAGGCGAAGGTCGGAAGCGGCCGGTTGACGACGGGCCAGGATGCGCAGGCACTCTTCGTCGATGTTGCGCTCCATCTGGTTGATCTGGTCGTCGATCTCGCGCACTTGCTGGGCCAGGCCGGAGTCGGCCTCGATCAGCGCGGTCACCGCGTCGTTGACCTGCTTTTCCACCAGCCCGCCCATGGCCAGCAGGTGACTGCGCACCTCCTCGAGCTCGGCATTGAACTGTGCGGAAATGTGGTGAGTAAGGCCTTCCTTCGAAATCATCTTGTGCGCTCCGCGAAAGTTGCAAGCTTCAAGCTGCAAGCTTCAAGCAGTTGAATGTTGATCCTGATACCGCACCGCTTCTGTATCGCCGCGTCAAACGTGCGGCTTGCAGCGGCCTCGACTAGCCATAACGACCGGTGATGTAGTCTTCGGTCTGCTTCTTGGCCGGGTTGGTAAACAGGGTGTCGGTGTCGCCGAATTCCACCAGTTTGCCCATGTACATGAAGGCGGTGTAGTCGGAAACCCGCGCCGCCTGTTGCATGTTGTGGGTCACGATGACGATGGTGAATTTGGATTTGAGCTCGTAGATCAGCTCTTCGACTTTCAGGGTCGAGATCGGGTCCAGGGCCGAGCAAGGTTCGTCGAGCAACAAGACTTCCGGCTCAACGGCGATGGTACGGGCAATCACCAGACGTTGCTGTTGACCACCGGACAGGCCCAGTGCCGATTCGTGCAGACGATCCTTGACCTCGTCCCACAGCGCCGCGCCCTTGAGCGCCCATTCCACGGCTTCGTCAAGAATGCGCTTTTTGTTGATGCCCTGGATGCGCAGGCCGTAGACCACGTTCTCGTAGATGGTTTTGGGGAACGGGTTAGGCTTCTGGAACACCATGCCCACACGACGACGCAGCTCGGCCACATCTTCGCCCTTGCGGTAGATGTCGTTGCCGTAGAGGTTGATTTCGCCCTCGACGCGGCAGCCGTCCACCAGATCGTTCATACGGTTGAAGGTGCGCAGCAAGGTCGACTTGCCGCAGCCCGACGGACCGATGAACGCGGTGACGCGCTGTTTCGGAATGTTCAGGCTGACGTCGTACAGCGCCTGCTTCTGGCCGTAAAACAGGTTCAGGCCGGGCACTTCGATGGCGACGGTTTCCTGAGCCAGGTCCAGGCTCTGCTTGTCGCGGCCCAGGGCCGACATGTTGATGCCGCGTGCTTGTGTCTCGTGTTGCATGGGAGGCTCCCTGTGCTAACAAATTCGGTTCGGTTGTCTGGGAGCGAGCCTGCTCGCGATTCAGGCAACTCGGTTTGGCTTTAAAACCGAGGTGATGCCATCGCGAGCAGGCTCGCTCCCACAAAAGATCAGTGTGAAATCAGCTATCGAGTGCTTTGTACTTCTCGCGCAGGTGGTTACGGATCCACACCGCCGACAGGTTGAGCGTGGCAATCACCAGCACCAGCAACAGCGCCGTGGCGTATACCAGCGGTCGCGCCGCTTCGACGTTCGGGCTCTGGAAGCCTACGTCATAGATGTGAAAGCCCAGGTGCATGATCTTCTGGTCCAGGTGCAGGTACGGGTAGTTGCCGTCCAGCGGCAGCGACGGGGCCAGTTTCACCACGCCTACCAGCATCAATGGCGCCACTTCACCCGCGGCGCGAGCCACCGCGAGGATCATGCCGGTCATCATCGCCGGGCTCGCCATGGGCAGCACGATTTTCCACAGTGTCTCAGCCTTGGTCGCGCCCAGGGCCAGGGAGCCTTCGCGCACAGTACGCGGGATACGCGCCAGGCCTTCTTCAGTGGCGACGATCACCACCGGCACCGCCAGCAGCGCCAGGGTCAGGGACGCCCAGAGCAGGCCCGGGGTACCGAATGTCGGTGCCGGCAGGGCTTCGGGGAAGAACAACCGGTCAACCGAACCACCTAACACATAAACGAAGAAGCCCAGGCCGAACACACCGTAGACGATGGCCGGTACGCCCGCCAGGTTGTTCACCGCGATGCGGATCAGGCGGGTCATCGGTCCCTGGCGAGCGTATTCGCGCAGGTACACCGCTGCCAGCACACCGAATGGCGTCACCACCATTGCCATGATCAGGGTCATCATGACGGTGCCGAAAATCGCCGGGAAGATCCCGCCTTCGGTGTTGGCTTCACGAGGATCGTCGCTGAGGAATTCCCAGACCTTGCTGAAATAGAAACCGATCTTGGTGAAAGTCCCCATGCCGTTCGGCTGGTAGGCATGCACCACTTTGCCGATCTCGATTTCCAGTTCTTTGCCATTGGCATCGCGGGCGGTCAGGCTGTCGCGGTTGAACTGCGAATGCAGGTCGCCCAGACGCGCTTCGATGTCTTTGTAGCGGGCATCGAGCTCGGCGCGGTCAGCGTCCAGGTCCGCTTGTGCAGCAGCGTCCAGCTTGCCTTCCAGCTCCAGCTTGCGGCCTTTGAGACGAATGCGCTCAAGCCCTGCGTTGATTGCGCCGATGTCGGATTTTTCCAGGGTCTTGAGCTCAGCCGCGAGTTTGTTGACCCGGGCCACGCGAGCTTGCAGTTCCGGCCAGGCCGCTTCGCCTTCGGCGATGACCTTGCCGTTCTCTTTGACGTTGACCAGGTAGCCGTAGAAATTACCCCACTCACGACGCTCGATGGCCATCAGCTCCGGCGGCGTGGTCTGGTTGGTCAGCCAGTCACCGACGATCCAGGTGAAATCCGTTCCGTTGAGGTCCCGGTTGCCGACCTTGATCAACTCGCGGGTCATGAACTCGGGGCCTTCGTCCGGCACCGGCAGGCCAGCGCTTTTCAGACGCTCGCGGGGCACTGATTCCTTCTGCACCACTTCGCCTACAACCAGATGCGCGGGCATGCCCGGCACGTTGTAGCTGGCGTGGATCAGGTCCGCCGGCCAGAAATGGCCCAGACCGCGCACGGCAATCACTGCCAGCAGGCCAATGGTCATGATGACCGCGATGGACACCGCGCCACCGCTGATCCAGACGCCGGGGGCGCCGCTCTTGAACCATCCTTTCAGGGAGTTCTGTTTCACAGACTTCTACCTTTCTTAAAGCGACGAATATTTCTTGCGCAGACGCTGACGGATCAGCTCGGCGAGGGTGTTCATGATGAAGGTGAACAGCAGCAGCACCAGCGCCGACAGGAACAGCACGCGGTAATGGCTGCCGCCGACTTCCGACTCAGGCATTTCCACCGCCACGTTGGCCGCCAGGGTGCGCAGACCTTCGAACAGGTTCATTTCCATGACCGGCGTGTTACCGGTGGCCATCAGCACGATCATGGTTTCACCGACCGCACGGCCCATGCCGATCATCAGCGCCGAGAAGATGCCGGGGCTGGCGGTGAGAATCACCACGCGGGTCATGGTCTGCCACGGCGTGGCACCGAGGGCCAGCGAGCCCAGGGTCAGGCCACGCGGCACACTGAACACGGCGTCTTCAGCGATGGAGTAGATGTTCGGGATGACCGCAAAACCCATCGCCAGACCAACTACCAGGGCGTTGCGCTGGTCGTAGGTGATGCCCAGATCATGGGAGATCCACATGCGCATGTCGCCACCGAAGAACCAGGCTTCCATGTACGGGCTCATGTACAGCGAGAGCCAGCCCACAAACAGGATCACCGGGATCAGCATCGCGCTTTCCCAGCCCTCTGGCACCTTCAGGCGCACGGACTCAGGCAAGCGGCTGAAGACGAAACCGGCCACCAGGATGCCAACGGGCAACAACATCAGCAGGCTGAAGATACCTGGCAGGTGCCCTTCGACGTAGGGCGCCAGGAACAGGCCGGCGAAGAAACCGAGGATCACCGTCGGCATCGCTTCCATCAGTTCGATCACCGGCTTGACCTTGCGGCGCATGCCCGGGGCCATGAAGTACGCGGTGTAGATCGCGGCAGCAATCGCCAGCGGCGCCGCCAGCAGCATCGCGTAGAACGCCGCTTTCAGGGTGCCGAAGGTCAGCGGCGAAAGGCTCATCTTGGGTTCGAAATCGGTGTTGGCCGCGGTCGATTGCCAGACGTATTTAGGCTCGTCGTAGTTTTCGTACCAGACCTTGCCCCACAACGCGCTCCACGAGACTTCCGGGTGCGGGTTATCCAGCAGCAACGGTTGCAACTTGCCGCCTTGCTCCACGATCAGACGGTTGGCCCGAGGCGACATGCCGAACAGGCCCTGGCCGTCGACCACCTGGTCCACCAGCAAGGTGCGGTGAGCGGTACTGTGGAACACGCCGAGTTTGCCGGAAGCGTCCAAGGCCACGAAACCTTTACGCCGTTCCTCGGCGGTGATCTCAACGATCGGCGCAGTGCCCATCTGGAACGTACGAATCTGTTTCAGGCGTTGCTCACCGTCCGCATCGCGGGCCATGAACCACTGAGCCAGGCCACCTGTGGAGTCACCAATGATCAGGGAAATCCCGCCTACCAACTGGGTGCTGGCGGTGACCTGGGCGTCGCCGTTCTCAAGCAGCTTGTAGCGGCCGTTGAGGCTCTTGTCCCGCAGGCTGAACACATCGGCCTGGGCACGCCCGTTGACTACATACAGCCATTGCTGACGCGGGTCGACGAAGATGTTTTTGACCGGCTCGGTCATCTGCGGCAGCTCGATACGCGTCTGCTCGCTGGTGACTTCACCGGTCATCATGTTTTCTTCGCTGGTGATCGACAGCACCTGCAGTTGCGCGCCCGTGGAACCGGCGAGCAACAGGGTCGAATCAGTGGCGTTGAGCGATACATGCTCCAGCGGCGCGCCCTGCTCGTTGAGCACAATCGGCGTTTCGCCGTACGGGTACTCGATGGCCGGCGAAATGGTTTTCTTGCCGTCCGGATAGCTGACTTTATAGGTATGACGCACCACCAGTGCCTGGCCGTTGGACAGACCGATCACCACCAGCGGGCTGCCGGGTTGGTCTTCGCCGATGGAGGTCACGCTGGCACCCGCCGGCACCGGCAGGTCGACACGACGCAGCTCTGCCCCGGTGTCTACATCAAAGAACAGCGCCTGGCCCTTGTCGGAAATCCGCATCGCCACCTGGTTCTGCTCTTCGATGGCGATCATCAGCGGTTTGCCGGCGTCCTGCATCCAGGCAGGAGTAATCGAGTCCTTGGAGGTCAGGTCCGCGCCCTGGAACAGCGGGAGGACCACATACGCCAGGAAGAAGAAAATCAAGGTAATGGCCGCCAGCACGGCGAGCCCGCCGACCAGAACGTACCAGCGGGTCAGGCGATCCTTGAGCGCGCGGATGCGGCGCTTGCGTTGCAGTTCAGGCGTATTGAAGTCAATGCGCTTGGGAGGGGAAGTCGTAGTCATTGTGGAATTGGCCAGATCATTCATGCGCACACCCTAGCGATCCTGTATGACAGAAAGATGACAATGCAGTGACGCAACAAATCCGCCGCCCGTGAATACCGGCAGCGGACAGAAATTGGGGTGTGGGGGGCTTGCTCGGGATGGGGTCATCACATTCAAACCTCAATGTTGACTGACCTACCGCTATCGCGAGCTAGCTCGCCCCCACAAAAGCCCGGGTGTGGCCCGGGCTCAGGTATTACTTCTTGGCGACGTTGGAGCCTTCGCCTTCGGACAGACCCAGGTCAGCCAGGGCCTTGGCGGCAACCTTGGCTGGCAGTGGGATGTAGCCGTCCTTGACCACAACTTCCTGACCTTGCTTGGACAGAACCAGCTTCAGGAACTCGGCTTCCAGCGGGGCCAGAGGCTTGTTCGGAGCCTTGTTGATGTAAACGTAGAGGAAACGCGACAGTGGGTACTTGCCGTTCAGGGTGTTTTCTTCGGTGTCTTCGATGAACTCGCCACCTTCTTTCTTGGCAAGAGCAACGGTTTTCACGCTGGCGGTTTTGTAGCCGATGCCCGAGTAGCCAACGCCGTTGAGCGAGCTGCTGATGGACTGTACAACCGACGCCGAACCAGGCTGTTCATTTACGTTGGACTTGTAGTCGCCTTTGCACAGGGCTTCTTCTTTGAAGTAGCCGTAGGTGCCGGATACCGAGTTACGACCGAACAGCTGGATTGGCTTGTTGGCCAGGTCACCGGTCACGCCCAGGTCACCCCAGGTCTTGACGTCAGCCTTGGCGCCGCACAGGCGGGTCGACGAGAAAATTGCATCGACCTGAGCCATGGTCAGGCCTTTGATCGGGTTGTCCTTGTGTACGAACACAGCCAGGGCGTCCACGGCCACTGGAACAGCAGTAGGCTTGTAACCGTATTTGGTTTCGAAGGCCTGCAGCTCGTTGTCCTTCATCTTGCGGCTCATCGGGCCCAGGTTGGAGGTGCCTTCGGTCAGCGCAGGTGGCGCAGTGGAAGAACCGGCGGCCTGAATCTGGATATTTACGTTCGGGTATTCTTTCTTGTAGTTCTCGGCCCACAGGGTCATCAGGTTGGCCAGAGTATCGGAGCCGACGCTGGACAGGTTGCCCGACACACCGGTGGTCTTGGTGTAGCTCGGGATGGCTGGGTCGACAGCGGCAACCGCGTGGGCGGTCGCAACGCCAGCGGCGACAAAGGTCATTGCCGTCATCAAACGCTTCAGTTTCATGCCTTACTCCTAGCAGATAGGTGTGTTAAGTCGGCCAAGTATCGGTAAGCCGTGTGAACACTCTATGGCTGAAATATGACAATTGGATGAAAGGCCATTATTGAGATTTAAAAGACGATCGAGCAGGCCCAATCGCGAGCAGGCTCGCTCCCACAGGGGATGTGCGGTGAACACAGAATCCAATGTGGGAGCGAGCCTGCTCGCGATGAAGTCAATACAGTCAATAACTGCTTAACGACCTTCCTTCCAGAGATACGCCCCCACCGCAATCCCGATACCGCAGATAACCGCCACGTAATAGGCCGGCCCCATCGGGCTTTCCTTGAGCAGCAGGGTGACGATCATCGGAGTCAGGCCGCCGAAGATTGCATAGGCCAGGTTGTAGGAGAACGATAGGCCGCTGAAGCGCACCACGGCCGGGAACGCCTTGACCATGACATAGGGCACCGCGCCGATGGTGCCCACCAGCAGCCCGCTCAGGGCATAGAGCGGAAACAGCCAGTCGGGGTGGTTGAACAGGCTGTGATAGAAGGTCCAGGAGGTGATCAACAGCAACGCGCTGCCGAACACGAACACTCGTCCGGCACCGAAGCGGTCGGCCAGCACGCCCGAGCCGATGCAGCCAAAGCTCAGGAATACGATCGCCAGGCTGTTGGCCTGCAACGCGGTGGTCGGGCTGAAGTGATACACCGTTTGCAGCACGGTCGGGGTCATCAGGATGATCACGATGATGCCGGCCGACAGCAGCCAGGTCAGCAACATCGAAAGGGCAATGGCGCCACGATGATCACGCAGCACCGCTCGCAGCGGTACTTCCGCAGCCAGGGCCTTGCGCAGTTGCAGCTCGGCGAATATCGGGGTTTCGTGCAGCCAACGGCGCAGGTACACCGAGAACAGGCCGAACACACCCCCCATCAGGAACGGAATCCGCCAGGCGTAATCCGCGACCTCCACCGGCGAATAGATGCTGTTGATGGCCGTGGCCACCAGCGACCCCAGCAAAATCCCCACGGTCAGGCCACACGTCAGCGTGCCGCAGGCGTAGCCGATGTGGCGCGCCGGAACGTGCTCGGAAACGAACACCCAGGCCCCCGGCACCTCACCACCAATGGCCGCGCCCTGGATCACGCGCATCAGCAACAGCAGAATCGGCGCCCACATGCCGATCTGGGCATAGGTCGGCAGCAACCCCATGATGAGGGTCGGCACGGCCATCATGAAAATGCTCAAGGTGAACATTTTCTTGCGTCCCAGCAGGTCACCGAAGTGAGCCATGATGATCCCGCCCAGCGGCCGGGCCAGATAACCGGCGGCAAAAATGCCGAACGTCTGCATCAAGCGCAGCCACTCAGGCATTTCGGCGGGGAAGAACAATTTGCCAACCACGGTGGCGAAGAACACGAAAATGATGAAATCGTAGAACTCCAGCGCACCGCCCAAGGCAGAAAGCGACAGGGTCTTGTAATCGTTACGGGTCAACGGACGAGCCGATTGAACGGGTGTCGCCGTGCTCGAAGGCGCAGTGGTCATGGCAAGGGCTTCTCTTATAGTCAGTTCTGCAACCCCGGACAACGGTGGGCAGGCTCGGCACGATAGCAAATTGTTCAAAAAAGCACATAGAGGTGCGTAATTGACAGTCAAAATCGGAACCGGGTGGTCGTCTCGACGTCTATCGCTCGATATACTCGCAACCTTGCAACACTCTGTAAGGGGTTGCTGTGCGAAAACGTCGTTGGTGGCGTAGTAACCTGCCAGCCGGTTTCGCAGAGTTTCCCTTTGGCACGCCTTTACGAAAAACGTGACGAACGCATGTTCGGGCTGAATCGTTTTTTTCAAAGACGGCTATTCACCTGATACATAAGACAGAGTTACGGGTCAGAGGCACCCCCGGCATGATAGAGCTCGAACAGGAAGATCCAATCCCGCAAGGCGACCTGGCCCTGCAAATCACCGCGCTTCCCCGCGAAACCAACGGCTTTGGCGATATTTTCGGCGGCTGGCTGGTTTCCCAGATGGACTTGGCCGGCACGGCCATGGCCAGCAAAGTGGCCGGTGGACGCGTGGCCACCGTGGCGATCGATCGCATGGCGTTTCTGGTGCCGGTGGCCGTGGGTGCCCAGCTGTCTTTTTATACCCAGGCGCTGGAGATCGGCCGCAGTTCGATCCAGATGATGGTCGAGGTCTGGAGTGACGATCCGCTGTCCAGCGAATGGCGCAAGGTCACCGAGGCGGTGTTTGTGTTCGTCGCCATCGATGGCAGTGGCCGTACCCGCTCGGTTCCGCCGCGCGCCCGTTAAACACGGGGGCCGTTTTGCGGTCCATTGCAGTTCATGTTCCTGAGCGAGACTTGCAGTATGCCTACGCCCCATGTCGAAGCCGTCAAACTGGATGAACTGAACGGCTGGCGCATCCGCCACGGTCAGGCCGAGTTGCTGGTGGCCCAGCAAGGCGCGCACATCCTCAGCTATCAGGTCGACGGCCAGCCGCCGCTGATCTGGCTCAACGACCAGGCAACGTTCAAGGCGGGCAAGAGCATCCGTGCCGGGGTGCCGGTGTGCTGGCCGTGGTTCGGCAACCTGACGCGCAACCCCGACAGCGTGCAGGCCATGCGCGTGAGCAACGATCCGGCCACCGCTCACGGCCTGGTGCGGGCCATGGATTGGGAGCTCAAGGGCATCGAAGCCCAGGGCGAGAGCCTGAAAGTGGAATTCGTGCTGCCCTACCCCGAAAACGGCCTCTCGGGCTGGCCCCATCAGGTGGACCTGACGCTGACTATCGTGATGGACGAGCAGTTGCACATCCACCTCACCAGCCATAACCGCGGCAGCGAAACCGTCAGTCTGAGCCAGGCGCTGCACAGTTACTTCGCTGTCAGTGACGTGCGCAACGTGCATGTCGAAGGCGTGGATGGCTTGCGTTATATCGAAACACTGGACGACTGGAATACCGTGACCCAGGCCGGCGATCTGCACTTTGCCGGCGAGACTGATCGCATCTATCTCGATACCCCAGCGAAGCTGAGCATCGTTGACCCGCACTGGGAACGACGCATCGAACTGACCAGCAGCGGTTCACGCTCGGCGGTGATCTGGAACCCCTGGACCGAACGCGCCAAGGCCTTCAGCGACATGGCCGACGATGGCTGGCAGCGCATGCTGTGTATCGAGACGGCGAACGTGATGGACGATGTGGTAACGCTGTTGCCGCAGGCCAGTCATACCCTCGGGGTGAGCATCGGTAGCAAGCCGCTCTAAGCCACACCACAAAAACCATTGTGGGAGCGAGCCTGCTCTCGATAGCGGACTGACCGTCAATATCGTTGAGACTGACCCACCGCTTCGCGAGCAGGCTCGCTCCCACATTGGGATTTGTATCAGGCCAGCCGGCCGTTACAGATCCGCCTCCTGCACCACCCTCACCTTTTCCGCTTCCAGCGCGTACGCCGCACTGGCCAGGTCGTTGTCGACCTTTTCGATCTTCAGCGTGCCGGTCACCCAGAGCGGTGTGTAGATGTCGTCCAGCTTCAAACCCTTGGGATAGCGCACCAGTACCAGTTGATTGGGCGGAGGTGGCGGGACGTGGATGCAGGCACCGGGGTAAGGCACCAGGAAGAACAGCGTGCTGCGGCCCTTGGCGTCGGACTCCAGCGGCACCGGGTAGCCGCCCAGGCGGATATGCCGGTCGTTCATCGACGCCACGGTCTTGCTCGAATACATCACCGCCGGTAAGCCCTTGCTTTGTTTCAAGCCACCTTTTTCGGTGAAGGTGCCGCTGGCTTCGGGGGTGTTGTGGTCAATCTCGGGCATGGCCTCGAGGGCTTTCTGGTCCGACTTGGGCATCAGTTCGAGCCAGTCGGTTTCCGGCAGTTCGGCGGCGTGGGCCAGGCCGCTGCCCAGCAGAAGGAGGGTCAAGACTAAACGGCGCATGAATGGGCTCGGCAATAAGTAGGAAGTGCGACGCCGGGCATTCTAGCCCTCCCTGCGCGCCAACGCAGAGGGGGCTTTGTCACAGAATCAGTTTCTTTTGATCAGACCGTAGATCACCAGCAACACCACCGCGCCCACCAGGGCACCGATGAAACCGGCGCCTTCGCCAGCCTGGTAGATGCCCAGGGCCTGGCCGCCGTAAGTGGCTGCCAACGAACCGCCGATACCGAGCAGGATGGTCATGATCCAGCCCATGCTGTCATCGCCCGGTTTCAGGAAGCGCGCCAGCAGGCCCACGATCAAGCCGATAAAGATGGTTCCAATGATTCCCATGGCATTTCCCTCTGAGGTAAGTCGCTAGACCAAAGCCCGTTCGGGCTTTGGCACCTAGCCATCAGAGAAGTTAGCCGACCAATGGTTCCACCGACACTGAAGACTATTGTTCGGCGATCAGTGTCTCGACCTTGATGATCTGCTGGGCCAGCGTGGCCCGGTCAGCGCAGCGCAGGTTGGCGTGGCCGACCTTGCGCCCGGCCTTGAACGCCTTGCCATAGTGATGCAGGTGGCAATCGGCAATCGCCAGGACTTTCTCGCTGTCCGGCACCTTGCCGATGAAGTTGAGCATCGCGCTTTCGCCGACTTTGGCGGTAGAGCCCAGCGGCAGCCCGGCCACCGCCCGCAGGTGGTTTTCAAACTGGCTGCATTCGGCGCCTTCGGTGGTCCAGTGCCCGGAGTTGTGCACGCGCGGGGCGATTTCATTGGCCTTGAGGCCGCCGTCCACTTCAAAGAACTCGAACGCCATCACGCCGACATAGTCCAGTTGCTTGAGCACACGGCTGGAGTAGTCCTCGGCCAGGGCCTGCAGCGGATGATCGGTGCTGGCAACGGACAGCTTGAGAATGCCGTCCTTGTGGGTGTTGTGCACCAGCGGATAGAAACGGATTTCCCCGTCGCGAGCCCGCACGGCGATCAACGAGACTTCCCCGGTGAACGGTACAAAACCTTCCAGCAGGCAGGCCACGCTGCCCAGCTCGGCGAACGTGCCGGCCACATCCTCAGGATTGCGCAGGACTTTCTGGCCCTTGCCGTCGTAGCCCAGGGTGCGAGTCTTGAGGACCGCCGGCAGACCGATGGAAGCAACGGCGGCTTCCAGGTCGGCCTGGGACTGGATGTCGGCGAACGCGGGTGTAGGGATGCCCAGGTCCTTGAACATGTTCTTTTCGAACCAGCGGTCGCGGGCGATGCGCAAGGCTTCGGCACTCGGGTAGACCGGGACGAACTGGGACAGGAAGGCAACGGTTTCGGCCGGGACGCTCTCGAACTCGAAGGTCACCAGATCGACTTCATCGGCCAGTTGGCGCAGATGGTCCTGATCACCGTAGTCGGCCCGCAGATGTTCACCCAGCGCGCTGGCGCAGGCGTCCGGTGCCGGATCGAGGAAAGCGAAGTTCATTCCCAGCGGCGTTCCCGCCAGGGCCAACATGCGACCCAACTGGCCGCCACCGATTACACCGATCTTCATTCGTCAACCACCTCAGGCAATGCGTGGGTCTGGATTGTCCAGGACGCTGTCTGTCTGCTCAGCACGGAATTTTTTCAGCACGGTATGAAATTGTGGGTGCTTGGCGCCCAGGATGCTCGCCGACAGCAGGGCCGCGTTGATCGCACCGGCCTTGCCAATGGCCAGGGTCGCGACCGGAATGCCGGCCGGCATCTGCACGATCGACAGCAGCGAATCGACGCCCGAGAGCATCGACGACTGCACCGGCACGCCCAGCACCGGCAGGTGAGTCTTGGCCGCACACATGCCTGGCAGGTGGGCCGCGCCACCGGCACCGGCGATGATCACCTCGATGCCACGCGCCTCAGCCTCTTCGGCGTACTGGAACAGCAGGTCCGGGGTGCGGTGGGCGGAGACCACTTTCACCTCGTAAGGGATGCCGAGCTTTTCCAGCATATCGGCGGTGTGGCTAAGGGTGGACCAATCGGACTTGGAGCCCATGATCACGCCAACCAGTGCACTCATCGTCGTGCCTCTTCTCTCTGGGCGCCCGCAGGCGCGTCAAAAAACAACAAGCCACGCAGGAAACCGGCGTGGCTTGTTGTACGAATTATGGCCGATCTGGACCGGCCGAAGGCCGCGCAGTATACCTCAATGAAATAGATAAACAGCCCCTGTCGCGACCATCTGTCATTTGTGGTTAAACGGCGGTTTTATTGACTCTCAGGTCAGCGAAAAAGCACCACAATTCCCCTGTGGGAGCGAGCCTGCTCGCGATAGCGGACTGACATTTAACATCAACGTTGCCTGACACACCGCTATCGCGAGCAAGCTCGCTCCGACAGAAGATCTTCGTGGTATCAGGTGCCAGTCACGCCTTGCGCCGCGCCGCCCTCGAGCTTGCGCCACAACAAGCGCACGTTGGCCTTGCGCACCAGCGCGCAGCGGTACAGGCGGATTTCCAGGGGCACGTGCCATTGCGCGCCGCCGCAGACCACCAGTTCGCCCCGGGCCAGTTCGGCACGCACGCTCAGTTGTGGCACCCAGGCGATACCCAGGCCCTCCAGCGCCATGCTTTTGAGGCTGTCGGCCATGGCCGTTTCGTAAACCGTGGTGAAACGCAGGGCCCGCTGGCGCAGCAACTGGTTCACCGAGCGTCCGAGAAATGCACCGGCGCTGTAGGCCAGCAAGGGCACGCTGGCCTCGCCTTCAAGGTCGAACAGCGGTTTGCCCTCAGCATCGGCGGCACACACCGGCAGCATTTCGGTCTGGCCCAAGTGCAGCGAGGGGAAAATCTCCGGGTCCATTTGCATGGCCGAATCCGGGTCATAGAAGGCCAGCATCAGATCGCAACCCCCTTCACGCAACGCATGCACGGCGTCGCCGACGTTGGTCGCCACCAGCCGCGTGGCGATGTTCAAGCCTTCGTTGCGCAGTTGTGCGATCCAGCGCGGGAAGAAGCCCAGCGCCAGGGAGTGCGCGGCCGCCACTTGCATCACTTCGCCCTGCCCGCCTTCCAGATGGTGCAGATGACGCAGCACTTCACCCAGTTGCTCGACCACGGTGCGCGCCGTCACCAGGAACAACTGCCCCGCTGCTGTCAGTTCGATCGGTGTGCGAGAGCGGTTGACCAGGGTCAGCCCCAGCGCCGCCTCGAGGCTGCGGATGCGTCGGCTGAAGGCCGGTTGCGTCACGAAGCGCCGTTCGGCCGCCTGGGAAAAACTGCGAGTCGCGGCCAGGGCACTGAAGTCCTCGAGCCATTTGCTTTCTAGATTCATCACGTCCTCCCAAGGCACGCACCAAAACAGGTCACACGCTCGCCGTACCGTCGGCGTCACACCCGCATTATGCCGAATGTGCATAGGGCAGTGTTTAACAGCATTGGCCCTAATTTTTCTGAAAGCCTAGGATTCACAGCGTTCCGGCTCAGACCGGGTCCTTATCGAGATGATTTCTATCATGTCTTCCGCTGCATCATTCCGCACAGAAAAAGACCTGCTTGGCGTACTTGAAGTACCGGCGCAAGCGTATTACGGCATCCAGACCCTGCGAGCGGTGAACAACTTCCGTCTCTCCGGCGTCCCGATCTCGCATTACCCCAAGCTGGTGGTCGGTCTGGCAATGGTCAAACAGGCCGCCGCTGATGCCAACCGCGAGCTGGGCCAACTCAGCGAAGCCAAGCACGCCGCTATCAGCGAAGCCTGTGCACGACTGATCCGCGGCGATTTCCACGAAGAGTTCGTGGTGGACATGATCCAGGGCGGCGCTGGCACTTCAACCAACATGAATGCCAACGAAGTCATCGCCAACATTGCGTTGGAGGCCATGGGCCACAACAAAGGCGAATACCAGTACCTGCACCCCAACAACGACGTGAACATGGCGCAGTCCACCAACGACGCCTATCCGACCGCGATTCGCCTGGGTCTGCTGTTGGGTCACGACGCGTTGCTGGCCAGCCTCGACAGCCTGATCCAAGCCTTTGCCGCCAAGGGTGAAGAGTTCAGCCACGTCCTGAAAATGGGCCGCACCCAACTGCAGGACGCTGTGCCGATGACCCTCGGCCAGGAATTCCGCGCCTTCGCCACCACCCTGAGCGAAGACCTGGCACGCCTCAAAACCCTGGCGCCTGAACTGCTCACCGAAGTAAACCTGGGCGGCACCGCCATCGGCACGGGCATCAACGCCGATCCGCGCTATCAGGCCCTGGCCGTGCAGCGCCTGGCAACCATCAGCGGCCAGCCGCTGGTACCGGCCGCCGACCTGATCGAAGCCACGTCCGACATGGGTGCCTTCGTACTGTTCTCCGGCATGCTCAAGCGCACCGCGGTCAAGCTGTCGAAGATCTGCAACGACCTGCGCCTGCTGTCCAGCGGTCCTCGCACCGGCATCAACGAGATCAACCTGCCGGCTCGCCAGCCAGGCAGCTCGATCATGCCGGGCAAGGTCAACCCGGTGATCCCCGAAGCGGTCAACCAGGTAGCGTTCCAGATCATCGGCAACGACCTGGCCCTGACCATCGCGGCCGAAGGCGGGCAACTGCAATTGAACGTGATGGAGCCGTTGATCGCCTTCAAGATCTTCGACTCGATCCGCCTGCTGCAACGGGCCATGGACATGCTGCGCGAACACTGCATCGTCGGCATCACCGCCAACGAAGCGCGCTGCCGCGAACTGGTCGAGCACTCAATCGGCCTGGTCACCGCCCTGAACCCGTACATCGGCTATGAAAATGCCACCCGTATCGCCCGTGTTGCGCTGGAAAGCGGCCGCGGCGTACTGGAACTGGTGCGCGAAGAAGGCTTGCTCGACGACGCCATGCTCGACGACATCCTGCGCCCCGAAAACATGATTGCTCCGCGTCTCGTCCCGCTGAAGGCGTGATCGACGCAATGACTGCTCACCAGGTCGAGGGACTAGACACCTCTCACCTTTTGAGGGCTTGGGGATTTATTCCCCAAGCCCTTTTTTTTAACTGATAGCTACAAACGATTAGAGAACCTGTAGGAGCGAGCCTGCTCGCGATAAACGATGACGCGCTGCCGTTTGAAAAAACCGCGTCGCCAGCCATCGCGAGCAGGCTCGCCCCCGCAAGAACCTGACCGCGAGGCCAGGTGATTCAAAGGTCCGTTTCGTCGCACGCACCACAATCGTGCAGACGGGCGCCGCACTGGTAGGTATAGTGCCGCCCCTCTTCGCGTGAGCGGTCGTCAGAAACGAGACCCCCAACACATGCGAAAACCGAACTAATAACAAACCCGCAATATGGACCGGGACGAAACATCGCCTCACCTGTCGTGCCGCGCGCCGACCGATGTAACACGATGTTTCCAAATGGCCAGCATTTGCTTAAACAAAAAACAGCGAGGAATACTCATGCTCGAAGTCATCAACGACTTCCTCTCAGGGAAAGTGCTGATCGTGCTCATTGTCGGGCTCGGTAGCTACTTCACGATCCGCTCGCGTTTCGTCCAGTTCCGCCACTTCTTTCACATGTTCGCGGTATTCCGTGACAGCCTCAAAAGCAGCGCCGGCCAGCTCAGTTCCTTCCAGGCCCTGATGCTCAGCCTGGCCGGTCGTGTCGGCGCGGGCAACATCGCCGGTGTCGGCATCGCCGTCACCCTCGGCGGGCCCGGCGCGGTGTTCTGGATGTGGGTGACCGCGCTGGTCGGCATGTCCAGCAGCTTCTTCGAATGTTCCCTCGGCCAGCTCTACAAGCGCTGCGACGCCGAAGGCCAGTTCCGTGGTGGCCCGTCCTATTACATCCAGCACGGCCTGCAGAAGCGCTGGCTGGGCATGATCATGGCGTTCCTGCTGCTGATCACCTTCGGCTTCGCCTTCAACGGCCTGCAAGCCCATGCCGTGACTCACTCGCTGAACAACGCTTTCGGTTTCGACACCACCTACACAGGCATTGGCCTGGCGGTGCTGTTGGGCCTGGTGTTCATCGGTGGGATCAAGCGCATCGCCAAGGTCGCTGACCTGCTGGTGCCGGTCAAAACCCTGGCGTACATCGGCGTCACCCTCTACGTGATCGTGCTGCAGTTCGATCAGGTTCCGGCCATGCTGACCACCATCGTCAAAAGCGCCTTCGGCCTTGACCAGGCCTTTGGCGGCCTGATCGGCAGCGCCATCGTCATGGGCGTCAAGCGTGGCGTGTTCGCCAACGAAGCGGGCCTGGGCAGTGCGCCAAACGTCGCCGCCGTGGCCTCGGTCGAGCACCCGGTGGCTCAGGGTGTGATTCAGGCGTTCAGCGTGTTCCTCGACACCTTTCTGATCTGCACCTGCACCGCGCTGCTGATCCTGCTGTCGGGCTTCTACACCCCGGGCTTCGAAGGTGACGGTATTGCCCTGACCCAGAACTCCCTCGCCGCCGTGGTGGGTGACTGGGGGCGGGTATTCATCTCCGTGGCCCTGTCGCTGTTCGTGTTTACCTCGATCCTCTACAACTACTACCTGGGCGAGAACAACCTGCGCTTCATGGTCGGCGAAAACCGCAAGGTGCTGATCGGCTACCGCACCCTGGTACTGGTGTTGATCTTCTGGGGTGCCATCGAGAACCTCGGCACCGTGTTCGCCTTCGCCGACATCACCATGACCCTGCTGGCGTTCGTGAACCTGATCGCGCTGTTCCTGCTGTTCAAGGTCGGCATGCGCATCCTGCGTGACTACGATGACCAGCGTTCGGCCGGCATCAAGGTTCCGGTTTTCGATTCCAGCAAGTTCCCGGACCTGGATCTGGACCGCAAGGCCTGGCCAGCCAACCCTTCGGCACCAGTAGCCGCGCCTGGAAAGGCTTCGGCAGGCGTGGCCGCCGCGCAACGCTGATCGGTAGGCTGATTGGAAAAAGCCGGGCGCACCCTCTGCGCCCGGCGTGACACAGCGTAAGGTCGGCGTCATGCTCGACCTTATGTTGTGACAGCCCGATGAGCTGTCGCTTTCGTCCTCGGAGAACACCCATGAATTTCTCGACCTACCCTGCCGCCCAGCACGTCATGGTGCTCTACACCGGTGGCACCATCGGCATGCAGGCCAGCGCCCATGGCCTGGCCCCGGCATCCGGTTTCGAAGCACGGATGCGCGATTACCTGCACAGCCAACCCGAACTCGTCATCCCGCAATGGCGTTTCCGGGAAATGTCGCCGCTGATCGACAGCGCCAACATGACCCCGGCCTACTGGCAGCAACTGCGCGAAGCAGTGGTCGACGCCGTGGATGTGCAAGGCTGCGACAGCGTATTGATCCTGCACGGCACCGATACGCTGGCCTACAGCGCGGCCGCCATGAGCTTCCAGTTACTCGGCCTGCATGCGCGGGTGTGTTTCACCGGCTCCATGTTGCCCGCCGGCGTGACCGACAGCGATGCCTGGGAAAACCTCAGTGGCGCGCTGGTCGCCCTCGGCCAGGGGCTGGCGCCGGGTGTGCATCTGTATTTCCACGGCGAGCTGTTGGCCCCGACCCGTTGCGCCAAGGTGCGCAGCTTCGGTCGCCATCCGTTCAAACGCCTGGAGCGTCAGGGCGGTGGCATCAAGGCAACCTCGCTGCCGGCACAGCTCAATTACGACCAGCCCAAGCAACTGGCGAACGTCGCGGCGCTGCCGCTGTTTCCCGGCATCAGCGCCGAAATTCTCGATGGCCTGCTGGGCAGCGGCATCCAGGGCCTGGTGCTGGAATGCTACGGCAGCGGCACCGGCCCGAGCGACAACCCGGCCTTCCTCGCCAGCCTCGAGCGGGCGCGGGACAGCGGCGTGGTCGTGGTGGCAGTGACCCAATGCCATGAAGGTGGCGTCGAGCTGGACGTGTACGAGGCCGGCAGTCGCTTGCGTGGCGTCGGCGTGCTGTCCGGTGGCGGCATGACCCGTGAGGCGGCATTCGGCAAGTTGCAGGCGTTGATTGGCGCTGGGCTGCCGGTGGATGAGGTTCGGCGGCTGGTTGAGCTGGATCTGTGTGGCGAGTTGAGCTGACACCCGGCAAAACCTGTGGGAGCGAGCTTGCTCGCGATGGCTGACTTTCATTCAGCATCAATATTGAATGTTCCACCGCTATCGCGAGCAAGCTCGCTCCCACAGGGGTTCGCTCAAGCCTGGCAATCTTCGTTCGGCATACAACTTGCTCCATTTCCAGCCTCCTCCGGCCGGAAACGAACATGCTGCACTCCCACCTGACCACACTCAACGCCGTCTCCCTGGTACTCAATACCTTCAAGCACGAAGGCCTGCCCAGTGATGCATTGCTGACCGGCAGCGGCATCAGCGCGGCGGATCTGAGCCGGGCCGACACGCGCATCACCACCAATCAGGAGATGCAGGTCTGCGCCAATGCCGTGGCCCTCAAGCGCGACATCGGCCTGGAACTGGGCTTGCGCATGCACGTGTCGTCCTACGGGATGCTGGGGTATGCCCTACTCAGCAGTGCCACTTTGGGTGACGCTTTGCGTTTGGCGCTGCGCTATCCGGCGCTATTGGGAACACTCTTCGACCTGCACCTGGAAGAAGGCCATGAAACGGTCTGGCTCAGCGCCAGCGATTATCGGGAGAACCCGGCCCTGGCGGTGTTCAACGCCGAGTTCTGCATGGTTTCGCTCAAAGTCATCTGCAACGACCTGCTCGGCCAGACGCTGCCTCTGCGCGCGGCGCGCTTCGAACATTCGGCGCCCGATTACCAGGCGCGCTACGCAGCGCTCTTCGACTGCCCGGTGCGTTTCGACAGCGTCGACAACGCGTTCGCCTTCGACCGTCACTGGCTGGAACAACCACTGCCCCTGGCCGACCTCATCACCCACCACGCCATGGCCGAACGTTGCCGTCGGCAGAACACCGAGTTCACCGGTCGCCAGGCCTGGCTGGGGCGGATTCGCCAACTGCTCAGTGCACAATTGAACGCCGCTCCCGGCCTGGAAGGCTTGGCAGAACAAATGAACTGCTCGTCGCGCACCTTGCGTCGTCACCTCAAAAATATGGGCTGCAGCTATCAGGAACTGCTCGACGAACTGCGCTTCGAACGGGCCAAGCAGATGCTGTGCGAGGATAAATTGCCGATCTATCAGATTGCCGAAATGCTCGGTTTCAGCGAAACCGCCAGTTTTCGACATGCCTTTGTGCGCTGGAGTGGGGTGGCGCCGAGTCAGTTCAGGTCCTGAACCTTCGGGAATCGCCGCTTTCACGCACAACACCTAACCCTGTGGGAGCAAGGCTTGCCCGCGATGGCGTCCGCTCAGACACATCCGGCGTCCTAAAGGCTGACGCCAGGTAGACCGCAACAACCGGTCTACGACGGCTGCGCCGCCGAGCGGGAGCAAGCTCCCTCGCCACGAATCGCAGAGCGACACGAAGCTCTGTTTACCCACCCGCCGTCACACTTCCACCACCCCACGCAACCCTGCGCAGTTGCCTACAACTACGCCAGAATCCGCCTGCTTGTGCGCCTTGCCCTCACCACCTATCGTCTCCCTGTCGCTGACACCAGCGAACGGGTTTGGCGGCCCTGTTGACGAAAGTTCCTCACGTGAAAGGAGCTTCACTATGTTCAAGATCAAACCAAACCCAGCAGAAGCAGATCCCAACTCCCCCTACTTGGACGGTCTCAACGCAAAAAAGCTCGACGAAGCCTCCAAACGCGCATTGGACTATTACCTGGCGGCCAAACCAGCAAAACCCGCGGAAACCATCCAACCCGGCCAGCTATTCTCCGTCGTAAAAGGCCTCGACAACGAATGCCTGCTGGCCAACCTCAGCGAAACTCTGGCTTCTGCCGACGCGATGGTCAACGAGTTGGCTTTCGATCTGGAAGGCTCGCACCGCCACTTCCTCCTCGGCATCCAGCAACTGATCGAACTGAGTTCAATGCTGGCGAACCGAGCGCTGGATAACGTCGAGCCACGCTAGCCGTTACACCATCAACCCCGTGGCGAGGGAGCTTGCTCCCGCTGGGTGGCGAAGCCGCCCCAAAACAGGCTGACGCATTCTCCAGACAAATCGCATCAGCCGGTTTACGACGGCTACGCCGCCGAGCGGGAGCAAGCTCCCTCGCCACATGCCGTGTATGCCTTCAGATCAGGTGTAATGTGCTGCCGCCTTCGCGAGCAGGCTCGCTCCCACAGGGGCTCCATGCCCCAACCCCTCGCACACCCGCGCCAACAAGGGGCGATTTACGGTCAAACCTTTTGGCCATTTCGATCCCCTTTTGGCCTCTCCTGCCGTTCTCTGAAACGCCGCACGCCGCAAGACTGTGTTCAAACCGACCAGCCTTGCGGAGAACAAAAAAATGCTGACGATCTATTCCGACGATCACCACCTGCACCACGGGCGTTGCGAGTTGATGGACGGGCAATTGATGCCCTGCTTCGAGATGCCGTCCCGGGCCGATCATGTGTTGGAGCGGGTCAAGGCGCGGGGACTGGGGCCGGTGGAGGCGCCGCAGGATTTTGGCCTGGGGCCGATCCAGCGCATCCACAGCGCGGCGTATCTGGAATTTTTCAAAGGTGCTTGGGACCGCTGGGCCAAGTACAACCGCGAGGGCGATTTGTTGCCCTTCACCTGGCCGGCGCGGACCTTTCGCACGGTCATACCCACGAGCCTGCACGGCCAGTTGGGTTATTACAGTTTCGACGCCGGCGCGCCGATTACCGCCGGCACTTGGCAGGCAGCCTACAGCGCCGCGCAAGTCGCCCTCACCGCCCAGGCCGAGATCCAGCGCGGCGCCCGCAGTGCCTTTGCGCTGTGTCGCCCGCCGGGGCACCACGCCGCCGGCGACTTGATGGGCGGCTATTGCTACCTCAACAACGCCGCCATCGCCGCCCAGGCGTTTCTCGACCAGGGCCATAAGAAGGTCGCGATCCTCGATGTCGATTACCACCACGGCAACGGCACCCAGTCGATTTTCTACGAGCGCAGCGACGTGCTGTTCGCTTCGATCCACGGCCACCCGGAAGCCGAGTTTCCATTCTTCCTTGGCTACGCCGACGAGTACGGTGAAGCCGCCGGTGAGGGCTTCAACTTCAACTATCCTTTGCCGGCCGGCTCAGGCTGGGACACTTGGAGCGCCGCGCTGGAGCAGGCCTGCGGGCAAATCCAAGGCTACGACGCCGATGTCATCGTCGTGTCCCTGGGCGTGGACACCTTCAAGGACGACCCGATCTCGCAGTTCAAGCTCGATAGCCCGGATTACCTGGCGATGGGCAAACGCATCGCGGCGCTCGGCAAACCGACCCTGTTTGTGATGGAAGGCGGCTACGCGGTGGCAGAAATCGGCATCAATGCCGTGAACGTTCTCGAAGGTTTTCAAAGCGCCCAATGAGGAAATAACAGCATGAACAGACTCAAGCGTTTGATGGTTCCCAGCCTGTGCGCCGCGCTGCTGTGCGGCGCTGCCCAGGCCGAAGAGCGCACCCTGCGTGTCTACAACTGGTTCGACTACATTACGCCCAAGGCCCTGGACGACTTCAAGGCGCAGAACAGCCAGGTCAAACTGGTCTACGACATCTTCGACACCAACGAAGCGCTGGAGGCCAAGCTGCTGACCGGCAATTCCGGCTACGACGTGGTGGTGCCGTCCAACGTGTTCCTGGCCAAGCAGATCGAGGCCGGGGTGTTCCAGCCCCTGGACCGCAGCAAACTGCCAAACTGGAACCACCTCGATCCCAAGCTGATGAAGCTGATCGAAGCCAACGACCCCGGCAACAAATTCGCCGTGCCCTACATGTACGGCACCATCCTGATCGGTTTCAACCCGGACAAAATCAAAGCTGCCCTGGGTGGCAACGCGCCGGTGGACAGCTGGGACCTGATCTTCAAGGAAGAGAACATCAGCAAGCTCAAGCAGTGTGGCGTGGCGCTGCTCGACTCACCGTCGGAGATCCTGCCCCTGGCCTTGCAGCACCTGGGCCTGGACCCCAACAGCAAGCAACCGGCGGACTATGCCAAGGCCGAAGCGCTGCTGATGAAGATCCGCCCGCACATCACCTATTTCCACTCGTCCAAGTACATGGCTGACATCGCCAACGGCGATATCTGCGTGGCGGTCGGTTACTCCGGCAGCTTCTCCCAGGCGGCCAACCGCGCCAAGGATGCCAAGAACGGCGTGACCGTGGACATGCGCCTGCCCAAGGAAGGCGCGCCAATCTGGTTCGACATGCTCGCCATCCCTAAAGGGGCGAAAAACCCGGACGACGCCTACACCTTTATCAACTACTTGCTGCAACCGGAGGTGATCGCACCGGTCAGCGATTTTGTCGGCTATCCAAACCCGAACAAGGACGCCACGGACATGGTCGACCCGGCGATCCGCAACAATCCCAACCTGTATCCGACCGAGGCGGCGATGGCCACGCTGTATACCCTGCAACCCTTGCCCCGGGATGCCGAGCGCGCGCGGACACGGGCCTGGACCCGGATCAAATCCGGGCAGTAAGGCACCTGTGGCAAGGGGATTTATTCCCACCCAGGCATAGTGAGGCGGCCTATACATAGTTACCACCTTCCCTGTCTTGTACCTCCCTAGCATGGAATCCCCGAAGCATTCAGCGACGGGGATTCCACCTATCGCAAGACAGGGAGCGTCAGATGAAAAAAACCTCTACAACCACGAACACAACACCTGAAGCCAGTCTCAAGAATGCTGTGCTCAACCAGCTACTCGCGGGGCCCACCTCCCCGGAAGTTGCCGCCGTGCTCCTGCGCAGGGCCCTCAAGAAAATGTATCCGACACTGGACCTCGATCCGCTCAACACAGTCGTTGGCGAGCCTCGCTGGGACATTGTCGACGGCGAAATCCTGGAACTGCCCACCCGTTACGAAACCCTCAGCGATATGGTGGCCGAACGAGTAGGCGTGAGCGATTCGACCATGCTGATTGAAGGCGTGCACTTTTTGACTCAGCTACCGATCAGCACCCCGGAGGTGCATCTGCCGGTACGTATCGAACAGATCGGAGCCCTGATCAACGAACTGGAGCCCGTCATGTTGTCCGCCTGCCAGGAACAACAACTGGCGTACTGGAACGCGCCAGTGGGCACATCCGGCCCACGCTGGCATGAGCTCTCCAGAACGCTGCGCAAGATCTGGGACGTCAAAGAGGTCAATGGCTGGACCACGACCGAATGCGACATGGCCAGGCAATTGTTCCTTTACCCCAACCCGGAGGACCGCAAGCAACATGATCGCTACGACACTCACGCGTACCTGATCGACATCGATGAAGTTGACGGGACCAAAGTGAGCCGCCTGAACGAAAATTCGTTGGTGGTACTGATCGGAACCATCGCCAGTAAAGAGGTCATCCTTACGTACTCGCTGCGCGACAGCTATAAAAAATTCGATTCACAGCAGGCGCTGGGGCAATTTCTCCCGACGCAACTGGACACCACGTTCCGCAAGAAAATCCAGTGGCGGCTGTATGAGCCCACCGGCAACATCTTCGATCAAAAGGCCTGCGGCCTGATCGCCATGCAGGTCAAGATCCTCGGTTCCTCCAGCTTTCTGAAAAAAGTTGCATCCATCGAAGACGACCAGCCAGTGACCAGCGGGCTGGACGCAGAAAAAGGTCTTGGCGCGACCTGGTTCGATAAAAAGATCCCCGACTGGCTGCTGGCAGCGTCGATATCCGATCAGATTCTGTTCGCCCAGCACATGAAAAACCTTTCGGCGTTGAGCAGTTCCCATGCCGGCAAGACCTACCTGGACGATATTGCTCCTATCAAGGAGTTTGCCTTGAACGCCCTCAAGAAGCAGATGCAAGCGGACCATGCCGACGCTGCGACACTCGATCCGGAAAAAATCGAGATCCAGATTCGCAGCCTCGTGGCCTGGGGGTCTTTTATCGTTCCGGGCAAATTCGAGACCACCCGGTTCAATCTCGTTGAGCTGGCCTTGCAAAACCTGATTGCACTGCCCCTGGGCAACAAAACCGTCAGGTCCCTCACCGGCAAGGTGTTGCCCACCTGGATGACGACCGACTACATCGAAACCCTGATCACCAAAATCGATATCGGTCGCGTCTATCCCGATCTGGTGAAGAGCAAACTGCTCGACGATCCGACCGAATCGGCCCGCCGCGAAGAGTTGTACACCTCCCAGTTGCGCATTCAACTGCCCATGCTGGCGCTGGAGGGAAAGATCCGAGGGCGTGGGAACATCGACGAACGGGGTTACCGTTATGTCGCCGCACTGATGGAACCGGAGGAAGCCGATCGCAAGGTCGACGGACAACCCATCGTCTTGCGCAGGCTGGCCTTCATATCCCAACAGAAACTGATCCCCTCGGAAGACATCGTGACCAACATGTTCGTGATCGGTCCGAAGAATCCAGACGCCGGTCCCTGCCTGCTTTATCGACCGCTGCTTGAGCCGCAGTTGTGCCAGTACCCCTCCTCCAGCAACCTGTTGTATGCGATCAGGCAAATCCCTGAATTGCGCCAATCGGTCCTGGCCTGGCTGCCCGATGAGGTGCGCAGTAATTACAGCCGATACATTTTCTCGGGCCCGCTGCCCTCACCCTGGGTCATCGTTGAGTTTGCGACGGACCCTTTTACATCATGGCTCGATAGCGCCCCCGTCGGTTTGAGCGAAAAAACCCTGGGCCCCGATTTCCTGCCACTGTTGTTCAAGGCCAATGCCAATGCCCTGGTCGAGCTTGCAGACCGGCAATCGGTCTCCAACAGCGAAACCCGCTGGAGTACGTTCAAGCAGGCAGGCTGGCTGATTTTCAACCTGGCCCTGCCTTATCTGGGCGCTGCCGTGGGCACCGCCGTCTGGCTCTGGCAAATTCTGGATGACATTGAAACGCTGATGCAGGACAGCGAACACGCCAACGACCAAGCCACATGGGAGGCATTCGTCGACCTGCTGCTGAACCTGGCCATGGCGATCACCACCCACGCTATCGACCATGCCAGAGAAGGCACACGCAGTCGCAGGGCAGCGGCGCCGGAGGTGTTAGAGGAGCCGGTCAAGCTGGTTAAACCCAAGCTCATTATCGAAAAACTCGCGCCTTCCACCGCTAAGCAACCGCACCCCGAACACTATGAGTCCATCCATTCCAGCGGTGCCTTGACAGGCAAATCGGGAGAGGGTGCCAAGCTCCTTGAGAGTTTCAGTGTCGACGCGCCCGAAACACCAGGGCAGGCCCATACCGATGGCATGTCCAAAGGGCTCTATCAACGACAGGGGCGGTGGTACGCCAAAGTGGGAGAAAAATGGTTCAACGTGCTGATGGTGGGCGATAAGGTCTGCGTCGTCGACGGGAAGAATCCCTCGCGCCTGGGCCCTCCCCTGAGGCTGGATGTACACGGCAATTGGCATATCGACATCCGTTTGCGCCTGCGCGGAACGGGCTCAAAAGGTGCGATGGAAAAAGTCATCGCCGACACTCACCGCCGCAGCGTTCAACTGCTGGCCGAACTGAACCGCTTCGAAGAAAAAAAACCGGAGCACCAGGCACTGCTGACAATGAATGCACAAGAATTGAACAGCGCCTCGGGCTCCGCCAAGGAGACCAAGCGCAACGTTTACTTGAGCACCTTGAAAACCCAGCGCGAAAGCTATGAAGAAGCGCTGAACATACTGACGCAATGGCCCGTCTTCCAATCAAGACCCGACGCGCCTAAAGCCAGGCTTGGCTACCTGAACGCACAGATCAACTTCACGTTCGAAGAGATAGACGCGCTGAAAGAGCGGTTTACCCCTGCCCTGAGAACAGCCATGGACATGGCCACCACCGGCGTCGCGGTCGTGGAGCAGCAGCACGTCGATGCAGCCGAAAGCATGATCCGGGTCGGCGAGGACATGAACGAGCGCCTGGATTACATGGAGACCCGTTTTTCCAGGCTCAAGATACTGGGGCGTGAAGGTTTTGAGTTTATCCGGCAACACCGTGGAAGAATGCCGACCTACAAGAGCGACGGTATTCGTCTTATCCAGTTGGACATGTATCGCCACCTCTGCCTGTCGCTCGACAGCATCAATACAGTGCCCGAAGGTTGGGCGGTCATTAACCAACTGGTTGATAGCGCCACGATCGCCTTCCAAAGCCTGCACGACACCATTGAGGAACGCAGCGTGATCCGGCTGGATGAGCAAATCGATGCATTTGGCAGTCTCACCGAACAGTTCACCGCCCTTGAAGAACAACTCGAATACGTGGGCACTGAATACAAGGACAGCGCCCGGCCGGCCGAACTCAATCGGCTGAACAAGCAGATCGGCGGCCTGAAAAAACGGGCACTGCAACATTTGGCCCAGGCCCTGGATGAGAGAAGCAACCGGCGCAGCATGGGCAACCCTTACGAGCCACGCCCCAGGTTCAGGAAGAAGTTCATCAGGGCACGCTTTTGGGGCCTTGTCAGTGGTGAGCCTCGTTTAACGAAAATGCAGGAAGAAACCGATTGGGTCGATGTGAAGAACCCGGTCACGGACAAGATCATCGCCACCTTCCACCGCAAGGGAACCGGTGAGTGGGTGCCCCATGCGCTCGCCGACACGCCGCAGATCGTCCCGCCACTGGCAACCAGCCTCGCAAAGGGCCAAGCCCTGATCGATGGGCTGGAGGCGTTCCAGGCGCAGGTCGAGGAGCACATGAATGCGCCAGGCCGATCGCCCACCGGTCTCGGAATGATCCTGAACGCCCATGCAAACAGGATGGAGAAAGTCGGCATTGCAATCAAAAAGGCAGTGGACAGTGCCTCGAACGAAACCGTTGAAGTGTCAGTAAAACAAAAGCGTACCGCCGAAGCCCTGCGCATGGCACTCAAGACGCAAGCGAAGGCCCTGTACGAGGAAGCCTTCGATGCCGTACTGAATGTCATCAAACATCGCCCTCCGACCATGGATGGCGTCATTTGGCTTAAAAGCCGCAACCGTATTTCCATCACCAAACTAAAGAACCGACAAAAAAACAAAGGCCCTCTTCGCGGCTATCTCGACCGGTATGAGATCAGGGACGTGAAGGAAAACAAAACGCTTTGGTTTGCCGATTTCCGTTACTCCACCGACTGGGTCCCCGCCCACGCCTACCTTTCCGGTCGCTTGAAAACACCGGAACAAGTCAACAAGGGAGCACGCGCCGACGCCACCCAGGATCTCACCCAGCGTCAATTGATCGATCTTTACCGCAGCGAAATTGCGGTGGATCAGGCCAGGGAAGTGTTCTTTCCAAAGCGGCCCTCATAACGGTCAGGATCTGAATCTGTGGGAGCGGGCTTGCTCGCGAAAGCGGTGGATCAGCCAGCCGCCATGTTGGATGCGCCCACGTCTTCGCGAGCAGGCTCGCTCCCACAGGGATTGTGCCAGGCGCTCAGCCTCCTGTTCTCCAGGCCTTGGCCAGGCTCGCCAGCGCGGTGCCAATCGCTGCTGGCGGGACGGCCGCGAACCCCAGCACCAGCCCGGCTCGCACTGGCGTCGTTGTGGTGGGCAACCAATAACCACTCAAGCCATTGATTTCGACACCGGCATGGGTCGCTCGGGCTATCAGCTCTTGCTCACGCTCGACGCTGTCCACCGGCACAGTGACGTGCAGGCCCGCCACCACCGTGGGCATGGCGCCAACGCCTGGAACCGCCTTCGGCCAGCCGGCCAGCAGCGCGTCACGCCGGGCCAGGGCGGCCCGGCGCATACGCCTGATGTGCCGTTGGAAATGCCCGGCGGCCATGAATTCGGCCATCACCGCCTGGGTACTGACTTCAGAGTGGCGTACATCCACCGCGCGACGTCGGGCGAAGGCGTCTACCAGGCCGGGTGGCAACACGAGATAACCCAGGCGCAAGGCCGGGAACGCGACTTTGCCGAACGTCCCGACATAAAGAACCCGCCCCTGGCGATCCAGTGCAGCCAGAGGCGCCAGCGGCGCACCGCTGTAGCGATACTCGCCGTCATAGTCATCCTCGACGATCCAGCCATTATTGCGCTCGGCCCAGGTCAGCAGCTCCAAGCGCCGCGCAAGGCTCATGACGACCCCGGTCGGGTACTGATGGGACGGCGTGACATAAGCCAGCCGACAGTGGTTCAACGTACCCAGCGCCGCGCAATCCAGACCATCGCCATCCACGGGCACCCCTCTGACCTCGGCACCGGCGACCGAGAACGCATGCCCGGCAGCGCGATAGCCGGGGTTTTCCACAGCCACGACGTCACCCGGGTCCACCAGTAGCTGTGCACAAAGGCTAATGCCCTGCTGAGCTCCGCTGGTGATCACAATTTGTTCAGCTGTGCAGTGCAGGCCTCGGGAGCTGCGCAGATACGCTGCGATAAGACCGCGCAAGCGCGCATCACCTTGGGAATCGCCATAGCACAGTTGTTGCAGATCCGGCTTGCGCCAGAAAGCCGCGTTCAGCTTGGCCCAAACCTCGAAAGGAAACAGATCGAACGCCGGAACACCGACCCGAAATGCCCTTGGCGGACCCAGGGGTGGTTGGGGCAAATGGTGCTTTCCGACCCGTTCCAATGCACCGCTGTGGATAACTTTACTGGATGGACCCACAGGTAAATCCAGCCAATCTGTGGATAAACCAGTGGATAAGCCTGTTGAAAACCCTGTGGATACTTTTGTGGATATGTTTTTCAGCGGCAGGGCCGTCGACGACAGTTTTGCCACATAAGTGCCGTCACCGACCCGTCCTTCGATGAAACCCTCGGCGTAGAGCTGGTCATAGGCCCGCACCACGCTATTGCGGGAAATCGCCAAGGCCGCCGCCAGATCGCGACTGGCCGGCAGACGCGTACCGCTGGCCAACCGCCCATCCAGCACCCGCATACGCAAAGCCTGGTAAAGCTGGCGACTGAGCCCCTGACGGCGGTCCAGCTCAATGCCGGCGGGGTTGAACGACAGTGGCGGCACGGCATTGTTCATGAGAGTCCTCGAAAATGGACCTATCGAATTGGTCATAAGTGGCTCTTACAACAGACCAATAGCCTGCCTAGGATGCTCGCATTCGCCAAGGAAAATCGTCATGTACAACCCACAAGCCTTTGTCGTCGAAGACCTGCCCCAACTGCATGCCATGATGGGTGATTGCCGCCTGGCCGTCTTGATCACTCAAGGTGAATACGGCTTGCAAGCCAGTCATTTGCCGTTGTTGCTGGACCCGCAACAAGGCCCGAACGGAAGCCTCTACGGCCACATGGCCCGGGCCAATCCACAATGGCATGACCTGGAAGCCGGTGCCGAAGCATTGGTGGTTTTCGCCGGGGCCGACGCCTACGTCAGTCCCGGTTTCTATCCCAGCAAGGCCGAACACGGCAAAGTCGTGCCGACCTGGAACTATCTGGCCGTACACGCCTATGGCCGCGCAGAGGTGTTCAGCGATCCCCATCGCCTGCGTAACCTGGTGGGCGCCCTGACCGATCGTCACGAAGCCGGCCGCGCCCAGCCCTGGAAAATCGATGATGCACCGGCGCAGTACATCGACAGCATGCTCAAGGCCATCGTCGGTTTCACCCTGCCCATCCAGCGCCTGGAAGGCAAACGCAAACTCAGCCAGAACCGCAGCCCCGCGGACATCAGCGGGGTGCGCCAGGGTCTTGCCGCCAGCCTGGACCCGCAGGACCAGGCCCTCGCACACCTGATGCATGACCTATCCTCCAAGGAGTGAACATGAGCCATCCCCAGATCCGCCTCGTCAGCGCTGACGATCACGCCGCCTGGTTGCCGTTGTGGCAGGCCTACCTGCGTTTCTACAACACCGAACTGCCGCAGGCCGTGAGCCAAAGCACCTGGCAACGCCTGCTCGATGATCGCGAGCCGACCCACGGCGCCCTCGCCTGGAACGGCGACACGGCGGTAGGCCTGGTGCACTTCATTTATCACCGGTCGAACTGGAGCATCGAAAACTCCTGCTACCTGCAAGACCTGCTGGTGACAGAGCACAGCCGCGGCACCGGGGTCGGTCGCCAGCTCATCGAATTTGTCTACACCACCGCCAAGGCCGATGGTTGCTGCAAGGTGCATTGGCTGACCCACGAAACCAACGCGACGGCGATCCAGCTCTATGAGCGCATCGCCGAACGCCCGGGTTTCATTCAATTTCGCAAAGCCCTGTAAGGAGCGCAGCATGTCGATTTCCCCTGCCGATTGGAAAGGCGCTCCGGCGCCGTCTACGCAGTTGCTCGAAGGGCGCTTCATCCGCCTGGAAAAACTCGATCCGGCGCGCCATGCCGACGGCCTGTGGCAAGCCCTCGAAGGGCCCGGTGCCGACCCGAAACTCTGGGATTACTTGCCCTACGGCCCGTTCAAGGATCGCAGTGCGTTCGATGCGTGGCTGGCCAATCACGCCGCCAACGTCGACCCGTACTTCTTCAGCGTGATCGACCGCGCCAGCGGCGAGGTGCAGGGCATCCTCAGCCTGATGTCGATCGTGCCAGCACAAGGCCGCATCGAGATCGGCCATGTGACCTTCGGCGCGCCGATGCAGCGCTCGCCGAAAAGCACCGAGGCGATTTATCTGTTGGCCAAGGAATCTTTCGCTCTGGGTTATCGGCGCCTGGAGTGGAAGTGCAACAACGCCAATGCCCGTTCCAAATACGCTGCCGAGCGGCTGGGCTTCAGCTTTGAAGGGGTGTTCCGCCAGCATATGGTGGTCAAGGGCCAGAACCGCGACACCGCGTGGTACTCGATGCTGGATTCGGAGTGGCCGGCGATCCGGGCAGGATTCGAGCGCTGGCTGAGTGAGGAGAACCAGAGCGCGGGTGGGCAGGTGCTTGGGTTGGTGGAGTGTCGCTCTTGAATTGTTTCGCCTGACAGTCAGCTATCGCGAGCAGGCTCGCTCCCACAGGAGCCCAGGGCGAATGCAGAATCTGTATTCGCCGCCAATCCCTTGTGGGAGCGAGCCTGCTCGCGATGGCTAGTGGGCAGTCGACACATTCGTCGCCTGCCCACCGTCAAATCACTCCGACTTGCGCTTCACCTCACCAAACTGCTTGAGCGAGTCAGGAGTTACGCCCCGTCGTGCATACTGCCAGGCCCATTGCGGGATGCTCAGATGACTTTCCAGGTACACGGCAAAATCCAGACGGCTATGCCCCAAGCGGTTAGCTGGGAAGTTAAAGTTGTAGAGATAGAGCTGGGCCCGTCGTTGGCCGATGGCGAACAGGGTCTGGATGATTCGATTCGCACGGGCTTCTTCTGCCCCCAGGCTTTCTCTTAATGCCAATCCAAATTCCAGTCCAGAACGCAGCGATCCCGGTCGTCCAAGCGCCTGCCGAATAGTCGCATCGCTAAAATGCGGCCCAATCAGGTCAAGCCAGATCTGCATGGCGTAATCGGCTCGCAGACGCATAAGGTTTCCCACTAAACCCGGGGTATTTAACAAGATGGCCACCCGGTTATTGGACGGCGACTCCCCTGGAGGGCTAAACAACTTCGCGACGGCAGGTACGTCTATGCTCTCAACGTTCTTCCGCGCCCCGCCCAGGAACTTCATGAACGCCATCAAATTAAGTCGATAAACGAGAATGTTTTGCAGGTTCTGATCATTGAACACCTGCATCCAGTCAAGGTCGATGCGTCCCGTACGCTCCAGTTCGGCATAACGGGCGTCTGCATACGCGGCAATGAGTTCAAAGCGCCTGTCGGACAGCGCCGGATTACGGATCCACCTCGCGACGTCACTCACGGACAACATGCCACCGAGGTTGTGAGCGATAACGCGGGATCTCAGGATAATGTTGGCCCGCCGCAGCAGATCAGGGAAGCGCCCAAGGGCCGTTCTGAATAAATCAACGGTCCGCTCGACCATGTCGGCATACATGAACTGATCAAACAGCTCAGCATCGTCATCGACGAACTTGTCCCGAACGCGCATCAGCTGGTCTTTTACGTCATCCAAATCATTGCGATCCACGAGACGGGCACCGTCCAGCAGCCTTTCAAGCTCATCCGGGTCCAAATGATTGTGCAGTGCCTCCTCATGCCTGACATAGGCCAGGCTATTGCGGGGATGATGACCGACCAACTGCCGGGCGGTGACCCCATACTCCAACATGATATGGGCCACGTCTTTGGAAACCAGCAGGTACTTGTCATCGAGCAGCCGGAGAATGTTCTGATCATCGACAGGCGGCAGCAGAATGTCCTCGAACAGTTGCTTCATGGTGACTTTTTCCTGCGCGGAAAAAGGGCCGCTGGTGCCTGCCGCCAGATTTGCCGGGGGCCGGGGCGATAACATGCGGCCGACTTCCTGCAGGATCTCAGGGGGTAACTTAGTCCCTGGCGCCCCAGTAATTGCCATACGAACAGTTCTGTTTGCATGCAGGTCCAAGTAATCCAAGGTCGGTTGGAACAAGCGCTGCGGGTTGGGCGTTCCGTAGACGATCCGGGTGAGATCGAGCATCGCCGCATTGTCCAGAAGATTGACCAGCGATGGCGCATTTTCAAAGAGCGCTTGCTGCACTCTGGAGACTGGCGGCGCCACGTATTGACTCAACTCCGGATGTAGATCGACATGATCGGCTGCCGCATCGCGCAGCCCCTGCATCGTGAACGTCTCCTGGGCCTGCCCTTCATTCAACCCAGCCGCCAAGGCCTTGAATAGGCAATCACCATCGGCATCGATATCCACCACGCGCTCACCCAAGAGCAAACTGTAATGGTCATGACCGGTTCGTCTCAAAACGACATCTGTATCTGCTCTATCCGGATGCTCGGCCACCGGATAAATCGTTTCATGTTGCCCCGGGGTAAAACGCACCGACCAGGCACGTTGTGCGGATATTTCATCAATGATCAGCAAGCTGCGGTTTTGTGGCCAGATCGCCAGGCGCGTCATGATTGACGGCACCAGGTCTATGATCCGATTGTTCCAACTGCCCGGCGTGCGTATCGAATTGGAAACAGCGGAAACCGATAGGGCAGGCTTCTTTGACGGGCCCGGTTGGGCAGGCGTCTGCGCCGGCCGTTTGCCGCCGCCCCGGCCAAAGCCCACGGCACGCCACTGCCCATCGGACATGCGCGCCACGGTGCTGCGCATCACCCCACTGGAGCGGATGTCCAGCCCCGTCATCGGGTTGACCAGGGTGGCTTCGGTTGCATCCAGCTTCGTGTGGTCATGCACACGGAACACCGTCCCGTCGGGTTGTCGCACATACACGGGGCGAGCCGTCACACTGCCGGTGGCCACATTGCTGATCGTGGCACGATAAAAGCCTCGCGCGTCCGCGGTCAGCCCACGGATCACCGAGACATCCTTCACCGCATAAGGAGCATAGATCGCCATGTCCAATGGCAACCCGGACAGCGCTTCATCCTGACTCTGGCGCGCGGTCACCGCGCGGAAAAAAGATTGGCCCCGGGAGGGCACGGTGCCTCGGGCAAGACGCGATCCGCCATGGTTCGCTACCGCATGCACAAGCGCCAGAGTCTTCAGGTTCAGCGGAATAGCCCCGGTCCTGTACACCAGCAAGCCGGTCTTGACGGCGCTCTTGAGCATCTGGAAACCCGGCGCCAGGAACATACCGGCCAACTCCATGACAACCTCGATCGCCATCTGCCCGAACCTGCCATAGGTTTGATGACGGACATCGCGGTTACTGTTGGAACGCTGATCGGCATGGGCACTGTGAAAGTTGATGTGCGCCCGGTGGAGGGCTTCAAGAAGATCGCCGGTGATCAACGAACCGCGAATCAGCGGACGCCCCCCTTGCTGCCCCAGCGTGCGTTTTATCTCGGAAGGGTTACGCGTGGAGATACGCGAACGGAAATACGCCTGCCAATCCTCCCGTGACAACAGCTCGGCAACGCCCTCGCTCAGATCGGCAAACTCGTGGAAGTCCTCGCCCTCGGGACTGTCGGGAAAATAAACCCCCACGGTGCCCTTGATATCCGGCCCTTCCTGATCGGAAAACACCAGCACACCATTGATGCTGACCGCATTGCCCATATGGGCGTGTCGGCCGCCGACGGCCATGCTTCCACCCAACATCAGACCGTACACATGCACGCTGCGCCCCATGACGGAGGCGCGGGCCTCTACCGACGGCGAGCTCAGGACAGTGTCCAGCCAGAGGGCGAGTTTCTTCGTTGATTTGGGTGGGTTGAAGGTCTTATCGACCACCAGGGCCTTGAACACTGTGTCGCCCTTGAGCGAGGCCTCATAGCCTTTGAATTTCAGATTGGCCAGGTACGCTGTCTGCCAGGCCTTCTTGTAGGCCGGTTTATTCATTTGCTCCCTGAGCATGGCCTCATAACTGCCACCGGCATCGATGCTCGTCACCATCTTGGCCAGTTCGCGCCCGCTCAACGTAATGAAATAGCCGTTGGCCGGGTTGCGGATACGTTCGCCGTCGGAATCGATCAGGTAAGCGCTCAGTACCTCCCTCATTGCATTCGGGTGCTGAGACGGTCGCAGGTTATCCAATAGCAACTGGGTCAGGCTGCTGACACGGGACTGCCCCGGGTTGGCCCTCTTCCCATAGAAAAACGTAACCATGGACAGGTCCGGATCGGGGTCTATGTCCGCGTGCACGACCCTTTGCAGATATTGCCTGATCTTCTGGCGGGTGAACTGCAACAACGTCTGGATATCACTGGCTGCCGATTTATAGGCGGCTTCCAATACCAGCAGCTCCAGACCGCGATAATGCGATTTTTCCGCAGAGGTCGCCGTTTTAAAGAAATCAGGGCGATTGTCTTCAACCAGGGTTTCCTGGCGCGCAGCCAGTGGCCCGGCAAGGGACAGCATGGGCAGGTCCAGCGCATTTTCGACATTCAGGGCAAAGGCAGGCAAGGCGAGTGTTTCGTTTACAGGCGCATTCAGAAACGTTTCCAGCGCGGCACTTTGAAACCGCAGCAGGTCATCTGCGGCGATTTCAAAGGCGTGTCCAGACAATTCAGAGGCGATATCCCGAATCCTGCGTTTTTGTCCCTCATAGACAGGGCTGACCTTATTGACCAGATCCTTGAAGGAACGGAATTTCTGGATCCCTCCTTCCAGCGAGTACAGGAACAATGCGGACTGATCGGCCCGCTTGATGGTCATTGCAGCGGGCCATTTGCGGGGCGCTGCGGCACCCATGTCGAGCATGACGGCATAAACATGGGGAATGGGCGCCCGCAACAGGCGGTTTCTGTCCGTCATGCGAGGATGGGTCGTGATGAGGTCCAGCAGGCGATCCTCATCGTTCTGCAGGTTGCGCTCACTCAGAGTCAATTGGAGGGCCGGATCCCGATCAGCCTTGTACAGATCGAACAAATACAAGAAGCGCCGGGACAGCAAAAAAGCAAGCGCCGCTTCAGCTGTGGATGGGCTTGGTGTATCGAGCCAGTCCGCTACGTACTTACCCGTGCGAAACGCAAGGAGGTCATCCTGAAACTGCCGCTTGAGACTTTCGTTGGTGGCCGGTTGAGCGACATAGAATGCCGACTCCATGATCGCTGCAGTTTTCCGATCCAATGGGCTGACAAATAGGCTGTCAGCCTCTTCCACCGTATCCGCACGACTGAAGAATCCCACGCCATCGACCGTGTAGGTGGGCCGTGTGTCCGTTGTCAGGCAGCTCAACATGACGTCGGTAAAACGCTGCGAGGAGATCAACGCACGCTTACCCGTCGAGTCGACGCTAAAGTGGTTCACGTAGCAGTGATCCGGGTCCAGGTGCTCAAACGCCGAGGCACGGAATTTCCCTTGCGCAAGCTTTGCCTTGATTCTGCCGACCAGCAGACTCTTGAGTACCGTGTCGAACGTTGGAAGCGCGGCGAGCAACCGGGCCAGCTTCACCTGATTGGCATCCAGAAGCCCCAATTGCCGGAGCTGCTCTTTTTCACGGGCGCCGAGCAGATTGCCGTGAGCATCCACCTCGGTGATGAGGGGCTGTCCAGTGCCCTGATAACCGGGCTCGATGCCGGCTCGCAATTGCTGCAGGACGTCTTGCGAGAGTGCTTTACCGTTGGCCCGCAGTGACGAAAAGTCCAGGGACATCTGACTTCGGTGGGGATAAACCCAGCCCTCTCGCGGGGACAAGGCGGAGGAGGAAGCCCGGCTTTGATGGGCTCTCAGAAAGCCTTGTGTCACGGCGTCCCGCAACGCCACCGCGGCGGTTTTGCGTTCAGCGGCCGAATCAACAGTCTCGACCTCCAGATAAGTGACCTGAACCTGCGCCTCGCCGGTGAGGCCCCATTGGGCTAACCATTGATCGGCAAATGTATGGGGTTGAAATCGGCTCCCGTTGGGTAACAGGCTGATGGGTTTCAAGCGCGCGAAAGAAGGCACGCCACGTTCATTTTCAGAGAAAACAGTCATTTCAGTGTCCGGTTGTGATCAGGGCTGGGACCCTATCGCGCCGTTCGAGCGGAAATGACATACATATGTATGGAGGGGTTAGAGGGTTCGGGGAAAAGCGTAAGTCCAAATGTCAGCAGAATCTCACGACTCCGTGGCGAAGGCGCTTGCGCTCGGTTGCGCAGCAACCGCAAGTTCTTAGGGCCGCTGCGCAGCCCCGCGCCACAGGGTTATTCCACAGTACGATGAACCAGGCTCAGACCAGCTTTTGCGCCAGCACCGCAATATGCTCCGGCCCAATCCCGCAGCAGCCGCCCAGATGGCTTGCCCCGCGCTTGCGCCAGTCAGCCGCCCACTGAAGGTACCCTGGTGGATCAAGGTCTTCGCGCAGCGGGTCCAACCCGTCGTTGGCCGTCGCCTCCTTCGGCTGCGGTGGGAACGCGTTGGCGTAGGCTCCAATGTGGATCTTCACCCCCAGACGCTCGAAGGTGTCCCGCGCGGCATCGATTGCTGCGCCGATCACTTCTGGTTGGCTGCAATTGAACAGCAGCGTTTCGACGCCGAGCTCGGCGGCCACTGCCGCCGCGTCCGCCACCGGCTCACCGGAACGCAGGCGCGGCACTTCATCGGTGTCTTCATCTTTCAGGGTGAATGACAGCCAGAACGGCTTGCCGTCCTTCGGCAGCCCGGCGTGGATCGCTCGCGCTTCAACCGTGGAGCTTTGGGTTTCGGCCAACCACAGGTCAACATGAGGCGCCAGGCCTGTCACCAGCGGCGCCAGCAATTCATTGGCACGGCAAGCATCGAACAAATCGGGTCGATAGGAACCGAACAACGGTGGCAGCGACCCGGCAATCCGTACTGATTTGCCTGAGGCCTGTACCGCCCGCTGCGCCAGCTCCCCAGCCAGCGCCGCCAATGCCTGGCCCTCGGCTGCAAAGCGCTCCTCTCCGATGTGAAACGGTACTACGGCGTAGCTGTTGCTGGTAATCACGTTGGCGCCGCTGGCGATGTAGGCCGCGTGTACCGCTTCGACCGCCTGGGGTGCTTCGCTCAAGGCCAACGCCGACCACTCGGGCTGTCGGAACGGGGCGCCCCGGCGTTGCAGTTCGCGGCCCATGCCGCCATCAAGGATGACTATCGTTGCTGCGCCCATATGCGATTCACTCATAAGCTTATGAAAAATACTCACTACCGGAGTCCTTCTTATAACTATTTAATACGCACCCATCGGTTAACCACAACTTATTTTTCAGCCAGGGATCTCTCGTGAAATTTCAACCGCTGCTGGCCCTCGGCCTGACTCTACTGGCCGTTTCGTCACATGCGCTCGCAGGCGCCACGCTGGATCGCATCGAGCAGAAAAAAGAACTGGTCGGCGTGCTGATGGAAAGCTATCCGCCCTTCTCATTCCTCAACGATCAGAACCAGCTCGACGGTTTTGACGTGGATGTTGCCAAAGCGGTCGCCGAAAAACTGGGCGTGAAGCTGCGCCTGGAAACCCCCTCCTGGGACGTGATTGCCGCCGGGCGCTGGAGCGGGCGCTATGACATCTGCATCTGCTCCATGACGCCAAGCAAGGCCCGCGCCGAGGTGTTCGATTTCCCGGTCCAGTATTACGCCTCGCCAGCGGTGATCGTAGTCAACGCCAAGGACGACAGCATCCATGGCGCCAGTGACCTGAGCGGCAAGAAAGTCGGCCTCACCAGCGCCTCCAGCTACGAGAGCTACCTGAACAAGAACCTGGTGATCGAAGGCGCCGAAGACACCCGTTTGAGCTACCCCTTCGAGGACGTGCAGATCGCCCCGTACGACACCGACAACGTGGCCTTCCAGGATCTCGGCCTGGGTGCCGGGGTGCGGCTGGACGCGGTGCTGACCAACCTGGTGACTGCGCAGCCGCGCCTGAGCGAAGACAAACGCTTCAAACTGGCGGGCGAGGCGCTCTATTCCGAGCCGAACTCGGTGGCCATCGAAAAAGGCGACGCCGAGTGGAACAGCAAGGTGCGTGAAGTGTTCGCCCAGTTGAAACAGGACGGCACCTTGAGCAAGCTTTCCCAGAAATGGATCGGCGCCGACATCAGCCAATGACTTCCTTTCCATCCCCTTCTCGGCCACCGCAACCGGTGGCCGAGTCGCGCCTGAAAAAGATCTTCGGTTTTCGCACACGGTTGTACCTGACCTGGGCAGCCATGCTGGTGTTGTTCGCGAGTTTTTTCCTGAGCTTCGACCTGAAATTCTCCATCATCCTGGACAAGCTGCCGAATCTGCTGGGCGTGCACCTGGCACCCAACGGCTTTCTGCAGGGCGCGGCGCTGACGCTGTTCCTGTGCCTGTGTTCGATCGGCGCTTCGTCCTTGCTGGGTTTCATCACCGCCCTGGCGCGGCTGTCCAGCAGCGCGGTGGCGTTCGGCATCGCCAGTTTCTACGCGTCGTTCTTTCGCGGCACGCCGCTGCTGATCCAGATTCTGCTGATCTACCTCGGGCTGCCACAACTGGGGCTGGTGCCGGGCGCGATTGCCGCCGGGATCATCGCCCTGTCGCTGAACTACGGCGCCTACCTGAGCGAAATCTTCCGCGCCGGCATCCTTGGCGTCCCCCACGGCCAGCGCGAAGCCTCCCTTGCGCTGGGCATGGGTGAAACCGTGATCTTCTGGCGCGTCACCCTGCCCCAGGCCATGCGCACCATCATTCCACCGACCACCAACCAATTCATCTCCATGCTCAAGGACTCGTCCCTGATCTCGGTGATGGGCGTCTGGGAAGTGATGTTCCTGGCGCAATCCTATGGTCGTTCCAGCTACCGCTACATCGAAATGCTCACCACGGCGGCGATCATTTACTGGTTGATGTCCATCGCGTTGGAGCTGATCCAGGCGCGGATGGAGCGGCATTATGGGAAGGCTTATCTCAAGCGCAGCTGACAGGACAGTTCCGAGGATCTTGTAGGGCGACGCTTCAGGTCATGGAAGCCAACGCGACGATCTCTGGATCGCAACACGACCGGCCTACAGATTCCATCTGCTGTGGCTTGCCCAAGGCGCGGCGTTAGCTGGCAGCGTGACCGGGTGTGGAATTTTTAAAGTGCGGACTTCTTTCAAGAGAGGCCGCACTCGATGTCTATCCAACATTTACACCCACCCCAACACCTTGCCCTGGCAATCGCCTTGGCGCTCGGCTGCGCCGATGTTTCGATGGCTCAGCCATCAGCCGATATTCTCACAACCGCCGAGCAACAAGAGCACCTCAGGGCCTTCGCCGAAGCTAAGGATACCAAGCGGCAAAATGCCAACACCTCCCGTAAAGGCGACGCGAAATGGACGGGCAAAAATGACTGGGTCATCATCAGCGCAAACGCAAAATTCCCCGGGATCATTGATGGTGGCGGTGGAAAAAACGTTCTGCGCCTGGACGCCGCCAAGCATCCGATATTGGCTGAAACCCGAAACTTCATGGCTTTGCAGGTTGCGCAAGGTGAATGGCAACACACCGGGCATTTCGCAGGCTGGGGGGTGATCGAGCCAGAGGCCACGTTGCTTAATACTGGCCGAATCGACGGCCAGGTAGGGGTTCTCGGCAAGCTGGACAACCAGGGCGTGGTCGCCAATCGCGTGACTGTCGAGCCAGGTGCCAGCATGACGAACTCCGGCGTGGTCAATGGACAGGTTCATGTACGCGAAAGGGCCAGCTTCAGCGGCAATGGCACTGTGGAGTTCTTGAGTGTCGCGGGCCAGTTGGAAGTCGGCCCCGAAATAGGCGCACCCTCCATTACTCAGGACTTCTCGTTGGCGGAGAGTGCCGAACTGATCTACGGGGTCAATGCAGATGGTGGTAGCTCCACGATCAACGTTGAAGGCACCGCGCTCCTCAACAACGCGACGCTGACCGTCGCTGCCGTGCCGGGCGAATACATTGAGGCGCGCGAGCACACGGTCATCCGCGCGGGGAAGATCGAAGGAACGTTCGGCACGGTCTCCAGCAATCTGGCCTTCATGACGGCGACGCTGAGCCCCACCGATACGCAAGTCAACCTGACTTACGCGCGCAACGATGTTCCCCTCAAGCAAGCAGCAACTACCGAAAACGGGCAAGAACTTGCGGCCCATATCGAAGCGCTGCAACCGGTCAAACCAGCAGCGCCCGCCCCCATCGACGTGCCTACCGTTGCACTGGCAGCTGGTGCCCGACCAGTGATCGAAGCCCCAGCAATCAAACCCGTCGAGCCACCCAAAATCACCAGCACCGCTCCCAAACCCACCGGCCAATTGCAAACCACCCAGCCAGTCGCAAAACCCAACGCCGCCATCAACGCCTTGCTCGGCAGCGATATGATGACCGCCGCCAGCGCCATCGACCAACTGAGTGGCTACAACACTGCGGATCTGGGCAACGCCACCTTGAGCAGCATCGCGCCGATCAGCAGCGGAATGCTTTCGGCCATGGGCCAGAAAAACCCCGGGAGCGTGCACGCTGACGGTCAAGTCTGGGTCCAGGCCATCGGGAACAGCGGCAGTATCGGCAAACAATTGGGCAGCTATGCCCTGAAACACTCGACAAAAGGTGTGATGCTGGGAACCGACTGGGCCATCAGCCCGGATTGGCGCCTGGGGATAATCGGCGGCAAGACGCAAACCCGGCTGGACGGCCAGCAGTTCGATGGTCGGCTCGACAGTTGGCACCTGGGCGCCTACGCCTTGCGCCAGGACGGGCCATGGGCGCTGCGCCTGGGCGCCGTTTACGGCAATCATGACGGCAGTACCAAGCGTCATGTGCTCTTCAACGGTTTCAGGGATCGCCTCAAAGGTCGCTACGATGCCAATACGCAGCAGGTCTTTGGCCAGCTCGGTTACAACCTGAACATCGGTCACTTCGATATCGAGCCTTATATCGACCTTGGTTACCAACGCTACCAACGCGATCGCTATTCGGAGAACGGTGGCGACGCGGCGTTGCAGTTCAACGGTCAGACCCAGGACTATTTCCACAGCAACCTGGGCCTGCACCTCGCCCGGTCATTCTCTCTTGACCAGGGCATGCGACTGACGCCGCGCTTGAGTCTCGGTTGGAAACATCTCTACGGCGAGACCCGAGGCGCTTCCCGCCAGGGCCTGGTCGGCGCAGGCAAGTCGTATACCGTCGAAGGCGTCGAACTGGACCGTGACAGCCTGCTCTTCGAAACAGGGCTGGACCTGGCCGTTTCGCCCAGGCATACCCTGGGGGTGAGTTATAAGGGTGAAACCGGTCAGGACAACCGTAACGGGGCGTTGATGGGCCAATGGCGAATGATGTTCTGACAGGCAAAAAAAAGGGGAGCACATGCCCCCCCGAGGTTAAACGGTTGTATCGAGGCTGTTAGCTCAGCCTTCGATCTCGATCAGGATCTCGCCCGGATTGACCCGGTCGCCCTTGGCGACATGAATGGCGGTGACCTTGCCGGCGATAGCCGCCTGCACTTCGGTTTCCATCTTCATGGCTTCGGTAATAAGCACCGCTTGGCCGGCCTTCACCACATCGCCCTCCTTGACCAGCACATCGACGATGTTGCCCGGCATGGTGGTGCTGACATGGCCCGGCGCAGTGGCTTGTTTGCGCTTGCTGCTGCCGCCGCCGACAAACTCATTGAGCGGTTCGAACACGACCTCTTCGGGCATGCCATCGATGGACAGGTAGAAGTGACGCTTGCCTTCAGCCTTGACGCCCACGCCGGTGATGTCGACGCGGTAGGTTTCGCCGTGAACATCGATGACGAACTCGGTCGGCACGCCTTCACCACCCGCCGAGCTCACACTGCCCGCCTCAGGGATTGGCAACAGCACTTCCGGGGTCAGGGTGCCGGCTTCGCGTTCTTCGAGGAACTTGCGCCCGATGTCCGGGAACATGGCGTAAGTCAGTACGTCTTCTTCGGATTTGGCCAGTGCGCCGATTTCGCCACGCAGCTTGGTCATTTCCGGCTTGAGCAGGTCGGCCGGACGCACATCGATCACGTCTTCGCTGCCGATGGCCTGACGGCGCAGCTTCTCATTCACCGAACCCGGAGCCTTGCCGTAGCCGCCCTGCAAATAGAGCTTCACTTCGTTGGTGATGGTCTTGTAGCGCTCACCGGCCAGTACGTTGAAGAACGCCTGAGTGCCGACGATCTGCGAGGTCGGGGTCACCAGCGGCGGGAAGCCAAGGTCTTCGCGCACCCGTGGAATCTCTGCCAGCACCTCGTTCATGCGATTCAACGCGCCCTGCTCTTTGAGCTGGTTGGCCAGGTTGGAAATCATCCCGCCCGGCACCTGATTGACCTGGACGCGGGTGTCCACCGCCGTGAACTCGCTTTCGAACTGGTGGTATTTTTTGCGCACCGCATAGAAATACAGGCCGATTTCCTGCAGCAATTCCAGGTTCAGGCCAGTGTCGAACTCGCTGCCCTTAAGGGCCGCAACCATCGACTCGGTGCCCGGATGGCTGGTGCCCCAGGCGAAGCTGGAGATCGCGGTGTCGATGTGATCGGCGCCGTTTTCGATCGCCTTGAGCTGGCACATCGCGGCCAGGCCAGCGGTGTCATGGGAATGGATGAACACCGGCAACGACTGCTCGGTCTTCAATGCCTTCACCAGCTCGCCAGTGGCGTACGGGGTCAGCAAACCGGCCATGTCCTTGATCGCCACCGAGTCGCAACCCATGGCTTCCATTTGCTTGGCCTGGGCTACGAAAGCCTCAATGGTGTGCACCGGGCTGGTGGTGTAGGCGATGGTGCCTTGGGCGTGCTTGCCGGCGGCTTTCACCGCCTCGATGGCGACCCGCAGGTTACGCACGTCGTTCATCGCATCGAAAATACGGAACACATCGATGCCGTTGACCGCAGCCTTGGCCACGAACGCCTTGACCACGTCATCGCTGTAATGGCGATAGCCCAGCAGGTTCTGACCACGCAGCAGCATTTGCAGGCGAGTGTTGGGCAGCGCCGCGCGCAGTTGGCGCAAGCGCTCCCACGGGTCTTCCTTCAGGAAGCGCACGCAGGCGTCGAATGTTGCGCCGCCCCAGACTTCCAGCGACCAATAGCCGACTTTGTCGAGCTTGTCGCAGATCGGCAGCATGTCTTCGGTGCGCATGCGAGTGGCGAGCAGCGATTGGTGAGCGTCGCGCAGGATCGTATCGGTTACGTGAATCTTCTTGGACATTGTTATTTTCCTTACAGGCCTGCGTGGGCGGCAATGGCGGCGGCGATGGCCAGGGCCAGCTCTTCGGGTTTGCGCTTGATCGAGTAGTTGGTCAGCTCAGGATGGCTTTCAACGAAGCTGGTATTGAACTGGCCACTACGGAATTCCGGGTTGCGCAGGATTTCCTGGTAATACGCCGCGGTGGTCTTGACCCCTTGCAGACGCATGTCGTCCAGGGCTCGCAGGCCACGGTCCATTGCTTCTTCCCAGGTCAGCGCCCAGACCACCAGCTTCAGGCACATCGAATCGTAGAAGGGCGGAATGGTGTAGCCGGTATAGATCGCTGTGTCGGTGCGCACGCCCGGGCCGCCGGGGGCGTAGTAGCGGGTGATCTTGCCGAAACTGGGCAGGAAGTTGTTTTTAGGGTCTTCGGCGTTGATCCGAAACTGCAGCGCGAAGCCACGGTGATGAATGTCTTCCTGCTTGACCGACAACGGAAGGCCGGAGGCGATGCGGATCTGTTCACGAACAATGTCGATGCCGGTGATTTCTTCGGTGATGGTGTGTTCCACCTGCACCCGGGTGTTCATCTCCATGAAGTACACCTCGCCCTCGGCGAGCAGGAACTCCACGGTGCCGGCGTTCTCGTAGCCCACAGCCTTGGCGGCGCGCACCGACAGGTCACCAATGTAGGCGCGCTGCTCAGGCGTCAGTTGCGGGCTGGGGGCGATCTCGATCAGCTTCTGGTTGCGACGCTGGATCGAGCAATCACGCTCGAACAGATGCACCACGTTGCCAAAACTGTCACCCAGGATCTGCGCTTCGATGTGCTTGGGATTGACGATGCATTTTTCCAGGAACACTTCCGCCGAACCAAAGGCCTTGGTGGCTTCGGAAATGACCCGCGGGAAAGCCTGTTCGAGCTCTTCGCGGCTGTTGCAACGACGGATACCCCGACCGCCACCACCGGACGTAGCCTTGAGCATCACCGGGTAACCAATGCGGTCGCCTTCGGTCAGGGCCTCTTCGATGCCCGATACGTTGCCTTCGGTGCCCGGCGTGACCGGTACGCCGGCCTTGATCATGCTGCGACGCGCTTCGGTCTTGTCGCCCATGCGGCGAATGACTTCAGCCGACGGACCGATGAATTTGATCCCGCGCTCGGCGCAGATGTCCGCCAGCTCGGCGTTTTCCGAGAGAAAGCCATAACCGGGATGCAACGCATCGCAACCGGTTTCCACAGCCAGGTTCACCAGTTTGCGCGGGTTGAGATAGCCGGCCAGCGGATCGGCGCCGATGCTGTGGGCCTCGTCCGCACGCTTGACATGCAACGCATGACGGTCAGCGTCGGAATAGACCGCGACCGAGCGAATGCCCATCTCGGCGCAAGCGCGCACGATGCGGACGGCAATCTCACCACGGTTGGCGATCAGGATCTTTGTTATCAATTGGAGGTTCCCTTGAGCCGGTGGTACCACGACCTGGAGCTTCAGGTCGACGCGTGACCAGATGTAACAATCGGTCGCAGCACCACACTAGTCCTGGCTGTTGATTAACAAAAATGAATATTTATTGGGTCGTGCATAAGCAAAGACTTATAGTTGACTCATCCGCCCCGCCCGAGAGCCTATAGAAAATGCGTAAGTCATTGATGCGTATGACATTGCGTCAACTGCAGATTTTCAATGAGGTGTGCGACCTGAGGTCCTACAGCCGCGCAGCCGACGAAATGTCTCTCACACAACCGGCCGTTAGCCTACAGATTCGATCACTTGAGGAGCTGATTGGCCAGCCGCTGTTTGAGTACGTTGGCAAAAAACTCTACATGACCGAAGCCGCCGAAGCCCTTCAACGCGCCAGCCGGGACATCTTCGGGCGCCTGGAAAACCTCGACATGCAGTTGTCGGACATGCAGGGCTCGCTGCAAGGCCAACTGAAGCTGGCGGTGGAATCCAGCGCCAAGTACTTCGTGCCGCACCTGTTCGCCGCCTTCAAGCGCCAGCACCCGGAGGTCAACCTGAACCTCACGGTGGTCAACCGCGGCCAAGTGATCCGAAGGCTCTCGGACAACCGCGACGATCTGGTGATCATGTCCATGGTGCCTCAGGACATGGGCCTGGAATTCCTGCCATTTCTCAATAACCCGATCGTCGCTGTGGCGCCGCCCGACCATCCGCTGTGCCACATGGGCCCGTTGCGCTTGCAAGACCTTGAGCCGTATACGCTGCTGCTGCGCGAGCCAGGGTCAGGCACGCGGCTGGCCTGCGAGGAATATTTCAAGGAGAAACGGGTGCACTTCACCCAGACGCTGGAAGTGGCGTCGGCGGAGGCCCAACGCGAATGCGTTCTCGCAGGGCTGGGCGTGGCGCTGTTGACGCGCCACGCCGTAAGCCGGGAGATGGTGTCCGGCGCTCTCATCGAGTTGCCGGTGGAGGAGCTGCCGCTGTACCGCAGTTGGTGCCTGGTACAAGCCAGGGCGAAACGCTTGTCACCGGTGGCTCACGCCTTCCTGGCGTTCGTTCGCGGCGAGCGTGCTCAGATCATTGGCCTGGTTGAGCGTTTCGACGGGAAGCCGCCGATGTTGCCTGCCAATAGTTGAATTCTGCTGCGTCCGGAAACTCGCTGATTTCGGCCAGCAGCTGGCGCTGCTCACAGCGGTCTTCGATGGCACGACGAAACGCCATGCGGCGCTGGTCTTCCTGCTGACGACGGGTTTTGACGGCGCTGCGTTCTTCGTAGGACTGGGTCATGTCGAGACTCCCAAGACGTATACGGGAGCTTTACGATGAAGGCGCGCGATGACGGTTTGGCGGCGCGAGCGTTACAGAACGATGAATTCGCAGATCCCCTCGCCACAGATGCCCTCAACTTCAAGACCAGCGGTCAATCGTCCAGCGCTTTCACCGACTTGGGTGACAACCGCAAGCTGCGCAGGCTGCGTTTCACGCTCTTGAGGTGATTGACCAAACTTGGGCCGCGCGCCATGGCGACGCCCATCGCCAGCACATCGATCACCACCAGATGGGCGATGCGCGAGGTCAACGGCGTGTAGATCTCCGTGTCTTCATGCACGTCGATGGCCAGGTTCACCGTGGACAGTTCGGCCAATGGCGTCTGGCTCGGGCACAAGGTGATCAACGAGGCGCCGCTTTCGCGCACCAGGTTGGCGGTGATCAGCAGATCCTTGGAACGGCCCGACTGGGAAATGCAGATCGCCACATCGGTGGGTTTCAACGTGACCGCCGACATCGCCTGCATGTGCGGGTCGGAATAAGCCGCGGCCGTCAGCAGTAGCCGGAAGAACTTGTGCTGGGCATCGGCCGCCACCGCGCCCGAAGCGCCGAAACCATAAAACTCGACACGCTGGGCCTGGGACATGGCCGTGACGGCTTTTTGCAACGCCACCGGATCAAGCTTCTCGCGAACCTCCATCAGCGTATGCAGGGTCGTGTCGAAGATTTTCAGGCTGTAGTCGGCGACCGAATCGTCTTCATGGATCGCAAACTGGCCGAAGCTCGCACCCGCGGCGAGGCTTTGCGCCAGCTTGAGTTTCAGGTCCTGGAAACCCGAACAACCGATGGCTCGGCAGAAACGCACAATGGTCGGTTCGCTGATGCCGACGCTGTGGGCAAGATCGGCCATGGAGCTGTGCATCACGGCCGCAGGATCAAGCAATACGTGATCGGCGACTTTCAGCTCCGACTTGCGCAGCAGATGGCGTGACTGGGCGATGTGTTGCAACAGGTTCAAGGGATTGGACTCTTGTTATTGGCAGAAGCCGGGATGTAGCAAGCTTGTAGTTATACTACAAGAATCGGCTTTTTGCCCGCCCAATCCGTAACTCAATCTCCCGGTTTCATGCCGCATGCACGCCATGTAGCAACGGCGGGCTAGCAATCATCCCGATTAGCCCATAACAGCGCGGCCAACCCTTGTGCTTCAACCGGTCGGCTGATGAGATAGCCCTGAACCTCATCACATTGTTCAGCTTTCAGAAACTCGAGCTGCTCTGGCCGCTCGACGCCTTCGGCCACCACTTTGAGCGACAACCCATGGGCCATTGCAATGATTGCCCGGGTAATGGCTGCGTCTTCGCTACCCTCCGTCAGCCCACGAATGAACGCCTGATCGATTTTCACGTAATCCACAGGGATGCGTTTGAGATAACTCAGAGACGAATAGCCGGTACCAAAGTCATCGATCGCCAGCTTGACGCCGAGGTCGCGCAATTGCTGGAACGTCGCGATGATGTGCTCAACGCTGTCGAGCAACTGGCTTTCAGTCAGTTCCAGTTCCAGGTATTGCGGCGCCAGACCGGTTTCCTCCAGCACTTGCCGAACCAGGCTGACCAGCTTGCCCTGGCGCAACTGATGCACCGACAGGTTGACCGACACCCTGATCGGCGCCAGCCCCTCACGCTGCCATTGGCACGCCTGCCAACAGGCCTGGCGCAACACGAACTCGCCGATCGGCCCGATCAGCCCGGTCTCTTCGGCCAGGCTGATGAAGTCTCCCGGCGGGACTCGGCCCATGAGCGGATGATCCCAACGCACCAACGCCTCGGCAGCGTTCAGACGGCCGGTCGCCAGGCACAATTTGGGTTGATAGAAAACCTTCAACTGCTGCTCTTCAAGGGCCTTGCGCAGCTGATTCTCCAGTTGCAGGCGCTCCAACGTGCTGGCCTGAAGGCTGTCGGTATAGAACTGGAAATTGTTGCCGCCCAGATGCTTGGCATGTTGCATGGCCATGTTCGCCTGACTGACCAGCGTGGAAATCTCCCGCGCATTGTCGGGCAACATGCTGATGCCGATCGAGGCGCTGACCACCAGTTCGTGGCCCTCGATGGTGAGCGGCAGGCGCAGCTTGGCGGACAGGCGGGTCGCCACCCGCGCCAGGCTGGAAAGGTTGCCGTAGGCGTCGAACAGCACCCCGAACTCATCGCCAGACAAGCGGGCGATGGTGTCCGCTTCGGGCAACGCATTGATCAGGCGGCGGGCCATCTTCTGCAACAGTTGGTCAGCAACATCATGGCCGAGGCTATCGTTGAGGAGCTTGAAACGGTCCAGGTCGATATGCAGCAGTGCCAGGCTGCGTCGTCCGCCCTGACGCACCCGCTGGTGGGCTTCGTGCAGGCGCTCACGGAATAACGAGCGGTTCGCCAGCCCGGTGAGTTCATCGTAATGGGTCAGGTAGCGCATTCGCTCTTCGGACTCGCGCCGGGCCGAAAGATCGGCGAAAAAGCCCACGATATGGCTCACATTTCCCCGCGCATCGCGCACCACGTTCAGTTGCAGCCACTGGGGATACAACTCGCCATTGGCCCGGGCCTCCACCAGTTCACCTTGCCAGGTGCCGTGTTGCTTGAGCGCCTGGCGGATGATCGGGTAGTGCCGGCGGGCATCACGACTGCAGGGCAAATCGACGACATTGCGTCCCAGCATGTCATCGATATTAAAACCGGTGACCCGCGTGAACGCCTGGTTGGCGGCCAGCAGTGCGTAATGCGGGTCAAAAATCACAATGCCTTCGCTGGCGGCCTCGAAAACCGTGGCCGCCAATTGGCGCTGTTGCTCAAGTTCTTTACGGGTGCTGATGTCTCGCCGGGTGCCGACCATGCGCAACACGCGGCCACTCGGGCTGCGCTCCACAGCCCGACCGCGGTCTTCGATCCAGACCCAATGGCCATCGCCGTGACGTACGCGGTATTCGATCTGGTAGTCCTCGCTGCGGCCTTTGAGGTGCTCAACGAGGGCGCGTTTGAGGGCCGGCACGTCTTGAGGATGCAGACGCGGGGTCAGGTGACTGAGCATCGCTGTGATGTACTCAGGCTCCAGGCCGAACAGTTCCTTGAGCTGGGTGTGATGGACTTCGTCGGTTTGCAGGTTCCAATCCCAGAGCCCCAACTCACTGGCCTTGAGCGCCAGGTCAAGACGGGCTTCGCTCTTGCTCAGGGCCTGGCTGGTCGCCTCCAACTCGAGGCTGCGCTGTACCACGCGCGCCTCCAGCCCTACCTGGGCCGACCGCAGTTTTTCCTCGGCGCTGCGACGTTGTTCGACTTCCCGGCCGAGTGCCTCGTTGAGCTGTGCGCTACGCGCTTGCGCCTGCTGCAAATGCTCGATCAGCGCCTGATTCTGGAACCTTCGCAGCATGCCACTTTGTATCAACCGGTTGACCTGCCAGGCCACCACGCTGAGCGAGACGAGTACGACCAGTCCGAGCCAGCCCCATCCGCGCTGCTGCTCATCGCCGCCCCAGAAGAGATAACCGATGGCCGGCAACAGGCACGGTAAGGTAAAGGACAAAAATGCCGGAAGGCTCACGGCATAGGCAACGCTGGCTGACAAGGTGGCCGCGCCAATCAGGCCGAATACCCAGGCCTGTTGCTGAAAGCTGTCGGCCGGTACCAGTGCAATACCTGCTCCGGCCAATGTCAGCCCGGTCATCGCCGAGCCGAGCAAAAACATTCGCAACCATATCGGGTGCGCCTGGCGGCTGGGTATCGCCGAATCGAAGGCCGCCACCTGAATGACCCGTAGCGCAACCAGCGAGAGCAACCAGACCAGCCAGACGCTGACCTGAAAATGACGCGAAGGCCCCCACAACAACGCGGCGCAAACCAGGCCGTTGACCAACATGAACAGCGTGGGCAGCAGCGAACCCTGATACAACAGCCTTGTGCGTTCGACCGCCATTTCCGTGGCGTACTGCTTGCAGATGATCCGTGGCTCCACACAGGGGCCCGCCAGATCGGAATTTAGGGTCATAGGCACTGTTCTTGTTCTTATTCAGCGGAGCATGGAGAACCCGAAACATGCAGCGAGCATACACAAGGCAACGGCCATCCCACACTGCCCAAGCTCATAAAAATGCTGAAAAAGTCGCTATTTCATTGGGTCGCGAGCCCTTCAAGCGAGCCCGGCCAATGCCTGTGGCCCATGACCGACCGGTCATCACCGACCGGTCTTTTATCGGCTGGGGCAAAGCTCGGTTTGCCCGGGCTGCCGCCGCACCCTAGAATGCCCCGATGCGCGATGATCTCTCCCTTCTGCTGAACTCCCTCAACGATGCCCAACGCCAGGCCGTAGCGGCCTCCGTGGGTCGTCAGTTAGTCCTGGCCGGCGCCGGCTCCGGTAAAACCCGGGTGCTGGTGCACCGTATCGCCTGGTTGATCCAGGTCGAGAACGCCTCGCCCCATTCGATCCTGTCGGTGACGTTCACCAACAAGGCCGCTGCCGAGATGCGCCATCGCATCGAGCAACTGATGGGCATCAACCCGGCCGGCATGTGGGTCGGCACCTTCCACGGCCTGGCGCACCGCTTGTTGCGGGCGCATTGGCAGGAAGCCGGCCTGAGCCAGACTTTCCAGATTCTCGACAGCGACGACCAGCAGCGGCTGGTCAAGCGGGTGATCCGTGAGCTGGGCCTGGACGAACAGCGCTGGCCGGCCCGTCAGGCCCAGTGGTTCATCAACGGCCAGAAAGACGAAGGCCTGCGCCCGCAACACATCCAGGCCAGCGGCGATCTGTTCCTGGCGACCATGCGCAGCATCTATGAAGCCTACGAGGCGGCGTGTCAGCGGGCTGGCGTGATCGACTTCTCCGAGCTGCTACTGCGCGCACTGGACCTGTGGCGCGATCATCCAGGACTGCTGGCGCACTATCAGAAGCGCTTCCGGCATGTGCTGGTGGACGAGTTCCAGGACACCAACGCCGTGCAATACGCCTGGTTGCGCCTGCTGGCCAAGGGCGGCGACAGCCTGATGGTGGTGGGCGATGACGACCAGTCGATCTACGGCTGGCGCGGCGCCAAAATCGAGAACATTCATCAGTACTCGGCGGATTTTCCCGACGCCCAAGTGATCCGCCTGGAACAGAACTACCGCTCCACCGCCGGCATTCTCAAGGCCGCCAACGCCCTGATCGCCAACAATACCGGGCGCCTGGGCAAAGAACTGTGGACCGACGGCGGCGAAGGCGAAGCGATCAACCTCTATGCCGCCTTCAACGAACACGATGAAGCCCTCTACGTGGTGGAAACCATCGAAAGCGCGCTGAAAACCGGTCTGGCCCGCAGCGACATCGCCATCCTGTATCGCTCCAACGCCCAATCCCGGGTATTGGAAGAAGCCCTGTTGCGCGAACGTATCCCGTACCGCATCTATGGCGGCCAGCGCTTCTTCGAGCGCGCCGAAATCAAGAACGCCATGGCCTACCTGCGCCTGCTCGAAGGACGCGGCAACGACGCGGCCCTGGAGCGGGTGATCAACGTCCCGACCCGGGGCATTGGCGAGAAAACCGTCGAAGCGATTCGCGACCACGCGCGCCACAGCCATGTGTCGATGTGGGAAGCCATGCGCCAGCTGGTCACCAACAAGGGCATGACCGGCCGCGCCGCCGGTGCGCTGAAGGCGTTCATGGACCTGATCGACGACCTGGCCACCAAGTGCACGGACATGCCGCTGCATTTGATGACTCAGACCGTTATCGAGCAGTCCGGCCTTATCGCCTACCACGAGGCGGAAAAGGGCGAGAAAGGCCAGGCCCGGGTGGAAAACCTCGAGGAACTGGTCAGCGCCGCACGCAACTTCGAGAACACCGAGGAAGACGAAGAGCTTTCGCCACTGTCGGCCTTCCTGGGCCACGCCTCTCTGGAGGCCGGCGACACCCAGGCCGACGAGCATGAAGACAGTATCCAGTTGATGACCCTGCACAGTGCCAAGGGTCTGGAATTCCCCTACGTGTTCCTGGTGGGAATGGAAGAAGGCTTGTTCCCGCATAAGATGAGCCTGGAAGAGCCGGGACGCTTGGAAGAGGAACGACGCCTGGCCTACGTTGGCATCACCCGCGCCATGCAGAACCTGGTGTTGACGTACGCCGAGACCCGACGCCTGTACGGCAGCGAAACCTACAACAAGGTGTCGCGCTTCGTCCGTGAAGTGCCCAAAGGCCTGATTCAGGAGGTGCGGCTGTCCAACAGCGTCAGCCGTCCGTTCGGCGGCGGCCAGCAGCAAAGCACCAGCAGTCTGTTTGGCGGCAGCGACATTCCGGAAACCGGCTTCAGTCTCGGCCAGACCGTGCGACATTCGGTGTTCGGCGATGGCGTGATCCTCAACTTCGAAGGCGCCGGCGCCCAGGCCCGGGTTCAGGTGAACTTCAGCGAAGGCAGCAAGTGGCTGATGCTGGGGTATGCCAAGTTGGAAGCGATCTAGGCGTTCTGAAAGCTTTTTATGTGGGAGCGAGCCTGCTCGCGATAGCAGTGGATCAGGCAACATTGACAGTGACTGACCCACCGCGATCGCGAGCAGGCTCGCTCCCACAGGTCGGATTGCTCACGCCTGCTGCCTTTCCGATAGAACTTGTCCCCCTTTCCTACAGCCAAAAGCCAACAAGCCCTCTTGCGCGGCTGAAGCTGAACCTAACCTGTCACGCAAAAGCCCGAAACACTCTGCCGCTAGCCAGCAACAGTTCACCTGTGCAACATGGCGCGCGTGCTATCCACAAATGGGAATGCCCTTATATGAAACGTTTTCTTAGCATCGCCATGGCGTTGTGCATCGGCCTGACGATGGCCATCGACGCCAATGCCGCCAAGCGCTTTGGCGGTGGTAAAAGTTCGGGCGCTGCCCCGACCCACCAGACCAGCCAGATGGCGCCGTCCTCTGCGGCCGGCTCTACCGCGGCTACTGCGGGCGCGGCCGGTGCGGCTGGCGCCGCCACCAAAGCCAGCGGTGCTTCGCGCTGGCTCGGCCCCCTGGCCGGCATCGCCGCCGGTGGCCTGCTCGCCTCCATGTTCATGGGCGACGGCTTCCAGGGCATGCAAATCTTCGACATCCTGATCATGGCGGTCATCGCCTTCCTGGTCTTCCGCTTCATTGCCGCCCGTCGTCGCAAGCAGCAGGAGCAACTGGCTCCGGCCGGTCATGCGCCGATGCAACGTGAGGTGTTCAACCAGCAACCGGCCAGTGGTTCGATCTTCGGCGGTTCGGCAGCACCGGTGGCTGCTCGACCGGTGATCAATGCGCCAGCCTGGTTCAACGAAGAGCGCTTCATCGAAGCTGCGCGCAACCATTTCATGTCCCTGCAGCAACACTGGGATGCGAACGAAATGGACAAGATCTCTGAGTTCGTGACCCCGCAACTGCTGGAATTCCTCAAGCGCGAGCGGGCCGAACTGGGCGATGGCTTCCAGTCGACCTACATCGACAATCTGCAAGTACAGCTGGACGGTGTCGATGATCGCGCCGACAAGACCATCGCCACCCTGACCTTCAGCGGTGTGTCGAAGGACTCGCGCTTCGACAAAGGCGAAGCGTTCAGCGAAAGCTGGAACATGGAACGTCCCCAGGGCGATGACCAGCCTTGGCTGGTGGCCGGTATCCGCCAGAACGGTTGAACCTCTGCGCGTTTTGCATGTTGAAATAAAAGAACCCCGGCTCAGGCCGGGGTTTTCTATTTCGCGGTTGCATCTATAGCGAGCTACTGTATAAACCGCTCCATATAAACCGCGCCATCGAGAAAGAGGATCCCGGACGTGGAAGAAATCATCGAACAATTGCGTGAAGCCAACGAACCCGTGCCGGTTCCACTGGAGTTACCTGACGAAGACTTGCTGGTGGAGATCGAAGAGCAGCTGTTCATCGATATTCCGTTCGTATTCAGAGAGTTTTTGCTGACGGTCAGCGATGTTGTCTACGGCAGCCTGGAACCCGTGACCGTCACCGATCCGCAGTCCCACACCTATCTGCCAGATGTGGCCGCCAACGCCTGGGATGCCGGTGTCGACCGTAGCCTGATCCCGATCTGCCAGGACGGCGACGACTATTACTGCGTCGAAGAAGACGGGACCGTGGTGTTGTGGCAGGCCGAAGAAGAGCTGATTGCCGAAGAAACCTGGGAATCGGTCTGGCACTGGGCCCGGGACGTCTGGCTGGAAAGCTGATCCGCCGCACGCCCGCCGCCGGTCAATGCCCGGACGATTCCTTGTGATTGTCCAGGGTCTCCAGCAAGGCCACCTGCATCCGCGTATGCAGGCGGACGAACCAGCGCCAGAGCAACGCCGCCACCACCGTGGCCACCACCGCGATCAGTACCAGCAACTTGTTGGTCGGCAGAATACTGGCCGACAAGGCTGCCAAGAGCAGGAAAATCATCAGCAGCGAGAGGATCGGGATCACTTCTGCGATCACTCGACGCACGCGCTGGGTGTGACGGCCGGCCATCTCCGGCTTCACGCCCATTTCCGCCAGCAGCATCGACAACGCCTTGAGCTTGCGATACGCGGCAATCAAAAACGGCAGCGACAACAACAACGCCCCGCCCCAGATCAGTGCTTTGTGCCAACTCGGGTCGCTGATCCAGGCTTGCAGATAGGCCGACATCTGTTCGGCAAAGTAGCCACCGGCGATAAAAATCGCGATGACCAGCGCCAGATTGATGCCCACCTGCAGCAAAATCCGCCGGATCATGGCGGCCACCAGCGCCCCCTCCCCTTGGGGTTGAATGCTGCGAAGCCACTCGCCATACATCCCCAGTACCCTCGACAGCCGTTGTGGCATAACGGCAGCCAGCCTGACCGATAAAGGGTCGGCGGCCCGGATCAGGTACGGGGTCAGCAGAGTGGTCAGTACCGAAACCGCGACCGCGACCGGATAAAGGAAATCGCTGGTGACCTGCAAGGTCATCCCCAGCGATGCGATGATGAAGGAAAATTCGCCGATCTGCGAAAGGCCCATCCCGACTCGCAGCGAGGTCCTCCCGTCGTTGCCGGCAATAAAAGCACCGAGGCCGCAAGAGAGCATCTTGCCCAGCACCACTGCGGCGGTAATCACGGCAATCGGCCAAGCGTATTGGAGCAATATGACCGGATCGAGCATCAGGCCGATGGCGACGAAGAAGATTGCGCTGAACAAGTCGCGTACCGGCTCCACCAGCCGTTCGATTTTCAGCAACTGCCGCGACTCGGCCATGATCGCGCCGATCAGAAACGCTCCCAGCACCATGCTGTATTCCAGCTTGACCACCAGCAGGCAAAAGCCGAAACACAGGCCCAGCACGGTGATCAGCAACATCTCGTCGCTGTCGAACTTCGCCACGTAAGCCAGCAGCCTGGGCACCAGCAATATGCCGATCACCAGGGCGACAATCATGAATAACGACAATTTGCCGACCGTGGAGAACACTTCGCCGGAGCTGACCGTCCCGCTGACAGCGATGCTCGACAGCAAGGCGATAATGCCGATGCCCAGGATGTCTTCGACGATCAGGACCCCGAAGATCAGTTGCGCAAAGCGCTCGTTCTTCATCTTCAGGTCATTGAGAGCCTTGACGATGATGGTGGTCGAGGAGATAGCCAGGATCGCCCCGAGGAACAACGAGTCCATGGTGTTCCAGTCGAACCAGCGCCCGATTTCGTAGCCGATCCAGATCATCAACACAATTTCGAGAAACGCCGCGATGAACGCCGTGGCGCCCACCTTGAACAACTTGCGCAGGCTGAACTCCAGGCCCAGATAAAACATGAGGAAGATGACCCCCAACTCGGCCAGGGTCTTGATCGTCTCTTCGTCGTGGATAAAACCGAAAGGCGGCGTATGCGGGCCGATGATGAAGCCTGCAACGATGTACCCCAGCACCACGGGTTGTTTGAAACGATGAAAGAGTACCGTGACCAGCCCCGCTGCCATCATGATGATCGCCAGGTCTTGAATAAAACTGATGGCATGCATGGTGGGGCTCCCTGTTCAAATGACTCATCACAGAGCTGGACGAGTCCGTTTCCTTTGTAGGAAATACCCTTGCAAGGGGCTTTTGAAGGGTACCACCGCGACTTCCGACAAAAAGACAGTGCAATATATGGAAACAGATCCACCGGGGCGTGACGGCAGCCACAGGCGCAGCGTCCCGATACTGGTAGTTTGAAAACCTTCCAGCACCCGCAGAGGTGCACTCCCGAAATTGCTGCCTTGAACCGTGAGTACGTTATGGAACCCGGAAACGCCCAGCTGTCGATGACGGTGCTGATGACCCCCGATATGGCCAACTTCTCTGGCAATGTGCATGGCGGCACCCTGCTCAAGTACCTCGACGAAGTCGCCTACGCCTGCGCCAGCCGCTACGCCGGGCGCTATGTAGTGACGCTGTCGGTTGACCAGGTGATTTTCCGCGAGCCGATTCATGTCGGCGAGCTGGTGACGTTTCTGGCGTCGGTGAACTACACCGGTAACACGTCAATGGAAGTAGGCATCAAAGTCGTGACCGAAAACATTCGTGAACGCTCGGTGCGCCACACCAACAGCTGCTTCTTCACCATGGTTGCGGTGGACGACCAGCGCAAACCCGCCGCCGTCCCGCCATTGCAACCGCAGAACAGCGAAGAAAAACGCCGTTACGAACAAGCCCAGCAGCGTCGGCAAATTCGCCAGGAGCTGGAGAGGCGCTATCAGGAAATCAAAGCCGACGGCCCTTAACAGCTCCGCCCGGCTCGCACCCACAGGGATTCGCGTTGATCAGAGGCTGATCGGTACAGCTTCGAACCTTACCCTCGGATGGGTGATCCGGTCCTGGGCGCGTACCAGTTCCAGCTCGTAACTGGCACACGCCTGGGTTTCCAGCAGTACTTCATGTACGGCTGCGGCAGTGAATTCGAGCGCCGCCACCAGGCTGTCTCCCAGCACCACTCGCGCCAGGAACAGCCCCGAGGTCAAGTCTCCCACCCCCACCGGCTGACGAGGGAATGCGAGTAATGGACGACGCAGGTGCCAGCTACCGTCGGCGGTTACCAACAACATTTCGAAGCTGTCCTCGGGCTTGCCCGGATAGGCCAGGTGTTTGACGAGTATCGCTTTGGGTCCGCGGGTCAGGAGCGCGCGAGCCATGGCCAGGCAGTCCAGCAGCGACTGCGCCTTGCGTCCCGAAAAACTGTCCAGCTCCAGCTGGTTCGGGCACATGATGTCCGCCACACCAGCCGCTTCCTCCAGGAGAAAATCGCTCACCTCGGGCGCCACGATGCAACCCTTCTCCGGATGCCCCATGACCGGATCACACAAATAAATTGCCTTGGGATTGCACGCCTTGATTCGCGCCACGCCCGCCAGAATCGCCTGCCCTTGGGCGGCGCTGCCCAGGTAACCGGACAACACCGCGTCACAATTGCCCAGCTCGCCGATTGCGGCGATCCCCTCTACCAATGCCGGTATCTGCTCAGAGGCAAGCACGTCGCCGGTCCACTGTCCGTACTGAGTGTGATTGGAAAATTGTACGGTGTTGAGCGGCCACACGTTCACCCCCACCCGTTGCATCGGAAAGACTGAAGCGCTGTTACCGGCGTGACCGAAGACCACATGGGACTGGATGGCAAGCAGATGAGGGGTACGTTTCATGCGGGATGTTTCCGTAAAACGAATGAAATTCAAGCCGCGCAGTATGCGACTAAACGCAACCTGTACGACAGACCGGGGACACAGTTAAGCTGACAGCAACTTGTAGGAGCACTTCGTTCATGCTGACCCTTGGAAATATTTTCGTGCTGATGCTGTTGGCTACCGCCGGCGCCTGGCTGTGGCACAACCATGGTTTGCGCGAACGAGCGTTGGCGAGGGTCATGCAACATTGCGCCAACCTCAAGATCGAGCTGCTGGACGGCAACGTGGCGCTGAAAAAGATTGGGTTCGTCAAAGACGCCAGCGGACGCCGGCGCCTGGCCCGTATCTATAACTTCGAATTCACCGTTACGGGTGAATCGCGCCATTCGGGCACCATTACCCAGTTCGGGGCCCACAGCGCGCAAATCGAGCTGGCGCCTTATCCCATGCCGTTCGAAGAGTCAGCGCCGACACCGATCGAACCGGTCCAGACCAGGCCCAGGGCCGAAGTCATCGAGTTGAGTCAGTGGCGCCAGGAACACAACAAGTGGAAGCCTTGAAGCAAGGCTGACTCACGGGCACCGACAGTTCGCCAGGCCGGCTTGCAGCGCTGCCACGTCTTGAGGCTCATCAAAAATCAATTCGATTCGTGAGTCCTGGCGCCACTCGCTGGCCTGCCACCGCAGCGTCGCGCCCTCCAGCCCATTGGCTGAAACCCAGCCATCGGCGCTGTGGATAACCATCTTCGCCCGCTTCCAGCCCCAGCCTTGCAGCCAGCGCGTCAACGTCGCCGTGTCCAGTCGCTGACTCGGATGCCAGCGCCAGCCAATACTCCAGCCGCCTTCCTGTTGCTGATACAGGCAGATGGGCGATGTCGGGTCGGTCCAGACGGCCGGCATCTGTCCCACGTCCTTGGGTAGATTCACGTTAGCCACAGCCCCGCTTCCGCGAGCCGCAAGACCTGGCAGTCGATCGATCGGCATCACAGCCTGTCGGGTCCAGTACAAGGCAATCTCCGGCAGTTGCGCAATGATGCCCAGGCGTTCGGTTTCGCTCAGGTGCTCGGATTTGTTCAGCACCACCAACCCTGCATCGGCCAGAGTTTGCCGCTGCGCGTCGGGCAACGGCGTGCCATCCGCCATCGCTCGGGCATCGAGCACCAACACGCAAGGCTGAACCGCCAGCACGCCGAGCCATGGCGTTTCGTTCAGTTGCCGCATCAACTGCGCCGGATGGCCCAGGCCGGAGGGCTCGATAAACAGTCGATCCGGGCGCGCCTTGCGCAGTAAACGAGCGAGGCCGATCTGAAATGGCGCGCCGTTGACGCAACACAAACAGCCCCCGGCCACTTCGCCCAGTGCGATACCATCGGCAGTCTGGGTCAGCAACGCCGCGTCCAGGCCGATTTGACCAAACTCGTTGATCAGCACCGCCCAGCGCTCATTCGCCGGGCGCTGCGCCAGCAATTGCTTGATCAGGCTGGTCTTGCCAGCCCCCAAAGGGCCTGCGATGACGTGGGTGGGAATGTTCTGCAACATAATCGGCGGCTTTCGAGGGAGGTGAACATGCGGTTGATTGGCTGTTTTTTATTGGCGCTGACGTCGAACCAGGCGCTGGCCCAGGCTTGTGTCGTGCATAGCCAGGCAGAACGGCTCGATGTAAAAGTCTGCCAGCAGAACCGCAATATTCCGCAGAAACTGTTCGCCGACGGCTTCTGCCAGCCAAACCTTGCCGGACAAAAAGTCGAGGTACAGTACGTCGATCAATGCCCTGGCGGCGCGTTTGGCATCTGCAGCAATGCCCAGGTCGCCAATATGCCCTACCGCCAGGATATTCACTATTACGGCGTAGCCAGCGATGTGGCCTATTTGCAGCCGTTCTGTGAAGGACAAAGTCAGGGCAACTGGCTCAAACCTTAAGCGAGCCAGTCCAGAGTCAGGATCAATCGCCGCTCCCCCGGCGCCAGCTGCGGCGAGCGATGGATCAGGCCCATGCCCTCATTACCATGCCACTTCTCGCCTTTGAGCAGCGCCACATCGCCACAGGCAAACTGCTGAACCGCATGCGGGTCACCCGGTTCAGCGTCAGGTTGCCCCAGACATCGACGATCCATCACACCTTCCTTTAGCCACTGGCTGCCTACACCGGCGTACGTGGTGATCAGCCGTACCGGCACATGGTCGACGTGAAAACGCGGGCACATGGCCTTGTCCAGCGTTCGCAGGCGCAGGCCGACACGTTTGGCGCCCAGCAGGCAGGCAAACGCACTGACCAGCCAGGAGACATCGGTGATGAAGCCTTCATAGCCGTGCAGATCGCCAAAGCCTGCGGCGAGGCCGTTCAGTGCCGGTTGCGCGTCCTCGTGCGGCAGGTCGAGCACCCGCGATTCGGCCAGAGGCTGATCCATGGAAAGCACCATTGCCGCAAAATCACTGATGTGCGCCGGCAGTTGACGTTGCCAGACCGCCAGGTTGGTATCGTCGTCCAGAATTTGCGTCAGGATCCGCGGGGTATCGCCCTGAACCTGGCGTACCGGCACTTCCCGCTTCGGACTGGGCGCCAGCATCACGCTGCGGCCTCGTCATGCCAAGGGCCGAACGGATCCGGCAGCAAACGCCAACTGTCGACACCCAGGGCCATTTCCGCGTCACTGAGCAGACAAGCATCCAGCTCGGCGGTCAGTTGCGTGAAGTCGATATTCTGGCCGATGAATACCAGCTCCTGCCGGCAATCACCGGTGGTGGGAAGCCAGTTTTTCAGGATGGCTGCGCTGCTTTCCTCATCTTGCGGCCATTGGCTTTTCGGCACGAACCGCCACCAGCGCCCGGCGAATCCATGTCGCATCAAGCCGCCGGCCTGGGACCAACTGCCCGCTTCCTCATGTTTGCTGGCCAGCCAGAAGAAGCCCTTGGAGCGCAGGAGCTTGCCATTGGTCCACGGACTGTCGATAAAACTGAAAAAACGCTGGGGATGAAACGGCCGGCGCGCCCGGTAAGCTGCCGAAGCGATGCCGTATTCTTCGGTTTCCGGCACGTGCTCACCGCGCAGCTCCTGCAGCCAGCCCGGTGCTTGAGCCGCGCGCTCGAAGTCGAAAAGGCCTGTGTCGAGGATCTTTTCCAGCGGTACTTGGCCCATGACCATGGGAATGATCTGCGCCTGGGCGTTGAGCCGTTCCAGAATCGCGATCAACTCCTCCCGTTCGTGACGGCCAATCAGGTCGATTTTGCTGATCAGAATCACATCGGCGAACTCGATCTGCTCAATCAACAGATCAGTAATGGAACGCTCATCCTCCTCCCCCAGGGTTTCGCCGCGTGAAGCGAGGCTTTCGGCCGCCTGGAAATCCAGCAGGAAATTGACCCCATCGACCACCGTTACCATCGTGTCCAGCCGTGCCACATCGGCCAGGCTGCGGCCTTGTTCATCACGAAAAGTGAAGGTTTCCGCCACCGGCAAGGGTTCGGAAATCCCCGTGGACTCGATCAGCAGATAGTCGAAACGGCCTTCCCTGGCGAGCTGGCCGACTTCTTCCAGCAGGTCTTCACGCAACGTGCAGCAAATGCAGCCGTTACTCATCTCCACCAGCTTCTCTTCAGACCGGCTTAGGGTGACATCTCGCTGGACTTCGCTGCCATCGATGTTGATCTCGCTCATATCGTTGACGATCACCGCGACGCGCAGGTTGTCGCGATTGCGCAGGACGTAATTGAGCAGTGTGCTTTTACCGGCGCCGAGAAATCCGGACAGCACGGTTACAGGGAGACGATTGGGCACCAGGTATATCCTCATCGGGCGGGCCGCGCTGATGCGGTTGAATGCATGTCGCGGCTCTTTTCTTCAGGCTTGGGTTCGGTTCAAGGTCTAAGCCTTTTTAATGTTATAGCATAACAACAACATTTAACCAGCCTCTCGGCTCAACCGGTCTGAAGTAAAAACATGCGCAGTTTTCTTAAATTCGTATTCGCAAGCCCGATGCTGCTATTGGCGCTAGGTGCTTCAGCCCAGAGCCCTATGTTGGCAAACTGCACTCGCAGCGCGAATTTACTGGCCTGTGTCGATGGGCAAGGTAATGCTTACAGCGTCATGACGGCCGGAAACACCCTGTATCTCCGTGGATTTGAAGTAAATGGCCGCCGCTATTGGGCACAAACCACTAGCCGCTATGGCCAGCTGACGTTCTTTACCGGAATAGCTTCTGACGGAGAGACCTGGGTGGGATACAGTCGGCGCGTCGGCTGGACGACAATCAATCGTTTCTCGAGCTCGGGTGGAAGCACTGGGAAATTTATATGCGGACGCATAAGCGGTTGCCAGGACGCACCACGCTGATGTTTCACGTGGAACGGTACGAAAAGCCCTCACACCCAGCAAAATGAAACTGCGTTCATGAACTAGTGCTCGTCGAACACACTGTTATAGTATAACGTTTGTTGTGTACCTATGACGGACCTTGAATATGAATGCGTTCACTCTGCCGGACGTTGCCGCGCAGGCTTCGCGCCAGGCCTTGCCCCTTGACTGGGTCGGCATGTGCGGCATCGCGGTACCCGTATTGATCGACGGTCAGCGTCTTAACGCGATCGCTGATGCCGGTGTCAGCCTTGACGACGGTGAAGCCCGAGGCATCCATATGTCACGCTTGTACCTGGCGCTGGAGCTGCTCGAAAGCACAGCGCTGTCTCCCATGCTGTTACGCCGAATCCTCCAGCAATTCCTCGACAGTCACGCCGGTCTGTCCGACGCCGCCTCGCTGAGCATTTGTACCGATCTACTGTTCAAGCGCCCTGCGCTAGTCAGCCCACTGGCTGGCTGGAAGCGCTATCCGGTCAGCATCGAGGCCCACCTGAAAAATGATGTGTTCCACGTGGAACTGACCATTCAGATTGCCTACTCGTCCACCTGCCCTTGCTCGGCCGCGCTCGCGCGTCAGTTAATCCAGCAGCAATTTGTAGACGACTTTGCCAATAAAGCGCTCGAGCACGCCGGAGTCCTGGCCTGGCTAGGCTCATCAAAAGGCATCCTCGCCACGCCTCACAGTCAACGCAGCACGGCCACGGTGAAGCTGAGACTGAACAGCGACGTCGACGAATTGCCGCTGCTGTCGCTCATCAACGAAGCCGAAGCAGCCCTGGGCACGGCCGTACAAACCGCCGTGAAACGGGCAGACGAACAAGCCTTCGCCCTCGCCAATGGTCAAAACCTAATGTTCTGTGAAGACGCCGCGCGGCGGCTGAGCATGGCTTTGAGGCGATCCCCCGATATCGCCAGCCTCGATGTGCGAGTGGTGCACGCCGAAAGTTTGCATGCCCATGACGCTGTGGCACAAAGCCGTTGGGTCAGGGAGGCACTGTGATTCGTTGCCAGTCATTGCGCTGGGGCGCCCCGGGCCACCCCCTCACACCCCCGTTGAACATAGAGCGGCCGGCGGGAAGCCTGACGGCCATCGTCGGAGCCAACGGTGCGGGCAAAAGCAGCCTGCTGAAAGTGCTGGCGGGCCTGCAAAAACCCCTATCCGGCAAAGTCGTGCTGGATGTTCCACGTCGCGGCAGCGTCTCGTTTCTGGCGCAACAGCAACATCTGGATCGGCAATTTCCAATCAGCTTGCAAGAGCTGGTGGCGGCGGGATCCTGGGGGAGCAGACACACGCCAGCGATGCGCCGCCATCGCTTGAAAGCCGTACTGCAAGACTGGGCGTTGGATGGCCTGGAGCATCGCTCGTTAATGGCGTTGTCGGGAGGCGAGTTGCAACGCGCCCTTCTCGCCCGTTTGAGTCTGGCCGAAGCGCCCCTGCTGTTGCTCGACGAACCCCACGCCGCCCTCGACGAACAAGGCCAGGCGCTACTGTGGAAACACCTTCACGGCTGGCATGCCGAAGGCCGCACCCTGGTGGTGGTTTGTCATGATCTCGCTGCGGTTCGCCAACATATTCCTCATACACTATTGGTCAGCCAGGCCGGTTGCACGCTGGGCCGCAGTGTCGATTTGATTACCCAACAACCCCTCACGCAGGTGGCCTGATGCTCGCGGCCACCCACCTCTGGCAACCCTTTCAGGAATTTGTCTTCATGCGCCGGGCACTGCTGGGCGGGCTGGTATTGGCGTGCAGCACGGCACCGCTTGGGGTGTTTTTGATTCTGCGACGCATGAGCCTGATAGGCGACGCCGTCGCTCATGGCATCTTGCCCGGAGCCGCACTGGGTTTCTGGTTCGCCGGGCTGAGCCTGCCAGCCCTGACGCTGGGCGGACTCGGTGCAGGCTTGAGCATGGCCGGGCTGGCAGCCTGGATTACCCGTCGCACCGGTCTGCGGGAAGACGCCAGCCTTGCGGCGATCTATCCCATTTCCCTGGCCGCCGGTGTGTTGATTCTTGGTATGGCCGGCAAACGCCTGGACTTGCTGCACCTGTTGTTCGGCTCCGCGCTGGCGGTAGATGGCCCGACACTTACCGGCATGCTCTGGGTTTCGGGGGTCAGCCTGCTCGCGATGGCGCTGATTTACCGACCGCTGTTGCTCGACACCCTGGACCCTCTTTTCCTGCAAACCGTCAGCCGGCTGGGCCCACTGGCCCATGGCGTATTTCTGACCTTGGTCGTGCTGAATCTGGTCATCGGCTTCCAGGCCATCGGTGCACTGATGGTGGTCGGTTTGATGATGTTGCCGGCTGCCGCTTCACGATTCTGGAGCCGCCGTTTGCCGGTTCTGATGGGAGTCGCGGCGCTGCTTGGATGTGTGTCGGTGTGGCTCGGACTGCTGTTGTCATTCCACTTCTCGCTACCCAGCGGGCCGGCCATCGTACTGGTGGCGGGCGCGTTGTATCTGCTGTCCGTAGTGTTCGGTCCGGTGCACGGTTTGCTGCGTCGCCCGCCTTTACTCACATCCCAATGAGGTGTTTCCCGATGCGCGTTCTGCTCGTGCTGTTCAGTCTGATGCTGTCCTTATCCACGTCTGCCGCCGAAAAGCTCCAAGTGGTGACCAGCTTCAGCATCCTTGCCGACATGACCCAAGAGGTCGGCGGCGAGCATATCCAGATCACCAACCTGGTGGGGCCGGACGCGGATGCTCACACTTACGAACCCACGCCAGACGACGCCAAGGCGTTGCTCAGCGCCAAACTGATCATCAAGAATGGTCTGGGTTTTGAACCGTGGCTGGATCGCCTGGTCACCAGCACCGAAACCAGCGCACCGGTGATCAGCGCCAGTCGCGGCGTTATTCCTCGTTCGCTGGATGAAGCGGGCGAGACCGTCCCCGACCCGCATGCCTGGCATAACCTGGCAAACGCCGAGCTGTACGTCAGGAACATCACCAAGGCGCTGGAGGCCGCCGACCCGGCCCACCAGGCCGACTACGAACGTAACAGCCAGGCGTATCTGAAAAAGATCTATGCGCTGCTCGCCGATGCCAAGGCCAAGCTTGGTGCCTTGCCACCGGGCAATCGCAGGATCGTGACGTCCCACGATGCCTTCGGCTACCTGGGACAGGCCTATGGCATCGAGTTCATCGCGCCCCAGGGGCTGTCAACTGAACGGGAGCCCTCGGCCGCCGATGTCGCGGCGCTGATTACCCAGATACGCCAAGCGAAAGTAAAAGCCGTGTTCATGGAGAACATCAAGGACGCGCGCCTGCTCAAGCAGATAGCGGCTGAAAGCGGTGCGCACATCGGCGGCACGCTATACTCCGATGCGCTGGCGGCCAGCGGGCCGGCCAGTACCTTCATCGGGCTGTTCGAGTACAACCTGAATACGTTGTACGACGCGTTGCGCCGGCCATGATTTGCAAGCGTCCTTGAACGAACTTTCGTGGGAGCAAAGCTTGCTCGCGACGCGCACGAGCCTTGCTGCCACAGATCAACCAGGTCATGTACGCCAGAGCTGGATTCAAGCCCTCGGCTTGACCGTCCCGCAATCCTGCCCCAGCCACACGGCGCGAGTGTCCAGGCTGCCGTTCTGCTGGATGCCGGTGGCATTGAATGTGCCGTTCACCGCCGTAGTGAATTCCCGATCACTCTGGAATGTTGCCACCCCATTGCCTTGGGCTTTCGGACAACTGAAACGAAACTTCCACTGATTGCCGGTGCGCTCGGTGATCTGCTGCTTGCACCCCGATTGCGGGTCTTGCAGCGGAATGTCATTGGTCTGGACCTGCTCCGGGGTCAGGCATACGCGAATACCCTTGCCACCCATGGTGATGCCCTGCTTTTCCAGCATCGCCCGTTGCTCCGGGGTGATCTGGTTTTGCAGTTGGCCAAGAATCAGTTGCAGGTCCGGCAGATTCTGGTTGTCGACCTTCATATTGCTTGTAGTCAGTTCCCACAACCCTGGTTGAAGCATCTGCGCCTGAGCCGCCACAGAAACCGACAAACCAATCGTCAGGGCCAAACCCAGCAGACAAACTTTCATCACAAGCACTCCAGAGGACAGGTGGCCGTTAGACGTCTCCCACAGGCTTCGGTTCAGGCTCGGCAGGAGTGAATTAATTAGCGACATCCGTCGTGGAACATGGTCTGTTAAGCATTGAAACTTCAGGAGCAAGGCTGCCCCATGGATTACTTCGGCCCGCATGTTTTCGGTTACCTGATCGCACTGCTTCACACTCTGGGTTCCATCGCCGCCGTTCACGCGGTGCTTACGGTGCGTACCGCTCAGGGTTCCATCGCCTGGGCCCTGTCGTTGGTATTTATCCCCTACCTGACATTGATTCCCTACCTGGTTTTCGGCCGGAGCACGTTCGACGGCTATATCAAGGCGCGCCGGCAAGCCAACGAAGAAATGCGCAAAGCGGTTTCCGAGCTGAACTGGCGGCCATGGGTCGAAGAAGCCCTCGCCGCCCGCGCCTCTGAGGCCTACGCCTCGTTACGGGCGATGCCCAAGCTGGGCCGCACGCCGTGCCTGGCGAACAACCAGGTGCGCTTGCTCATCAATGGCTTCGCCACATTCGAGGCGATTTTCGAGGCCATTGAGAGTGCCCGGGAAGCCGTGCTGATTCAGTTTTTCATCATCCACGACGACCGCCTCGGTCAACGTCTGAAAACGCTGCTCCTGAAGAAAGCCGCCGAAGGTGTTGCGGTGTATCTGCTGTATGACCGCATTGGCAGCCATTCCCTGCCCCACCGCTACGTCCAGGCTTTGCGTGATGGCGGGGTCCATGTCAAAGCCTTCGCCACCCGTAGCGGCTGGCTCAACCGATTCCAGGTCAATTTTCGCAACCATCGCAAAATCGTCGCGGTGGACGGCGTCTTGGGTTTCGTTGGCGGCCATAACGTGGGCGATGAGTACATGGGTGAAAAACCGCCCTTGGCGCCATGGCGCGATACCCATGTGGAAGTACGCGGGCCCGTCGTGGCGAGCATGCAAGAGTCGTTTGCTGAAGACTGGTTCTGGGCGGCCCGCTCATTGCCGCCGCTCATCCTGCCGGACGCGTACCCGGATGATGGCGTGCTCTGCCAGTTACTGGCCAGCGGCCCGGCCGACGCGTACGAAACCTGTTCACTGTTTTTTGTCGAAGCGATCCATGCGGCCAGCGAACGTATCTGGATCACCACGCCGTACTTCATTCCTGATGAAGCGGTATTCGCTGCGTTGCGCCTGGCGGTATTGCGCGGGGTAGACGTGCGCATCTTGCTGCCCTCACGCCCGGACCATAAGGTCGTTTACGCGGCGTCGAGCCTGTACGCATTCGAAGCCGTACGGGCCGGCGTGCGGGTGTTTCGTTATGAGCCGGGCTTCCTGCACCAGAAAGTCGTGCTGATTGACCGGGAAATCAGCGCCATCGGCAGCGCCAACCTGGACAATCGTTCGTTCCGGCTCAACTTCGAGGTGATGCTACTGACCGTGGATATTTCGTTCGCCACTCAGGTCGAGCAGATGCTCGAGGACGACTTCGCCCAAGCGCTGGAAATAGACAAACAGGAAAGCCGGGAGACCCACCGCCTGCAGAAGATCGGCATGCGGATCGCCCGGCTTATTTCCCCGATACTCTAAGTGGCACACATCTGATCAAGGGGTATAGATGTCGTCGCGAGTCCAGGGCAATTCATGGCTGCCATCGGCGTGCGTCTTCACCGCCAGGATCTGGTGCAGGTTGATCCACCCCTTGGCGAATGCGTAGGCGCATCCGGCCAGATAAAGCCGCCAGATCCGCAGCGCTTGCTCCGGCACTTCTTTGGCGGCGGCCTCAAGGTTGTCTTCCAGCCGCTCACTCCAATGATCGAGCGTGCGGGCGTAATGCATGCGCAGGCTTTCCACATCGACAATCTCCAACCCCGCTTCGCTGATCTGGGCGGAAATCATCGACAGGTGCGGCAGCTCGCCATTGGGGAACACATACTTCTCAATGAACTCGCCCGCGCCACGTCCGACCGGGCGGCCATCAGTGTGCTTGGCGGTGATGCCATGGTTCATCACCAAGCCACCCTCGCGAACCGCGCCGAAAAGCGTTTTGCAGTACTGCTGGAGATTGGCATGACCGACATGCTCGAACATGCCGACGCTGACCACCTTGTCGAAGCGACCGTCCTGGGGCAGGTCCCGATAGTCGAGCAACTGCAACTCCACTTGATCCTCCAACCCCTGCGCCTTGACCCGTTCCCGAGCGAGGGTCAGTTGCGCCTGGCTGAGGGTAATGCCGAAGACCCTGGCGCCGAATTCCCGGGCAGCGTAACGGGCCAAACCACCCCATCCGCACCCCACATCCAGCAGATAATCACCGGGTTGCAGACGCAGTTTGCGACACAGATGGCGGAATTTGGCTTGCTGGGCTTGTTCGAGGGTTTCGCTACCGGTCTCGAAATAGGCACAGGAATAAGCCATGTCGCTGTCGAGCCACAGCTGATAGAACGCGTTGGAAAGGTCGTAATGATAGGAAATCGCCTTGGCGTCGGTTTCCTTGTCATGAACTGAACGCACGGGTTGATTCGCGCCATCGTCTTCCATCAGCGCCTGACTCAGTTCATCACAGACGCGAATGACTTCATTGATCGAACCTTCGAGTTCCAGCTTGCCTTCTACAAACGCCGCACCCAGCGCGTTCAGACTGGGGTGGGTGAATTGCGCGACCATTTGTGGGTCCTTGACCACGATCGTGACGCTGGGGTCGGCACCCAACGTAAACTCATGGCCGTCCCAGAGCCGCAGCCGAAGCGGTAAATGCAGATTCTGTAAGGCCGGTGGAAGTTGCGCGAGCATGAGATATCCCCCTTGTTTCAGACGACTGAAATGAGGGTAGACCATCCTAGAAAAATAGCAGGCTATCGAATTTATAGCCTTTTTCTATCGCCTTCCACATCTACTGTTCTAACCAGTAACTCCCTGAAGGGGTACACCCTCTGCGTAGCTGACTATGAGTATGGCCTACAGTTCGCCGAAATTCCCCTTTGGTCGAGGGTCTCGATTTTCAACAACGGTTCCTGAAACCGCAAAAGACGCCCGGCATTGCCCAAGACCAGCAACGTGCTCACGTTATGCAGCAATGCCGCGATCATCGCCCCAGCCGCGCCAAGCCAACCGAATGCGGCGAAAGCGATGATCGCCAGCGTCCAGCCCAACCCGATGATCACGTTGACCTGCAACGTGCGCCTGCATCGACGACTCAGGCGCACGCAGGTGCCGAGGCGGCGCAGGTCACTGCCGATCAATACAATGTCCGCCGACGCAAGCGCGATGTCCGAGCCACCCGCCCCCATCGCTATGCCCACTACTCCGGCCTTGAGCGCCAGGGAATCATTGATGCCATCCCCCACCACCATGGGTCGCAAGCCGTGGTCGATCTCGGCCATGACCCGTTTAAGTTTGTCTTCAGGCAAAGCGTGAGCCTGCACTTCGCCAATACCGATTTCCCGCGCCAGTCTGTTGGCTACGCTCTGGCGGTCCCCGGTCAGCAACAACTGGCGCCCCAGGCCCAGCGCCCGCAACTCAGCCATGGCCTGGCGCGCTTCCGGCTTGGTGCTGTCGGCCAACAACAGCCAGGCGATGAACGTTCCACCCAAGGCCAGGCCGGCAATAGGTCCGTCATGGTCAGGGATCGGCGAAGTCTCGATCCCCAACCGGGCGAACAACTCGGCCCGACCAAGAGCCGCCTCCCCTTGGTCGGTCATCGCCACCACACCCAACCCTTGGTGTTCGTGGATTTCGGTCAGCGGCAGATATTTTTCCGGCGCCACCAACCCAGCCAACGCACGACTGACCGGATGGCTGCTGGCCGAACCGAGGCTGGCGGCCAATGGCAGCAGAAAGGATTCATGCTCGCGGACGCTGTCGATGGATTGCAGGCGAAGGATGCCGTGGGTGAGCGTGCCCGTTTTGTCGACGACCAGCGAGGTCAGGTCCGCCAGTTCCTCCAGGAAGGCCGCACTACGGATCAGGATCCCGTGCCGCGCCGCGACCGCGATGCCGGCAACCGCCGTCGCCGGAGCTGACAGGACCAGTGCGCAAGGACACGCTGCTACCAACACCGCCAGCATCGCCTGGGCGTCGTTTGCAACGAACCAGGTCACCGCCGCCAACAGCAACACCAGCACCAGATAGCTGGCGGCGTACCGTTCAAGCAACCGGGTGATGGGCGGTTTGGAACGCTCGGCGTTTTGCATCAGGGCAATGACTCTGCCCAGCGTCGACTCATCCCCCGTGCGAGTCACTTCCAGGCGTAGCAGGCCATCGAGGTTGATCGCGCCCCCAAAGACCTCAGTGCCCACCACCGCCTCCAACGGCACCGCCTCACCCGTAATGGGCGCGGTGTCGAGACTGGCCTGGCCAGACAGGACCCGGCCATCTACCGGCACCCGATCACCGGCGCGCACTTCCACCACATCGCCGGGCCGGAGCGTGGCGTTGTCGACTTCGATTATCGAGCCGTCGGCCTGAACCTTGCGCCCCTGGCTTCGGGTCAGTTGAGCGAGGGCATCGATGGCTTCCTGGGAACCGAGGACGCTGCGCTCCTCCAGCACGTGACCGAAGGTCATGATGATCGGCAACAGCGCAGCCGTCAGCAAATCCCCCGTGGCCCAAGCGCCGAGCATGGCCAGGGCAATCAGTTGATCGGTGACGCCATGCAGGCTCGGATATCGCAAGCTATACCAGGCTGAACGCATCACCGGTACAGCCACCAACACGGAGGCCGCCCCCCACAGTAGTTGGCTGACAGCGTTCTGCTCCGGCGCCCACCCGCGCCATACCAGACCCAACGCGAGCAGACCGAGGGCAATCATCGCCAGCGTCAGTTGCCGCGCAACCGTACGCTGTTCGCTGGAAGACAACATGGACGCGGTGAGGGTTTCGGCGTTCATTGCTCAGCTCCCTGAATGATCAGGCGGGAATCGTCTTGCGGATCGACCGTTGTCACCGAACCGGCCTGGCGAAGAATGCCGGGTATACGTTCGCGATAAAGGCGTAGCAACATCTGAGGATCGCTCTCCTGAGTCTTCGCCAGGCTGAGGACCGTAGCGATGTCAGCCGAGGCTTTGGCGAGCCGTTCACTGGCCTGAGCATGGGCAATCTGAAGGGCACGGTCGGCGTCCTCGCGGGCGGTCTGGGTCAGTTTCTCGGCTTCGGTGCGGGCGTTCGCCACGGCTTGGTCCGCCTGCTGGCTAGCGGTCAGTACCGCATTGAACGCACTCACCGCAGGGCCCGGGAGGCTCGATTGCACATCGACGCGCACCACCTCGATCCCTAGCCCCTGCCCTGTCGCGGCAAGATCGGCCAAGCGTCGATTGATGCCCTGGAGCAGATCACTGCGCAAGCGTTCACGGCGCTCGGCCGCCTGGTTATCGCGGCCGATCAATTCGGGACGAGCCACGAGAATCGTATCCAGGTCCCGAGCTGCAGTAAGGCTTATGGCGCTGCGGGTGACCAACCGGTCCAGCGCCGGCAACACATGCTCGCCCTGTACAACGAAGGCATAGGGCTCGCTGACTTTGTAGAACACCCGCACATCCAACTGCACCACTCCCGCGTCACCGGTCAATAGATAGCCAGAACCGGCCAGCGCATCGCTGACCGGTGAGGCAAAACTGGCGACGCGGTCAGCCTGCAAAGCCGCATCCGAACGCCGCAGGTTTTCCACCCGCCGCTCCAGGACCCGATCCGCCGCCGGCAGCAAGATCACGTGTTCCACCGGACGAGGCCAAGCAAGCAAAAGGCCGGCATTCTGGACTCGATCCAGGGCGCCGAAACGCAGGATCACTGCACGACTCTGCGGATCAATCTGTCGCACATTTGAAAATGTCCAGGCCAGCGCGGCTAAAACCGTGACAGCATAGAGCGCCAGAAAGGCTAGCCGTCCGGCCTGAATCCACGGACTGGACGCATTTGTTCCACGTGGAACCCAACTCATGGTCGTGTTCCATCTATGCGTTCCACGGATGGTGGGCCCTCTACCAAGGCGCGAAACGGTGCGGCATCGGTGCGCAAAATCAGTTTCGTACCCGGGGAAACAATTGTTCCCAAGGTGTCCAGCGAGCGCAGAAGATTGTAGAGCTGGGGGGACCCGGCGTATGCCTTCCTATAGATCCCGGCAGCTTCAACACGGGACTGCGCCTCGATCTCGGCGGCTTTTACCTTTGCATCAGCCTGAAGAATCCTCGCATCACGCTCTGCGGCAGAACGAATCTGCGCCGCTTCACGCTTGCCAATGGCGGTGCGCTGAGTAGCAATGGTTTCACGCTCAGCGCGCATGCGATCCACCGTCGCAGTCAGCGTCACCGACGGTAAGGTCAAGCGCTCGATGCCCACTTGCAGCACCCGGACGCCGTAGGTGCTGAGCAATTGTTGATCAATCTGCTGCCGCAACTGAGCTTCGAAATCGGCGATGCGCACTTGGCTGGCATCGGTGTTGACCAGGCTGGCCAAATCAAAACTGGCGGCGGTGGTTTCCAAGGCTGAACCAACGAACGTGCGAATCTGCCGTGCAGCTTCATCCGGTTGATTCTGCACCGCACGCATAAAGCGCTGAACGTTTTGCGGGTCACCCTGCACCTGCCACGCCACGTAGGCCTGAACAATGATCCGCAATCCGTCGCGGGTACCCACGTCCTGCAGCCCGCTGGAGGTGGTGCGTAATCGCAGGTCCACCGGGATCGCCGCTTCGAACGGTGCCGGCCAGCGCCAGTTCAGACCCGGTTGCAGCAGCACCCGCGCCGGATTGCCGAAACGGGTAATGACCGTCGCCTCTCCCGAGCGCACTTGCACCAGGCTGGCGGCAGCGATAGCAAACGCCACCAGCAGCGCCGCCCAGCCCATCCGGCCCCAAGGAAACGGGCCGGCCACATGTGGATCGTCATGATGGTGATGATGCCCATGGTGATGGTGGTGGCCGGCATGAGCGTGACCGGGATGATCATGGTGATCATGTGAAGAAGACTGGCTCAATGGGCAGCTCCTGGCTGGACAGGGTTAGGCGGCGAGGCGGGATCCGCCGGCAGCGTGAACGTACGCAAATCGAGGGTGGGCGCGTTGCTCCCAGCCCCCAGGCGATGATCGAGAATCAGCAGCTTTGCATTGCCAAGTCCCTGGCTTAGCTGGCTGAGATATTGCTCCAGCACAAAAGCATGGCCAGCCGTTGCGTAGGCTTGGCGTTCGGCGTTGAAGCGCAAGTCGGCGGCTTGGGCGGTCGCATTGATTTCTCGGGCGGTGGCTTGAGCCTGGTCATGGACGATGCTGACGTGCATCTGCGCTTGGTTAGTCTGCTGCGCTGCGGCGCCACGCTCCCGGGCGATCAGGGCCTGGGCGCCAATCTGCGCCGCTTGCACGCCGTGATAGGCATTGGCGGCGCCGGCCGGCGGATGAATCGCTTCGACCACCGTTGCCAGAATTTCCACACCGCTGTCGAGCCTCTGCAAGTCGGCCTGTACGGCACGGCCGATTTCATCCGCCAGACTGACCCGATCGACACCCAGCAAACCATCGAGCGTCCGCGAGGCGAACTCATGCACCAGAACGCGGCTGGCGGTGCTGCCGATCAGCGCGGGCACATCGGCACTGTTGTAGGTGGCCGCCAGTGCCGCCGCGTCGGTGAGGCCGATGCGATAGACGAAACGCACGTCCATGTTGACGATCTGGAAGCTCTGCTGGTCGGCTCGGCGGCTGGCAATGACTTGGGATTTTTCGTTCACATGACTGGCGTCCCACAATCGATTGGCAGCCGCGGGTGCCGGTCCTTCCACTGAATCAGCCTCGGTAACTATCCGGTTGCCGCCGACGCTGGTGGCCAGTTCATGCACGACGCCGTTCTCGACGTTCAACACCCTGCCCAACGGCCACGGCAAGCCGACTTGCAGGCCAGGGCCGAATACTTCCACCGGTTTACCAAAGCGCTCGTAGATGCCCCGCCCTTGCAACGGAACCTCATGCACACCAGTCAGCAGCCACCCCACCAAGGACACTAGCGCCACCACCGGCAAAAAGGCGCGACGCATGTAGCTGAACGCCCAGATCTGACGCAAGTCGACCCCGAAATGGCTGTGCAGCTCATGTTGCAGCGCCGACAACGGCCGTGGTGGCCAGCGCAGCAACTCGGCGATCACACTTCGGCCCAGCAATGATGGCTCTTGGGAATCCCGGCGCGGGCTGAACAACGACAGCAATGCGCGCAGTAACAATTCCGCCGCCACCAGAGCCGGCAGCACCCCCATCAGCACGGCCAGGCGCACTGGCCAGATGGACGTTTGTGCGGCGAACAGCACGCACAAGGCGCCCAGCACCAGTACGACAATCGCCACCCGGGTCAGCTGAGCCAGCGCCTGGGCCTCCGGCCATTGCTGAGGGGATTGCTGGACCCACTGACGCTCCAACACCAACAACCCGAACGCCAGCAGCAAAGAGAGCACCGCTCCCACACTGGCCGACACGCCGAGCTCGGTCGCAGGTAATTCCAGGTTCCAGGTTTGCTCCAGACTGAACAGCACCAGGAGTGCCCAACCGAGCAGCCACAATGTGGGGCCGCCGATGTGCTTGAGCAGGGCGATCCAACGGAGACTGAGTCGATCCAGCAGGCGCTCATACCAGCCATGGTCATCCACTGGCGGGGTTTCAGAAACCGGGATATCCATAACCGGCATCAGCGCCATGCCCCGCCACTGGGTGATCCACCAGGCCGATTGCAGACCCGCCACCAGCACCCATACTCCGGCACTTTGACTGACCAGCAGCGGCGGCCACATCGACTGCGGCGAGAACAACCCGATGAAAAACGCCACCACCAGACCCAGGCTCGCTACGCCACCCAACCCGAAGGCGATCCGCCTCAAGCGACGCCCCTGAAAGAGCGCCTGCTGGAACCGCGGCAACTGGGCTACCTCTGCCCCCTCGACATCAAGATCGATTTGCATACCACCCCGACGCGGCTCTGTTACATATCGTTACCTTATAACGACTCTTGTGAAATTTATGTTTGAGCACCTTCTCGCAAATTCTCGACCCTGGCCCTTGACCGAGATATTCGAGAACGCACATATTACGATCATAATTTTTCTCAAGCAGAGCGGGAGAAGCGCCATGAGCAACTACGACGTGATCATTCTGGGCGGTGGCCCCGGTGGGTATAACGCGGCGATTCGCGCCGGACAGTTGGGCTTGAAGGCCGCCTGTGTCGAGGGCCGAGCCACCTTGGGCGGCACCTGCCTGAACGTCGGTTGCATGCCCTCCAAAGCATTGCTCCACGCCTCGGAGCTGTACGAAGCGGCCATGGGAACGCCATTCGCCAATCTGGGCATCGAAGTCAGCCCCACCCTCAACCTCGCTCAAATGATGAAGCAGAAGGACGAGAGCGTGGCAGGCCTGACCAAGGGTATCGAGTTCCTGTTTCGCAAGAACAAGGTCGAATGGATCAAGGGCTGGGGCCACATCGACGGGCCCGGCAAAGTGACGGTCACTGGTGAAGACGGCGGCAAGACCACACTGAGCGCCAAGGACATCGTCATCGCCACCGGTTCCGAGCCCACTCCCCTGCCGGGTGTGGCGATCGATAACCAGCGCATCCTCGACTCCACCGGTGCATTGTCCTTGAGTGAAGTGCCGCGTCATCTGGTGGTGATCGGCGCAGGCGTCATCGGCCTCGAATTGGGTTCGGTCTGGCGGCGCCTGGGCGCTGAGGTCACGGTGGTGGAATACCTCGATCGCGTCTGTCCTGGCGTGGATGGCGAGGCCGGCAAGACCTTGCAACGGGCCCTGGGCAAACAAGGCATCCAGTTCAAACTGAGTTCCAAAGTCACCGGCGCCACGTCTTCGGCCAGCGGCGTGCAATTGCAGGTTGAGCCTGCAGCGGGCGGCGAGACGCAGCTCTTGGATGCAGATTATGTGCTGGTCGCCATTGGCCGTCGGCCGTATACCCAGGGGCTGGGGCTTGAGAACGTCGGCCTCAGCACCGACAAACGCGGCCTGCTCGCCAACAAGGGCCACCGCACCGAAGCGCCCGGCGTGTGGGTGATCGGCGACGTGACATCCGGTCCGATGCTGGCCCACAAGGCGGAAGACGAGGCCATGGCCTGCATCGAACAGATCGTCGGCAAGGCCGGCGAGGTCAACTATGACCTGATCCCCAACGTTATCTACACCCGTCCAGAACTGGCCAGCGTCGGCAAGACCGAAGAACAGCTCAAGGCTGAAGGCCGCGCCTACAAGGTCGGGAAGTTTCCGTTCACGGCCAACAGCCGGGCGAAGATCAACCACGAGACCGAAGGTTTCGCCAAAGTACTGGCCGATGAACGGACCGATGAAATCCTCGGCGTACACCTGGTGGGGCCAAGCGTCAGCGAGATGATCGGGGAATACTGCGTCGCCATGGAGTTCAGCGCCTCAGCCCAGGACATCGCGCTGATTTGCCATCCGCACCCTACCCGCTCGGAAGCCTTGCGCCAGGCGGCGATGAATGTCGAAGGGATGGCGACACAGATGTAATGCGTGAACTTATCCACAACACGCGGGGAGCAAGGCTTGCTCCCCGCGTATCTGGATGTCTACAAAGCTTAACGAGCCGAAATCCGGGCCTTGCGCTGGCGACGGCTGATCAATCCCAGCCCCAGCGCCACCACCAGCAGGCCACCGGCTATTTGCAGCCAAACCTTATAGGGCCGCAACACCGAACGAATCGGCTCCAGCGCCTGGGTCACGTAGCGTTTGTCCGCGTTGCCAAAATCAGGATAAGGGCAGTGGCGGCCAAAATCCCAGGCCCACTCCACGTAAGGGCCGTGCTGCACATAACGTTGATACAACGCACGTTGCTCCGCCAGGCTGGAGTTGTACCCCACCGCGGCGCACAGCACCGCCGCAAACGCATGGCTGGTATGGGGCAGGTTATCGGCCGCCTGGCTCGCCAACGCCGTGGCGACAAAACGGTAATGATAACGCGCGTCCGGTTGCGCGGCGCTGGCCTGCTGACGTTGCCACTCGCCTTCGCTGATCAGCGGTCCAACCTTCAGGTCGGCGGGTTCAAGGCTATAGTTGCCGCCAAAGGTGGCGTAGTCCGGCGCCATCTCGTAACCGAGCAGTTCCATACCGTGGGTACGCGCGAACCAGGACGCATTGAAATACGCCTCGGCCCGTCGAGTGGGCCACCACCTGGACTCGGCCTCCTGGCGCAACTGCCCATACGCTCGGGCCTGGTTCTGAAGCTCGACGTTGTCGAAGTAGTCCGGCGCCTCGTCGTAGCGTCCTTCTCGCAGCAAGCGACGCCCCAGCAGATTGCGCAGGTTCGCGGCCACCGGCAGTTGCACGTAATTGTCGCGATCCTGCTGGCTCAACGGCGGCACCGCCGGGACTTGAGCATCGACGTACTGCTTGAGTTCGTCGACGGTCAGCACCCGCTCAGCGACCGTAGCGGCGTCATACCAATAAATGCTCTGGCTACGGTAGAGCTGATCGAAGGCTTGAAGGTAATCGCCCCGTTGCAAGGCCAGGATCGCGCTTTCGCCTTCGACCCGGCACTTGGGTTGCACGGACTCGTAATTCCAATCCGGCGTGCGTCGCTCGCCCCACGACTCGTCTTTGGGAAACGCCTGGGCGGCTTTGGCATAGGCCGCCGCCGCGGCGCCTTTGTCACCCTCGCGCACCGCCAGTTTGGCCCGCAGCCACCAGGCCAGCCCGCTATCCCCAGCCTTTTCCAGGAACGCCTTGGCGGCGACATAATCGCCTTGCTGATAATTCACCGCCGCCAGACGATCGGCATTATCGAGACTGTCACGGGTGCTGGCTTGCAGCAACTTGACCAGCCGCTTCTCGCCGGCCGGTTGCTCACCGAATGACCAACCGATACGGCTGAGCAACGAAGCGGTGAGCAGTTGCTGCACTGCTTTGCCTTTGAGCTGGCGCATCAACTGCTCGTCCGGCAGCTCGCTCAGATCACCGACCAATTGTTTCAACGAACTGTAGCCGACCTCGGAGCCCAGCCGGTTCTGGCTGGCGTAGAGTTCAATGGCACTGTTCCAATCGTCACGGGTGTAGGCAACCCGGGCTTCTTCGCCGAGGCTGGCGACACCCAGCTCCAACGGGTCACTGAAACCACTGATGCTCAACTGACGAGCCTGACGGAACGCCTCTTGAGCCTGCTCCAGCAATACGGCCGGTTCACCGTTGCCCGCCTCGCTGCTCATGGCGAACAAGGCTCGTCCCAGGGAATACGCGGCCCATGTGCTGCGCAACCGGCGCTCGTGCGCCGGCAACGCGAGCAACTGACGGAACGAATCGACCGCCAGCGCATGCTCGCCGGCGTTGAAGGCTGTCGCGCCGATCGCGTACAACCGCAGTTCGGCAGGCAGATTCGCCGCTTCGGTGGTGACCTGCTGAACGTCGGTCAGCGCCCGCACCCGCTCCACCACCGCTTGCTGCGGCGGGGTCAGGCCAAGCCGTTCGGCCTTGTTGCGTTGTTCGACGTAGGCAGGCACATCACCATAACGCTGATCCGGGTTGGCCGTCGCATCGGTGGCCGACTTGAGCCCGGCTATGGCGTGGCCGAGGCGACTGATCTCGAAGCGAAAGCTGCCTTCGGGCAAATCCGCCAGCGATTGGCTGCGGTTATCCAGCAGGCGCATCGGGAAATCCGGTCCGCAGGCCAGCACCTGGCCCAACGGCAGGCTGAGGCTCAGACAGAGCAGACGACTGGGCCACTTACGGGTGGACATTGAAACCTCCTTGGTCAATTTTCGTACAGCGCGCCCAGCCAACGGCACGCTGGGCGCCGGCGGCCAGGCGGCCTTCCTGAATGCGGGTGAAGGTAAGCAGTCCGGGAGTTTGTTGCAACGTGTACCCCGCCAGCGCATCGGCACCGTCGCAGGCACCAACGACCAAGGTCAGGCGTTGCGGCCAGGGACTGTCGAGATTGCCCTGGTTAACCAACGCAATATCGTAAAGCCCGTCCTGTTCACGCACACGCAAGGCCAACCGACTGTCCAGGCGTTCCCCCCGCGCAACGGCACCGAGGGTGGTCAAGCTCCAGGCACGTCGGTCATCCGCCAGCGGCAGGCGAAACCAGATCAGCCCGGCCAGATGTGTCGGCGGTTCGGCCCGCAGTTCTGCCACCAGCCCGGCCACTTGCTGCGGGTCGGCCAGCAGCTCACGACGCTCGCCGCCTTGATCGATCGGCACTTCACTTTCAACCACCGGCACACCACTGTCCTGAGTCAACAGCGCCATGCCGTAGGCTGGCAGGGCCAGATAGAACGGTCGCGTGGTAACACCGCTCCAGCGTTCGGCCCAGCGCAAAGCCTGTTTCGGGTCGAACAGCCCCTGCCGGGGATCACTGACCGCATGGACCTGCAACACGCTGCTGTCCACCGTCCGCAGCAGCCCTGGCAACGCAGGGCTGTCGAGCCAGGCAGGTAATGCCGTGATGCTCAGCCCCAGCGTGGCGGGCAGGGCTTGCCGCAAGCGGTTCAAAAATGCGCCATAGGCAGGCAGTCGCGCACTACCGGCGTCGTGGTCGATCTCGATCCCTACTGGAGCCAGGCCTTGCGCTTGCCAGTCGCTCAGCAGCTGCTGGATCTGCGCGATCACATCGTCCTGATCCAGAAATTTGAGCTGACCGTCCAGGCGTATCACTGCGATCAGCGGTCGACCGTCAGCCTTGAGCAGTTGCGCATCGATCCGCGCGCGGCTCCAGCCGGCCTGGGGAAAGGCCTGCAAGGCAAGAATGCGCAGGCTGGAAAAATCCTTATGGCTTTGTTGGAGCGCCAGCACGTGGGCCGGCGTCCACTGGCGCTGCCAGACATAGAGTTGTTGATCGAGAGCCGGTGGCGGGGACTGTTCACAGCCGCTTAAAAGCAATGCGGCAAGGGTCAGCGATAGCCGAAAAAGAAACGCCATGGAATTTCACCACCCCAAAAAAGGCTGGCAGATTAACCCCTCCCGCACCTGCCACAAATGAATTCATCCTCAGTCCCTGTCATTCAGGCTTACGCGCAATAATCACCTGACTCTTGGCCACCACCGCGTCCAGCGCCTGCTTGATCTGCGCGCCGCGTGGCGAATTGAGCACCGCTTGCCAGGTGTCTGCCCAATGGTTGAGCAACGGGTGGTCGGCATTGCTGAAATCGACTTTCGCTTCCCAGAACAACAGCATCCACATCGACCAGTAGAAACCGTACTGGCTGTGGCTCAACACCTCCAGCCCGGCCTCGCTGACCATCGCCTTGAACTGCTCTTCATTGATGATGCGAATGTGGTTGGGCTTCTGGAAATACTCCGGCGCGGCGATGTCTTTTTGCAGATCTTCGGAGCTGGGGTGCGGCACGCTCAACAGGTACAGCGCGCCGGGCCGGCCGACCCGGACCAGCTCGGCGAGAAACTGCGCCGGGTCGTCGACATGCTCAATGACTTCCGTGGACACCACGCGAGTGACCGTCCCATCGGCAATGGGCAGCGGGTTGCAGTCGGTCACATGGCATTCGACGTCACGCGCCGGAGTGTCGCTCAAGCGCTGGCGGGTGGCCTCGACCTTGGCCGCGTCGATGTCGGCGATGATGATCTTCGCCCCGCGCATGCCACAAAAATGCACGTTGCCACCGTCGCCGCAGCCAACGTCCAGCAATGTGTCCTCAGGCGCAACCGGAAAACCGCTGAACAGCTCTCCGGTTTGCTGATTGAACCAGCCGCTGAGCATCGCATCGTGCAGCCCGAGCATATAGGGATCGACCTTGTCGGCCGCTGGCGTTGCGGGCGCGGGCGTACCCGTGGTGAGTTTCTTCAAAAGGCTCAGCATGAAGGGGCTCCAGAGACGGGAAGGACGGGACGGGCGGCACGCAGGCGTTCAACCAGTTGAGCTCCGCGCTGGCGCATGGGCATTTCAACCATCCGGTAGTTGAGTTCGCTCAACAGCCCGATCAGCGTCAAGGCACAGGCAAGGGCCAGCCAAGGATCACTCGCCACGTCCGGCGACCCCAACGGGGCGAAACGAAACCACAGCTCGCGCAGCAGGAAAAACACCGGGATGTGGATCAGATAGATCCCGTAGGAGCGGCTGCCAACCCAGGTCAACGCGGTTTTCAACGGGCTGCGCGGCAGCAGATAGTCCCGGTCATAGGAGGCCACCCATACCAGCACGGCACTGAGCAGCGCGATGACCCCAAGACGGTAGAACGACAGATTGAAGTGCTCAGTGGCAATCCACGCCATCACGCCCCCCAAAACGACGATCAGCAACATCCCCGCTCCGGGCCAGCGCAGCCACTTGGGCTCGAACCGCCCGTACCCGTGCCGCAAGCTCCAGATCGACAGCAGCACGCCGAGGGCCAGGGCGTCGGTGCGGATCACCGAGAGCCATACCGCACGCCAGGTGAAAAACTGTACCAGCACCACCGCCAGCAACACCCAGACCAGATACCGGCGCGAGACGAACACCAGCAGCGGCAGAATCAAATAGAACTGCTCTTCCAGCGAGAGCGTCCAGTAAACAAAGCTCGCACCATATTCATACCGCATGAATGCATCAGCAAAACGCAAATTGGCGAATTGCAGAAAACCGGCCAGGGTCGCCTGTACGTTGGCTTGCACACTGCCAAACGCACCGGAACGATTAAAAAACAACGCAGCCAGCAGCATCAGCAGCAACCAGAGCCACGCCGACGGCAGCAGGCGAAACGCCCGGCGAATCCAGAATTCGCGGGCGGTGGCCCAGAACTGCCGAGAATTGTCACAACCGCGCAGTTGCGGGATCAGACTGCGGCCAATGACAAAGCCCGATATCGCGAAGAACAGATCCACGCCCCACCATAGTTGGAAGCTACCGGAAAGAGCCGACAGACGCGGCCATCCGCCGGGAAACGGCATGCCTTGTACGTGATGGAACAGCACACCCATCACCGCAACGGCGCGCAACAACTCGATGTCCATGATTCGCTTGCTGCTCATGCTGAGCTCCGGGTGGCAGGATCAGGTTTGCGGGCAATGATGACCTGGCTCTTGGGCATGAATTGATCGAGGACCTGCTTGATCGCCAGGCCATCGGGTCGTGTCAGCACGCCCTGCCAGAGAGTCGCCCAGCTCTCCATCAGCGGCGGGTAAGGTGCCTGGATCCGGTCACGCACCGCCCCCTCGAGGGCTCGTCCGGCCGCGCGTTCACTGGCCCAGAAAAAAATCATGCCCATGACCCAGAAAAAGCCGCTGGCCTGGCGATGCTCGATGACCAGCCCCGCGTCCTCCACCAATGCAGCGAATCGTTCGGCACTGAAAATCTGCACATGGTTGGGAGACTGGAAGTAACCCGGCGGTGCGATGCCCTGCTGTAAATGCTCGCCCACCGGGGCCGGCACGCTGAGCAGGTACTGCGCCCCTGGCCGGCCCATGCGCACCAGTTCGGCCAAGAACGGCTCGGGTTGGTCGACATGCTCGAGCACTTCCATGCACACGATTTTGTCAGCGCAGCCATCGGCCAGCGGCAGCGGCAGGCTATTGCTGACCAGACCCAGAAACGGCGCGCGGGTCTGGGCCTCGACCTGACGGGCCAGGCTGCGCACCTTGTCGTGCTCGCTGTCGGTAAAAATCACTGAAGCGCCTTGGCGTACTGCAAACAAGGTCGCCACGCCCTCCCCGCAACCAACGTCCAACAAGGTGTCCTGGGCGGTGATAGCAAAGCCTTTGAGCAGCTCGCCGCTGTCGTTGAGAAACCAGCCGTCGAGCATTGCATCGTAGAGGCCCACGTCACGGGGCGACACGGCGCCAGTCGATGGCGGCGCGGCAGGTACGACGGGCGGCCTGAGCCACGCCAGCAACCGCCCGATCATGGCTGCTGCGCGTTCCGGCGACGCTCCAATACCTGTTCAAAAAACACCCGCAGACGCTGCTCGGCGTTGGCCTGGCTGCAGAACGTTTCCAGACTGCGCACGGCATGGGCCGACATGCGGCGATAACGCTCGGGGTCGTTTTTGGCCACGTCGTAGCTGGCGCGATAGGCCGAGCACAGCGAGTCCCAATCGGTGACATAGCGCAGGGTTCGAAACGCTGCACGCGGGTCGTGGGGCCAGGCAGTCAGTTCCTCGGTGCACTCGACGACGAAGGCATTGTCGTGGTCGATGTAATCGGCCATCGCCGTGTTCACGGGGGCAATCGCCGGCCGGCCGCAGGACATGAACTCCATCAGGGGCAAGCATTGGCCTTCGCCGTAAGAGCAGTTGACCACATAGCGAGTGGCCTCCACCAACCGCTCGTAGTCCGCGTCCGCCAGGTAACCGTGGATCAGCACGATGCGGCAACGGTATGACTGGTTCTTGTAGACATGGTGCAGCATGTCGTTGAGAGCGGCGGTGACGTCGTGGTGGGTCAGCTTGAGTACCAGCGTTGCGTCAGGAACGTCGCGGAACGTCGCGCAAAATGCGCTTATCATGTCCTTCCAGTTCTTGCGTCCATCGTAAGGGTTGAAGACCGACGTATACACCACTCCGTCCAGAAGCAGCTCGCAATCCTGGGCCGGCGCATCAAAAACCAGCGCCGTACCGGCCTGGTGCGCTGGCGGGCCGTAGGGCCGCAGGTCGACGGTGCGGCTGTCGATCAACAGCCCGCGCAACTGCAGGCGCATGTGATCGACCGTAGGTCGCTGGGCCAGCACCGCACCGCGCGCGTAAAACCGGTCCCATACCGGAGCGGCAATGGCAACGATGGGGAAGTCCGCCCCCATTACCTCCCGCACGGCGTGGACGGTGAAGCTGGAATGGGTAATCGCCATGCCGGTCGCGCCAAGGACCACTCGCCAGTCGTGCCGCGGCTCACCCTGCCAGCTTTCGGTTGGAATGGTGCTGAACTCCCAGGCGAAGACGGGAATCGTCGGGCAGGCGTAGTGGGCATCTGTGCGATGGGGCGGGGAAAAGGACAGGAAGACACAATCCTCGCCGCGCCCCAGGCAATCGGCATATAGCTGATCGACTTCTTCTTCCGGCCGGGTCACTTCAATGACGTGTCCCAGCCGCTCCAGTACCGGGCGAAACTCCTTGAGCACGAAGTAATAGCTGTATTCGGGTTTGCCGAGGTTCGCCAGAATGTTGCTCTGATTGGTTTCCGAATAAACGATGATCAGCATGATGTGGAGCCCACCTGGGCCAGCAGCGGCGCATTCTCGGCACGGCCTTGCGGGGCCAGGAAATCCACCAGGCGCTGCTGCACCGGGGTAAAACCGCAATAGCGACGCATGCGCTCATTCGCCGCCACCGCCATGGCCTGGTAGGCCTGCGGCTGATGCCGGGCCATGGCGTAGCTCTGTTGGTAAGCAAGTTTCAGCGATCCCCAGTCGGGCCGATGGCGCAGGGTGCGGTACAAAATGCGCGAATCTTCCGGCCAGATGGTGGGTTCATGGCTGGATTTGACGATAAAGGCCACCTCGCTATCGATGTAGTCACGCATCGCCGTGTGGTCCGGCGCGATGGCCGGGCGCGCGCAAGACATGAACTCCATCAGCGGCAGGCACAAGCCTTCGCAGCGCGAAGCATTGACGTAAAAACTCGCCGCACCGTACAACCGGGCGAATTGCTCGTCCTCCAGATAGCCATGCATCACCACTACCCGACAGCTGAACGGCGATAGCTGGGACAGCAGCGTGAGCAACTCGACGTAGTAGGTCGACAGGTCGTTCTGGGTCATTTTCAGCACCAGCGTGGCGTCCTCGACGTCCCGCAGCGCCCAACAAAATGCCGTGATCAAGTGATGCCAGTTCTTGCGACCGTCATCGGGGTTGAACACGCTGACATAGACCACCCCGCTGACTTGGGTTTCCACCACCCGATGGGTATCCGGCAGCACCGCTTGGGGATGTTCCGGTGACACCGACTCTGGAGTGGACTCGACGACACCTGGCATAGGCCGCGTCGGGCCTCTCATCAGTCGGCTCACCAAAATGCGCACCGGCACTGGCACCAGGTCGCGAACCGCTTCGCGATACCAGCACAACAGATTGTGCTTGATCAGCCACAACGGCCCTTGGGTAGCCTTTGCGGTCAAGGCGCGCAGCACTTCGCGCAGGTAATGCCGGGAGATGAAAGCGCGGCGCCGCCACGTCAGGGCCGTAGGTTCGCTGGACGCCCTCCCCGATGCCCCTTCGGCAAGCGGAGCGATCAAGCCATCTGCCGACAGCCCAAGGGGACGGCTGTCGATGATGCAGCCCTTGATCTGCAAGACCGTGCCCGGATTGACCGGTGTGATGGGATATTGCTCACGAACCGCAGCGAAGCGTTCCCACAGTGGCGTGGGCAAGACCAGCACCGGGAAATCCTCGCCCAACGTACGACGGATCGCCTCGGCCGTGTGGCTGGACAGGGTAATCACCCGGCCATGGCGCGCCAGCGTGCGGCTCCAGTCATGGCGCAGGTCGTCGTCCCAGTGCTCGGCCGGAATCGAATCGAATTCCCAGGCCACCACGCAGACCATGGGGCATAGCAGATCGACGGGCGTCTTGTGGGGAGGTGAAAACGAGAGAAACAGACAGTCCTGCCCCGCCTGCTGCAACGTTTGATAGAGCGGATCGACCTCGGCGACCGATGACACCACATGCACCCGGCCCAGGCTTTCCAGCACGGGGCGATAAGCCTTGAGCACGAAGTAATAACTGTACTCAGGGCGGCCGAGGCTCTGGCTGATGGAGTGATCGTTTACGTCCGAGTAAAGAATGAAATTCATGGCATCCCATCATGGAGCGGCCATCCCGGCGACTCCACCTCATGACGGTCGACTCACGAACCGGCCCGGCCAGGAGGCCGTTGCTCGTCGATTGTCTGCGTACCCGTCTCGTTCTTGTTTTTAGTGGCCCTTGCCCCGTGGTTCGACTTGAAATCGACATCGCAGGGATCGTGACAAGGGGCATTCTAACCACATCAACCAAGGGTTCGTGAACAGGCGAATGAGAATAAACCGGCTATAAATATGAGAACTGACCGGTCACGATTTACATGGTTGAAATTGCTTCGAAATTGGCACAGATTGGCAACCAAACAACTACAACAAACGCTTCATCTGGGCTGACTTTCAACTGGGTTTCTCCGAACTTACGGAAATATCCTACTCAGATCCGCACCAGACGAAGTTTGCATCGAGAGGGCTGGTGCTTGAAAAAACGTCTGTTCGTAACAGGCCTCGGCGGTTTCGTAGGACGCCACATCAAATCTCGCCTGGATGCCCCCAATTCCAGTTGGCAGGTGATGTCCGTCCCAAGCCGTTATGACCTGACAGACGGTAGATCCCTGGAAGGTCTCTGGCCCGAGATCCCCGATGCCGTGATCCACCTGGCAGGCCAGACATTCGTTCCCGAAGCCTTTCGCGATCCGGCCCGCACCCTGCAAATCAACCTGCTTGGCACCTTGAATCTTCTCCAGGCCCTCAAGGCCCGGGGGTTCACCGGAACATTTCTGTATGTCAGCTCTGGTGATGTGTATGGCCAGGTCAATGAAACCCAGCTCCCCATTACCGAACTGCACGCCCCTGCCCCGCGCAACCCCTATGCCGTCAGCAAGCTGTCAGCCGAACTGCTGAGCCTGCAATGGGGCATGAGCGAAGGCTGGCCGGTACTGGTAGCCCGCCCTTTCAACCACATCGGCACCGGTCAGAAAGACAGCTTCGTCATCGCCAGCGCGGCCCGGCAGATCAGCCGCATCAAGCTGGGCCTGCAATCGGCCCAGTTGCAAGTGGGCGATATCGATGTCACCCGCGACTTTCTTGACGTAGGCGATGTGATTTCAGCCTACCTGGCGTTGCTGGAACACGGCGCGCCTGGGCAGACCTACAACATCTGCTCGGGTCACGAGCAAAGCATTCGCAGCCTGATCGAACAATTGGGCGACATCGCCCAGGTCGATGTGCAATTGATCCAGGACCCTGCGCGTCTTCGCCGCGCAGAACAGCGTCGCGTCTGCGGTAGCCCTGCCAAGCTACGCCAGGCCACGGGATGGACGCCTGAAACAACAACACAACAATCCTTGCGGGCGATCCTGTCCGACTGGGAGATACGGGTACAACAAGAATGAAAAGTGCATTGATCACAGGGATCACCGGCCAGGACGGCGCGTATCTGGCCAAGTTGCTGCTCGACAAGGGTTACAAAGTCCATGGCCTGGTGGCCCGGCGAAGCAGCGATTCGCGCTGGCGGCTACGCGAGACCGGGATCGAGAACGACATTGTTTACCTGGACGGCGACATGGCCGATGCCTGCTCGGTACAACGCGCCGTGATCAAGTCAGCGCCGGACGAGGTGTATAACCTGGCCGCGCAGAGTTTCGTCGCCGCTTCCTGGAACCAGCCGGTGACCACGGGAATCGTCGATGGCCTCGGGGTGACCCACCTGCTCGAAGGCATTCGCCAGTTCAGCCCTCAAACCCGTTTCTACCAAGCGTCCACCAGCGAAATGTTTGGCCTTATCCAGGCCGAGCAGCAGGATGAGCACACCCCGTTCTACCCACGCAGCCCCTATGGCGTGGCGAAACTGTACGGCCACTGGATCACCGTCAATTACCGCGAAAGCTTCGGTCTGCACGCCAGCAGCGGCATTCTTTTCAATCATGAATCGCCCCTGCGCGGCATCGAATTCGTGACGCGCAAGGTCACCGACGCCGCTGCGCGCATCAAGCAAGGCAAACAGCAGGAGTTACGCCTGGGCAATATCGACACCAAGCGCGACTGGGGCTTTGCCGGCGATTATGTCGAAGCCATGTGGCTGATGTTGCAACAGGACAAACCCGACGATTACGTGGTTGCCACAGGCGTGACCACCACTGTGCGTGAGATGTGCAGGATCGCCTTCGAGCATGTGGGCCTGGACTACCGTGACTTCGTGAAGATCGACCCGGCGTTTTTCCGCCCGGCTGAGGTGGACGTGTTGCTCGGCAACCCGGCCAAGGCCCAACGGGTTCTTGGCTGGAAACCCCGGACCGACCTCGACACCCTGATCCGCATGATGATGGATGCGGACATGAAACGCGTCGCCAAGGAGTAGGCCATGCTGATTCCCATGATTCTCTCCGGCGGTGCCGGAACGAGGTTGTGGCCGATGTCCCGCGAGGGCCATCCCAAACCCTTCATGATCCTGCCTGACGGCCAGTCGCTGCTGAGCAAGACCTACCGCCGCGCCGCCGGGTTGTTCGACGGCCGCGGCGACATCGTTACCGTGACCAATCGCGAGTATTACTTTCAGAGCCGCGACCACTACCAAAGCGCACATCTGGCACGCCACCGCGGCCATTTCGTACTTGAACCGACAGGCCGCAACACCGCGCCGGCCATCGCCACGGCGACGCTCGCGGTGCAAGCACTGCACGGTGACGATGCCATCCTGATGGTGATGCCCGCAGACCACCTGATCCAGAACGAGGCGGCCTTCAAGGCTAGCGTGGAGCATGCCACGCAACTGGCCAAAAGCGGTTACCTGGTGACCTTCGGCGTACTGCCCACGACACCGGAAACCGGCTTCGGCTATATAGAACGGGGCAAACCCCTGGATACCCAGGGCGCTGCCAAGGTCGTACGCTTCGTCGAAAAACCCGACCGGCAAACCGCAACACACTATCTGGAAAGCGGCCGTTTCCTGTGGAACTCGGGCATGTTCTGTTTTTCAGTCAAAACCCTGTTGGCGGAATTGCAGAACCACGCCCCGGCGTTGCTGGAACAGGCTCGCGCCTGCATAGCCGCGAGCACGGCCGTGGAGACATCAGGTTGCGTGCAACAGGAACTGTCCGCCGCGCATTTTTCCGAAATGCCGGACATCTCCATCGACTACGCCTTGATGGAGCGCTCCAGTAATGTGGTGGTGGTCCCTGCCGCATTCGATTGGAGCGACATCGGCTCCTGGAGTGCCGTCGCCGATCTGGTGCCCGCCGATGCACAGAACAACCGCGTCAGCGGTGAGGCGTTGTTCATCGACAGCCAGAACAACTATGTCCAGAGTGAGGGACGGTTGGTGGCCGCGCTCGGTGTGGAAAACCTGATCATCATCGATACCGCCGACGCCATCCTCGTCGCCCATTCCGACCGGGCCCAGGATGTACGCCGCGTCGCGCGCCAGCTCAAGGACAAGGAACACGAATCCTATCGCCTGCATCGCACGGTCAGCCGTCCATGGGGTAGCTACACCGTGCTGGAACAGGGCCCGCGCTTCAAGATCAAGCGCATCGTGGTCAAGCCAGGCGCAGCGCTGTCCCTGCAAATGCATCATCACCGCAACGAACATTGGGTGGTCGTCGAAGGCATGGCCAAGGTCACCAACAATGGCTCTGAAGCTCATCTGGTGGCCAAGAACGAATCGACGTTCATCCCCGCCGGGCACCGCCATCGGCTGGAGAACCCCGGCGTCATCGACCTGGTGATCATCGAAGTCCAGAGCGGTGAGTACCTGGGAGAAGATGACATCGTGCGCTTCGAGGATCACTACGGCAGGGCCGTCTGATGTTGCTGACCTTGCACCGTGCACTGTGGAGCTACCGCGGTTTTGTCCTCGGCAGCGTCAAGCGCGAATTCCAGGCGCGCTATCGCAACTCTTTGTTCGGCGCGTTGTGGACCGTGCTCAACCCGCTGTCGATGATCCTCGTCTACACCGTGATTTTTTCCCACATCATGCGCGCCCGCCTGCCGGGGGTGGACGATGGCATGGCCTACAGCGTCTACCTCTGCGCCGGGCTGCTGACCTGGGGGTTCTTCGCCGAGATCACGACCCGCAGTCAGGGCATGTTTCTGGAAAACGCCAATCTGCTGAAGAAGATCAGCTTTCCCAGGATCTGCCTGCCGGTGATTGTGCTGTTCAACGCCGGGATCAACTTCGCGATCATCCTCGGCCTTTTTCTCGGTTTCCTGTTGATCACCGGCCGCTGGCCGGGGATGACGTTGCTGGCGCTGGTGCCATTGCTGGCCCTGCAGGTGATGTTCGCCGCCGGGCTGGGCATGTTGCTGGGAATTCTCAATGTGTTCTTTCGCGATGTCGGGCAACTGTTCGGCATTTGCCTGCAATTCTGGTTCTGGCTGACGCCCATTGTGTACCCGATGACCATCCTTCCACCGTCGATCCAGCAACTGCTGGCCCTCAACCCCATGACAGCGCTAATGCAGAGTTACCAGAATCTGTTTCTCTACAACCAGTGGCCGGTCTGGAGTTCGCTGACACCGCTGTTGGTCATCGGCCTACTGATGTGCTTCACCGGTTTGCGGATGTTTCGACGCCGCGGCGGTGAAATGGTGGATGAACTCTGATGGGGCATTTACGCGTCAGTGGCCTGGGCAAGGCCTACAAGCAGTATCCGAACCGCTGGAGCCGGTTGTTCGAATGGCTGATTCCCTTTTCCCGCCCACGTCATCAATTGCACTGGGTCTTGCAGGGCGTCGATTTCGAGATCCAGCCCGGTGAAGCCGTCGGCATCGTCGGAGTCAACGGCGCGGGCAAAAGCACGTTGCTCAAAATGATCACCGGCACCACCCAACCCACCTGTGGCCACATTCAATTGCGTGGCCGCGTCGCGGCGTTGCTGGAGCTGGGCATGGGGTTCCACCCGGACTTCACCGGCCGCCAGAACGCTTTCATGGCCGGGCAGTTGCTGGGCATGCAGGTGGAGGAAATCGAATCATTGATGCCGCAGATCGAAGGTTTTGCCGAAATCGGCGCGGCCATCGACCAGCCGGTACGCACCTATTCCAGTGGCATGCAAATGCGCCTGGCCTTCAGCGTCGCCACGGCCCGCCGCCCGGATATCCTGATCGTCGATGAAGCCCTGTCGGTGGGTGACGCCTACTTCCAGCATAAAAGCTTTGAGCGCATCCGCAGTTTTCGCAAGGCCGGTACGACGCTGCTGATCGTGTCCCACGACCGCTCGGCGATTCAGTCGATCTGCGACACCGCCATCCTGCTGGAGCACGGGCGCATGGCCATGCGCGGCAAGCCGGAAGAGGTGATGGATTATTACAACGCAATGCTGGCCCAGCGCGAGGGCCAGATCGTCCGCCAGGAAATGCTCGCCAACGGCCAGGTACGTACCATCTCCGGCACCGGCGAGGCCGGCATTGTTGATGTACAGCTGTTGAACAGTCAGGGCCAGCCGGTGGAAGTGGCCGAAATCGGCCAACCGATGGTGTTGCAGGTGCGGGTCGAAATCCGCCAGGACATCGAGCGGCTGGTGCTGGGTTTCCTGATCAAGGACCGCCTCGGCCAGCCCATGTACGGCATCAACACCCATCGCCAGGATAAAGCCGTGACCGACCTCAAGGCCGGCGAGCACGTCACCTTCCGTTTCAGTTTTGACATGCGCCTGGGCAAGGGCAATTACTCCGTCGCGCTGAGCCTTTCCCGACTGGACTCGCACTTGGACCGCAACTTCGAATGGCGCGACTACGGGCTGGTGTTCCACGTCATCAACAATCGCCAGGAAGATTTCGTTGGCTGTTCGTGGCTCCAGGCCCGTACCAGCATCCAGCGCACCGCATTACCAGCGGCCGAGGAACTGACGCAAAAGGAGTTGCCATGACCCGCCTGCTGGTGGACTGCACCTATGTGTACGATCATCCGAATGACAATTCCGGAATCCAGCGGGTGGTGCGCAACGTTATCCGCGAGCTGCCGACCATAAATCAGGAGTGCGAATGCATTCCCGTGGTGATGCTGCAAGGTAAGTTGTACGAAGTTAAAAGTCTGGCTCCTCTGCCCACAAAGGGGCTGGATCTGGTCGGCTTGCGAGCAGGGCTGGAACAGTTCGCCAACCTGTTATGGCTCAGACAGCGGACCCTCGAGCGGCGACGCCCATTCAACCAGTCAGTTTGGGCTCGTCGCCTGTTGTACGTCGGCTGCCGGTTGTTCGCTCTGGGGTGCCTGAGCATTCCGATCCGAGTACTCGATCGCCTCCTCAAACGCCAGCAAGTCCCGACACGTAGCGTACCGCTGGAGCATAGAGCCGGTGACCAACTGGTGTTGCTCGACTCCTCCTGGCACTCAGGCTTCTTCCCCTTGGCCGAAAAGCTCAAGCGTGAGGGCGTCGGGATCATCTCGGTGGTCTACGACCTGATTCCCCTGACCCATCCACAGTTCTGCGACGCCGGGCTGGTCAAGGTGTTCAACCATTGGTTCGACTGGATCGCCCGCACCGCCGATGGCTACATCGCGATCTCCACCACCATCCGAGACCAGCTTCGCGAGGAAATGGTACGGCGTATTGGCGAGCAACAGGTACGTGAACGTTGGTTCGACTATTTCCACTTGGGCAGCGAACTGGATTTGGTGGATGCCACCAGCGCCATCGACAGCAAACTGCTGCGAGTATTCACGCAGCCCGAGCCAGTGTTCCTGATGGTCAGCACCATCGAACCACGCAAGAACCACGCTTACCTGCTCGATGCGTTCGAACGCGCCTGGGCTGCCGGCTCAAAGGCAAGGTTATGCATCGTCGGAAAAATAGGCTGGAAATGTGAGGACTTGATCGAGCGCATAAGGCGTCACCCGCAACTCAACAGCCGCCTGTTTATGTTCAACAATCTTTCGGACCATAGCCTGGAACACGCTTACCAACATGCCACTGCGCTGGTGTTCCCCTCCTACGTTGAAGGCTTTGGTCTGCCGCTGGTGGAGGCCATGCAGCGCGGCTTGCCGGCGATGGGCAGCGACATTGAGGTATTTCGGGAAATCGGCGGTGAATTCATGGCCTATTTCAATCTCGAAGATCCCCAGAGCCTGGCAGACCTGGTGACCGGCATGGAAAACAGCGGGGTTTTCCCGGCCAGTCGTCCCCTCGATCAATGGCAATGGCTGAGCTGGCGCCAGGCCAGTGCGCAATTGGTGGAGCGAATCGAGCGACACATTGATGAAGTGATCCTCGACAGGGAAACAGCATGCGAATAGCTCTGAACGCCCGGATCCTCCAGGCGCCACGCACAGGCATCGGCCAATACGTGGCGGAACTGGCCACTGCCCTGGCCCAGGAGCCGGATGTACAGCTGTCATTGTTCCATGGCTGGGGCTGGAGCTCGCAGTTGCCGCAAGCGGCCACGCCTGGTTACTCGCGGCTTACACCTTTGCTGCGCCAGGTACCGGGGGCCTATCGGGCGCGGCGCTGGCTGGAGCAGAAACGCTTCGATCAGGGCCGTTCTCGCGCCATCGACCTGTATCACGAACCGAGCTTGTGGCCCCTGGCCTTCGAAGGGCCGACGGTGATGACGCTGCATGACCTGACGCACCTGCGCTACCCCGAGACGCAACCACCGGCACGACTGAGGGAAATCGAGCGTCGGCTCAGCCGTGCGGTAGAGCAGTCGCAGCTGATTCTGACGGACTCGCAGTTCATCGCCGATGAAGCCCGAGAACACTTCGGCCTTTGCGCGGAACGCTTGAGAGTCGCCCCGCTGGGGGCTGCTGCACGCTTCCATCCACGCGAACCCGAAGCCATCGATGGGGTTCTCAAAGCCCATGGGCTGGAAGCGGGCCGATATTTTCTGTGTGTCGGCACCCTGGAGCCACGCAAGAACCTGTCGCTGGCCCTGCGCGCCCACGCCAGGCTACCCGAATCCGTCCGTCAGACTTTCCCTTTGTTCATCGTAGGAATGAGCGGATGGCAGCGCGCACAACTCAGCGACGAGTTGAAAAATGCCCTGGCCGGAGGTCATGTTTGTCTCGCGGGCTACTTGCCCGACGAACAGGTTGCCCAGCTATTGGCAGGGGCACGTGCACTGATTTTTCCGTCGCGCTATGAAGGCTTTGGCCTGCCGGTGCTCGAAGCCATGGCCAGCGGCACCCCGGTGATTACCACCCGCTGCTCGGCGATGCCGGAAGTGGCCGGGGCGGCCGGCAATTATTGCGACCCCGACGATCCCCAAGGCATGCGCGAAGCCATGGGCCGGTTGATCGAAGATCGCCTGCATTGGCAGGCGTGTCGTGAAGCCGGGTTGCAACAAGCAGCGCTTTTTTCCTGGCAACGGTGTGCAAAGGTGACCGCCCAGGCGTATCGCCAGGTTCTGGGAGGTTGAATGCGAGTCCTGCACTTTTACAAAACCTATCTGCCTGACTCCATGGGCGGCATCGAACAGGTTATTTTCCAGCTGTGCGACAGCAGTGACCGATTGGGCATCGATAACACCGTGCTGACGCTGAGCAACGATCCGGCGCCGGGTCCGATCAGCATCCGACAGCATAAGGTTCATCAGGCCCGGATGGACTTCCAACTGGCCTCCACCGGGTTTTCCTACAGTGTTTTCAAGAAATTCCGCGAGCTGGCTGCCGAAGCAGACGTAATCAACTACCACTTCCCCTGGCCATTCATGGACCTGGTGCATTTTTGCAGCGCACTGAAAAAACCCTATGTGGTCACCTACCATTCGGACATCGTGCGTCAGCGGCACCTGCTGAAACTGTATCGCCCCCTGATGCGACGCTTCTTGAACGGCGCGGATCGCATCGTCGCGGCATCACCTAACTATGTGCATACCAGCGACGTGCTCAAGGAGTACCGCGATAAGACCCAGGTCATTACCTATGGCTTGAACAAAGCCAGTTATCCACAGCGTGACGCTGAACGCATCGCACAGTGGAAGGCGAAACTGGGCGAGCGCTTCTTTCTGTTCGTGGGGGTGATGCGTTATTACAAGGGCCTGCACATTCTGCTCGACGCCCTCAAAGGCGTGGATTATCCGGTGGTCATCGTCGGTGCAGGCCCGCTGGAGAAAGAACTGCATGCCCAGGCACAGGCGCTGGGCCTGCGCAACCTGCACTTCCTCGGACGCCTGGGCGATGAAGACAAGGTGGCATTGCTGGAGCTGAGCTACGCCATCGTGTTCCCTTCACACCTGCGCTCTGAAGCGTTTGGCATCTCCCTGCTCGAAGGCGCGATGTATGGTAAACCGATGATTTCCAGCGAGATCGGCACCGGCACCAGCTACATCAATATCCACAATGAAACCGGCCTGGTGGTGCCCCCCAGCAACCCGGAAGCTTTCCGGGAAGCGATGCGTACCCTGTGGGACAACCCGGCACAGGCCAGGGAAATGGGCATCAGGGCCGAAGAGCGTTACCGGCAGTTGTTCACCTCCGAGGAGATGGGCCGCAAATGGCTGCAACTCTATGAGGCGTTGCTGGAGCAAAAGGCGCTTTCCTACGCGTAACACTCGCCGATGAGGCGAGTGGATAAATCCCCTCGCCTCAAGGCGGCTCAGTGCATTTCAGACGTGCTGTTGCAACCCGGCAACCGTACGCGGCATACCGACGAACCCGGGCAAGGCCTCGATCCGCCCCAGCCATGCACGTACGTGGGGGTAGTCTTCCAGCGACACATTGCCCTCCGGGGCATGGGCGATGTAGCTGTAGCCGGCAACATCGGCAATCGTCGCAACGTCACCTGTCAGATACGCGCTGCTGCTCAAGTGTTGATCAATGACCTTGAGCAGGCTGTGGGAACGGGCGATCACCTCCTCTGCGTTGTAAGGCGCGCCGAATACCGTAATCAATCGCGCCGCGGCCGGCCCCGCATGGAGCGGCCCGGCCGCCACCGACAACCAGCGCTGCACCCGGGCGACGCCGACCGGATCCGTTGGCAGCCAGTGGCCCTTGCCATACTTGCTTGCCAGGTACACCAGGATGGCGTTGGAATCGGCCAGCACCATACCGTCATCGTCAATGACCGGGACTTGGCCAAAGGCATTAATGGCCAGGAAATCTGCCTGTTTTTGTTCGCCTTTGGCCAGGTCAACAAAAACCACCTCGACGGGCAACCCGAGCAAGGAAAGCATCAACTGAACGCGATGCGCGTGGCCGGAAAGCGGAAAGTGATAAAGCTTGATGGGATTCATGGTCGACTCCGTTGCAAGTGACGCCATCAGCAGAACGGCGTCGATGGGGTCATCTTCCGCTTCGACTGAAGACTAGAGAATCACCCGAATATGCAATCCATTGTTTCAAACAGCGAAACAATGTCTCAGCCTTTCAAGTCCGGGTGCTCACGCAATGCACGGACGGTAAAGTCAACAAAACTGCGTACTCGCGCCGGCGCTTTGCGTCCACCTTGGTACACCACATGGATCGGCAGGGGCGGCAGTTCGAAGTCAGCCAGAACGATCTCCAGTTCCCCGTTGGCAACGTTGCCCGCCACCTGATAAGACAAGACCCGAGTCAACCCCAACCCCTGACAGGCAGCCGTGATTGCGGCCTGGTTGGCCGTGACCACCAGTCTGGGCGCGGGTCGCACAGAGAGCGGTTGCCCTGCGTCGATGAACGTCCAGTTTCTGATCTGACCGGTGGCCGATGAGGCGACTACCGGCATGTGCTCCAGATCCTGCGGGTGTGCGGGTCGGCCATGGCGAGCGAAGAGATCAGGGGAACCGCAAACCACCCGTCGTACTTCACCCACACGCACGGCGTGCTGACTGCTGTCGGGCAACTCGCCAATGCGTATGGCAATGTCGATGCCCTCCTCGACCATGCTGACTATACGGTCCAGCAATAAGGCATTGATGCCGACCTCGGGGAATTGCTGCAGGTAATCGACCAGCACCGGCGTGACAAACAACTGACCAAACAGCACCGGGGCGGTAATCGTCAATTGCCCGCGGGGCTGGGCGTGACTGCCGACCGCTGAATCCTCGGCTTCCTGCAAATCCGACAGAATTCGGCGGCAGTCCTCGAGAAAGCGCTGGCCCGCTTCGCTCAGGTATACGTTGCGGGTGGTGCGCACCAGCAAGGGCGTACCGATACGCTGCTCCAACGCCGCCACGGCGCGTGTGACGCTGGCCGCCGACAGGCCCAGGCGTCGCGCAGCCGCCGAGAAACCGGAGTCCTGGGCCACGGCGACAAAAACCTGCATTTCCTGAAACCTGTCCATTCATCCCCCAATGAGAAACCTTGATACAAGTTGGGTGCGCACCTCAAATCAGCGCCGCACCGCCATTGTAGGGGGCTGCGCCAGCGAACCACAGCGCAACGCGATCGGGCATCGGCACATCGACCCGGTCAATTGCGACTATGCTTGGTACCATCGAGCATACTTTCATGACAATTTAATGACTCGAACCATGGCGTAGGTCTTGTGGACACGGGCTTGCTCGCAAGCCCGTGTCCACAAGATGCGTGCCTGACTGGCGTCCATCGGAAGGCCCCTTTTTGTGAATGTTTTTTACCGCGGCTTCACGCACCCCCTTGCCCCCCTCATCGCCCTGGCCGGATGTGTATTAATCATCCCAATGGGCCTGCGCCTCTCGCTGGGATGGTCCGATCCGCTGGGCTATCTGTCTGACCTGGGCATGGGCGGGTTGCTGATCGTGCTGCTTTACCGTCGTCCCTGGTGGGTGGCATTACCCATTTTGCTGATCTGGAGCATGCTGACGCTGGCCAGCATCGAACTGGTCAGTGCTGTCGGGCGCATGCCCACCCCATCGGACCTGCATTACCTGACCGACCCGCAATTCGTCGAAAACTCCACCAGCGGCGGCTTCGCCCATCCCTGGCTGGCAGGGGTGCAACTGGTTGCGTTGATGGTCTGGCTGATCGTCCAATGGCCCCGCCGGTTGTATATGGCGCCTCGCTTGCCGCGCCACGCCTGGGCGCTGCCGGTAGTGCTTTTGCTGAGCCACAGTGTGGTGCAAACCTGGCGACCCAGTGAGGCAGACCAATGGAACCTGTTCAATCTTCCCCACCAACTCGTCACGGCGGCCGTTGCCGCCGGGCAGGATCGAACCCAGCTATGGCTTGAAGATGACACAGTGGTTCAAGCCCCGCCCATGGAGGGTCTTACCCGGCTCGATCTTGAAGGCCAGAAAATCCTGCCTGCACCGGGCCGGGCCCGCAACGTCCTGATCATCACCCTGGAAGGCGTTCCCGGCGCCTACGTGGGCGTCAACCGTCAGGCCCTGAAAAGCAGCTATCAGGAGGACCTGATGCCGCACCTCAGTGCCTGGGCCAAGCGCGGCATGAATACACCCGATTACGTCCTGCACAATCATCAGACCATTCGTGGCCTGTATTCGATGCTGTGTGGCGACTACGACAAATTCGACGACGGCACGCCCAAAGGCGTCGAGATGTTGAACCTGAGCCGGCGCAACCAGGCCTGCCTGCCGGCCCAGTTGCGCCGCAACGGGTTCTCCACGCACTTCCTGCAAGGTGCGGGCCTGCGGTTCATGGCCAAGGACCGGATCATGCCGCACATCGGCTTCGACACCACCCTGGGCATGGACTGGTTCACCAAACCTGCCTACCTGGAATTCCCTTGGGGCAAGGACGACAAGACATTCTTCGAGGGCGCGCTGGATTACGTCGGGCAACTGCAAAAGGCAAAGAAGCCCTGGATGCTTACGCTGCTGACGGTGGGCACGCACCAGCCCTACTCAGCGCCGGATGACTACCTGCAACGCTACGACACCACCAAGCAGGCGGCCGTCGGTTACCTGGATGACGCACTGGACAGCTTCATGTCGGGGCTGGAACGCCAAGGCGTGCTGAAAGACACCCTGGTGATCATCACCTCGGACGAATCCCACGGCATCGACGATGTACGCCTGGCGTCATCCTGGGGTTTCAACCTGACATTGGCGCCGGAGCCATTGCCCCGGGTCAAGTCGGGGGTCTACGGTCATGTGGACCTGAGCGCCTCGGTCCTCGATTACTTCGGTTTCAAAGTGCCCAAGTCATTGTCCGGTCGCTCGTTGTTCCGGGAATACGCAACGGGCCGGGAAATCATGTCGTTCACCAATGGCAAGCTGCGCTACCACGATGGCAAGAGCACTTTCACCGAATGCGATTTCCTGCAGCGCTGCCGCTATTACACCAGCGAAGGTTTCATCACGGAGCGCGCCACTTACGGCGGGCAATACAGCGGTCAACGGGCCAGGTTGATCAGCGCGCGGGCCACGGCCCTGGACCGCACCCTGCTCCATACACCGCTCAACCAGCATTATCAGTTTGGTAGCGCCGATCAAATCCCGCTTCCGGCCCAAATCACCAACGACTGGACCGACAACCTGATCGGTGCCCAATACCTGGAGATGCCCAAGGGCTCACAGACCCGCGTCAGCCTGACCATCCGCGCCCTGGGTCCGGACAATGCGGCCTATATTTCCCTCAAGGCCAAAGAGTTCGAGCAGGATGTAGCGATCGACCTGCCGACGGAAGTGGCGGTGACGCCCGAACAGCCGCTGGTGATGAATATCCGTTTCGATAACCCGCAACCCCGCAAGGCTTTCTCTTTCCATCTGCTGGGGCACGGGGTGGGCGCCATCGAAATCAGTGACTTCAGTGTCGTGACCGAACTGCCGGAGCAGACAGAACCCTCGGATTACCTGAACCTCGTCCAGGAAGACAGTGACGCCCAGTCCAGTTGAATGACATCGCGCAGCCAATGACCTACGCTGCGCCTTACATCGTCCTGGGCTGAATTGATCAATGAAGCAGGCTAATCCAGCAACCGATGCAGCTTGGCGTACTGCAACAGCATGATGGTCTTGCCGTCGCAGATATCCCCGGTTTCGATCATGCCCAGCGCCTTGTCGAGAGACATCTCCAACACTTCGATCTCCTCGCCCTCGGCTTCCAGTCCGCCGCCCTCATGCTGTTTATCTTCGTCGAAGTATTCGCCGACGAAAAAATGCAGGCGTTCTGTCACCGACCCTGGGCTCATGAATGCCTCGAACACCTTGCGTACATCCTGGACGATATAGCCGGTTTCCTCTTGGGTTTCCTTGCGGATGCAGGTGTGCGGGTCGTCGTTATCCAGCAGGCCGGCACAGGTTTCGATCAACAGACCATCGTGGTCATTGACGAAGGCCGGGAAGCGGAACTGCCGGGTCAGCACCACGGTTTGCTTGGCCTTGCTGTACAGCAGGATGGTCGCGCCGTTGCCCCGATCGTAGGTCTCGCGGGCCAGTTCGCGCCACTGGCCATCGCGGCCGAGGTAGTCGTAGGTGGTTTTGCGCAGCACGTACCAGTTGTCCGAGAGCACTTCGACTTTCTTGATGCGCACGCGATCTTTGGTGCTTATCTGAGTCATTCAGCCGTTCCATGTCCAGTGTCTGAAAGCGGCAGAGTGGCCGTAAAGGCCGACGGCCTGCCATGATTGAGGCAGGCTAGCAGAGGCAGGATCGATCACTCCAGCCCGGTGGCAAACACCTTGCCGGGGTTCATCAACCCGGTCGGATCCAGCGTGTGCTTGATGGCACGCATCAACTCGATCTCCAGCGGATCCTTGAAATGAGCCGCCGCGTCCGGCTTGGCTTGCCCCAGGCCATGTTCGGCACTGATGCTGCCATTGAAAGCGCTCGTCATCTGGTAGATGACCTGCATGATCGCTTGCTCCTGGGCCTTGAACGGGGCATCGGCATGGCTCAGCGGCTTGCTGATGTTGTAGTGCAGGTTGCCATCACCCATGTGACCGTAGGAAACAATGCGTACGCCGGGAAACGCCTGTTGCAAGGCGCTATCGGTACGCTCGATGAACGCCGGAATCTGGCTGACGGGCACGCTGATGTCATGCTTGAGACTTGGACCTTCATGATTCTGCGCCTCGGAAATACCTTCGCGCAGAGCCCACAATGCCGCAGCCTGAGTCTGGTTGCTGGCGATCACGGCATCAATCACCCACCCGGTCTCAAATGCATGGCCCAGGCCACTTTCAAGCAACAGGTCCAAAGGTGCGTCGGGCACCGTGTCGCGCAATTCGATCAGGGCGTACCACGGGTGCGGCCCTTGCAAGGGGTCACTGCAACCGGCCACATGATCCAGGACGAACTCCAGGCTCTGGCGCGACATCATCTCAAAGCCCGTCAGACGGTCGGCGCACAGGCTGCGAACATGCCCGATCAGGTCCACCGCGGCCTGCGGCGTGGGCAGTGCGACCCAAGCGGTGGCCGTGCTATGGGTGGCCGGAAACAACTTGAGTACCGCCGCCGTGATAATCCCAAGCGTACCTTCCGAGCCAATGAATAGATGCTTGAGGTCGTAGCCGGTGTTGTCTTTGCGCAAACCTCGCAAGCCGTGCCAGACACGTCCATCCGGCAATACCACCTCAAGCCCAAGGGTCAGCTCGCGCATGTTGCCGTAACGCAGCACGGCCGTGCCGCCGGCATTGGTGGCCAGATTGCCGCCCACCGTGCAACTGCCTTCGGCCCCCAGTGACAGCGGGAACAAGCGACCGGCCTGGCTGGCGGCTTCTTGCAACTGCTGCAGAATCACCCCGGCCTCGACCGTTATGGTTTCATTGGCCAGGTCGATTTCGCGGATGCGCTTCATCCGGGTCAACGACAGCACCACCTGACGACCAGACGAATCCGGGATCGAGCCGCCACACAACCCGGTATTTCCGCCCTGCGGCACCAAGGCAACCCCAGCGTCATGGCAAAGCCGCACCACCGCCGCCACTTCTTCGGTTGTGGCCGGGCGCACCACCAGTGCGGCCCGGCCTTGGTAAGCGTTACGCCAGTCAGTCAGGTAGCTGTGCATAAGTTCAGGATCACGCACCAGCCCCGCCGCGCCGACCACTTGCTCGACGCTTTGGATCAACGTGTCCCAGGCCATCGGGTCGAGATCGGCCGAAGAGAGAGAATTGGGGTTTTGCATGACTGTCTCCGGGCGTTTGAATTCGGCTGCTGCAGCGCACATCGTGCGTTGCAGCAGTGGAAGCGACCGATTGAGATGAACTAGCTGCGCATCAGCTCAATGGCGGCACTTTTCTTGTGACGGATCACCGTCACCAGGTGCCAGGAGACAGACGCCGCTGCGAGGGCCAGGAAGACCGCCGAGATCGGCGTGGTGAGGAAACCACTGAAGTTGCCATCCGAGAGCATCAGACCGCGCCGCAGGTTGGTTTCAGCCATAGGGCCGAGGATGAAGCCAATGATGAACGGCGCAATCGGCAGTCCACCTTTGACGAAGCCATAGCCCATCAGGCCGAACAGCAGCACCGCCCAGACGTCGAAGATGCGGCTGTTGAGGCCGAACGCACCGACTACGCAGAGCACCAGGATGATCGGCAACAGAATGTGCTTGGGCACCGCCAGCAACTTGATGAAGATGCGCAGTCCGTAGAACTCCAGCACCAACATCAGCAACGAAGCCAGAATCAGCGCGGCAAAGATGGTGTAGACCAGCGATCCCTGACTGATGAACAACAGCGGGCCAGGCTGGATGCCGTGAATCATGAAGCCGCCAAGCATCACCGCCGTGGTGGTGTCTCCGGGAATACCCAGGGTCAGCAGCGGGATCATCGCACCGCCAATACCGGCGTTGTTCGCGGTTTCACTGGCAACCACGCCCTCGATGGAGCCTTTACCGAATTCTTCAGGGTGCTTTGAGCGCTTTTTTGCCGCGATGTAGGAAACAATGTTCGAGGTACCAGCGCCGATGCCCGGCAGGATCCCGATGCCCAGGCCGATGAACGCCGAGCGGGTCGCGTTCGGCAATTGGCTGATGAACTCCTTGATGGAAAAACCAAACCCTTTCACGCCCTTCATGCTGATGTTCTGTGGCTTGGCACGGTGGCTTGAGCGGGCGCTCTCGGCGAATTTCAGCACTTCGGAGACCGCAAACATGCCGATCATGACGGTAAGCATGGCGAAGCCACCGTTAAGACTCGGCAGGTCGAACGTGAAACGCCGAATGGCGTCGACCGGGGCGATCCCGACGGTTGAAAAGGCAAAGCCCAAGGCGCCGGCGAACAGCCCTTTGACCAGCGAACCGGTGGACAGTGTGGCAATCAGGGTCAGCGAAAAAACGGCAATGGAGAAATATTCATGAGGACCGAAACTCAAGGCCACGTCCGCCAGGATCGGGGCGATAAACATCAACGCCGCAATGCTGAAAATCGTGCCCAGGAACGAGAACACCACGCCAATGCCCAGGGCTTTGACGCCCAGGCCCTTTTTCATCATCGGCGAACCATCGAACGTCGTGGCGATGGAGGCCGGCGTGCCCGGTATGTTGAGCAATATCGCTGAAATCAGCCCCCCCGAGGTGGCGCCGACAAACAGAGCAACCAGCAGTGACAGACCCGTGGCCGGGCCCATCGAATAGGTCAGCGGCAAGCACAGGGCGATGGCCATGGTGGCCGAAAGGCCGGGCACCGCACCAAAGACGATCCCCACTGCAACGCCGAGGGTGATCAGGACAAATACGTAGGGCGAGAATACGGCACCGAAGCCTTGTTGCAGGAGCTCAATCATCACCGTCCCCTAGAAATCCAATAGACCGGTGGGCAGCATCAAATCGAAGCCCTCACGGAAGATCACAAAAATCAACGCTGCTGAAACGACCGCGATCACGGCATACAGCCCGTGCTTGACCTTCTGATCCGCGGGGGTCAACACGATGAATTGGGCGTAGAGGTAAAGCGTGGTCATGATCACGAAACCGACAACTTCCAGCAGCGCGGTGAAGAGCGTCACCAGGGCGATGGATTTGATAACCGTCGGGTAATCGATCGATTCAGCGGCTTCGGCCGGCTCGACAGGCTCGGCACGTTGCTGAGGCAGTTTTCTCCAGGCCAGCAACTGCAACACGCCCAACAGGCACAGCGCGCCGGAAAGAATCCAGGGCACAAAAGCGGCGTCGACAAAACCGCGACGCGGCAGATTCGCGGTCAACAACATGTACGCCACACCAGCACCGAGCATCGCCAGGCCGGCGAACAATTCATTTCTTTTGTAGGTATCCATACAGGATCCTCTTTCACTTGAAGGGCCGAGCAAAGGGGCGCTGGCCAATACGGTAAGCGCCCCATCCTGTTTCCCAGGATTTACTTGGCTTTACGCATTTCGTCCTTGAACTGCATGAAGTCGTCACGGGTCTTGGTCAGCGTAGCAATGGCTTCTTCGGTGCCCTGGAAGCTGACAGGCTGCTTGAAGGACTTCTTGAGCTCTTCAGCGTATTCAGGTTCTTCGGTGATTTTCTTCATGGTGTCAGCCATTTTCTTGACGATGGCCGGGTCTGTGCCTTTCGGGAAAGCGACGATGTAAGGCTTGTCCAGGACCAGGTCCACGCCTTGCTCCTTGAACGTCTTGACGTCACCCAGCAGCGGGTTGCGCTCTGCGTTAGGCTGCCCCAGAGCGGTCATCTTGCCGCTGGCAATGTAGTCCTGAACCGAACCATAGCTGATAGCACCCAGGTCAATGCGCTTGCCCAGCAAGGCCACCACTTTTTCCGAAACGGTGCCGCTGTCGACCATCTTCAGTTTGACGCCGGCGAGCTTCTCGAACATCAAGCCTTGCAGGTGCGAGAAGTTACCCATCTCGGTGCCGTAGGTGATGGTGCCTGGCTTGGCCTTGGCCTGTGAAATCAACTGATCGAGGGTGTCGATGCCCGAGCTTTTGGCGGAGACGAACACAGCGCCTTTATCGACGCCAGCGATGCAGGAGACATCGAATGCATCGAAGCGATCTTCGGACAACCCTGCCACTTCGTTAACGATCATCTGACCGGTGTGGGTGAACAGAATGGTGTTGCCATCTGGCGCCGCGCTCTTGACCGCGTCGGCAGCGATGGTGCCGCCCCCGCCGGCCATGTTGGTGACGACCATGGACTTACCGGTCAGCTTGGTGAAGTACTTGGCCATCATCCGTGCGTTGAAGTCGGTATCGCCGCCGGCGTTGGCAATGACCACCACCTGCACCGGACGTGTCGGCCAGTCGCTCGCATCAGCGGCAACGGCCGCTCCGGCGGTGAGGCTCAAGAAGGAAGCGACGAGAGAGGCGCATAGTGTTTTTCTCATTATTGTTCTCCAGAGATGCTGCCGTAGAAGGTGTTGGTAGGGAGTTGGGTATGGGTGTCGCGAGGATGAATCGGGCGTATTGCCAACCCGCGCGCAGTGGCAATGCCGTACTGGGGCGCAGCGGGAAGCGAACGATGCAAGGAATTTGGTTGAGTCGAACAAGTATGGCTTTCTAGACAGCCATGGCCCGCTTGGCTGGGATGCATAAGCGAGAAGAGATGTGCCCTTCTACGGTTATGCAGAATGGGCAGAGAGCGATGCTGATGAGCCGTCGGAGCGAATGGCATAGCAGGGCCTGCGTCGATTTTATTATTTTATGTCATACGTTGTCGTACGACTTGACCGATTATCGTCACCTAAAATAATTTTTGTCAACGCGGATATTCGTTGAATCGGTGAGAGAGGGAAGACGTGGCCTCATGTTTACGCTCATGAGGAGAAATGCGGGGGTGACGATCAGACGAGCGGCGATCAGCGGTGCCGCTCAGGATCCGGGTTCTGGATGGCAGCAACCGGTGACGCCAGGGTGCAGAGGAGACGAAACCACCTCCGCGACCCCGGCGGCCAAGGCTTACTCCACTGTCACGGACTTGGCCAGGTTTCGTGGCTGGTCGACGTCAGTGCCCTTGAGTACGGCGACATAGTACGACAACAACTGCAGCGGGATCGTGTAGAGGATCGGCGACAGGATGTCGTGGATGTGCGGCATGTGCACCACGTGAGTACCTTCACCATTGGTCATGCCGGCCTTCTCATCAGCAAAGACAACCAGCTGGCCGCCACGGGCGCGAACTTCCTGCAGGTTGGACTTGAGCTTTTCCAGCAGCTCGTTGTTCGGCGCCACGGTGACCACGGGCATATCGTTGTCCACCAGGGCCAGCGGGCCGTGCTTGAGTTCACCGGCAGGATAGGCTTCAGCGTGGATATAGGAAATTTCCTTGAGCTTCAGGGCGCCTTCCATCGCCACTGGGAATTGCGCGCCACGTCCCAGGAACAGGGTGTGGTTCTTCTCGGCGAACAACTCGGCGATTTTTTCCACGGTGCTGTCCATCGCCAGGGCTTCGCCCAGACGGGTCGGCAGGCGGCGCAGTTCTTCCACCAATGTTGCCTCGACACCCTCGCCCAAGGTCCCGCGCACCTGTCCCAGAGACAGGGTCAGCAAAAGCAGGCCCACCAACTGCGTGGTGAACGCCTTGGTCGACGCCACACCGATTTCACGGCCAGCCTGGGTCAGCAGGGTCAGGTCGGATTCGCGCACCAACGAGCTGATGCCCACATTGCAGATCGCCAGGCTGGCGAGGAAACCCAGCTCCTTGGCGTTACGCAGGGCGGCCAAGGTGTCGGCGGTTTCACCGGACTGGGAAATGGTGACGAACAGGGTGTCGGGTTGCACCACCACTTTGCGGTAACGGAATTCGCTGGCGACTTCGACCTGGCACGGAATACCGGCCAACTCTTCCAACCAGTAACGAGCAACCATACCGGCGTGGTAGCTGGTGCCACAGGCAACGATCTGCACGTTGCGAACCTTGGCGAACAGCTCGGCGGCCTGTGGCCCGAACGCCTGGACCAGCACCTGGCTCTGGCTCATGCGGCCTTCCAGGGTGCGTTGCACCACGGCCGGTTGTTCGTGGATCTCCTTGAGCATGAAGTGCCGGAACTCGCCCTTGTCGGCGGCTTCGGCGCCGTCACGGTATTGAACGGTCTCGCGCTCCACGGCTTTGCCGTCGATGTCCCAGATCTGCACGCTGTCGCGGCGAATTTCGGCGATATCGCCCTCTTCCAGGTACATGAAGCGGTCAGTGACCTGACGCAGCGCCAGTTGATCGGAAGCCAGGAAGTTTTCCCCAAGGCCCAGACCGATCACCAACGGGCTGCCGCTGCGGGCAGCAACCAGTCGATCCGGCTGCTCGGCACTGATCACCGCCAAGCCATAGGCGCCATGCAATTCCTTGACGGTGGCCTTGAGCGCCGCAGTCAAGTCCATCAGTTCCTTGAGCTTGTGATTGAGCAGGTGGGCAATGACTTCGGTGTCAGTGTCGGAGGTGAACACATAGCCGAGTGCCTTGAGTTGCTCACGCAGCGCTTCGTGATTCTCGATAATACCGTTGTGCACAACCGCCAGATTGTCGGAGAAATGCGGGTGGGCGTTACGCTCGCACGGCGCACCGTGAGTGGCCCAGCGGGTGTGGGCGATGCCCAGGCGCCCCACCAGCGGCTCAGCGTCCAGCGCTTGCTCCAGCTCACTGACCTTACCTGGGCGTCGCATGCGCTCAAGCTTCTCGTCGTTGGTAAACACCGCCACACCGGCACTGTCATAACCACGGTATTCGAGGCGCTTGAGGCCTTCGAGCAAGATTGCAGTGATGTTGCGTTCAGCAACGGCGCCGACAATTCCACACATGCTATTTCTCCTGGCTGGCAGACGCGCAGATCACATTGATTCCACGGGCCTGAATCTGATCGCGGGCCTCCACGGGCAGGCGATCATCGGTAATGAGGGTATGGACGCTGCTCCACGGCAGTTCCAGGTTGGGAATTTTTCGGCCGATCTTGTCGGCCTCCACCATCACGATCACTTCGCGGGCAACCTCAGCCATCACACGGCTCAGGCCCAACAGTTCGTTAAAGGTGGTGGTGCCTCGGACCAGATCGATGCCGTCGGCGCCGATAAACAACTGGTCGAAATCGTAGGAGCGCAGGACCTGCTCCGCGACTTGGCCCTGGAACGACTCGGAATGAGGATCCCAGGTACCGCCGGTCATCAACAGCACCGGTTCATGCTCCAGCTCGCTCAGGGCACTGGCGACATGCAGGGAATTGGTCATCACCACCAACCCCGGCTGCAGTCCGAGCTGAGGAATCATTGCCGCAGTGGTGCTGCCACTGTCGATGATAATCCGCGCATGTTCGCGGACCCGCTTCACCGCGGCCCGTGCAATGGCTTGTTTGTATTTGGAGACGGCTTGCCCGTTATCGGCGACCAGTTCCTGCGGCATGGGGACCGCACCACCGTAACGACGCAGCAGCAAACCATTGGTTTCCAACGCGGCGAGATCCTTGCGAATCGTAACTTCCGAGGTTTCGAAGCGCTTGGCCAACTCATCAACACTGACTTCGCCCTGCTCTTGAAGCAAGGCAAGTATGTTGTGGCGGCGCTGTGGTGTGTTGCGCTTGGACATAAGGATAAGTTTCGATTCGAAAGATAACGTAAGTAATCAAAACCTATTGGAAGCATGTCGTCAAGACAAGAGCAGAAAAATTCAGAAACTGGGTGAACATGAACGCCATCGCGAACAGGCTCGCTCCCACATTGATTGCAGCGTCCACGGGGGCCCGTGTCAGCCGAGAATTCAGTGTGGGAGCGAGCCTGCTCGCGATGGCGGCGACAGGAGTTGTGGATAACTCAGGTTTTCTGGATTTTGACTGGGCGCTTCCAGCCATCGATGTTGCGCTGCCGCGCACGGGCCACAGCCAGTTGAGACTTATCCACATCCTGATTGATGGTTGAACCTGCTGCAGTGTTTGATCCATCACCGATGGTCACCGGTGCAACCAGCGAATTATTGGAGCCAATGAACACGTCCTCACCAATAGTCGTCTGATACTTATTGGCGCCATCGTAATTACAGGTGATGGTACCGGCACCAATGTTCGTGCGTGCGCCGATTTCAGCGTCACCCAGATAGGTCAGGTGACCGGCCTTGGCGCCTTCGCCCATGTGGGCATTCTTGAGCTCGACGAAGTTACCCACATGGGCTCGGGCTTCCAGCACGGTACCCGGACGCAGGCGAGCAAATGGGCCCGCGTCGCTGCCTTCGCCCATGACGGCGCCATCGAGGTGACTGTTGGCTTTGATCACCACGCCTTTTCGCAGGGTGCTGTCCTTGATCACACAGTTCGGGCCGATGACCACGTCGTCTTCGATGATGACCTTGCCTTCAAGGATAACGTTGATGTCGATGACCACATCGCGGCCGACGCTGACTTCACCGCGCACATCGAAACGGGCCGGGTCGCGCAGGGTCACGCCCTGAGCCATCAGGCGGCGGGCGGCGCGCAATTGATAGTGACGCTCCAGTTCGGCCAGTTGCCGGCGATCGTTGGCGCCCTGCACTTCCATGGCATCCAGCGGCTGCTCAGTGGCGACCACCAGCCCGTCGCTGACCGCCATGGCAATCACGTCGGTCAGGTAGTACTCGCCCTGGGCATTGTTGTTCGACAAACGACTCATCCAGTCGCCCAGGCGTTCAGCCGGTACGGCAAGAATGCCGGTGTTGCCTTCGGTGATCGCGCGCTGGGCTTCGTTGGCGTCCTTTTGCTCGACAATCGCTGTCACCTGGCCGTCGGCGTTGCGCACAATGCGGCCGTAACCAGTGGGGTCATCCAGCTCGACGGTCAGCAGGCCCAATTGCTGTGGAGCAGCATGCTTGAGCAGGCGCTGCAAGGTATCGACTTCGATCAGCGGCACGTCGCCGTAGAGAATCAGTACCGTATCGGCGGTAATAAATGGCACCGCCTGGGCCACCGCGTGGCCGGTCCCCAGTTGTTTATCCTGCAGGACAAAATTAAGGTCATCCGCCGCCAAGCGCTCACGCACAGCATCCGCCCCATGGCCGATCACCACGTGAATGCGCTGTGGATCAAGTTGCCGGGCGCTGTGGATAACATGACCGAGCATGGAGTTGCCGGCTACCGGGTGCAATACCTTGGGCAGCGCCGAACGCATGCGAGTGCCTTGACCCGCCGCGAGGATAACGATTTCGAGAGACATGACTGGCTACCAATCCTGGGTGGTCAGCGGCTGCGACCAGATGATGAGTGTCGGGAAAAGAAAAAAAGGGTAGCCGAGGCTACCCTTTTTAATCAATCGCACAGAAAGCAGACGGCTTAGCCGCCGAACTTCTTGCGGATCTGCTGGACGGTGCGCAGCTGGGCTGCGGCCTCGGCCAGACGTGCAGCAGCAGAGCCGTAATCGAACTCGGCGCCGCGCTCATGCAAGGCCTTCTCAGCAGCCTTGACGGCTTCCTGAGCGGAGGCTTCGTCCAGGTCGGCAGCACGTTGCACGGTGTCGGCAAGGACCTTGACCATGTTCGGCTGAACCTCGAGGAAACCACCGGAGATGTAATACACCTCGGATTCCCCGCCCTGCTTGATCAAGCGGATCGGACCTGGTTTCAGATTAGTGATCAGCGGTGCGTGACCCAGAGCGATACCAAGATCGCCCAGCTCACCATGCGCAACCACCATCTCGACCAGACCGGAGAAAATTTCCCCTTCCGCACTGACGATATCGCAATGGACTGTCATAGCCATCTGATTGCCTCAACCTAAATTAGCGCCCGTTGCCGGGCGCCGGGATTACAGTTTCTTGGCTTTCTCGATCGCTTCTTCGATGCCGCCGACCATGTAGAACGCTTGTTCTGGCAGGTGGTCGTAGTCACCGTTGAGGATGCCTTTGAAGCCAGCAATGGTGTCTTTCAGGGAAACGTATTTACCCGAGGCACCGGTGAAGACTTCAGCCACGAAGAACGGCTGCGACAAGAAGCGCTGGATCTTACGAGCGCGGGATACCAACTGCTTGTCGGTTTCCGACAGCTCGTCCATACCCAGGATCGCAATGATGTCCTTCAGCTCTTTGTAGCGCTGCAGCACGTACTGAACGCCGCGAGCGGTGTCGTAGTGCTCCTGGCCGATCACGTTCGGGTCCAGCTGACGCGAAGTCGAGTCCAGTGGGTCTACCGCTGGGTAGATACCCAGGGAAGCGATGTCACGGGACAGAACGACGGTGGCGTCCAAGTGGGCGAAGGTGGTCGCTGGCGACGGGTCGGTCAAGTCGTCCGCCGGTACGTATACCGCCTGGATCGAGGTGATCGAACCTTCCTTGGTCGAAGTGATGCGCTCTTGCAGCACGCCCATCTCTTCAGCCAGGGTCGGCTGGTAACCTACTGCCGAAGGCATACGGCCCAGCAGTGCGGATACTTCAGTACCGGCCAGGGTGTAACGGTAGATGTTGTCGACGAACAACAGTACGTCGTTACCTTCGTCACGGAACTTCTCGGCCATGGTCAGGCCAGTCAGGGCTACGCGCAGACGGTTTCCCGGCGGCTCGTTCATCTGACCGTAAACCAGTGCCACTTTGTCCAGAACGTTGGAGTCCTTCATCTCGTGGTAGAAGTCGTTACCCTCACGAGTACGCTCACCCACACCGGCGAACACGGAATAACCGCTGTGCTCGATGGCGATGTTACGGATCAGTTCCATCATGTTTACGGTCTTGCCGACACCGGCACCACCGAACAGACCGACTTTACCGCCCTTGGCGAACGGGCAAACCAGGTCGATAACCTTGATGCCGGTTTCCAGCAGGTCGTTGCCGCCTGCCTGTTCAGCGAAGGATGGCGCAGGACGGTGAATGCCCCAGCGCTCTTCGGTGGCGATCGGACCTGCTTCGTCGATCGGGTTGCCCAGTACGTCCATGATCCGGCCCAGGGTCGCTTTACCGACCGGTACGGAGATGGCTGCGCCAGAGTCGACAACATCCAGACCGCGCTTCAAGCCTTCGGTGGAGCCCATCGCAATGGTACGTACCACGCCGTCGCCCAGCTGCTGCTGAACTTCCAGAGTGGTTTCCGCGCCTTGTACTTTCAGCGCGTTGTAGATGCTCGGTACGCTGTCGCGTGGAAATTCCACGTCGATAACGGCGCCGATGATTTGAACGATACGTCCGCTACTCATAGCTGGATCCTCTGAATATTTGAACCGTTAAACCGCGGCAGCGCCGCCGACGATTTCCGAGATCTCTTGGGTGATCGCAGCCTGACGCGCCTTGTTGTAGATCAGTTGCAAATCACTGATCAGATCACCGGCGTTGTCGGTAGCGTTCTTCATCGCGATCATCCGCGCCGCTTGTTCAGCTGCGTTGTTCTCGACCACCGCCTGGTAAACCTGCGATTCCACGTAGCGGACCATCAAGCCGTCAAGCAGCTCTTTGGCATCCGGTTCGTAGAGGTAGTCCCAGTGGTGCTTGAGTTCCTGTTCCGGGGTCGCCACCAGCGGAATCAACTGCTCCACGGTAGGCTGTTGCGTCATGGTGTTGATGAATTTGTTGGATACCACGGACAGGCGGTCAATACGGCCTTCCAGGTAAGCATCCAGCATCACCTTGACGCTGCCGATCAGATCATTGATCGACGGCTCTTCACCCAGGTGGCTGATAGCAGCGACGACGTTACCGCCGAAGTTGCGGAAAAAAGCCGCACCCTTGCTACCAATCACGCACAGATCGATCTCGACGCCTTGTTCACGGTTTACAGCCATGTCCTTGACCAGGGCCTTGAACAGGTTGGTGTTCAAGCCACCGCACAGACCACGGTCACTGCTCACCACAACGTAACCGACGCGCTTGATGGCGCGGTCGATCATGAACGGGTGGCGATATTCCGGGTTGGCGTTGGCCAGATGACCAATTACCTGGCGGATGCGCTCCGCGTAGGGACGGCTAGCAGCCATGCGCATTTGTGCCTTGCGCATTTTGCTGACCGCCACTTTTTCCATGGCGCTGGTAATCTTTTGCGTGCTTTTGATGCTCGCAATCTTACTGCGAATCTCTTTTGCGCCTGCCATGTAACACCTATCAGGTTAGCAAGCGGGAGCCTTGCGACTCCCGCTGCGGCTTACCAGGTTTGGGTGGCCTTGAACTTCTCGATACCGGCTTTCATGCCAGCGTCGATTTCGTCATTGAAGTCACCCTTCACGTTGATCTTCGCCATCAAATCGGCGTGATCGCGGTTGAAGTAAGCAATCAGCGCTTGTTCAAAGCTGCCGACCTTGGCGATTTCGACGTCAGTCAGGAACCCACGTTCAGCGGCATACAGCGACAACGCCATGTCAGCGATCGACATCGGAGCGTATTGCTTCTGCTTCATCAGCTCGGTAACGCGCTGACCATGCTCAAGTTGCTTACGGGTCGCTTCGTCCAGGTCAGACGCGAATTGGGCGAATGCCGCCAGTTCACGGTACTGAGCCAGAGCGGTACGGATACCACCGGAGAGCTTCTTGATGATCTTGGTCTGAGCGGCACCACCCACACGGGATACCGAAACACCGGCGTTCACAGCAGGACGGATCCCGGAGTTGAACATGGCCGATTCCAGGAAGATCTGACCGTCGGTGATGGAAATCACGTTGGTCGGAACGAACGCGGAAACGTCGCCAGCCTGGGTTTCGATGATCGGCAGTGCGGTCAGGGAACCGGTTTTGCCGGTCACTGCGCCGTTGGTGAACTTCTCTACGTACTCTTCCGAAACGCGGGATGCGCGCTCCAGCAGACGGGAGTGGAGATAGAACACGTCGCCTGGGTAAGCTTCACGGCCTGGTGGACGGCGCAGCAGCAGGGAGATCTGGCGGTAAGCCACTGCCTGCTTGGACAGATCGTCATAAACGATCAGCGCGTCTTCACCGCGGTCGCGGAAGTATTCGCCCATGGTGCAACCGGAGTACGGTGCCAGGAACTGCAGCGCAGGAGATTCCGAAGCACTGGCAGCCACGATGATCGTGTTGGCCAGGGCGCCGTTTTCTTCCAGCTTGCGAACCACGTTGGCGATGGTCGATTGCTTCTGACCGATTGCCACGTAGACGCAGAAAATGCCGCTGTTCTTCTGGTTGATGATCGCGTCGATCGCCAGAGCGGTTTTACCGATCTGACGGTCACCGATGATCAGCTCACGCTGGCCACGGCCGACAGGGATCATGGCATCGACAGCCTTGTAGCCAGTCTGTACAGGCTGGTCTACCGACTTACGCCAGATCACGCCTGGAGCAACTTTCTCGACCGCATCGGTCTCGGTGTTGTTCAGCGGACCTTTGCCGTCAACTGGGTTACCCAGTGCGTCGACTACGCGACCCAGCAGTTCCTTACCAACCGGAACTTCGAGGATGCGGCCGGTGCACTTGGCGCTCATGCCTTCAGCCAGAGACGTGTACGCGCCCAATACCACGGCACCTACAGAGTCTTGCTCCAGGTTGAGGGCCATACCGTAGACGCCGCCCGGAAACTCGATCATCTCGCCGTACATGACGTCGGCCAGACCGTGAATCCGCACGATGCCGTCAGATACGCTGACGACAGTGCCTTCGTTACGGGCTTGGGAGGTCACATCGAGCTTGTCGATGCGGCCCTTGATAATTTCACTTATTTCGGAAGGATTGAGTTGCTGCATTGCTCTGCTGCCCCTTCAAACTCAAGATTTCAATGCTTCGGCAAGTTTCGCGATTTTGCCGCGAATCGAGCCATCGATAACCAGGTCACCGGCGCGGATAACGACACCACCAATCAAGGCAGGGTCTTCCGTAACGTCCAGACGCACTTCCCGGTTGAGTCGTGCACTGAGAACCTTGGCGAGTTTGTCTTGCTGTTCTTGGTTCAATGCAAAAGCACTGGTCACTTCCACGTCTACCGACTTCTCTTGCTCAGCCTTGTACAGGTCGAACAATGCGGCGATCTCCGGCAGAAGCGGGAGACGGTCGTTTTCGGCAACGACGTGAATGAAATTCTGTGCCTTGGCATCGAACTTGTCGCCGCACACGTCAATGAACGTGGCGGCCTTTTCTGCGCTCGTCAGTCGCGGGGCCTTGAGCACGCGCTGCATGGTGTCGTCTTGCGACACCGCTGCTGCCAGGCCGAGCATGGCTGACCAATTGGCCAGTTGCTGGTGGGCCTGAGCGTGCTCGAAGGCCGCCTTAGCGTAAGGTCGGGCCAACGTGGTCAGTTCTGCCATGATCGCCCTCGCTTAAATTTCAGCAGCCAGTTTGTTTACCAGCTCTGCGTGCGCGTTTTGATCGATTGTGGCACCCAGGATCTTCGAAGCACCGCCAACAGCCAGGGCACCCACTTGGGCACGCAGGGCGTCTTTGACACTGTTCAGTTCCTGTTCGATCTCGGCTTGAGCCTGAGCCTTCACACGGTCAGCTTCGACGCGAGCCTGTTCACGGGCTTCGTCGACAATCTGGGTACCGCGTTTCTTGGCTTGCTCGATGATTTCAGCTGCCTGAGCTTTCGCTTCGCGCAGTTGCTGACCCACTTTCTCATGGGCCAACTCCAGGTCGCGAGCTGCACGGCTGGCAGCGTCCAGACCATCCGCGATCTTCTTTTGACGTTCGTGCAATGCCGCAATGACCGGAGGCCATACGAACTTCATGCAGAACAGTACAAAAATCAGGAACGCAACGGACTGGCCAATCAGGGTCGCATTAATGTTCACGCCAACACCTCGCAGTTACGTTGTCCATCACACCAATCTACTCGAGACATCCGAGTAATTAGCCAGCGATTTGACCAACGAACGGGTTCGCAAAGGTGAAGAACAGAGCGATACCAACACCGATCATGGTCACGGCGTCGAGCAGACCAGCCACGATGAACATTTTAACTTGCAGCATTGGAACCATTTCTGGCTGACGCGCGGCGCCTTCCAGGAACTTGCCGCCCAGCAGGCCGAAACCAATTGCGGTACCCAGTGCGCCCAGGCCGATCAACAGTGCAACAGCGATAGCGGTTAGACCAACTACAGTTTCCATCTTTCCTCCCGACTTTTACGTCGTATGGTTTAGGTTTTTTAGATTAAAGCGGTAAAACAAATCGTTTCATCAAGCCCGTTCGGGCCCCTTCCCGTGTGACCGGGAAGGACATCAGACTAGTCGAGACTGGCCTTAATGGTTTTCTTCGTGCGCCATCGACAGGTAGACGATGGTCAGCATCATGAAGATGAACGCCTGCAGGGTGATGATCAGGATGTGGAACACAGCCCACGCCCACTGCAGAACTACACCCAGGCCGCTGAGCCAGAGCAGACCGCTGCCGAACATCACGGCGATCAGGATGAACACCAGCTCGCCGGCATACATGTTGCCGAACAGACGCAGGGCCAGGGAGATCGGTTTGGCGATCAGGGTCACGAACTCCAGAAGGAAGTTCACCGGGATCAGCAGGGCCTGAACGAGAATGTTCTTGCTGCCGAACGGGTGCAGGGTCAGTTCGCCGATGAAGCCGCCGATGCCCTTGACCTTGATGCTATAGAAAATGATCAGTGCGAAAACCGAGAACGCCATGCCCAGGGTCGCGTTCGGGTCGGTAGTCGACACGGCGCGGAACGGGATGTGCGAATCGCCGGAGATCAGGATGGCCAGCTGAGGAATCCAGTCGACCGGTACCAGGTCGATGGCGTTCATCAGGAACACCCAGACGAAGATGGTCAGTGCCAGCGGTGCGATCACCGGGCTACGGCCATGGAAGCTGTCTTTCACGCTGCCATCGACGAATTCGACCAATACTTCAACGAAGTTCTGCAGTGCACCAGGCTGACCGGAAGTCGCCTTCTTCGCCGCCATGCGGAAAAGAAGCACGAAGATCAGACCCAGTGCGACCGACCAGCCGAGCGTATCGACGTGGAAGGCCCAGAAGCCCATTTCCTTGGCTTCTGCTGCGGTGTGAGCAAAGCCCCAGCCGCCATTGGGTAGCTGCCCGAAGGTCAGGTTCTGCAAGTGGTGCTGGATATAGCCCGAAGCGGTTGTCTCTGCCATGGTTGCCTCAAACGCCCTAAGGTCTCGAAAGTCTTGTTCTCATTAGCAGGGGAGCGAACCAGCTAACCAGTTGGGTCAGCACGAAGACGCTGAATACAGCCAGCGGCGCCAGTGGCTTCACACCTGCGAACGTCAATGCAAACAGCACTGCCGTCAAAATCAGTTTCCCCGCCTCACCGGCATAAAAAGACCGGACGATGGCTTGGGCTGCTCGGGCGCCGGAAAACCGAAATGCCCTGTGAGCGAAATAAATATTGGGAAGCAAGGCTATCAGGCCTCCGCAAAGCCCTGAGTATCCGGCGACGACTCCCTTCCATTGCCAGAGCGCCAAAGCAGCGATCAGTACAACGACGAATTGGGTCATCAACACCGGGAAAACAGCCAGACGATGGAACGGCAAGCGGTTTGGCGTGCGTGTTTCCATCGCTTTTGCTCTCCAATGATCGGCCGCCATAATTCAATAACTTGGCATAATTTGTGCCGACAAAATGCGCGCAGAGTATAGGGGCGGTTCTGCCCCTATTCAACTGCCAGGTAGTGATTTCCGACTGCGCGCTACAAGAGCAATTGTTTCAGCGAATGTGCGCAAGGACACCTTGCAGCTCATCGAGGGAGTTATAACCGATCACCAATTGCCCTTTGCCCTTCTTGCCGTGGCGAATCTGCACCGCAGAGCCTAGGCGCTCGGCCAGGCGCTGTTCCAGGCGTGCGATATCCGGATCGGTTTTCGGTGCTTCGACAGGTGCCGGTTTACCACTGAGCCACTGACGAACCAGTGCCTCGGTTTGGCGCACAGTCAGGCCTCGTGCGACAACATGTCGCGCCCCTTCAACCTGTTGATTTTCCGGCAAACCGAGCAACGCCCGGGCATGCCCCATTTCCAGATCACCATGGGACAGCATGGTCTTGATGACTTCCGGCAAGGCAATCAGGCGCAACAGGTTGGCCACGGTCACGCGGGACTTGCCCACCGCCTCGGCGACCTGCTGTTGAGTCAGCTGGAACTCCTGCTGCAAACGCTGCAGGGCCACAGCCTCTTCGATCGGGTTGAGGTCTTCGCGCTGGATATTCTCGATCAGCGCCATGGCGATGGCGGTTTCATCCGGTACATCGCGGACCATCGCCGGAATGGTTTCCTGACCCGCCTGCTGGCTGGCACGCCAGCGGCGTTCGCCGGCGATGATCTCGAAGCGCCCGTTGGCGATCGGCCGAACCACGATCGGCTGCATCACGCCCTGGCTCTTGATCGACTGGGCCAGCTCTTCCAGTGCCTGCGGATCCATGTCCCGACGCGGCTGATACTTGCCGCGCTGGATCAGGTCCAGGGGCAAGTGTTGCAGCTCGCGCTGATCGACTTGTACGGCCTGCTCTTCCAGCGAACTGACAGTGGGGCCACTGAGCAGTGCATCCAGTCCACGTCCGAGACCTCGTTTCTTGACGGCCATGGGGTTTCCTTAAGTTGGCTGGGCAGCAGCGGTGCGTGGGTTTCGGCGCTGGCGGCGAACCATCTCGCCCGCCAGGGCCAGGTAGGCCAGCGCGCCTCGGGATTGTTTGTCGTAGGCCAGGGCCGGCATGCCGTAGCTCGGCGCTTCGGCCAAACGGATGTTACGCGGAATGACCGTATCGTAGAGCTGCTCGCCGAAGTGTTCCTTGAGCTGGGCCGATACGTCGTTCATCAGGCTCAGGCGCGGGTCATACATGGTCCGCAGCAGGCCCTCGACTTTCAGCTCCGGGTTCAGCAGTTCGGCAATGCGCTTGATGTTATCCACAAGGTCGCTCAACCCTTCGAGGGCAAAGTACTCGCACTGCATGGGAATAATCACCCCATCAGCGGCCACCAGGGCGTTGAGAGTCAGCATCGAAAGCGACGGTGGGCAGTCGATCAGGATGTAATCGTAATTTTCCCGAATCGGCGCCAAGGCGCTGCGCAGGCGGCTTTCCTTCATCTGCATTTCCAGCAGAACCACTTCGGCCGCCGTCAGGTCACGGTTGGCCGGCAGCAGTTGATAACCGCCGTGTTCGGAGAAATGCATGGCCTGGCCCAGATCGCATTCGCCGATCAGGACATCGTAAATGGAGTTTTCCAAGCCATGTTTATCCACACCGCTACCCATGGTGGCGTTGCCCTGTGGATCGAGATCGATCAGCAACACCCGGCGCTTGGTCGCGACCAGGGATGCTGCGAGGTTGATGCAGGTGGTGGTTTTACCCACACCACCCTTCTGGTTCGCTATCGCGAATACCTTAGCCATTGTTGCTTGTATTCCCAATCATGCCGTGCGGCGCAGTATCAGCAGATGGCGTTGGCCTTGGCAACCGGGTACGGCCAGGGCGTGTTCGCTATCGAGGTGGAAGTCTGCCGGCAATGCTACCAGCTCATCGGCCGGATGAACGCCCTTCATTGCCAGCCAGCGCGTATCGGCATCGCCCAGGTGGCGAGTCCAGTTGCTGAAGTTTTCCATGCTGCTGAACGCCCGGGAGATGATCCCGTTGAAAGGCTGGGCAGGCTGGAACGCTTCGACGCGGCTGTGGATAACTTGCAGGTTATCCAGTTTGAGTTCGAGTTTGACCTGGGTCAGGAAGCGGGTTTTCTTGCCGTTGCTGTCCAGGCAGGTCACTTGCGAACCAGGAAACAGGATCGCCAGCGGGATACCCGGCATGCCACCGCCACTGCCGACATCGAGCCAGCGGCCGTCTTCGATGAAGGACATGACGCTGAGGCTGTCGAGCAGATGCCGCGAGACCATTTCATCCGGATCGCGCACCGCGGTCAGGTTGTAGGCCTTGTTCCATTTGATCAACAGGGCCAGATAGCCCAGCAACTGCGCGTGCTGGGCTTCGGTCAGGCTGACGCCGAGCTGACGGGCACCTGTGGATAACTCTTCGGCGTGTTGCGAGGTGACCATCGAACTCAAGCGCTTTGCTCCAACTGACGGCCCGCGCCGCGTTTTTTCAAATGAATCATCAACAGGGAAATGGCCGCCGGGGTCACACCGGGAATGCGCGAAGCCTGGCCCAGGGTCTCGGGACGAGTTGCACCGAGCTTGCTCTGGATTTCCTTCGACAACCCGGAAATGCCGGTGTAATCGATATCCACAGGCAGTTTGGTGTCTTCACTGGCGCGCAGACGGGCGATTTCGTCTTGCTGACGGTCGATGTAACCGGCGTATTTGGTCTTGATCTCGACCTGCTCGGCCACCTGCGGATCCTCCGCGCCCTGACCGGTCACTTCCACCAGCCCGGCATAATCGATTTCCGGGCGGCTCAACAAGTTGAGCAAGTTGTATTCGTGGGTCAGCGGTGTGCCGAATTTGGTCGCGATGGCATCGCCCTGCTCGGTACCAGGACGAACCCAAGTGCTTTTCAGGCGCTGTTCTTCCAGCTCGATACTCTCGCGTTTCTTGCAGAACGCGGCCCAGCGAACGTCATCGACCAGCCCCAGCTCGCGACCTTTCTCGGTCAGGCGCAGGTCAGCGTTGTCTTCACGCAGGATCAGACGATATTCGGCACGGGAGGTGAACATCCGATACGGTTCCTGGGTACCCAGGGTAATCAAATCATCCACAAGCACACCGATATACGCCTCATCGCGGCGCGGGCACCAGCTGTCTTTGCCCTGGGCGCGCAGCGCTGCGTTGGCGCCAGCCAGCAGGCCTTGGGCACCGGCCTCTTCGTAACCGGTGGTGCCGTTGATTTGTCCGGCAAAGAACAGGCCGCCGATGACTTTGGTTTCCAGGCTGTACTTGAGGTCCCGCGGGTCGAAGTAATCGTATTCGATGGCATAGCCCGGACGAACGATGTGGGCGTTTTCCATGCCGCGAATCGATTGGACGATCTGCAGTTGCACGTCGAACGGCAGGGAAGTGGAAATCCCGTTCGGGTACAGCTCGTGCGTCGTCAGGCCTTCGGGTTCGATGAAGACCTGATGGCTTTCCTTGTCGGCAAACCGATGGATCTTGTCTTCGATCGATGGGCAATAACGCGGCCCGATACCTTCGATCACGCCGGAATACATGGGCGAGCGATCCAGGTTGGCAGCAATGATTTCGTGAGTGCGGGCGTTGGTATGGGTGATCCAGCAGCTCACCTGTTTCGGGTGCTGCGCTTTGGAGCCCATGAACGACATGACCGGAATCGGCGTATCGCCCGGCTGCTCGGTCATCACCGAGAAATCCACAGAGCGGCCATCGATGCGCGGTGGCGTACCGGTTTTCAGGCGACCGACACGCAACGGCAACTCACGCAGGCGCTGGGCCAGTGCGATTGAGGGTGGATCACCTGCGCGACCGCCGGAATAGTTCTGCATGCCGATGTGGATAAGTCCACCGAGGAAGGTCCCGGTGGTCAGCACCACGGAGTCAGCGAAGAAGCGCAGGCCCATCTGGGTCACAACACCGCGCACCTGGTCCTGCTCGACGATCAGGTCATCGGCTGCCTGTTGAAATATCCATAGGTTCGGCTGGTTTTCCAGGATTTCGCGGACAGCGGCCTTGTACAGGACACGGTCGGCCTGGGCACGAGTAGCCCGCACGGCCGGGCCTTTACGGCTGTTCAATACACGAAACTGAATACCACCTTTATCGGTGGCCATGGCCATCGCGCCACCGAGGGCATCGATTTCCTTGACCAGATGGCTTTTGCCAATCCCACCAATGGCGGGGTTGCAGCTCATGGCGCCGAGGGTTTCCACGTTATGCGTCAGCAACAGGGTTTTAGCCCCCATGCGTGCTGATGCAAGTGCTGCCTCGGTACCGGCATGACCGCCGCCGATGACGATCACTTCAAAACGGGAAGGGAAATCCACCACGCACCTCGTGCCTGCTTAATTCAGGTAATTCGGAAAATAGGTTTGAGCCTGGCCTTGGGCGTTTTTCGAGCCAGGTCGGCAAGTATAGGGACTTCCCCTTTCCTAAAGAACCCTTTGCACAAAATTTAACCAGCTGTGGAGAAGTCGAGGTTAAAGAAATTAAAAAGAAAGAAATTTATAAACCTTTGTTTTTATGTTTATTCTTACTGACCTTAATTTCTGTGGATAAAGCTCTGAATGCCTTTATATTCAATATGTACAGAGATTCAAAACCCTGTGGTCAGGTACGGCTGAGGGGCTTGGATAACCGGTGTAAGCCTGTGGATGAATGGGGTGGTTATCCACAGAGGCGGTTATCTTCAGTTTTGAAGGGGGTTTATCAACTGACCTCAGGCCCAGTTATTCACAGGGCTTAATCCACAGGAAAATTGGCTTTTGATCCAGACACCGCCCACAGGCAAGCCGCCATGCAGGGCAATCGTTCTAGAAAAGGGAGAAAACCGGCTGCATGGACTCGTTGTAGGGTCGATAGCAGCCGGGTTCTTAAGGAATGGGTTATTTACCGATGCAGAAGCTGGAGAAGATGCGACCAAGCAGGTCATCAGAGCTGAAGGCCCCGGTAATTTCCCCGAGAGATTGCTGGGCCTGACGTAAATCTTCGGCCAGTAGCTCACCGGCTCCAGCGAGGGTCAGTTGCGCGCGACCGTGCTCAAGCGCAGCGCTGGCATGGCGCAGCGCCTCAAGGTGCCGACGACGGGCGCTGAAGCTGCTTTCCGAAGTCTGCTCGTAACCCATGCAGGCCTTTAAATGTTCGCGCAGCAACTCCAGTCCCATATCCGCGGATTTCGCACTGAGGCTAATGGTGACGTGGCCATCAGCGCTGACCTCCAGGGTCACGGGTTCCCCGGTCAGGTCGGCCTTGTTTCGAATCAGCGTGACTTTCGAAGGGTCAGGCCGGGTTTCCAGAAACTCTGGCCACAACGCGAAAGGATCATCCGCTTCCGGGGCCGTGGCATCGACCACCAACAACACGCGGTCAGCCTCGCCGATGGCTTTGAGCGCACGCTCCACGCCGATTTTTTCCACATGGTCGTCGGTATCCCGCAGGCCGGCCGTGTCGACCACATGCAGGGGCATACCATCGATGTGGATATGTTCGCGCAGAATATCCCGGGTGGTGCCGGCGATCTCTGTGACAATCGCGGCCTCACGGCCTGCCAAGGCGTTGAGGAGGCTGGATTTGCCGGCATTTGGCCTTCCGGCGATCACCACCGTCATACCATCGCGCAACAAAGCACCCTGCCCGGCTTCGCGCAGTACTGTGGATAACTCATCGCGGACCTTGTCGAGCATGCTGAGCACGTGACCATCGGCGAGAAAGTCGATCTCTTCCTCGGGAAAGTCGATCGCGGCCTCGACGTAGATCCGCAGGCCAATCAGTTGTTCGGTGAGGTTATGCACACGCTGGGAAAAAGCGCCCTGCAGGGATCGCAAGGCATTGCGCGCGGCCTGTGCGGAACTGGCTTCGATCAGATCAGCAATGGCTTCGGCCTGGGCCAGGTCGAGCTTGTCGTTGAGGAATGCGCGTTCGCTGAACTCGCCTGGTCGCGCAAGACGACACCCCAGTTCGAGGCAACGCTTGAGCAACATGTCCAGGACGATCGGACCACCATGGCCTTGCAGTTCCAGCACATCTTCGCCGGTGAACGAGTTGGGACCAGGAAAATACAAAGCCAGGCCTTCATCGAGCACCTGCTGGTCATCACTGAAAAAAGGGCCGTAGTGAGCAAACCGCGGTTTGAGTTCTCGACCGCTGATGGCCTTGGCCGCGATGCTGGCCAACGGTCCCGAAATACGGACGATGCCGACTCCGCCGCGACCTTGGGCAGTGGCAACGGCGGCGATGGTTTCACGAGGTGCGCTCATAAACCGGTATCCAGACAAAAGTGGCAGATAGCAAAACGCCCCACTAGGGGGCGTTTTGTGTGGTTATCCACAGAGCAAGTTACGCCTCGGCTTTTTTCGTAGCCGCTTCGATCTTACGCGTGATGTACCACTGCTGGGTAATCGACAACACGTTGTTCACAACCCAGTACAGCACCAGGCCCGCAGGGAACCACAGGAAGAAGAAGGTGAAGATGATCGGCATCATCTTCATGACCTTCGCCTGCATAGGGTCCGGAGGCGTTGGGTTCAGCTGCTGCTGAATGAACATGGTCGCGCCCATGATGATCGGCAGGATGAAGAACGGATCCTTGATCGACAGGTCGGTAATCCACAGCATGAACGGTGCCTGGCGCATCTCCACGCTTTCCAGCAGCACCCAGTACAGCGCCAGGAACACGGGCATTTGGACAAGAATCGGCAAGCAACCACCCAACGGGTTGATCTTCTCTTTCTTGTACAGCTCCATCATGGCCTGGGACATTTTCTGCCGGTCATCGCCATGTTGTTCTTTCAGGGCGGCCAGTTTCGGTGCCACTGCGCGCATGCGAGCCATGGATTTGTAGCTGGCTGCCGACAATGGGAAGAAGATCCCCTTGATCAGCATGGTCAGGAAGATGATCGACCAGCCCCAGTTACCGACGATGCTGTGGATATGTTGCAGCAGCCAGAAGATTGGCTGGGCAATGAACCACAGGAACCCGTAGTCCACGGTCAGTTCCAGACCTGGGGACAACTCTTTCAACACCGCTTGGCTTTTTGGACCGGCATACAGAATCGCGCTGGTCTCGACTTTTGCACCTGGTGCAGCGGTCAATGCCGGGCCGGTATAACCGACGATGTAGTTGCCTTTGCTGTCTTTACGCGTCTGGACGACGTTGTTCTCGCCTTTCTGCGGGATCCAGGCGGTTACAAAATAGTGCTGCAACCAGGCAACCCAACCACCTTGTACGGTTTCCTTGAGCTGCGCCTTGTCCATGTCTTTCATGGACACTTTCTTGTACGGCTCCGAACTTGTCCACAGGGCAGCGCCCAGGTAAGTCGCGGTACCGGTGGCGGTGCTGGAGGAAGGATCATCGCTGGCGTCACGCTTGAGCTGCGCGAACATCGCACCAGACCAGGGCTGTGCGCTCTGGTTGTCGATCAGGTAGGAAACGGTCACGTCATACAGGCCACGTTTCAAAGTGAAACGCTTGATGTAATTGACGCCGTCCTTGCTGAACTTCAGGTCCACGACCAATTGGTCCTGACCGTCAGCCAGTTGATAAGTCTTCTTCTCGGAGGAGTAAACCGGGCGGCCGGCCGGGTTTGCATCCGGGCCGTTGGTGCCGATCAGACCACTTTGGGCCAGATAGGTCCGCTCATTGCCGTTATCGAACAACTGGAATGGAATTTCCGGATGGTCCTGGCGGCGCGGATACAACGGCAGCTTCAACTGAGCGACGTCACCACCTTGTGGATCGATTGCCAGCTCAAGCACGTCCGTCTTGATCTGGATCAGATCCTTGCTTGCAGCCACAGGGGCTTCGGCAGGAGCAGTGGTATCGCTTGCCGCGCGCGGGATGTCGTCATTGCTGGCGGTGCTATTGCCAGTCGTGGTGTCCGGCAAGCTCGGTGCGGTATTGCTGGCTGCAACATTCTGAGTCGGCAGGGCAGCCTGGCCATAGTCCTGGTTCCATTTAAGAACCATTACGTAGGACACGATTGCCAGGGCGACGATCAGGATCGTGCGTTTGATATCCATGATTACTCGGCCATCGAAGAAGAACGGGAGGTAGGGATAGGCGGAACCGGGTCATAACCGCCGGGATTCCACGGATGACAGCGACCTAAACGACGAAAGGTCAGCCAGCCACCGCGCAGAAGGCCATGATTTTCTATGGCTTCATACGCGTAGCAAGAACAACTGGGGTAGAAACGACAGTGACTGGCCATCAGGGGACTAATGGCGTAGCGATAAAACTGGATCGGAACGAGTGCCAGTTTACGCATCGGGACTGTCTACCCCTACAGTTTCGGTGTTGACTGCTGGCGGTACTGGCTTGTTACGAGCCAAGCGCTTCCAGAGTTTGCCGAAATGCTGAATCAATTCGGGGTTTTCTACGTCACCCAAACCTTTGCGCGCGACGATAACAATGTCCCAACCGACCAGAGAATCCTGGTTCAGGCGAAACGATTCGCGCATCAGACGTTTGAGGCGATTGCGCTGAACGGAGAGCTTGACGCTCTTTTTCCCGATAACCAGCCCTAGTCGGGGGTGATCAAGATCGTTGCTGCGCGCAAGGAGCAGGAGATTTTTCCCCGGAACCTTGCCGGTAGGGGAGTCAAAGACTGCCTTGAAATGCCGGGGTGTAAGCAGACGCTTTTCCCGACTGAAGTCCTGACTCACCTCCAGTGCCGGATTATCAAACTGCCAGACGCGCACGACCTTTGGCGCGACGACGCGACAGGACGGCACGACCGTTCTTGGTAGCCATGCGAGCACGGAAACCGTGGGTACGAGCGCGTTTGATAGTGCTTGGTTGGAAAGTACGTTTCATGTCGTGTTACCTGGGTTCGTCCACAACGGGCCGGAATGGCCCCCGTTTTAAGAGACCGGGGATTCTAGAGAAAGCAAGCCTCTAGGTCAATTTCCAACCAGCGTTTACTTCAAATAGATATCGCGCCTGGATAGCGGCTTCATCGCAGGGCTCCAGATATAGAATTAAAAAGAAGGGAATTATTTAAAGCTTTTCTGTAAAGCTTATAAAAGCAAGGCTGGCACCTATCTGTGGATAACCATGCCTAGGCCTCGTAGTCCGCCATGTACAGAGAATGACAACTACAGGGGAAAGCGGTGTTCAGCCTGTGCTGCGCTGTCGGATAAGCTGTGTGTGGAATGGCTACTTATCCACAGGAAGGTTATCCACCGACTTCAACCCCCACTTGTGCAACGACCTCACGGGCAGTTATCCACAGAGCTTATCCACCGACCGCCTGTCGTCTTGCTCGTTGTTAAGGCATTGATAAATCATGGTGGATGAGCAACCTGCATGTGGATAAGTGGGCGTCCGCTCGCTACAATGGCCGCTTGTTTTTGCCTCACCGGCTTTCAACTTAGGGGATATCCGTGTCAGTGGAACTTTGGCAGCAGTGCGTGGAGCTTTTGCGCGATGAGCTGCCTGCCCAACAATTCAACACTTGGATCCGTCCGCTACAGGTCGAAGCCGAAGGCGACGAGTTGCGCGTCTATGCACCGAACCGTTTCGTTCTTGACTGGGTCAACGAAAAGTACCTGGGACGGGTCATGGAACTGCTCGATGAGCATGGCAATGGCATGGCGCCTGCGCTGTCCTTATTAATAGGCAGCAAACGCAGCTCTGCGCCGCGCGCCGCCCCCAACGCCCCGTTGGCCGCTGCGGCCTCCCAGGCCCAGGCTGTCGCGGCGCCGGTTAACCATGCCGCACCGGCCCCCACACCGGCCCCCAGCAAGCGTAATGCACAAAAAGTGGCCGAGGTCAGCGAAGAGCCCTCGCGGGACAGCTTCGACCCAATGGCCGGCGCCAGCTCCCAACAAGCTCCGGTACGCGCCGAACAGCGCACCGTCCAGGTCGAAGGCGCGCTCAAGCACACCAGTTACCTGAACCGCACCTTTACCTTCGAGAACTTCGTTGAGGGCAAGTCCAACCAACTGGCGCGAGCGGCAGCCTGGCAGGTCGCGGACAACCCCAAGCATGGCTACAACCCGCTCTTCCTTTATGGTGGCGTAGGCTTGGGTAAAACCCACTTGATGCACGCGGTGGGTAACCACCTATTAAAGAAGAACCCGAATGCCAAGGTCGTGTACCTGCATTCCGAGCGTTTCGTGGCCGACATGGTCAAGGCGCTGCAGCTGAACGCGATCAACGAGTTCAAGCGCTTCTACCGTTCGGTGGACGCCTTGCTGATCGACGACATTCAGTTCTTCGCCCGCAAGGAGCGTTCCCAGGAAGAGTTTTTCCACACCTTCAACGCATTGCTTGAAGGCGGGCAGCAGGTCATTCTTACCAGTGACCGCTACCCGAAAGAAATCGAAGGTCTGGAAGAACGTCTCAAGTCGCGTTTTGGCTGGGGCCTGACGGTTGCCGTCGAGCCGCCGGAGCTGGAAACCCGGGTGGCGATCCTGATGAAGAAGGCTGATCAGGCCAAGGTCGAACTGCCTCACGACGCCGCATTCTTCATTGCCCAACGTATCCGCTCGAACGTACGTGAGCTCGAAGGCGCCCTCAAGCGGGTCATCGCTCATTCGCACTTCATGGGCCGCGACATCACCATCGAGTTGATTCGCGAGTCCTTGAAGGATTTGTTAGCGCTCCAGGACAAGCTGGTTTCTGTGGATAACATTCAGCGCACTGTCGCTGAATACTACAAAATCAAGATATCCGACCTGCTGTCCAAACGCCGATCGCGTTCGGTGGCTCGCCCGCGTCAGGTGGCGATGGCCTTGTCCAAGGAGCTGACCAACCACAGTCTGCCGGAAATTGGCGATGTGTTTGGCGGACGCGACCACACCACGGTGTTGCACGCCTGTCGTAAGATCAACGAACTTAAGGAATCCGACGCGGACATCCGCGAGGACTACAAGAACCTGCTGCGAACACTGACCACTTGATGACCACCAGCGCAGCTTATTAAGGCAAGGGACTAGACCATGCATTTCACCATTCAACGCGAAGCCCTGTTGAAACCCCTGCAACTGGTCGCAGGCGTCGTCGAACGCCGCCAGACCTTGCCGGTACTTTCCAACGTGCTGCTGGTTGTCGAAGGCCAGCAATTGTCGCTGACCGGTACCGACCTGGAAGTCGAGCTGGTCGGTCGTGTACAGCTTGAAGAACCGGCCGATCCAGGTTCCATCACCGTGCCGGCGCGCAAGCTGATGGACATCTGCAAAAGCCTGCCCAACGATGCGCTGATCGACATCAAGGTCGATGAGCAGAAGCTCGTGGTCAAGGCCGGTCGCAGCCGTTTCACCTTGTCGACGCTGCCGGCCAACGACTTCCCGACGGTGGAAGAAGGCCCAGGCTCGCTGACCTGCAGCCTCGAGCAAAGCAAATTGCGCCGTTTGATCGAACGCACCAGCTTCGCCATGGCGCAGCAGGACGTGCGTTACTACCTCAACGGCATGCTCCTGGAAGTGTCCGCCGGTATCATCCGCGCCGTCGCCACCGACGGTCACCGTCTGGCCATGTGCTCGATGCAGGCCGATATCGGTCAGCCAGACCGCCACCAAGTCATCGTCCCGCGCAAAGGTATCCTGGAGCTCGCGCGCCTACTGACCGAGCCGGACGGCAATGTCAGTATCGTGTTGGGCCAGCACCATATCCGCGCCACCACGGGTGAGTTCACCTTCACCTCGAAGCTGGTGGACGGCAAATTCCCTGACTACGAGCGCGTGCTGCCCAAAGGCGGTGACAAACTGGTCTTGGGTGACCGCCAGGCGCTGCGCGAGGCGTTCAGCCGTACCGCGATCCTGTCCAACGAGAAGTACCGCGGCATTCGTCTGCAATTGGCCAACGGTCAGCTGAAAATCCAGGCGAACAACCCGGAGCAGGAAGAGGCGGAAGAAGAAGTGGGCGTTGAATACAACGGCGGCTCTCTGGAAATCGGCTTCAACGTCAGCTACCTGCTCGACGTACTGGGCGTGATGACCACTGAGCAAGTGCGTCTGATCCTGTCGGACTCCAACAGCAGTGCGCTGGTGCAGGAATCCGATAACGACGACTCGGCCTACGTTGTCATGCCGATGCGTCTGTAATCAGCTAGATGTCCTTAAGTCGCGTCTCGGTCACCGCGGTGCGCAATCTGCACCCGGTGACCTTCTCCCCTTCCCCCCGCATCAATATCCTTTACGGCGCTAACGGCAGCGGCAAAACCAGTGTTCTGGAAGCTGTTCACCTGCTGGGGCTTGCTCGTTCGTTTCGTAGCACCCGTCTGTTACCGGTCATCCAATACGATCAGTTGGCCTGCACCGTGTTCGGACAGGTGGAGTTGGCGCAAGGCGGTCACAGTGCCTTGGGGATATCACGGGACCGGCAAGGCGAATTCCAGATCCGCATCGATGGGCAGAATGCCCGCAGCGCCGCGCAACTGGCGGAGATCCTGCCGTTGCAGTTGATCAACCCGGACAGTTTCCGTTTGCTGGAAGGCGCGCCGAAGATTCGTCGACAGTTTCTCGACTGGGGCGTGTTCCACGTGGAACCGCGGTTCATGGCCACTTGGCAGCGCTTGCAGAAGGCGCTGCGCCAGCGAAATTCCTGGCTGCGGCATGGTACACTTGACGCCGTTTCGCAAGCGGTTTGGGACAGGGAACTGTGCCAGGCCAGCGCTGAAATAGATGAATACCGCCGCGCTTACATCAAAGCCTTGAAACCGGTCTTCGAGCAGACCTTGAGCGAACTGGTTGAGCTTGAGGGCCTGACGCTCAGCTATTACCGAGGCTGGGACAAGGACCGGGAACTGAGCACCGTACTGGCTGGCTCGCTGCAGCGGGACCAGCAGATGGGCCATACCCAGGCTGGACCGCAACGCGCTGACTTGCGCCTTAGATTGGGCGCACATAATGCCGCGGACATCTTGTCCCGGGGGCAGCAGAAGTTGGTGGTGTGTGCATTGCGTATTGCCCAAGGCCATTTGGTCAGCCAGGCTCGACGCGGTCAGTGTATTTATCTGGTGGATGACTTGCCGTCCGAATTGGACGAAGCCCACCGCCGCGCACTCTGCCGCTTGCTGGAAGACTTACGCTGCCAGGTTTTTATCACCTGTGTAGATCACGAATTATTGAGGGAAGGCTGGCAGACGGAAACGCCAGTCGCTCTGTTCCACGTGGAACAGGGCCGTATCACCCAGACCCACGACCATCGGGAGTGAAGGCATTGAGCGAAGAAAATACGTACGACTCAACGAGCATTAAAGTGCTGAAAGGCCTGGATGCCGTACGCAAACGTCCCGGTATGTACATTGGTGACACCGACGATGGCAGCGGTCTGCACCACATGGTGTTCGAGGTGGTCGACAACTCCATCGACGAAGCCCTCGCCGGTCATTGCGATGACATCAGCATCATCATCCACCCGGATGAGTCCATCACTGTTCGTGACAACGGTCGTGGCATCCCGGTAGACGTACACAAGGAAGAAGGCGTTTCCGCAGCCGAGGTCATCATGACCGTGCTGCACGCCGGCGGTAAGTTCGATGACAACTCCTACAAGGTTTCCGGCGGTCTGCACGGCGTAGGTGTATCGGTCGTGAACGCACTGTCCGAAGAGCTTGTTCTTACCGTTCGCCGCAGTGGCAAGATCTGGGAACAAACCTACGTCCACGGTGTGCCTCAGGCGCCAATGGCGATCGTAGGCGACAGCGAAACCACCGGCACCCAGATTCACTTCAAGGCTTCCAGCGAAACCTTCAAGAACATCCACTTCAGCTGGGACATCCTGGCCAAGCGGATTCGTGAACTGTCCTTCCTCAACTCCGGTGTCGGTATCGTCCTCAAGGACGAGCGCAGCGGCAAGGAAGAGCTGTTCAAGTACGAAGGGGGCCTGCGTGCATTCGTTGAATACCTGAACACCAACAAGACTGCGGTCAACCAGGTGTTCCACTTCAACGTCCAGCGCGAAGATGGCATCGGCGTGGAAATCGCCCTGCAGTGGAACGACAGCTTCAACGAGAACCTGTTGTGCTTCACCAACAACATTCCACAGCGCGATGGCGGTACTCACCTGGTGGGTTTCCGTTCGGCGCTGACCCGTAACCTGAACAACTACATCGAACAGGAAGGTCTGGCGAAGAAGCATAAAGTCGCCACCACCGGTGACGATGCCCGTGAAGGCCTGACGGCGATCATTTCGGTGAAAGTGCCGGATCCGAAGTTCAGTTCCCAGACCAAGGACAAGCTGGTTTCTTCCGAAGTGAAGACCGCAGTCGAACAGGAAATGGGCAAATACTTCTCCGACTTCCTGCTGGAAAACCCCAACGAAGCCAAGCTGGTGGTCGGCAAGATGATCGACGCCGCCCGTGCCCGTGAAGCAGCGCGCAAGGCCCGTGAGATGACCCGCCGCAAAGGCGCGCTGGACATCGCCGGTTTGCCGGGCAAACTGGCCGACTGCCAGGAAAAAGACCCTGCCTTGTCCGAACTGTACCTCGTGGAAGGTGACTCTGCTGGCGGTTCCGCCAAGCAGGGCCGCAACCGCCGCACCCAGGCCATCCTGCCGCTCAAGGGCAAGATCCTGAACGTCGAGAAGGCGCGCTTCGACAAGATGATCTCCTCCCAGGAAGTCGGCACGCTCATCACTGCGCTGGGCTGTGGCATCGGCCGCGATGAGTACAACATCGACAAGCTGCGTTATCACAACATCATCATCATGACCGACGCCGACGTCGACGGTTCGCACATCCGCACCCTGTTGCTGACGTTCTTCTTCCGTCAGTTGCCGGAGCTGATCGAGCGCGGCTACATCTATATCGCCCAGCCTCCGCTGTACAAGGTCAAGAAAGGCAAGCAAGAGCAATACATCAAAGACGACGACGCCATGGAAGAGTACATGACGCAGTCGGCCCTGGAAGATGCGAGCCTGCACCTGAACGAAGAGGCCCCAGGCATTTCCGGCGAAGCCCTTGAGCGCCTGGTCAACGACTTCCGCCTGGTGATGAAGACTCTCAAGCGCCTGTCGCGCCTGTACCCACAGGAGCTGACCGAGCACTTCATCTACCTGCCGGCTGTCAGCATGGAACAGCTCTCCGATCACGCTGCAATGCAGGATTGGCTGGCCCAGTACGAAGTTCGTCTGCGCACCGTAGAGAAGTCTGGCCTGGTGTACAAAGCCAGCCTGCGTGAAGACCGTGAGCGTAACGTCTGGCTGCCAGAGGTCGAACTGATCTCCCACGGCCTGTCCAACTACGTCACTTTCAACCGCGACTTCTTCGGCAGCAACGACTACAAGACTGTCGTCTCCCTGGGCGCGCAACTGAGCACCCTGCTGGACGAAGGCGCGTACATCCAGCGTGGTGAGCGCAAGAAAGCCGTTACCGAGTTCAAGGAAGCCCTTGAGTGGCTGATGGCCGAAAGCACCAAGCGCCACACCATCCAGCGCTATAAAGGTCTGGGTGAAATGAACCCGGACCAGCTGTGGGAAACCACCATGGACCCAGGCTCGCGCCGGATGCTGAAAGTCACCATCGAAGACGCCATCGGCGCGGACCAGATCTTCAACACCCTGATGGGTGATGCGGTCGAGCCTCGTCGTGACTTCATCGAGAGCAATGCGTTGGCGGTGTCTAACCTGGATTTCTGATCCACACACCCTGCGCCAACGAAAAAGGCCAACGCATATGCGTTGGCCTTTTTTTTCGCCCGTTGGCCCTAACCCTAACTCGCCACCGAAGCTTCACTCCCCGCCGCCACACTCTCCAACCGATACCCATACCCATAAATCGTCAGCAACTGCCAACCCCGATCCGCCGTCAGCCCGAGTTTGTTGCGCAGACGGTAGATGTGGGTGTCGAGCGGGCGCGACGAGGTCATTTCCTCGTGGGTCCAGAAGCGCTCGTAGAAATACTCCCGGGACAGTGGACGGCCCAGGTTGGCGAACAGGCAGCGGGCCAGGCGGTATTCCCGTTCGGTCAGGCTGATGGGGATACCGGCGCGGGTGACGGTCAGTTCGGCGTCGTCGAATTCCAGGTCGTTGAATACCAGCACGTCGCTGGCTGGAGCACGTTGCAGGTTATGGCGTCGCAACACGGCTGTGACCCGGGCCTTGAGTTCGTTAGGCCTGAAGGGTTTGCTCACGTAGTCGTCGGCCCCGGCGTTGAGGGCCTGGACCACATCGTGCTCGCCGTCGCGGCTGGTGAGCATGATGGCGGCCGGGGGCGAGTCCATGTGCTCCCGCGTCCAGCGCAGCAGCGACAACCCGCTGATGTCGGGCAATTGCCAGTCGAGGATCAAGAGGTCGAAGGTTTCCCGGCGCAGCTGCCGCAACAGGTCTTCGCCGCGCTCAAAACTGTGCAAGGTCCAGGCTTGCTCGCCCCTGCCGGGGATTTGTTGCAGTGTCTGTTCCACCCGGCGCAGCTCGGCCGGTTCGTCATCCAGTATGGCGACACGCATGGGATGCGATTCCTTGATCTCGAGAGTAACGGACATCATCAGGGTGGCCTGCAATCTGAACAAATATTCCACTTGCCCGATGTAACCTCGGCGGGCCGATAAGTTGTCGGGTTGCAGGTCCCCTGTCGCTGGCAGTGACAATACCGGCTCATGACGCGCAGGGAAAGGTAGCAGCGCGCCACCTATCGAGTCCGCTATAGTCTTTGGTCTTCAGCCTGCTGGTGCGACACGCGACCCCCCATGAAAAAAATCCCCCGTTCCTATGTTCTGTCAGGGTGCTTATGAGCAACCAGCGTCGTCGTGAAAGCCGTGAACCGACCCAAGTCCAACGCATGTTTCGCCAATTGGTACGGGAATGGTTGTGGATAAGTCTTCTTCTATTACCGCTCACCGCGTTGTTGTCGTTCAGTACCCAGCCAACACGCCACGGGCCAGAAGCGGCGTTGTTGTCGGTGTTTGTGGTCGCTGTTGTGCTGGGGTTGCTATTGCTGCGCCCTCGCCTGGCGCTGTGGACGACAGTGGGTGGCATGAGCATGGCCCTGCTGATCAGTGTCGTACTTGCGGCTGAAGGTTGGTGGTGGTCGCCCATGGCGAGCGTGCTGGGCATCGTGTTTGGCTATCTGATCTGGAATTGGCGGCGGCTGAGCGTGGTGCTGGCCTACTTTGGCTGGGAACTGGCGCGCCTGGATGCGGAGCCCAAGGTGTTCCCCGAACGGCGTCGTGCGCCCTACACGGGCAGCGACCGCTTGCAGGGCCAGATCATGGCCCTGGAGCAAGCCATGGGGAGAACCCGGGACACCCGTCGCTTTATTGCCGATGGCCTCGAATACCTGCCGGTGGCAACAATGATCAGCGATCCCCAAGGCAAGATATTGCTGGGTAACCGCAAAGCGCGTGATCTCTTCGGCCATGGCTTGGCGGGGGGCGATGTATTGGAGCATCTCGCGCAGCTGGGTTACCCAGGACTGGAGCGCGGGGTGCCTCACCGATTATCCACATTGCCCCTGGTGGAGTTTCGCGACAGCCGGGAGCGCAGCCTGCGTCTGGAACGAGCCCCGCTATTGCCGGTTGATGGTGAGGCGCCGATAGGCTGGTTACTGAGCCTCATCGACCTGAGCGCGGAGCGCGAAGCCGAAGAGCAGCGCAGCGTCATGCTGCGTTTTTTGTCCCATGATTTGCGCGCGCCCCACTCGGCGATCCTGGCCCTGCTGGATGTGCAGCGGCATCAGAACGGAGCGAATAATCCGCTCTTCGATCAGATCGAGCGGCAGGTGCGTCGCGCCTTGGAATTGACCGACGGCTTTGTGCAACTGGCCAAGGCCGAGTCTGAGGCGTATCAATTCCAACCGACGCTGTTCGCCATGTTGGTCCTGGATGTACTTGACCAGGCGCTGCCCATCGCCCAGGCAAAACGCATCCAGTTGATTCATGAAATAGAGGATGAAGAGGCGATGGTGAGCGCGGATCAATCATTGCTGACCCGTGCCCTGTTCAATCTGCTGGAAAATGCCATCAAGTACAGCCCGCCCGACGCCTGCATTTCCCTGCAGGTTCATTGCACGTCGGGTTGGTTGACCTGCAACGTCGCCGACCAGGGCAAGGGCATCAGCGCCGAAGAACTACCGGACCTGTTCAGCCAGTATCGACGGTTTTCCTCGGCTCACGGTGTGGATGGCATTGGCTTGGGACTGTCGATGGTCAAGGCCGTGGTGGACCATCATGAGGGGAAAATCGAATGCCATAGCGTGGTAGGCAAAGGCACGACGTTCAGCCTGCGATTCCCGTTGTTGGCGGAGTAAAGATCGTCCGAACGGGGCCCGAGCCTTCGGACGATCTTGGTGCTATAAAAAACTTATGCACCTGTCGGCGGCTTTTATGTTTTTATGAAATATGTATTAAAAACAAAGACATAAAACAGAAAAGTTACGAATTTCGAAAAAACGGTGCACAGGTTATCCACAGATATCAAACAGCGGCTTGTTCCGTGGGCACTTCCGCGACAGGACCGGGTGGAAGCGAACCCATCTCCCGTTGGGTCTGTTCGTTCCAGGTTTGTACGCGTTCATTGAGCTCGGCAATGGCGCGGGGCCCGCTACCTTCGGCATACATGGGCTTGCCGATCACCACGGTGATGACGCCCGGTGTCCGGAGCCAGCCACCCTTGGGCCAGAACTTGCCGGCATTGTGTGCAATCGGCAGCACCGGCAGGTCAGCGTTTACCGCCAATGCGCTGCCACTGCGGGAGAATTTGCCGATCGTCCCGTAGGGAACACGGGTACCTTCTGGAAAGATCAAAACCCAAACCTTGTCCTTGAGTAGCTCATCACCTTTTTTCGCCACTTGCTTGAGAGCAACCTTGGGGTTGTCCCGGTCAATGGCGATGGGGCGCAGCATTGCCATGGCCCAGCCGAAGAAAGGTACGAACAGCAGCTCACGTTTGAGCACTTGGCTCAGGGGCTCGAAGTAAGCCGAAAGGAAGAAAGTCTCCCAGGTGCTCTGGTGGTTGGACTGGATCACGCACGGCCGCTCAGGCACGTTTTCGGCGCCTTTTACTTCATACCGTATCCCCAGAAAAACCTTGCTCAGCCACAGCGCGCAACGGCACCAGTACACATTGATAAAACGGTAGCGCGTCCTGAACGACATGAAAGGCGCTACAAAAAAACTCAACGTGCACCACAACAACGAACTGGTGCCCAGCAGCAGGTAAAAGAGAAAGGTTCTGATGGCCTGCAATATCGACATAGCGGCATTTACCGTTGCGGGCAGTGCCCGACTGTTTAAGCGCTTCCCGAACAGTCCTTGATCAGGATGTCTTGGGAGCTCTAATTGTGGATAAGTTCAGCGGCAATCGCCGCCAAGTCTTCAAAAATCAGGGTGCCCACCGGCAGGGTCTTGCCCAGAGTCTTCTCGCCTTTGCCGGTCTTTACCAAAACGGGCTGACAATCGACGGCCTTGGCCGCCTCCAGGTCACCCAGGCTGTCGCCGACGAACCACACTCCCGCCAGCGTTACATCGTAGTGAGCGGCAATGGTTTTCAACATGCCCGGCTTGGGCTTGCGGCAATCACAACCTTCGTCCGGCCCGTGCGGGCAGTAGACGATCAGCCCGACTTCACCGCCCTGCTCGGCCACCAATGCGCGCAAGCGCTCATGCATGGCCTCAAGGACCGCGAGGTCGTAGTAACCGCGGGCAATGCCCGACTGGTTGGTGGCAACCGCCACCGTCCAGCCGGCCTTGCTCAACTGCGCGATGGCTTCGATCGAACCGGGGAGCGGCAACCACTCCTCCACCGATTTGATATAAGCGTCGGAGTCGTGGTTGATCACTCCGTCCCGATCGAGAATCAGCAGTTTCAACAGCAGCCCCTCAACCCAGCATGGAAATGTCGGCAATATTGAGGAACAGGCCCCGCAGGCGCGCCAGCAGTGCATAGCGATTCTTGCGAACATCTTCGTTGTCCGCATTCACCATCACGGCTTCAAAGAACGCATCGACAGGATCGCGCAGTGCTGCCAGGCGTGCCAGCGCTTCGGCATACTCGCGCTTTTCCATCAGCGGTTGCAGGGACGTAGACGCCTGCTGGATAGCCGAGTTTAGTGAGAACTCCACGGCGTTATCAAAGTACCGCGCCTCAGGTACGGCGAAAATTGTAGGCTCGGCCTTGCTCAGCAGATTCGACACCCGCTTGTTCACCGCCGCCAGCGCTGCCGCTTCCGGCAGTTGGCGGAAAGCCTGCACCGCTTGGACGCGCTGGTCGAAGTCCAGGGCCGAACCGGGCTTCAGGGCCCGCACCGACAGGTAGGTGGCGACATCGACGCCTTCGTCTTCATAACGCGCACGCAGGCGGTCGAAGATGAATTCCAGCACCGCATCGGCCAGACCGGCAGACTTGACCTTGCTGCCGAACGCATTGACGGCGAACGCCACGGCGTCGTTCAGGTCCAGGTCCAGTTGCTTGTCGATCAGGATCCGCAGCACACCCAGTGCCGCGCGACGCAGGGCGTACGGGTCTTTGCTGCCGGTAGGCAACATGCCGATGCCGAAAATACCGACGAGGGTGTCGAGCTTGTCGGCGATGGCCACGGCCGCACCGGTCAGGGTGGTCGGCAGTTCAGCGCCGGCACCGCGGGGCATGTACTGCTCGTTCAGCGCCAGGGCCACGTCTTGCGGCTCGCCGTCGTTGAGGGCGTAGTAGTAACCGGCAACGCCTTGCATCTCCGGGAACTCACCGACCATTTCGGTGGACAGGTCGCACTTGGACAGGATGCCGGCACGGGCCGCGCGCTGGGCGTCGCCGCCAATGCGTGGAGCGATGAAAGCAGCCAGTTTCGAAACGCGCTCGGCCTTGTCATAGACGCTGCCGAGTTTTTCCTGGAACACCACGTTCTGCAGGCGTTCGTTGAAGCTTTCCAGCGGTTGTTTCTTGTCCTGCTTGAAGAAGAACTCGGCGTCGGTCAGGCGCGGGCGAACGACTTTCTCGTTACCGGCGATGATCTGCTGCGGGTCCTTGCTTTCGATGTTGGCGACCGTGATGAAGCGCGGCAGTAACTTGCCTTCGGCGTCCAGCAGGCAGAAATACTTCTGGTTGTCCTGCATGGTGGTGATAAGCGCTTCCTGCGGCACTTCAAGGAAACGTTCCTCGAACGAGCACACCAGCGGCACTGGCCATTCCACCAGCGCGGTCACTTCGTCCAGCAGACTTGGCGGCACGATGGCGGTGCCTTCCTGCTGGGTGGCCAACTCTTCGGTGCGCTTGCTGATCAGTTCGCGACGCTCGTTGGCGTCAGCCAATACGTAGGCGGAACGCAGGTCGGCCAGGTAATTGGCCGGCGAGGTGATGCGCACGCTCTGCGGATGATGGAAGCGGTGACCGCGGGAATCGCGACCGGCCTTCTGGGCCAGGATCGTGCAGTCGATGACTTGGTCACCGAGCAGCATCACCAGCCATTGGGTCGGACGCACGAACTCTTCCTTGCGCGCGGCCCAGCGCATGCGCTTGGGAATCGGCAGGTCGTTCAGGGAATCTTCGACGATGGTCGGCAACAGGCTGGCGGTCGGCTTGCCCTTGATGCTCTGGCTATAGCGCAGCTTCGGACCGCTCTGGTCGATTTCGCTCAGGTCCACGCCACACTTCTTGGCGAAACCGAGGGCGGCTTGGGTTGGGTTGCCGTCGGCATCGAACGCGGCCTGGCGTGGCGGGCCGTCGAGGTTGATGCTGCGGTCCGGCTGCTGGGTCGCCAGGGCGGTGATCAGCACGGCCAAACGACGCGGCGCGGCGTAGACATGCTTGGCTTCGAAGTTCAGGCCAGCGGCTTGCAGGCCCTTCTCGATACCGGCCAGAAACGCATCGGCCAGGGTGTTCAGGGCTTTGGGTGGCAGTTCTTCGGTGCCCAGTTCAACCAGAAAATCTTGAGCACTCATTGTGCAGCCTCCAGCTTAGCCAACACTTCATCACGCAAATCCGGGGTCGCCATCGGGAAGCCCAGCTTGGCACGGGCCAGCAGGTAGGCTTGCGCAACGGAACGCGCCAGGGTGCGTACACGCAGGATGTATTGCTGGCGCGCAGTCACGGAAATCGCCCGGCGTGCGTCCAGCAGGTTGAAGGTGTGGGACGCCTTCAACACCATTTCATAGCTCGGCAACGGCAGCGGCTGGTCCAGTTCGATCAGGCGCTTGGCTTCGCTTTCATAGAAATCGAACAACTCGAACAGCTTGTCGACGTTGGCGTGTTCGAAGTTGTAGGTCGATTGCTCCACTTCGTTCTGGTGGAACACGTCGCCGTAGGTCACTTTGCCGAACGGGCCGTCGGCCCATACCAGGTCGTAGACCGAGTCCACGCCTTGCAGGTACATGGCCAGACGTTCCAGGCCATAGGTGATTTCGCCGGTCACCGGGTAGCACTCGATGCCACCCGCTTGCTGGAAATACGTGAACTGGGTCACTTCCATGCCGTTGAGCCAGACTTCCCAGCCCAGGCCCCAGGCGCCCAGGGTTGGCGATTCCCAGTTGTCTTCAACGAAACGAATGTCGTGCACCAGCGGGTCGAGGCCGACGTGCTTGAGCGAGCCCAAGTACAGCTCCTGGAAGTTTTCCGGGTTCGGTTTCAGGACCACCTGGAACTGGTAGTAGTGCTGCAGACGGTTCGGGTTTTCGCCGTAGCGGCCGTCAGTCGGGCGGCGGCTGGGCTGCACATAAGCGGCGTTCCAGGTTTCCGGGCCGATGGCACGCAGAAACGTGGCAGTGTGGAAAGTGCCGGCGCCTACTTCCATATCGTAGGGCTGAAGTACCACGCAACCTTGCTCGGCCCAGTATTGCTGGAGGGCGAGGATCAAGTCTTGGAAGGTACGCACGGCTGGCGTAGGCTGGCTCACGAAATTCACCTGTTTCTTGGGCTGCGATTTAAAGAGCGGGAGTATACCCGATTCGTTCGTGCGCACGCCCCCTGGAGCCTTATGCCACGCTGCTTTTGGTGTTCTGACGATCCTTTGTACATGGCTTATCACGATCAGGAGTGGGGCACGCCGCTGCGCGATGCGCAGGGTTTGTTCGAGTTGCTTTTGCTCGAAGGGTTCCAGGCCGGGCTGTCCTGGATCACCGTTTTGCGCAAACGCGAGCGCTACCGGCAAGTGCTGTTCGGCTTTGACGTGCAGCGCGTGGCGCAGATGAGCGATGCAGAAATCGATGAGCTGATGCTCGACCCCGGCATCATCCGCAACCGCCTCAAGCTCAATGCGGCCCGGCGCAATGCCCAAGCCTGGCTGGCCCTGGAGGATCCGGTGGCGTTCCTCTGGTCGTTCGTGGACGGCAAGCCGGTCATCAACCACTTCAAGGACCGCTCCGAAGTGCCGGCCATCACGCCCCAGGCCGTGCAGATGAGCAAGGGCCTGAAAAAAGCCGGCTTCACCTTTGTCGGGCCGACCATTTGTTACGCCTTGATGCAGGCCTCGGGAATGGTCATGGACCACACCCAGGACTGCGACCGCTACGCGGAGCTGGCAAACGGCGGTTAGAATAGCCGGCTCGCAACACGCCCATGAATTCAGGAGTGACCTGTGGATAAGTTGAAAGGCGCCTTGCTGGTCGGCGCTCTGCGGTTGTTTGCGCTGCTGCCTTGGCGCGCGGTGCAGGCGTCGGGTTCGGCCATTGGCTGGCTCATGTGGAAGCTGCCCAATCGTTCCCGCGACGTGGTGCGGATCAACCTCGCCAAGTGTTTCCCCGAGATGGACCCGGCCGAGCGCGAACGCCTGGTGGGCCAAAGCCTCAAGGACATCGGCAAATCCCTGACCGAAAGCGCCTGCGCCTGGATCTGGCCGGCCCAGCGTTCCATCGACCTGGTGCGGGAAGTCGAAGGCCTGGACGTATTAAAAGAAGCGCTCGCTTCCGGCAAAGGCGTGGTGGGCATCACCAGCCACCTGGGCAACTGGGAAGTGCTCAACCACTTCTATTGCAGCCAGTGCAAACCGATCATTTTCTACCGTCCGCCCAAGCTTAAAGCGGTGGATGAATTGCTGCGCAAACAGCGCGTGCAACTGGGCAACAAAGTCGCGGCGTCGACTAAGGAAGGTATCCTCAGCGTCATCAAAGAGGTCCGAAAGGGCGGTCAAGTGGGCATTCCCGCCGACCCGGAACCGGCCGAGTCTGCCGGCATCTTCGTACCCTTCTTCGCCACCCAGGCCCTGACCAGCAAGTTCGTACCGAACATGCTCGCCGGCGGCAAGGCCGTCGGCGTATTCCTCCACGCCCTGCGCCTGCCGGACGGCTCCGGCTACAAAGTCATCCTCGAAGCCGCCCCGGACGCCATGTACAGCACCGACACCGAAACCGCCTGCGCGGCCATGAGCCAGGTTGTGGAGCGTTATGTACGCGCCTACCCGAGCCAGTACATGTGGAGCATGAAACGCTTCAAAAAACGCCCGCCAGGCGAGGCGCGGTGGTACTGAAGGCCTGTTGCTGCATATGAGTGACACAGGGATTTGTGGTGAATGCAGGATATGCGAACACCCAAGAACCCATGTGGGAGCTGAGCTTGCTCGCGATGGCGGCGGCCCATTCAACATCAGTGCAAGCTGACCCACCGCTATCGCGAGCAAGCTCAGCTCCCACGGGGATTTGTGATGGATGCGATATCTGTGAACAACCCGGAAAAACTGTGGGAGCGAGCCTGACAGACAACACATATCCAACCGAACGGCTCACCCTGTGGCGAGGGAGCTAGCTCCCGCTGGGTTGCGCAGCAGCCCCAACCAAGCTGACACATTCTTTCAGGCACAGAGGTCGATTTTTCCAAGCACAGTGCGGGCTGAATGTCCTAAGCTCGCCTATCCCCAATCAGCCAAGGACGCGTCAATGGGCATTCGAGGTAATGACCGCCAGATCGATAACATCGAGCTCAATGTCAGCGACATCGCCCGAAGCAAAGCCTTCTATGCGAGCGCATTCGGCTGGAGTTTCGTCGACTACGGCCCGACCTACACCGAATTCAGCGACGGTCGTCTGACCGGTGGCTTCACGACCGGTGAACCTGTGCGCCCGGGCGGTCCGTTGATCATCCTGTACGCGGATGACCTCGAAGGCACCCAACTCAGACTCCAAGCCGCAGGGGCGATCATCAGCCGTGAAGTGTTCTCTTTCCCCGGTGGCCGACGTTTCCACTTTATCGATCCGGATGGCTATGAGCTGGCGGTGTGGTCGGCTTCCTGATGGCTGATTGATCACGAGGAGGCGCAAAGCCTCAATCGTGTCCATGATTAAGAACCTGCGATATCGGTGACGTTTGAATGGCAAAGCCATCTCTAAATCCGTCGGACTACCCTCCATTCAGAAATATCGCACTTCCTCTGGTTCATTAATCAAGGAGTCCCCTCATGAAAATCGACTTCACCGGACGCCACGTCTTAGTCACCGGCTCCTCCAGCGGCATTGGTTTCGCCACAGCCAAAGGCTTCCTCGAGTCCGGCGCCCACGTGGTCATCAATGGTCGCAGCGAGAGCAGCGTGGAGGACGCGTTGCAGCGGTTGGGCGACCTTGCTTCAAATGCCGCTGGCTTTGTGGGTGACCTTAGTCATGAGGCTGGCTGCCAGGCACTGATCGCCAAGCACCCAAGCTTCGATATCGTCATCAACAACCTGGGCATTTTCAAACAGGAAGACTTTTTCGAAACGCCGGACAGCGAATGGCAGCGCTTTTTCGAAACCAACGTGATGTCGGGCGTGCGTGTTTCCAGGGCCTACGCGCCGGGCATGGTCGAGCGCGGTTGGGGGCGGATTGTGTTTGTCTCGTCGGAATCGGGTCTGAACATCCCCGCCGACATGATCCACTACGGCTTTACCAAAACCGCCCAACTGTCCATTGCTCGCGGCCTGGCCAAGCGCCTCGCCGGCACCGGCGTTACGGTGAATTCGGTACTGCCTGGGCCGACGCTTTCCGAAGGAGTTGCCCAGATGCTCCAGGCAGACGTTGAGCGTAGCGGGGAAAGCCTGGAAAAGGTCGCGGCGGATTTCGTCAACCAGCACCGCAGCACCTCGATCATCCAGCGTGCGGCGCGCGTCGAGGAAGTCGCCAACATGATCATCTATGCCAGCTCGGAACAGGCCTCGGCCACCACCGGTGCGGCGTTGCGTGTGGATGGTGGTGTGGTGGATAGCATCGTTTAGGGCTCTATGACACGTTGCAAAAAAACGCCGCTTCCTCATGAGAGATAAGCGGCGTTTTTTCTTTTGGAAGCAACATGGGTTGATTTGACCCGTTTTCGGAGCGTTGAAGGGTTTGTTCAGCCTACCCGGTTTTCGATCAAGCGATCCGAGCCACCTTCGGCTACACGTTTATCAATCAGCCGGTCCGAGCCACCTTCGGCGACACGTTTTTCGATCAGCCGATCCGAACCGCCTTCGGCGACACGTTTATCGATCAGCCGGTCCGAGCCGCCTTCGGCGACACGTTTATCGATCAGCCGGTCCGAGCCGCCTTCGGCGACACGTTTATCGATCAGTCGATCCGAGCCGCCCTCAGCGACCGTAGGTTGAACAAATGAAGTTGCGAATGCATTGCCGAGCGCCAGTGCGAGAAGCGAGCCAACGAGCGTTTTGCTGAAAGTGTTCATGTCCTGATCCTTTTTATTCGTAGAGGAAGTGAGTTAGACGGTGACGTGCAAACGGACGTCGACGTTGCCGCGTGTCGCGTTGGAGTAAGGGCAGACCTGGTGAGCCGCGTCGACCAGCGCTTGAGCATCGGCTTGATCCAGACCCGGCAGATTGATGTGCAGGTCAATGTCCAGACCGAAACCGCCAGGGATCTGGCCGATGCCGACGTGTGCCGTGATTGAGGCGTCAGCAGGGATGCTGCGTTTGCTTTGGCTGGCGACAAACTTCAATGCGCCGATGAAGCAGGCCGAGTAACCGGCGGCGAACAACTGCTCAGGGTTGGTGGCTTCACCACCGGCGCCGCCCAGGGCTTTTGGTGTGGCCAGTTTCACGTCGAGAATCTTGTCGCTGGAAACAGCACGGCCATCACGGCCACCGGTGGAGGTTGCGACTGCGGTATAGAGAACGTTCATGGTGTTTCCTCGCTTACTGATTGGTTTGATCGATTTGGTTTGCGCTAAATGTTTGTGCGCTAACCAGTTGAGATAAAATTAACGGACAAATAGTTTGCGCGCAAGATAAATTTTTGAAAATTTGCCGAATTTGAATTAACCAGTTGATCCGAAAGGAAATTTATTTTTAAGCGCCGCCGTGTCGACAGAGCGTGTGGGCCGCGAAGTGATTCAAGGGGAAGGAGGTGCTAGGGGGTATCAGCAGGGCCAGCGCAATTGCAGACCTTCGGAGAAAGGGCGTTCAAAGTAGAATGATGGGCTTCTCGATCATTCCCACGCTCCTGCGTGGGAATGCCGCCAGGGACGCTCCGCGTTCCGCTTTTGGAAGGTGATGCAGAGCGTGGACACGATCAAATTCCAACTGATGATGTAAGCCAATCCGACTAAGCAACAGCCACTCGATTACGCCCCAAGGCCTTTGCTCGATACAGAGCTTTGTCCGCATCGTTCATCAGGCTGTGAAGGTCCTTATTACAAGCCTCCGTCGACGCGACGCCGAGGCTGGCTGATATGCAGTGAACAGGCTCGATCATCAAACCCGCAATCGTATCGATGAGCTGTTCTGCAATTTGGGTAGCGACTTCGATGGAAGTGTCCGGAAGCAGGATGGCGAACTCTTCCCCGCCTAGCCGACCATGAATATCCGTTCCCCGAAACGACGAACTGATGACCGCCCCCATCTGGCGCAGAACCTGATCCCCCACCTGATGGCCGTAGGTGTCGTTGATGTGCTTGAAGTGATCCATGTCCAGCATGACGGCGCACAACCCTACTCGCTTGGCCTTGCATTCGTCGTAGAGCTGTTGGGCATGCTCGAAAAAAGCCCGACGGCTCTTCAGGCCGGTCAATTCATCGGTTTGGGCTGCGCGAGTTGAAATGCTGTTGGCCTGTTCCATTTCGCGGGTGAGTCGAAAAGCGGTTTCCAGTGCCTGGGACATTTTGTGTGTAGCGCGGGCGGCAAATGCTGCGAACACCAAAATCGAGAGTGCGATGCCCACTTGAATCGGCGACGGTTGAAACAGCAGCCAGGCGGTGCACGGCAACAGCACCAGGCCAATGGAGACGAGAGTCATATCACGGTAGGCGGAGTAGCAGGACACCGCGCTGACGGACATGCCGACAGTAAAAAGCATGACCAATGCCTGGGACAACAGATCGTCCGCCGGCATGACCGCTAATGCGCCTCCTCCCCAGATGCTGGCGGACAATACCAGTGTGATCCAGTATTTGCGCTCCCAGCGTTGGGGGGTGCGCTCGCTTTCGTCGCTGCGAACATAGGCAACGAACAACGAAATGCGCAACAGCGTCGAGCCAGTCAAGATGGCCAACCACCAAAAGATGACGCTGTGTTCAAAGCGATCCCAGCACAGCCAACACAGCATGATGGCAGCGAGGTAGCTCCCGAACACCGCAGAAACCGATTGGCGAAACAGTTGCTGCAGTCGGTCAGTTCGCACCTGCTCGGCTATGAAGAAAGCCTGGTCATTCCGAGATCCTGGGCAGTCCATGTGATCCACCTGATCGTGACGCAACTGAAAGAGAGCGATTGTGGCACCCTGCCAGTAAGGCGAACAACTGAATTACACCCACAGTCCCGATATCCCGATTAAACCGAACCCCGTGGCGAGGGAGCTTGTTCCCGCTGGGCTGCGAAGCAGCGCCAACCATTCCTACAGACAAATCGCATCGTCTGCTTTACCGGATCAGGCAGGCATCAATCCCGCCTCCTGATAGCTCGATATCAAATCATCGAACAGGCTCACATCCGCCCGAGTTCGCGCGATTAACTGAGCACCAGCCACAGCGGTGTAAATAGCGAGGGCTCGGCGTTCACATTCTTGCGTGCCGCCAGTTCCGGCATCTGCCAATACCTGGGCAAGCCACGTTACGTTACCGTCCACAAAGGTCCTGATCTCTCGCGACACCTCATCGGGAAGGTCTTCGTATTCGGCTGCCATGAAGCTGGACAGACAAAGCTTGTTGCCGTCCTGAAGCGACGTTCGAAAAATGGCGGCGTACAGCTGCACGCACTCCTTAGGATCGGTATTGCCGGCCCGGATCCCTTCAAGCACCCGCCGCGTGTCCTGCCAGTAGCGTTCAGCAACCGCCGCGGCCAGGCCGGCCTTGCTCGGGAAGTGGTAATAAATGCTGGCGTTCTTGATGCCCACCTCTTCGGCAATGTTACGGAAATTTATCCCATTGTAACCGTGCAGTTGTGCAGCGGATTTCGCTGCCGCCAAGATGGCTTCTCGAGCATTTTCGTTCACGTTTTGGCCTCGTTTCGAAATTCGATTCACTCATGTCGTCGCGATTCTACGCCCGGATTTGCTTACCTGCCAATTGTCAGGTAGGGGGTTGACAGCGCCCGATCTCCAGCTCAATCTTTTACCTACCAATTGACAGGCAGGTAACCGAATCATGACTTCTTCACAACAGAGCGCTGATGTTTACACCGTTCCTACGATGAAAATTTACGATTGGTTCAACGGCCCTTACCCCGCCCGAGTGCGCATAGCGCTGGCGGAGAAGGGATTGCTCTCGAAAATCGAATTCGTGTCGGTGAATCTCTGGAGCGGCGAACATAAGCAACCCGAGTTCCTGGCCCTCAATTACTCCGGGACACTGCCCGTGCTGGAGCTGAGCGATGGGACGCTGATTGCCGAGTGCACGGCGATTACCCAATACCTGGATAGCCTGGTCGGCGAACCGACGCTGACGGGCGAAACACCTGTTGAAAAAGGCCTCATCCACATGATGACCAAGCGCGCCGAGATCGAGTTTCTCGATGCGGTCAGCATGTACTTCCACCATGCAACGCCGGGCCTGGGCCCAAAGGTCGAGCTGTACCAGAATGCAGAATGGGGCGGCCGAATGGGCGACAAGGCGATCAGAGGCATGCGCTATTTCGACAACCTGCTCAAAGACCGGCCTTTTGTAGCGGGTGACAAGTTCTCGATGGCCGATATTGCGGTGCTGGGCGGCATGATCTTCGCCTCGCTGGTGCAGCTCACCGTTCCTGAAGAATGTGTCGCATTGCGCGCATGGCATGCCAGGATGCAGGAACGTCCCAGCGTGCAGACATGGCGTGCCATGGTCGAGCGTGGCGTTGAGCCGCGATAGTGGTAAACCCGCCAGAGAAAAACCCGACGCTTTAGGTCGGGTTTTTCCTGGGTATTCCGACCCGCAAGTGAGTCACGGGTGCAAAAGGGATGGAGCGTAATCTTGAAAGAGCACGAGCAAGCCCGACGTGCTCATTGTTTACGGGTTACTCGACTTGCGACAGCTTAGCGTCGTCGCAACCGGCAGCACGGCACTCGCGCTCGACAGCCTTGAGTATGACGATACGCGCCTCTGTCTTCTCATTGGCACAGTCCAGGTAGAGCAGGCCATCGTTGGAACAGGCGTTGTCACGGATTTTGATCCACTGGATTTGAGCGGCTTTCACTTTTTTCTTTTGCTCCGGGTTCAGAGCACTCATCGTCTTCTTGTATTGCTCGTTGATTTCCTGATCCGACTGAACCATTTTCAGCGACGCGCAATATGTCCTGTCATAGGCGTTTCTAGGGTTATCGCAACTCATCGCAGATGCCGATGCTGATGCCATTGCCAGCAATGTCCCAACCAACAAAGACTTGATCACTCACTTCACTCCCTGAATGCCCTCTATTCATTAGAGGTCGCGGCGGGGAACTTATCATGAGGGTTGTAGAACAATGAAGCAGATCCTAGGGTTCATTCGGTCTGAACAATGGGCAAATGCTGATAGGGGTTGGGGAGCAAGTGATTTCTGAAAAAGGCTGCGTAGCTCCCGCTAACCTGCGTACAGCTGCCACCCCTTGTTTAGTAGCTAGAGGGTTACGGCTTCACTTACAGGACTTAGTACCATACCGCCTCGCGCAGCAAATCCAAGGGCAAAAAACACGACGAAGCCGCCAAACGCACCTTGGATTACTACCTGCTACCCAAACCGGAAAAGTCCGAAGATGCGTCCCAACCGGGCCAACTCTTCACCGTCGCAAAAAGCGCCGACAACGAATCCCTCCTCGCCAACCTCAGCGAAACCCTGGCGGCAGCCGACGCGACGGTCAGCAACCTGGCCTTTGACCTGGAAGGACCGCGCCGTCATATCCTTCTCGGCATCCAGCAATTGATCGAATTGAGTTCATTGCTGACGAATCGGGTGTTGGATAACGTCGATCCGCGATAGCAGGTAAATATCCTCCCGAAAAGCAAACCCGACATCTTGTGTCGGGTTTGCTTTACTAACGCTCTATGGGCCTTACATGAGGGACATTAGTCGCCTGCGAGGGCACCAGCTGCATCGGGCATAGTCTCTCCGGCCTGCTCGGCGGGTACCTCAGCGGTCTTCTGATGTTCCAGGCCGCTGCTTGGCATTGTGACTTTGGCGATACGATCAGAAAAATATTTGTCGAATGGTTCCAGCTCCGGATATTCATCAGGGGCAACCAACAAGGCCGTCAGGCGCCCGATAAGGCCGCAGATCCAGTCGGCGCACTGGATGGTTTGGAACAGATGGCTTTCGGCCTGAATTGGCGGCTCAATGAGTGCCCTGCATTTTTGCGAGGCATCCTCGAACATGGCCAGCGTGCAGACCTCCACGTTGGTTTCCCGCCATTCGTTACCGCAGCGTTGTTCATCGAGCATCAACATGAAGGTTGAGCCGCTCTGTACGCAGAATCGGTCTATTTTGCGCACGGCCTGCAGAAGCTGCCGTTTGAACGTCTCGGTGGAGTCATGGGCACCAGGATCAGTGGTCTTGTGCTCTCCTGTGTAGAACACGTGACCGCCGATTTTCTCAATGTGGCTCAGGAGACGGAACGTGGAGCGCCGGAGTTGCTCATATTTGGTGACGTTGCGGAGGGCGTATAGCTGAGAGCCCTTCTTTTCCCACTGATAGGCGGGCAGATTCTTGGGGTTATCGTTGGCAAGGTCGAACGCAAGGAGGTGGCATTTTAGCTTGTAGAAATAGATTGCGAACTCGCGGATTTCGGTAGCTGGAAGGATCAGACCAGCAAACCCGAAAGCGGGATGCGTTTTGTACCTTGGATGGTGGCGTGAGACGTACTGGCCGACGTGCCCGAACTCATCCAGGTACGCGACGTAATGCGTCATAGTGACCGGACTCCTTGTCATAGAAACACGAAAGCCCGCAGAGATTTCTCTCAAGCGGGCCTCGGAAGGTAGGCACGAGAGTTAAACCCTCATGCGTTGGGGACAATTATTATTGCGGAACAAACACTATGTCAATCAAGTTTGATGAATGCCCATGATCTTGAGGGCCTTTCCGTAACGCCGTATTTCCGAGCAAAAAAGCGGGCCTGCATTCCCGCGCAGCCCCGTTTTTTTTTACCACCCGATCAGCTCAAAACGCCGGCAAAACCGCCCCTTTGTACTTCTCAAGAATAAAAGCCTTCACTTCCGGCGTATGCAGCGCTGCCGCCAGCTTCTTCATCGCCTCACTGTTCTTGTCGTCCTCACGGGCAACCAGAATATTCACATACGGCGAGTCGTTACCTTCAATCACCAACGCATCCTTGGACGGATCAAGCTTGGCCTCCAACGCATAGTTGGTATTGATCAACGCCAGATCTACCTGAGTCAGCACCCGTGGAATGGTCGCGGCTTCCAGCTCACGGAACTTCAGGTCTTTCGGGTTCTCGGTGATGTCCTTGGTCGTCGACAGGATGTTGTTGGAATCCTTCAGCGTGATCACCCCGTGCTTCGCCAGCAGCAACAGCGCACGGCCGCCGTTGGTGGCGTCGTTAGGGATGACCACGTTGGCACCGCCTGGCACTTCTGCCAGTGTCTTGAACTTGCTGGAGTACGCGCCCAAAGGTTCCAGGTGCACGCCGGTCACGCTCACCAGGTGGGTGCCCTTGGCTTTGTTGAACTCATCCAGGTACGGCTGGTGCTGGAAGAAGTTGGCGTCCAGGCGCTTTTCCGCGACCTGTACGTTCGGCTGGATGTAGTCGGTGAAGACTTTGACCTTGAGGTCGACGCCTTCTTTGGCTAGGGCCGGTTTGACGAATTCGAGGATTTCCGCGTGCGGCACCGGCGTCGCCGCGACGGTCAGGGTCTCGGCGGCGTGGGCGGAAAATGCTGCGGCGGCAGCGAAGGCAACCAGTAGTTTTTTCATTCAGCTAACTCCTTGTGGGGCGCCCGCTCTTGGCGCCTGCCAGCGAATGGCCGGCTCATGGTTTATTGGCCGCGAGGCCTTACTTTCTAGAGAAATGCACAACCAGTTTGTCGCCCACGGTTTGCAAGACCTGGACCAGCACCAGCAGCAACACCACCGTGACCACCATCACATCGGTCTGGAAGCGCTGGTAACCGAAACGGATCGCCAGGTCACCCAAACCACCGGCACCGACCACACCGGCCATGGCCGTGTAGGACACCAGCGTAATCGCTGTCACCGTAATCGCGGCAAAAATGCCTGGACGGGCTTCCGGCAGCAAGGCGTTGACGATGATCTGCCGCGTGGTCGCGCCCATGGCCTGGGTCGCTTCGATGATGCCGCGATCGACTTCGCGCAAGGCGGTTTCCACCAGGCGGGCGAAGAACGGTGTTGCGCCGACCACCAGTGGCGGAATCGCGCCGGCCACGCCCAGGGAGGTGCCGGTGATCAATACCGTGAACGGGATCATCACGATCAACAGGATGATGAACGGCAGCGAGCGCAAGATGTTGACGATCAGCGACAGCAGCGCATAAACGCCGCGGGCTTCGAGCAACTGGCGCGGGCTGCAGAGGAATAACAACACGCCCAGCGGCAGGCCGAGTAGCACGGTGAAAAGCAGCGAGCCAAAGAGCATCAGCAGGGTGTCGCCGGTCGCCAGCCAGATTTCCAGCCAATCGATGTTGGCGAAGAATGAATTCAACAGTTCCATCAGCGCAGCACCTCCATGTGGACGTCAGCCGCGGTGAAGCGGGCGAATGCCGCCTCCATGTCACCGCCGGTGACGGCGAGGGTCAGTTGCCCGTAGGGGGTGTCTTTGATGCGGTCGATACGACCGGCCAGAATGCTGTAGTCCACGCCGGTTTCCCGGGCGACGGTGCCGAGCAATGGCGCGTAGGTCGCTTCGCCTTGGAACGTCAGACGCACGATGCGCCCTGGTACGTGGGCAAAGTCGTCGCGCTGTTCGCTTTCGTCGATCTGCTCGTCTTCCTGGACGAAACGCTTGGTGGTCGGGTGCTTGGGATGCAAGAAGACCTCGGCCACGGGTCCTTGCTCGACGATCACGCCGGCGTCCATCACCGCCACTTCATCGCAGACGCGGCGGATCACGTCCATTTCATGGGTGATCAGCACGATGGTCAGCTTCAGCTCGCGGTTGATTTCCGCCAGCAGTTGCAACACCGATGCGGTGGTTTGTGGGTCCAGTGCGCTGGTGGCTTCGTCGCATAGCAGGATCTTGGGCTTGGTCGCCAGGGCGCGGGCGATGCCGACGCGCTGCTTCTGGCCACCGGACAACTGCGCCGGGTATTTTTTGGCGTGGTCGGACAAGCCCACCCGCGCTAGCAATTCGGCGACGCGCTGGTCGATTTCGCTGCGGGACAATTCACCCGCCAGCGTCAGTGGCAGCGCCACGTTGTCGGCCACGGTCTTGGACGCCAGCAAATTGAAGTGCTGGAAAATCATCCCGACCTGCTGACGGAAACGCCGCAAGCCGCCGGCGTCCAGGGCAGTGACTTCCTCGCCGTCGACGATGATCTTGCCGCCGCTGGAGTCTTCCAGGCGATTGATCAGGCGCAACAGGGTACTTTTTCCCGCACCGGAATGGCCAATCAGGCCGAAGACCTGACCGTTCTCAATCGTCAGACTGGTCGGGTGCAGGGCGGGGATATCCCTACCGGCGACCCGGTAGGTTTTATGGACGTTTTGAAACTCGATCACGTAGCGAACCTTGTGGGGCGCGTTGGAAAAGGATCAGCGGTTAGCCGGGCGCGCATTTTAGCCTGTCCGTATAGAGGTTCTTAGCATTTATTTGCGATTGAACCAGCCATTTGGCAATAAGGCGATCAAAGGACATAAAAAAGGAACGCGGCGAACCGGTATCGGTCACTCACTAAGCAACTCGAAAATGCCCGGGTACCGTGCCTGCGGCATCGAACTCAAGAGTCCTGGCCACGGCGGGGATCGCAACGAGGAGTTATGTCTGATGAGTACCAACAAGCCCACCGGCACCGAAAGCCAACTGGCCGGGACCGACACGCTGGATCGCGGCAACACCAACGCCAAGCTTGAAAGCCTGGAACAGTTTCGCTCCGACGCCACCGAGCAGGCGCTGCGCACCAATCAGGGCGTGAAGATTGCCGACAACCAGAACACCCTCCGAGTCGGGGCGCGCGGGCCTTCATTGCTGGAAGACTTCATCATGCGTGAGAAGATCACGCACTTTGACCATGAGCGCATTCCGGAGCGCATTGTCCACGCTCGCGGCACCGGTGCCCATGGCTACTTTCAGAGTTATGAAGCGCATTCGGCGCTGACCAAGGCTGGTTTCCTACAGGATCCGAGCAAAAAAACGCCGGTATTTGTGCGTTTTTCCACGGTGCAAGGTCCACGAGGATCCGGCGACACCGTGCGAGATGTGCGGGGCTTTGCGGTGAAGTTCTTTACCGACGAAGGCAACTTCGACTTGGTGGGCAACAACATGCCGGTGTTTTTCATCCAGGATGCGGTGAAGTTTCCAGACTTCGTCCATGCGGTGAAACCCGAACCCCACAATGAAATTCCCACGGGCGGTTCGGCCCACGACACCTTCTGGGATTTTGTCTCGCTGGTGCCGGAGTCGGCCCATATGGTGATTTGGGCCATGTCTGACAGGGCCATTCCCAAAAGCCTGCGATCCATGCAGGGTTTCGGCGTACACACCTTCCGCATGATCAACGCCGAGGGCCGGAGCAGCTTCGTCAAATTCCACTGGCGCCCCACAGTCGGCACCTGTTCGCTGGTGTGGGACGAAGCGCAGAAGCTCGCCGGTAAAGATACCGACTACCACCGTCGCGATCTTTGGGAATCGATCGAGATGGGGGACTACCCGGAATGGGAATTTGGCGTACAAATTGTCCCCGAGGAAGACGAGCATAAGTTCGACTTCGACCTCCTCGACCCCACCAAGCTCATTCCCGAAGAGCTCGTTCCTATCACGCCCCTGGGCAAGATGGTATTGAACCGCAACCCGGATAACTTCTTTGCCGAGGTCGAGCAAGTCGCGTTCTGCCCTGGGCATATCGTGCCGGGCATCGATTTCACCAATGATCCGCTGCTGCAAGGCCGGCTGTTTTCCTACACCGATACGCAAATCAGCCGACTCGGTGGGCCGAATTTTCATGAGCTGCCGATCAACCGGGCGATTACTCCGGTGCATAACGGCCAGCGTGACGCCATGCACCGCACCACCATCGACAAGGGCCGCGCTTCCTACGAGCCGAACTCCATCGATGGCGGCTGGCCGAAGGAAACCCCGCCCGGCCCGCAGGACGGCGGCTTCGAAAGTTATCCAGAGCGCATTGATGCCCACAAGATTCGTCAACGCAGCGAGTCGTTTGGCGATCACTTTTCCCAAGCGCGGCTGTTCTACAACAGCATGAGCCCCCACGAGCAGGAACACATCATCGCCGCCTACAGTTTCGAACTGGGCAAGGTGGAGCGGGAGTTCATTCGGGCACGACAGGTCAATGAAATCCTCGCCAACATTGATCTGAAGTTGGCCGAGCGGGTGGCAATAAACCTCGGGCTGCCAGCACCGACCGCCTGCACCGTGGACGTACCGAAACCTTCGTTGGAACAATCCCCCGCCTTGAGTCAGGCGAACCTGCTGTCCGGGGACATCAAGACCCGTAAGGTGGCTGTGCTGGTGGCCAACGGTGTCGATGGAGCGATTATCGATGCGCTCAAGCAAGCCCTGGAAGCCAAGGGGGCTCACGCCAAAGTGCTGGGGCCAACCTCCGCACCGGTCACCACAGCCGCTGGGCAAAAGCTGCCGGTGGATGCGTCCATGGAAGGTATGCCGTCCATTGCCTTTGATGCGGTGTTCGTCCCAGGTGGCGCGGAATCGATCAAAGCCTTGAGTGCGGACGGTGTGGCGTTGCATTACGTACTGGAAGCCTACAAGCACCTGAAAGCCATCGCGCTCAACGGCGAGGCCCGGCAATTGCTGGTGCTGTTGAAGCTGGAGGCGGATGCGGGGCTGATTCCTGACGCGGATGCCAGCCAGTTCCCGGCATTCTTCGACGCTATTGCCCAACATCGGGTGTGGGCGCGGGAGCCTAAGGCCAAGGCGATTCCGGCTTGATGGGCGGCTGAAAGAGCTTTTGTTGGTAGGACGCTATCGCGAGCAGGCTCGCTCCCACATGAGGCTTTGTGATCGACACAAAACCACTGTGGGAGCGAGCTTGCTCGCGATGTTTTTTAAGGATTGCGCGGTGTCAGCACCATTTGCGCCGGCACGTTGCGCAGAATCTGCTTCTGCAGTTTCAAATCAAACCCCGGGTCCAGTTTCTTGACCCGCTTGGTCAGCAAAGTCGCCAACCACGGATAATCGTCGGTGCGCGGCGCCTGGATGCTGACGTCACATTGAAAATTCACCACGTCGGCGGCAATGGCATCCAGTTGTCGACGCATTTTCTGGATATCGCCGATATTCAGCGCAACTGTCGTGCTTTCAGCACTCGGGTCGATCACTTTGGCGACCGGTTTGGCTTCGGCGGCCTTGAGGGCGGCTTCGGCTTTTTCCAGCTCGACCTTGCGGGCCTCGGCAATGGCGCTGTTGACCTCACCGGAGAGCGCCGGCGCCTTGGGCATCAAGGCTCGGGCTCGGCTCAGGGCGGTGGCGGCGGCGTTTACATCGCCTTTTTGCAGGTCAATTTGGCTGCGGCGCAGATACGCCTCGGCCAGTTGCCGTTGGTAGGGTTCCAGCGCCGGGTCTTCCGGCGACTGGGCCTGCAAGGCGGCCAGTTGGTCTTCAGCAGTGGCCAGCTCATTGCCGGCCAGGCTCTGTTCAAACTGCGCAAGGGCCGGGCCCCGGGTGTCGGGGGCTTCGGCGACTGGCGGCGAACTCTGGCAGGCGCCCAGCAGCAGAGAAAATGCGACAAGGAGCAGATAACGGGAGGCGAACGGCTTCATTCCTGCGACTCTCTATTTGCGCAAAAAGCGAGCAAGTCTACACCCCTCGGCGGGGCAGGACAAAACTCAGCAGAAATAGCGCGGCGGCGCTGACCACAATCGACGGCCCGGCCGGGGTGTCCTTGAACCACGATAGCGCCAGCCCGCCGCATACTGCGAGCATGCCCAGCAGGCTGGCGCCCAGGGCCATCTGCTCCGGGGAGCGGGCGTGCCGCTGTGCTGCGGCTGCCGGGATAATCAGCAAAGAAGTAATCAGCAATACACCGACGATTTTCATCGCCACGGCAATGACCACCGCAATCAACAGCATCAACGCCAGCCGCAAACCCACCACGGGCAAGCCTTCGACCCGCGCCAGTTCCTCATGCACCGTAACCGCCAGCAACGGGCGCCAGAGCGCTACCAGCAGCAGCAGGACGGCCGCGCTGCCACCCAGGATCCACGAAAGATCCATGGGGCTGATGGCAAGCAGATCGCCAAACAGGTAGGCCATCAGATCAATCCGCACGTCATGCATGAAGCTTAGTACCACCAGCCCGAGAGACAGGGTGCTGGGCGCCAGAATGCCCAGCAGCGTGTCGGACGCCAGCGGTTGACGCTGTTGCAGCGTCACCAGCAGCACCGCCAGCAACAGGCAGCCGACGGTCACCGCCACTGCGGGGCTGACGTCCAGCAAAAAGCCCAGGGCCACGCCCAGCAAGGCCGCGTGGGACAAGGTATCGCCGAAATAGGCCATGCGCCGCCAGACCACGAACGAGCCCAGGGGGCCGGCCACCATCGCGAGGGCCAAGCCTGCGAGCAGGGCGTACAACAGAAAATCAGCCATGCTTGCAGCCATCTCCATGAACATGGGTAGTAACAGACGAGTCGCTGACCACCGAACCATGCAGGTCATGGGCGTGGTCGTGATGGTGGTGATAAATCGCCAGGCTTTGTGCGTTCTTTCCGAACAGTTCGACGAATGCCGGATCGCCGCTGACCTGCTCGGGATGCCCGGAACAGCAGACGTGGCGATTGAGGCAGACCACCTGGTCAGTGGTGCTCATGACCAGGTGAAGGTCATGGGAAACCATCAGCACGCCGCAGCGGTGACGGTCGCGCAGGCGGGTGATCAGGCTGTACAGCTCGGCCTGACCGGCCACGTCGACCCCTTGCACGGGCTCGTCGAGCACCAGCAACTCGGGTTCGCGCAGCAGGGCGCGAGCCAGCAACACGCGCTGCATCTCACCGCCGGAAACACTTTGTACCGGACTGTCGATCACCTGTTCGGCACCGACTTCGTTGAGCGCCGCCAGGGCCCGTGCGCGATCCACGCCAGGCACCAGGCGCAAGAAGCGCAGGACCGACAGGGGCAGCGTCGGGTCCACATGAAGCTTTTGCGGCATGTAACCGACCCGCAGCTTCGGCTTGCGCCAGACGCTGCCGCTGTCGGGTTTGAGCAACCCCAGCACGGCACGCACCAGGGTCGTCTTGCCGGCGCCGTTGGGGCCGATCAGGGTGACGATCTGCCCCGGCTCGACGCTCAGGTGGATGTTATCCAGCACGCTCTGGCCGGCGAACGTCACGCCTACGTGCTCGAGACGGATCAACGCATTGCTCATCAGGCCCCCTGGCAACCGGAGCAGAGCCCGACCACTTCGACGGTCTGGGTATCAACCACGAAACCCACTTCTTTGGCGCTGGCAACGATGGCATCGCTGATGGACTTCTGCTCCAGCTCGATGGCTGCGTGGCATTCGCGACAGATCAGGAACTGGCCCTGGTGCGCATGTTCCGGATGATTGCAGCCAACGAAGGCATTCAACGACGAGATGCGATGCACCAGGCCGTTTTCCAGCAGGAAATCCAGCGCCCGATAAACCGTGGGCGGCGCGGCGCGGCGGCCGTCCTGCTCACTGAGCACCGCGAGTATGTCGTAGGCGCCCAGCGGCTTGTGGCTTTGCCAGACCAGCTCCAGCACGCGTCGACGCAAAGCGGTCAGGCGCAACCCTTGGCGCGCGCAGATGGCGTCGGCCTCGGACAGCGCGGTGTGCACGCAGTGAGAATGGTCATGGGGACGACTGGCAAGGGGCGTAATAGGCATGGGCAGCGACGATTTTAGTGAGAGACGTTATTATGTTACCCGTTCTCGCCTCTTCGAGTGGTCATCGTGTCCCGAAATTTTTCGATCTTTGTCGCTTTTGTCGCCAGTTTTCTGCTGATCGGCCCGGCCCAGGCCGAAGTCAAAGTGCTTACCAGCATCAAGCCATTGCAACTGATTGCCGCCGCGGTGCAGGACGGCGTGGCGGTTCCTGAGGTCCTGCTGCCGCCCGGCGCTTCACCTCACCATTACGCCCTGCGGCCTTCCGACGTACGGAAGGTGCAGTCGGTGGATTTGCTCTACTGGATTGGCCCCGACATGGAAAGTTTCCTGCCGCGCGTGCTGAACGGTCGTACGTTGCCGTCCGTCGCGGTGCAGGACGTGCCGGGGCTCAAGTTGCGTCACTTCGCCCAGGACAGTCATTCCCACGCCGAAGATGAGCATGACGCCGATGAGCATGATCACGACCATCGCCCCGGCACCATCGATGCCCATCTGTGGCTCTCGCCAACCAATGCCCGGGTGATTGCCGCCAAGATGGCTGCCGACCTGAGCGCGGCCGATCCGGCCAATGCCAGCCGCTTTCAAAGCAACCTCAAGAGTTTCAACCAGCGTCTCGATGCGCTGGATGCGCGTTTGAAGACCCGTCTGGCCGGCGTCGCGGGCAAGCCGTATTTCGTGTTCCACGAAGCGTTCGACTATTTCGAAGACCACTACGGCCTCAAGCACGCCGGAGTTTTTGCCGTGGCCACCGAAGTCCAGCCCGGCGCCCAACACGTGGCGGCGATGCGCAATCGCTTGCAGGCCGTGGGCAAGACGTGCGTCTTCAGCGAACCGCCCCTGCGCCCGCGCCTGGCCGAAACCCTGGTGGCCGGGTTACCGGTGAAATTGGCGGAGCTGGATGCGCTGGGCGGCTATACCCCTGCGACGGCGCAAGGGTATGAGCAGTTGCTGGAGAAGTTGGGGAATGACTTGGCTGGGTGCCTGGAGTCGCTATAACTGCCGAGCGCAAACCCTGTGGCGAGGGAGCTTGCTCCCGCTCGGTTGCGCAGCGACCGCAAAATCTTAGGGCTGCTGCGCACCCCAGCGGGAGCAAGCTCCCTCGCCACAGAGGCATTCAGTTGCGTCAGAGGGCGAACGGCAACATCGCACTGACCGTCTGCCGCTGCGCCAACCGCTGCTGAAACTCCATCGGATCGTGGATCAGTACATCCTGCCCGGCAAAAGACTCGGCGGCGATCAACCGTGACAGCCAGAAGCGCACGCATGCCACGCGCAGCATCGTCGGCCATGACTCGGCCTCGGCGGCCGTGAATGGGCGCAGCGCCGCATAAGCCCCCAACAAGGCCCGCGTCCGTGGGCCATCGAGCACACCGTTGTCATCCGAACACCAGTCGTTCAGGGCGATGGCAACGTCATACAGCATTGGCCCGGAGCAGGCGTTGTAGAAGTCGATCAGCCCGGTCAGGTGTGTGCCCTCGAACATCGCATTGTCGCGGAACAGGTCCGCGTGGATGTTGGCTCGGGGCAGCGCCAGAATTTTTACCTTCTGTTGGGCGATTTCATCCAGCGCAGCCTCTAGCAACCGACGGGGTTCGGCATCCAGGTGCGACAACAGCTTCGCGCCCTCCTCCTGCATCCAGTCCAGGCCGCGATCAGTCTTGCGCTTGATCATGTTGTCCTTGGTCGCCAGGTGCAGATGGGCCAGTAACTCCCCTACCTGGGCGCAATGCTGTGCGTTGGCCTGCTTGATGTGCTTGCCGGCCAGGCGCGGTTGCAGCAGCGCCGGCTTGCCGGCCAGCTCTCGCAGCGCAACGCCGTCGGTGGTACGCAAGGCGTAAGGCACCGGCAGGTCGGCGTCATGCAGCACATCCAACAGCTCGATGAAGAACGGCATTTCCTGCACCGGGCCGCGTTCCACCAGGGTCAGGACAAATTCACCCTGCTCCAGGCTGATAAAAAAATTGGTGTTTTCGCTGCCGGCGGCGATCCCCTGGAAATCAAGCAGGCGGCCAAGCCCATACGGGGCGAGAAAGGTTTCCAGCTCGGGCCGAGCCAGGGGAGTGAACACAGACATGGTTAAAAACTGCCAGTACGGGCGCCCATCAGTGAGCGCCGGTTGAAGTCGAGAGCGGTATTACCACTCAAAGATTTTCCACGATGGAATCAGCATATCCGGCTGATCCGAGCGGATGAAATTCCCGTCGCTGCCATCGGCACGGACCAGGAAATAAGGCTTGCCGTTTTTGGGCGTGACCTTGATCGCGTACAAAAAGCCGTTTTGCCGGTACTCCTGAATGGTTCTATCGCCTTCGGTGCGGATGGTGACATCCGGGTCCGCCGAGGGGGCGTCGTCCGCCGCCATGACGGCCAGCGGGGTGATTGCAAACAAGCCAGCCAGTAACAGGCGATTTAGTGTACGCATGATAACCTTGTCCCTTTGTCGTCAACGGTCCCGCTATTCTAGCCCCGGACCCGCCGAAAAGGTTGATCCTGCTCATGAGCCAAGCCCCCCTCGTCCTGGTGGACGGTTCTTCTTATCTTTATCGCGCCTTTCACGCGCTACCACCGTTGACCACCTCCAAAGGCCTGCCGACAGGCGCGGTCAAGGGCGTGCTGAACATGCTCAAGAGCCTGCGCAAGCAGTATCCGGACAGCCCGTTCGCCGTGGTGTTCGATGCCAAGGGTGGGACCTTTCGCGATGAGCTGTACGCCGAATACAAGGCCAACCGCCCCAGCATGCCCGACGACATGCGCGTGCAGATTGAGCCGCTGCATGCCAGCGTCAAGGCCCTGGGCTTCCCGCTGCTGTGCGTGGACAACGTCGAAGCCGATGACGTGATCGGCACCCTGGCCCGTAGCAGCGCCGCAGCCGACCGGCCGGTGGTGATCTCCACCGGCGACAAAGACATGGCGCAACTGGTCGACGGGCACATTACCTTGGTCAACACCATGACCGGTAGCGCCCTGGACGTGGCTGGCGTGAAGGAGAAGTTTGGCGTCGCTCCGGAGCAGATCATCGATTATCTGGCATTGATGGGCGATTCTTCCGACAACATCCCCGGTGTTCCGGGCATCGGGCCGAAGACCGCCTCCGGCCTGCTGGTGGGCGTCAATGGCGGCCTGACCGAGCTGTATGCGCAACTGGACATCGTCGCCACCTTGCCGATTCGTGGCGCCAAGACCCTGGCCGCCAAACTCGAAGAACACAAGGAAATGGCCCTCCTCTCCTACGAACTGGCGACCATCAAGACCGACGTGCCGTTGGATGTCGGTCTCGACGACCTGCAAATGGGCCAGCCGGATCACGAGAAACTCGCCGAGCTGTATACCCTGCTGGAGTTCAAGAGCTGGTTCGAAGAAAACCAGCGCGATGCCAAGCGTGCCGGTCAGGAGATCGTCGAAGCTGCCGACGAACAACCCGGCGCCGCTGAGGCCAAGTACGAGATCATTCTCGACCAGGCACGTTTCGACGCCTGGCTCGCCAAGCTTGAACAGGCGCCGCTGTTTGCTTTCGTCACCGAAACCAATGGTAACGACGCCCAGCATGCGCAACTCGTAGGGTTGTCGTTTGCCGTCGCGCCCTTTGAGGCGGCCTACGTTCCCTTGACCCATTCCTACATGGGCGTGCCGGAGCAACTGGATCGCGACACGGTGCTCAAGGCGCTCAAGCCATTGCTGGAGAACCCGAACAAGCTCAAGGTCGGCCAGCATGCCAAATTCGAAACCAACATCCTGGCCAACTGCGCCATCGGTGGTGATCAAAACAACGGCATTCTTGTGCAAGGCATTGCCTTCGATACCATGCTTGAGTCCTACGTACTGGACTCCACAGCAACCCGTCACGACATGGACAGCCTGGCGCTCAAGTACCTGGGACAAAGCAAGACCGATATCCAGGACATCGCCGGCAAAGGCGTCAAACAGCTGACCTTTGACCAGATTGCCCTGGAACTGGCCGGCCCTTACGCCGCCGAAGATGCGGACGTGACTTTCCGCCTGCACCAGGCCTTGCAGGAAAAACTGGCTGCCACGCCAAGTCTGGGCAAGGTGCTCAACGAAATCGAAATGCCGCTGATGCCGGTCCTGGCACGCATTGAGCGCCAGGGTGCGCTGGTCGATGCCAACCTGCTGGGGGTGCAGAGCGTTGAGTTGGGCGAGAAGCTGGTGGCCCTGGAGCGCGAGGCATTTGCCATCGCCGGGGAGGAATTCAACTTGGGTTCACCCAAGCAACTGGGGGTGATCCTCTACGAAAAACTTGGCTTACCGGTGCTCAGCAAAACCGCCAAGGGCCAGGCGTCTACCGCCGAAGCGGTGCTGGCCGAGCTGGCCGAGCAGGATTATCCGCTGCCCAAGGTATTGATGCAGTACCGCTCGCTGAGCAAGCTCAAGAGCACCTACACCGACCGCCTGCCGGAGCAGATCAACAGCCGCACGGGCCGCGTTCATACCAATTATCAGCAAGCCGTCGCCGCTACCGGGCGACTGTCCTCGATCGACCCCAACCTGCAGAACATTCCGATTCGCACCGCCGAAGGCCGCAGGATTCGTCAGGCATTCGTTGCGCCGAAAGGCTACAAGCTGCTGGCGGCGGACTACTCGCAGATTGAACTGCGGATCATGGCGCATCTGGCCAAGGATGAAGGCCTGCTCCACGCCTTCCGCAATAATCTGGATGTGCACCGGGCCACCGCCGCCGAGGTTTTCGGCGTAGAGCTGGACGCCGTCACTCATGACCAGCGCCGCAGCGCCAAGGCGATCAACTTCGGCCTGATCTACGGCATGAGTGCTTTCGGTCTGGCCAAGCAGATCGGTGTGGATCGCAAGCAGTCCCAGGCTTACATCGACCGCTACTTTGCCCGCTACCCAGGCGTACTGGCCTACATGGAGCGCACCCGCGCCCAGGCAGCTGAGCAAGGTTACGTCGAGACCATTTTCGGGCGTCGGTTGTACCTGCCGGATATCAACGCGAAAAATCCTGCTTTGCGCAAAGGCGCAGAACGCACGGCCATCAACGCGCCGATGCAGGGCACAGCGGCAGATATCATCAAGAAAGCCATGGTGGCGGTGGATCGCTGGCTGACTGCGTCGGGGCTGGATGCCAAGGTCATCCTGCAGGTCCACGACGAATTGGTGCTGGAGGTGCGCGAGGATCTGGTCGACCAGGTGCGCGAGGAAATTCGCCAGCACATGAGCGCCGCCGCCACGCTGGATGTGCCGCTTCTGGTGGAAGTGGGCGTGGGCAATAACTGGGATGAGGCTCACTGAGTCTCAACTGCTGAAATTGCGGGGACCTGTGTGGGTCGGGAGGATATGGTTGGCCCTGTGGCGAGGGAAATCCCCTCGCCAAATCGAATCCTGGCCTCATTAGTTCGGAAAATTCCTAAGGTTATTTCCAAAAATAATCTGAACTAAAACCGTGAATTGCTACTCAGAGTTTCTGAAAGGCTGGTGAAGCCCTTCAATGCTCCTATGTTGTGTTAAGTGTTGGCAGATATCTGGACCCCGCCCTAGCGGTCCGGAACTTGGACCCCGAACTTCCCCCTCCCCATACGAAGTCCGGGGTTTTTTTTGCCCGCGATTTGGCTTATTCCGCCTCTTCGCTGCCCTTGTCTGCCAATTCCATCCAGTCGGCCAATACAGTGTAGGCCTCTTCCAGGCCCATGCGCTTGGGCGCCGAGAACAACTGGATGGTGATCGTCTCGCCCCACCCTTTGCGAATTTCCGACTGCACTTTGAGCAGGGTGTTCTTGGCTGCGCCGTAGGTGAGCTTGTCTGCCTTGGTCAGCAGGATGTGCATCGGCATGCCGCTGGCGACAGTCCAGTCGAGCATCAGCAGATCGAAGTCGGTCATCGGATGGCGGATGTCCATCATCAGAATCAAGCCTTTCAAACTCTCGCGGCTGCCCAGGTAGGCTTCCAGATGGCGCTGCCAGTGTTGTTTGAGCGGGATCGGTACTTTCGCGTAGCCGTAGCCGGGCAGGTCGACCAAACGGCGTTCATCGTCTAGCTTGAAGAAGTTCAAGAGCTGCGTGCGGCCCGGAGTTTTCGAGGTGCGTGCCAGGCTTGCATGGGTCAGGGTGTTCAGTGCGCTGGATTTACCGGCGTTGGAACGCCCGGCGAAAGCCACTTCAAAGCCTTCATCGTCGGGGCATTGATCGACTTTGGCGGCGCTGAGCATGAAGGTGGACTGTTGGCACAGGCCGAGGATGGGGTTCTTCAGTTGCATGGGATTTCCGATGTGGGTGGCGTCGGGAATGGACGCGGCAAGCTGTGTCGTTTCCGTTTCAGTGACGCCAGTATATAATGCCGCAGATTTTGTGTGCGCTTTGTCCCAGCGTAGGATGAAGCTCACGGGAGCGACCGACTGAAATTGCGCACTAGAACGCAGCTCGCTCTCAACCCTGAAAAGGTCGTTTTATGACGAAATGGCTGCTAGCTGCCGGTGTCTTGATGCCGCTTTACAGCGCTCAGGCTACACAGGATCCGGAAGCTGTGTACAACCGTGTTTGTGGTGCCTGTCATTCCGGCCAACTCCCCATGGCACCCCGCAAGGGTGATCAGGAAGCTTGGACGCCGAGGTTGGCGAAAGGTATGGAGACGCTGGTGCAACACGTGACCCAGGGTTTCAAGGCGATGCCGCCGCGTGGTTTGTGCATGGACTGCAGTGCCGAGGATTACCGAGCCATCATCCAGTGGATGAGCGAGTAAACCCGGTCCATAACTCTTTAACCCTTAGCCGTAGTTGGATTAGCTGATGAACAAACTGATCGTGAGTCTGCTGTTGACATTGGGGATATCCGGCGTAGCCCATGCCGCTGGCGATGCCGCCGCCGGCCAGGCGAAAGCCGCCGTATGTGGGGCCTGCCATGGTCCGGATGGCAACAGCATGGCACCAAACTTTCCGAAACTGGCGGGCCAGGGCGAGCGTTACCTGACCAAGCAGTTGAAGGACATCAAGGACGGCAAGCGTGTCGTGCTGGAAATGACCGGCCTGCTGACCAACCTGAACGATCAGGACCTGGCGGACATGGCGGCTTATTTCGCCAGCCAGAAGGGCAGCGTTGGCGCCGCCGATCCAAAACTGGTCGCACGTGGTGAAGCGCTGTTTCGCGGAGGCAACCTGGAAAAGGGGCTTCCAGCTTGCACCGGTTGCCACTCGCCTGACGGCAAAGGTAACGCAGCGGCCGGCTTCCCGCACCTTGGGGGCCAGCACGCTCAGTACATTGCCAAGCAGCTGACTGACTTCCGCAAGGAAGCAGACGGTCGTAACAATGATGGCGAGGCGATGATGCGCACCATTGCCCGCAAGCTGAGCGACGAAGAGATCGCGGCGGTGGCCAGCTACATTCAGGGCCTGCACTAAGACCGTTGGCCGGGCGTTGTGAGGGTTTACATCTCTTGCAACGTTAACGCTCGATTAATCTGTCGATGCGAACATCAAAAGGGTGGCTTTGGCCGCCCTTTTTTGTGGCCGCTACCGTTACACTAGCGAACTTGAACCCGTCACGGCCTGTCTGAAAAACACGCCTCGCGAGGTCACCTCATTGTCCAGGAGTAAAGCATGCGTAATCTGATCATCAGCGCCGCGCTCGCCGCTGTCAGCCTGTTCGGCATGGCCGCCCAAGCCAACGCCGAGGAATCGAAAGCCCCTTACGTCGAATTGAGCAATCCCGTTCCGGTGGCCGTGCCTGGCAAGATCGAAGTGGTGGAACTGTTCTGGTACGGCTGCCCGCATTGCTACGCGTTCGAGCCGGTCATCAACCCATGGGTCGAGAAACTGCCTTCGGACGTTAACTTCGTACGCATTCCGGCCATGTTCGGCGGCCCATGGGACGCCCACGGCCAGATGTTCCTGACCCTCGAAGCCATGGGCGTCGAGCACAAGGTTCACGCTGCAGTGTTCAATGAGATCCAGGTTGAGAAGAAGCGTCTGACCGATCCTGAAGAAATGGCTGAATTCCTCGCCACCCAAGGTGTGGACAAGGACAAGTTTCTGGCGACGTTCAACTCCTTCGCCATCAAGGGCCAGATCAACAAAGCCAAAGAACTTGCCAAGAAATACGAGATCACTGGCGTACCCACCATGGTCGTCAACGGTAAATACCGCTTTGATATCGGTTCGGCCGGTGGTGCTAACCAGGCGCTGGAGCTGGCCGACCAACTGATTGCCAAAGAACGAGCGGCAACCAAGGCCGCCGCTAACTAAGCGCGGCGCTGACCATGGCCCGCTGGAGCACCGAACGCGTCGTTGGCCTGCATGAACCGCGGGTCAATGAGCATCATATCGCCTCCACGGGCCTGCCTGCCGACAACTGCCTGCGGCTGCTCAGTTTCAATATTCAGGTGGGCATCAGCACAGAGCGTTACCGGCATTACCTGACCCGTGGCTGGCAACATCTGCTGCCGCACACCGGACGCGCCGTCAACCTGCAGAAGATCGGCGACCTGCTGAAAGATTTCGACCTGGTGGCCTTGCAAGAGGCTGACGGTGGGAGCCTGAGATCGGGCTACGTCAATCAGGTGGAGCATCTGGCGCAACTGGGTGCTTTCCCCTACTGGTACCAACAACTCAATCGCAACCTCGGGCGCCTGGGTCAGCACAGCAATGGTGTGTTGAGCCGCCTGCGGCCGTGGGCGATAGAAGACCACCCGTTACCCGGTCCCAAGGGGCGCGGAGCGATCCTGGCGCGCTTTGGCGAAGGTCCAGAGGCGTTGATCGTGGTCATGATGCACCTGGCCCTTGGGGCTCGTACCCGAACGATGCAACTGGCCTACATCCGCGAGCTGATTGGTGACTACAAGCACCAGGTATTGATGGGCGACATGAATACCCATGCCAACGACTTGCTGCAAAATTCGCCGTTACGTGATCTTGGGCTGCTCGCCCCACAACTCGAAGCCACATTCCCCAGCTGGCGCCCCCAGCGCTGTCTGGACCATATTCTGCTGAGCCCCACCTTGACCCTCGAACGGTTCGAGGTGCTGGCTCACCCCATTTCCGACCACCTGCCTGTCGCGGTCGAAATTCGTCTGCCGGGTTCGCTCACGGCGGATGCATTCCCCGCACTGAGTCCTGCCCCTCGCGGATCCCATGAATGAGCGACGAAGCCGAACGCTGGAGAGAGAAGTACTTCAAGAGCATCGAACAGCAAGAAAAGCTCGAGCGCCGCTGGGCGGCTCGGCTCGACTTGCTGCGTCGCGGCCTGGTGCGCAGTACGCTGGCCGCCGAAGGCACTGACCGGGCGGTCGATCAGTGCATGAAAGAAATGCGCGAAGTGGTACGCAGCGATGACATGGATGCCGCCCTCGCCGCTCTTTTGCCCCGCCTGGAAAAAGCTGTGCTTGATTCCGAGCAGCGTCGCGAGACTCGGGTCGAACAGGTGAGCGCCGCATTGACTTCCCTGGTCGCTCAGTTGCAAACCTTGCCGCTGCCAAAGGAAGTCAGCCGGCCCTTGAAAAAGTTTTCCAAGCAGTTGGAAGACCGGGTGGACCAGGCTCGGGAGATTCCTTTGCTGCTCAGTGAACTGAGCAGCTTGCAGGGCCAGGCGCTGAGTGTGCTGGAAGCGCCCACTGAACCGAATCGTCCCGGCCTGCTGCAACGGTTGTTTGGTGGCCACGGCCAGGAAGAAGCGGCGCCTCCGCCGCACGAACCTGCCCAGCGCAGCGCGGTGCCGGTTTTGGAAACGACACCGCCGGCACCGGCACAGTTAGCGACTGACGCTGCGCCTGTCATAACTCCAGTTCCAGCCCCGGCAGTGTTAGCCGGACCCGCGGCAACGGTCGATGAAGCGCCTGAACCGGTCGCGTTCATTCCGCCAATGGTCGATCCCGATCCAGAACGCTCTCCGTCACCGGTATCCGAAGCTGCCGAGCCGACTCTGGAACGAGATGAAGCTACCGAGCAGGAGGAGGCAACCGAGCCGGCGCCGATTCCCACGGAACAGGCGGTGCCGGTACCCGCCCTTGGGAACCCTGATGAGCTGATGCCCGAGGAGCCGCCGCAAGCGTTGGACGAGTCGCTGCCCCTCCCGGAAGAGCCCGTCGAACCCTCGGCCGCGGTCGAGCCGGCAGCGTCTGAGCCGGAGGACGACCATTATGAACTGCCCGACTCACCCGAGCCGTCCTACAGTTCGGTGGCCAGGCATATAGAAGACACCCTGTTGGGCCTGCTGGGCGACCTGACCCTGCCCGAGCGTCATCGTCCCCAGGCCGAGGCCATGCGCGAACGGCTGCAAAATGGCTTGAACTGGTATGAATTACTGCCAATTCTCGACGATCTTGCCGTGCTCATGCTGGCAATTACCGACACCGGCCAACATGAATTCGAAGCGTACCTGCAGCGCCTCAATGACCGGCTTGAGTCCTTCCAGAGCAGTTTACGGGCAGCCAGTGAAGACCATGCCGATAACCAGTCGGCCTCCCGGGAAATGGACACGCAGATTCGCGAGCAGGTGGATGGCTTGCAAAGCAGCGTGCAGGAAGCTGATGACCTGGAAGGTCTCAAGCAAGTGCTGGAGAACCACCTCGAAGGCCTGCTCGGCACGATGGACCAGCACCAGAAGCAGCGCGATCAGCGCGAGCAGGAAGTGTCGGCTCGCCTCAAAAGCCTGGCCGAGCGCGTCGCGCTGATGGAGCAGGATGCCCAGGTTGTCCGGGATAATCTTGAAGAGCAGCGGCAAAAAGCGCTTATCGATCCGCTCACTGGGCTGCCTAACCGCGCCGCCTGGTCTGAGCGTCTCGAACAGGAAGTTGCCCAATGGCAGCGGCACGGCAACAGTCTGCTGCTGGCCATGCTCGATCTGGATCACTTCAAGCGCATCAACGATAACTACGGCCACCTGGCAGGTGATCGGGTGCTGAAGATCATCGCTTCGGTGCTGCGCAGACGTTTGCGTGGCAGCGATTTTATCGCCCGCTTTGGCGGTGAGGAATTTGTCCTGCTGGTGCCCGACACGCCGCTGGCGGCCGGAGCAAGACTGGCCGAGTCCCTGCGCGCAGCCATCGAGGCCTGCCCGTTTCACTTCAAGGGTGAGCCGGTCACGATCACCGTGTCTGTGGGCATGACCGCGTTCAAAAGCGGGGAGCACAGCGATTCGGTGCTTAAAAGAGCCGATCAGGCGCTATACAGAGCCAAAAATGCTGGGCGCAATCGAGTGGAATGGGGCTGAAGGCAATTGTTCCATTTTGTGAATCCCGTTATCCGAGCCAGATCATCGCAACGCGATACGTTACACTGTTGCATTACCCCCAGCGTGTAATGCACCTGCCATGAAATTTTTTTCGCTCATTGCCTTCTTACTGGTTCTGGCCGGTTGCGCCAGCGGCCCCAGGCTCGATACCAGCCACCCTTCAGTCAATCATGACAACCGTATCCAGTTCGTGGTGCTGCATTACACTTCCGCGTCCCTGGAGCGGTCCCTGGCTCTGCTCACCCACGGCGAAGTCAGTGCGCATTACCTGATCGGCGATGATAAAAACGCGACCGTCTACAAGCTGGTAGATGAAGGCCGGCGCGCCTGGCACGCCGGAGACAGTGAATGGGATGGCCGGACCTGGCTCAATTCCAGCTCCATCGGCATTGAGATCGTCAATCCCGGTTTCGTCGATACGCCCACCGGGCGCCTCTGGTATCCCTACAGCGAAGCTCAGGTCCAGGCCTTGATCGCCTTGCTCAAGGACATCTCCCAGCGTAATGGGATCAACCCGCGCAACATCATTGGGCATAGCGATATTGCCCCGATGCGCAAGCTTGACCCTGGGCCGCTGTTTCCCTGGAAGCGCCTGGCGCAAGCTGGGGTGGGGATTTGGCCAGACGAGCAGGCGGTAATCCGCCAGCAGGCGGTTTTCGCGGCGCAGGTACCGAACGCCAGTTGGTTCCAGGCCGAGCTGGCCCGTTTCGGTTACCCGACGCCCCGCACCGGCGAATGGGATGTGGCCACTCATCATGTGCTCGCTGCCTTCCAGATGCGCTTCCGGCCGACCCGGTTCGACGGCATGCCGGATGCGCAAAGTGCGGCTATCCTGCAGGTGCTCAACCAGACAAAATAATGACGCCCGTCCGACGGTCAGGGCTAAATCCAAATCAGAAGCTATAACTCATTGGTAACTTTCGGATTACCAATGATGACGCCTGCCCGCGAAACCCTGCAAAGCTGGCTCCATCGCCCGTTTCTCCTGGCGATGATGGCGGCTGTCCTGAGTACCGTGCTATTGCTGGGCGCCAGTCTGTTCGTGGTGATGCAGCAAATCCAGCAGCGCGAAAGCGACCAGATGAATGCTCAGGGCGAGCGCTTTCTGCAGCGACTCGAGCAGCTTTTCGGACAGTTGCGCGAAAGCCTCGACGATCTGCAAAACCAGCCGTTGCGCAGATGCGACGACGACATGATCGCGACGTTGCAGCAGGTCAGCTTCAACTACCGTTTCGTCTACGAAGCGGCGTATATCGATAGCAGCGGGGTTTGTTCCAATCGTCCACGCCGCAGCGGGTTATCGGTGATCCGACCGCCTGACATCCGGGGGCCGACCTACAGCTACTGGCTCAATACCACCACCGAGCCGGATGAAAACCGTGCTGCATTGATGCTGGGGCGTGGCAATTTTCGCGTTGCGACTTCCCGCGGGCATCTGACCGACGTGGTCGACCTGCCCCCCGGCAGTAGCCTGCTTGTAGTGCTCGATCATGGCGAGCGGGCGATACCGGTGCTGGGTACCGATCAATACTGGCCGCCCACGGAGCCTTGGCCCTCGAAAAGCCGCAATGCATTGCAAGTGACGCAGAACCGCCTGATCTATCGGATGCAGACCGACAGCCCGGAATATCAACTGGTGCTGATTGCTCAACGCAATGGTTTCAATATTCCCTCCAACGCCTGGTGGTTGCTGCCCATCAGCCTGATGCTGGGCCTGGGGATTGGTTTCCAGGTATTCCTGCTGGCGCGTCAGCGCCAATCGATGGACGCCGAACTGCACGGGGCCATCCGGCGCGGGGAATTGCAGGTGCTGTACCAGCCGATCTTCGACCTGCGCAGTCGCAATTGCGTCGGTGCTGAAGCCCTGTTGCGCTGGCGGCGCCCGGACGGCACCCTCACCAGCCCGGATCTGTTCATTCCGATGGCAGAGAACACCGGGCAGATCCGTCAGATCACAGACTTCGTGCTGCAACGCCTGTTCGACCAGTTGGGTCAGCTGCTGCGGGCCAATCCGCAGCTGTACATCTCGGTGAACCTGGCAGCGTGCGACGTCATGGTGCCACGTATCGGCGAAGTGATCGCCCGCCTGCTGGCGTTGCATCGGGTGTCGGCGCACCAGATAGCCTTTGAAGTGACCGAACGCGGATTGGTCGATGTCCTGGTCGCCCGGGATAATCTGCAATCGCTGCGCGATGTCGGGCATCAGGTGTTGATCGATGATTTCGGCACGGGCTATTGCAGCCTCGCCTACCTGCAAACCTTGCCGGTGGACTGCTTGAAAATCGACAAAGCCTTCATTGACGCCTTGGGGCACGATGCCGCCAGCAGCGGTGTGGCCCCGCATATTATCCGCATGGCCCACGCGTTAGAGCTCAAGGTGATTGCCGAGGGCATCGAGCATGAAGCCCAGGCGTCTTACCTGAGCAGCGAAGGCGTGACTTTCGGGCAGGGTTGGCTGTTTGCCCATGCGCTCAGTGCCGTGCAGTTGATCGAGCTGATTACCCGCGGCCGGCGCCTGTTGGGGCGACGCCTGGACGATGAGGCCTGAACCGACTCAGACCGCCAGCGCCATATAGAACTGTGTGCCCTGCCCCGGCCGTGAATAAACGCCCATGCGCCCACCGTGGAGCTGGACGATTTCCTTGCACAGCGCCAGCCCCAGCCCTGCGCCGCCCTTCTTGCGACCGACCTGGACGAAAGGTTCGAAGATCCGTCCCTGCTGGCCGTAGGGAATGCCCTCACCATTGTCCTCGACGCTGATGATCACCCGCTCGCCGTGGCGACGGGCCTGCAGGCGGATCTGACCGTGGTCGCCCGTGTGACGCATGGCATTGTCGATCAGGTTATCCAGCACCCGGTCCAGTTGCGCAGCGTCGGCATGCAGGCGCGGTAAGGGTCCCTGGATCGCCACGAGCAATTGGATGCCCTTGGCCTGGGCCTGCGCGGCAAACCGCAGCCGGGCCGACTCCAGCAGTTCTTCGATGGAACAAGGTGCCAGCGTCAGTTTTTGCAGACCGTTCTGGTAGCGGGAGAAGTTCAGCAGGTCATTGATGAGCTGCATCAGGCGCTGCATTTCTTCGTTGACGGTGTTGAGCAGATCGGCTTCGCGCGATTCCTCAGGAAAATGCACGCGCTCCTGCAACAGGCCGAACGCCATGTGCATGCCGGTCACTGGGGTACGCAGCTCGTGGGACGCGCGCAACACGAATTCACTGCGCACCCTTTCGAAAGCGCGTTGTTCGGTGACATCGTGCAACACCATCACCGCCCCGAGGATGTGCCCCTGGGTATGGCTTACGGGGGTGAGGCTATACGTCAGCAACCGCGACTCGCCATCCACTTCGATGCTCAAGTCGTCCGGCGCCCGCTCCAGCGTTCCCCCGCGCAGCACCAGTTGCAGTTCCTCATCCAGATCCTTGCGTTCCAGCGCCTCGCCCAATCCCTGGCCCAGGCGCTCCTCGTCCCAGCCCAATTGACGCTGGGCCACCGGATTGAGGTGCTCCAGGCGACCCTGGCGATCGATCATCAGCAAGCCGTCGTCGATGCTGTCGAGTACCGCTTGCAAGCGTTGCTGGCCGGCGAGCAGCTCATCGACGTTGGTGGCCTGATGCTCGCGCAGAGCCTGGGCCATGATGCCGAAACGACGGGTCAGCAAGTTCAGTTCCGAGGCCGAGGAGATCGGCAGCGTCACTTCGAAGTTGCCCTGGCCGATATTATCCGCCGCCGCCGCCAGCGCCTCGATCGGCGCCCCGAAACGTCGGGCGATACCGTGGGCTGTGATGAAGCCGATGATCAGCACCGCCAACCCTACCAGCCCCAGTAATCCGGAAATCAGCAACGCGCGCTCGCGAGCTTTGTTCTGGGTGTCGCTGATGTTGTTCAGCGCCTGCCGATACGCGTCGATCAAGCCCGTGCGCAGCACGTTGAATTTTTCGGTGAGGTTCTGGATACCGGACAGTTGGGCCGGTAGCTGGCGAGAGGCTGAAAAAGCCTCCAGAAAACTGATGTAATCGGCTTTGGCCTTGCTGAAGCTGTCGGCTGAATCGTCCAGCACCTGTTCGTGGGCGATGCCCTCGTCGAGCAACTCGAAGTATTGCCGTTTGGATGCTTCCAGAGCCACCAGGTCGGGCTTCTCATCGAGCATGATCATCAACTGGTCGCCCAGGGTCTGACGCAGCTTGAGGCCCAGGTCGAGCAGGATGAAGTTGTCGCGCACCGATTGTTCTTGGGTATTGGCCATCTGCACCACGCTGACCAGGCCAAGCAACAGCCCCAGCAGTGCCACGGTAATCAGCGCCGAGATACTCAGAAACAGCCGTGTGCGCAGCTTCATCGCCAGTTTCATAAGATGACGCTCACAGATTGTACTGCTTGCGTTTGCGATACAGCGTGGAGGCATCGATTCCCAGAGTCTTGGCGGCCTGATCCAGCGTGTCGGCCGTGGCCAGCACTGCGCCAATATGCGCCTTTTCCAATTCGTCGAGGCTTAGCGCAGCCCCGATTCGCGGTGCATTGTTGACGGGTTGCTCGGCCATGCCCAAGTGGCTGATTTCGACTTTTTCCTGCGCGCAGATGATGCTGGCGCGCTCGACCACGTTGCGCAGCTCCCGGATGTTGCCAGGCCAGCGATAGCCTAGCAGCGCTTCACGAGCCTCGTCGCTGAAGCCGCGCGCCGGGCGGGCGTATTCCTTGACGAAGCGCGCCAGGAAGCGGTCGGCCAACGTCAGAATGTCTTCGGCCCGCTCGCGCAGTGGTGGCAGATGCAGGGTAATCACATTCAGGCGGTACAGCAGGTCTTCGCGAAAGCGCCCGTCGCGCACCATGTCTTCAAGGTTGAGGTTGGTCGCCGCGAGGATCCGCACATCGGCACGACGGGTCACCGGATCGCCGACCCGTTCGTATTCCTTGTCCTGAATGAAACGCAGCAACTTGGGCTGCAATGTCAGGGGAAAATCGCCGATTTCGTCGAGAAAAAGCGTACCGCCGTCGGCCTGGTTGACCCGTCCCAGCGTGCTTTCACTGGCACCGGTAAATGCACCGCGGCTGTGGCCGAACAGTTCGCTTTCCATCAATTCAGCGGTCAACGACGGGCAGTTGATCGTGACGCAGGACTTCTTCGCGCGTTTGCTCCAGCCATGGATGGCTCGGGCCAGTTCGCCCTTACCGGTGCCGGACTCGCCAAGGATCAGAATGTTGGCGTCAGTGCTGGCGACCTGGCGAGCGGTTTCGAGCACGACTTTCATCGCCGGGCTGTGGGAGTCGAGGCCGTCATTGGGTTTGCGCACTTCCCCTTCCAGGGCTTCCAGTCGCGCCGACAACTGGCGCACCTCTAACTGTTTGGCGGTCGCCAGGCGCAGTTGATCGGGGCTGCAAGGCTTGACCAGATAATCGGCGGCGCCGGCCTGGATCGCATCAACGGCGGTGTCGACCGCCGAGTGGGCGGTGACAATCACCACCCGCATCCAGGGTGCCTGGATGCGCATTTGCGCCAGGACATCAAGGCCGTTGTCTTCTCCCAGGCGCAAGTCCAGAAAGCACAGGTCAAACACCTGCCGCTGCAGCAGGGTGTCCGCCTGGGCGGCGCTGTTGGCGGTGGCGACGCTGTAGCCTTCGTCTTCCAGGCAATAACGGAATGTACGCAGGATGGCGGACTCGTCGTCTACCAGCAGAATGCGGCCTTGATGCTCAGTGGCGGATTCCATTTTTCCTACGCTCCTTTAATGAATGATGTTGGTTAGTGTCAGAAAAATCGGGCAAGTTGCATGGTCGTTTCTGAGGGGATATTACCCACCGACAGCGTACTTGCGAGTGTCTGACTCCTAAAAGGTTGATTTAGGTCCCTTTTTTGCGCCCGCGGCCGCCTCGTACGGTATGGCTTGCCCCATTCCGACATCTATTTCCGACGGGCAATTCAAAAAGATTCTATCGCGTCTATCTCCGCCGTTCGTGCATTACGCACGACCTTTGTCGTGGCCATCGTGCAGGATGCGCTCCGGCTGGCTCGCAAGTCATCCATAACTAATTGATTTTAAAGATATTTATATCGCCAAAAATTCTGGCATGCCGAGTGCAATGGTTAGCTCAACGTGGCGTCAAGGCGCCTCAACCAGGTCACCACTCGGGGTGGGGAGGAATTTCAGGATGAATCGTCAACGTGCCGCTCAGTTTCGAATCTCTGCCCTGCATGTTCAGCAGGGTTTGTGGGCAGCAGTGGCCCTGCTGATCACGCTTGTGGCTGGCCAGCAGTTGATGCTTTGGCATCAGAGCCAACAGCCTGAAGCGCCTCTGTTGTCAATTCAGCGCGCCCCGCAAACTCATTTCAGCGCTGTCAGCAGCCTCTCGGATATTTCCGCCTCGATGCGAATGATGGAAGTCGATCAGGCTGAGAGCGGCATGCCCCGCGAGGAGCGCTGGGTGTTTTAACTCGATGAACCGGTCGTCCACTGCACCGGAACCATCACTGCAAGACCCTAACTAAATAGAAAAGCGTAAGGAGAATCACCATGTTGAGCTGGGCAATTACTTTCCTGATCATTGCCATCATCGCCGCAGTACTGGGCTTCGGTGGTATCGCAGGCACCGCCACGGGCATCGCCAAGATTCTCTTTGTCGTGTTCCTGGTGATGTTCATCGCTTCCTTCTTCTTTGGCCGCCGCGGCCGAGGCTGACCATGAGCGTCGCACTCAAAGGATTGGTCGCCGCCCTGCTGCTGGGCGGCGGCACCATGGCCATGGCTGCCAACGACGGACAGATGCGGGTCAATCAGTTGCTCAAGGCCGACCCGCAATATGTCGAGACTTGGCAGCAAGTGGTTAAAAAGGAAGAACGCCTGCCGGAATGGGTGATGAACCTGTCAGGCGATTCGCAGCAGATGAATGCTGTCGAGGAAGATGGCGACAAATACCTGGTCGGTCCGTTGTGCGAAACCCAGGCGACATGCCGCAGCAAGCGCTTGTTCGTCGCTTTCAGTTTCGACAAGGACGAGGCTTATGCATTGCTGGTTGAAGTCCCTGCCGGACTTCCGGCCGACAAGTCGCCGACACGTCATGCCGATTACCGGTTCCTCGGCAATCCTGATGAAGGTATGCAAGAACTGTTAATGGAGCAACTCAAGAAAGATCCGAACTGGTACTGATTCTGAAAGCGAGAAAAGCACGTTGTTTTTCTCCTCTGCACAGTCCGAAGAGGGCCGATGCATGACCAAGGGGCCGGGACGCTCTGCCCGTCTAAGGGCGCAGTGACCTACGGGCACAAGGGGTGCCTGCGAAAGGGCCGGGTCAGGAAAAAGCTTCCACGCAGGCTCGCACAGTCATGACGACTGGCGAACTTGCGTGGAGCTTCGTGCGTTGTAAAGTTCATGCCAGAGCGGTTGGCTATTCTGGCGTCTGCGCCACCCCTGCGTACCACCATCGTTTTTCCACGCTGCTCCACTCCCCCGCATCCGACCGTATATCGGAGATTTATCCGCCCGATCCGCTCTTTCAAGTGTGCTTCATTCTTCCGTCCTTTGAGCGCTTTTTACGAGGCCGGACAAAAACCCCGTTGCGCGGAAAATGGCCGGTTCACGGCATTTTTGCCTGCCGAAATGGCGTATTCGAACCGATGAGTACGCACGTTTTATTTCAAAGACATCATGCCGATTCGGCATAGGGTAGGCGTTTACGGCATTAGACGCCCCTCCTTTGCATCGCAATAGTTGCGCCTTTTTTCGCCTGCCAGTGCGCCTTTGGCGCGTACTCGGGGTGACCTTATATGGGGGCAGCGGCACGCATTCGTATCGCCATCGGGTGGTTCGGTTTGTGGCAGTTGCCCGAGTCCAACTGAAGTAAGGGTAAAGATATGAAGAAGGCAAGACTAAGCCTCGCCTGGCAGATCCTCATCGGTCTGGTGCTCGGGATTGCAATTGGCGCGCTGCTCAACCATTTCAGTACCGAGAAGGCCTGGTGGATCAGCAACGTGCTGCAACCGGCAGGCGATATCTTTATCCGTCTGATCAAGATGATCGTGATCCCGATCGTGATTTCTTCGCTGATCGTCGGTATTGCCGGGGTCGGTGACGCCAAGAAACTCGGGCGTATCGGCCTCAAGACCATCCTCTACTTCGAAATCGTCACCACTGTCGCCATCGTCGTCGGTTTGCTGTTGGCCAATTTCTTCCAGCCGGGCAGCGGCATCGACATGAGCACCTTGGGTACGGTGGATATTTCCAAGTACCAGGCCACGGCCGCCGAGGTTCAGCATGAACATGCGTTCATCCAGACCATTCTCAATCTGATCCCGTCGAACATCTTCGCGGCGGTGGCGCGTGGCGAGATGCTGCCGATCATTTTCTTCTCCGTATTGTTTGGCCTGGGTCTGTCCAGCCTGCAATCGGATCTGCGCGACCCCCTGGTGAAAATGTTCCAGGGCGTCTCGGAAAGCATGTTCAAGGTCACCCACATGATCATGCAATACGCCCCGATCGGCGTGTTCGCCCTGATCGCGGTGACGGTTGCCAACTTCGGCTTCGCTTCGCTGTTGCCATTGGCGAAGCTGGTGATCCTGGTTTACGTCGCCATCGCGTTCTTCGCCTTCGTGGTGCTGGGGCTGATTGCACGTCTGTTCGGCTTCTCCGTGGTCAAACTGATGCGCATCTTCAAGGATGAGCTGGTGCTGGCCTACTCCACCGCCAGCTCCGAAACCGTGTTGCCACGCGTGATCGAGAAGATGGAAGCCTACGGTGCACCCAAGGCGATTTGCAGCTTCGTGGTGCCGACCGGTTATTCGTTCAACCTCGACGGTTCGACCCTTTACCAGAGCATCGCGGCGATTTTCATCGCTCAGTTGTACGGCATCGATCTGTCCATCAGCCAGCAATTGCTGTTGGTGCTGACCTTGATGGTGACCTCCAAAGGCATCGCCGGCGTACCGGGTGTCTCTTTCGTGGTGCTGTTGGCGACCCTCGGCAGTGTCGGTATTCCGCTGGAAGGTCTGGCGTTCATTGCCGGTGTCGACCGCATCATGGACATGGCCCGCACCGCGCTGAACGTGATCGGCAATGCCCTGGCCGTGCTGGTCATTTCCCGCTGGGAAGGCATGTACGACGATGCCAAGGGCCAGCGCTACTGGAATTCCCTGCCCCACTGGCGCAGCAAAGAGCCGATGCCGGCGGGAGAAACTGCCAGCCGTTGAGGCGCATGATCCCTGTGGGAGCCGAGCTTGCTCGCGATTGCGGTGTGTCAGCCAACATCAATGCTGACTGATCCGGCCCCATCGCGAGCAAGCTCGGCTCCCACAGGATCTGCCATAGGATTTTTGTAGCCCCTGCGCAACGCCAAACAAACCCCGGAGAAATCCGGGGTTTGTCGTTTCTGCCAGCCCCGCTATCATTCGCGGCATCTTCCGGGGGACTTAACCGATGCTCAATGGCCTGTGGCTTGGCTTCTTTATCGTGGCAGCCGTATCGGCGCTGGCGCAGTGGCTGATCGGCGGTAACGCCGGGATCTTCGCCGCCATGGTGGAAAGCATTTTCGCCATGGCCAAGCTGTCGGTGGAGGTGATGGTCCTGCTGTTCGGCACCTTGACCCTGTGGCTGGGGTTTCTGCGGATCGCCGAAAAGGCCGGTATTGTCGACTGGCTGGCCAAGGCGCTCGGGCCATTGTTTTTGCGGCTGATGCCGGAGGTGCCGGCGGGCCATCCGGCGATTGGCCTGATTACCCTCAACTTTGCGGCAAACGGCCTGGGGCTGGATAACGCGGCGACCCCGATCGGCCTGAAGGCCATGCGAGCCCTGCAGGACTTGAACCCCAGCCCGACCATCGCCAGCAATGCACAAATCCTGTTCCTGGTGCTCAACGCCTCATCGCTGACGCTGTTGCCGGTGACCATTTTCATGTATCGCGCCCAGCAAGGGGCGCCGGACCCGACCCTGGTATTCCTGCCGATCCTGCTCGCCACCAGCGCCTCAACCCTGGTGGGGCTGCTGTCAGTGGCGTTCATGCAGCGTCTGCGCCTGTGGGACCCGGTAGTGCTGGCTTATCTGGTTCCGGGTGCGTTGGTACTGGGCAGTTTCATGGCGCTGCTGGCGACGCTCTCAGCCACGGCGCTGGCCGGGCTGTCCTCGATCCTGGGCAACCTGACACTGTTCGGCTTGATCATGATGTTTCTGGTGGTGGGCGCGCTGCGCAAGGTCAAGGTTTATGAAGCCTTCATTGAAGGTGCCAAAGAGGGCTTTGACGTCGCCAAGACTTTGCTGCCGTACCTGGTGGCCATGTTATGCGCCGTCGGCGTGCTGCGGGCCTCGGGCGCGCTGGACTTCGGCCTGGACGGCATCCGGCACCTGGTGCAGTGGGCCGGCTGGGACACCCGTTTCGTCGACGCCTTGCCGACTGCCATGGTCAAGCCATTCTCCGGCAGCGCCGCCCGGGCGATGCTGATCGAAACCATGAAGACTTCCGGCGTGGACAGCTTCCCCGCGCTGGTGGCCGCGACCATTCAGGGCAGCACCGAAACCACCTTCTATGTGCTGGCGGTGTACTTCGGCGCCGTCGGTATCCAGCGGGCGCGGCATGCGGTGGGCTGCGCGCTGCTGGCCGAGTTCAGCGGCGTCGTGGCGGCGATCGGGGTTTGCTACTGGTTCTTTGGCTGAACCATATCCCCTTGCCACAGGCCCGGATTGCAGTCACGGGCCTTTAGGGGCGTGCGGGTATCGCCAAGCGCTGGCCTTGTTCTACCGTCCAGTTCACAACCTCGGCGGTCAGTCGACCGCTGGCCTGGCCGAAACCTTGCACCACTGCTGGCACTTGCACGTCGCTCAAGGGCTGGCGGACTTCAAAACGATGACTGGCAAGGATGCGTTGGTCAAATCCCCGCACCAGCAATGCGTCCAGGCGAATCACCACGCTGGCCCCCGCGCCTTGATATTCGGTCTGGAAAGCCTGCAATTGGCCACCCAACTCCAAATCCGTTTGCAAGTTGCTGTCGGCGACACTCAATAGCCCGACACGTCCATCCTGTGCGAAGCCATCGAGCAAGCGATTGCGCAGCAACACCGGTGCCGGGTCGCTCCAGCGTGAGGCTGCGTAGCTGCTCAACAGATTGCCGTGGGGAATGACCGCGATTTTAGGGCTGTTGAGCACTTCGCTGGCCTGCGGGCTGGCCAGGCGCAACGACCACTTCACGGGCGTGCCTGGGGCTGCGGGCGCCTGAGTCGCGGGTAAGCGATAGACGTCCGCGGGCTCGGCCTGGGGCAGAATCGAGCAACCGCCCACCAGGACACATCCTGCCAGCAAGAGGATAGGGCGGACGAACCGAGCAAACGGCTTCATGGCGTGAATTCCTTGTTCTTGTCATTGCCCAGCAAATAGCCGCTGGGGTTGGCATCCAGGCGCCGGGAAATACCCCGCAGCGCGCTCAGGGTGTCGCGCAGTTCCCGCACCGCCGGCGACAGGGCATTGAGCCCCTGCATGCCATTGTTCAGCGCGTCGCGATTGTCGTTGAGCAGTTTGTCGAGGGTTGCGGTGCTGCGGGCCAGCGATTGCATGGCCTGGTCTGCGCTGCTCATGACCTCTTTGCCCTGATCGTTGAGCAGACCATTGGCGCTGCGCATCAATGCCGTAGTCTGCTCCAGGGTGGCGCTGGCCTGTTTGCCGACAGATGCCAGTTGCTGCATGGCCTGGCGAATATCGCCGCGTTGATCGGCGATGACCCCGGTGGTTTGCTCCAAGTGTTCAAGGGTCTTGCCCAACCGCTGGACATTGTCCGAGGAAAACACCGCGTTGGCGTTATGCAGCAGCAGGTTGATGCTGGTCATCAGGTCATCGCTGTTGTTCAGCAGGCGGGCGATGGGCGAGGGCGCTGCGATGATCACTGGCGGCTCGCCATCGTGCCCGGTCAGTGGCGGGCTGTTGGGGGTGCCGCCACTGAGTTGGATAATCGAGGTGCCGGTGATGCCGGTCAGTGCCAGTTTGGCCTGGGTGTCCTGCTTGACCGGTGTTTCAGCACTCAAGCGTACCCGCGCCAGTACCCGGCGCGGGTCATTCGGGTCCAGGCGCAGATTGACCACGTCTCCGACCTTGATGCCGCTGTACTCCACCGAGCTGCCTCTGGACAAGCCGCTGACCGCTTCGTTGAACACCACTTCGTAATCCTTGAATTCGCTGTCCACGCTGGACTTGGCCAGCCACAACCCAAACAGCAGGGCGCCGACCACCACGATCACGGTGAACAGGCCGATCAATACATGATGGGCTCGGGTTTCCATGTCAGACCTCGTTCAATTGTGTAGCAGCCGTCAAGGCCGCGCGGCCGCGAGGGCCGTGGAAGTATTCATGGATCCAGGCATCGTCGGTTTCCGACACTTTGTCGATGACATCGGCAACCAGCACTTTTTTCTGGGCCAGCACCGCCACCCGGTCGGTGATGGTGTAGAGGGTGTCCAGGTCATGGGTGACCAGAAATACGCTCAAGCCCAAGGCGTCGCGAAGCGTCAGGATCAATTGGTCGAACGCTGCCGCGCCGATGGGGTCGAGGCCGGCGGTGGGTTCGTCGAGAAACAGAATGTCCGGGTCCAGGGCTAGCGCCCGGGCCAGGGCTGCACGCTTGATCATGCCGCCGGACAGCGAGGCGGGGTATTTGTCGGCTGCCGATAGCGGCAGTCCGGCCAACGCCAGTTTCACCGCCGCCAGATGTTCGGCATCGGCCCTGCTGAGCCCGGCGTGTTCGATCAGGGGCAGGGCGACATTCTCTGTCACGGTCAGCGAAGAAAACAGCGCGCCTTTCTGAAACAGCACCCCAAAGCGTCGTTCCACTTGCGAACGCTGTTGCTGGGGCAGGCTCGGCAGATCCTGGCCGAATACTCGCACGGCCCCTTCACTGGGCCGGTTCAAACCGACAATGCTGCGCAACAGCACCGATTTACCACTGCCGGAGCCGCCGACCACCGCGAGGATCTCGCCCTTGTATACGTCCAGGTCGAGGTTTTCGTGCACGCTCTGCAGGCCAAAGCGATTGCACAAGCCACGTACCTGTATCACCGCCTCGGTGGGCGGCCTGGAAGGTCGACTCACCATTGCATCTCCATGAAAAACAGCGCGGCTACCGCATCGAGCACGATCACCACAAAAATCGACTGCACCACGCTCGAGGTGGTGTGAGCCCCGACAGACTCGGCGCTGCCGCTGACTTTGAAGCCTTCCAGGCATCCCACCGCAGCAATCAGGAAGGCAAAGATCGGCGCCTTGACCATTCCCACCACGAAATGCTGGACGCCGATGTCCGACTGCAACAGCGTCAGGAACATCGCCGGAGAAATATCCAGCGACAGGGCACACACCACACCGCCGCCGACAATGCCCGAGAGCATGGCCACAAAGGTCAGCATCGGCAGCGCCACCAACAGGGCCAGCACTCGCGGCACCACCAGCAACTCGATGGGATCGAGGCCCAGGGTACGAATCGCGTCGATTTCTTCGTTGGCCTTCATCGAGCCGATCTGGGCGGTGAAGGCGCTGGCGGTGCGACCTGCCATAAGAATCGCAGTCAGCAACACGCCGAATTCGCGCAGAAACGAGAACGCCACCAGGTCCACGGTGAAAATACTGGCGCCGAAATCGGCCAGCACCGTCGCCCCGAGAAACGCCACCACCGCGCCCACCAGAAAAGTCAGCAGGGCGACGATAGGGGCCGCGTCCAGCCCCGTCTGTTCGATGTGAACAACCATCGGGGTAATGCGCCAGCGTTTCGGGCGAAACAGGCCCCGGGCCAGCGTTTCTAGGATCAAGCCGACAAAGCCCAGCAATTGCAGGGTATCTTGCCAGACCTTGTCCACGGCTCGACCGATGCGTGTCAACAACTGGGTCACGACACTCACCGTCGGCTTTTTGACCGGCACGCAGAAGTCGGTCAGCGAGCAATACACCGTCTGCAACAGTGCCCGATCGGCGGACGACAACGTGCAGTCGCGGTGCTCCGCGGTCTTGCCCAGCCGCTCGGCGCCCAGCAGTTCCACCAGCAACGAGGCGCCGGCGGTGTCGAGGGCACCCAAGCCATTGAGGTCGATCAAAGTGTTGTCGTCGTACTGGCCGCGCAGCGAGTCGCTCAAACGCTTGAGCTGCGTGTAGTGAGCCAGTGTCCAGTCCCCGCTGATCCATAGCTGCGCCGGGGAGTGAGAGCGATCCAGTCGGGCACTGCCAGCCAGAGTGCCAGGGGTCATAAGCGCCATGCTCGTTCGGCTCGAAAAGTGTTACCTAATAGCACGCCCGGCATTATTTTGTCCCAGGCTCGAGCGCAGCGCTGACCTTGAAGCGCAATACACCAATCACCTGGCCATTTTCCGTCAGCACCCGCACCTGCCATTTACCGGTGGGGTCTTCCGGGAAGTTCTGCTTGTGGGTCCAGGCGCGATAGCCTTCCTTGCGTCCGCCATGAATGTCCAGGGCGATACGGTCCACTTCTTTGCCGTTGAATTGCCAGACGTGATAAATCCGCTCATCAAGGCCCCGGGGCGCATTGATAGCGGTGTAGGCATACAGACCATTGCCGCGGATCTGGTCAGCGGTGACTTCCTTCAGGCTGGCGCCCGGCGTGCGGTCCTCCAGTTGGGTGCTGATCGCCACCTCGGTCATCCACAAGGTTGCCGGCGGCACCCAGGAGCGCAGCACCCACCCGGCCGCGCCGATCCCCACCGTGATGCACAGAATCGCCAGGGCGTTGCGCACGGTGCGGATCGGAAAGATCGAAGCCAGGCTGGGGAACGACAACAGCATGGCAGTGCCCAGCGCCAGCTTGAAGCTCTGGTCGGTGGTCAGGTGCAGGATGATCGGCAGTGCGGTGAGCAGGGCGGCAAACAGCGTCAGGGTGTGCAGCGCCAGGAACGCCCAGCGCCGGGGCGCCAGCCATTTGTAGTACAGCGGATCAATGATCGAGACCAGTGCCGAGGCCGCCAGCAGGCCGGTGAAAATCACTTGGCTGCTGTTCCAGGTGGTGGTGATGAAAAAGAACGGCAAGACGAAAAACAGGCTTTCCTGGTGAATCATCTGCGTGGCGTAACGCAGCAGCGGCTGGGGGATTTCCCGTTTGAATATGCGGGTAAAAAGCCGGGTCAGGCTGTTCTCCAGCATCAGCCAGAGCCAGCTCACCAGCATGATGATGGTGATCCAGGTCGCAAGACCCTGCTGGCGGTCCACCAGCATGAAACTGCCGACTCCAGAGATGAAGCCACCGAGTGCGATGACCCCTGGATAGCGCTTCATCAATTCGAGAAGGCGCTGGATGTAGTGAGTCAGGTTCGGCATTCGGCAGTTCACAGTGAGTCGTAGGAAATATCCCTGACAGAGTATCGCCAGGACATCGATGTGACGAGCGCTCTAAGCCCTGCGACGCAATCTCCACCCGACCAGGACCAACAGCAACCCCAGCAGACCGGCCACGCCCCAAACCAGCTCATCGTCGCCGAGCATGGGTTTCTCGATGCGCAGGTAGCCCGGGTCCTTGAGCAGTTCACGCAGGGCCTGGTTGGCCTGTTCCAGGCTCACCGCCTGAAGGCGCACGGCCGGATTGGTGAAGCGGCCGTCGTCGTAATCGCCAAGGGCACCCCAATAGTAATCGGCCAGTGCGCTGTTGCCTTGAACCGCCCACGATTGATGGGCGATGGCGGCGCGTTTGATGCGCACGAAACTCTCCGGGTCGAGGCCATCCTTGAGCAACGTGGTGCGCATTTGCTCCAGCGCCTGCTCGGCCTGGGGCAGGTCATCGCGGGCCAGGTCCGCGTTCAGGCTGAAGAAGCCAACGCCGCCAAACACCTCTCGCTCCACCCACGGCCCGTAGGACAGGCTGCGGGCCAGGCGCAGCTGGCGATAGAGCGCCCAGTCCAGATAGTCCTTGAGCAGGTCGAAGGTTTCGTCGTGTTGCTGTTCCAGCACCGGCTCCGGAAACAGCCAATGAAGCTTGGCGCTATTGCCCACCAGGCCGCGCATCAGGTTGCGCTTGGTGACCGCGCTGTAGCGGATCTGCGGTAACGCTGCGTGAGCGCTGGGCTCGACCGGCTCCAGTTCGCCGAAGGTCCGCTCCAGATAGGCCGGTAGCAACCGGTCCAGGTCGCCGACCACGATCAGCGTCATGTTGTTCGGTGCATACCAGGCCTTGCGTGCCTGCTCGATCCTGGCAAGGGTGAGGTGCCCGACTTCGGCGCGTTCGGCACAGCGCAGACCCAATTCCACTGCCAGTTGATTGCCCGCCTTGTGGCCCAGGTCCTGATGATCGAGCCAGCGTTGCAGATGGGTGTAGTGGCCGCCATCCTCGCGTTCCACCACTCGTTTGGCCGCTTGCAGGGCGTTGTCGTCGATGCGGGTACGAGTCAGCAGGGCGATCAACAGGTCCAGGACCTTGCGTTGATTGCGCGCCGGTGCCTCGATGACGAACGTGGTGTCGGCGTTGCTCGTGAAGGCGTTCCACTCGCCGCCCAGCGCCTGCATACGCTCTTCCAGCCCGCCTTCGCCGCCGTCATCGACACCGCTGAACAGCAAATGCTCAAGCAGGTGGGGCAGTTCCTTGTCGGCGCAGTTGAAGTCGTCCAGTCCCACGCCCACCACCAGCCGGATCGCCACATGCCCGCGCTCGCTGCCCGGCTTGAGCAGCAGTTGCATACCGTTGGGCAGCACATACCCCTCGACCTGGAATCGATCCAGCGCGACCGACGGCAGTGAACCGAGCAAAAGAACGGCGAGCAACAGACAACGCATAGCGAGCTTCCTGGCGGCTGATTGGAGGTCCATGTGCCGGGCAGGCCGTCATCGCAGGCAACTTCGCGCCCCACCTCGAACCCGATGGATTTCCATGGCGACGTGGGGCCGGCTTGCGTGCGAATGGTTTAAGCCCAGGCCAATCTTACTGACTGAGCAATGCGCCAGTCGTTCAAGGCGAATGGGTGACGTCGGAAATTTCATCAACCGCGAGCGCACCGGTCTCGGAAGTCCCCAGCACCACGTAGGCGCTGCCGCAGAACAGCGAGTTGAGGCGTTTCATGTCGGCGATCAGTTCTAGGTGCAGGGAACTGGTCTCGATGCTTTGTACGATTTTTCGCTGTAGGCGGCTGACGTGTGCGTGGGCCAGTCGTCTTTCCTGCGCTCGAAAGCGACGTTTCTCACGCAACAGCTGACGGGCGCTCTCCGGGTCGGCACTGAGGAACACCGACAATCCCAGCCGCAGATTGGCGATCAACTGGCTGTGCAGCGTCGCCAACTCTTCCAGGCCAACCTCGGAAAAGGACCGACGTTGCGCGGTTTTCTGTTGCTGGACCTTGCGCAACATGCGTTCGATGAGGTCGCTGGCCAGCTTCAGGTTGATCGCCAGCTCAATGATTTCCGCCCAGCGGCGGCTGTCCTGTTCACTGAGGTCCTCACGGGGCATTTGGGCCATATACAGCTTGATGGCGCTGCACAGCGCCTCGACGTCATCGCCCATGCTCCGTACTTGTTGGGTGACTGCGGTCTGCCCGCCGCGCAGTACGTCGAGCATGGCTTCGAGCATGGTTTCGATCAGATCACCGATGCGCAGGGTTTCCCGGGCAGCATTCGCCAGGGCCAGGCTCGGCGTGGCGAGGGCGGTGAGGTCCAGGTGGCGGGGCTTGGCCGTGCCGTTGGTGTCAGGACGCTCCGGCAGCAGCCAGGCACACAGCCTGGCCATCGGCCCGACGCTGGGCAGCAGCACCAGGCAGCGCACGGTGTTGTAGAGCAGGTGAAAACCGATCACCGTTTCCTGGTGGCTGAAATCCAGGCCGTCCAACCAGCCCACCAACGGATCGAGCACTGGAATGATCAACAACAGGCCGATCAACTTGTACAGCAGGCTGCCCAGCGCCACCTGGCGGCCGGCGGCGTTCTGCATGCTGGTGCTGAGAAAGGCCAGCACGCCGCTGCCGATGTTGGCGCCGATCACCAGGCCGATGGCCACCGGCAGACTGATCACCGCTGCGCCGGCCAGTGTCGCGGTCAACAGCACGGCGGCGAGGCTGGAATAGGAGATCATCGCGAACAGCGCACCCACCAGCGCATCGAGCAGGATGTCGCCGGTCAGCGAGGCAAAGATAACTTTCACGCCCTGGGCCTGGGTGATGGGCGCGGCGGCTTCGACAATCAATTGCAGCGCCAGGATGATCAAACCCAAGCCGATGCCGACCCGGCCCATTTGCCCCAGGCGGGTCTGTTTGCGCGACAGGAAAAAAATCACCCCGAGGAAAATCAGCAGCGGCGATAACCAGGACAGATCCAGGGTCAGTACCCGCGCCATCAGCGCCGTGCCGACATCGGCGCCGAGCATGGTCGCCAGGGCAGGGGTCAGTGCCATCAGGCCCTGGCCGACGAATGAGGTGACGAGCATGGCTGTGGCGTTGCTGCTCTGGACCATGGCAGTGACCATGATGCCTGCGACGAACGCCAGCCAGCGCTTGGACATGTTTTGGCCAATGACATGGCGCAGGTTCGTGCCATAGACCCGCAGAATGCCGGTGCGGACGATGTGCGTGCCCCAGATCAGCAGGGCCACGGCGGAGAGCAAGTTCAGCAGGGTCAGCATGAGAAGCCCCCTGTTAGCGTCCCAAAGGGACCAATTGACGGTGCCACATTTTTCTTCGTTGTACTTAAGCTGTAGTTGGCCAACGGTTCGAGCGCCAGCATTGCACAGCTAAAGACGGGTTTGAAACAAAACTGTCATAAAAAACCATTGACCAAAGACACCACGAAACCCTGTGGGGAGCGAGCCTGCTCGCGATAGCGGTCTGTTAGCCAATGAAGATGTTGAATGTTGCGGCCTCATCGCGAGCAGGTTTTGCATCCAGTTACTTTCCGGCAGGCATGAAAAAGGGGCTCGATGAGCCCCTTCGTTCATTGCCCTGTGCCGCTTACTGACCCGGCATATCCTTACGCAGTTTTACCGGATCCTGCTGCTTGCGCTTACGCGCCATGGCAGTGCGCATCTTGATGTTGAACGCTTCGACCGCCAGGGAGAAGGCCATGGCGAAGTAGACGTAGCCTTTTGGCACGTGCACGTCCAGGGACTCAGCGATCAGCACGGTACCGACCACCAGCAGGAACGACAGCGCCAGCATCTTCAGCGACGGGTGCTTGTCGATGAACGAGCTGATGGTGCCCGCCGCCAGCATCATCACCAGCACCGCCACGACGATTGCCGCGACCATCACCGGTACATGGGAGACCATGCCCACGGCGGTGATCACCGAATCCAGGGAGAACACGATGTCGATGATCGCGATCTGGACGATGGTGTAGATGAAGCTGCCGCCCGTGCCCGCAGGCGTCTCGCCGGTTTCGTCTTCGCCTTCCAGCGCGTGGTACATCTCCTGGGAGCTTTTCCACAGCAGGAACAGGCCACCGAAGAACAGGATCAGGTCACGACCGGAAATGCCCTGGCCGAACACTTCGAACAGGTCGGCGGTCAGGCGCATGACCCAGGTGATGGACAGCAGCAACAGGATCCGCGTGATCATGGCCAGGGCCAGACCGAAGATCCGGGTGCGTGCCTGCATGTGCTTGGGCATGCGGCTGACCAGGATCGAGATCATGATGATGTTATCGATGCCCAGGACAATTTCCAGGGCGGTCAGGGTGAAGAAGGCAACCCAGATTTCCGGGTTGGTCAGCCATTCCATGTGAGTTCCTTTAGCGAGTGTTGGGCCGCGCCGCGCCTTCGATTATCGAAAGGGGCGACGCAGCGGGCATTGCTTTTATAGAGTGCTGAACAGTGGAAAAATCCCCATCAGCAAGGCGGCAAACATTATGCACAGGCAAACCAATACTGCCCACTTCAAGGTGAAGCGTTGGTGATCGCCAAACTCGATCCCCGCCAGGGCCACCAGCAGGTAAGTCGATGGAACCAGCGGGCTCAGCAAATGAACGGGCTGGCCAACGATCGAGGCGCGGGCCATTTCAACGGCAGTGATGCCGTAGTGGCTGGCCGCTTCGGCCATGACCGGTAACACCCCGTAATAAAACGCATCGTTCGACATGAAGAAGGTGAACGGCATGCTCGCCAGCGCGGTAATCACTGCCAGGTATGGGCCCAGGAAATCCGGGATCACCGCCAGCAGGCTCTTGGACATGGCGTCGACCATGCCGGTACCGGACAGGATGCCGGTGAAGATACCCGCCGCGAAAATCAAACCGACCACCGCCAATACGCTGCCGGCATGGGCCGCAACGCGGTCTTTCTGCTGTTGCAGGCAAGGGTAGTTGACGATCATCGCGATACTGAACGCCACCATGAACAGCACCGGCAGCGGTAACAGGCCGGCGATCAGCGTGCACATCAGGCCCAGGGTCAACGCACCGTTGAACCAGATCAGCTTCGGACGACGGGCGTCCGGGAACTGGGAAACGCTGATTTCGCTGTGGTCGATGTCATCACCGGCGAGGTGCAATTCACCCAGACGGGCGCGCTCGCGTTTACCGTACATGTAGGAAATCGCCAGGATCGCCGCTACACCCGCGAGCATCGCAGGAATCATCGGAACGAAGATGTCGGACGGATCGACATGCAGCGCGCTGGCTGCACGGGCCGTCGGGCCGCCCCAGGGGGTCATGTTCATCACGCCACCGGCGAGAATGATCAGGCCGGCCATGATCCGTGGGCTCATGCCGATGCGGCTGTAGAGCGGCAGCATGGCGGCCACGCAGATCATATAAGTGGTCGCGCCGTCACCATCGAGGGAAACGACGAGCGCCAGAACGGCGGTGCCGACCGAAACTTTCAACGGGTCGCCCTTGACCAGCTTGAGGATCTTGCGCACGGCCGGGTCGAACAGGCCGGAGTCGATCATCAGGGCAAAATAAAGAATCGCGAACATCAGCATCACCCCGGTCGGGGCAAGCTTGGTGATGCCTTCGAGCATCATCGGACCGATCTTCGGTGCAAAACCACCGAACAGAGCGAACAGGATCGGGATGATGATCAGGGCAATCAGCGCGGACAGGCGCTTGGTCATGATCAGGAACATGAACGTGATGACCATGGCAAAGCCAAGGAAAGTCAGCATAGGAAATACTCCAGGCGTGGCGCGACGGGCAAAGGCAGACCGAACAGGTCAGCGCAGAATGCAAAGCACGGGACGGACGGAGGGAGTGGGTTCAGCGGGGCGGGTAGCAGCGGACATCAGAATCACCATTGTTGTTGTTAAAAGGGCCTAACGAGCCTTAGCCGCTCGCTTCTGGCCACCGGTCTGTTGCCGGTAGTGGGGGCGATCCTAATCGCGCAAGCTTTCAGCCACCTTTCGCCGCTGTAATGGAGTTTTTCTGTAGGGCAAGTCTTACCTGTAGGAGCAAGCTTTATTCCCACAGACAATCTGCGCTCCACCGATAAATCAAAACACCGAAAGATCCAACGGCCGCACCGCGCCCATCCAAATCGCATGCTCGGTGTGGTCCGTCAGGTCGTCGCCGGTGTCCGGGTGAAGAAATATCACCAGGCCTTTGCGATTGAGCGCCAGCCACGGCAAGACCACGCCGATGTGCTGTGGATCGAACGCCAATTGGCAGCTCCAGTCCGGGTGCGGCCCGACTGGGCGTTGGTGGATGCGGCCCATTTTCAGCCCAAACAGTCGCGACGCTTCCTCGCACAGTGCCCGCGCCTGGTCGATGGTGTTGGCGTCGAAATAGACATGGGCGTGGTAGCCCTTGATCCGCTGCATGTGCTTCTCCTCGAAAACTGGCCGAACCGAGATTGTCTCCCGCGGGTCAGAGCCTTTACATGCGGGAAAAAAAAAGGAAAAACAGCCATGAAAAATGCCGAAACCCCGGTCACCAAAGTGGTGCTCTATGGTGCCATGAGTAGCCTCGGCAGTGCGTTGATGGCTGAAATGCTGCGGCGCCAGCACGAAGTCATCGCTGTTCTCGACGACCTTACGGCCCTGGCGCCGCGCCCCGGCCTGCGGGCCAAGACCGGCGACCTCTACGATCCCCAGCGGGTCAAGCAAAGCGTGGCCGGCGCCAATGCCGTGGTGTGTCTGTTGAACGCTCCAGGGTTGCCGATGAACAGCGAGCACGTGGAGCGCACGCTTATTCCCGGTCCCGTGGAGCAGGTGTTGGCGGTGGATGCGCTGATCGCCGGGATGGAGGCAGCGAGTATTTCCCGGCTGTTTCTGGTGGGCGATTTCGCCGTGCTCGACGAGGAGCCGGCAGACGATGTATTGCAGCGTCATGCCGCCGAAGAAGTCCTCGACGCGCTGAACAACAGCACGTTGCAATGGACCCTGATTGACTCACCCTACGCAACGCCCGGTTTGAGCATCGAGCACTTCAGCCAGGTCAGCACCAGCCTGGAGGCCGGCATGGCCGAATCACTGGAGCGGCTTGGCCGTGTGGCCGTCGGCATTGCCGATGAGCTGCGCCTGAACCTGCATGTGGGCCAGCATGTCAGTTTTGTCGCCGCCGATTAGCCTGTGCGGTCGCCGTCTCCCGAGTTGGCGCAGGGGCGGGCTGGTTACACCGCAATGGAAGGCAAGGCCAACCCCGTGAGCGATTCGGCGCTGTTGGCCTGCTCCTCCATCAACCAGTCCACAAACTGCCTGATCAATACCCCGCGCCGTTTACGCTGGGGCAAGACCACGTAATACCCTGACCGCGACAACACTGTTTCAGCGACCGGACGGCACAGCAGCCCTTGGGCCAATAAGTTATCCACAAGGTATCGCCAGCCGATGGCGACGCCCTGACCGCCAATCGCCGCCTGGATGAGCAAGGTGTAGTTGTCGAACCGCAACTGCCCGGGCGCCGGGGGCGAGGTAATGCCCAGCTCACGGAAAACGCCACTCCAATCGAACCAATGGCTACTGTTTTCCCCGCGCAAATGCAGGAGCGGGAACTCCGACAAGGCTTGAGCCGACAAGGGCAGGGAGCGTTCCTTGAGCAACAGCGGGCTGCACACCGGAAAGACTTCTTCGCTGAAAAGCCAGCGACTTTCGCCTTGTTTGAAGCGACCGTCTCCAAATAGCACCGCAACGTCGATATCCGTGCGCAGCATGTTGTGGTTGCGTTCGCTGGTCACCAGGCTGACGTCCACCTGTGGGTTGGCGGCGTGAAACCGATGCAAGCGGGGCATCAGCCAATAGGCGGCAAACGCAAAATCGGTGGCCACTTGCAGCACCTCATGCTGGTCATGGGCGGTGATCGCGCTCAATCCTGCGTCGATATTCTGCAAACCGGCCTGCACCTGCTCGAACAGGATTGTTCCGGCCTCGGTCAGCTCGATGCCGCGATAGATGCGATCGAACAATCGCGTACCCAGTTGTTCTTCCAGGCGCTTGATCTGCTGGCTGATGGCCGGTTGCGTGGTGCCCAGTTCGATCGCCGCTGCCGTAAAGCTGCGGTGGCGGGCCGCGGCTTCAAAGGCGCGGAACAGGTCAAGGGACAGGTCACCCAGGGCTTCATACATAAGCTGTGCTTATCCTAGTCATTGCCTTACGTGGGCTTTACCCATAAAGGTGGGGGCTACATGCTCAATCGCAGCAATTTCGCATAACTGTTTACTATGGAATGCCGCGAATACATGAAGCGCAAGAACATTCTTTTCATCATGGCCGATCAAATGGCCGCGCCAATGTTGCCGATCTACGGTCCTTCGCCGATCAAGCTGCCGAACCTGTCGCGCCTGGCCGAGCAGGGCGTGGTGTTCGACGCCGCGTATTGCAACAGCCCACTCTGCGCACCGTCGCGCTTTACCCTGGTGAGCGGTCAGTTGCCCAGCAAGATCGGCGCCTACGATAACGCGGCGGATTTTCCTGCGGACGTCCCGACGTACGCCCACTACCTGCGGCGCCTGGGTTATCGCACCGCGCTGTCCGGCAAGATGCATTTTTGCGGCCCGGACCAGTTGCATGGCTACGAAGAACGCCTGACCAGTGACATTTACCCGGCCGATTACGGCTGGGCCGTGAACTGGGACGAGCCCGACGTGCGGCCAAGCTGGTATCACAACATGTCTTCGGTGTTGCAGGCCGGTCCGTGCGTGCGCACCAATCAGTTGGATTTTGACGAAGAAGTGGTGTTCAAGGCCCAGCAGTATCTGTTCGACCACATCCGCGAGGATGGCGACCAGCCGTTCTGCCTGACGGTGTCCATGACCCACCCACACGACCCGTACACCATTCCCAAGACCTTTTGGGATATGTATGACGACAAGGACATCCCGCTGCCGCAAACCCCGGGGCAAACAGAGCTGGACCCGCATTCCCAGCGCCTGTTGAAAGTCTATGACCTGTGGGACAAGCCACTGCCTGTGGATAAGATCCGCGATGCGCGCCGCGCGTACTTCGGTGCGTGCAGCTACATTGACAGCAACGTCGGCAAGTTACTGCAAACCCTGGAAGACACCGGCTTGATGGACGACACGATCATCGTGTTCTCCGGCGATCATGGAGACATGCTCGGTGAAAAAGGCCTCTGGTACAAAATGCACTGGTTCGAGATGGCGGCTCGCGTTCCCTTGCTGATCAGCGCACCGGGCCAGTTCGCCAGCGGGCGGGTCGGGGCGGCGGTGTCCACTGCCGACTTGCTGCCGACCCTGGTGGAGTTGGCCGGTGGCCGGCTTGAGCCCGGACTGCCGCTGGATGGCCGGTCGCTGGTGCCCCATCTGCAGGGGCAGGGCGGTCATGACGAGGTCTTTGGTGAATACATGGCCGAAGGCACCATCAGCCCGTTGATGATGATCCGTCGTGGACCCTGGAAATTCATCTACAGCGAAGACGATCCGTGCCTGCTGTTCGATCTGCGCAATGACCCCAAAGAACTGGAGGACCTTAGCCAATCGGCTGAGCATCAGTCCCTGTGCGCGGATTTTCTCGCCGAGGCGCGAGCTAAATGGGATATCCCAACCATTCACCAACAGGTGCTCGCCAGTCAGCGACGTCGACGTTTCGTCGCCCACGCGTTGACGCTGGGCAAACTCAAGAGCTGGGATCACCAGCCGCTGGTGGACGCCAGCCAGCAGTACATGCGTAACCACATTGACCTCGACGATCTGGAACGCAAGGCCCGTTATCCACAACCCTGCCAAAACCAATAACGTAAGGGGAAGCACATGCAAAAGTTATCCACAGTACTGACCGCTGGGCTGTTGGCGCTTAGCAGTTCGGCGTGGGCCGAGCAAAGCTGCGAGACGGTAAAGATGGCCGACCCCGGTTGGAGTGACATCGCTGCGACCAACGCGATCACGGGTTTTCTGCTCGATGGCATGGGCTACAAGGCCAAGGTCGACACCCTCGCAGTGCCGATCACCTTCGGCGGCCTCAAGGACGGCCAGGTTGATGTATTTCTGGGTAACTGGATGCCGGCGCAGCAAGGGTTCTACGACAAGTTCGTGGCCACTGGCGATGTCACGCAACTGGCCAAGAACCTGGACGGCACCGAATTCACCCTGGCCGTCCCGGACTACGTGTGGGATGCCGGTGTGCATAACTTCGCTGACCTGAACAAATTTGCCGATAAGTTCGACAAGAAGATATACGGGATCGGCTCCGGCGCCCCGGCCAACCTCTCCCTGAAGGAAATCATCAAGACCAACGATTTCGGCATGGGCGAGTGGAAACTGGTGGAATCGAGCGAGCAGGCCATGCTCGCGGAAGTCTCCCGGGCGGTGAGGAAACAGAAGTTCGTGACCTTCCTTGGCTGGACGCCACACCCTATGAACGTGCAACTGAAAATGCACTACCTCAAGGGCGGCGAGAAGTATTTTGGCGACACGGGCAGTGTCTATACATTGACTCGCAAAGGTTATGCACAGGCCTGCCCGAACGTAGGCAAGCTGTTGACCAACCTGAGTTTCACCCAGGAAATGGAAAACAGCATCATGGCCGAGGTGGTGAACAAGAAAGTCAGCAATGCCGATGCGGCCAAGGCCTGGATCAAGGCGAATCCGGCGGTGCTGGATAAGTGGCTGGATGGTGTGAAGACCCTGGATGGCAAGGATGCGTTGGCGGCGGTGAAGGCCAAGCTCTGACAATCATGTGGCGAGGCAATCTATGCGGGAGCAAGGCTTGCCCGCGATGAAGACGACTCGGTCTTTCAGAGACCGAGGTGCCTGTTTCGCGAGCAAGCTTTGCTCTCACATAAATCTCCTCGCCACAGGGAGAACGGCGCCTTGTCCTGATACTCTTGCGCCAAACCCGATCCTTGAGGCCCCATGGCATTGCCCACCCGCCATTCACTCTTTCCGTTCCTGAGCTGGCTGCCCCGGCAGACCCGCGCCAGTGTCGGCCGTGACCTGATCGTCGGCCTGAGCGGTGCGATTCTCGCGTTGCCGCAGTCGATTGCCTACGCCCTGATTGCCGGACTGCCGCCGGAATACGGCTTGTATGCGGCGATTGTGCCGGTGCTGATCGCCTGCTTGTGGGGTTCGTCGTGGCACCTGATCTGCGGTCCTACGGCGGCGATTTCCATTGTCCTGTATGCCAGCGTCAGCCCCCTGGCCATGCCGGCCACCCAGGACTACGTCACCTTGATCCTGTTGCTGACGGTGCTGGCGGGGGTTTTCCAGTGGCTGCTGGGGTTGTTGCGTTTCGGCGCGCTGGTGAACTTCGTCTCACATTCGGTGGTGCTGGGTTTCACCCTGGGCGCGGCGGTGGTGATCGCCCTGGGGCAGTTGCCCAACCTGCTGGGTCTCGATCTGCCCAACGAAGCCACGGCGTTGAAAGGGCTGCTGATGTTGGTCAGTCATATCGAGGCTGTGGATAAGCCTTCTCTGTTTCTCGGTTTGGGCACGCTGGTGCTGGGCGTGGTGCTCAAACGGCTGCTGCCGCGCTGGCCGAGCCTGTTGATAACTTTGGTCATCAGCAGCCTGGTGGTCTGGCTGTGGCCAGGGATGTTCGGGCATGTCGCGCTGGTCAGCGCCTTTGCCGGGCGCTTGCCGCCGTTCTCTGCGCTGCCGCTGGACCTGGATCTGATCCTGCGCCTGCTGCCCGGCGCGGTTGCGGTGGGTATGCTCGGGTTGGTGACCAGCCTGTCCATTGCTCGCTCGTTGTCAGTACGCTCCGGGCAGTTACTCGACGCGAATCAGGAGGTCAGGGCGCAGGGGCTTTCCAATATTGTGGGAGGGTTCTTTTCCGGATCCTTGTCAGCGGGTTCCTTTACCCGTTCCGGCCTCAGTTATGAAGCCGGCGCTTGCTCGCCCCTGGCCGGGGTTTTCTCGGCACTGTGGGTGGCCTTGTTTGCGGTAACCGGTGCCAAGCTGATTTCGCACATTCCGATACCGGCCATGGCCGGCAGCATTCTGCTGATCGCCTGGGGGCTGGTGGATTATCGCGGCGTCCGGGCGTTGTTTCGCGTGAGCCGCGCCGAATTCGTGGTGATGAGCCTCACTTGCCTGGCCACGCTGCTGCTGGAGCTGCAGACCGCTATCTATGCCGGTGTGCTGGCGTCGCTGTTCTTCTACCTCAAGCGCACCTCGCAACCGCGGGTGCAACACGCCCGTGAGGGTGAAGCTGACATCCTGCGTGTAGGCGGTTCGATCTTTTTTGGTGCCAGCCATTACCTGCAAGTGCGTCTGCAACGGTTGCAGGCACGACGGGTGGTGATCGATGCCCAGCAGATCAACTTCATCGACTACTCCGGCGTGGAAATGCTGCACCAGGAAGCCCGGCGCTTGCGCACCCAAGGGCGCAGCCTGACGTTGCGCAGGGCCAGGCCCCATGTGGTGGAAGAGTTGAAGAAGCTGGAAGGGCCGGAGCACTGTCCGATCCATTTCGAAGACTAGGGCTTAAGGTAGACGCACCCTGTGGCGAGGGGATTTATCCCCGCTGGGGCGCGCAGCGGCCCTGGTTTTTTGGGACGGCTTCGCAGTCCAACGGGGATAAATCCCCTCGCCACAACAGTCTGTAGCCTACAGTGCGAGCTGGCGCCGCAATTCGGCCAGCACTGGCGCGGTGTCCGGGCGTACCCCGCGCCACAGGTAGAACGCTTCGCCCGCCTGCTCGGCGAGCATGCCCAAGCCATCCATCGCCACCGCCGCGCCTTGTTCGCTGGCCCAGCGACAGAACGAAGTGGGCTCCTTGCCATACATCATGTCGTAGCAGAACGTCTTGCCGGGCTCGATCAAACTTGCGGCAATCGGCGGTACATCACCGGACAGGCTCGCCGATGTGGCGTTGATAATCAGGTCCACCGGCTCTTGCAGCCAGTCGAAACCGCTGGCTGAGACCGGGCCCAGGTCCGCGAACAACTCGGCCAGCAATTCGGCTTTTTCCACCGTGCGGTTGGCGATGATCACCGAGGCCGGCGCTTCGGCCAGCAGCGGTTCCAGAGCACCGCGCACAGCACCGCCGGCGCCCAGCAGCAGGATGCGTTTGCCCTTGAGGTTTAAACCTGCGTTGACGGTCAGGTCTCGAACCAGTCCGGCACCATCGGTGTTGTCACCCAACAGACGGCCATCGGCCAGCTTGCTCAAAGTGTTCACCGCCCCGGCCCGCTGGGCCCGCTCGGTCAGGCTGTCGGCCAGGCGGAAGGCGTCTTCCTTGAACGGCACGGTGACATTCGCCCCACGCCCCTCGCGGAAGAATTCCCGCACGCAGCCGGCGAAATCGTCCAGGGGCGCGAGCAGCGTGCTGTAGTCCAGTGTTTGCCCGGTCTGCTCGGCGAAGAGACGGTGGATCAGCGGCGATTTGCTGTGGCCGATCGGGTTACCCATTACAACGTAGCGGTCCATGGATAATCCTCGTTCAGGCCGTCGCCAGCCAATCGCGATCCTGCAGGAAATACTCGGTCAGCCGCGCCTCTTCGCTGCCCGGTTCGGCTTTCCAGTCATAGCTCCAGCGCACTTGCGGCGGCAGGGACATCAGGATCGACTCGGTACGCCCGCCAGATTGCAGCCCGAACAGGGTGCCGCGGTCGTAGACCAGGTTGAACTCCACGTAGCGTCCGCGGCGAAACTCCTGGAATTCCCTTTGTTTGGCGGTAAACGGGTCCTGCTTGCGGCGGCGCACGATAGGCAGGTAAGCCTCGATGTAGGCATCGCCGATGGCGCGCATGAAGGCGAAGCTGGTGTCGAAATCCCACTCGTTCAGGTCGTCGAAAAACAGGCCGCCAATGCCACGGGGCTCGTTGCGATGCTTGATATGGAAATAGCTATCGCACCAGGCTTTGTAGCGCGAATACACGTCGGGGCCGAACGGGGCACAGGCCTGTTGGGCAACGCGGTGCCAATGCACGCAGTCTTCTGCCACGCCGTAGTACGGTGTCAGGTCGAAGCCGCCGCCGAACCACCAGACCGGCTCTTCGCCTTCCTTTTCAGCGATGAAAAAACGCACATTGGCGTGGGACGTAGGCACATGAGGGTTGTGGGGATGGATGACCAATGACACGCCCAGCGCTTCGAAGCCGCGCCCGGCCAGTTCCGGCCGATGGGCGCTGGCCGAGGGGGGGAGACCGCTGCCGAAGACGTGGGAAAAGTTGACGCCGCCCTTTTCGATCAGCGTACCGTTTTCAATCACTCGCGTGCGACCGCCACCACCGGCGGGGCGGGTCCAGGCATCTTCGACGAAACGAGTGCCGCCGTCTTCGGTTTCCAGGGCCGCACAGATGCGGTCTTGCAGGTCGAGCAGGTAGGCTTTCACGGCCTCGGTGCGAGTGGTCATGACATCACCTTGATCAGGGCTACGCTACGCGGCTTGCAGCGGGCCGGTGGCAAATGGGCGCACAGGATACCACCGCACTTGCCTACGCCACAGTTGACGAAGGTCAAGCTTAGGAGTCCGATAGCAGGCTTGGTAAAAAGTCCACGACAAGGAGAAAGTGAAGATGGCCAAACGTATTCAGTTCAGTTCCCACGGCGGCCCCGAAGTGCTCGAGTACGTGGGCTACCAGCCTGCCGAGCCGGGCCCGCAGCAGGTGCGGGTCAGCAACAAGGCGATCGGCCTGAACTTCATCGATACCTATTACCGCAGCGGTCTTTACCCGCCACCGGCCTTGCCATCGGGCTTGGGGGCCGAGGGGGCAGGTGTGGTCGAGGCCGTCGGTTCAGACGTCACGCGGTTCAAGGTCGGTGACCGGGTAGCTTATGGCAGCGGTCCGCTGGGGGCCTACAGCGACGTGCATGTGTTGCCCGAGGCCAATCTGGTGCATTTGCCCGAGTCCATCAGTTTCGAACAGGCGGCCGGCGTGATGCTCAAGGGCCTGACCGTGCAATACCTGCTGCGTCAGACCTACGAGCTCAAAGGGGGGGAAACCATCCTGTTCCATGCCGCTGCTGGTGGCGTGGGCTCTTTGGCCTGCCAGTGGGCCAAGGCCCTGGGCGTGCGATTGATCGGCACCGTCAGCTCAGCGGAAAAAGCCGCAATCGCTAAATCCCACGGCGCTTGGGAAACCATCGACTACAGCAAGGAAAACGTCGTACAGCGGGTGCTGGAGCTGACCGACGGCAAGAAAGTCCCGGTGGTCTATGACGGTGTCGGCAAGGACACCTGGCTGACCTCCCTGGACTGCGTAGCGCCCCGTGGCCTGCTGGTGAGTTTCGGCAATGCTTCCGGTGCGGTGGACGGCGTGAACCTGGGGATACTCGCGGCCAAAGGCTCGCTGTACGTCACCCGTCCGACCCTGGCCACTTACGCCAATAACGCCGAGAACCTGCAGCGCATGGCCGATGAGCTGTTCGGCATGATCAGCAGTGGCAAGATCAAAGTGGATATCAACCAGCGTTATCCACTGGCCGAAGCGGCCAAGGCCCAGGCGGAGTTGTCGGCGCGGCGCACAACTGGCTCGACGATTCTCCTGCCCTGATTTAAAGGTTGCTAAAGAACCTGTGGGAGCGAGCTTGCTCGCGATAGCGGTATGTCAGCCAACATCAATGCTAACTGACCTGATGCTATCGCGAGCAAGCTCGCTCCCACACTGGTTTTGTGCAAGATGCAGAAGGTGTGTTCGGGCTCAGTCCGGCCGCACCACGTTGCCGGTCGCCAGGTCGCGAATCACGCTGGGGTTCTTGCGCCCACCCAGGTTACCGCCCAGCACAAGGTCGATCTGCCCACGGAAATATTGCTCGACGCGAATTCGCGTGCGCGCCGCCGGGCGGCCCTGAGGGTTGGCCGAGGTGGACACCAGCGGCCCCACCAGTGAGCACAAGTCGCGCACGGTGGGGTGATCGCTGACCCGCAGCGCAACCGTGTCGTGCACACCGGTAATCCATTGCGGCAGCAGATTCTGGTGCGGCACCAGCCAGGTATTAGGCCCAGGCCAGGTGCTGGCCATTCGATCCATCCAGGTTTCAGGGAAATCTTCGAACAGAAAGTCGAACTGGTGGATGTTGTCAGCCACCAGGATCAAACCCTTATCGGGCAGCCGCGACTTGATCGCCAGCAGGCGCTCCACCGCGTCTTCGTTCCACGGGTCGCAGCCCAGGCCCCAGACCGCTTCGGTTGGATAGGCAATCACCGCCCCGGCGCGAATTTCTCGCGCGGCTTGTTGCACACGCCAACTGTTGACCATGAAAGACTCTCCACAACGCAAATAAGGCTGTGCGCAGTTTACCGATCTTCCCCATAAAACCTAGCGCGCAAACCAGCGCCCGTTGTCACAGACCGCCCGTCCCTCCATTTCCAGCTCAGTCAGCGCCGCCAGTACTTTGGGCAAGCTCCAGCCGCTGGCGGCGGCCAGCGCTTCGCTGCCAAGCGGCGCGGCATGGAGCAAGCGCAACAGCGGATGGGTGACGGGCGCCGGTTCCATGGACAGCGGCAACTGCTGCCAGCCCCGCAATGCTTCAAGGATGTGCTCGACGGTTTCCACCAGCGCCGCGCCGTCGCGGATCAACTGATGGCAGCCCTTCGCGCCGGGGTGGTGGATCGACCCCGGAATGGCGTACACCTCGCGCCCTTGTTCGGCCGCCAAGCGTGCGGTGATCAGCGAACCGCTGGCGACACTGGCCTCCACCACCAGTACACCGAGGGACAGACCGCTGATGATCCGGTTGCGACGAGGAAAGTTGCTGGCGTGGGGCGGCGCGTCCAGCGGGAACTCCGACAGCACCGCGCTGCCTTGGGCGATCATCGCGTCCGCCAGCCGACGATTGCGCTGTGGATAAAAATTTTCCAGCCCTGTGCCCAGCACGCCAATTGTTTGCCCACCCACATCCAGCGCTGCTTGATGGGCCGCCGCGTCGATGCCCAGGGCCAGGCCGCTGGTGATGACAAAACCGGCACCGGCCAGGCTTCGGGAAAACGCCGCGGCGGTGTCCATGCCCGGTCGCGATGCCCGGCGGCTGCCGACCATCGCCAGCTGTGGTTTTTCCAGAATGGTCGCGTCCCCGGCGACGAACAACAGCGGTGGCGCATCGCTGATCTGCGCCAGCAGCGCGGGGTAGTCAGGCTGGTCCCACATCAGTAAACGCTGGGCCGAACCCTCCAGCCAGGCCAATGCATGGGCGGCGCCGTCACGCACATCCGGGTTGCGCCGAGCCTCGGCACACGCCGCGGGCAACCTCAGCGCTCGCCAGGCGCTGGCCGGTGCGCTGATGGCTTTGGAGGCCGAGCCAAAGGCCTCCATCAGGGTCATGAAACGTTTGGGGCCCAGTTCCGGCAAGCGGTGCAGGCGCAGACGGGCCTCCAGTTCCGCAGGGGAAACCGAAGCAGATTCAGGCAATGACATGGATCATCCTTGATCGTTATAAGCCCCGTCGAAACGGGAACAAGCTGTGGATAACTCTGTTGGTAACTTGTGAGACCCGTTATGGATTGCGCACTTTGTCGAGTACCGCCAGCGAGCGCGAGGCGTATAGCACCAAGCCATAGCTGAGCTTGTCGTAGGTGCGAAAAACCATCAGCAGGCCAGCACGTTCATCGGGAATTTTCACCTGCTCGCCGGTGATGCGGTCACGCACGGTCTCGCCGGTCTTCATCACCGCCAGCACATTGCCTTCGGCCAGCCCGTCGCGACGGCCCTTGTTCAGGGTTACCACATCCAGGGCGCCGATCTGGGTGACGCCGCGGGGTACATCGAGGATCAGCCCGTTGATCTCCGATTTCGGTGCGCTGGGCATGAACGTCGAGTTGATCGAGCGTTCTTCGCCACTGAACAGGCGATCGCCGAGGCGCACCTCCTGGGTCGTGCGTTGCAGGGCCAGGGTTGTGATGTCGCCTTCGCTCGCCACGACTTCACCGCTGCCGATGTCATCGGCGTTGATGCCCAGGAACTCCTTGGTTTCGGGATCGGTGTAGACCTTGCCCTGCCGGAAGATGCCATACGCCGACTGGTTTGCGTCGAAGGGGCCGCGGGCAAAGATCCGGTCTCCCGTGCCGCTGAGGACCCGTTCGGCATCGCCGGCAACGATGTAGGGCGCCTTGTCGAAATCCTCGGCCGTGTCGACGATGCGGTTGCTCAGCAAAAAGCTGTTGATGGCCTGCAGCGGGATGCTCGGGATCGCGTCGGCCACCGGCGAGCTGCGAATGCGCGGTGACAGCTTGATGGTGCCCCGCGAAGCGCCGCGATTGAGGGTCAGGCGCGGTTGACCGTTGACGTAGACCAGCGACAGGGTGTCGCCGGGATAAATCAGGTTGGGGTTCTCGATCTGTGGGTTGGCTTGCCAGAGTTCGGGCCATTTCCACGGTTCACGCAAGTATTTGCCGGAGATGTCCCACAGCGTGTCCCCCGTCACCACTGTGTATTGCTGGGGAAAACCTTCCCGAAGTTGCACTTGCCCGTGCGCGATACCGGCCGAGGCCAGAAGCAGCAGGGCGAGTAGTGATTTCCTCATGCGGTGAATCCCTTTATTATGTGCGTTCGCGTAAAACGCCAGAGCCCCCGTGGCTCGCTCCGTGATTGAGGAGCAACGTTTTACAACGGTAGCCTGCATCCCAAGACACGCCAGGCCAGCCACCCGACTTTACTTCACACGTGCATTTATCAAGCTTATGGCCATTTTGAACATTCTCGAATTTCCGGACCCGCGCCTGCGCACTATCGCCAAACCGGTGGCCGTAGTGGACGACGAAGTGCGTCAGTTGGTCGATGACATGTTTGAAACAATGTATGAGGCGCCAGGCATCGGCCTCGCCGCGACCCAGGTCAACGTGCACAAGCGTATCGTCGTGATGGACCTTTCCGAAGACCGCAGCGAGCCCCGGGTGTTCATCAATCCCGAGTTCGAAACCCTGACCGACGAGATGGACCAATACCAGGAAGGCTGTCTCTCGGTGCCCGGCTTCTACGAAAACGTCGACCGCCCGCAGAAGGTCAAGATCAAAGCCCTGGACCGTGACGGCCAGCCTTACGAGCTGATCGCCGAAGGGTTGCTGGCGGTGTGCATCCAGCATGAGTGCGATCACCTCAACGGCAAGCTGTTCGTGGACTACCTGTCTACCCTCAAGCGTGACCGGATCAAGAAAAAACTGGAAAAACTTCATCGCCAGAATGCTTGACGCCCCCTTCAAAGGCTTGCCGCGGCAAGCCTTTTTCTTTTGCGACTGCTTTGTAAATGAGAGCTTCCCATGACTGAGCCACTGCGCATCGTCTTTGCCGGCACTCCCGAGTTCGCCGCCGACCACCTCAAGGCCCTGCTGGCCAGCCCCCATGAAATCATCGCGGTCTACACCCAGCCGGATCGGCCGGCCGGTCGCGGGCAAAAACTGATGCCCAGCCCAGTCAAGCAACTGGCCCTGGAGAGCGGTTTGCAGGTCTTGCAGCCGCCGACCTTGCGCGACGCTCAGGCCCAGGCCGACTTGGCCGCACTCAAACCCGACTTGATGGTGGTGGTCGCCTACGGCCTGATCCTGCCCCAAGTGGTGCTGGATATTCCGCGCCTGGGTTGCATCAACAGCCACGCCTCGCTGCTGCCACGCTGGCGCGGTGCGGCGCCGATCCAGCGCGCCGTGCAAGCCGGCGATGCCGAGAGCGGCGTCACCGTGATGCGCATGGAAGCCGGCCTGGACACCGGGCCGATGCTGCTCAAGGTCAGCACGCCCATCAGCGCCGAAGACACCGGCGGCAGCCTGCATGACCGCCTCGCACTGATCGGCCCGCCGGCCGTGGTCCAGGCCATCGCCGGCCTCGCCGCCGGCACGCTGGAAGGCGAAGTGCAGGATGACAGCCTCGCCACCTACGCCCACAAACTGAACAAGGACGAAGCACGCATCGACTGGAGCCGCCCGGCCATCGAGCTGGAGCGTCTGGTGCGTGCCTTCAACCCGTGGCCGATCTGCCACAGCACCTTGAACGGCGAGGCCCTGAAAGTGCTGGCGGCAAGCCACGCCGAGGGGCAGGGCGCGCCGGGTGAAATCCTTGGTGCCAGCAAGGACGGCCTCGTTGTCGCCTGTGGCGAGCAGGCCCTGTGTCTGACACGTCTGCAATTACCCGGTGGCAAGGCGCTGAACTTCAGCGATTTGTACAACAGCCGTCGTGAGAAATTTGCCGTCGGCACGGTGCTGGGCCAAGCGGCGGACGCTTCATGAACCCGCGTCTGGCCGCCGCCAAGGCGCTTGCTGCGGTCCTGAGCGGAAAAGCCTCACTCAACAGTTCCCTGCCGACCCAACTGGACAAGGTTGAAGACCGTGATCGCGGCTTCACCCAGGACCTGGCGTTCGGCACCGCCCGTTGGCAGCCACGGCTGTCGGCCCTGGCGGCGAAGCTGCTGCAGAAACCGTTCAAGGCCGCCGATGCCGACGTCGAAGCGCTGCTGCTGGTGGGGCTCTATCAATTGCTCTACACCCGCGTGCCTGCCCACGCCGCCATCGGTGAAACCGTGGGCTGCGCCGACAAACTGAAAAAGCCGTGGGCCAAGGCCCTGCTCAATGCCGTGCTGCGCCGCGCCCAACGGGAAAGCGAAGCCCTGCTGGCCGAGCTGGAACACGACCCGGTGGTGCGCACTGCCCACCCGCGCTGGCTGCAAAAATCCCTGAAAGCCTTCTGGCCCGAGCAGTGGGAGGCCATCTGCGCGGCCAACAATGCCCATCCGCCGATGATCCTGCGGGTCAACCGTCGCCACCATACGCGCGATGCCTACCTGGCGTTACTGGGCGAGGCTGGTATCCCGGCCATCCCGTGCCAGTACAGCCGCGACGGTATCGTGCTGGAAACCCCCGGCGATGTACGCACGCTGCCGGGCTTTGCCGACGGTTGGATCAGCGTCCAGGACGAAGCCGCGCAACTGGCTGCCGACCTGCTGGAGCTGGCGCCCGGCCAACGCGTGCTGGATGCCTGCTGCGCACCGGGTGGCAAGACCTGCCACATCCTCGAGGCCGAGCCGAAACTGGCCGGCGTGGTGGCGGTGGACCTGGAAGCCAAGCGCCTGGTGCGCGTGAAGGAAAACCTCGAACGCCTTGGCCTGGACGCCGAACTGATTGCCGCCGATGGCCGCGACACCGCCAGTTGGTGGGATGGCAAGCCATTTCAACGCATCCTGCTGGACGCACCGTGTTCGGCCACCGGCGTGATCCGCCGTCATCCCGACATCAAGCTCACCCGCCAGCCGGATGATATCGCCGCACTGGCGGTGTTGCAGGGGCAATTGCTCGACGCGTTGTGGATAACCCTGGAAGTGGGCGGCATGCTGCTGTATGCCACGTGTTCGACGTTGCCGACCGAGAACACCGAAGTGATCGAAGCATTCCTCGCCCGTACCCCCGGTGCCCGGGAGCTGGACATTGCCAGCCAGGCCGGGGTGAAGCAGCCCCATGGTCGGCAGTTGCTGGCCCAAGAGGGCGGCCACGACGGGTTCTACTACGCCAAACTGATCAAGATCGCCGCCGCACGCGGTTAAAACCGATTCGATAGGAGTGACCGGATGAAAATCATCATCCTCGGCGCAGGGCAGGTCGGCGGTTCGCTGGCTGAACATCTGGCCAGTGAAGCCAACGACATCACCGTGGTCGACACCGACGGTGACCGCCTGCGCGATCTCGGTGACCGCCTCGACATCCGTACCGTACAGGGCCGTGGCTCATTGCCTACGGTGCTGCGTCAGGCCGGTGCCGACGATGCCGACATGCTGGTGGCTGTCACCAACAGCGATGAAACCAACATGGTGGCCTGCCAGGTCGCTCACACGCTGTTCCACACCCCGACCAAGATCGCCCGGGTGCGCGAGGCGGCCTACCTGACCCGCGCCGACCTGTTCGACAACGAAGCGATCCCGGTGGATGTACTGATCAGCCCCGAGCAAGTAGTGACCAACTACATCAAGCGCCTGATCGAACACCCGGGCGCTTTGCAGGTGATCGACTTTGCCGAAGGCAAGGCGCAATTGGTCGCGGTCAAGGCCTACTACGGCGGACCGCTGGTGGGCCAGCAACTGCGCCAGCTGCGCGAGCACATGCCGAATGTGGAGACGCGGGTCGCGGCGATTTTCCGACGTGATCGGCCGATCCTGCCCCAGGGCGATACCGTGATCGAAGCGGACGATGAGGTATTTTTCATCGCCGCCAAGGCCAATATTCGCGCGGTAATGAGCGAAATGCGCCGTCTCGACGAAAACAACAAGCGCATCGTGATTGCCGGCGGCGGGCAGATCGGCGAGCGTCTGGCCGAAGCCATCGAAAGCCGCTATCAGGTCAAGATCATCGAGATGAACCCGGCGCGCTGCCGTTACCTCTCGGATAACCTCGACAGCACCGTGGTGTTGCAGGGCAGCGCCTCGGACCGTGACTTGCTCCTGGAAGAAAACATCGCCGACGCCGACATCTTCCTGGCCCTGACCAACGACGACGAAGCCAACATCATGTCGTCGCTGCTGGCCAAGCGCCTGGGGGCGAAGAAGGTGATGACCATCATCAACAACCCGGCCTACGTCGACCTGATCCAGGGTGGCGAGATCGACATCGCCATCAGCCCGCAACTGGCAACCATCGGCACCTTGCTGGCCCACGTGCGGCGCGGCGACATCGTCAGCGTGCACTCCCTGCGCCGTGGCGCGGCCGAAGCCATCGAGGCGATTGCCCATGGCGATGCCAAGTCCAGCAAAGTCATCGGCAAGGCCATCCGCGACCTCGGCCTGCCGCCAGGCACCACCATCGGCGCGATCATCCGCGACGAACAAGTGCTCATCGCCCATGACGACACCATGATCCAGACCGGCGACCATGTGATCCTGTTCCTGGTGGATAAAAAGCATATTCGTGATGTGGAGAAGCTGTTCCATGTGGGGTTGAGTTTCTTCTGATCCAGAATTTGCGGTGATGGACCGGGCCTCATCGCGAGCAGGCTCGCTCCCACAGAGGATCTCCATTGCTCACAAATATCGTGGGCAACCCCAACCCCTGTGGGAGCGAGCCTGCTCGCGATAGCTATCTAGCAGCCAGCGGATCAACCCCTGACACAACCGATAAGGACGCCGCCATGCTCGACTCCCTGGAAAAAATGCTCGCCAAGGGTGTGGATAACTCATTGCTGCGCTTCGGCCTGGGCAAGGGCTATCTGGACCTCGGCGAATTCGCCCGGGCCGCCGAACACTTCCAACGCTGCGTCGAACTCGACCCAAAATACTCAGCAGCATGGAAACTCTTAGGCAAAGCACACCAAGGCCAAGGCGACCTACCGGCAGCCCGCCAAGCCTGGGAACAAGGCCTTGAAGCCGCCCGCGCCCACGGCGACAAACAAGCCGAAAAAGAAATGACCGTGTTCCTGAAAAAACTGGATCGCCACTCCTGAATTCACACAAAACCGCTTTTGTGGCGAGGGAGCTTGCTCCCGCGTGAGTGCGCAGCACTCATAAAAAAGCCCACAGTACCCCAATGCCAATCAACCAAGCAGCCAGCACACCCCGAACCCTGTGGCGAGGGGATTTATCCCCGCTGGGCTGCGCAGCAGCCCCAAACAGCCAGCGCGGTTTATCTGGCGGCTTAACTGACAAATATTCACCGCTCCAGCATTGGTCCCCAACGCACCCTCTCGACCCTAGTCATCAAGACTTGACTGGAGACGCGCATGTCCGAATTACCCAAGTGATCATTGCCCTTGGGATTGTTCCTGAAACGGTGGCGGTTTGAGCAAATTAGCTGAACGGGAAACGGAACGTATTTAATATCATAGATAAATTCGTCCCCTTATTCCGAAAGCCCTGTAGTCCATCTCCTAAGCTGTCATTGAGGTATTGAGACCCCTACATCTCCGTGCTTAATTAGAAATCCAGACAAGCGGTTCTGGCCACAGCACATTTAACTTTACGATCAAAAGGACTTGAGCTCATGAAGCAGAACGGAATTGATTTACCCCCGACTCAGGTAAATGGTACGTGGCGTGGCTCTGCAGGAGGATATTGGTCCACGGACGGTATCATAATTGATGGTACTTATATATTTCCACCGCCTCAGCCAGACGTACTAACAGAAGATGATGATTTTTACATAACTGATCTTATAAAAACTCAAACCGGGCTGGACGACTTCACTTTCAACCTTAAAATTCTCGACAAGGCTATAAATCATAAAAACGCTTATGGTGCAATAAAAGATATATGGCAAATTGTCGAGCGGGAACGCGGCTGGGTAGCGCCTTACTGGCGTATAAATGACGTATTCTTCAAAAATAAAGCTATCTGCTTTAGCTTGGCTGATGCGCTTGAGAGAAGCGGTTTTACGTCGAGGGAAGCTATTATAGCCATCGCCCACTCAAAATACGCCCGCAGTACAACATTCAAATTAGAAACACCAAAATTATCGGGAGGCACATTCAGCCCGGTTAAAGCATTGGCGCATTATTTATGGGGAAAGGGAGAGAAGCTTGAGGTCGATATCAATACTATTGGTTTACAAATAAGAGAGCACAAGCTCTCATTATTGAAGCAGACTATCGAGAGCACTAAATCACCGGGCACATATCATCTGGTAGACCCAAAGGTGGCATATGACACCGGCAAAGACAGTCTTATCAGTGGTGCTTACCTTGGGCGAATCACGTTGAGGGTGATTTCACTCGCAACCAAGATACATCTTGGCAGTTTCTGGGAACGGTCAAAGCCTACCATGACTTCTATGACTTCAATAAAAGCGATAGACCGCTCGCGCTTGAGCAACTAACTACAGCTGGCAGAGCCCTACCAGGAAAAGGGTACAAAATAAACATCTCGGGCGAGCATAAAATTCACTTGATAGGAAAAGGCTTTCAGACTCCTAACTTTTAAACAGTAGTGCCATGGCAAGGGGTAACACTGTTGTCATGGCACAAGGACAAAAAATATGAAAATAAGGCATTCTTTGTTTTTTTATTTGGCAAGTCTCTCGGCTACTCCAATAATCGGTGGCTACAATTTGTACTCTAATTTCGAGAATAACTTGTATTCGGCCGAACATGAGACTATAGCTATCCCATTCGCAGCAATTATTGGCACGTTGCTCCTATCACTGCTAGTTCTAATGCTGCAGCGACCTTATCGATTAAGAAAATCAAGCAACATGCCCCGCTCCCTTCTTGCAAAATCCGCAAGCATCCTCGCCACAATCGTAACGGCAGTCCTATTGCTGGATAACCTAATCTACTGGTTACACCCCAACCATCTGCCAACCTTCTTGGTATTTTTAACGGCTTCCTATTTTTATATTTATTATCAGCTACAGTTTTATGGTATTAAAAGTTCCGTCCCTCATCACTAGCGTTTCAGGTTACTGCCGGCAAGGCGAATCATTTGAATCCAATACGCTCGTTAATGAAATCCCACCGACCTACCATGCTGGCGATGTACTGGTCAGCATCGCGGCGTAGGTCAACAGTGGTATTGGCCCGCAACTTCAACCAGCCTAGCGTTATCTTGGGCAGTTGCCGGAGACCGGTTGCATCGATAGCAGAAGGTCGCCCAAGAATCTCCCTTCGTCTCGTAAAGTGGCAACCTGACTGACCCCTGCCTATAGTCTTTGGCGCTAGATAGCTACCGGAGGCATGGACATGAGCCAGAGCATTTCGCCCGCCGCTTCAACTGTGCAAAAAACAGGCATGGTCGCCACGACCTTATGGGGCTCGGACAAAATCGCAGGTATCACGGTCGATCCGGACGGTGCGATCTGGCTTGGCGCTTATAGCCGCCTGGGGCTGGGAGGTGAAGAGGATTCAGGCTTCACCGGCAGCCTGGTCCGGTTCAATGCTAACGGTAGCCTGGACCGCGACTTCAGCGGCGACGGTAAATCCCTTCTCCCGGTGTCGCTCGACATCGAGGACGGCGGTAATGCCGCCGTGCAGCCGGGCGGAGGCTACCTGGTGGCGCGCTACGTGAAAGTAGGCGACGCCTGGGTGTCGGGCATCAGTCGTAACTTGGCGGACGGCAGCCTCGATACGAGTTTCGGGAACGGCGGCACCGTGACAGTGCCTTTCTATTGGAATGAAGATCTAGGCCAGCAAGCGTCGTTCTCCGTGCAACGCGACGGCAGCTTCTTCGCAAGCGCTGGGTATCCCTCTGGAGAGATCTATATCGCCCGCTTCGACGCGACGGGGGCCTTGGTCTCCTCCTTTGGAGAGGCTGGGATCCTGCACCTACCCGCGTCCGTCGGCATTCACCCCAGCGGCACGTTCGACGTTTCATTGCAGGGAGACGGGAAGGTATTGGTCACGGGGCAAGACACCCTGACCCGCCTCAACCCGGACGGTACGCTGGATAGCAGCTTTGCGAACGGCGGCAGCCTGGCCCTGGATGTCCACGCAGACGCCCTGGTCATCCAGGATGACGGCAAAATCCTGCTGGCGGGCGCCTCGGGCGGCGTGGCGACCGTCATCCGACTCAATGCCGACGGCTCACTCGACACCGGTTTCGGTGAACAAGGTCGGGTAAGTTGGGGCTCGGAAAGCGCTCCTTTCGCAGTCGCCGACATGATCGTGCTGGCCGACGGCAAGCTATTGATTGGCGGAAGCCAAGGGACGAGCGCGGACGGCTATCTGGCCGCCTTGGTCCAGCTGAACCCCGACGGTCGCTTGGACCACAGCTTTGGCAATCCAGACGACGGCTATTACCACCTTGACGGTGGCCGCGACGATGACTTCTTGCTCGGTACCGCCTCGTTCGACGATGCAATCTTTGGCGGAGCCGGTAACGATCTGCTCGATGGCCAGCAAGGTCGTGACCTGCTCACGGGCGGTGCCGGGGCCGACACGTTCCGTTACCAGTCAGTCACAGACAGCTACCGCACCGCAACCGCGGCCCATAGCGACCGCATCACCGACTTCGACCCCAGCAGCGATACCCTCGACCTCTCCTCCCTGGGCTTCCTCGGGCTTGGCAATGGCCATGACGGAACGCTGGCGATACGCGTCAATGAAAGCGGGACGCGGACCTACCTCAAGAGTTTCGAGGCCAACGCCGATGGGGAACGCTTCGAAGTGGTCTTCGACGGTAACTTGGGCCAAACGCTGAATGAAACCAATCTCCTGTTTCAGCAAGCCAGGTTGATGGGCATCGAAGGGGACGATCGTTTACAAGGCAACGCTCGAAGCGAAGTCATCGAAGGGGCCGCGGGCGATGATCGTCTTTATGGAGCGCTAGGGAATGATGTGTTGGTTGGCGGAGAGGGCCGGGACCTATTGGTGGGTGGCGGTAACAACGATGTGTTCCGCTTCGACGGACTGAACGACAGCTACCGTACCGCCACCGAAAACCATACGGATCGCCTGATGGACTATACCGTGGGTGAAGACACGATCGACTTGTCCGCTTTGGGCTTTACCCGACTGGGGAATGGTTACGACGGCACGTTGGACGTAATTTTCAATGAAGCCAAGAACCTGACTTACTTGAAGAGCTACGAAGCCGACGCGTCCGGGGCTCGATTCGAGTTGAGCTTGGTGGGGGACCATTCCGGTTACCGCGACTTGAACATCATCTTCGCCGAGCCCTTGGATGAGGAGGCTATTCAATTGATTGGAGTGGCTAACGACTTCTGGGTGTAAAACACAAACTTGACCAGTTCAGATCGCCACTCCTGACTTCGCATAGGACCGCTTCTGTGGCGAGGGAGCTTGCTCCCGCTTGAGTGCGCAGCACTCATAAAAAAGCCGACCACGTCTTCAATAACAGCCCGCCAAACAGCCAACACACAAAACCCTGTGGCGAGGGGATTTATCCCCGCTGGGCTGCGAAGCAGACCCAAAAAAGCCAACGGAATCAGCCTGACACACTGCGACTCCTGCGCATGACCAACACACCCTGCCGGCAAGGCGAAATGATTTGAATCCAATCCGCTCCTTGTAGAGAATCGCCACCTTTACCCCAAAAGGATATGGGCGATGAAGTTCGAAGGGACTTTCCAATACATGGGCAATCACGGGATCGTCTTCAACGTCTCGCAGATCACCCTCACCGACAGCGAACGTGGGCGCTTGCGCGAGCTGCATTTTGGCGAAGCGAAAAGTGCCCACTATGAGGTCAACAGCAAGGTCGTCGAGGTGTACGACAAGATGCTGGCCAAAAACCTGCCGTGCGTGATGATGATCGGCATCTCCAAGCCGCTGACCCGGCAACAGGGCGATGCCCTCAATACCCAGCGCACCACGATCGCCACCCTTGCAGCCGCGGCCTTCACTGCCGCCGCCAAGGCTGTGGCCCCCTCTTACGTGGCGGCATCTGTAGGGGCCGGTGTGCGCACGTATGCCAATGAAATCCTGCCCACCTACCATGCGGGCGACGTACTGGTCAGCATAGAAGCGCAGGTCAACGGCGGCATCGGCCCGCAACGCACCCTCTCGACATTGATCATCAAGGCCTGACTGGAGACGTACATGTCCGTAATTACTCAATTGGTCATTGCCTTGGTGTTGTCCTTTCTGCTCGATCGATTCCTCAAACCCTATCTGCTACGCAAGTGGCTAGGCGTGGTGTTGGTGGTGGCGGGTGCGGTTGGCTGCGTTTTGGCCGGTCAGACCCGCTTGTTGGGGTTTGATCTGGGGTTGCTGTCGGTTTTTGCCGTGGCGATAGGGATGGGGTTGTTCATGAAGCGGCGGCGGTTTGAGGAGGTTGGCTGAATGGTAAAGGGGAGAGTTCTTCTGAAAATGTATTCTTCGCCTTTCGCTCTTTTTATGCACCCGTCGCGATGAGGAGCCGTTGATGCAATTTCGAGGTTTTACGTTTGGCCACATTGAGGTCGAGGCCGAAGGACGAGCCCACGACCTACATAACTTCTATGCGGCCAGCGCCATTCACTATGCAGCGCTAGAGCGCACACTCATTCTCAGGTTTACTCGGCGCACCGAAGACTGGGTGCCACCAGAGGAAGCGAGACAGATCACCGTGAAATTCCGTGAGGTGAGCTACTTTCGTGCCGAGGGGCGCGATCCGGATTTGGCCGAGGATGATTGTGTACTTCATGCGATTGGAACTGTGGAGTCTGGTGCTGAGACGAAAAATTTTTACCTGGCGGATAACATTCCGGCAGACCAGCACTTAGTTGTGTGCTTTGCGTCAGGGCTGACGTTACGGATACAGGCGGAGGAAGCAATATGTGAGATTGATGTCTAGGCGCCCGCTGTGGCCGATTCTCGACTGTCGTCACCGGCAGAGAGCGGCCCCTGGACATCCTGATGGCGAAACAGTAGCTTTTTTAGCTAGTAGGCGAGAAATACTCAATAGCGAATCATCCTCCTCATGCCGCACTTCACTTGGACTATGTCGAGAAATGGGACCGAAAACTGAAGAGCTGATCTGCATTCTTGATCAGCTTGCAATAGTGCTTGAAAGCGGCGGAGACACCCACTGGAGTTTCTGGATGCGTAAGGCAAGGGCACTATTGCTGGATTCTGATTACTCTGGGATTGAGTATCTACTGTCAGCCTATGGCGGAATGGGCTCATTAAATGATCTCATTCTTGGTCAAAGCTATGTCGGTGGCGTCCTTTCCTGGAATCCAGGTCATGTCGAGCTAAACGAAAAATTCATTGAATTGCGCAACAACGCCGAGCAGCTCGCCTACGCAATAAAACGGTCTCAAGATTGATCAGGCACCTAAACAACGTCCCCCGCAGCCGCGTTTGTGCATTCCCTTCGCGTCAAACCTTAGACGGCAGTAGATGAATCCAACTCTCGACACGGAAGTGTCTAGTCCTGAAACAGGTGTAAACCTTATTCAGGACTAGACAAAATAAATCTGAGAATCATCTGGCCGGCCTTCCCCCTCACAGAGGTGGCGCAAAATTCAAGGTGCGAACTTAGACTTCTGCTGAGGAGGCTGTGATGAAATTCTGTGGCATAGACCTGCATTCGAACAGCAGCGTTGTAGTGCTGGCCCTGGTCCTCACGCTGTTCGGCTGCGCTACCGCGTCGGACCCGCCGAGGAGTGCGGGTGGCGATTGGCGGTCCTTCTATGTAGTGAATCATGGCCTGCATACCGGGTTGGTCATTGCGCGCCCCGATCTGCTTCAGGTGCTTCCCACACTGGCCGAAGCGTTCAGCGACGGCGACTTCGTGGAGTTCGGTTGGGGTGACGAGGATTTTTACCGAGCCCCACAGGCCACCTTGAGCCTCGCCCTGCGAGCCTTGTTCGGGTCGAAGGCAACCGTGCTGCATGCGGTCAAGATTGACGGGGATCCCAGGCGGCGTTTCGCCACAAGCGAGGTCATCGAGGTGCGGGTGACGGAGGACGGTTACCGACGACTGCTCGCGTTCGTGGCCGGGACCTTCACTCACTCAGCGACGGGCACCTTGGTGGTGCTCGGGCCTGGCTTGTATGGAGAGAGCCGGTTCTACCAGGCCGAGGGTCGCTATTCGCTGTTTTATACCTGCAATACCTGGGTCGCAGAGGCGCTGACCGCGAGCGGTTGCCCAATGTCGCCTACGACGGCGATTACGGCGGGGAACGTCATGTCGCAGTTACGCCGGGCGACAGCGGTCGGTGCGTCCTGCCTTGACTGAAAAGGGGACGACTGAAAAAGGGAGACTGACAAGGGGAAAGAGAGATCTTCTGAAAATGAATCCCTTTGTCCAAGGAGAACCGTGATGTGGCCTAGTCAGTCGACATTTCCAATGTTCGCGAGAAAAATCCTGGTGTCCCGATTAGACCGCAGACAGACTACGCGGCATGCCGATGGCGCAGTCGCCACAAGTTGTTCCATCTTCGCTCGTGCTGATTTTTTCGTCCGCCACATGAACCTGAAAAACTCCGGCAGATTAGCCAGTCGCTCGGGGCAGTTCTCCGGCAAGTCAGGCCGAGATCGACCGTGCTTAAGCAGCGTTCTGAGCAGTACGCGCCAGAATCTAAGCGTCGCCGATCGATCAATCCATATCAAAAGATCTGCGCGGCTCAATCGGTTGTCCCAAGTGGCTGAATGGCCTCCTTCGAATATCCAGCGATCACGGGCCTCGACCTCGCGACAGAGGCGCGTTTTTTCGTCACAGGTTCGTTCGACCCATCCTGGCAGCCAGTGAATAGTGTCGATATGAACGACAGGCAAGCCCGTATGCTCGCCAAGCTTACGTGCCAAGGTGCTCTTTCCAGACCCAGGCTGACCAACAATCATCACCCGTTGCATCGAAGCTCCTTTTCGCTATGCATGCTGATTTTGGGGGCGCGATTTTACGTCGATGCGCGTCTCCGTCAACTGCAAGGTGGGTTTACGTCCTTGGCGCTACTTCGGAAAGAGACCATGATTTTGCGTTCACCTGTAACCGGACCGTCTCATCATCGTGGGCTGTCGCCGTTTCAGTGAGTGGCTAGGGAGCTGTTGTCCCGAATCTGGTTGATACACCACCGAATCCATTATCATCAGCCCGCGATTCGGCAGCCCCAAGCCCCGGAAAGGTCAGGGCACCCAATGGAAATCAGGGAGAGATGGATGTACCTCAATCAAAAGTCCGGCCGCTGTATCTTGTTGGCCGGTGCGCTGGTAATTAGCGGTTGCACTTCTTTTTTGCAGGGCAAGCAGTATGTCGTTCCCGGCCCCAATGAACCCTCCGCAACGGTTCGCCTCAAGGCTGGAAATGGTGCGAGACTGGATGCCATGACCTTCAGCGATAATGGATGCTATGCGGGTTACACAATCCTGCCCTCTAACGGCGACTACATCGAATCCCGGGTTGCCGTGAACAAGGAGCTGATCCTGACCTATGGGCAGGTCGCAGGAAGCAGCGTGTGTCAAATACCGTTCTCCTTCACGCCACAGAACGGCGCCACCTACACCTTGATCCAAGGCTCCTGGAGCAAGCCCAAGGTGGGCATTCTCCCAATCTTCAACCGCGACGAATACTTCTGCGGGGTAGGCGTGATCAAGAAAGTCGGCGATCAGGAGAGCGTCGAACCCATTCAACAGCTGCAAATCAAGACTGGGTTCGCATGCCTGAGGTTCGTTAAATAAAGGCACTGCACGGCATCCGTTGCGCGTCGGTTGAATCTTTTCGGACGGATACTGAAGAATGAATTTGGCCTCGTTTTCAAATCTGCTCAACAACGCGGCACCGTCCGTAACACCAATGATTTCATGGATCACGGCGATTTTTAGGGGCGTGTGATCGAGCTGAAAATCTGAGTTGTTGCGGGAACTGGGGACAGATCACGATTTTGCGCTCACCTGTAATCGGACCGTCTCATAATCGTGGTCTGTCCTGTTTCCTTCCCCGTTTCCGCGCGTTTGCCCATGTCCCCGTTTCCGCAGGCGGAAAAGGAAATGACCGAGTTTCTCAAGAAACTGGACCGCCACCCCTGATACCCCCCGGCGACTCGATCTACCGTGACGAGGGCGCTTGCCCCCGCTTGAGTGCGCAGCACTCATAGAAAACATCAGAAATAAATCCGCTTCTATTGAATGATAGCAATGCATAGCAAAAACTAGGTATTTCAGCTAGCTTAAGCTATCTTTCTATAGATTTTGCTATTTCGTGAGGTCGACATGGATCCCTACCGTAATCCGTTTGCGCCCGGGGCGGGCAGCAGGCCCCCTGAACTGGCGGGGCGCGACCTGATTCTTGAGGCGGCAAGAATTGCCTGTGGGCGAGCCGTCAATGGGCGAAGTGCTCGTTCCATCATGCTCCTTGGCTTAAGAGGCACGGGTAAGACGGTCCTGTTGAATGAGATAGGAAAGATTGCAAAGGAGGAAGGTCTTTTCGTCTCCAAAGTGGAGGCGCCAGAACGTGAAAGCCTTGCACGTCTTCTTTATCCTGAAATGCGAAAGGTCATGCGCGCGCTTTCCAGCGTTGAGGTCGCCAAGCAAATTGCTAATCGTGGGCTAAAAGGACTTCGCAGCTTTGCATCAATCTTCAAGATTGATATTGGCGGTATTGAGATTGGTGTTGAGCCTGAGCCTGGACTCGCGGATAGCGGAAATCTTCAATACGACCTTCCCGATCTTTTTACTGTAATAGGTGAAGCCGCACAGGCCGCCGGTAAAGGCTGGATTCTTCTCATTGATGAAGTCCAATACCTCACCGAAGCAGATCTATCGGCACTGATTGTCTCTATCCATCGCATGTCGCAAGAAGGGCTTCCGGTGCTGCTGGTCGGTGCAGGTCTTCCGCAAGTTGCTCGGTTGGCGGGTGAGGCGAAGTCATATGCCGAGCGGCTTTTCCTTTACCCGGAGGTGGGGGCGCTTGATCAACCGTCTGCGGCTCAAGCCGTTCAAAAGCCGATCCTAGAGGAGCAAGCCTCTATCGACACTGCAGCTCTGGACAGCATTGTTGATCGGACGCAGGGCTATCCTTTCTTTCTTCAAGAGTGGGCATCCACGGCATGGAACAACGCCGAGGGACCTGAAATTACCGCTGACGATGTCGAGCATTCTTATTCGGAGACATTGGCCTCTCTCGATGCGGGCTTCTTCAGGGTCCGTATCGATCGGCTTACACCTTCGGAGGTTCAGTTTGTAAAAGCCATGTCCACCCTTGGCGATGGCCCCTATGCCATCGCTGATGTTGCGAAGGTTATGGGGCGTCCTCAATCATCGCTTGGTCCGACTCGGGCCAACATCATTTCCAAGGGAATGATCTACAGCACAGATCACGGATATCTGAATTTTACAGTTCCTCTTTTCGCAGAGTTCATGCGTCGCCAGGAATGAGGGCCTGCAATGTGTGGCGAGGGGAATATCTCCTCGCCACACAGCTTGATGGTGTTGCGGTTAACGTGGCTCCACGTTATCCAACACCCGATTCGCCAACAACGAACTCAGCTCAATCAACTGCTGAATCCCCTGCGCCACATGGCGCCTCGATCCATCCAGATCAAACGCCAGATCACTCACCATGGCATCAGCCGAAGCCAGGGTTTCGCCGAGGTTGGCAAGCAAGCATTCGTTATCGAGACCTTTCACGACGGTGTATAGCTGCCCCGGTTTGGGGTCGTCTTGAGACTTTTCAGATTTCGGCAGCAAGTAGTGATCCAGCACGCGTTTGGTGGTTTCGTCTTGCTGCTTGGCTTTCGATTTTGCGGATGTAGAAGTGGAATCTGCCTCTGGCGGATTCGGGGTTATTTTGAACATAGGTGTGGGCCTCATATTAGGCCGCACCATCTCGCTACTAAACGAAAGGGTGGCGGCTGTGCGCAAGTTAGTAGACCGGTAACCCACACCAAACCCGGCGCGCCCAAGGGCGCCATGCGCACAGCCACCATCGAGAACAGGCAAATGCCTGACTGATGAGACTTGTACAACCGAAGTGGGACCCGGGCTACTAAACCCGACCACTGATGGGCAGTGGCAGGAAAGACAATAGAGCCCAGGGAAAAGGCGCACAAGCGGGCGGATTCTGGCGTAGTTGTAGGCAAAGGCGCAAGGATGCGTGGCTTGATGAGGTGTGTAGGCAGGTTCTGTAGGAGCGGGGTTTGCCGGCGATGCGGGTGACTTGTTTTGGTCTGGAACCGAGTCGATTTCATCGCGAGCAGGCTCGCTCCCACAGGTGAATGGCGGTGGGAGCGAGCGTTCTGTGATGGCCTTATTTGCGTTTCAGCATCTCTGGCAACTGCGCCACTAGCTTCTGGTTGTTCAACGGCGCACGAATAAACCCGCGTTGAGTACCGTCCGGTCCGATGACTGCGAGGTTACCGCTGTGATCAACCGTGTAGTTGGGTTTGCTGGTGTCCGCCGGGATGAACGGAATGCTCACCGCGTTGGCGAGTTTCTGCAGGTCTTCGATCGATGACGGGGTCAGGCCGATGAACTGCGGGTCGAAGTAGCCCAGGTACTGCTTGAGTTGCTTGGGCGTGTCGCGGTTCGGGTCGACGCTTACCAGCACGATCTGCAATTTATCCACAGCCTCGGGCGGCAGTTCGCTTTTGATCTGGCGCAGTTGGGCGAGGGTGGTCGGGCATATGTCCGGGCAGAAGGTGTAGCCGAAGAACAGCAGGCTCCATTTGTCTTTCAACCCGTCCATCGTCACTGGCTGACCGTCCTGGTCGGTCATTTTCACGTCCGGCAGGTTGCGGCTTTGAGGCAGCAGGATGATGCCGGCGTCGATCAGCGCCGTGGGGTCGCCTTCGCCTTTGCCGGTCAGCACTTTATTGATGGTAAGGCCGAGGATCAGCGCGATCACGGCCACGAGAATGAAGACGGTTTTCTGGGTTCGAGTCATAGGCTCAACAGTAAGTAGTGATCTACAAGCAGGGCGATGAACAGCAGGAACAAGTACCAGATAGAGTACTTGAACGTGTTGATCGCCGCGTGCGGCCGACTGCCACGGTACAACACCACGGCCCATTGCAGAAACCGGGCGCCCAGCACGAGGGCGCAAACCAGATACAGCAAGCCGCTCATCTGGATCACAAAGGGCATCAGGCTCACCGCCAGCAGCGCCAGGGTGTACAGCAGGATATGGATTTTGGTGTAGTGCTCGCCATGGGTCACCGGCAGCATCGGGATATCGGCCTTGGCGTATTCCTCCTTGCGATGAATCGCCAGGGCCCAGAAATGCGGCGGGGTCCAGGCGAAGATGATCAGCACCAGCAGCAGCGGTTCGGCGCTGACATGACCGGTGGCGGCCACCCAGCCCAGCAACGGTGGTGCCGCGCCGGCCAGGCCGCCGATGACGATGTTCTGCGGCGTCGCCCGTTTGAGGAAACCGGTGTAGATCACCGCATAACCGAGCAAGGAGGCCAGGGTCAGCCAGGCGGTCAGCGGGTTGGTGAACGCCAGCAACAGCGCTTGGCCGGCCACAGCCAGTGCGAGGGCGAAGGTCAGTGCGGCGGCCGGTGAGACTCGGCCTTCGGCCAGCGGGCGTTTATGGGTACGGGCCATCACCGCATCGATGCGCCGGTCCACCACATGGTTGACCGCCGCCGCGCCGCCGGCACACAGGGCGATGCCCAGGTTGCCGAACACCAGCACCGTCCACGGCACCCCGGCGCGGGTGGCGAGGAACATGCCCACCAGCGAGGTGATCAGCATCAGCACCACCACTTTGGGCTTGGTCAGCTCCAGATAATCGCGCCAGATCGCTTGGCTGTGGCGTTCACCGGTCAAGGTTGCCATGGCATCTCTCCTTTTATTGTTATGGGGCTGGGGCCGTGTTTATGCGGGTTGAAGCGCCAGCGCAGCGGGACTTGATGCTTGACCCGGACCAGGCTGGTACGGGCGTGATAATTGACCAACACCAGGCTCAACAACAGCGCGGCGCCTCCGGCGTTGTGGGCCACGGCGACCGGCAGCGGCAGGTGGAACAGCACGTTGCTGATGCCCAGGCTGATCTGGGCCGCCAGGGCTATCAACACCAGCCCGGCCAGGCGTGTCATGCCGACGGTCTTCAACTGCCAAGCCAGCCCCAACAGCACCACCGTCACCAGCAACGCGCCGATACGGTGGGTCAAGTGAATGGCGGTGCGCGCATCGCTGTCGAGTTGGCCACCCAGGTAGTTGGGGCCGATGTGCTGGGTCAGATGAAAGCCGTTGGCAAAATCCGCCGGTGGTAGCCATTGGCCGTGGCAGGTCGGGAAATCGATGCAGGCTACGGCGGCGTAATTGGAGCTGACCCAACCGCCGAGGGCGATCTGGCCGATCACCAGCAGTAACCCGGCGGTGGCCCAATGTTGCAGACGCTTGGGCACGGTCAGCGCCGGCAACACACCAGACAATCTCAACGTAAGCAGAAACAGCAGGCTGAGGGTCGCGAACCCGCCCAGCAAATGCCCGGTCACCACTTGCGGCCACAGCTTGAGGGTCACGGTCCACATGCCGAACGCCGCCTGGGCAAAGACCACCGCCAGCAGAAACAGGGGCAGCTTCAAGGGCAGGCCTGGGTGACGCCGGTTCATCCAGGCCCGGGCAGCCAGCACGGTAATCATCAGCCCCAGCAGGCCGGCGAAGTAGCGATGGACCATCTCGTTCCAGCCCTTGTGGGCTTCCACCGGGGCGTCGGGAAAGTGCAGTTCGGCATGTGCCAGCTGGGCTTCGCTCTTGGGTACGCTGATGAAGCCGTAGCAACCGGGCCAGTCCGGGCAGCCGAGGCCGGCGTGGGTGAGCCGGGTGTAGGCGCCCAGCAGTACGACGATCAGTGCCAGCAACGTGGCAAACAGCGCGAGGCGAAATCCAGGTTTGGCCATGTCGTTGCCCTCATCCGATGTTCGACAGTTTCAACAGATGTCGCAGGTCGTTGAGCAGTGCCTTGCCCTTGACCCGGGCGTCATAGCGCAGCACCAGGTTGCTATGGGGATCGATGATCCACAGCTGCGCTTCGCCGCTGCCTTGGGCGCCTTTCTGATAGGCCGGCAGGTCCAGCGGGTAGCGTTGCAGTTGGGGGTATTCGCGTTGCAGTTGGGCGTCGTATTGCGCGTCCAGCGGCTGGGCGATGGCCAGGGCATGGCTGGCGCGGGAGGCGTCGCGACCCAGGCCGATCTGCACCTGACGGGCCAGGTAGACCAGTTGCCGGCAATCAGCCGAACATTCCTGCGGCGCCGTGACCAGGATCTGCCAGCGCCGCTCATCGGCTTGTACGCCGATCTCGGCGCGGGTCTGGCCGTTGCCGATCAGTTCGCCGTGGTAGCTGCGGCTTTCCGGGACCCAGAACTGGAATTTGTACATGCCGGTGGCCAGGATCATCGGGCCGATCACCCCGAGCACGATCAGCAGCAGTTGCAGGCGCCCCTTGCGACGGTTGCGCGCCGTAGGTGCCTCAGACGTGTTGGTTGGATTCATGGTGGTTCCCATGCTGTCTCCCTGCGTTGTGCCATCCGAGATAAAGAAAGAGGCCGAACAGCGCCGCCGCCATGGCGAACCACTGCACGGCATAGCCGAGGTGTTTTTCCGGCCCCATGGCCACTACCGGCCAATCGGTCCGATAGGCGCCGGGGCCGCTTTGTTGGCGTAATTGGTAGGCGAAACCGTTGCGGCCCAGTTCGGCCCAGAGCTTGTCCGGCTCGACCGCGGTCACCAGTCGCGGCCACGGGGCGTCGGCTGGGTCGGCGTGGAGCTGGAACGTGGTGCCCGGAGCAACGTAGACCCAGGCTTGAAGGTTCACCGCTTGTTCGGGGGTGCTGAAGGCCGGCGGAGTGCGCCGGTCAGGCCAGGGCAACCAGCCACGATTGACCAGCAGCCAGAGCCCGGTCGCCTGGTCTAGAAAGGGTTGTAGCAACTCCACGCCGACCTTGCCGTCGTGCTGGCGGTTATCCAGCAGGATGCTGTGTTCGGCGTCGAACTGGCCCCGCAGGCTGACCGGTCGAAAGGCCGGGTCCGCCGTGTGTTGCAGCTCCACGCTTGCCATCGGCTGCGCCACGCGGCGTTCGGCGTAACTGTCCATGAGCACGCGCTTTTGTTCGCCCCGGCTCAATTGCCAGAACCCCAGGCACACCATCACCGGCAACAGCACGGCTACCACCAGTGACGGCACGATGCCTGGCCGGAAGCCTTTCATGGCGCCGTTCCAAAGCTGTCGAACGAGATAGCTATACTCACGTGCATCGCGTCCCCCCGGAGTGTCCCTAATGCTAAAAGCAGCCATCGTCCTGATGCTGATTGCCACGATTGCGAGCCTGTTCAGCGGCCTGTTTTTTCTGGTCAAGGACGACAGCAGTTCCAATCGCCTGGTCATCGCCCTGGCGATTCGGGTCAGTCTGGCCGCCGCCACCGTCGGCTTGATTGCCTGGGGTTTTTTCAGCGGCCAGTTGGTGTCGCATGCTCCTTGGTAAAGAGCCGCCTTGGTAACGGCTGCCTCAGAGGATGTAGACGAAGAAGAACAAGCCGATCCACACCACATCGACGAAGTGCCAGTACCAGCTCGCGGCCTCGAAGCCGAACTGATGCTCGTTGTCGAAATGCCCGCGCATGATGCGCATCAGCATTACGAACAAAATGATCGTGCCGATGGTGACGTGAGCGCCGTGGAAACCGGTGAGCATGAAGAACGTTGCGCCATAGATGCCCGAGCCCAGCGTCAGGCCCAGCTCTTTATAGGCGTGGATGTATTCCTCGGCCTGGAAGCCCAGGAAGGCGCAACCCAGCAGCACGGTGATAGCCAGCCAGATTTTCAGCGCACCGCGATGGCCTTTTTTCAGGGCATGGTGGGCGATGGTCACGGTGACGCTGGAACTGACCAGCAGGATGGTGTTGAGCAGCGGCAAGCCCCAAGGGCTGATCACATCCTTGGGCGGAGGGAAAAGCTTAGGGTCGGGGTTGTTCAGCAACGGCCAGACGTATTCGAAGTTCGGCCAAAGCATCTCCGACAGGCCCTTGCTGCCTTCACCGGCTAAGCCAGGCGCCGAGATCATGCGCACATAGAACAGCGCGCCGAAGAAGGCGATGAAAAACATCACTTCAGAGAAGATGAACCAGCTCATGCCCCAGCGAAACGAGCGGTCGAGCTGCGCACTGTAGAGCCCGGCGCGACTTTCCTTGATGACCGCGCCGAACCAGCCGAACAGCATGTAGGCCAGCAACAGGCCGCCGACAAAAAAGATCAGCGGGCCGTTGGAGTCGGGCCGGTCAGCCTTCAGGTCGTTGAACCAGGTCGCCAGGCCGTACACCGTGACGAACATCCCGACGGTGGCGATGATCGGCCATTTACTCTGGGCCGGAACGTAATAGTGTTCGTGAGTTGCCATTTATTGTTCTCCTTATCGGGCACGCTATCGGTCAGTGTTTACAGCCACCGGTGGATGACGAGCGGTGATATCGAACAGCGTGTAGGACAGCGTCAGGTGCTTCACTTCCTTGGGCATGTCCCGGTCAACGATGAAGCGCATGGGCATTTCGATACGTTCGCCGGGTTGCAGCACTTGCTGGGTAAAACAAAAGCATTCGGTCTTGTGGAAATAGGCCGCCGCGTTGCTCGGCGCGATGCTGGGGACTGCCTGGGCGCTCATCGGCCGATCGGTGGGGTTGTGGGCAATGAACACCATCTCGTTCACGGCCCCGGGCTGAACCACCAATTGGTCGGCTTTAGGATAGAAATCCCAGACCATGTCCACGGAGTTGGTCGACAGGAACTGCACGCGAACCTGGCGCGATTGATCGACGATTTGTTCACCTTCGTACTGCCCTGCGGTTTTGCCGTTGATGCCGAATACCCGGCACATCACGTCGTAGATCGGCACCAGGGCAAACCCGAAGGCAAACATGGCCACCACTACCACTAGCAGGCGCGTGACCAGTTTCTTCAGCGAAATCGAATCAGCCATGATTTCCAGTCCCTACCGAGAACCCTGTGGGAGCGAGCTTGCTCGCGATGGCGGCGACGCGGTGTGTCAGACACACCGCTATCGCGAGCAAGCTCGCTCCCACATAGGGCCCCGGTGTCATCTATTTCACTTCCGGCGGCGTAGTGAAGGTGTGATACGGCGCCGGTGAAGGCACGCTCCACTCCAACCCCTCAGCCCCATCCCACGGTTTGGCCGGAGCCGGTTCGCCGCCACGGATGGTCTTGATCACGATGAACAGGAAGAACAACTGCGTGGTGCCGAACATGAACGCGCCGATGGACGAGACCATGTTGAAGTCGGCGAACTGCAGGTTGTAGTCCGGGATCCGCCGGGGCATGCCCGCCAGGCCTACGAAGTGCATCGGGAAGAACGCCAGGTTCATGCCGACGAACGACAGCCAGAAGTGCAGCTTGCCGAGGGTTTCGTCGTACATGTGGCCGGTCCATTTCGGCAGCCAGTAGTAGGCCGAGGCGAAGATCCCGAAGATCGCGCCGGGCACCAGCACATAGTGGAAGTGCGCGACCACGAAGTAGGTGTCCTGGTACTGGAAGTCCGCCGGGGCGATGGCCAGCATCAGCCCGGAGAAGCCGCCGATGGAAAACAGGATCACGAACGCCACGGCAAACAGCATCGGCGTCTCGAAGGTCAGCGAGCCTTGCCACATAGTGCTGGCCCAGTTGAACACCTTTACCCCGGTGGGCACGGCGATCAGCAGGGTGGCGTACATGAAGAACAGCTCGCCCACCAGCGGAATGCCCACCACGAACATGTGGTGCGCCCAGACGATGAACGACAGGAACGCAATGGCCGCTGTGGCATAAACCATGGAGGTGTAGCCAAACAACGGTTTGCGGGAGAAGGCCGGGATGATCGAGCTGACGGCACCGAAGGCCGGCAGGATCATGATGTACACCTCGGGATGGCCGAAGAACCAGAACACGTGCTGGAACAGTACCGGGTCACCGCCGCCGGCAGCACTGAAGAAGCTGGTGCCGAAGTGGATGTCCATCAGCATCATCGTCACGCAGCCGGCCAGCACCGGCATCACCGCGATCAGCAGGAACGCGGTGATCAGCCAGGTCCAGACGAACAGCGGCATTTTCATCAACGTCATGCCGGGGGCGCGCAGGTTGAGGATGGTGGCGACCACGTTGATCGCGCCCATGATCGAGCTGATGCCCATCAGGTGGATGGCAAAGATAAAGAACGTCACGCTTTCCGGCGCATAGGTGGTGGACAGCGGTGCGTAGAAAGTCCAGCCGAAGTTCGGCCCGCCGCCGGGGGTGAACAGGGTCGACACCAGCATCAGGAACGCCGCCGGCAACAACCAGAAACTGAAGTTGTTCATCCGTGGCAGGGCCATGTCCGGCGCCCCGATCATCAGTGGGATCATCCAGTTGGCCAGGCCGACGAAGGCCGGCATCACCGCGCCGAAGACCATCACCAGGCCATGCATGGTGGTCATCTGGTTGAAGAACTCCGGCTGCACGATCTGCAGGCCGGGCTGGAACAGCTCGGCACGGATCACCATGGCGAACGAGCCGCCCAGCAGGAACATGGAGAAGGCGAACCACAGGTACAGCGTGCCGATATCCTTGTGGTTGGTGGTCAGTACCCAGCGCATCAGCCCTTTGGCGGGGCCGTGGGCGTGGTCGGCATGACCGTGGTCATCGATCACAGCACTCATGTCCTGTCTCCTTCGAACGAGTGGGCTGGGCGGCGCGCGGCGATGAGCTGCGACCGGTTGCGGGAACAAACGTCAGGCCGGCTCATTGGCTTTCTGCCTGTTTGAGTTCCAGCACTTGTTTAGGCGTAACCATGTCGCCCTTGTTGTTGCCCCAGGCGTTACGTTCATAGGTCACGACCGCCGCGATATCGACTTCCGACAACTGTTTGCCGAACGCCGCCATGGAGGTGCCCGGTTTGCCGTGGAAGACAATGTTCAGGTGATCAGCCACAGGGCCAGTGGCGATTTTCGAGCCCTTGAGCGCCGGGAACATCGGCGGCAGGCCCTGGCCTTCGGCCTGGTGACAGGCCACGCAGGTGGTGTGATAGACCTTGTCGCCACGTTCGATGAGCTCTTGCAGGGTCCATTCCTTGCTGGTCAGCTCTTTGAGTTGCGCCGCTTCGGCCTTGCGCTCGGCCAGCCATGCTTCGTAGTCGGGCTTGCTCTTGACCTCGACAACGATGGGCATGAACCCGTGGTCCTTGCCGCACAGTTCGGCGCATTGGCCGCGATACAGGCCGGGCTTGTCGACGCGGGTCCAGGCTTCGTTGACGAAGCCGGGAATCGCATCGCGTTTGACCGCGAACGCTGGCACCCACCAGGAGTGGATCACGTCGGCGGAGGTGACCAGAAAGCGCACCTTGGCATCGACCGGCAGCACCAGCGGCTTGTCGACTTCCAGCAGGTAATGTTCGCCCTTGGCGCTCTGGTTATTGATTTGTTCGGCGGGGGTGGCCAGGTTGCTGAAGAACTCGACGTCCTGCCCCAGGTACTTGTAGTGCCACTTCCACTGATAGCCGGTGACCTGGATATCGATGTCCGACTCGCTGGAGTCGTACATCTTGATCAGGGTCGCGGTGGCGGGAACCGCCATGGCAACCAGGATCAGGAAAGGCACGATGGTCCAGAGGATTTCGACGCGGGTGTTTTCGTGGAAATTGGCCGCGTTCTGGCCGGTTGAGCGGCGGTGCATCATCATCGACCAGAACATGGCGCCGAAGACGATGATGCCGATCACTACACAGATCCAGAAGATGGTCATGTGCAGGTCGAACACTGCATTGCTGATCTGTGTCGCTCCAGGCGCCATATTCACAGTCCAGGCCGCTTGCGCCTGGCTGAAAATCGACCACAACAGGAGGCCCATCCATACGTGTGGATGTCGCGTCATTGCGGGTTCCCCTTATCGTTCTTGTTATCCCGTCGGCGTAACGCCAGCGGCAAGGGATCGGCTACTTCAGACTACCAACTTGACTCGCCGCGCCTTGCTGCACATGCAATCGGGTGTCATCAGCTAACTCCATTCCAAACCGAGTATAGACAGCGACTGCAACCTCGCAACGCGATGGCGTAAATCGTTTGAAACAGGCAGGGCTTGCGCTAGAGCCCACGAATGGAGAAGGATGCGAACCTGAGTGATGGCAAACCGATATAACTGCGACGTATCAAGGATGAGTAGGTTTATGAAAAATAGGTCTTAGGAGTGTTTTTGCGCCAGCTAAGTTATGTCTTCCTTATTTCATTGCCTTGTTCCCTGGAGTTGTCATGAACACCGCCGCATTGCGCGAGCAGATCCAAAAAGCCCAACAACATGAGGCCGAGACCGGCCAACTGACGCGTCAGCTGGAAGCCCAGCTGCCGAACCTGCACGCCGCGATCCAACTGCCGGACATCGACGCCAAGGGCGTGATGACCCGCTTTGTCACCGCGTATATCGAGCAAGTGCCCGACCTGCTGGACGCAGCCAACGAGGTGGCCCGCGAAGCCGGCATCGAATCGCAGATCAAACCGGTGCTGAAAATCGCCGAGCAGTTTTTCCTCCAGCCACCCAAGGTCATGGAGGGTCACGTTGGCCTGGACAGCCTGCTGGACGAAGCCTACCTGGCCCATCGGCTGGTGGAAGAGGTCAACGACCTGTACATCAAGCACTTCGGCCAGCCGCTGATTCCGTTGGATATGACGGTGGCCAACCTGATCGCTCACCATTTGATCGGCGAACCCTTTGCCAATCAACTGGATGAAGCGGTGCATCACGCGGTCGATGAAATGCTCGACGAAGACAGCTTTGCGCTGGAGTCGGTGGAGTCTTACCGGGAAAAACTCAGCAACCCGGACACGGGCGCTGCCTGGAAACGCTGGCCGTGCCTGTCGCGGCAGTTGGGAGTAGGGCTGGAGCTGGATCAGCCGGCGGCTTGATCTGGCTGAAACACTCATCCCCTTGTGGGTGTTCACAGAAATTGTGTCCACCACAGATCCCTGTGGGAGCGAGCCTGCTCGCGATAGCGGTTGAACCTGCAACATTAATGTCGACTGATTCACCGCTATCGCGAGCAGGCTCGCTCCCACATTTTGCTCAAGGTGTCAGGTAGCTGCTGCGCCCACCCCCACCGTGGTGCGCAAGCGCCCTTCCAGCCTGCGCTTGAGCCCACGGGATTCGATCAACAACTTCGAACCCTTGCTGGCATTCGCCCGGCCCCATTCTTCCAAAAGCTCCAGGCACGAATGGTCGATGTAGCTCAGGTTATTGAGCGGCACATGCACCGTCGCGCCTGTCGGAATGGTGCCCAGCACCTGGGTCAGCGCCGGAACCTTCAGGAAGGTTGCCGCCCCCACCAGTCGCAATTCCATCTCACCCTCCTGGGGCAGATCGATCAGGCTGATTTTCAGTCGGGAGGCTTTCCAGGCCAGTTTTGCCAGGGTCAGGCCGAAACCGATCAATACGCCGGTCAGCAGGTCGGTGAAGATGATCGCCAGCGCCGTCGCGGCATAGGTGAACATCGGCATCCGGCCATACCGTCCCAGCCCGCGAAACGCCTTGAGATCCACCAGTTTGAAACCGGTGTACACCAACACACCCGCCAGGCTCGCCACCGGAATGCTCTGTAGCACGCTGGACAGCAGAAGCACGAAGAGCAACAGCCACAGGCCATGGAAAATCGTCGACATCCGCGTGGTGGCCCCGGCCTGGACGTTGGCCGAACTGCGCACGATCACGCCGGTCATCGGCAGGGCGCCGAGCAGACCGCAGAGCATATTACCGATGCCCTGGGCGGACAGTTCCCGGTCGAAGTCTGCGCGTTCGCCGCTGTGCATGCGGTCCACGGCGGCGGCCGAGAGCAGCGTTTCGGCACTGGCGATGAAAGCGACAGCGAACGCGGCGATCAGCAACGTGGGGTCGGCCAGGTTCAGCAGGTCCGCCGGGCGCAGCCAATCAATGGCTTCGGCAAGGTTCTCCGGGACTTCCACGCGCTTGACCTGCAAGGCCAACAGCAGGCTGGCAATGGTCGCCAGGCCCACGCCGAGCAAGGCACCGGGAACAAAGCGCAAGCTGTGAGGGCGAAACTTTTCCCACAGCCACATCACCGCGATCGTCGACAAACCGAGCAGACCCGCCTGCCAGCCGAACGACGGCAACGCCTGGGCCACTGCCGCAGGGAACGCCGCCAGATTATCCAGCCCCGACGGCTTAGGCGCCGCGTCGAGCATCACATGGACCTGGGACAACACGATCAGCACACCGATACCCGCCAGCATCCCGTAGACCACCGCGGGCGCGGTTACCCGGAACCAGCAGCCCAGGCGAAAGCGCCCGGCCAGTAACTGTAGAAGACCGGCCAACAGCAGAATCGGCCCGAGCATCGCGACGCCGTGCTGGCGCACCAGTTCGAAGACCAGTACCGCCAACCCGGCGGCCGGGCCGCTGACTTGCAACTTGGAGCCGGCCAGAAAACCCACCACCAGACCACCGATGATGCCGGTGATCAGACCTTTGGCCGGTGGCAGGCCGGACGCGATGGCAATGCCCATGCACAAGGGCAGCGCCACCAGAAACACCACCACGGAAGCCAACAGCTCCCGTGGCAGAACAGCTTTTAATTGAGCAGCACGCATGGCGACTCTCCCGAAGTTTTCTTCAGGCATGGCAAGGCCCGACCGCTCAAATGGCAGGCTGGGCTTGTACCACGCAAGGATGTTTAGGAGTGGTTAGAAGCGCGCTTTAGGCGTCGCCACCGGTATCGGATGGCTGCCATCGAGCGGCAGGAAACAGCCCTGGTCCGCGTCGTAGGCTTTGATCTCGCTGGTCTCGATGTTGTACACCCAACCATGGATGAACAACTGGCCGTTTGCCATGCGAGAGGCGACCGAGGGATGCGTTCGCAAATGCTGCAACTGCGCGATCACGTTCTCTTCGGTGAGGATGGGCATGATCTGTTTTTCGTCGCCGCACGGGCAGTTGTCATGAACCATGGTCTTGGCCACTTCGGCGTGGCGCAACCAGGCTTTGACCGTGGGCATTTTTTCCAGGGTGTCGGGATTCAACACTGCACGCATGGCGCCGCAGTCGGAGTGACCGCAGACGATGATGTGCTGCACACCGAGGGCCAGCACGGCGTATTCGATGGCGGTGGAGACGCCGCCGTTCATCTGCCCGTACGGCGGAACGACGTTGCCGACGTTGCGGGTCACGAACAGGTCGCCTGGGGAGCTATGGGTAATCAGCTCGGGCACGATGCGCGAATCGGCGCAGGTGATGAACATCGCCCTGGGCGCTTGCGCCGTGGCGAGTTTCTTGAAGAGCTCTTCCTGCTGGGGAAAGATTTCGTGATGGAAATGCAAAAAGCCGTCAACAATATGCTGCAGCGCTGCATCGGCGGTTTCCGCCTCGGGTTGGGCTGAAGCCGACGCAGCCAACGGCTGTTTATCCTTGTCACTCATGATTCATCCTCTTTGACGGTATAGCGCCAGTGGCTGGTTAAAAAACATCCAGGTCGAAATGTTCGACTTGTCAGTCACTCGATGAACAAGGTAGCGACCGAAACTTAACTCAAACTGAATCAAAGGCTCTAGAACAACGATTACAGGTGTGACCGGGAAGCAAGCGTCGCTCATGCCTGCCCATGCCCCACGTTCAACTTTAATCAAATCAAAGACATCTGTCGGCCCGGCGGACAAAAGGCGTTGCAATCGAGATTGTAACCTTCCCGGCGCTCAAGCCCCAGACGCTTGAGCGCCTTGGCGAAACGCTGGGCCAGCAGGTCGGCGAACGGGCCTTCGCCACGCATCCGAGAACCGAAGCGGCTGTCATACAGTTCGCCGCCACGGCTCTGGCGAACCAGGCTCAGTACATGAGCCGCGCGTTGCGGGTAGTGCGCCTGCAGCCATTCTTCAAACAGCGGCGCGACCTCCAATGGCAGGCGCAACATGATGTAGGAAGCACTCTGCGCGCCGGCGGCGTGGGCCTCGGCCAGCAGATTTTCAATCTCGCTGTCATTGATCATCGGGATTATCGGCGAACACAGCACCCCCACGGCAATGCCCGCCTCGCGCATGACCTTGATCGCCCGTAATCGCGCCTTGGGCGCCGCCGCGCGCGGTTCGAGGATGCGCTTGAGTTCATCGTCCAGGGTGGTGAGGCTGATCATGACCTTTACCAGGCGCTGTTGCGCCAGCTCGGTCAGCAGGTCCAGGTCGCGCAGAATCAGCGAGCCTTTGGTGACGATGGTCACCGGATGACGGTAGCGCAGCAGCACTTCGAGAATCCGGCGCGTAATGCGATGTTCGCGTTCGATCGGCTGGTAAGGGTCGGTATTGGAGCCCAGGTTGATTGGGGCGCATTGATAGCCACGCCTGGACAGCTGTTCCTCCAGTACGTCGGCGGCATTGGTCTTGGCGATCAGTCTGGTTTCGAAATCCAGCCCGGGCGACATGTCCCAGTAAGCGTGGCTGGGCCGCGCATAGCAGTAGATACAGCCATGTTCACAGCCCCGGTATGGATTGATGGAGCGGTCGAAAGGCAGATCCGGCGAGGTGTTGCGGGTGATGATGGTCTTGGCTGTTTCGATCCGTACTTCGGTGCCTTGGGTCGACGGTACTTCCTGATACCAGCCATCATCCTCGACCACCGAGCGACTCGGGGCGAAGCGGTTGTGCGGGTTGGTGGCGGTGCCACGGCCACGGGGCGGAAGAGAGATGGACATTGGAAGGCTCCGTTGCTGTATGTGCATACAGTATTCGCTGGAATTCAATTAGGCCAGCGCCGTTCAGCAGCCCACCGCTATGGATCGTGTTCACGTCGTGTTGACGTCTTGCTCACAGGCCTTTAACCGGCTCGTGCCGAAACTGACCGTCTCGTTCTTCTTCGTTTCGGTCGTCCACGCATGTTCAAACTCTATTCCCGCTCGCTGCTCCTCCTGTCCTTGTTCCTGGTCTTTGCCGAGTCCCAAGCCCTAGCGGCCGATCTGGGCGAGGCAAGGTCTTCCGAATGGGCCCAGCCGGTGGAAAAGCGCTACAACCTTTATCAGATGTCGCCGGCGCTTTACCGCAGCGCCTTGCCGGACGCGGATGCTTTGCCTCTGCTGACGAGGCTCAACATCGGCACAGTCATCACATTTCTGCCGGATTCGGACGCGAGTTGGTTGTCCACACCCGGCGTCAAGCAAGTGCAGTTGCCTTATCGCACCAATCATGTGGACGACAGCGACATCCTCGCCGCCTTGCGCGCCATTCAGGCTGCCGAAACCGATGGTCCGGTATTGATGCACTGCAAGCATGGTTCGGACCGCACCGGGTTGGTGGCGGCCATGTACAGGGTGGTCGTACAGGGCTGGAGCAAAGAGGAGGCCTTGAACGAAATGACTGAAGGCGGCTTCGGCAACAACCCGCACTTCAAGGACGGGATTCGTTACATGATGCGGGCCGATGTTGAGAAGCTCCGCGTTGCGCTGGCCAACGGCGACTGCAGTACCAGCGTTTTTGCTCTTTGCTCGCTGCAAAGCTGGGTCGGTTCCGTCATCACGACTCGTCAGCCCGACCCACAGGTTATTCGCCCTTCACCCTGACGGCTGACATCCCTGTAAAAGCTGCCACGGACTCGGCCAGAGGCCTTGAATCGCCAGGGCCGAATATTGTTTCACGCAACGCCCGGCCTTTTGTCCCGTTGAACAACCCCTCCTGCTCAAACCTTTGGAACGCGGTGATTGCCAACGCTTTTGACCAGGCATAGGCGTAAATCCGGGCCGCATAACCGGTCACCATGTAATCCAGGCCATTGGGCCAGCGTTCGCTCCCCCATACGGGCAGATGCCCGACTTGGGCGCTGACTTGATCGAATACCTGCTGAGCCGTGCGCCCATCGCCGTGGGTCAGGTGCAGTTCCATGTCAAACAGCGCGTTGCGCAGCAGCGAGGCGGTTTCCCAGCTGGCTTGAGTGTTGGCGAAGGTCAGCAACTGATCGGCGATGGCATCGGGCATGGCCGCGCCGGTCTGGTAATGCTTTGACAAACGGACCAGGCATTGCCGGGTAAAGCACCATTGTTCCAGTAGCACCCCGGCAAATTCCGAGGTGTCCCGGGAGAGCTCGGTGATGCCCGACACGTCGCGATACTCGGCGCGGGTCAACACATGGTGCAAGCAATGGCCGAACTCATGAAAGAGAATTCGCAGTTGCAGATGGTCGAGCAAGACCGGCGATGCATCTGAGCTGCGCGCCAGCCAGCCGTGCAACACGGCGATGGGATGTCGGGGCCGGCCCTCGGCCGTGATGCGGCGGTTTCGCAGGGTGGTGGTGTTCGGGTAACCGTCTCTGTTCGCATGCTCGAACGGATCGAAATAGATGTAGCCGATGGTCTGGTCCCACTCGCGGACTTCGAAAAGACGCACGTCCGGATGCCACGTGGCCGCGTCAGCGCGTTCGAGAATGTCCACCCCAAACAGATCCTTGGCGATCAGCAATAGCTGCGAAAAGGTGGACTCCAGCTCGAACCAGGCGCTGAGGGCCAGCTTCGAGATGCCGGCCGTATGCTGACGAAGTTTTTCTACCAGATACGGGTAATCCCAAGGTTGAAGCTCGGTGAAACCTTGCCTTAGGGCAAATGCCCTGAGCTGTTCGGCGTCGCGGGCAAAGAGGTCCTGTTGTTGTTCAAGCTGATCGCGCAAGAACCCCATCACCTGTTCGGGAGACTCGGCTTGCTCAGGCTCGATCACCATTTGAGCGAAATTCGAATAACCCAGTAACGTGGCATATCGACGACGATCTTCCAGCAACCGTCTGAGCACCTCGCTGTTATCAAACCGGCCAGCGTCGGGGCCTTGGTCCGAGGCGCGCGTGCTGTAGGCCAGGTAAACCTCTTTGCGCAAAAGACGATTGTCCGCGTAGCTGGTGACGATGCCAAACGATGCATCACTGAGGGTCAGCAGCCATCCCGTGCGCCCGGCCTCGCGGGCCTGTTTGGCCAGCTGTTGTTTGAATTGCGGCGCCAGGCCGCTCAACTGAGCCTCATCGTCGAACGCTTTGCTCCAGGCCTTGTTGGCCTTTTGCAACTGATCGAGGAACAATTCCCGGCCCTGTTGAATGCGTTGCTGCAGGGCTTTCAAGTCTGACGCTGCGGTATGGGCCAACCCGTGCTGGCGAAACTGGCGCAGGGCCTTCTCCAGAACTCTTTTACGAGGCGGTTCGAAGTGCCTGGCAATCTCGCTGTCGGCCAAGCGCTGATAGAGTTGGAACAATTGGCGATTGTGTCTCAGCGCGTTCTGGAAATCTTGCATCCGTTCGCTGCAGTCGAGCGAAGCCTGGACCCAGTCGTCTCCCGGCCGGGTGGACGCCAGCAGATCCAGCAGGTCGTCGAAACCCTTCAAGCGGGCGTGAATCTCGTCCATGGCCAACACCAGATCGTCCCAGGTGGGGAAGGGTGTCTGAGTCTTGATGATGTCGGCCACTTGATCGCGGCTCTCGGCAAGGATCCGGTCGAGGGCCGGTGAAAAATGTTTGGCTTGGATCTGCGCAAAGGGGGGCAGGTCATAGGCCTGCAACAGCGGATTGTCATTGTCGGGCATGGCAGCCTTCCTGTCTGTCTGGACTGGGGAACAGTCTGGAGAGGAAGGCGTGACGCGTTGCGGTATATATGTATCGCTTCCGGGCCGGGCGGCCCGGAAGGTGATGCCGAAGATTTCAGTCGGTTTTTTTCTTCAACTTGGGATTGGGGAAAAACTGTACCGCCTGGACCTTGGCGTCCGGGACTTTGAGCGCCGATGTGTTGACCCGGGTGCCCAACTCCTTGGGCACCGACAGGCCTTGTTCGTTGAGCGTGTCGGAATAACCGCAGGCCACACACTCACGGTGCGGCACGCCGTCTTCGTTCCACATCATCAACTTGTCCGGTTCGCTGCACGCCGGGCAGACTGCCCCGGCGATAAAGCGCCTTTTGGTAATCACAGGCCCCTCGCTCATGCTGCTGCGTCCTCGGTCAGGCCGCTGTGGCGCAAGAGTGCGTCAATCGATGGCTCACGGCCACGGAAGTCGACGAACAGCACCATCGGCTCCTGGGAGCCGCCACGGGCCAGGATCGCTTCACGGAAGGCGCGACCGGTGTCGGCGTTGAGTACGCCGTCCTCTTCGAACTTGGAGAACGCATCGGCCGACAACACTTCCGCCCACTTATAGCTGTAGTAGCCCGCCGCATAACCGCCGGCGAAGATGTGGGCAAAGCTGTTGGGGAAGCGGTTGTAGGCCGGTGGACGCATCACCGAGACTTCGTCGCGCACGCCTTCGAGCACTTGCAGCACGCTGCGTCCATCGCCATGGGTGGCGTGCAGCTCGAAGTCGAACAGCGAGAACTCCAGTTGGCGGACCATCATCAGGCCGGACTGGAAGTTTTTCGCCGCGAGCATTTTTTCCAGCAGGTCCTGGGGCAGCGGTTCGCCGGTTTCATAGTGACCGGAAATCAGCGCCAGGCCTTCGGGCTCCCAGCACCAGTTTTCCATGAACTGGCTCGGCAGCTCCACGGCATCCCAGGCCACACCGTTGATGCCGGACACTCCGGCATGTTCGACGCGGGTCAGCAGGTGGTGCAGGCCATGGCCGAACTCGTGGAACAGGGTGGTGACTTCGTCGTGGGTCAGCAGCGCGGGTTTGCCGCTGTCGGCCGGGGTGAAGTTGCACACCAGGTTGGCGACTGGGCTTTGCAGCACGCCATCGAAGGTGCGCCGACGGTCGCGGGCGCCGTCCATCCAGGCGCCGCCGCGCTTGTTGGCGCGCGCGTAGAGATCGAAGAAGAAGCGGCCGACGTGCTGACCGTTCTCCTTGATTTCGAACAGGCGCACGTCCGGGTGCCAGGTGTCGAAACCTTTCAGTTCGGCGATCTCGATGCCGTAGAGGCGCTGCACGATGGCGAACAGGCCGCTCAGTACCTTGTCGATCGGGAAGTAGGCGCGCAGGGCTTCCTGGGCCACGCTGTAACGCTGCTGGCGCAGCTTTTCACCGTAGAAGCCGCTGTCCCAGCTTTGCAGGTCGGGGCAGCCCTGTTCGGCGGCGAACGCCTTCAGCTGTTCCAGATCCAGGGCGGCAAATGGTTTGCTGCGCTTGGCCAGGTCGCGCAGGAAACTGAGCACCTGATCGCTGGATTCGGCCATTTTGGTCGCCAGGCTCAACTCGGCGAAGTTGGCGAAGCCCAGCAGTTGGGCCAATTCCTGGCGCAGGTCGAGGATTTCTTCCATCACTGGAGTGTTATCGTTCTGACCGGCGTTGGGGCCCTGGTCTGACGCGCGTGTGCAGTACGCGGCGTAGACTTCTTCACGCAGGGCGCGGTCTTCGGCGTAGGTCATCACCGCGTAATAGCTGGGGAATTCCAGGTTGATCAGCCAACCGTCCAGCTCTTTGGCCTGGGCGGCCGCGGCCATTTGCGCCTTGGCCGAGTCGGTCAGGCCGGCGAGGGCGGCCTCAGAGGTGATGTGTTTGGTCCAGGCCTGGGTCGCGTCCAGCAACTGGTTGGAGAAGCGGCTGCCCAGTTCCGACAGTTTGCTTTGCACTTCGGCATAGCGTTGCTGCTGCTCGGGCGGCAGATCGATACCCGACAGACGGAAGTCCCGCAGGGAATGTTCCAGGATGGTTTTCTGCGCCACGTCGAAACCGGCGGCTTCGGGGCTGTTCGCCAGGGCTTCGAAGGCCTGGAACAGCTCGCGGTTCTGGCCCAGCTCCGTGGAGTAAGCACTCAGCGCCGGCAGGCAGGCCTCGTAGGCTTCGCGCAGTTCGGGGCTGTTGCGCACGGCGTTCAAATGGCTCACCGGGCTCCAGGCCGCGCCCAGGCGATCATTGAGCTCGTCCATCGCCAGCACCAGGCCGGCCCAGGTAGGCTGAGTGCCCTGGGTCTTGAGGATCTCGGCAATGGCGGCACGGTTGTCAGCCAGGATCTGCTCGATGGCCGGTTGCACGTGCTCGGCACGGATCGTCGAGAACGGCGGCAGGTCGTAGGGTTGCAAAAGAGGGTTGTTCACGCTCACGGTTGACACCTTGGCTGGAAGAAACATGGACCCATCTTAATTACAATCGACGTTCACCGCAGCTAGCAGCGCCTATCACCGGATAAGAGAGAGCCTATCGTGACCCTTCGCACGTACCAGAATCACAGCCCACGGCTTGCCCGCGGCGCTTTTGTCGACAGCACCGCGGTGGTGATCGGCGACGTTGAAATCGGCGAAGACAGCTCCGTCTGGCCGCTGACGGTCATTCGCGGCGACATGCACCGCATCCGCATTGGTGCCCGTACCAGCGTCCAGGATGGCTGCGTGCTGCACATCACCCACGCCGGTCCCTTCAATCCCGATGGCTTCCCGCTGCTGATCGGCGATGACGTGACCATTGCCCACAAGGTCATGCTCCATGGCTGCTCGGTGGGCAGCCGGGTCTTGATCGGCATGGGCAGCATCGTCATGGACGGCGCGGTGGTTGAAGATGACGTAATCATCGGCGCCGGCAGCCTTGTACCGCCGGGCAAACGCCTGGAGAGCGGCTTCCTGTATGTAGGCAGTCCGGTAAAACAGGCCCGGCCGCTGACCGACAAGGAACGCGCCTTTTTCACCTACAGCGCGGCGAACTACGTGAAGCTCAAGGACCTGCATCTGGCCGAAGGCTACGACCGGCTCTGAATCGTCCCGCCCTTACCCAGGAATTTGCATGCATTACCAGACCGTACTCTTCGACCTCGACGGCACCCTCACCGACCCCCGCGAGGGCATTACCCGTTCGATCCAGTTCGCCCTGAGCCAACTGGGCATCGACGAACCCGACCTGACCCGTCTCGAACACTTTATCGGCCCGCCACTGTTGCAGGCCTTCATGCAGTTTTATGACTTCGATGAGGCGAAAGCCTGGGAGGCGGTGAATTTCTATCGCGAACGCTTCAAAGTCACCGGGTTGTACGAAAACCGCGTCTTCGACGGTGTGATGCCCCTGCTGGAAACCCTGGGCGAGCAGGGCCGGCAGTTGTACATCGCCACCTCCAAACCCTGGGTCTTCGCCCGCGAAATCGCCCGCCACTTTGACTTCGCCCGGCACTTCAAAGTGATCTATGGCAGTGAGCTGGACGGTACGCGCACCGACAAAGTTGAGTTGATTGCTCACCTGATGGCTGAAGAAGGGCTCGACCCGGCGAATACCTTGATGATTGGCGACCGCAAACACGATTTGATTGGCGCTCGTAGCAATGGGCTGGATGCCGCGGCGGTGGGCTATGGGTTTGGCAGTTATGAGGAGCTGAATGCCGAGGGCCCGGCGTATCACTTTCAGACGCTGGATGAGTTGCATCGGGCATTTTTGCAGGGGTAGTCATATTGCGATCGCGGGCAAGCCTTGCTCCCACAAGGGGGCGGTGTTGTACATGCAAGCCGCGTTCACTGAGATCTATTGTGGGAGCGAGCCTGCTCGCGATGAGGCCGGTTCAATCACCAGAAATTTTCGATCCTGCCAGCGCCTTCAGTGCCGCTTTGCGCTCATCAATCGGCAAACTGCCAAGCTTTTCCACTGCGGCATAAAACGCAACCCAGTCTCCGCCTTCCTGTTGAAACAGCGCCGCAAACGCTGGCACCCACTGGCTATACAGGCCGAACGGCAATAGCCGCGCATTGTTCAGCGGCGCATAGATCCACGCGTCGTAGCGTTTGTCGCCTGCCCACCGGGTGTCGCGCAGTCGCTGATAATCAGCGCGCAGGCGCTCGAACTCCTGGGCCTTGCGCTGGCGCATCTGTTCGGCCGGCAGGGGTTGGGTATAGAGCTGTTCCAGCCGCTGACGCGTGTCCAGGACCAGTTGGATGAATTGCTCGCGCTGGCGCATCCGTTTGCCATTGTCCGGGGCCAGCCCGCGACTGGCGCGCCATTGCCGGGTGCCTTGCTGTTCGACGAAGGTGGCAAAGGATTCATTGAATTCGGTGTCGTCCTTTACGTAGAAGCGCTGGTGCGCCAGTTCATGAAAGATCAGCGTCGCCAGGCGTTCGTCGCCCCAGTGCATCATCGAGCTCAGGATCGGGTCGTTGAACCAGCCCAGCGTCGAGTAGGCCTCTACGCCACCAATCGCCACATCCATGCCCCGCAAGCGTTGCAAGGCTGCCTCGCCACGGGCGGCGCCCTGGCTGTAGTAGCCGCGATAGGCCACGCAACCGGCGATGGGGAAACAGTGGTTTTGCGGGGCCAGGGAAAATTCTGGCGTGGCGAAGACATTCCAGACCACGAATGGGCGGCCAATGTCCGCATACAGGCGGTAGCTTTTGTTGTCCGGCAGGTGCAACTGCGCACTGGCGAATGTGCGTGCCGCACGCGCCTGGGCCAGATGAGCCCGCAATGTAGGATCGCGGGCGGGGTCGGCAATCACTTGGTCGATCGGCTCTCGGGCCTGCAACAGCCGTAGCTGTCCACTGGCGAGCTGACTGTAGTAACCCACGCTTGCACAACCGTTGAGTAACAAAAGCAGGAGGCCTGGAAACAAAATCCGGAAAACACGGTCGAGTAACCGATGGCTTGGATGCGGCCTGATCAATTGGAATCACCCTGGGAAAGTCTGCCCACAAGACTATCCCGCCTGCCTGGAGCTTCGCTATGCGCGTATTGATGCTGACGAGTGGCCTGTTGCTGCTGAGCGGTTGCGCCGGTTTGCCCGATCCCGATCCGTCGCAGGCATGGATCGACCTGGGAAGCCATCAGGACACGGCGCTGCAAGCGCTGGAAGTCGATGACAAGACGTCTCTCGACCGACGTTATTTTGAAGTGCAGCCGGGCAGCCATGAGCTGACGGTGCGTTATCAATTTGCCGTCGAGCCCGGCAACATCGGCCCGAATGCCGAGCCACTGTGGCGCGATTGCCGGTTGAATGTGAAGTTCAAGGACTTCAACGCAGGCCAGCGTTATCAGTTGCAGGCTGGCAACATCGGTTTCCGTCCATGGGCCAAGCTCTATGATCAACAGCGAAAAGTCGTGGGCCAAGGCACGCCAGCAGGCTGTCAGCAAAGCTGATCGGCGCTATGCTCATTGTCTGACTTCAGGAAATCATCATGCGCCTACCTCTGCTGCTATTGGCCTTTGTCTCCATGAGCGGCTGTGCAACCAGCCCGCCGCCCAAGATTGATCCGAACATGGCCTGGATCGACTTCGCCACGCCCATGCCGGGCGGCAAGATGCTGATGGCTGAAAGCCTGGATGGCCAACGACTGCCGGACGGACGTTTCTTCCAGGTTTCTCCGGGCAGCCACGAACTGAAAGTGCGTTTCGACTTCGAGGTGCCTGGCGGTGGTGGGCTGGGTATGCAAGCCGAGCCGCAAGAGCGGCTGTGCTACATGCTTGTGCGTTACGACCATTTCGAGGCGGGCCAGCGTTATCGCCTGGAGGGTCGCAATCTGGCGTTTACCCCCAGCGCCCGACTCTATAACGCCAAGCGTGAAATCGTGGCCGAAGAACGGCAGGTCAATTGCGTTCCGTAGGACGGCTTAGCTGTCGTTCTTCTGGTAGATGATCTTTTTGGTGCCGTTTTCGCAACTGCCCACGACCATATTTTCATCATGCACTTCATCATTGGTCACGATTTCCAATGTGTAGGAAGGCACGTTATTCGCCTGGATCTTCGCTTCGATTTCAGCTTTCAGTTCTTCACAGGATTTGGGGGCCGCGAGGGCCGACGTGGCCAATGCGCAACTGATGACCGCCAGGGCGAATCGTTTCATGCTCGAATTCCTCATGACAGCGCGCACTGCCTGTGCGCTGAAACTGCAGGTGTGCATTCGACCACAATTGCTGCAGGGTAAACAGATCACAGCCTTCAGCCGCAGTTGAAGGCTGTGATGGGTATCGCATCAGCTCACCAGCGTCGCATCCAGCGTAATCTTGGCGTTCAGCACTTTGGAAACCGGGCAACCTTCCTTGGCCTTGTTGCTCAGCTCTTCGAATTGCTCCTGGCTGGCGCCGGGGATCTTCGCTTTAAGCGTCAGTTTCACTGCCGTAATCGCAAAACCGCCCTCGACCTGATCGAGGGTGACATCGGCGTTGGTATCGATACTGCTGGCTGTGAGCCCAGCCTCGCCAAGGATCATCGAAAACGCCATGGAGAAGCAGCCCGCATGGGCCGCGCCGATCAGTTCTTCCGGGTTGGTGCCCTTGCCGCCTTCGAAGCGCGCCTTGAAGCCATAGGGGGCTTCGCGCAGCACGCCGGTTTCCGTGGAGATGGAGCCGATGCCGGTTTTCAGGTCACCTTCCCAATGAGCCGATGCTTTCTTGATGATAGCCATGTCTGCCTCCTCAATATCCGGCGCGAGGGTTCGCGCCTGGGTGTTTTTCGTTGTCAGGGTTGTGAGGATAGACCGCCCGATAAAGTTCATCCTGTCGATTAGCCGACCGATTTAGTAGGAAATTTCATGGTAGCTATTGAAACTCGGGTATATGCCCACATTGCATGGAACACACCTATAGAAACGGCAGGCTTTTGCCCGTAGGAAAAGCCCCTCATGCCGTTGGAGATGCCGGCCCATGAAACAGCTGTCCGAAGTGAAGTTCTCGACCCTCGACCTCGTGCCTGTGCGCGCTGATGGCAACGCTGCCCAGTCCTTGCGCAACTCGCTGGACCTGGCGCAGCACGTGGAAAAATACGGCTACACCCGCTTCTGGGTCGCCGAGCACCACAACATGGATGGCATCGCCAGCTCCGCGACGGCGGTCCTGCTGGGCTATCTGGCGGGGGGCACTTCGACCATTCGGGTCGGCTCCGGCGGCGTGATGCTGCCCAACCATGCGCCGTTGATCATCGCCGAACAGTTCGGCACGCTCGAAAGCCTCTATCCAGGCCGTATTGATCTTGGCCTGGGGCGCGCGCCCGGGTCCGATCAGATGACTGCCCGGGCGTTGCGTCGCGAGCGCTCCGGTAGCGCGGACGATTTCCCTGAAGACGTGGCCGAACTGATGCGCTACCTCGGCCCCCGTACGCCGGATCAACGCATCATCGCCATGCCCGGCACCGGGACCAACGTGCCGGTCTGGCTGCTGGGCTCGAGCCTGTTCAGTGCGCAACTGGCCGGCGAGCGCGGCTTGCCCTACGCCTTCGCTTCCCATTTCGCACCGCGCTACATGCATGAGGCGATCCGTATTTATCGCAATCACTTCAAGCCGTCGGCGGTGCTCGACAAGCCTTACGTGATGCTCGGCGTGCCTTTGGTGGCAGCCGACACGGACGAACAGGCTGATTACCTGGCGACCTCGGTGTATCAGCGGATCCTGGCCCTGATGCGTGGCCAGAGCCTGGTGCAGCGCCCGCCTGTGGAAACCATGAACGGTCTCTGGTTGCCCCATGAGAAAGAGGCGGTTGGTGACTTCCTGGGCCTGGCCATGGTCGGCGGCCCGCAGAAAATTCGCGCCAAGCTCGAAGTGCTGATCGAGCAAACCCAGGCCGATGAATTGATCTTCACCAGCGACCTGTATGAGCATGCTGATCGCCTGCACTCCTATGAGTTGCTGGCGCAGGTCATGAAAGGCTGATCACGCGCATAAAAAAGCCGACGCATGCGTCGGCTTTGACCTTCCTGAAGTATCAGCCCTTCTTGTAGACGATTTCCTTCGTGCCGCCTTCGCAGGAGCCGACGACGTCTCCGTCAGTAGCCGTACCCTTATCGACAATTTCCAGCGTATAACCCGATGCACCTTTGGCATCGATTTTCGCTGCGATCTCGCTTTTCAGCTCCTCGCATGGCTTGCCGGCGGCAAACGCAGTACCCGCAAGGCTCAGCAAACCCAGGGCCAACATCAAATTTTTCATCGCTCGCACTCCTTGGTCGGATCAATAGGGCAGGGATCGAACAGACATGACGCGCTTGCCAGATAGCGCATCGCCATTCCCTATGGCACTCCGCCAGCGTGCAAGTTCACAGCCCGTCAGCTATTGGCAATGCGGAAGCCGACTTTAATGGTCACCTGAAAGTGCGCGGCCCGGCCATTTTCGATGTGTCCACGGGTTTCCGTGACTTCGAACCACTCCAGGTGCTTGAGGCTTTTGCTGGCTTCGGCCAGCGCATTGTTGATGGCGTCTTCGATGCTGGTGGGAGAGGAGCCGACCAGCTCGACTTTTTTGTACGTGTGATGATCACTCATGACGTTCTCCTTGGTTGTCTTTAACAGCCTAGCAGCGAATTTTCGCCTTACGTGTGTCGCCTTTTACCGGGTGAAAGTTCAGATTTACTGCACTTTCAGAAACGGCTGGAGTCCCAATTCACACACGCCACTCAACCACTGCAGGAGAGAGCCACCATGGCCAGCAATTCGTTACGTAAAGCCTCGTTGCAAAGCATGGAAGCGGAGATCGAGAGTCTGCTCAAGTCGTTGGAAAGCCTGAAGGACGACGCTTCGGACGAGTCGCGTAAGACCCTCAAGTCGCTGAAGGCAAACGCCGAAAACGCGCTGAAACATTCCCGGCATCTGCTGAGCGACGCGTATGAAGAGGTCAAGGTGAAAACCCGTGAAACCGGAATCGCCACCCGTGATTACGCTCAGGAGCATCCTTGGACCACCGCTGGCGTCGCGGTCGGGGCCCTGGGTTTGTTGGCGGCTTATTTGCTGTGCAAGCGCGGCGACTGAGTCGGCTGGTTCAGCTCATGCCTGAGCCATTGCGCCAATTGCCGAGCGCGCCCGTCCGCGGCGCGCTTGGGTAGCCACAACGCCAGTCGCGCCGGGGTTTCGTCAAAGCCCCACGGCGCGACCAGGCGCCCGGCGCGCACATCCTCGGCGACCAGCGGTTCGGGTGCGATGGCCACGCCTAGCCCTGCCACGGCCGCCTCCAGCAAGTAATACAAATGCTCGAAACCCTGCCCGAATTTCAGCGCCTTGGGTTCAAGGGCGTTTTGCCGTGCCCAAGTGGGCCACGCCTGGGGACGAGAGGTGGTATGCAGCAGCGCTTCGCCCAGGATTGCACTTGGCGGGGCGTTTTGCAGGCGGGCGAAACCGGCGTAATGAGGGCTCATGACCGGGCCGATCCGCTCGCTGACCAGTTCATAGACCTGCATGTCTGCCGGCCACGGCGGTTCTGCGAATACCAGCAACGCGTCAAGCCCCGGTCGCCTCGGGTCCAAGTCGCCTTCGCCAGCGGAGAGATGCAAACGCAGATCCGGCAGGTCGGCGTTGAGCCGGCCCAGGCGAGGAATGAACCAGCGCGCCAGCAGACTACCGGAACAGCCCAATACGAATGGTGCATCTGCCGTGCTTTGCGTCAGCTGCGCACAGACGGTGCGTAATCGCTCGAACGCCTCGGCGCTGGCGTCGCGCAGACGCATGCCCGCATCTGTGAGTTTAAGGCCGCGCCCCTCCTTGATGAACAGGCTGACGCCCAAGTGTTCTTCCAGCACCTTCAACTGTCGGCTAACCGCACCATGGGTGACATGCAACTGTTCGGCCGCTTGACTGACGCTGTTCAGGCGGGCAGTGGCTTCGAAGGCGCGCAAGGCGTTGAGCGGGGGAAGGTCATGGCTCATTTTATCTGTGAGTTTTCCTGACAGGTTGCGGCGATCTTATCGGTTTTCAGCGCGGGATGTCAGGGGTAGAGTGAACCTCATTGTCTTTCTACGCATTCGCCTGGAGCGCCCGATGACCCAGCCTACAACCCCTTTCAACCTGCGCAGTGGCCCGGACGCCAACGGCCTGTTCGGTGCATTCGGCGGTCGTTATGTGGCCGAAACCCTGATGCCGCTGATCCTCGATCTGGCCCGCGAATACGAAGCGGCGAAGGAAGATCCGGCGTTCATTGAAGAACTGGCCTACTTCCAGCGTGACTACGTCGGACGCCCAAGCCCGCTGTATTTCGCTGAGCGCCTGACCGAATACTGCGGCGGCGCCAAGATCTACCTCAAGCGCGAAGAGCTGAACCACACTGGCGCGCACAAGATCAACAACTGCATCGGCCAGATCCTGCTGGCGCGGCGCATGGGCAAGAAACGCATCATTGCCGAGACCGGCGCCGGCATGCACGGCGTGGCCACGGCCACCGTGGCCGCACGTTTCGGTCTGGATTGCGTGATCTACATGGGGACCACCGACATTGAGCGCCAGCAGGCCAACGTGTTCCGCATGAAGCTGCTCGGTGCCGAAGTCATCCCGGTGGTCGCCGGCACCGGTACCCTCAAGGATGCTATGAACGAGGCGCTGCGCGACTGGGTGACCAACGTTGACAGCACGTTCTACCTGATCGGCACCGTGGCCGGCCCGCACCCGTACCCGGCCATGGTTCGCGACTTCCAGGCAGTGATCGGCAAGGAAACCCGCGATCAGTTGCAAGCGCAGGAAGGTCGTTTGCCCGACAGCCTGGTGGCGTGCATCGGCGGCGGTTCCAACGCCATGGGCCTGTTCCATCCGTTCCTGGACGACAAGAGCGTGGAAATCATCGGCGTCGAAGCCGCCGGCTACGGTATCGAGACCGGCAAGCATGCTGCCAGCCTGAACGGCGGTGTCCCCGGTGTATTGCACGGCAACCGTACTTTCCTGTTGCAGGACGACGACGGCCAGATCATCGATGCCCATTCGATTTCCGCTGGCCTCGATTACCCGGGCATCGGCCCTGAACACGCCTGGTTGCACGACATTGGCCGTGTCCAGTACACCTCGGTCACCGACGCCGAAGCCTTGGAAGCCTTTCACAAATGCTGTCGCCTGGAGGGAATCATTCCTGCCCTGGAAAGCGCCCATGCCCTGGCTGAAGTGTTCAAGCGTGCCCCGAACCTGCCCAAGGATCACCTGATGGTGGTCAACCTGTCCGGCCGTGGCGACAAAGACATGCAAACCGTAATGCACCACATGGAACAGTCCCAGCAGGAGAAACACTGATGAGCCGCCTGCAAACTCGTTTTGCCGAACTCAAAGAACAGAACCGCGCCGCCCTGGTGACTTTCGTGACCGCTGGCGACCCGGACTACGACACTTCGCTGGCGATCCTCAAGGGCCTGCCGGCGGCGGGTGCTGACGTGATTGAGCTGGGCATGCCGTTCACCGACCCGATGGCCGACGGTCCGGCGATCCAGTTGGCGAACATCCGCGCCTTGGGCGCACAGCAGAATCTGGCGAAAACCCTGCAGATGGTTCGCGAGTTCCGTGAAGACAATAGCGATACGCCGCTGGTGCTGATGGGCTACTTCAATCCGATCCATCGCTACGGCGTGCAGCGTTTCATTGGCGAAGCGCTGGACTCTGGCGTGGACGGGCTGATCGTGGTGGACATGCCACCTGAGCACAACAGTGAGCTGTGCGAGCCGGCCCAGGCCGCCGGTCTGGACTTCATTCGCCTGACCACGCCGACCACCGATGACGTGCGTTTGCCGACCGTGCTCAACGGCAGTTCTGGCTTTGTGTATTACGTCTCGGTGGCCGGCGTGACCGGCGCCGGCGCCGCGACGCTGGAACATGTGGAAGAAGCCGTGACACGCCTGCGTCGTCACACCGATCTGCCGATCAGCATTGGTTTCGGCATTCGCACGCCGGAACAAGCTGCGGCCATCGCACGGTTGGCCGACGGGGTTGTGGTCGGTTCGGCCCTGATCGACCATATCGCCAGCGCTGAGACGCCGGAGCAGGCGATCGATGGGGTGTTGAGCCTATGTGCTGCCTTGGCTGATGGGGTGCGTAAGGCGCGGATTAGCTGATTGCCTGATTGAGTCTGCCAGTAATAAAAAAGGGGTTCAGAACTCGGTTCTGAACCCCTTTGTGGCTTCAAGGCAACTCCAACCCGCCACCCGCCTTGTGCAGCTTACGCAAATGCTCGCCTATCTCTTTGACGTTAGCCTCACTGGCACTGATTTCTGCCGCGCGGCTTGGCTCAAGCAAGGCCCTGACTTCCTTATCCAAATCCCCTGTCAGTGTTTGAAGCTGTTTCTGACGCAAGCTGCTTTCGGATTCCAGTCGCTGCCATTCGCTGGGCTGCGGCAGCCCGTAACCGCTGCTGCCCAGCAACTCGGCGGGACGGCTCAGGAAACCGCTGTTGGCGAGGATCTGTTGCAGTGTTGCGTTGGCCCTTTCCATGCCGCCGTTCTGCAACTCCCGGGCACCGAGGTAACGCTGTTTGACCTCATCCTGGGCCAATAACAGTTGTCGGCGATAGCTGGCCTGTTCCAGCAGGAGTAACGCCGCGCTGGTGCGCAGGTCGGCCCGTTCAAACCATGGCCGGCGTTCTGCGGCGCTCAGGGCCAGCCAGTCTTCCACGTTTTGTTGCTTGATCGGCAAGTGTTTCTTCAACACCTCGAACATGGCCTGGTACCGCTCGCGGAAAGAGTCGAAGCGGTAACCCAGGCGCAAGGCCTCCTTGGGATCATTGAGCACGCTGGTATCCGCCAGGCCGCGCCCCTTGAGTACTTCCAGCAAACCGTTGGGCATGATGCTGTCCAGCCCCTTGAGCTGCGCATTGTTGCTGCCGCTGCGCAGCAATTTCAGGCTTTCCACCGCGCAATTGTTGGACAGGAAGTAATAGTTGCCGTCATAGCTCCAGTGCATTTCGGCGGCGTGTTCAACCGTTTCCTCGATCTCGGACCGTGTCAGGTTCAGCGGCACCGAGGCCAGGCTGCGCAGTTCGGTCTTGGTGTATTCATCGATGACCTGGGCCAGCGGCAGTACGAACAGGCGCGACGGGTATTTGCCCACCAGGCCATCCCAGCTCGACAGCTGCACATCGCCCACGAAGGCGCGGTATGACAGCACCAGGTGTTGATCCAGATCCAGACGGCAATCCGGCCCACGGGGGCGGTCCGGCGCGCAGATCACCAGCCGCAGCATGCTGTGGCCCCAGCGGCTGACCCAGTTCTGGTTGGCTTCGGCCAAGAGGTAATCGATGGCGTAGACCCGCTCTGGATCAACCTTGCCCAGTGGCGTCTTGGCAAAGTCGTTGCCGGCGTTGAGGAACGCGAATGACGGGGCGCAGGTATTCTTGGCGGCGGGGGCCCAGCCAAAGTGTTCCTGATAATAGCGATACAGTGCTGGCCGTCGGCAGGCGTAACTCGGGTCCAGGAGAAAGTACTCCATGTTGACCGCGACGAACTCCTTGGGGCTGCTCGTTTCGTAGATGTCCGGGCTGCGGGCGACCTGGCGATTATGCTGTTCCCGTTCACCACGACGGCCGACGTATTGCGGCCAGCCGGCGAGGTCCAGCAAGCGGGGATCATCACTGAGGGTGAAGCGGCGGTCGTTCTGGCCCCGGCATTCATCGGGAAGGCCGATCAGCCCGGCGCTGCTGGTGCGTCGGGTGCAGCGTTGGATCAGCGCGCGTTCGGCGTTTGGCCATAAACGCGAGCGATCATAAATGTGGGTCAGTTCATGCAGGACCGTGGCGAGCATTTCCCGCCGCACGGTGCCGTGGGGGCGATGGGTCTTTTGCGTTGCGGCACTGCCGTCGGTGAGGCTGTCGAGCAGGTTGCGATTGAGGTCCAACTGCGACACCAGCGAGGCCTGGCCGTAGGCGTTGGCGGGCATCCGGTCAGTCCAGCCCACATTGATGCGTCGGTCCAGCTGTTCGATGAATCGCGGCGGCAGGGCCTGCATCGCTTCATCGAGCAGCGCCTGGCTGGCCTGCTGTTGCGCCGGGGTCAGTCCTTCGTCGTTAAGGTGCAGTTGCAGGCCAGCCTGGGCGGTGCTGCTCAAGAGCAGCACGACCCCGGCCGTCAGCCAGACGGCGAACGGCCTCACAATGCGAGGATGGCTTCGGCGAGAACCTGGTCACTGGCGTCGCGGGCTTCCGGTACGCGGGTGCGCAAGGTGTCGAAGGCGGCCTCGAGGTGAGCGCCACGAATTTCCCCGTTACTGGCGACGAAACTGGCCGCATCGTCATGGGCTTCACGAACGATTTTCGAGTCACGGATGGATGTGGTGGTGTCGGAGGTGAAATCGATCGTGCGCTGGGAGGCGCGAACGACGATGTTACTGGTGGCTACCAGGGTTTGTGCCTGGGCCACATCGGCCAACACCAGCAGGCCTAGGGTGGCAGCAATCAGCGGGCTACGCATGGAACGACTCCGAAGAATAAAGATAACTATTGGACGAGAATTGCCTGTGCCAGTTCAAGGTCGCTGACGTGAAGTTTTGGTTGGGTCCGGTGTAGATAATCCAGGGCCGACTCCAGTTGCGCACCTCTCAACTGCCCATCGCTGGCAACGAATGCCGCAGCGTCATCGTGGGCGGCGGCGATCAGTTTATGGTCGAAGGGCGCGGAGGTCACCATGCTCGTGGCATAGCCGCTGATCACGACCTGCTGGGTGGAGACATCGAAAGCATGGGCCGGAACGGACCAGCATAAAGCGCTGAAGAAAAAAGCGAGGGACAGATCTGAGTAGAAACGCATAGGACTCGACTGTTGATGGTGAGTCCGAAGGCTAGCGCAAACCACTGCGCCAGAGCCAGCGCTGAAACATCGGAACACCATTGGCGTCCCGATGTTTCATGTCTGGAATCAGATCACCAGGATGGCTTGGGCCAGTTGCGCGTCGGAGGCGTTCAACTGGGGCGCCTGCTGACGGATGTAATCCAGAGCGCTTTCCAGTTTCACACCACGGATGGCGCCGTTACTGGCGACGAAACTGGCAGCATCGTCACGAGCGGCCAGGACAATTTTGTCGTCGCGAAACGACGAAGTGATATCGGACGTTGCGTCGGAAGTGGCCTTGAGCGCACCCACGAGGGAGTCGGTGGTGACGATAAAACTACTGGCATTGGAGTGTGCGGCTACGGCCAGCAGGGCGGCGGCGCTGAGCAGACGAAGACGGATCATGAGGAAACTCCTTGAATAATGAAGTGGTGCCGGTGCGTGTAGCTGGAAGAGAAGACGCATGCTCGACCCGCTTCGCCACGTTCGTTTCGATATTAGGTCAGAACGAGGTGGATGACAGCTTGGCCATTGGCTATTTCCACGCTTCTACAACAGCTCGATAAAACTGTACTGGTTATTTTCTAACTATTCTTAACTGTGCAGGTGCGTGGTTTTTGGCAAAACCAGGCCTCTGAAACGACAAGACCCGTCGCGGTTTCCCGCGACGGGTCTTGTTTGTTCAATTCGGTGCTGGCGGTGGACCCGGTGGGTCAGGGCCAGCGACGCTGAGTTAGCGCCAGAACGGCTTGCTCAGCTCTTCGTAGCGTTGTGCTTCGCTGATACCGGCGTCAGCCAGCAGGCGTGCATCCAGACGGGCCAGTTGGTGGCGGCTGGCGATGCGGCGCTGCCACAACATCAGGTTAGCGATAACGCGAAGAGGCAGGGAAGCCTGGTTTTTTTCAGCTTTGTCTTCGAAGAACAGCTCGGAACTGAGTGTACGTTCCATGGTTGACATCCTTCCGCTTATGGCGGGATTAGGTAGTGGTTTAACTGGTGCCCATGATCCTCTCGTTTGGCCAGTCTCTCTAGATACAGTTCACCTGTAATGTGAGAGACCAGTTAACTGTTAAACGGTGGTGTACTGGTCAATATTGAGGCAACTGTACCTGTGTGCACTATTTACGTGCATTTTTGCTGCGAAAGCAGAGATGTGTAGGAGTTTGCTGTAGGAAATCACAGGTACAGTAGTACAGTTCTTGTGGTTTGTGGGTTGAAAGCGATGGCCAGTGAAAACTGTATTTGTTGCCCGGGTGATCCGGCTGTATTAAACCGCCAGCATCTGCCCGGTCTCTTCCAGATTCAGGTGCCAACTCAGTGCATCGCGCAGGATGTGCGGTGTATGTCCGCCCAAGGCGCACGCCGCTTCAAAATACTCGTTCAATGCCTGGCGATAGGACGGATGCACGCAATTGTCGATGACCACCCGCGCCCGCTCCCTTGGCGCCAGGCCACGCAGGTCGGCCAGGCCGATCTCCGTCACCAGGATGTCGACATCGTGCTCGGTATGGTCCACGTGGCTGACCATCGGCACGACACTGGAGATTGCGCCGCCCTTGGCGATCGACTTGGTGACGAAAATCGCCAGATGCGCATTGCGGGCAAAGTCCCCCGAGCCACCTATCCCATTCATCATCCGCGTGCCGCAGACATGGGTGGAGTTGACGTTGCCGTAGAGGTCGAACTCCAGTGCCGTATTGATGGCGATGATGCCCAGGCGGCGTACCACCTCGGGGTGGTTGGAAATTTCCTGGGGGCGCAGGACCAGCTTGTCCTTGTACTTCTCCAGATTGCCGAATACGTCGGCATTGCGCCGGCCCGACAGCGTAATGGAGCTGCCAGAGGCGAAGCTCAGTTTGCCGGCGTCGATAAGGTCGAATGTAGAGTCCTGCAGGACCTCTGAATACATGGTCAAGTCTTCGAATGGGGAGTCGATCAGCCCGCACATCACGGCATTGGCGATGTTGCCGATCCCGGCCTGTAATGGACCGAGTTTATTGGTCATGCGCCCAGCGGCGACTTCCTGTTTGAAGAAGCCGATCAAATGATCGGCAATGGCCTGGGTGTCGCTGTCCGGCGGCATGACTGTCGAAGGCGAATCTGGCTGATTGGTGATGACAATGGCGGCGATTTTTTCCGGCGGTATCGGGATGGCGGTGCTGCCGATACGGTCGTCGACTTTCACCAAGGGAATCGGTGTGCGGGTCGGGCGATAGGTCGGGATATAGATGTCATGCAACCCTTCCAGATCAGGGTTGTGGGCCAGGTTGATTTCAACAATGACCTGCCTGGCGAAAATAGCGAAGCTGGCCGAGTTGCCCACCGAGGTGGTGGGCACGATATGGCCTTGCTCGGTAATGGCCACGGCTTCGATCACTGCAATGTCCGGCAACTTGAGCTGGGCGTTACGCAATTGCTCGACGGTTTCCGACAGGTGCTGGTCGATGAACATCACCTCGCCAGCGTTGATGGCCTTGCGCAACGTGCTGTCGACCTGGAATGGCATGCGCCGGGCCAGTACGCCGGCTTCGGTGAGTTCCTTGTCGAGGTCGTTCCCCAGGCTCGCACCGGTCATCAGGCTGATTTTCAGCGGCGTGACCTTGGCGCGCTCAGCCAGGGCGTGGGGCACTGCTTTCGCTTCTCCGGCGCGGGTAAAACCGCTCATGCCGACGGTCATGCCGTCCTGAATCAACAAGGCTGCTTCGGCAGCGCTCATCACTTTGTTCAACAACGAAGGCAGGCGGATGCGATCACGGTACATGGGTGGTTATCTCGGGCTGGAAGCTGGATGCGCAGTCTAGTGAATTCGCGCCGTGCCCGACCCGCTACAAAAGTCGCATTTAAGGCGTCTATTACGGGCGTTTCAGGCAAAACATTATTACTGGATCGGTAACGTTCGGCCTTGATACAAATCAAAACGCCCCGACAAGTCGGGGCGTTAGTGGCGAAGCAGTGAGCGTTATTCCACCGCTTTGACCATGTCTTCGATAACCTTCTTGGCGTCACCGAACACCATCATGGTCTTGTCGAGGTAGAACAGCTCGTTGTCCAGGCCGGCGTAACCGCTGGCCATCGAGCGCTTGTTGACGATGATGGTCTTGGCCTTGAAGGCTTCGAGGATCGGCATGCCGGCAATCGGCGACTTCGGATCGTTCTTCGCCGCCGGGTTGACCACGTCGTTGGCACCCAGTACCAGCACCACGTCGGCCTGGCCGAACTCGGAGTTGATGTCTTCCATCTCGAACACCTGGTCGTAAGGCACTTCGGCCTCGGCCAGCAATACGTTCATGTGCCCGGGCATACGACCGGCCACTGGGTGGATCGCGTATTTGACGGTCACGCCGTGATGGGTCAGCTTCTCGGTCAGCTCTTTCAGCGCGTGCTGCGCCCGTGCCACCGCCAGGCCATAGCCCGGCACGATGATCACGGTATCGGCATTGGTCAGCAGGAAGGTGGCGTCGTCAGCCGAGCCGGATTTCACCGGACGGGCTTCTTTGGAGCCTGCCGGGCCAGCGGCATCCGCCGTGTTGCCGAAACCGCCGAGCAGCACGTTGAAGAACGAACGGTTCATCGCCTTGCACATGATGTACGAGAGGATCGCACCGCTGGAACCCACCAGGGAGCCGGCGATGATCAGCATCGAGTTGTTCAGCGAGAAGCCGATACCCGCTGCAGCCCAGCCGGAATAGCTGTTGAGCATCGACACCACCACCGGCATGTCGGCACCGCCGATCGGGATGATGATCAGCACGCCCAGAACAAACGCCAGGGCCAGCATCAGGGCGAATGCCCCGAGGTTGCCGGTGAACATGAACATCAGGCCCAGACCCAGTGTTGCCAGGCCCAGGATCAGGTTGAGCTTGTGCTGGCCGCCAAACTGTACCGGTGCGCCCTGGAAGAGGCGGAACTTGTACTTGCCCGACAGCTTGCCGAAGGCGATCACCGAACCGGAGAAGGTGATTGCACCGATGGCGGCGCCAAGGAACAGCTCCAGACGGTTACCGGCCGGAATTGAATCCCCTAGTTGCTTGACGATGCCCAGGGACTGCGGCTCGACCACGGCGGCGATGGCGATAAATACCGCGGCCAGGCCGATCATGCTGTGCATGAACGCCACCAGCTCGGGCATCTTGGTCATCTCGACGCGCTTGGCCATGATTGACCCGGCAGTGCCGCCGACCAGCAGACCGACGATCACATAGCCGATGCCTGCGGTAGCCAGCTCGGCGCCCAACTTATAGATGAGACCCAAGGTAGTGAGCACCGCCAGCGCCATGCCGAGCATGCCGAACAGGTTGCCTCGGCGAGATGTAGTGGGGTGCGACAGGCCTTTGAGGGCCTGGATGAAGCAGATCGACGCGATCAGGTAGAGCGTCGTTACCAGGTTCATGCTCATTACTTGGGCGCCTCTTCTTTTACGGCTTTCGGGGCTTTTTTCTTGAACATCTCAAGCATGCGGCGCGTCACCAGGAAGCCGCCGAACACGTTCACTGCGGCCAGGGCCACGGCGAGGGTGCCCATGGTCTTGCCCAGCGGGGTCACGGTCAGTGCGGCGGCAAGCATGGCGCCGACGATCACAATGGCCGAAATGGCATTGGTCACCGCCATCAGCGGTGTGTGCAGCGCGGGCGTTACGTTCCAGACCACGTGGTAACCGACATAAATCGCCAGCACAAAGATGATCAGGTTGTAGATACCGGGGGAGATAAGCTCTTCCATTGTCTGAATCCCTGCTTAGGCGTTTTTGCGGATGACTTGGCCGTCGCGGCACATCAGGCACGCGGCGACGATGTCGTCTTCCAGGTTCACGTCGAACTGACCTTCCTTGGTGAAGACCAGCTTCAGGAAGTCCAGCAGGTTACGGGCGTACAGCGCCGAAGCGTCTGCCGCGACTTCGCCGGCCAGGTTGGTCGGACCGCAAATGGTCACGCCATTTTCGATCACCACCTGATCGGCCACGGTCAGCGGGCAGTTACCGCCCTGGGCTGCCGCGAGGTCAATGACCACCGAGCCGGGTTTCATCTGTGCGACGGTTTCGGCACTGAGCAAAGTCGGTGCCTTGCGGCCCGGAATCAATGCGGTGGTGATGACGATGTCAGCCTGCTTGGCGCGCTCGTGCACGGCCTGGGCCTGGCGCTGCATCCAGCTGGCGGGCATGGGTCGGGCGTAGCCGCCAACGCCGACGGCGCATTCACGCTCTTCGTCGGTTTCGTAAGGTACATCGACGAACTTGGCGCCGAGGGATTCGATTTGTTCCTTCACTGCCGGACGCACGTCCGACGCCTCGATCACCGCACCCAGGCGCTTGGCCGTGGCAATCGCCTGCAACCCAGCCACGCCAGCACCGAGAATCAGCACCCGCGCCGCTTTCACGGTACCCGCGGCGGTCATCAGCATCGGCATGAAGCGTGGGTAATGGTGGGCGGCCAGCAGCACGGCCTTGTAGCCGGCAATGTTCGCTTGAGACGACAGCACATCCAGGCTCTGGGCACGGGAGGTACGTGGTGCAGCCTCAAGGGCGAAAGCGGTAATGCCGCGTTCGGCCAGCTTGGCAATGGTTTCGTTATTGAACGGATTGAGCATGCCCACCAGAACGGTACCGCTCTTGATCAGCGTCAGTTCGCTGTCGCTGGGGGCGACCACCTTGAGAATCAGTTCGGCCCCGAAAGCATCACTGGCGCTGCCAATGGTGGCGCCCGCTGCTTCATAGGCACTGTCGATAACGCTGGCCTTGATGCCGGCGCCGCTTTGAACAGTGACCTTATGGCCTTGGCCGATCAGCTTCTTGATGGTTTCCGGGGTTGCAGCAACCCGCGTTTCACCCGTCTGGGTTTCGAGAGGAACACCAATGTGCACGTCAAATCTCCTGCGTGATCTTATTGAGTAAACCCAGGCACTTCGGATGGTGCGGCTGGGGCGGCCGATCAGCACGATCCCGCCGAATCAGGCGGGGCGCGGCATTTTGCAGGCGAAAATTCAGCCCTTCAAGGGATTATGACGGGTGACGGAAAATTAACTACAAGTCACCCTGTGACCGAATGTCGCAACGATCGGCATATATCCCTTGTAGGCTGGGCTTTCCAGGGTTTCAGGCCAAATTTGACGATTTTTCCATTGGCGACGTGAATGAACCCTGATGAGCTGCGTAACGTGGCTCAAAGCCACGTATTTGAACGGTTATGAGACTACGGTACTGATTTCGTAACAGATTGACTGTATGCGACATAAATTTATATCTGTAGCGCTTTTGATTAGCTTACTACCGGAGTCGGATATAAAGTTTTTCCTTGTTAATCAAGGCTATAGCTGCTGGCCTGATTGACCAGCCAATCGCGAAAAGCCCTCAGAGAGGCCGATTCGACCTTTCGTTCGGGGATCATCAGGTAGTAGGCCTTGATGCTCGACAAGGCATTTCGATTGGCAACGACCAATCGTTTCTCGGCCAGTTCGCGCTGTATCAAAAAAGGTGGAATCAAGGCGATTCCCATGTCATGCATCGCCGCTTGGGCAAGCATGGAGAATAGTTCATAACGCGGGCCTGTCAGGTCTCGCGCGATATTGAGGTTTTGTGAGTTGAACCACTGGCGCCACGCATACGGGCGGGTGGTTTGTTGAAGTAAGGGCAGTTCGGCGATGGCTTGCGGTGTCAGGCTGTTCCGGTTGCCCAGTAAGGTAGGGCTGCACACGGGCATCGGGTTTTCTCCCATCAGCTTGTGGGATTCGGTACCGGACCAGTCCGCATCGCCGAAATAAATGGCTGCGTCAAAATCCGTATCCGCAAAGAGAAACGGCCGCGTGCGATTGGTCAGATTGACCGTGACTTCTGGATGCTGCTGTTGGAAGTCCTTGAGGCGCGGTAGCAGCCATTGAGTACCAAACGTCGGAACCACTGCCAGCTCTATCACGTTGGCGCCGGTATGCCCCATCACTGAAAGAGTATCGCGCTCCACGGCGTCCAGTTGAGTGGCAACGCGGCGGCTGTAGGAGAGTCCGGCCTCTGTCAGTTTGACTCCCCGCCGTGAACGTCGGAACAACTCCACACTGAGGAAGTCCTCCAGGCTGGCGATCTGTCGACAAATAGCGCCCTGTGTGAGGGAAAGCTCCTGTGCGGCCTTGGTGAAGCTCTCATGACGTGCGGCGGCCTCGAAGCTGACCAGGGCGGCGGTGCTGGGGATTTTTCTGCGCATGTACATCAACCTCACTCTTCAGGATCGTAAACGGGGGTCAGGGCGTTTACGGAGTGAGAAATTAGCACAAGAGCGTGCGTAATCCTCGTTTGCTCTGATAGGAAAGCGCGCCTAGGATCAATCCACGATTTTTAATCTGATTGGCGAGGATTCTTTCATGGCCGGTAAAGCGAGTTTCAACTGGATTGATCCATTGTTGTTGGACCAGCAACTCACCGAAGAAGAACGCATGATTCGCGACACTGCCGAGCAGTTCGCCCAACAGAAGCTCGCGCCGCGGGTGTTGGAAGCGTTCCGTCATGAAAAAACCGACCCGGCGATTTTTCGTGAGATGGGTGAGGTCGGCTTGTTAGGCGCAACCATTCCTGAACAGTACGGCGGCAGCGGCTTGAACTACGTCAGCTATGGCTTGATCGCTCGTGAAGTGGAGCGCGTTGATTCAGGTTATCGCTCGATGATGAGCGTGCAGTCCTCGTTGGTCATGGTGCCGATCAATGAGTTCGGTACCGAAGCTCAAAAGCAGAAGTACCTGCCGAAGCTGGCTTCCGGCGAGTGGATCGGTTGCTTTGGTCTGACAGAGCCGAACCACGGTTCCGACCCGGGAGCGATGATTACCCGTGCGCGTAAAGTGGAAGGCGGCTACAGCCTGACGGGTAGCAAGATGTGGATCACCAACAGCCCGATTGCCGATGTATTTGTCGTCTGGGGTAAGGACGACGCCGGTGACATCCGTGGCTTTGTTCTGGAGAAAGGCTGGAAAGGCCTGAGTGCGCCGGCGATTCACGGCAAGGTCGGTCTGCGCGCTTCGATCACTGGCGAGATCGTCATGGATAACGTCTTCGTTCCAGAAGAAAACATCTTTCCGGATGTGCGTGGGCTGAAAGGGCCTTTTACCTGTCTGAACTCGGCTCGCTATGGCATCTCCTGGGGGGCCTTGGGTGCCGCCGAATTCTGCTGGCACACCGCCCGCCAGTACACCCTGGATCGGCAGCAGTTTGGTCGTCCTTTGGCTGCCACTCAGTTGATCCAGAAAAAGCTGGCCGACATGCAGACTGAAATCACCCTTGCCCTACAAGGATGCCTGCGTCTGGGGCGTATGAAGGATGAGGGTACGGCCGCTGTTGAAATCACATCGATCATGAAGCGCAACTCCTGCGGCAAGTCCCTGGATATTGCTCGCATGGCGCGGGACATGCTGGGCGGCAATGGCATCTCCGATGAGTTCGGCATCGCTCGCCATCTCGTGAACCTGGAAGTGGTGAACACTTACGAAGGTACTCATGACGTTCATGCACTGATCCTGGGGCGTGCGCAAACCGGTATCCAGGCGTTCTATTAATAGGGGGAACGGCATGGGCGCGCTTTCGCATCTGCGGGTACTGGATTTATCGAGGGTGCTGGCCGGCCCGTGGGCTGGTCAGATCCTGGCGGACCTGGGAGCTGAGGTCATCAAGGTCGAGCGGCCGGGTGGTGGTGACGATACGCGCGCCTGGGGGCCGCCGTTCCTGAAGGATGCGTCTGGCGAGAATACCACCGAGGCGGCCTATTACTTGTCGGCCAATCGCAACAAGCAATCGGTGACCATCGATTTCACGCACCCCGAGGGGCAAAGGTTGGTGCGGGAGTTGGCGGCCAAGTCCGACATTCTGATTGAGAACTTCAAGGTAGGTGGGCTGGCGGCCTATGGCCTGGACTACGACTCGCTGAAGGCGATCAACCCGCAACTGATCTATTGCTCGATTACCGGGTTTGGTCAAACCGGTCCTTACGCCAAGCGCGCCGGATATGACTTCATGATCCAGGGGTTGGGGGGCTTGATGAGTCTCACCGGCCGGCCTGAAGGTGATGCGGGGGCGGGCCCGGTGAAGGTAGGGGTGGCGCTGACGGATATCCTGACCGGTGTCTATTCGGCCGTGGCCATCCTGGCAGCGTTGGCTCACCGCGATCATGCCGGCGGCGGGCAGCATATCGACATGGCCTTGCTGGACGTTCAAGTGGCTTGCCTGGCGAACCAGGCGATGAATTACCTGACTACGGGTAACGCGCCGAAGCGGTTGGGGAACGCTCATCCGAACATAGTGCCTTATCAGGATTTTCCTACGGCGGACGGTGACTTCATCCTTACGGTGGGCAATGACGGTCAGTTCCGAAAGTTCGCCGAGGTCGCGGGTCAGCCGCAGTGGGCTGATGACCCTCGTTTTGCGACAAACAAGTTGCGGGTGGCGAACCGTGCAGTATTGATACCTTTGATTCGCCAGGCGACGGTATTCAAGACCACTGCCGAATGGGTCGCTCAGTTGGAGCAGGCTGGTGTGCCCTGTGGGCCGATCAACGATTTGTCCCAGGTGTTTGCTGATCCTCAGGTCCGGGCGCGTGGGCTGGCGATGGAGTTGCCTCATGCACTGGCGGGTAAAGTGCCGCAGGTTGCCAACCCGATCCGGCTGTCCGAGACCCCGGTGGAATATCGCAATGCGCCTCCTTTATTAGGGGAGCACACGCGGGATGTTCTGCAGCGAGTGTTGGGGTTGGATGAGGCGATGGTGACGGGGTTGAGAGAGGCTGGGGTGCTCTGATTCTCTCTTCTATATAGAAGAGGCCTTTTGAGGGAGCGCGGTGGCTTTTTCGAATGCCCTGCAACTTATTGATAGAAAAACGAAATTAAGTGTTGACGGCAAATTCTGGACGTCTATAATTCGCCCCACTTTCGGCGCAGTCGAAACGGAAAACTCCTTGAGTTTCAATGAGTTAAACGATTTTCGGCAGCGCAGGGCTTCAGGTCATCGAAGCTTGGGAAGCAGTTAGTGGGGCGGTTTTTCTGGCTCCGTTAACGGTTCGGTCTTCTCGATCGAAAGCGGTCAAAAAGAGGTGTTGACAGCAGCGAGTAACGCTGTAGAATTCGCCTCCCGCTAACGAGAGATCGGAAGCGCAAGTGGTTGAAGTTGCAGAGGAAACTTTGAAAACTTCTTAAAATAACCGCTTGACAGATACACGGGGCGCTGTAGAATGCGCGCCTCGGTTGAGACGAAAGGCTCAACCCACCGCTCTTTAACAACTGAATCAAGCAATTCGTGTGGGTGCTTGTGGGGTCAGACTGCTAGTCAACAGATTATCAGCATCACAAGTTACTCCGCGAGAAATCAAAGATGTAACCAACGATTGCTGAGCCAAGTTTAGGGTTTTCTCAAAACCCAAAGATGTTTGAACTGAAGAGTTTGATCATGGCTCAGATTGAACGCTGGCGGCAGGCCTAACACATGCAAGTCGAGCGGTAGAGAGGTGCTTGCACCTCTTGAGAGCGGCGGACGGGTGAGTAAAGCCTAGGAATCTGCCTGGTAGTGGGGGATAACGCTCGGAAACGGACGCTAATACCGCATACGTCCTACGGGAGAAAGCAGGGGACCTTCGGGCCTTGCGCTATCAGATGAGCCTAGGTCGGATTAGCTAGTTGGTGAGGTAATGGCTCACCAAGGCGACGATCCGTAACTGGTCTGAGAGGATGATCAGTCACACTGGAACTGAGACACGGTCCAGACTCCTACGGGAGGCAGCAGTGGGGAATATTGGACAATGGGCGAAAGCCTGATCCAGCCATGCCGCGTGTGTGAAGAAGGTCTTCGGATTGTAAAGCACTTTAAGTTGGGAGGAAGGGCATTAACCTAATACGTTAGTGTTTTGACGTTACCGACAGAATAAGCACCGGCTAACTCTGTGCCAGCAGCCGCGGTAATACAGAGGGTGCAAGCGTTAATCGGAATTACTGGGCGTAAAGCGCGCGTAGGTGGTTCGTTAAGTTGGATGTGAAATCCCCGGGCTCAACCTGGGAACTGCATTCAAAACTGTCGAGCTAGAGTATGGTAGAGGGTGGTGGAATTTCCTGTGTAGCGGTGAAATGCGTAGATATAGGAAGGAACACCAGTGGCGAAGGCGACCACCTGGACTGATACTGACACTGAGGTGCGAAAGCGTGGGGAGCAAACAGGATTAGATACCCTGGTAGTCCACGCCGTAAACGATGTCAACTAGCCGTTGGGAGCCTTGAGCTCTTAGTGGCGCAGCTAACGCATTAAGTTGACCGCCTGGGGAGTACGGCCGCAAGGTTAAAACTCAAATGAATTGACGGGGGCCCGCACAAGCGGTGGAGCATGTGGTTTAATTCGAAGCAACGCGAAGAACCTTACCAGGCCTTGACATCCAATGAACTTTCCAGAGATGGATTGGTGCCTTCGGGAACATTGAGACAGGTGCTGCATGGCTGTCGTCAGCTCGTGTCGTGAGATGTTGGGTTAAGTCCCGTAACGAGCGCAACCCTTGTCCTTAGTTACCAGCACGTCATGGTGGGCACTCTAAGGAGACTGCCGGTGACAAACCGGAGGAAGGTGGGGATGACGTCAAGTCATCATGGCCCTTACGGCCTGGGCTACACACGTGCTACAATGGTCGGTACAGAGGGTTGCCAAGCCGCGAGGTGGAGCTAATCCCACAAAACCGATCGTAGTCCGGATCGCAGTCTGCAACTCGACTGCGTGAAGTCGGAATCGCTAGTAATCGCGAATCAGAATGTCGCGGTGAATACGTTCCCGGGCCTTGTACACACCGCCCGTCACACCATGGGAGTGGGTTGCACCAGAAGTAGCTAGTCTAACCTTCGGGGGGACGGTTACCACGGTGTGATTCATGACTGGGGTGAAGTCGTAACAAGGTAGCCGTAGGGGAACCTGCGGCTGGATCACCTCCTTAATCGACGACCGCAGCTGCTTCATGAGCTCCCACACGAATTGCTTGATTCATTGAAGAAGACGATTGGGTCTGTAGCTCAGTTGGTTAGAGCGCACCCCTGATAAGGGTGAGGTCGGCAGTTCGAATCTGCCCAGACCCACCAATTTCATGGTGTTCCCTGTAGAAATACGGGGCCATAGCTCAGCTGGGAGAGCGCCTGCCTTGCACGCAGGAGGTCAGCGGTTCGATCCCGCTTGGCTCCACCATTACAGATTGGCACCAACGTTTAAAGCTTAGAAATGAGCATTCCACCAAGACGGTGCTGAATGTTGATTTCTAGTCTTTTGATTAGATCGTTCTTTAAAAATTTGGGTATGTGATAGAAAGATAGACTGAACGTTACTTTCACTGGTAACGGATCAGGCTAAGGTAAAATTTGTGAGTGCTCTTAGAGCATGCGAATTTTCGGCGAATGTCGTCTTCACAGTATAACCAGATTGCTTGGGGTTATATGGTCAAGTGAAGAAGCGCATACGGTGGATGCCTTGGCAGTCAGAGGCGATGAAAGACGTGGTAGCCTGCGAAAAGCTTCGGGGAGTCGGCAAACAGACTTTGATCCGGAGATGTCTGAATGGGGGAACCCAGCCATCATAAGATGGTTATCTTGTACTGAATACATAGGTGCAAGAGGCGAACCAGGGGAACTGAAACATCTAAGTACCCTGAGGAAAAGAAATCAACCGAGATTCCCTTAGTAGTGGCGAGCGAACGGGGACTAGCCCTTAAGTGGCTTTGAGATTAGCGGAACGCTCTGGAAAGTGCGGCCATAGTGGGTGATAGCCCTGTACGCGAAAATCTCTTAGTCATGAAATCGAGTAGGACGGAGCACGAGAAACTTTGTCTGAATATGGGGGGACCATCCTCCAAGGCTAAATACTACTGACTGACCGATAGTGAACTAGTACCGTGAGGGAAAGGCGAAAAGAACCCCGGAGAGGGGAGTGAAATAGATCCTGAAACCGTATGCGTACAAGCAGTGGGAGCCCACTTTGTTGGGTGACTGCGTACCTTTTGTATAATGGGTCAGCGACTTATTTTCAGTGGCGAGCTTAACCGAATAGGGGAGGCGTAGCGAAAGCGAGTCTTAATAGGGCGTCTAGTCGCTGGGAATAGACCCGAAACCGGGCGATCTATCCATGGGCAGGTTGAAGGTTGGGTAACACTAACTGGAGGACCGAACCGACTACCGTTGAAAAGTTAGCGGATGACCTGTGGATCGGAGTGAAAGGCTAATCAAGCTCGGAGATAGCTGGTTCTCCTCGAAAGCTATTTAGGTAGCGCCTCATGTATCACTGTAGGGGGTAGAGCACTGTTTCGGCTAGGGGGTCATCCCGACTTACCAAACCGATGCAAACTCCGAATACCTACAAGTGCCGAGCATGGGAGACACACGGCGGGTGCTAACGTCCGTCGTGAAAAGGGAAACAACCCAGACCGTCAGCTAAGGTCCCAAAGTTATGGTTAAGTGGGAAACGATGTGGGAAGGCTTAGACAGCTAGGAGGTTGGCTTAGAAGCAGCCACCCTTTAAAGAAAGCGTAATAGCTCACTAGTCGAGTCGGCCTGCGCGGAAGATGTAACGGGGCTCAAACCATACACCGAAGCTACGGGTATCACTTAGGTGATGCGGTAGAGGAGCGTTCTGTAAGCCTGTGAAGGTGAGTTGAGAAGCTTGCTGGAGGTATCAGAAGTGCGAATGCTGACATGAGTAACGACAATGGGTGTGAAAAACACCCACGCCGAAAGACCAAGGTTTCCTGCGCAACGTTAATCGACGCAGGGTTAGTCGGTCCCTAAGGCGAGGCTGAAAAGCGTAGTCGATGGAAAACAGGTTAATATTCCTGTACTTCTGGTTATTGCGATGGAGGGACGGAGAAGGCTAGGCCAGCTTGGCGTTGGTTGTCCAAGTTTAAGGTGGTAGGCTGAGATCTTAGGTAAATCCGGGATCTTAAGGCCGAGAGCTGATGACGAGTTACCCTTTGGGTGACGAAGTGGTTGATGCCATGCTTCCAAGAAAAGCTTCTAAGCTTCAGGTAACCAGGAACCGTACCCCAAACCGACACAGGTGGTTGGGTAGAGAATACCAAGGCGCTTGAGAGAACTCGGGTGAAGGAACTAGGCAAAATGGCACCGTAACTTCGGGAGAAGGTGCGCCGGTGAGGGTGAAGCACTTGCTGCGTAAGCCCACGCCGGTCGAAGATACCAGGCCGCTGCGACTGTTTATTAAAAACACAGCACTCTGCAAACACGAAAGTGGACGTATAGGGTGTGACGCCTGCCCGGTGCCGGAAGGTTAATTGATGGGGTTAGCTAACGCGAAGCTCTTGATCGAAGCCCCGGTAAACGGCGGCCGTAACTATAACGGTCCTAAGGTAGCGAAATTCCTTGTCGGGTAAGTTCCGACCTGCACGAATGGCGTAACGATGGCGGCGCTGTCTCCACCCGAGACTCAGTGAAATTGAAATCGCTGTGAAGATGCAGTGTATCCGCGGCTAGACGGAAAGACCCCGTGAACCTTTACTATAGCTTTGCACTGGACTTTGAATTTGCTTGTGTAGGATAGGTGGGAGGCTTTGAAGCGTGGACGCCAGTTCGCGTGGAGCCATCCTTGAAATACCACCCTGGCAACTTTGAGGTTCTAACTCAGGTCCGTTATCCGGATCGAGGACAGTGTATGGTGGGTAGTTTGACTGGGGCGGTCTCCTCCTAAAGAGTAACGGAGGAGTACGAAGGTGCGCTCAGACCGGTCGGAAATCGGTCGTAGAGTATAAAGGCAAAAGCGCGCTTGACTGCGAGACAGACACGTCGAGCAGGTACGAAAGTAGGTCTTAGTGATCCGGTGGTTCTGTATGGAAGGGCCATCGCTCAACGGATAAAAGGTACTCCGGGGATAACAGGCTGATACCGCCCAAGAGTTCATATCGACGGCGGTGTTTGGCACCTCGATGTCGGCTCATCACATCCTGGGGCTGAAGCCGGTCCCAAGGGTATGGCTGTTCGCCATTTAAAGTGGTACGCGAGCTGGGTTTAGAACGTCGTGAGACAGTTCGGTCCCTATCTGCCGTGGACGTTTGAGATTTGAGAGGGGCTGCTCCTAGTACGAGAGGACCGGAGTGGACGAACCTCTGGTGTTCCGGTTGTCACGCCAGTGGCATTGCCGGGTAGCTATGTTCGGAAAAGATAACCGCTGAAAGCATCTAAGCGGGAAACTTGCCTCAAGATGAGATCTCACTGGGACCTTGAGTCCCCTGAAGGGCCGTCGAAGACTACGACGTTGATAGGTGGGGTGTGTAAGCGCTGTGAGGCGTTGAGCTAACCCATACTAATTGCCCGTGAGGCTTGACCATATAACACCCAAGCAATTTGTTGACCCGATACAGGGCACCAGATTGCGGTGTGTGAAGACGCTATGAACCGAAAGTTCGCACAACACACAAACCTATCGCATACCCATTCGCTGGAACGTGACCGTAAGGCACGCGCTGGCTACCGAATTTCTTGACGACCATAGAGCATTGGAACCACCTGATCCCATCCCGAACTCAGTAGTGAAACGATGCATCGCCGATGGTAGTGTGGGGTTTCCCCATGTGAGAGTAGGTCATCGTCAAGATTAAATTCCGAAACCCCTATCTGCTGATGCAGGTAGGGGTTTTGTTTTAGTAGAAGTTATCGATTTTCGCTGGCACGTTGCTGTTGAACGGGCCGGTCACAGAATTTCTTGACGACCATAGAGCATTGGAACCACCTGATCCCATCCCGAACTCAGCAGTGAAACGATGCATCGCCGATGGTAGTGTGGGGTTTCCCCATGTGAGAGTAGGTCATCGTCAAGATTGAATTCCCAGAACCCCTGTCTGCTGATGCAGACAGGGGTTCTGTCGTTTTGGGCCGGTAATCGGATCGCCCCTCATGAATGCTGTCCACACACGGCAAACCCTGTGGCCATTGCTATGCTGTGATAGTCGGGGCATCTGAAAAATGGCCCGCGACGTCACTGGTCATGGGGATTCCAATAATGAAAAACCCTTATGCTCCTGGCTTCTGGTGCGCCCTCGCAGCGTTGGTGTTGCTTTCGGCCACTTATTTCTATGGCGTCATGCTGACTCACCAGATCGACAAAGCACTGATCTTCCTCGATAGCGCGGCTGCGCTGATCGGTGTGATATCCATCGCAATCGTGGCCTGGGCATCGCTGCAAGGGCAACGCATCAAAAAAAAGCATCTTGAGCAGGGCAAGACTCTAGTGCTGATCTGGGATACCAAGGTTGCATTGCGCCGGGTCGAAACGGTCTTCGATCGTTATTTCTGGGGCAGTTACTGGCAGCCTGGCCGCACATTCCAGGAAGTCATGGGTGAACTCACCGGTACTCCATTGGAAAAAAGTCTCGAGGCCTTGAAGACCCAATGTGCGGCACTGGACAAACAGGTCGCCGAAGACGACTGGCATTGGCTGAACAACGCTCGTGAGCTCTGCGACGTCGCTAACGCTATGGCGCGGGAGCGCTATCAACTGGACTTCTGCGATCCTCGCGCGGACTCATCGGGCGCGACGGTGATCAATCGTGATTTCGAAGTGTTGGTGTACACCTGGACGGCACGGCTGAAGACGTTCGACCATCAACTCGATGAGATTGAAGTTCAATATTCGTAGACCCTCTCTCAAGAAAACGCTTCCCCCCTTTAAACATTGGGCCCGTTGGCATGCCTGATGGTAATCTCCCTCCACTTCGCGGCGTCGAGCCACACCCTTAGCGGTGTCAGGGAAGACGACGGCTTTTTCAACCATGGATATGATCGGATCACTCATGAATAAATCAGCAAGCGTACTTCTGGGAATCGTTGTGGTCGTCGGTGCAATCAGCGCGGGTGGCGCCTGGTACACCGGAACGAAACTCGAAGGAGTGCTGCAAACCGCCATTGCCGACAGCAACAAGCAAATGCAAACGGCCCTGGCCGGGTCAAATGGCACGGCTTCGATCGAGCTGGTGTCATTGGACCGTGGGACTTTCAGCAGCACCGCCCATTATCGCCTCAAAGGTGAAGGCGAGATGTTTGGTGATGAACCGGTTGAATTGCTGTTCGTCGACAACATCGAACATGGCCCGCTGCCGTTCTCGCGCCTGATGACGCTCAAATGGTTGCCGGTCATGGCTACCAGCCACACCGAACTTGAACGCACGCCGTTGACCGAGAAATGGTTCGTCGCTGCCAAGGACAAGTCGCCGCTCAAAGGTGTGGTCAACCTGGGCTACGACCAGTCGACCCACGGCACGTTCGAGTTGCTGCCCCTGGACACCAAGCTGGATGAACAGTCCGAGCTCAGTTTCTCTGGTCTGAAGATCGACCTGGCCTCCAGCGCCCAGGCAGAGAAAATCAAGGCTGACGGTTATATGGACAGCTTCAAGCTGACCACCGTCGCTGAGGACCAGACGCCGGTGCAAGTCGAGCTCAACGGCCTGACGCTCGCCAGCAACCTGAGCAAGAGCACTTATGGTTATTACATGGGTGATAACGTTTTGATGCTCAGCAACAGCAAGACTACTTTTGGTGAGCAGAAGTCGGTCTTGGGCCTGAAGAACTTCGAGATGAAAAACAACAGCACCGAAAATGGCACCAGCGCATCGGGGCGTGCTGATTACAAGGTCGGTGAGTTGTCCTTCAACGATAAGGCTATCGGTTCTGCGCAGATGGCGGTCAGCCTGAAGAACCTGGACATCCCGGCCACCATGTCGCTCATGCAGGTCTATCAAACCAAGCTGCAACCCTACGAGCAAGCGGCGGCTGAAGCGGCAGCAGCCGGCGAGCCAGCGCCAGAGCTGGTGCTGAGCGAGGCGGAGGAGGCGCAGGTCAAGGCCGACCTGGAAAAACTCCTGGCCGGCGGCCCGCAAGTGGCACTGGAAAATCTGTCGTTCACTACAGCCAATGGCGAAAGCCGCGCGACGCTGGTCATCGACCTTACCAAGCCGCAATCCATGGACCTGCCGCCCGATCAACTGGGTCGTCAGTTGCTTGCCTTGCTGGATTTCAATTTGAAAGTCTCCAAGCCAATGCTGGTTGATCTGTTGACCGTGCAGGCGCAAATGGAAGGCCAGACCGACGCCAAGTTGATCGCCGATCAGGCCACTGCCACCAGCGATATGTTCAGCGCGATGGCGGTGGGCACAGAGCTGGCAACGCTTGAAGGCAACGATGTGGTCACCAAGCTGCACTACGCCAACAATCAAGTTGATTTCAACGGTCAGAAGATGACAGTCGAACAATTCACCGCGTTTGTGATGAACAAGTTGGGTGGCGGCGTAACCATCCAGTAATCGACTGGAGCAACATCCAAAGCCCGGCCTGTGCATTGCGCACAGGCCGGTTTTTTTTGCCCGCGAAAATCTGCATCGATTCTGAAGAATTATGGCGTTTTGGAAGAAGCGCGGCCCGAGGGTGCAAAACTAGGCCCATTAGAGCTTGGCTGGATTCCTTTGATCCGGCTTCCTGTTTGATGGGCAAGGGGGCACTGCGACCCGGCTGGCCATGTAAGGATGCTGACGAATGCCGCGTACTGTGGGTCCCTTTATTCAATGTGGTTTGCGCCCGTTGTTTCGCCTCGCGCTGTGCAGCCAATTGTGCTGGCCGGTGCTGGCGTTTGCCGATACCGCCTATGACCAGATGGTGCATGACGCTCGCGCCGGCCATTACACGCCTGCATTGACCGCCTTGCGCCAGGTCCCGGTCGATCAGGCCAGCACCGCGCAAATCAGTGACCATCTGCAGATTGCCAGCTGGGCCGGTTTTGATGCCGAGGTGGTGAAAGTCTATGAAGCCCAAGGCCGCTATCGCGACCTGCCCGTTGCGGCGCTGACTGCAACGGCACGTGCCTATCGCAATCTCAAGCGTTGGGACTCGGCCACCGCGCTCTATCGCCAGGCTTTAATCGTCGAACCTCAGAATCCCCATCTGCAACTGGGTCTGGCCTTGACCCAGGCCGACGCCGGTAAACCCGACGAAGCAGTCAGTCGTGCCAGGACCATGGTTGCAGCCAAACCTGAGGACCCGACGCGTCGACTGGCCTTGGGTTATGCCCTGACCCGTGCCAACAGTCCACATGAGGCGCTGTTCGAATACGACCAGGCCTTTACCCGCGCCGGCAACAATCTCGAGGTCGCCCGCGAATACATCATTGCGCTGCAACGTGCCCGCTTGCCTGAGCCGGCCTTGCGCCTGGCTCGTCTGCAACCCGGGTTGATCGATCAGGGCGTGCAGCGGCGACTGGAGGGCGATGTTGCGGCTGAACGGGTGCGTCTGGCGGACATGGCGAGCCGCAGCGAGAAGGATCGCTTCGTTATCGCAGACCGCGCCCTGGCCGATTACGACAAACTGCTCGCCACCTGGACTCCGGTGGCCGAGGCTCATGACGATGTACTGCGCTGGCGCATCGACCGCATCGGCGCCCTGAACGCCCGTGCTCGACGAGCTGAAGTGATTGCTGAATACCAAAGGCTGCTCGCCGAAGGGGTTGCCATTCCCACTTATGCCTTGCGCTGGGTGGCGTCCTCCTATCTGGAGCAGCGTGAACCGGAGATTGCCGTCGATCTGTACCGCCGGGTACTGACGGCACCTGATGCCGATCCGGCGGACCGCTTCGAAGACAGCACCGCGCTCTACTACGCACTGCTGGAAAGTGAAAAATCCGAAGAGGCCCGTGCCCTGGCTGAAGACTTGGCCAAATCCCAGCAACCACGCGTCGAGCTCAAGGGGCTGCCCATCGGCAACCCCAATGACGAGTGGATGGACGCACAACAACTCGCCGCTCAGGCCGGCACATATGGCGCCGACCTGCCCACCGCCGAGACGCGTCTGGCGACCCTGGTCAATCAAGGCCCCGGCAACATCGGGTTGCGACTGGCCCAGGCTGATCTGTACCAGGCCCGGCAATGGCCGCGACGTTCTGAAAGCCTGCTCAAGGAAGTCGAGACCACGACCCCGCGTAACCGTGAGCTGGAAGTCGCCCAGGCCCGCGCCGCCATGGATCTGCAGGAGTGGCGGCAGATGGACGCGCTGACCGATGACGTGGTCGCCCGGTACCCGGAGAACGCCCACGTCAAACGCCTGCAACGCCAGCGCGAAGTGCACGACATGGCCGAACTGCGTATCGAAGCCTACACCGGCAAGAGTTATGGCGGCGGCAGCGGCGATGCCGGTGCAGTCACCGGTAGTCGCGACTTCGGCATTGAAACGCTGCTCTACAGCCCACCGATCAATGAAGACTGGCGGCTATTCGGTGGCGTCGGTTACGCCACCGGCGATTTCGAAGAAGGCACCGGCCACCATCGCTGGCAGCGTCTGGGTGTGGAGCGCCGCACCCGTGACATGACGCTGGAAGCGGAAGTCTCCAACCACTCTTACGGCTCCGGTGACAAGCAGGGGGCACGCCTGGCCGTGGCCCGGGACATCAACGATCACTGGCAGTACGGTGGCAGCCTGGATTACCTCTCGGCCGCGACCCCGCTGCGGGCGCTCAACAGCGGTATTCGCGCCAACGGCGGCAGTGGTTTCGTTCGCTGGCGTGCCCATGAAAGCCGGGAGTGGCAACTGGCGGTCAGCCCATCGCATTTCAGTGACGGTAACAACCGTCTCGAAACCCTGCTCACCGGTCGCGAAGGCATTTACAGCGCTCCGCGGCTGCAAGTGGAGCTGGGCCTGGAAGTGGGTGCCAGTCGCAACAGCGGCTCTGACGAAGTCCCCTACTTCAACCCCAAGTCAGATCTGAGCGTCATGCCGACCGTCAGCGCCAATCATGTGTTGTACCGCCGCTACGAAACGACGTGGAGTCAGCAGTTCCAGGCCGGCGCCGGTACCTACAGCCAGCGCGACCACAGCACCGGTGCCATGGGCCTGCTCAGCTACGGCCAGCGTTTTATCTGGAACGACGTGCTTGAGGCAGGTGCCGCACTGAGTTGGCTCAACCGCCCCTATGACGGCGACCGCGAAAGCGATCTGCGCCTGCTTGTCGACCTCACCTACCGCTTCTAGAAGAGTTTGAAGATGCCTGTCATTTCGCGATTCATCCTTCTGCTGGGGGTCTTGCTGATCAGCGCTTGTGCCCAGCAAGCCCCGGCGTTCACACCGCCCTCACAGCGCCCGCTGGCGGCCAACGACGCCCCGTGGCCGAAAAACCATGTGCTCGGCATCGCCTATCACGACGTGGAGGACCGCGACCCCGACCAGGCGCTCGTGGCCGTGCGTACCGAACGCCTGATCGAGCAATTGGCTTGGCTGCGGGAAAACAACTACCAGCCGGTCACCGTGGACCAGATCATCACCGCTCGCAACGGTGGCCCGGAACTGCCGCCGCGGGCTGTGCTGTTGAGTTTTGACGACGGTTACTCAAGCTTTTACACCCGCGTCATGCCGATCCTGCGCGCCTATAACTGGCCGGCGCTATTGGCCCCGGTCGGTAGTTGGATCGACACGCCGTCGAACCAGCCGGTGGACTTCGCTGGAGTGCCGCGCAAGCGCTCCGAGTTTTTGACCTGGGAGCAAATTCGCGAGGTCTCGAAATCGGGCCTGGTGGAAATCGCCGCCCACACCGACGCCAATCACAAAGGGGTACTGGCCAACCCGCAAGGCAACCTGCAACCGGCGGCGACGACCCGGCGCTACGATCCCGCCACCGGTCGCTATGAAAGCGAAGCTGATTTCCAGGCTCGCCAGCGCAAGGACGTGGTGGCCATTTCCGAGAAGATCCGCAAGGTCACCGGCTACAGTCCGCGCGTGTGGGTCTGGCCCTACGGTGCCGCCGATGGCACCGCCTTGCAGGTGATTGGCAGCGAAGGCTACCAAATGGCCCTGACTCTGGAAGATGGTCTGGACAGCCTCAATAACCTGATGAGTGGCCCGCGTTTTCTGGTGGCCTCCGATCCGGATGGTGCGCACTTCGCCGAGAGCGTCGTCGGCGTGCAGACCATGGACCCGTTGCGGGTGGTCCATGTCGACCTGGATTACGTCTATGACCCGGATCCTGTGCAGCAGGAAGCCAATGTCGGCAAGCTGATCCAGCGCATTTACGACCTGGGCGCCAACACCGTTTTCCTGCAAGCCTTTGCCGATCCGAAAGGTGATGGTCTGGTGCATTCGCTGTACTTTCCCAACCGTCATCTGCCGGTACGGGCCGATCTGTTCGATCGGGTTGCGTGGCAACTGAAAACCCGGGCCAACGCCAAGGTCTTCGCCTGGATGCCAGTGCTCAGTTTTGGCCTGGATTCGAAACTGCCCCGCGTACAACGTTGGGACCCGGAAACCGGCCGCACGGGTGTGGACCCGGATCAGTACGTACGTTTGTCGCCCTTCGACCCGAGCGTGCGGCGGGTCATCGGCGAAATCTACGAAGACCTGGCACGGATGAGTTCGGTGGACGGCGTTCTGTACCACGACGACGCCGTGTTTTCTGACTTCGAGGACGCCGGCCCCGCCGCCCTGAAAGTCTATGCCGCCAACGGCCTGCCGACGTCCATCGCCGCCCTGCGGGACGACCCAGCGGCGATGCAGCGCTGGACTCGTTTCAAGAGCCGCTACCTGATCGACTTCACCCACGAGCTCACTGCCAAGGTCCGCGCGATTCGTGGCCCGCAGGTGCTGACAGCGCGCAATATTTTTGCCGAACCGATGCTCAATCCCGAAAGCGAAGCCTGGTTCGCCCAGAACCTGGACGACTTTCTTGGCGCCTACAACTGGACGGCCCCGATGGCCATGCCGTTGATGGAAAAGCAGACCCGCGAGCAATCCGGTCCCTGGCTTGAGCGCCTGGTGGAGACCGTCAAGGCCCGCCCCGGTGCGCTCAAGCGCACGGTGTTCGAATTGCAGGCCCGTGACTGGCACAGCAAACCGGTCAGCGACATCGACGGCGAACAATTGGCCGAATGGATGGGACGCCTCAAGCGTTCAGGCGTGACCAGTTTCGGCTACTACCCGGACAACTTCATCGAAGACCAGCCCGCTGTGAAAACCGTGCGGCCGGCGCTCTCCAACAAGTGGAATCCTTGACATGCTCGACAGACTGCTCGCCCTGCTGGTGCTGGCGATCGTCCTTGGGGTGCCCCTGGGCCTGATCTTCCTGGTCACCGGGCAATTCCTGATGGACTTCGTGTTCTTTTACCCGCTGTTCATGTCCGGGCTGTGGATCGCCGGCGGCCTGTATTTCTGGCTGCACTGGGAGCGTCACTGGCCGTGGAAGGACGACACCCTGCCGCCGCCGCTGGCCGGGGAACCGCTGATCAGCATTCTGATTCCGTGCTTCAACGAGGGCGACAACGTCGCCGATACCATACACGCCGCGCTGGGCCAGCATTACCCGAACATCGAGGTCATCGCCATCAACGACGGCTCGAAAGACAACACCGCGCAAGTGCTCGACCAACTGGCGGCTGATGACCCGCGCCTGCGCGTGCTGCATCTGGCGGAAAACCAGGGCAAGGCGGTGGCCCTGCGCATGGGCGCCATCGCGGCGCGCAGTGAATACCTGGTGTGCATCGACGGTGATGCGCTGTTGGCACCCAACACTTGCGCCTACCTGGTGGCACCGATGCTGGACAATGCCCGCCTCGGTGCAGTGACCGGTAATCCGCGTATCCGTACTCGTTCGACTTTGATCGGCCGGGTGCAGGTTGGCGAGTTCTCCTCGATCATTGGCTTGATCAAGCGTACCCAGCGCGTCTTCGGGCGGATCTTCACCGTCTCCGGTGTGATCGTCGCCTTCCGTCGTACGGCCCTGCACCGGGTCGGCTACTGGAGCCCGGACATGATCACCGAAGACATCGACATCAGCTGGAAGCTGCAACTGGACCACTGGAGTATCTTCTACGAACCCCGTGCCCTGTGCTGGATCCTCATGCCCGAAACCCTGCGCGGCCTGTGGCGGCAGCGCCTGCGCTGGGCCCAGGGCGGGGCCGAAGTGCTGTTCAAGAACATCCGCGGCATCTGGCAATACCGCCACCGCTACCTGTGGCCGCTGCTGTTCGAATATTGCCTGTCCACCGGTTGGGCGTTCACGTTCCTGCTGTCGGTGATCTTCTGGGGCGCCGGTAAATTCGTCGAAATGCCAGCGGCCATCGCGGTCGATCACCTCATGCCACCGGCCTTCACCGGGTTGCTGTTGGCGGTGGTGTGCCTGATGCAGTTCGCGGTGAGCATCCTGATCGATCGCCGCTACGAAAAAGGTTTGTGGCACATCATGTTCTGGGTGGTGTGGTACCCATTGGTGTTCTGGCTGATCAGTCTGTTCACCACCTTGGTGAGTTTCCCGAAAGTGCTGTTCGGGCAGCATCAGAAACGCGCGCGCTGGGTCAGCCCGGATCGCGGCATCAAACCGTTCGATGACGAAGAAGAGGAAGTGATCCGATGAAAATTATCAGGACCCGACAAAGACCTTTTCTGGTGGTCATCGATGCGCTCTTTACCGTGCTGGCGTGGCTGGGGCTGTTGTATCTGTTGGTCAACGGGCTCTGGCCCCTGTTTGACAGCCAGGCAGGCCCGCGCCTCGGTGGCTCGCTCATGGACACGCTCGGGACGTTGCAGATATATGGCTGGATCGCCTTGGTCAACGCGGTGATCCTGATTACCTGGGCGCGCTATCAGCAGCGCAAAAGCCGCAGCTTCGCCCAGCGTCGGCTGCCAGCGCCGGTGGTGGACGATCAAAGCTTGAGCGAAAGCTTCAAATTGACCGACGCGCGTCTGGACACGTTGCGCCGGCCCGGCTCCAAGATCATCCATAACAACCAGGACGGTGATATCAGCCACGTCGTGGCGCATTTCCATCTGCTGAGCCCGGAACTGCAACCGCCGCCACTGGCACCGCTGGAAAGGCCCCGGGTGATTCACCTGCCGGTCGATCACTCGGTGTAAGCGCTGCCGCAGGCTGTGATTGTTGATCTTGTTGCTTTCCAGTTCCTCGGAGATTTCCTTCAAAACGCCGCGCTCGCTCCCACAGAGTACGGTCAGCACAAATCAAAATGTGGGAGCGAGCCTGCTCGCGATAGCGGTATTTCAGTCAACATGGATGCCAACTGAACCATCGCCATCGCGAGCAGGCTCGCTCCCACAGGGGATGGGTGATGTCGCGAATCACGGTCAACGCAGATCGATGTGGCGGATTCGAAGTTCATCGTAATTGTCACTGAAACCTGGCAGGCGCTGCGGCTATAGTTCGCAGGCCGTCCATGGCCTGATCTGCATAAGGTGCCCGGTATGACTCGATCGACTTCCCTTACTCCCTGGCTGGCGGCCATCGCCCTCGTGCTGTGCGCACAAGGGGCGGCCCAGGCTCAGGAACGTTTCACCCTCAGCATTCCAGGTGTGTCGGATAACCGGCTGTTCACCGCGGCGGCCGCCAGTGACGCCAACAACTGCGGCGGTAAGAACATTTCCCCGGCCTTGAGCTGGACAGCTGGCCCGCCCGGCACCCTCAGCTACGCCATTGTCATGCACGACCCGGACGGCCAGAAAGGCCAGGGCGTCGACCACTGGGTTCATTACGGCATCAAGGCCAGCACGCGGCATATTCCGACCGGCATGGGCACCCAGTCCGCCCTTGAAGGCGTAAGCGGCACCAACAGTAAAAACACCCGCGGCTATATAGGCCCTTGCCCACCTATCGGCGACAGCGCTCACCATTACCTGATTCAGATATACGCGCTCGACCTGCCCCCGCACGCCTTGCCAGCCGGCCTCACACGCCCTCAACTGATGGAAAAAATCAACGGTCACGTCTTGCGCAACAGTAGCGTAGTGCGTCGCTACCACCGCTAACCCAAGCAACAGCTCCCTGTGGCCAGGGAGCTTGCTCCCGCTGGGTCGGGCAGCAACCCTCAACCACAAAATTGGCATCACGCGCCAAAAGCGAGCACTATCGAGCCCCTGTTCATTCATACCGGAGGATGGCGATGACGCAGAAACCCGACGGCATCGCCCGCCTCAAGAACTGCCCCACCAAAGGCGACGAAATACGCCGGGCCATCGCCCAGAGCCGCAAGGATTTCCTGCCTGCTGAAGAGGCCGAAGACGCTGAGCCAGACCAACCACCGGCACAGCCCATGGACGACGGCCAAGACGCCTGAACCGTCCTTCTCAAAAACTTTTCTTGTTTAAATCTGCCCATGACTGCCACAACTCATCTGCCAGACGCCCGATTCAGCCGATCCGACTACAAAACCCTGGGCCTCGCCGCCCTGGGTGGCGCGCTGGAAATCTACGACTTCATCATCTTCGTCTTCTTCGCCCTGGTGCTCAGCCAACTGTTCTTCCCGCCGCAAATGCCCGAATGGCTACGCCTGTTGCAAAGTTTCGGGATTTTCGCCACCGGCTACTTGGCACGACCCCTGGGCGGCATCCTCATGGCGCACTTCGCCGATCGCCTGGGGCGCAAGCGGGTGTTCAGCCTGAGCATCCTGATGATGGCCTTGCCTTGTCTGCTTATCGGCGTGATGCCGACTTACGCGCAAATCGGCTATTTCGCCCCGTTGTTGCTGCTGGCGCTGCGCATCCTGCAAGGCGCGGCGGTGGGCGGCGAAGTACCGAGCGCCTGGGTGTTCGTGGCCGAACATGCACCGCTGCGGCATCGCGGCTACGCGCTGGGTTTCCTCCAGGCTGGTCTGACCTTCGGCTATTTGCTGGGCGCCCTGACCGCCACGGCGCTGGCGCAGATATTCACTGCAGCAGAAATTCTCGATTACGCCTGGCGCTTGCCGTTCCTGCTGGGCGGGGTCTTCGGTGTAATCGGCGTCTGGCTGCGCCGCTGGCTGAGCGAAACGCCGATCTTCATGGCCCTGCAAGCCAAGCGCGAAGGCGCGACGGAACTGCCGCTACGCACTGTGCTGCGGGACCATCGCCACGCCTTGTTGCCCGCCGCCATCCTCACCTGCGTGCTGACGTCCGCCGTGGTGGTGTTCGTGGTCATCACCCCGACCGTGATGCAAAAAAGTTTCGGCATGACCCCTAGTCACACGTTCGCTTTGAGCAGCCTGGGCATCGTCTTCCTGAACATCGGCTGCGTTCTGGCCGGCCTCATCGTCGACCGCATCGGCGCCTGGCGCACTGTCATGCTCTACAGCCTGCTGTTGCCGATGGGCATCGCCGTGCTCTACGCCAGCCTGATCAGCGGCGGCGCCTGGCTGGGCCTGGCCTACGCTGTGGCGGGCCTGGGTTGCGGCGTGGTCGGTGCGGTGCCATCGGTGATGGTCAGCCTGTTTCCGCCGAAAATCCGCGTGTCCGGCATCTCGTTCACCTACAACATTGCCTATGCCTTGTGGGCCAGCGTGACGCCTTTGGTGCTGATCGCACTGGTGCCGTGGAGCCCATGGGTGTGCGTGGGGTATTGCGTGGTGATGGGCGCGGTGGGTGTGGCTGCGGCGGCGTATTTTCCCGCCCGGCATTCGAAGACCGCGCAGGCCTCGTTGGCCTGTGAATCGTAAGGACTCTGCCCCAGGTGCACGACTACACTCATGAATGACCCCGTTTCCAACTCGAGGAGGACGGCCATCATGAAGGCGCACAAGCACGACCTGCTGGAACAAGTCCTGATTGCCCACGGCGGTCTCGAGCGCTGGAACACTTTCAACACTGTCCAGGTCACCCTTGTGACCGGCGGTTCGTTGTGGGCCATGAAGGGGTTAACGCAAGACAATGCTCCACGGCAGATGACTGTCTGGCTGCATGAACAGCGCGCCTCGGTCATGCCGTTCGGTGCGCTGAACCAGCGCACCGCCTTCACGCCTGATCGCATCGCCATCGAAACCACCGAGGGCAAAGTGATCGCTGAGCGTTCGGACCCCAGGGCTTCGTTCTTCAAGCACGAGCAAACCACTCCGTGGGATCCGCTTCACCGTGCCTACTTCAATGGATATGCGCTCTGGTCCTACCTGACCATGCCGTTCCTGTTTACTTTTCCGGGTGTCACCAGCCAGGAGCTGGAACCCTGGAAGGAAGGTGGCCAGGTCTGGCGCCGCTTGCGGGTGAACTTCCCGGACACCCTCGCCACTCACTGCCCGGTCCAGGACTTCTACTTTGGCGATGACTATCTGCTGCGCCGGCATGATTACACCGTGGACGTGAGCGGTGGCCTGCCGGCGGCCCAGTATGTGGAGGACTACATCAAGGCCGATGGGCTGTGCATGCCCAGCAAGCGCCGGGCGTATCGGCGGGATGCGGACGATCAGGCGGTGGAGGGGGAATTGCTGGTGGCGATTGATATCAGTCAGGTTCGTTACGCATAACCGGCTGCTCAAAGACGCTCGCGCAGAAAATCCACAAAGGCGCGAGTTCTTGCCGAGCGGCGCCGGTCTTGGCTGAACACGGCGCTGATGGGCAGCGCTACGGGTTGATAAGCCTCCAGCAGGCTGGACACGGTTCCCTGGCGAACATCCGCGGCGAATAACCACTGCGGTGAAAGCGAAATGCCCAGCCCGCTAAGAACCATCTCGCGAATTGCCTCGCTGCTGTTGCTGGTGACATTACCCTTGATCGTCACGCGGTGCTGTTTGTCCTGCTGGTCGAAACGCCAAACGTCGTAATGCTCCAGCAGCGTGAAGCCCAAGCAATTGTGGCGGGCAAGATCCGCCGGCTCCAGCGGGGTGCCGTGTTGTTGCAGGTAGGCGGGAGCGGCATACACCCGGCGCGGACTATCGCCGAGGGAAACCGCGACCAGCCCTTCGTTTTTCACCACGCCGATACGAATGGCGACGTCGATGTTTTCTTTCAGCACATCTTCATTTTGGTCGTTCAGTTTCAGGTCGATGTGAACCTGTGGATGGCGCGCCAAAAACTCCCTCATCAAGGGCGCAATGCACAGCCGCCCGAAACTCACCGGGGCGGCCACACGCAAAGGGCCGGCGATCTGCTCCTGGCCACGGGTGAAACTGAGCCGGGCCGTGTCGAGGCTGCTGAGTATTTCCTTGCTGTGGATATAGAAGCGCTGGCCTTGGTCGGTCAGCGCGAGATGGCGAGTACTGCGGGCAAACAACGCACCGCCAAGGTGTTGTTCCAGCGCGCGGATCTGCTTGCTGACCGCTGGTTGACCCAGGTTCAGCTCCCGGGCGACCGCCGAGAACGAACCGCGCTCTACCACTCGCACGAACATCTGCATCGCGTCGAATAGATCCATCTGGATTTGGCCTCTGGTTGGAATAAATCCTATCCATAGTTGCTTACTTATCGGAATGCGTCGACGGCCGCAACATGTAATTACCCACTCATTGGAGGTTTACCGTCATGAACAACACCATGTTCGCCGCCATTGCCCAAACCGCTCAGGCTCCGCTGGTCGTTCGCCACATCCCCCGGCCTGTTCCCGGCAAAGGACAGGTATTGATCAGGGTTCACGCCGCAGGGATCAATCCTCTGGATACCAAGATCGCGGCAGGTGGCGGCGCTCATGCCCGCCAGCCGCTGCCCGCCGTACTGGGCATCGATCTGGCCGGAACAGTCGTTGAGCTGGGAGAGGGCGTGCACGATTTCGCCCCCGGCGATGACGTGTTCGGCATGGCCGGCGGCATCGGCGGCGCCCAGGGTGCGCTGGCCGAATACATTGCCGTCGATGCTCACCTGATTGCGCTCAAGCCCGGTTCGTTGAGCATGCGCGAAGCGGCAGCCTTGCCATTGGTCTTCATCACCGCCTGGGAAGGGTTGGTAGACCGGGCAAATGTTCGGGCCGGCCAACAAGTGCTGATCCACGGCGGCGCGGGCGGCGTCGGTCAAATGGCCGTGCAAATTGCCAAGGCCCGCGGCGCCGAGGTCTATGCCACCGGCTCGGCCACCAGCCTGGATTTCATCCGTGAACTGGGCGCGACCCCTATCGACTACCGGGCGCAAGACACTGACAGTTATGTGGGCCTGCACACCGATGGCGAAGGTTTCGACATCGTTTACGACACCGTCGGCGGCTCGACACTGGATGCGTCCTTCAACGCAGTGAAAACCTATACCGGCCACGTACTCAGCTGTCTGGGCTGGGGACAACACAGCCTGGCACCGTTGTCGTTCAAGGGGGCGAGTTATTCCGGGGTGTTTACCTTGATGCCGTTGCTGACCGGCAAGGGGCGCGAGCACCATGGTCGGATATTGCGCGAAGCGGCGGCTTTGGTTGAGGCCGGGGTACTGCGCATCAAGGTAGACCCACATCGGTTTGGCCTGGGAGACGTGAATGAGGCGTTTGCGCAAGTAGCGCAGGGGCGTGGGCAAGGGAAGACGGTGGTAGAGATGGCGGGGGAGTGACGCTGGTCTGCAACTGTTATCCGGAAACCGCACCCATAAAATCGCCCCGGTCTGCAACGGCCGGGGTTTTGTCGCCATCCGCTGCCGCCAAAACTTGAGAACCCGTCCAAACTCCGTAGAATGCCGCTGCCACTATGCCACTATGCCACTACCTTTCAGGGACGAATTCAGACATGCGAGTTTTTGCCATATTCCTGGCCCTCTGCCTTATGGCGGGCTGTGCCTCCAAACCCGATTACTATGTCTCCGCCACTCCGGTAACGATTCCCAAGACCGCCACCTTCTGGATCGACACTTTCGACGTTGAAGTCGTAGGCAAGAACGATCGCTTTTTGCCTGACGAAAAGGTCCGTGAGCAATTGCACACCGACCTGATCGGCCGCCTGCTCGAGGACAATCGCTATGCCTCCAGCAAGGAAGCTGCCGACTATCTGCTGGACGTCAACAGCGTCTACGCGCGACGTATTCAAGACACCCAAGGCGGCTTCATGAGCAAAATCGTTGCCGATGGCACGTTCCTCGCCAGTGTCGATTTCAGCTATCAGGTCAAGGTGAAGAAGGCCGGCGCCGAGGTTTTGCACTTTGCCCAGGCCCGTCAGGGGCTGATGCCGGGCGGCGCGATCGGGCAATTTCAGAACATGAGAAGCATGGTGGGCGCTCTGACCAACAGAGGTAACTCGGATGTCGAAGGCTTTTACACCGGCCAACTGAGCCGCTTTATCGCCGACGACCTACGGGCCATTCCGTCCCGTTAGGCATGCTCGCATATTAAAAATCTCGTGGTCGTTAACCCGAACCACGAGTGCCTCGCGTCTGACCCTGTGAACGGATCATTCATTCACGAGGTTCAACCCATGTCCTGTCCTCCTTCATTCCTACGTCCTGCTGCCCAGGGCTTCGCCGTGACCTTGCTGGTGGCATTGGCCGGTTGTGGGTTGTCTTCGTCCCGGGAGGCTGCCACGCCGGCCGAACCACCGTCTGCGTCCCCCGCCCCGGTGCGGCAAAGCGAAGTTGCTAACGTGCGCGAGCCTCTGGTCAAGCGCATGGCCGCCCCGGCTTCGATGCCCTCGCCAAGGGTGAGGACCGATGCTGTCGCGGGGGATTACCGCGCCGAGCCCCGCGAGCAGTATGAAAAACTGCAGGACAATCCTATTCATAGTGTTGCCCAAACGCCGGTCTCGACCTTCAGCGTCGATGTCGATACCGGCAGCTACGCCAATGTGCGACGTTTCCTCAATCAAGGTAGCCTGCCGCCCGAAGGCGCCGTGCGACTGGAGGAAATGGTCAACTATTTCCCTTACGACTATGCCTTGCCCACCGACGGATCTCCCTTCGGCGTGACCACTGAAGTAGCCCCGTCGCCATGGAACCCTCACACGCGCCTGTTGCGTATCGGCATCAAGGCGAGCGATCGCGCCGTGGCGGACCTGGCGCCGGCCAACCTGGTGTTTTTGGTGGATGTTTCCGGCTCCATGGACCGACGCGAGGGCCTGCCGCTGGTCAAGAGCACCCTGAAGTTATTGGTGGAGCAATTGCGCGAGCAGGACCGGGTGTCTCTGGTGGTGTACGCCGGCGAATCCCGAGTGGTGCTCAAGCCGACCTCGGGCCGCGACAAGGTCAAGATCCGCAACGCCATCGATCAGTTGGACGCCGGCGGTTCCACCGCAGGTGCGTCGGGTATCGAGCTGGCCTATCAGATGGCTCAGGAAAGCTTTATCGACAAAGGCATCAACCGCATCCTGCTGGCCACCGATGGTGACTTCAATGTCGGCGTCAGTGACTTCGACAGCCTCAAGCAAATGGCGGTGGACCGGCGTAAAAGCGGTGTATCCCTGACCACGCTGGGCTTCGGTGTGGATAACTACAATGAACACCTGATGGAGCAATTGGCCGATGCCGGTGACGGCAACTACGCCTACATCGACAACTTGCTTGAAGCGCGCAAGGTATTGGTGGACCAGCTCAGCTCTACCCTGGCGGTGGTGGCGCGGGATGTGAAGTTGCAGGTGGAGTTCAACCCCGCTCAGGTCAGTGAGTATCGGCTGTTGGGGTATGAGAACCGCGCGCTCAAGCGTGAGGATTTCAACAACGACAAGGTTGATGCGGGCGAAATCGGCGCCGGACACACGGTGACCGCGTTGTATGAAATTGTTCCGAAAGGCGAGCAGGGCTGGCTGGAACCGTTGCGTTATGCGAGCACACCTAAGCTGGACGGCAAGTCAGGTGAGTTGGCGATGCTACGCGTGCGCTACAAGCCCGTTGAAGGCGGGAGCAGTCGATTGATCGAGCATCCTGTCGCCAGCACGCAAAAAAATGACAAGGCCAGCGACGACTTGCGCTTCTCGGCCGCTGTGGCCGCCTTCGCCCAACAGCTCAAGGGGGATGGCCGCTACACTGGGACGATGAGCTTGAAGGACACCGCGCAATTGGCCCGTTCCGCCCGGGGTGATGATCCGTTTGGGCTGCGTGCCGAATTTGTCCAGTTAGTGGAACTCGCGCAGAGCCTTGAGCGCTGATCCTGACCACGACGAGGATCAAATGTGGGAGCGAGCCTGCTCGCGATAGCGGTGGATCGATCACGATCATCATTGACTGATCCGACGCAATCGCGAGCAGGCTCGCTCCCACGGTATTCTCTTGTCGCCTGCCAGAACTGTGTTAACCGCAAAGGAGTTCGTCACCGACATGCCCGCTCCGCATGATTGTCCCAGCGACGAATCGCTGCTGGCCCGCTACCGCGATGGCGACGGGGCGTGTTTTGAAGTCCTGTACGCCCGCCATCGACAGGGGCTATATCGTTTTCTGGTGTCCTTGAGCAACAAAGCCGAACTGGCCGAGGAAGTCTTCCAGGACACTTGGCTCAGCCTGATCCGCAGCACTACCCAGCCACAAGGCCGGGCGAGTTTTCGTACATGGTTGTTCCAGATTGCCCGCAACCGCTTGATTGATCACTGGCGCAAACACGGTGTCCGCAACCCGCTGCACGACAGTTACGACGAACAGGTTCATGTCCAGCCCGACGACACCAGCAACCCCGAACAGCAGTTGAGCCTGAGTCGCGATCAGGCCCGCCTGGACGCCGCGTTGCAAGCCTTGCCCGAAGACCAGCGCGAAGTCTTCCTGCTGCGACTGCACGGCGACCTGGAGCTGCCGCAGATCGCCGCCCTGACCGGCGCCCCGCTGGAAACGGTAAAAAGCCGCTTGCGTTACGCCCAGCAGAAATTGCATCGACTGCTGGCCGAGGAGGTACCCGCATGATTGATTCCAAACACACCCCGGACCCCGATGACGAAATGCTGATCGAGCATTTTCGCCAACACACCAGCGGCGAACCGCCCGTGTCCCTGGACGCTTTCATCCTGGCTGCCGCCCGTCGCGAAGCCCCGACGCCTACCCCCAGTCTGTGGAAGCGCTGGCTACAGGCCTGCCAACGGCCGCGTTGGCAGATGGCATTCGCCACGATTGCCGGTGTCGCGTTGATGATCGGTCTGGTGGTTCGCTTGCCAGTACCTCAGAGCGACCTGTCTGCGCCAGCTCCGATGGAGTTTTCCGCCAATCGACAGGAGTCCGCAGTCGCCGCCGCACCGCCGCCCGCCATGTCCGCTCCCGCGCCGATAGCTCGCATGGCAGCACCCCAGGGCGAAATCGCTCAAGCCCCGGCAAGCGCTGACCAGGCCCAGGCGGAAAAGCCTGCGGCGAAAATGAGCAAACGCGTGCCCGCTGCACGGCCGTCGCTGGAGCAGGAACTGCTGGAAATCCTGCGCTTGCGCGAGGCGGGTGAGGACAAGGCTGCTGATGAAAAGCTGCTGGCGCTGCATCAGCGCTTTCCCGAGGAGGACTTGCCGGCGCGGTTGGAGGCGTTGCGCAAGCGTTGAGCGGAACCAACGCATACAAAAAACTCCCGGTCATAAGGCCGGGTATTGGAACATTACTGATCCTAAAAAGCTGAAGGGGCACTTGCCAGGCGGTCGACACTTGGGAGTGGGTTACAAATGCAGGCATAGCAGGATCACATGAGCGGAACTATACTCGCCAGCATGAAAAAGCTGATGCTCGAACTCGACGGAACCGACCCAGGCAAGCTCTCAATGGCTCGCTTGACGGATTATCTGTGTGAGCTCGCTGAGCTTTTCGGCTCGCAAGATAATGTTCATTTTGACTCTGTCACTGAAGGCTGTGTTTGCCTGAATACGTGGGTGGAGGATGAGAAGTATCCCCACGTCTTGAACCGGGTGCGGGAGGCCGCTCAGGGAGTTGGCCCCAAGCGCGCACGAAAAGCTTACCTGCAGCTATCTGCACTGATGGAGCAAGATCGAGTGGATGGTGTCTTGCAAGCTGCGGATGCGAACATTCTTCAGTTTCCAAAAGCCAAGGCCGCTCCGCCTCCCATGATTGTCATCAAGCAGGGTAGCGTCCAAGGCCGCCTTTATGTGGTAGGAGGGAAAGACGAGACCGTTCCTGTTCGGCTTGAGGGCGCTGGCGGCGAAACTCTTCTTTGCGAAGCCGATACAGCATTGGCTGAACAACTGGGCAAGCTGTTGTTCAAGTACGTCCGCGTCCATGGAAAAGGTGAGTGGGAAAGTCGGCCGCATGGTGGCTGGCGACTGCGAAAAATGTTCATTCAATCCTACGAGAAACTTGAAAAAACCTCCTTGCGTAGTGCGGTTACCCAGCTCAAAGAGCTCGGTGGGATCACCTGGAGCGAGATGGATGATCCTCATGGAACGATTCAGGACCTAAGGGGATGAGGTGCGTATAGTTCTCGATACCAACGTTCTCGTCCAAGCCTTGGGAAATGCAAAGGACGGTATAGTCTTGGTTGATCCCGCCACTGGTCACAATATTGATAGGCCGGAGGCTAGGGCTGAGGCCCTAATCGAATTAGTCGATTCAAGAGGCGGGACGGTGCTGATTCCAACACCTGCATTGGCTGAGTATCTGGTCGGCATTGATCGGAATTTTCATCAGAGCCACCTCGATGTCATAAACGGCTTCTCGTGTTTCGAGATCGTATCGTTTGATCAGATCGCTGCGGTCGAATGTGCCCGTATGGTCGATGACAGTGAACTGAAGGTGCTCGATCCGGCAGCAACGAAAGCCAAGTTACGCTTTGATCGCCAGATTATTGCTACTGCTCTCGCAACCAACGCTGATGAAGTGTGGACTCATGATGCGGGGCTTTATTCCAAGGCTCAGAAGTGCGGGCTTGTAGTGAAGTCATTAGGTGATGTTGAGCCAGCCCCTGAGCAACTTGAGGTCGATCTCGACCACTGATACCTGCCAATGACGGGTTTCACGGGGAGGGCCCTTTCCCTATTGCATTAGCAACACAGCCCCTGTCGGTTGATGCGCTTCGGTGCTGATACTGCTCAGGGTTTTTTATTGGCTGAATTTTCCCCTTACAGGTCCTGGAGGGCTTGCCACAAAAAAAGCCCCAATCCGTAAGGACTGGGGCTTTTGATTCTGCAGATGGTGCACCAGGCGGGATTCGAACCCACGACCCCTGCCTTCGGAGGGCAGTACTCTATCCAGCTGAGCTACTGGTGCGACGCGGGCGCCATGATACTCATATGCAATGCGGGCGTCCATGCTGCTGATTTGCCGGTGTTTTCATAAGCATAGGCGGGCATGGGCTACGCTGATCAGAAAAAGCAGGCAAATTCAGGTTTTTCGTTCTTTTTTTCGAACAGCCTATTGTCCTTCCCCCCCATCGGCCCTAGGATTCGTTTGAGATTTCAAACGCTCTTGTCTGGGTGCTGAACCGCACGTCTGTGCTTATGTGCGTTATTTCTGTGCTTCAGCCCGGTGGATGATTTCCCTGACGGCAGCCCTTGGGGCGCCTTTCTACAAATCTAATTCGCTCCGCGTGCGCGCGGTGCTGTTAAGGAAAGCCGACATGCAGCTTAAAGACACCCAGTTGTTCCGCCAGCAAGCCTTTATCGATGGCGCTTGGGTCGACGCGGACAATGGTCAGACGATCAAGGTTACCAACCCGGCAACGGGTGAAGTGCTGGGCACTGTGCCGAAGATGGGCGCTGCCGAAACCCGGCGGGCGATTGAAGCCGCCGACAAGGCGTTGCCGGCCTGGCGCGCCCTCACCGCCAAAGAGCGCGCCAACAAGCTGCGCCGCTGGTACGAATTGCTGATCGAAAACCAGGACGACCTCGGCCGCCTGATGACGATGGAACAAGGCAAGCCGCTGGCCGAAGCCAAGGGTGAAATTGTTTACGCCGCCTCGTTTATCGAATGGTTCGCCGAAGAAGCCAAGCGCATCTACGGTGATGTGATTCCTGGTCACCAGCCCGACAAGCGCCTGATCGTGATCAAGCAGCCAATCGGTGTGACTGCTGCCATTACCCCATGGAATTTCCCGGCTGCGATGATCACCCGCAAGGCCGGCCCGGCTCTGGCCGCAGGTTGCACCATGGTCATCAAGCCGGCTTCGCAAACCCCGTTCTCGGCGCTGGCGCTGGTTGAGCTGGCCCACCGTGCCGGCATCCCGCAGGGCGTGCTGAGCGTGGTCACCGGCAGTGCCGGCGACATCGGCGGCGAGCTGACCAGCAACCCGATCGTGCGCAAGCTGTCGTTCACCGGCTCGACCGAAATCGGTCGTCAGTTGATGGCCGAATGTGCGAAGGACATCAAGAAAGTCTCCCTGGAACTGGGCGGCAACGCGCCGTTCATCGTGTTCGACGACGCGGACCTGGATAAGGCCGTCGAAGGCGCAATCATTTCCAAATACCGCAACAACGGTCAGACCTGCGTCTGCGCCAACCGTCTGTACATCCAGGATTCGGTGTACGACGCCTTCGCTGAAAAACTCAAAGTGGCAGTCGCCAAGCTCAAGATCGGCAATGGTCTGGAAGATGGCACCACCACCGGTCCCTTGATCGACGGCAAGGCAGTTGCCAAGGTGCAAGAGCACATCGCTGATGCGGTCAGCAAAGGCGCGACCGTGCTGGCTGGCGGCAAGGCCATGGAAGGCAACTTCTTCGAGCCGACTATCCTGACCAACGTACCCTCGAGTGCCGCCGTGGCGAAGGAAGAGACCTTCGGCCCGTTGGCGCCGCTGTTCCGCTTCAAAGACGAAGCCGAAGTGATCGCGATGTCCAACGACACCGAGTTCGGCCTGGCCTCGTACTTCTATGCCCGCGACCTGGGCCGTGTGTTCCGCGTGGCCGAAGCCCTGGAATACGGCATGGTTGGCGTCAACACCGGGTTGATCTCCAACGAGGTCGCGCCGTTCGGCGGCATCAAGGCCTCCGGCCTGGGCCGTGAAGGCTCCAAGTACGGCATCGAGGATTACCTGGAAATCAAATACCTCTGCCTCGGTATCTGATCCTGCTGCAAGCGCAAAGGGCACGAGAGCGCTGTCCCTTTGCGCGTTTTACCCGTTCTGTTTCTTGTGGCCGGAACGCTGTGACAGTCGATCATCGCATGCTGTCGCAGTTGCCTCCCGTCCATGTACGCCTTGACCCACGCCGACCGATGAGCGGCGAATGAGGACATATTCAATGAGCAACAAGACCAACGCTTCCCTGATGAAACGCCGCGAAGCCGCTGTACCACGCGGTGTTGGCCAGATTCACCCGATCTTCGCCGAATCGGCGAAGAATGCCACGGTAACCGACGTTGAAGGCCGTGAATTCATCGACTTCGCGGGCGGTATCGCGGTGCTGAACACCGGCCACGTACATCCGAAAATCATCGCCGCCGTGACCGAACAGCTGAACAAGCTGACCCACACTTGCTTCCAGGTGTTGGCTTACGAACCGTATGTGGAACTGTGCGAAAAAATCAACGCGAAGGTGCCGGGTGATTTCGCCAAGAAAACCCTGCTGGTGACCACCGGTTCCGAAGCGGTGGAGAACGCGGTAAAAATCGCTCGCGCCGCCACGGGTCGCGCCGGTGTAATTGCCTTCACCGGTGCCTACCACGGCCGCACCATGATGACCCTGGGCCTGACCGGTAAAGTCGTGCCGTATTCGGCCGGCATGGGCTTGATGCCCGGCGGCATCTTCCGCGCGCTGTACCCGAACGAACTGCACGGCGTGAGCATCGACGACTCCATTGCCAGCATCGAGCGTATTTTCAAGAACGACGCCGAACCACGTGACATCGCGGCAATCATCATCGAGCCAGTACAGGGCGAGGGTGGTTTCTACGTGGCGCCCAAGGAATTCATGAAGCGCCTGCGCGCCCTCTGTGATCAGCACGGCATTCTGCTGATCGCTGACGAAGTACAGACCGGCGCCGGTCGGACTGGCACCTTCTTCGCCATGGAACAAATGGGTGTTGCCGCCGACCTGACTACTTTCGCCAAATCCATCGCCGGCGGTTTCCCGTTGGCCGGTGTCTGCGGTAAGGCCGAGTACATGGACGCTATTGCCCCTGGTGGCCTGGGTGGCACCTACGCTGGCAGCCCGATTGCCTGCGCTGCTGCGCTGGCGGTGATGGAGGTGTTTGAGGAAGAGCACTTGCTGGATCGCTGCAAGGCGGTGGGCGAGCGTCTGGTGACTGGCCTCAAGGCCATCCAGAAGAAATACCCGGTCATCGGCGAAGTCCGTGCCCTGGGTGCGATGATCGCCGTGGAGTTGTTCGAAAATGGCGATACCCACAAGCCGAACGCGGCGGCCGTGGCTCAGGTTGTGGCCAAGGCCCGCGACAAGGGCTTGATCCTGCTGTCCTGCGGCACCTACGGCAACGTCCTGCGGGTGCTGGTACCGCTGACCTCGCCAGACGAGCAATTGGACAAAGGCTTGGCAATTATCGAAGAGTGCTTCTCCGAGCTCTGATTGTACGAGCCCTGAGCTGTGCGCTGACCCACAAAAAACCCGCTTCGCAGCGGGTTTTTTCATATTCGGGAACATATTCCCAGGGGTGGAGCTGTCTGCAACGGCCACCATTGGCTAAGGTGCAAGTATTGCGAGGGAGCGATGCTGCATGACTGCCGTGGATTTACCCGCTGTACCCCGTGTGTTGATCGCCGAGGCCGATCCGGTGTCTCGGGAGCTGCTTGAGCAGGTGCTATCGGGCATACGCTGCGATGCCCGGGTGGATACGTGCGGCGAGGGCCAGCAGGCCCTGAATCTGCTTGCGCACAACGCCTATGACCTGGTGATCGCCGATTGGGAATTGCCGGGCGTCGATGGCCTGAGCATTCTGCGGGGCCTTCGCCAGCAGCATCGAAAACCGGTGTTGCCGTTCATTCTCATGAGCCGGCGCAACGACAGCGCCAGCGTACGTGAGGTCTTGCCGCTGGCGCCTGCGGCCTACCTGACCAAACCCTTGAACCGGGAAGACCTGACCCAGCGTTTGCAGGGGCTACTGTTGAGCAGCGCAGAGGATTGCTCCAGCGACGTGTCAGCCCCGGAGCAGACCCTGACAACCTTTCTGGAGCGTCGACGTGATTCTTCCGAAGGCGCGCCGTTGATGACCGATGTGCAAGTGGCAGTCAAGCGCAGCCTCAACCCCGGCGGTCTGGACCTGAAACTGCTGGAAGAAGAAATCCGCACCGACCCGCAAATTACCGCCGTGCTGATTGCTGCGGCCAACAGCGCTGCGCAGCATCAGGGCGGCGGCCTGGTGCAGACGGTCGCGCAGTCGCTGCATCAGCTTGGTACCGGGCAGAGCATGAACCTGATTCTGGGGTTGACCCTCAAGCGCTGTGCCCGACTCAGTGTCCCGTGCCTGGCAGACTATGCCGAGCGTTACTGGGAGTTGTCGCTGCACACCGGTGAGTACGCCCGGATGCTGGCGCGGCTGCTGGACCTGGAGCAGGAGCGCTGCTATTGCGCCGGGTTGTTGCATCGCCTTGGAGACTTGGCGTTGTTGCGATGCCTGGAAGAATGGACGCAGGCCGGCGGCGAGCTCGACGAATCGGAGGAGGTGGGCAATTTGCTCGATCAGTTCGGTGCCAGCTTCGGTTCCGCGCTGCGCACCCGCTGGCGTCTGCCGCTGGAGCTGCGAGAGTTGATTGCGGCGGCCTATGGCCTGGGCGGCGGGGTTTACTCCCGCGAGGCACTGGTGATGAACATGGCGGCGCAAATGGCCCATCTGACCGAGCATGAAGGGCTGGAAGAGCTGGCCCGTGGGCGCACGGCGCGTTTGCTGAAGATCGGATTGCCGGAGTTGATGCGATTGCGCCGCAAGTAAGGCCGCTGACCAACCCTGTGGGAGCGAGCCTGCTCGCGATGGCGGACTGACAGCCAGCGCATCCGTGAATGGCACACCCCTCATCGCGAGCAGGCTCGCTCCCACAGGGGGTATGACTGGAGTTTTGCTTACGCCTTGGCGACGAGATTGCTCAAGCCGCAATGATGCGATTTTTCCCCTGGCGCTTGGCTTCGTACATGGCCGCATCGGCGCGGGAGAACAGGGTGTCGAGGCTCTGATCTTCGGGGGTGAGGCTGGTCAAGCCTTGGCTGACGGTGATGCCGAAGCCTTTCTCCCCGCTGCGGAAAGCCAGGCGCTGAATCTCGCGCTGCAGACGCTCGGCGACTTGCAGTGCCATGTCCGGGGCACAGCCAGGGAACACCGCGGCGAATTCTTCACCACCGATTCGTCCAAACAGATCACCGCGTCTGAGAACGGAACGTCCGCTTTCGGCGATTTTCTGCAGCACGTTATCGCCTTCCTGATGACCGTAGGTGTCGTTGATCACTTTGAAATCATCGATGTCCAGCAACAGGAACGCCATGGGTGTGCCCTGCAGTCGTGCCTGCTCGAATTCACGGTGAGCGCATTCGAAGAAGTGGCGGCGATTGCTGCTCTGAGTCAGCACGTCGGTGGTTGCCAGTCGTTGCAGTTCGCTTTCCAGCAGCTTCTTTTCAGTGATGTCTTCGGCAATGCCCACCACGATCACCGGTTGCCCCGACTCAGCCTTACGGTTGATGAAGCATTTGTCGCTCAGCCAGCGGATCTGGCCATTGGCAGCGATGATGCGGTACTCACGATCCTCCACGGCACCTTTGACCAGCACTTCGGCCAGGCTGCGCTCCGCGTATTCGAGGTCGTCGGGGTAGATTGCATCGCGCCATTCGTTGAAATCAGCCAGCACCAGACCTGCCGGCCGACCGAAGATTCGTTCATAGGCGGGGCTGACATACAGGACTTGTCGGGTTTCCCAGTTGAACGCCCAGAGCACCGCGTTGACGCTGACCAGCAATGAGCTGAATAGCTGCTCACGCTCGCTCAGGCGCGCGACTTCGCCCTGGGCGTGCATCAGCGCCATGAGCGTCTGGGCCGCTTCGGGCCAATGAGGGTGGGATGAATCCTGTAGGTTCTTGTCGACCATCGGCACAAATCTCAAAGAACGTGCACTGCTGTGGATTGGCACGCGCTTGCTCCAAAGCCCGCCAGTATGGCGAAGTGCTCTTTGAGATAAGGGATTCGGGGCGAAGTTCCTTTTCAGGCGACGAAGGGCCGGGTGCAGTGTTGGAGTTGCCGAAGGCTGCGATCTTTTGATCCTGATCTTTCGCTCACGACTCAATTGTCGAGGGATTCTGGCGCAGTTGTAGGCACGGTCTGAAGGATGCCTGCAATTTGTGGCGAGAGAGTGGCGCTTGTACCGTGCCCGTTTGCATTTTTGTTCAATAGCCTGAGCCACCGGTAACGAACAGAGACTGATGCGTCATTCCTTGTGGGAATGCAGCGCATAAAAACAATGAATTTTTATAATCGCGGCGCATGACGTAGCGTGATTGGCGGACAGGAGAACCGCCTTGAAATCATCCACCCACACCTCAGTTGATAAATTCGATACTTCTCGCGCCAATGAGTACGGCCGACAGAGCCGTATAGCGCTGGCTGGGTATGACGCCTGCCAGGATCTGGCGGCGTGCATGCTGGCGGCGAGCCTTGGGGATCAACGCTCAGCAAACATACTGGTGGTGGGTGCTGGCGGTACGGCGCAGGAAATTATCGCGATGGCTTCGCTGGAGCCGGGGTGGCGCTTCACGGCGGTTGATCCATCCGAGCCGATGCTGGAGGCCGCCAAGCAGCAGTTGCAGGCCCACCATTTGCTTGAAAGAACCCGCGTGTACTTGGGGCATGTCGAGGACCTGGCGGCAGATGAGTCATACGACGCCGCGACGTTGGTCGGTGTGTTCCATCATCTTGATGGCGATGAGGCCAAGCGCCAGATTTTTCAAGCCATTCGGGCTCGTCTCAAGCCGGGGGCGCCGCTGATCGTCGCGGGCAATCAATACGCTTACGCCAGCCAACCGTTGTTGCTCGCCGCCTGGGGCCAACGTTGGCGGCAGCACGGCGCAAGCCCGGATGAAGTGAAGGCCAAGCTTGGGAAAATCCTCCAGGGCGCGGACCCGCCGCATTCCGAGGCGGCGGTTCAGCAATTGTTGCATGAGGCGGGATTCGGCGATGCCACCCGCTTCTTCAGCAGCCTGTTCTGGAGTGCTTGGTTGACGTGCAAAAGGGCCTGAGGCGTGCGTCCAGGTAGACCGCGTGGGTCATCGGTCTTAATCCAGATCAGCTTTTGATTTTTAGTGATCTTGAGCAGCGAAACAGACCGGCCGAGCGATGCGAGCGTGGCCCCGCTAGCGCCATGGTGCGGCGTGTCCGGTCAACCTTTTCGGGGTGGCTTCGCCGCCTTGGCGGGAGCAAGTTCCCGCGCCACAGGCCTGAGGGGTAGAGGCCATCGCGGGGTAATGTTCTCCAGCACGCGGTTCTTCTACTGGTGGATTAGGGCATGCTCATCAAGGCCATTCTCAGACGCCTGATCAGTTTCGGGGTCTTGAGACAATCGGCCGGGCGTTTGTTACCCAGGGCGGGCACGGTCTGTTCCAGCCACCAGAACCCTTCCTTGAGCCCCCTTTTTCCGTAGAGCACCACTGCCATGTCGAGGTTGTCATCCATGGCCTTGGCCAGCATGCGGGCGTTGTCGTCGAGGTAGTCCTCTTCGTACAACCGCACGAAAGTTTGCCAATCGGCATCGCCGACGTATTCGTCTTCCAGTCCCATTTTAAAAACCTGCAAAGGAAATCAAGTTGCTGCCGGTCGGGTTTCGCGCCGACGGTGCCAGGATCCCATCATAACCATTGGCCTTGGCCCAGGCGCCTATTTGATGAGTCTGGGTGTATTTGTTGCCGGTAATGCTCTTTAGCGAAACCCCCAGTTGTTTACGCACATCAGCCCGGGTCAGATCCAGAACGTTGTTGAGTTGCACTTTCTTGCTTACCAACACCCGGGTGGAAAGGTCCACTCCCCAGTGATTGACCTCGCCCATGGCGGTCTTGCGTGAGTTGGCGCCATAGACACCACCCAGTCCGGGGGCGGTGTAACGGTGTCTGGAGGCAACGTTCCACTTGTGCGCCGTCCAGGTTGTGCTGATCCGTCCTGGCTCTTCAAAACGATAAACCGTCCGGTTGACCTTGCGGCCCTTAGGTGGCGTCGAGCACTTCATCAAACCCGAGGGGTCGATCCAGCTCACCGGGTTTGGCGCGTACTGGTAGAGGTTCAGCCCACCGGCCAAACCGATGGGGTCCGGTGTGGTAAAGCGACCGATGTCCGGGTCGTAGAAGCGCAAGGTGTTGTAGTGCAGCCCGGTTTCCCGGTCCAGGTATTGGCCCTGGAACCGCAGGTTCTGCTCTTCGATGTAATACGGTTCGCGTAGCTCTTCTACGGTGTTGCCCCACACCTGGTAACGGGCCCGCCAAAGCGTGTGCCCGTCGGCTTCCGAGAGTTGTTCGGGCAGGCCGTTGGAGTCGTTGTGGTAGTAACGGATTTTCTGGTGTTCACCCAGGCCGTCGACCCTTGCCAACGGTTCGTGGCTGTCGTCGGCGTAGATGTACAGGCTGGTCTGGTTGTCGCGGTGTTCCTGCAACAGTTGCAGTGCATCCCAGGTGAAGCGGGTGCGGCTAAGCAGGGTGGCATGGCGGTCGTATTCGGCTTTTTCGATGCGCCGGCCCAGCGGGTCGTAGGTCATTTTCACGACCGAGCCGTTATCGTTTCTAACCTCCACCAAACGCTGTTCGGCGTCGTAGCGCATGCGCTGGACACCCCGCCGGGCGCTGCGCTTTTCCACCATGCGGCCGAAGCCGTCATAGCGGTAGCGCTTGTCCTGATAGGTCAGCAAACGGTTATGAGCGACCCGTTCGGTGCCCAGGCTATCGAGCAAGTTGGCGGCCGGATCATAGGCGAAGCCTTCACGCTGGCCCTGGAGATTGTCCTGGCTGGCGAGAATGCGTCCGGTGGCGTCGTAGTGCAGCAGATGGCGATGAGGGGCGTCAGGCTGGCTGTCGAAGCGTTCTACCAGTTGATCACTGCTGTCATAGCCGAACAGTGATTGCGCCGCCGGTGGTAACAGCGCGGACTGGCCCTGTTGCCGACGTTGGCGTGCGCGCAGGCGACCGCTGCGGTCGTATTCGCTGCGGGTGCTGAGGCGCCCTTGGGTGCGCAGCACTTCACGGTGCAGGCGGTCGCGTTCAAAGTCGCTGATGACCTGGCCGTCAAGGTTGATCTGGTGCAGGTGGCCGCTGCCGTAATGCAGTCGGTTTAGCCAGCGACCATCGGGGAGCAGCGTCTGGGTCAGATTGCCCAGCTCATCGTAGCGATGCTCCAGGCGTCCGGCCCAGCCTTGCTCGGCGATCAGTTGCCCAAGAGCGTCGTAGTTCAAGCCGATGCTTTGCTGCTCACCGGTAAGCGCGGTGAAGGTGATGGTGTTGACCTGATCGAGCGCGTCATAGCAGTACTCGGTGCGCCCGTCTGTGGTGACTTTGGCCACCAGCCGACCCATTGCGTCGCGCTCCAGCTCATGGGTGATCGATGCTTGCGGCGCGAGGTCCAGGTCGGTGCTGCCCGCAACCGCGAGCGCTTCCATGCGGGTGACGTTGTCCAGCGGGTCGTAGGCGTAGCGTTTGAGGCTGCCGTCCAGGCTGTGCTGGGCGGTCAAACGGTCGCCAGCGTCCCAGGCAAACCGGTAGCATTCATCGTTTTCGTTGGTCAGCGCCAGCAGGCGGCCGTAGTTGTCGTAGCTCAGCTCTACCCGTCGACCATGCGCGTCGGTACGCACGCGCAGTTGCCCATTGAGGGTGTGCTGGAAATGCGTGGTGTGCCCGGCGGGGTCGCTGTAGCCGATCAACTGGCCGCTCGCATCGCGCTGATATTGCTCGGTACGTCCGTCCGGTAATTGCTTGGTCAGCAGCCTGCCTTGGTCGTCATAGCTGAAAAGCGTCCGTTCCCCCAGTGCGTCGGTGCTGCTGAGCAACGTCCCGCGCTCGCAATAACTGAACCGTGTGGTGTAGCCGGAACAATCAGTGTGCTCGCTGAGCTGGCCAAGGGGCGTCCAACGCATGGTTTTGCGTTTGCCGATGGCGTCGACAACTTCCACCACCTGACCGTGGGCGTCATGACGATAGCGGGTGACGTTGCCCAACGGATCGGTTTCGCGAATGCGGTTGCCACGCGAGTCATAGCGGTACTGCCAGGTATTGCCCGCGGCATCGGTTTCGGTCAGGGGCAGCGCCCAGTGTTCGAGCCACAGTGTTGACTCACTGCGTCCGAGTGGGTCAGACGTCTGGCAAAGGTTACCCGCCTCGTCATAACTGAATTGATGTTGTCCGCCGTTGGGGGCCGTTGCCGCCACCAACTGGCTTTCGTCGTTCCACTGGAATACCCAGGTACGGTCCAGGGCATCGGTGGCTTCGGTGATCTGATACCGCCTATCCCAGCGACGGATGCTGATGCGATTCAAACCGTCGGTGATGCGCGTAGTCCCGGCAGCCAGGTCGTAGTCAAAGGCGTAAGTGTCGCCCGCGTCGGTCCAGTGGCGAACAACCCGCCATTCTCGCTTTTCGATTAAGGCCCATTCGTAAAAGCAGCGCAGCCCGGTGGGCAGTTGGTGCTCAACCATGCGCCGTCCGGCATCGTAGGCGTAGCGGCGTTTCACGTGACCGTTGGATTGACGGACCTCGGTCAGATCACCCTGGGCGTCGTAATCGTAGTGCATCAGCACTTCACGGCGTTGATCAGCATAAAGCCGGTCTATCCGGCTGACCCGTTGCGGCCAGCGTTCGTGGTACGCCAGCGCGATGCTGGTCAGGTCAAAGGTGTCTCGCAGCTGTACCAACCGACCTGTGTCGTCGTAGTCGAGGTAGATGCGGTTGTCATTGCGGTCGCCCAACTGACTCAGGCGCAGCAGCGATGCACGGCCCGGGGTGGGTTCGAACAGCCGGTACAGGCCGTCTGAGCTGTCGATCAGCAATTGGCCATTGGCATGCCGTCGTACGCTGAGCCCTTCACCGGGACTGAACACGGCGCCGCCCAGAGGGATGGAACCCATGTCGATGCGCCGGCCCTGTTCATCGGTGTAGACCAGCGTTTCACCGCCCTCGGGGTGAGGCAGGATCTCGACGCGCACCTCGTAGGCCACGCTCCAGCCCGCACCGAACATACCTTCGCGGCGTTCGTCGCGGCTGTTGTAGAAGCGTTGCCAGTCGATTGGCAAGATGCCGGGCAGGACGAAGTCCATCTCCTCTACATCGCCCAGAACTTTGGCCCCGGTAGCGGCATGCACCGGGTTCGACGAACCCATAGTAGCGTTGGCCGCGGCGCCCATCGCGCTGCTGACCGCCATCGACGCCGCACCGCCCACCAGCATGCACGGCAGGTTACTCAGGAACTTGCCTTTGCCGCCCTTGAGCATCAGCAGCGCGGTGACTGCCAGACCGACGCCCGGAGTCTTGCCGCTGCGAATCTCGCGCACCACCACCGAGCCGCCGCCAATGGTGACATCGGGTGAAATCAGCCCGGATGACACGACCTTGGCATCGCAGGTGCTGCGGTCGCCGCTGCGCACTGCTGGCTGGCCGTTGATGGTGACTTTGTCCGACCCTTCGGCCAAAAACTGCGGCGGCATCGGCGGATGTTTCATGCACGCGATCATGTCCAGCGGCTTGGGTACGGCGCCGGGCGCGGGTGTTGCAACAGTGGGGCGCCACATCTGCGAGAAAAAGTTCTCGGCCATGTCCAGATAGCTGGGCTCGGCTTGCGGCTCAGGTGCCTCAAGCTCGGTGCCTGCTGGTGCGACATGGGATTGAATCGCCCCAGCGGCGCGAGCGGCTGGGATGTTGTTGGTCAGGGTGTTGGTTGAGCCGGTGAGGATGTTCGCTTGCACCGTGGGCGGGAACAGCGCGTTGCCAATGCCTTCGCAGATATTGCTCAGCCCTTCGTCGGCCCCGGTCTTGCTCATGGCAAGGCCAACGACGGCGCCCACCACGGCGCCGAGCAGGAAGCAACCTAACCCGCCTGTGGCGACTGTGATGCCCGTAGCCGCCACTACCGCAGCCGTCGCTAGGGCGGTAATCGCAATGTTGGCTGCTACCTCCAGCACGCCTCCAAGAATGTCAGCCATCATTGAGGTGTGGTCCAGCGCATCGCCCAGCCGGGCGGCCCAGAGAGCGTCAGACATGCAGTTCGCTCATCAAGCCGGAACGTCAAACAACAACGAACCCTTGATCGTCGCCCAATGCGCTGCTTCAGCATCACCGAGCTTCTCGGCTTTCACATAGCTCAAGGCAAGCATCTTGCGCGTGCCGGGCAGTACCAGGGCGAGCTGAAACTGGAAGACCTTTTCGTTGCCCTTGTTGAACTGGCTGCGCAGCTCGATGCCTTCGACTTCCTGATTGGCGCCCAGGCGCACGGCGACGCCCGGTTGAGCGCGCAGGTCCTGGACCTGTTTTTCCAGGCGTTTGAGCTGGTCGTCGAGGTTGCTCTGCAGGGTTTCGCCGTCGGCCAGCAAGCTGCGGCTGACGATCAAGGAGGTGCCCAGTTCAGGGAACTTGAGGATGTTGATCGTTGCATCCAGCAACTCGCTGGGCGGCAGCTGGAACTGGAATTCATTGATGCGGTAAGTCATGGCGCATAAATCTCGAGGTTAACCCTTGGGGAACGCGGCAGCGATGTTGGCGTCGATGCTGGCCTTGACGCCCTGGCCGTCGGGCGTGGCACCGGGGCCGCCGCCGTTGTTCAGGTGCAGCACGCCGCCGGTGTTGAATTCGGCATCGCCGCTGGCATAGAAGCTGATTTGCACGCCGGTCAGATTGATCTGGCCGCTGGCGTTGAGCTCCAGAATGCTTTCGCCGCACACCAGGCGCAGGTTCTCGCCCACTTCAATGACGTAGCTCTGGCTGATGCTGTCGGTCTTGCGCAGGCCCACCGACAGGATGTCTTCCTGCTTGACGATGCGCAGGCGGTTGTTGCCGATGGTCACCGTCTCGTTGTGGCCGATGCTCTTGTTGCGGTCGTGACCCACCGAGTGGCTTTCATCCACCTCCACCACAATGTCCTGGTTGCGCTCGGCATGGATGTACAACTGCTCGGCGCCTTTTTTGTCTTCCATGCGGATTTCGTTGAAATTCGCTGGCGTGCCGCCCTTGCTCGAACGGCTTTTCATGCCGCTCTGGGTGGCGTTTGCGGGCAGGTCATAAGGCACGGTCTGTTCGGCGTTGTAGACGCGACCGGTGATGATCGGCCGGTCGGGGTCGCCTTCGAGGAAGCTGACAATCACTTCCTGGCCAATGCGCGGGATCTGCATCGAGCCCCAGTTTTTCCCGGCCCAGGACTGTGACACGCGAATCCAGCACGAGCTGTTTTCGTTGGACTGGTCGTGACGGTCCCAGTAGAAATGCACCTTCACCCGGCCGAACTGATCGGTCCAGATTTCCTCGCCCTTGGGGCCGACCACCAACGCGGTCTGCGGGCCTTTGACGATGGGGCGATGGGTCGTGGGCAGCGGCCGGTAGCTTTGTTGGGCGACGATGCAGGTCAGGCTGCTTTCGAACTGGGCCGACGGTGCGCCGCCGCCGGTTTCACCGCTTTCCTGGGACACGTAATAGCGCGCGCCGACGATCAGGTATTCGCGGTTCTGGTCCTGGCGGGTGAAGCCGGTGAGGCTGAACAGGTGGCCCGAGCCCAGACCGCGAGCGTTGCCGGCCAGCTCCACTTGCTCGTGCAGGGTTTGCAAGGCTTCGATGCGGGTGCGGGCGTAGTGTTCGCCGTCTTGGCTCTGCACATAGGTGCCGGGGTAGTCGTACAGCGGATAGTCGCCGGCGGTGTGCGGGCGCGGCATGGCCGAACGCACGTCGATGCGCGCGCTGGGGCGCTGGAAGTCGTAGTCGTTGAGTTCCAGCGAGCCGGGCTGCACTTCCTGGGCCAGGTGCCAGTCGTGGATATGGTCGCGCTCGCGCTGCTGTTCGTTCTTGGGGTAGTAGGGCACCGAACCGTAGCCGGGCACCGTGGTGTGGGCGCCATAGGCGTCGGCCAGCACCAATACATGACGGCCCTGTTCGTGGCGGAAGAAGTAGTAGATCCCTTCCTGTTCCATCAGGCGACTGACGAAATCGAAGCTGGTTTCGCGATACTGCACGCAGTATTCCCACTCGCGATAGGGGCGACTGAGGGCGTCTTCGAAGTCGGAGAAACCCAGGTCGCGAAACACCTGCTTGATGATCTGCGGGATGGTCAGGTTCTGGAAAATCCGGCAATCGGAGGTACGGGTCAGCAGCCATAGCCAGGGGCGCAAGGTCGCCTGGTAACTGGCGAACTGGCCTTGGTCAACGTTCTGGCTGAAGCGCGAAACGATGCCGTGGAAATGCCGCTCGCCGCCGCCGTCCAGTTGCAGGCTCACGCACATGGGTTTGCCGAGCACCTGGTTGAGGTCGATGGCGTTGTCCAGCGAGTGCAACTGCAACTCGTAGTTGAACAGCCGCCCCAGCTCTTCGCCGCCGCCCATGTCCTTGAGCAACAGCACCTCAGGTCCCAGGGGGCTGGTGATTTTGGCCAGGCGTGAGGCTTGGTTGAATAACATCGAGTGTCCCGTGCAAGTTGTAATAGCTGAAGGAACGCAACCCCCACTGTGGAAGATGCCACTGTGGGAGCGAGCTTGCTCGCGATGGCGGCGTATCAGTCAACATTGATGTTGAATGTACTTGCGCTATCGCGAGCAAGCTCGCTCCCACAGGGTTTTACGGTGTTCCTTACCGTCAGGCCGCGTCGCTGAAATCGTACTGCAATTCGTTATCCCGGGCGCTGATCCGCACGCCGGCCAGCGCCTTGCCTTCGAGCATGCGGGTCAGGAACCCGCGGCTCATGTCCGGCAGCAGGCTGTTGGTCAGGATGGCGTCGATCATGCGTCCGCCGCTTTCGGTTTCGGTGCAGCGCGAGACGATCAGGTCGATCACCGCGTCGTCGTAGTCGAAGGCGACTTTGTGGGTGTTCTCTACGCGCTTCTTGATGCGGTTGAGTTGCAGGCGGGTGATGGCCTTGAGCATCTCGTCGCTGAGCGGGTAGTACGGAATTGTCACCAGGCGACCTAGCAGGGCCGGAGGGAAAATCTCCAGCAGCGGCTGGCGCAGGGCCTTGGCGATGTCCTCGGGCTCGGGCACGTTCTGCGGGTCTTTGCAGACCTGGGCAATCAGTTCGGTACCGGCGTTGGTGGTCAACAGAATCAAGGTGTTCTTGAAGTCGATCACCCGGCCTTCACCGTCCTCCATCACACCTTTGTCGAACACCTGGAAGAAAATCTCATGCACGTCCGGGTGGGCTTTTTCCACCTCGTCCAGCAGCACCACGCTGTACGGTTTGCGCCGCACGGCTTCGGTCAGTACGCCGCCTTCGCCATAGCCGATGTAGCCCGGTGGCGCGCCCTTGAGGGTGGACACGGTGTGGGCTTCCTGGAACTCGCTCATGTTGATGGTGATGACGTTCTGCTCGCCGCCATACATGGCTTCGGCCAGGGCCAGGGCGGTTTCGGTCTTGCCCACGCCGGAGGTGCCGGCGAGCATGAACACGCCAATGGGTTTGCTCGGATTGTCCAGGCCGGCGCGGGAGGTCTGGATGCGCTTGGCGATCATCTGCAAGGCGTGGTCCTGGCCGATGATGCGTTTTTTCAGGTGCTGGTCGAGGTTGAGCACCGTTTCCAGTTCGTTGCGAGCCATGCGGCCCACCGGGATACCGGTCCAGTCGGCGACCACCGAGGCCACGGCCTGGTAGTCCACGGTCGGCAGAATCAATGGGGTTTCGCCTTGCAGCGCGGTCAGGCGCTGTTGCAGGTCCACCAGTTGCTCGCGCAGTTCGTGGCTAGTCTCGCTGCCATCCTCGCTGTCTACCACGCCGACGCGCTCGCGCAGGGTGGCGCGGGTGGCGAGCAACTCGTCCACCAGGGCTTTCTCTTCGGCCCAGCGGCCTTCCAGCTCGGCCAGGCGTTCGCGTTCGGCGCTCAGCAGGTTTTCGCTCTGGGTCTGACGGCTGCCAATGGCAATGCCGATGGCGTGTTCACGGGCGATGATTTGCAGCTCGGTTTCCAGCGCTTCGATGCGCCGACGGCTGTCGTCCACTTCGGCCGGCACCGCGTGCAGGCTGATAGCGACACGGGCGCAGGCGGTATCCAGCAGGCTCACGGATTTGTCCGGCAACTGGCGCGCCGGGATGTAGCGGTGGGACAGTTTGACCGAGGCTTCCAGGGCTTCGTCGAGGATCTGCACCTGATGGTGTTTTTCCATGGTCGAGGCCACGCCGCGCATCATCAGCAGCGCCTTGTCTTCGGACGGCTCGGCCACTTGCACCACCTGGAAACGCCGGGTCAGGGCCGGGTCTTTTTCGATGTGTTTCTTGTACTCGGCCCAGGTCGTGGCCGCTACCGTGCGCAGGGTGCCGCGGGCCAGGGCCGGCTTGAGCAGGTTGGCCGCGTCACCCGTGCCGGCAGCGCCACCGGCGCCCACCAGGGTGTGGGCTTCGTCGATGAACAAAATGATCGGTTTGGGCGACGCCTGGACATCTTCGATGACCTGACGCAGGCGCTGTTCGAACTCGCCTTTCATGCTCGCGCCGGCCTGCAACAGGCCGACATCGAGGCTGCGCAGTTCCACGTCCTTGAGCGATGGCGGCACGTCGCCGGCGACGATGCGCAGGGCAAAGCCTTCGACCACGGCGGTCTTGCCCACGCCGGCTTCACCGGTGAGGATCGGGTTGTTCTGCCGGCGGCGCATGAGGATGTCCACCAGTTGGCGGATCTCTTCGTCGCGACCGACGATGGGGTCGAGCTTACCGCTACGCGCCTGTTCGGTGAGGTCGACGGTGAAGCGCTTGAGGGCTTCCAGTTTGCCCATGGCGCTGGGGGCCATGGCGCCGCTGGCTTCGCCCGGCACGGCGCCGGCGTTGAAACCGTCGCTGGCGGTCAGGGCGTTTTCCGGGGAGTCGCCGACGTATTCGTCAAAGCGCTCGCTCAAGGCCTCGACCTTGACCTTGTCGAACTCCGACGACAGCCCCAGCAACGCATGGCGCAGGCTTGGCGTCTTGAGAATGCCCAGCACCAGGTAACCGGTGCGCACCTGGCTTTCGCCAAACATCAGGCTGCCGTAGACCCAACCGCGTTCCACGGCTTCTTCAACGTGGGAAGACAGGTCGGTGATGGAGGTCGAGCCCCGTGGCAGGCGGTCCAGGGCTTCGGTCAGGTCGCGGGCCAGGCGTGCCGGCTCGATATTGAACTGGCGGATGATGCGGTGCAGGTCCGAGTCCTGCAGTTGCAGCAACTGATGAAACCAGTGGGCCAGTTCCACGTAGGGGTTACCGCGCAACTTGCAGAACACGGTGGCGGCTTCGATGGCTTTGTAGGCCACGCTGTTGAGTTTGCCGAACAACGCGGCGCGACTGATTTCACCCATGCTCATGGCTCCTTGAGGTCTGTGAGGTGTTGGCCTGTTCGGCGTAATGCCGGGCCAGTATTAAATCCTTGGCATCTGTTTCGGGGCGTCCCAACCAGGTGTTGAACCCCAGGCGCAAACTACCGTTGAGCTGCAGCGCCGGTACTTCGGGTTGTTCCAGGATCAGGTTCAGGTCCCAGTCCAGTTCATGGCCCAGATACTCGGCGACCCAGGCCACCAGCTCGTTGAAGGGTTGGCTGCCGGGCAACATGCCCATGTAGTCATCGAGCTTGAGTGGCCCCAGGCGAATGCGGAATTTGTGCTGGCGATCCCACACGTAGCGGCCCAGGCAAAAGTCCACGCCCAACTGATTGGCGTTGACGCCCACGCGGCTGCGTTCTGGCAGTTCCAGCCATTGGCCGACGTATTCTTCGATCTCCACCGGCAGGCCGAAGTACTCGCTGATGATGGCCTTCAAGCCGTCCGGGTAGCGGGTTTGCGCCGACAAGTGGCCGCTGTAATGCAGCTTCGCCGTGTCGGGGATCAGGCCCTGCTTGAGCAGGCTCGGCATGCCCCGACCACTGAGGGCGGCCAGGCGCGCCGACCAGTAGTCATCGTCCGGGCGATCATGGCTGACCGTTGGCCGCGCTTCGGCCCAGGCCCGGTAGAACAGGCTGAGCAGGCGATGGTGGAACACATCCAGGAACCGTTTGCTGGTGCTGTCGGCGTTGTTGCGCTGACGTTCGCGCACGTATTCGGTGATGTGCAGCGGCAGCGGGCCGTTGGGGCCCCCGAGGCCGAAGAAGAACTGCTCCAGGCGTGCCGGCGCACCGTCGAGGCCCGGTTGCACCGAGGCCAGGGTCGCCGGGGCGAAGGTGCATTCGGCCTGTTGCCCCAGGCGCAGCGGGTCATCGGCCAGGCGCAATGAATGGCCCAGGCGCGGCAGCTCGGGGGATTCGCACTCGATACGGCGCAAGGCCTGGAAGAAGTCGTATTCCCAGGGCTCCTGGTGCATCGCGTCCAGGGTACTCAAAGGGTCGGACGACGTCCGGGCTTGGCTTTCCATCGCATGATCTCGCCGCGTTCGGTGGTACGGATCACCGTCTCGGTAAAACTGTTGATCGACACGTAGCGTGCCAGGAAGCGCTCGAACACCGCGCCGAGCAAAAACACCCCGGTGCCGCGAAACGCGTTTTCATCGAATTCCAGGGTGATTTCCAGGCCCCGGCCAAACACGATCGGACCGGGCATCGGCAAGCGTCGGGTGCAGGCCTTGCTGCTGACTTCGCGCAGGCCTTCGATTTGCAACTGCACCGCCGCATCGTTGCTGTCGCCGTACAGGCGCAGCAGCTCGCGCAGGGCGGCGGCGCCCTGGCCTTGCTCGCTCAGGGACAGGTAATTGAGCGAGAGCTGGCTGATCAAGCGCCAGGCCTTGGCGTCGTGGGCATGGCTGGCCCGTGGCCGACTGGGACCTGCTACGCAACGAATCGCGCCGACGGGCGCGCTGTCGGCCAACGTGAAATCGGTCTTGCCGTTGCCCACACTCATGAACAGCGGTAGGTCGCGGTTGGTGCACAGCGCCGTCACGCCCAGTTGGCGTAGGTCGTGGCGATAGGGCGCCTGCTGGCTGTCCACCAGGCTGACGAAGGTTTCGCTGCCCACGTAGGTCGAGCGCGGGCCGTTGCGTCGTTGGTCGCTGGACAATACTCGTGGCTCACGCCGTATTGTGTAATAGGCCTGGTCGCGGCCATAACGGGACGGATCGCGCACGGCATAGAACGGCAGGAACGGCTGCTCCGGCCCGGTGCCGTGGCCGGTGAGGCCGGTCAGCGAATGCACTTCGAAATCCATCGGTCGGGTGCGGTCGGCGATGACGTGATGTTCGTTGACCCGCTCCGAGAGGTGGATGCGATCCAGGCGCTTGGGGAACAGGTTGATCGCCGGGGTGCAGAACGGCAGAAACTGCGCGGCGCCGACGCTGCCCTCCAGGCTCGGGTCGTGCCGGTCGAACAGCACGATCAGCTCCAGCTCCTGACCGTCGCAGCGCTTGACCGCGCGGCTCAATTGGGTGAAGTCGACGAACAGGAACCGATGGGGCAGGGCGAAGTATTCCTGCAACAGGCGATAGCCCTGGAAGGCGCGCGAGACCACGGGCAGCGCGGCATCGGCATCGTCGAAACCCCGCGAGCACAGCGCGTCCTGAGGCAAGCGTTCAACCCAATCGCCGCCGGGCTTGCGGGCGAACACCGCGCAAGCATTGCTCAGCAGTTGTTCGTAGAGACGGAAGGGCTGTTCGTCGGCACCGCTGAGGTACAGCGGCAGGTTGTCCAGGGGCAGGCTGTTGAACGGCAGTTCGGCGCCCGTACGCAGGGTCAGGCGCAGGCCGGCCTTGGCCTTCGGTTCGCTGGCGGCCAGGCGTCCGAGCACGGCGGACGGGTTGCCGAAGTACTCGGCCTGGCTGACCTGCAACGGCCACAACGTCACCGCGTGGGCGGTGCGGTACTCGCAGCAGGTCTGGGTTTCACGCCCCAGGGCGGCGCGCAGGACGGTGTCCCGGGGCAGCGCAAAGCCGCCGCTCAGCGAGCCCTCATCGGGATCGGTCTGCAGTTGCACCACGGTCATCGACGGCGTGGGCGCCAGATAGTGGGGGTAGGCGATTTCCAGCAGGTTATGGGTGAAGGTCGGGTACTCGGCATCGAGCTTGAGCTGCACCCGCGCCGTCAGGTAGGCGAAGCCTTCCAGCAAACGTTCGACGTACGGGTCGGCGCAGTCCATCCCGGACAACGTCAGCCGACTGGCGATCTTGGGGTATTCCTTGGCGAACTCCGCCGCGCTTTCGCGCACGTGGTGCAGTTCTTGGTTGTACAGCTCCAGCAGGCGCGGATTCATGGGCGTCTCCGCTGGTCGGCTTGGACCACGCGCACGTGGCCGGTTTCCAGGTCCAGGTCGGTTTGCAGCATCAGGCGCAGCGGCACGGGCTGCGCCCAGAGGTCACCCTCGATCTCGAAACTCAAGGCGTTGTGGTTCATCTCGGCGGTTGCTCGGGCTCGCACCCTCAGGGTGTGGCGCAAGATGCGCGGTTCGAACGTGGCGATGGCTTGGTGGATCAACGCTTCCAAGGCCGGAAGGTCGACGTTCGATGCGCTGTTGCCGGCCAGCGCCGGCAACCCGAAATTGACCACAGACGTGCCTGCCGGGGTGTGCAGCGTGGCGTCGGTATCGAGCAGCGATGTGGTGTTGAGCAACCACGCCAAGTCACGCAGCACCGAGGCTTTCAACTGGGTGAGCGACAACACGCGCTTGTCGGCGCTTTCCTTGGGGTTGCTCGGATCGTCGTCGGTCAACCGGTCCAACAGGGACGGTTGCAGGCGATCGCGGGTGGCGATTTCGGTTACCACGTAAAAAGGGCCACAAAGTTTTTCTGGTCAAGGGCGCCGGCCATGCAACGGCCACCACTGGCCACAATCGATGCCTCCAGAAGGCCTTCGATTTGTCTGATGGCTTGGTATTGAGAGCGACACTCAGTGCTTGGCGCAGGTTCTGGTTCGAAATGCTGCACGATGATGATCAAGGCGTTGTTAAAACTTTCGACGCGTGGCAAGCCTTTGCGGTCAACGCTTAAGTGGCAGGGCCACGGCATGTCCAGGGTGAATAGGCTTTGGTCCGGTTTGCGCAAGGCACAGCGTTGATTATGGTTTTCCAGGGTCAGGATCTGACCGGCGAGATCGACCTGAACGTTTTGTGCCGCCGGAGGGTCGGTTTGTTCGGCGCAGGCGTTCAGGCTTAGGAAAAGACAGCTCGACAACGCCAATAGCAGCGCTCGCTTGATCATGTCAGCTCCCAAAACCAGACTTGCTTTGAACGATGAGCCTGATCGGCGAAGTCGCCAGTGGCCCTGCCGCGATTCCATAAATCGATATGGTCACCGGTGCGCGCCTCCTCGGATTGCCCGAGCCGTGCAAAACAGTCCTTGAAGAAAATGATTCCTGTCTTCTGATTGAGTGTGCGGCGGTCCTCGGCGCTTCCCGTGAGAATCGTTGGACGACCTAGATGATGACGCCAAAGCCAGTTGGCCAACGACTCGGCACCCCGAGCATGTTCGTGCGCACACTTGGGTTCGCTATAAGTCGACTTGTTGACCTTGATCGTTTGTTCCGCATTGAGCGTGATGCTCATCCTGATCGCGCATTGATTATCCCAAGGCCCATCGCAGGGCGTTGACGTTGCGGGATAACTGTTCCACAAATTGATAAACGAAGGCTTGGCCATGACTCAGATACCGGGTGGGAAAGGATTGGATTCGAGCAAGCACCAAACACCCCCGGCGCATGGCACCGGGGGCGTGTTCGATTACACCTTGACGTTCTGACGGATGTTCCAGCCGAATTTGACCGGGCCGCCTTCCTTGGTGCCGTCGGCTTTTTGCGGCTGATAGTCGACCATCACCTTGGCGAAGTTCAGGGTGACGTTTTCGGTCAGGCGATCATCGTTGCCCGAGCCACCGGTGCTCAGGGACGTGATCAGCACTTCTTCAAGATTGATGATCATGTACTCGACCTGGCTTTCACCACCGGCCTTGCGCACGGTCAGCTTGACCTTGTCGATGTGCTTGCCGCTGGCGCAATGCATCATCAGGTTGGGCGATGCCTTGTCGACGAACTTGGTCAGCGACAGATCCTGCACGTTGACCTTGCCCGCGCCACCGCCACTGCCCACGTGCATGTTGCCGGACTGGGACATGCCCCAGCTCCAGTTCAGGACATCGATCTCGTCCTTGTGGGCCTTGTCCATGGACTCGCCCTTGATGTCGCCGATCTTGATGAAAATATCAACAGCCATGTTTTCTCCCTGTGTGGTCTCTACCACATTGTTTGATTGACGCCGACCTTGCGAAATCTGTTCTGCTGAACGCTACGAAGGCGATCTCCAATTCACTGAAGACCCCCTGTGGGAGCGAGCTTGCTCGCGATAGCGGAGTGTCAGGCATGCTGATGACAACTGATCCACCGTCATCGCGAGCAAGCTCGCTCCCACATTGGCCTTGTACCGTTCAGTAAAGCTTTACGCACCCTTGGCCGAAGGCAGTTTCGATACCAGGCGCAGCGACACAGTCAGCCCTTCGAGCTGATAGTGCGGACGCAGGTAGAACTTGGAGTTGTAGTACCCCGGGTTGCCTTCGACCTCCTCGACGATGACCTCGGCGGCGGCCAGTGGGTGCTGGGCCTTGGTGGTCTCGGTGGAGTGCGCCGGGTCACCGTCGACGTAGTTGAGGATCCAGTCCTGCAACCAGCGCTGCATCTCGTCCTTCTCTTTGAAGGAGCCGATCTTGTCGCGCACGATGCACTTGAGGTAATGGGCGAAACGGCAGGTGGCGAACAGGTACGGCAGGCGCGCGGCCAGGTTGGCGTTGGCGGTGGCGTCCGGGTCGTCGTATTCGGCCGGTTTCTGCAACGACTGGGCGCCGATGAACGCGGCGAAGTCGGTGTTTTTCTTGTGCAGCAGCGGCATGAAACCGTTCTTCGCCAGCTCCGCTTCACGGCGGTCCGAAATGGCGATTTCGGTCGGGCACTTCATGTCCACGCCACCGTCATCGGTCGGGAAGGTGTGGGCTGGCAGGTTTTCCACTTCACCGCCGGATTCCACGCCACGGATGCGCGAGCACCAGCCGAAGTGTTTGAACGAACGGTTGATGTTCACCGCCATCGCATAAGCGGCGTTGGCCCAGGTGTACTTGGAGCTGTCGGCGCCGTCGGTGTTTTCTTCGAAGGCGAAGGCTTCCACCGGGTCGGTCTTGGCGCCGTACGGCAGGCGCGCCAGGAAACGCGGCATGGTCAGGCCGATGTAACGCGAGTCTTCCGATTCACGCAGCGAACGCCAGCCGGCATATTCCGGTGTGGTGAAGATCTTGGTCAGGTCGCGCGGGTTCGACAGTTCCTGCCACGAGCCCATGCCCATCACGGTCGGCGATGCGGCGGCAATGAACGGCGAGTGCATGGCGGCGCAGACTTTCGACAGCTCGCCCAGCAGTTCCACGTCCGGTGGCGACTGGTCGAAGTAGTAGTCGCCCACCAGGCAACCGTACGGCTCACCGCCGAACTGGCCGTATTCTTCTTCGTACATCTTCTTGAAGATCGGGCTCTGGTCCCACGCGGTGCCCTTGAATTTCTTCAGGGTCTTGTGCAGGTCGGTCTTGGAGATGTTGAGCACGCGGATCTTGAGCTGCTCGTCACTCTCGGTGTTGTTGACCAGGTAGTGCAGGCCACGCCAGGCGCTTTCCAGCTGCTGGAAGTCGGGGTGGTGGATGACCTGGTTGACCTGGGCGGTGAGCTTGGCGTCGATGGCGGCGATGATCGATTCGATCGACTTGATGGCGTCGTTGGACACCAGGTCAGTCTGCGCCAGGGCCTGCTCGGCCAGCGTGCGCACGGCGGTTTCGACGGCTTCGCGAGCGCGCTCGGTCTTGGGCTTGAATTCTTGCATCAGCAGCGAGGCGAACTCGCTGGGTACTTCGGTGGTGCCCAGGGCCTGGGACTGATTTTCACGTGCTGATTCGTTCATGATCATTCGTCCTGATTAAGCCTTGGGCTCGTTGTCGGCGGGCTTGGGCGCGCTGGCCAGGGCCTGCAACAGGGCAGGGTCCTTGATCGCTTTCATGATGATTTCTTCGGCGCCAGTCTTGCCGTCCATGTAGGTCAGCAGGTTGGCCAGTTGGGTGCGCGCTTCGAGCAGCTTGTTCAGCGAGTCGACCTTGCGGGCCACGGCCGCCGGGCTGAAGTCGTCCATGCTTTCGAAGGTCAGGTCCAGGCTCAGGTTGCCTTCGCCGGTCAGTTCGTTGGGAACATGGAACGCCACGCGAGGCTGCATGGCCTTGAGGCGCGAGTCGAAATTGTCGACATCGATTTCAAGGAATTTGCGATCGGCCACAGGTGCCAGAGGCTCGGCGGGCTTGCCGGCCAGGTCCGCCATCACCCCCATGACAAAGGGCAACTGGACCTTTTTCTCGGCGCCGTAGAGCTCGACGTCGTACTCGATCTGCACTCGAGGCGCACGGTTGCGCGCGATGAATTTCTGAGAACTTTGCTTCGCCACGTTGCTGCTCCTGGTCGCTTGAGCGACGGTGTTGGCGTCATCGGGGGTGCCGGTGACGTGACTGCGTGATCCGTTCGCTTTTATTCGCTGTCTGGGCCGCGCAGGTTTTCAAATTGACTCATGCCGTCGGGAATCAGGTTGCGCACGATGGTCGCAAAGTCGGCGTTCACCAGAATCTTGGCCCGATTCAACAGCACCGGCAGGGGGCTGGAGGGCTCTTGACGGGCGTAGTACGCGAGAATCCGGTCCAGGCTGCGCAGCACGTCGTCGCGGCTGTTGATTTCGCCAGGGGCGGTGCTGCGTGGCGCGCCCGCGCTCGGCGCGGTGGCGTGTTCAACCGGCGCGGTGTTGTCGTCGCCGCTAATGACCTCGGGCAGGGCGCTGTCGCCGCTCTGTGGGGCGAACTGGCCGAGAATCTGCAAGGCCATCTTGAGCGGTTGCTTCAGCGGGCCAAGGTCCACGCCTTGGGCGGAACCGACTTGATCGCTGACGTGTTGCTCGATGGCTTCGGCGGCGCTGCGGGCTTCCAACAGGGCGGCGCGGGTGATTTCCAGCTGCTCGGGATCACTGTCGAGCAGGGCTCCGGCGAGCTGTTCGGCGCCGAGGCTTTCATTCGGGAAACTTTGCAGGCCGCTGGCATTGGCGGCGGCGCGCAGGCTCACGGCACCGAAGGTGCGCGAGCGGGCCAGAATGCTTTCGCGCAGCAGGCCAATGGTGATATCGGATGTCAGGCCGGCGAGGGCGTTGATGCGCACGGTGGGATCGTTGTCGTCCTCGGCGTCCAGGCGCGGATGCAGCTCGGCCCAGTACTGCTTGAGCAATTCGCTGGTCAGCGTCAACACACGGGCCAGGCCCGGTATGCCTTCCAGGGCCAGGGAACTTTGCAGCAGGAAATGGGTGATGCGCAGGTCTTTGCTGCGTTGCAGCAGGTCCAGGCTTTGCTGTTGGATGCTGCGCCACTCAGGGGGTTCGGCAGGCAATATCGAATCGCCCATGCTGCGCTCGGGCTGACCTTGGGAATCGCGTTCCAGGCGCAAGAAATCCGCGTCATATTCCAAATCTTCACCGCACGGCGAAGTCGCGGATACGGCGGCGAGCAGCAGAGGCACATCCACTTCGTTCGATCTCCCTATCGCCCGCTGAATAACTCGGGCAGTGCACACGCAAGTTCCGAATGGAACTCCACATGTTCCTTGAGGCTAATGGCTCTTTAGATGCTTAATGATCTTAAAGTGCCATCACGTATATTCAAGAAGTTGTGCATTTTTGGTGTAGTACTTATGGCTTGTCAAGGTAAGCTATTTCCCCTGTGTGACAGTTGTGAGGCGCTTAACAACCTGCGCGACCAGTAGGTCAAGGCAGGCACTGATGCAGGTTTTTTGTCATGCAGGCGGGTTAATATCAGCAATCATGCTGGCAAAAAGCCGTTTCGCAGTCGGTTGCAAAGGTTTGTCGGCGAGTCGTTCGGGCGTAGATCCCGGCACTCGATCGCATGCGCAAGTGTTCAGCAAGGAGGCAAGATGGCGCTGTGTTTGACTATCACTAGTTATCACAAGATTACCCCGGGACAGTGTTCTGAGAAGTCCATGGATCAGGGAGTGATGGCAATTGGCCGTAATTCCGATAATGACTGGGTATTACCGGACCCTGAGCGCCTGGTTTCCGGCAAACATTGCGTTATTCAATACAAAGATGGGCGTTATTACTTAACCGATAACAGCACTAATGGTGTGGAATTGGTCAAGGCCGGTGTCCGTTTGCGCAAGGGCAACAGTGAGCCGCTGCAAGACGGCGAAGTTATCCGCATTGGCGATTATGAAATCCAGGCGCGGGTGGATTTCAACCTGCCAGTCTCCGACAGCAATCCGTTCGCTGAGGCGCCCAGCAGCTTCGAAGCCTTGATGGGACATCAGGGTGCCGGCTTGAATACACCTACGCCGATGCCCGTGGCTCCCCCGGCCCATTTCCAGGGTGCCTCGGCCATGGACACCTTGCCCGACCTGTTCGATTTCCTGAGCCCGGGCAGTGTCCCGCCGGCCACCCAGCCTGACCATGTGCCGGCCCAACAGCATGATTTCCGTCCACCGACGCCCATTGCTCCTCCCAGCCCGCCGCCGGTGATCGAGCCTGTGGCGCAGGCCTCGGTGATACCGGAGGACTGGGACCCGTTCAGCGACAAGCCCGCGCCCGTGGCAGTTGCTCCGATTCCTGTCGCTGCGCCACCAGTTGCGCCACCGCCCGTTGTCGAGCGGCCTGTCGTAGAGCCGCCTGTCGTAGAGCCGGTGCCGACACCCCCGCCTCAGGCCCACGCCTCCGCCGAACCTGCGCCGCTGCGCGAGGCGCCGGTGACCAGCGTTCAAACCCCGGCCACGCCGCCCAAGCCGCTCGACGCCGCCCAACCCGACCTGTTGCAAGCCTTCCTGCGCGGCGCCGGGCTGGATCAGTTGCGCCTGGACCAGGCCCAGGCCGAGGCGCAGATGGAAAGCATCGGGCGCAGCTATCGGCTGATGGTCGAAGGCTTGATCGATGTCCTGCGTGCCCGCAGCAGCCTCAAGGGCGAGTTCCGCATTCAGCAAACGATGATCCAGCCGGTGGAAAACAACCCGCTGAAGTTCGCCCCCAATGTCGAGGAGGCCATGTTGTTGCTGCTGCGCCATGGCAACCAGGCGTTCATGGCGCCGGATGTGGCGGTGCGTGACAGCTTCGACGACCTGCGCGCTCACCAACTGGCAGTAATGGCCGGCGTGGAAGCGGCCATCAAGCATTTGCTGGCGCGCTTTGAGCCGGCGCAACTGGAAGAGCGCATGGGCAAACCCGCTGGCCTGTCGAGCATTTTCAACGGCTCGCGACAGGCTCAGTACTGGCAGCAATTCACCGAGCTCTACAGCAACATTTCCCGGGAAGCCCAGGAGGATTTCCAGGACCTGTTCGGACGCGAATTCAGTCGCGCCTACGAAGAGCACAGCGCGCGACAGCGCCGCCTATAACACTTTTAAAAGCAATCAACGGATAGCTCAAACGTCATTGAGGACGCAGGATGATTTTCAGGTTTTTACTCGCAGTCGCCACCGTGCTTCTGCTGACGGCATGCGCCAAGGATGCGGCCGATCCACAGTCCGAAGAGGCTGACACCGCCGCCGTCGAACTGCACTTTCACGCCATTGCCGGTCTCAACCCCGGCGCCACCGGCCATCCGGCGCCGGTCCGGGTGCGAATTTTCGAACTGAAAAATGCCGCCACCTTCGCCCGCTCCGATTATTTCGCCCTGGCCGAACGGGCCCAGGCGACCCTCGGTGCCGACCTGATCGATCAGGACGAAGTGCTGGTCCAGCCCGGTCAGCAGTTGAGCCTGCAACGCGATCTTGATCCGGCTACCCGCCATATCGGCGTGCTGGTGGGCTATCGCGAACTGGACCGGTCACTGTGGCGCACGGTGATGAATGTCCCACCGCGCCAATACACCGAATACCAGATCAGCCTCGACGTGCGCGCCGTGCGCAGCGCCGTCGTCGTTCCCCCATCCAGCCCTGCCCAATAAGCAATCGGAGCCCCCATGTCCTGGAACAATCGCGTGGTCTGGTCGGAAGGCATGTTCATTGGAACGCAGCACTTCCAGCAGCATGACCGTTACCTGGAAAACCTCATCGACGCCCGCAGCCGCCCGCTGTCGGCCGGCGCCTGGGGTTTTTCCCAATTGCTGATCGACCAGGGCCTGCTGGCCCAGGGCAAGCTGGCGATCGTTTCGGCGCGGGGCCTGCTGCCGGACGGCACACCGTTCAACATCCCCGAGGATGACTTGGCGCCGCCTGCGCTGAACGTCGATGACAACCTGCGCGATGGTCTGGTGTACCTGGCTTTGCCGCTCAAGCGTGCCGGTGCGCGTGACACCGTTGACGAAGGTGAAGCCCTCGGCGCTGCGCGCTACGTGAGCCAAGTGTGCGAAGTGCGCGACGATAACGCACCGTTCGAGAACCGTGCGCCGGTTGCCTTGGGTTCGCGGGCCTTGCGCCTGTTGACCGCGCAGGACGGCATCAGTGACTACGCCGCCATCGGCCTGGTACGCATCAAGGAGAAACGCGCCGACCGCGCCCTGGTGCTGGACGACAGCTACATCCCGCCGCTGCTGGATGTGGCCGCCTCCAAACCGTTGGCCGCGTTTCGCAGCGAACTGTTGGGGCTGCTCCATCAACGCGGCGAAGCCCTCGCCGGGCGGGTGGTGGCGTCCGGTGCCGGGGGCGCCTCAGAGATCGCCGATTTCATGCTGCTGCAATTGGTCAATCGCGCACAGCCGCTGATCCAGCACCTGAGCCAGTTGAGCCCATTGCACCCCGAACGGTTCTACAGCGAGCTGGTCAGCCTGGCCGGTGAGTTCTCGACCTTCACCGCTTCGGGGCGTCGGCCGCAGGAATATCCGCAATACCAGCATGATGACCTGGCGCTCAGCTACGCGCCGGTCATGCAAGCCCTGCGTGAGGCCCTGTCGATGCTGATCGACAGCAAGGCCACGCCGATTCCGATTGTCGAGAAAGCCTACGGCATCCACGTGGCGATGCTGGCCGACAAAACCCTGCTCGAGAGCGCCAGTTTCATCCTGGTGGTGCGTGCCGATGTCCCGGCCGAAACCCTGCGCGGTCGCTTCGGCCAGCAAAGCAAGGTCGGTTCGGTGGAGCACATTCGCGATCTGGTCAACCTGCAGCTGCCGGGCATCGGCCTGCTGCCGTTGCCGGTGGCGCCACGCCAGCTTCCGTACCACGCCGGCTCCACTTACTACGAACTCGACCGCGGTAGCGATCACTGGCAGCAATTGAGCAACTCCGGCGGGTTCGCGTTCCACATCGCCGGCCAGTTCCCGGGGCTGAATCTGGCTTTCTGGGCGATCCGAGGATAAACCGCGATGAGCAACGACGATCGTACTCAGTTCATGCCGACGCCCGGTGGCCGTGGCGCCGACCCATTCCGCCCGGACTCTGGCCGTCCGGACCCTGGTCGTCCACAGCCGGCGCCCGCACCGCTGTCGATGCCGGCCGCCCCGGTCCTGACCGGCAAGGCCCAAGGCCTCAACCCGCTGGAAAGCGCGGCCGGTCCGCTGCTGGCGCTGTTGACGCGCCTGCGCAACACCATTGCCCATCCGGCTCCGGCCAGCCTGCGGGCGCAACTGTTGGCGTACCTGCGTCAATTCGAGGAGCGCGCCGAAGCCGCCGGCGTGGTGCGCAATGACGTGCTGCTGGCTCGTTACGCCCTGTGCACCGCCCTGGATGAAGCCGTGTTGAGTACCCCCTGGGGCGGCACCAGCGACTGGGGCAAACAGAGCCTGCTGATCACCGTGCACAACGAAGCCTGGGGCGGCGAGAAGGTGTTCCAGCTTCTGGAGCATTGCCTGCAAAGTCCACGGGAACGCTTGTACCTACTGGAGCTTCTGTACCTGTGCATGTGCCTGGGTTTTGAAGGGCGCTACAGGGTGATGAACGACGGGCGCAGCCAACTGGAAGCCTTGCGCGAGCGCACCAGCGCGGTGATCCGCAGCGCCCGTGGCGACTACGAACGTGAGCTGTCGCCGCACTGGCGCGGCGTTACCGTGGCCCGGGATCGGCTGGCGCAATTCATGCCGCCGTGGATCGCCGTGGCCATCGGCGCGGCCTTGTTGCTGGCGCTGCTGTTCGGTCTACGCATGAAACTGGCTTCCGATGCCGAGCCGGTGTTCAAGAACATCCATGCCCTGGGAGAAATCCCGGTGCAGGCCATCGACCGCCCCGTGGTGCAGCCCAAAGTGATCGAGCGACCACGCCTGGCCGGTTTCCTGGCCGATGAAATCCGGGCCGGTCGGGTCGCGGTGGAAGATGCCGTGGATCGCTCAGTGGTGACCATCCGTGGCGATGAACTGTTCGCCTCGGGCAGCGCCAGCATCTCCGATGATCTGGAGCCGCTGATGCTGCGCATCGCCGATGCCATTCGCAAGGTCAAGGGCCAGGTCCTGGTGACCGGCCACAGCGACAATCGCCCGATTGCCACCCTCAGGTTCCCATCCAACTGGGCGTTGTCCGAAGCGCGGGCCAAGTCGGTGCTGCAAATCCTTTCGGCCAAGACCGGCCAGGCCGAGCGCTTCAGCGCCGAAGGCCGCAGCGACACCGAGCCGTTGGCTTCCAACGCCACCGCAGAGGGGCGTGCGCGCAATCGTCGGGTTGAAATCACAGTATTGGCGGAGGGGGTCGAGTGAAGGCGTTTTTCAGTTTTATGATCCGCTGGGTCATCCCGCTGCTGGGGCTGATCGCCCTGAGCCTGATCATCTGGTTCGTCGGCCCGTTGCTGGACTGGCTGGTGCCCGAAGGCCGTCGTTGGGCGTTGATCATCCTGGTGTTTGCGGTGTGGATCGCCTACCGGGTGTTTCGCATCATCCAGGCGCGCCGGCAGGCCGCCGAAGTCATGCGCAGCCTGGCCGCGCAAACCCCGCCCGACCCTACCAGCATCGCGACGGCCGAAGAACTCGAAACCCTGCGCCAGCGCATGGACGAAGCCTTGGCGCTGTTGAAGAAAGCCAAGCTGGGTGGGGACGAGCGCCGCAACCTCTACGAACTGCCGTGGTACGTGATCATCGGCCCGCCGGGTTCGGGCAAGACCACTGCGCTGGTCAACTCCGGGCTGCATTTCCCGTTGGCCGCGCAACTGGGCGCCGGCGCGGTACGCGGCGTGGGCGGCACGCGCAACTGCGATTGGTGGTTTACTGACCAGGCGGTGCTGCTCGACACCGCTGGCCGCTACACCACTCAGGACAGCGACGCGACCGTCGACAAGGCCGCCTGGCTGGGCTTTCTCGGGCTGCTGAAAAAACAACGCGCCCGTCGCCCGATTGACGGTGCGTTCATTGCCATCAGTCTGTCGGACCTGCTGCTGGGCAGCGACGCCGAGCGCGCGGCTCATGCTGCGGCGATTCGCTTGCGCATCCAGGAGCTGTACACCCAACTGGGCGTACGCTTCCCGATCTACCTGATGCTGACCAAGCTCGACCTGGTGCCCGGGTTCATGGAGTTCTTCGACAGCCTGAGCAAGGAAGAGCGCGCCCAGGTCTGGGGCATGACCTTCGCCCTGGACGATGGCAAGAGCAACGACAGTCCGTTGGCGCATCTGCAAAGCGAATTCGCCGGCCTTGAGCAGCGGCTCAACGACCGCCTGGTGGAACGCTTGCAGCAAGAGCGCGACCCGGCGCGGCGCGACTTGATCTACGGTTTCCCGCAGCAGTTCGGCGCGCTGAAAGATTGTCTGCAAAGTTTCCTCGAAGGCGTGTTCAAGCCCAACGCTTTCGAAGAGCGTGTGCTGCTGCGCGGGGTGTATTTCACCAGCGGCACCCAGGAAGGCAGTCCGATCGATCGCTTGATCGGTTCCATGGCCCAAAGCATGAACCTGGACCGCCAGCACCTGGCACGCCAGACTGGCACCGGGCGCAGTTACTTCATCGAAAAACTCTTCACCGCCGTGGCGTTCGCCGAGCGTGGGTTGGTGGGCGTCGATCCCAAGGTCGAGCGTCGGCGCAAGTGGATCGCCCGGGGCGTATTGGCCTCCACGGTGGCTTTGGTGCTGGTGGTTTCGACGTTGTGGTGGATCAGCTATCGGGCCAACCAGGCGTACATCACCCAGGTCGATCAGAAAGTCGCGCCGCTGGGTCAGGCCGTGCAGAGCCTCAGTCCGGCACAACGCGATGTCCTCGCCGTATTGCCATTGCTCAACGCCGTGAAGCACCTGGCCGACGACGCGCCCGATTGGGCCGAGGGCCTGGGTCTGTATCAGGGCGACATGCTCGAAGCCGAGTCCGGCAGTGTCTATCGCAAGTTGCTGATCGCCGTGTTCGCGCCACGCTTGCTGACGCGTATCGAAGAGCAACTGCACAGCGGCGGCAGTTCGGATTTCCTCTATGAAGGATTGAAGGCCTACCTGATGCTCGCTGACAACGAGCACTACGATGCCGACTTCATCAAGGCCTGGGTTGCTCTGGATTGGGACCGCAGCCTGCCGCGTGACCTGCCGGCCGATCAACGTCTGGCCCTGGGCGAGCATTTGCAGGCGCTGTTCGAGCGTCGTCCGCCCACCGCCCGCCTGGACCCGCGCTTGATCGAAGACCTGCGCCGGCAATTGCAGCAACTGCCCGTGGCCCAGCGCGTCTATGACCGGGTCAAGCGCCAGAAACTGCCCGAGGGCATCGCCGATTTTCGCCTCAACGAAGCCGCCGGGCGCGACGCTGCGCTGGTATTCAGCCGCAAGAGCGGCAAACCCTTGGGCGAGCCACTGAGCGGGTTCTTCACGGTCAAGGGCTACCGCCAGGGCTTTTTGCTCACCAGCCTGAACCAGGCTGGAACGCTGGCTGAAGAGCAATGGGTGTTGGGGCGCGACGAGGCCGGGCAGCAGGACGTCGCCAGCCTGGCCGCCGAAGTGCGCCGCCTGTATTTCCAGGACTATCAGCGCCAATGGGACGCCTTGCTGGCCGACATCGACTTTGTGCCGATCACCAGCGTGGCTCAGGCCGCCGATGTCTTGCGGGTTCTGTCCGGGCCAAGTTCGCCATTGAAAAAACTGCTGGTGGCGGTGGCGAAAGAGACCGACCTGCAACAGGAGGAACGCTTGCTGGCGGCCCAAGGCGAGCAGGTCGAAGGCGGTGTGGACAAGCTCAAGGAGCGTCTGGGCAGCTTGCTCGGCCAGGAGCAGGCGGCACAAAACGCACCCCAGGCCAGCGTTGACCCGGTCACCGCACATTTTGCCGAACTCAACAGCATCGTCAGCAAAAACGAAGGCGAACCGGCGGCCATCGATGGTCTGCTTGCCGACATGAATGCTTTGTACGTGCAGGTCAGCGCCATGGTCGGCGCCAGCGGCGACGCCCTGCTCGGCGAAGCCAAGAACCAGGCCCAGGCTGCTGCCACACGGGTCAGCCTCAACGCCGAACGCCAGCCGCCGCTGGTGCAAGGCCTGGTCAAATCGGTGGTCAACTCCACCACCAACAGCATGATGGGCGGGGTGCGCAATCAACTGAACGCCGCCTGGACCAGCGAAGTGGTGAACATCTACCGCCAGTCCCTGGCCGGTCGTTATCCCATGTCGCCGGGCAGTGCGCGGGACGCAACCCTGGACGACTTCGGTCAGTTCTTCGGCGTCGGCGGGGTGATGGACAACTACTTCCGCAAATACCTGCAGCCCTACGTCGACACCTCGACCCCGGCCTGGCGCTGGCAGCCGGGTGCGGCACAGAAGCTCGGTATCGCCCCTGGCGTGCTGCAAACCTTCCAGCGTGCGGCCACCATCCGCGATGCGTTTTTCCGTTCCGGCGGCACCCAGCCGATGGTGCGCTTCGAGCTCAAGCCGGTGGCGATGGACTCGACCATCACCCAGTTTTTGCTCGACCTCGACGGCCAGCAACTGAGCTACGACCACGGCCCGAGTCGTCCGACCGCCATGCAGTGGCCCAACCCCGGCAGCATCGGTGTGGTGCGGATCTCGATCATGCCGCCCTCGGCCAATGGGCGCTCCGGCATCACCCTGGACGGCCCGTGGGCCTGGTTCCGTCTGTTGGAGCAATCGGACCTGACCGCCGGCAATTCGCCGGACCGCTTCAACCTGCGGCTGCGGGTCGACGGCGCCAGCGCCTCTTACGAGCTGCGGGCCAACAGTGCCTTCAACCCGTTCAAGAGCCGCGTGCTCAGCGGCTTCAGCCTGCCGGAGCGTCTATGAGTACACCGGGCTTCTATGGAAAGTTGGCCAGCCGCGGGGACTTCGTCAGCCGGGGCTTGCCCCAGAGTTTTATCGGCCCGTGGGATTCGTGGCTGGCGGCGGGGTTGCTCGCCAGCCAGACCGGCCTGGGCGAGCGTTGGCTGGATGCCTATCTGGTCAGCCCGCTGTGGCGCTTCATGGTCGCGCCCGGGGTCTGTGGGCCCGACGCCGCCGTGGGCGTGGTGATGCCGAGTATCGATCGGGTCGGCCGCTATTTTCCGCTGACCGTCGCGGTGCTGCTGGAGCCCGACGCGGACCCGGCGTCCGTGGTGGGCGGTGCGGACGAGTGGTTTGAGCGGGTGGAGAACCTGTTGCTGAGCACGTTGAGTGTGGAGGCCAGTTTCGAAGCGTTCAACGAACAGTTGGAGACTCTTGGCAGCCCGATGTATCTGCCGCGCACGCCGAGCAGCCGCTTTGCCAGCCTGCATCGCTTCGACGCCACCGACCCGCAGCGGCGCATGAGCGCCCTGGCCGAAGCGGCCTGCGAAGGCGTCAGCGTGTGGTGGGGCCAGGGTTCGGAACGTATCGCGCCCGGTCTGATGCGCTGCCAGGGTTTGCCGGCCGCCGCTGATTTTGCGCAATTTTTGCTCGGCCAAGAAGGTGTTGTGTAGATGCGTCCAAGTGCTGGGAAAGCCTTCAAGTCTGCAAGTAAGAGCCATGTCGGCATGGTTCGCCAGGTCAACGAAGACGCGTGCCTGGAACTGCCGGAAAACGGCCTGTGGGTGGTCGCCGATGGCATGGGTGGGCACGCGGCGGGCGACTACGTCAGTAGTCTGATCGTCGACAGCCTGCGTGGCATTGCCGCGGGCCGCTCGCTGGACGAATACGTCGCCGCGCTGCACAGCGACTTGCTGCGGGTCAACGCCGCCGTGCGTGAAGAAACCGCCAACCGTGGCGTGACCATGATGGGCAGCACCGTGGTGCTGCTGGTTGCGCGGGACCTGCGCGGCATGTGCCTGTGGGCCGGTGACAGTCGTTTGTATCGCCTGCGCGACGGCAAGCTCGACAGCATCTCCCGCGATCACAGCTACGTCCAGGACCTGCAGGACAGCGGCCTGCTCAGCGAAGCCGAAGCCCGGGTGCATCCACGGGCCAACATCGTCACCCGTGCCATCGGGGTCGAGGCGCAACTGAATCTGGCGATGGTCGAGCTGCTGCTGGTGCCCGGCGACAGTTACCTGCTGTGCAGCGACGGGCTGACCAAGACCGTCGAGGACGATGAAATCCGTGAAGTCCTGAACCACGATGATCCCGGCGAGATCGCCAGTAGCCTGGTGTCCCTGGGCCTGATGCGTGGCGCGCCGGACAACATCACCGTGGTTGTCGTGAAGGTGCCGTCATGAGCTTGACCTTGAACATTGTCATCCCTGGCTACGACATCGAAGGGCCGATCGGTGAAGGCGCGATGGCCAGCGTCTACCTGGCGACCCAGCGTTCCCTGGAGCGCAAGGTGGCGTTGAAAGTCATGGCGGCCGCGTTGGCGGCCGACCCGACGTTCTGCGAGCGCTTCCTGCGCGAAGGCAAGACCCTGGCGCGTCTGTCCCACCCGCACACGGTCACCATCCATGACATCGGCAACGTCGGTGAGCTGTATTACATGGCCATGGAATACCTGCCCAACGGCACGCTCAAGGAGCGCATCGCCGCCGGCCTGTCGCCGGAGCAGGGCCTGATCTACATCCGCCAGATTGCCTCGGCCTTGGGTTACGCCCATGGCTTGGGTCTGGTGCACCGTGACGTCAAGCCGGCCAACATCCTGTTCCGCGCTGACGGTACGGCGGTGCTCTCGGACTTCGGCATCGCCAAGTCCCTGGACGACCGCACCCAATTCACCCAGGCCGGTTTCGCCGTCGGCACGCCCAGCTACATGAGCCCGGAACAGGCCCGTGGGCAAGACATCGACGGTCGGGCCGACCTGTATGCCCTGGGCGTGGTGCTCTACGAAATCCTTGTCGGCAAACTGCCGTATACCGGCAACGACGCGCTGTCCACGGCCCTGGCGCACTTGACCGAACCGCTGCCGGAGTTGCCGGTGCATCACGGTCATTACCAGGACGTACTGCGCAAACTGCTGGCCAAAGACCCGGCGGAGCGTTTCCCGGATGCAGCGGCTCTCTTGCGGGCGCTGGACAATCTGCCTGAGGAATCGGCGCAAGCGACGCTGATCCGGCCGTTGCCGCTGCCCGTGTCGTCGCCTCCGAGCGGCGATGACCTGGCTGGATTGACCCCGGTGTCCATCGATATTCCGACAGGGCCGGCACAGCCGCAATCCCAGCCCAAGCCAACCCCGCCGCCGGTGAACCCGACTCAACGCCCTAGCGTTTCGTCGCAGCCCAAGACTCCGCTGTTCGCCCTGGCCGCCGTTGCGGTGGCCGTTGCGCTGGCGTTGGGGGGTGGGGCTTATTGGTGGCTGTCGGGCGATGGTGGAGAAGCCACGAAGCCGCCGATTGTCTCGACGCCGCCGGTAAATCCACCGCCGGTGAAAACTCCAGATGTGCCCCCGGCAAAACCGCCTGTGGCAACGCAGGCCGATGGCGGCCAGCGTCCATTGTTGATGGCTGGCAAGAAAACCCTGTTCCAGCGAGTGCTGAGTAAACCGGGCGCCAAGCTCACTGAAGAAGCGGGCGCTGCGCCGGGCAAGGCGTTGCCGGCGTTTTCCGTGCTCTACGTGTATGAGCGCAAAGACCTCGATGGCAGCCCCTGGTTGCGGGTTGGCGCGGCCACGGACGGGCGCAGCGACGGTTGGTTGCCGGCCACGCAGGTCAGCGACTGGAAGCAAAGCCTGGTGCTCAAGTTCACCGAGCGTTCCGGCCGTGCGCCGGTAATGTTCCTGCGCCAGCCCGGCGAAGTGGAAAAGTTGCTGGCCGACCCTTCAGCGGCCAGGAATGTCTTGCTCAAGGCCCAGCAGAACCGTGAAGACAACCAGCAAGTGCTGGCCCTGGAACCGGCTGCCAGCGCCGTGCCGCAGAACCAGTTCTACCTGTTGCCGATCTTCGATTCCCGCGAAAGCTTCGATGAAACCGGCCAGCCGGTGCAGTTGCTGAACGTGGCGTCCATCGACCCTGGCAACACGCCGAGGGCTACCACTAACACGCCGATCAGCACCACCAACGCCGACGCGTTCCGTACCGCCGTGGTGCTGGTGGTGGACACCACCGTGTCGATGCAGCCGTACATCGATCAGGTTCGCGACGTGGTCCACGAACTGCAAAGCCGCATCGCCGAGCGTGGCGAGCTGGACAGTGTCAGCTTCGGCATGGTGGGTTTTCGCAGCAGCACCCAGAAAACCCCCGGCCTGGAATACGTCGCCAAGACCTTGATCACTTTGGAGCAGGGCCGCGACCCGCAACGCTTCATGGAGATGGCACGACAGGTCAAGGCGTCCACGGTGTCGAGCCATTCGTTCAATGAGGATGCGTTTGCCGGTGTCATGGAAGCGGTGGAGGGCATGGACTGGTCCGGTTATGGCGGGCGCCTGATCCTGTTGGTCACCGATGCCGGCGCCCTGCGCAAGAACGATCCGTTTGCCGCCACGCAAATGAACGAAGCCGAAGTGAGACAAGCGGCGCTGGGCAAACAGATCAAGATCTACGCCCTGCACTTGCTCAGCGACGCCGGCAAGAAAACCCACGGCGGTGCGCAGAGCCAATATCGCACCCTGACCGCTGACGCCAACCCGCAGATCGGTGACCTGTACATTCCGGTGCCGGGCGCCGATGTGCGTAAGTTGGGTGAGCGCGTCGACGAGATCGGCTCGGTGTTCGCCGACTTGGTGCATCAGGTGCGCAGCAACAAGCCGCAAAGCGTACCGCAGTTGGGCGCGGCGCCGAGCCTGAGCGATAAATCGGCGGCGGTGGGCTACGCGATGCACATGGACTTTTTGGGGCGCAAATCTGCCAGCCAGGCCCCGCAACTGGTCAGCGCCTGGACCGCCGACCGTGACCTGACCAACCCGGCGCTGCCGGCGTTCCAGGTGTGTGTGATGCTGACCAAACTGCAACTCAACGACTTGCAGCAGTCGCTGAAGCTGATCGTCGATGCGGCGCGCAAGACCCAGACTTCGCCCAAGGATTTCTTCCAGGAAATCGCCAGCGCCAGTGCCTACATGAGCCGCGATCCTTCGGCGTTGCGCAAGGGCGGCAACCTGGCTGACGGTGGGATTCTCGGTGAGTACCTCGAAGGGCTGCCTTACCGCAGCAAGTCGCTGAACATGACCCAGGATTTGTGGCTGTCCCTGAGCGTGGCCGAGCAGGAAGATTTCATCGACGAGCTGGATTCGAAAATCCGCCTCTACGAGACCTTCCACAACGATCTGGCCAACTGGGTGCGGTTCGGCGATGCCGAGCCGGGCGATGCCCTGTACCGCGTTCCGTTGTCGACGCTGCCGTGATGCTGAATATGAGCGCCGTACACAAAAGCCGGGGCGCCGGCAGCCAGCGCTACAGCCTGGTAATTCCACGGCTGCAATTGCGTGCCGGCGAACAACTGGCGGTGGTCGGCCCCAGCGGTTGCGGCAAGAGCACCTTGCTGGATCTGCTGGCCTTGGTGCTGGCGCCGGATCAGGCCGGGCAGTTCGATTTCACGCCGGCTAACACGCCGTTGGACATCGCCGCGCTGTGGCGTGCGGGGCAGCAGGGCGCCTTGGCGGACCTGCGCAGCCGGCATCTGGGTTATGTGCTACAGACCGGTGGTTTGCTGGGTTTTCTGGACGTGCGCGGCAACATCGAGTTGTCGCGCAAACTGCTTGGCATGGCGGATGACGGCAGCGTCACGCGCCTGGTCGGGCAACTGGACATCGCCGACCAGCTGGGCAAGAAGCCGGCGGATTTGTCCGTCGGCCAGCGCCAGCGAGTCAGTTGCGCTCGCGCCCTGGCGCATAGGCCGCGCCTGTTGCTGGCGGATGAACCCACCGCCGCCCTCGACCCGCTGAACGCTGAGCGGGTCATGCAGTTACTGGTGGCCCAGGCCCGCGATCACGGTGTGTGTTGTGTGGTCGCCACCCACGATGAGTCACTGGCCCGCGCCAGCGGTTTGCAGGTGCGGCGCATCAGTTGTCGTCGCGACGCCGATGGCGGCGTCACCGCGACCCTTGGGGAGGCTTGCTGATGCGCGGCGCGCTGGTGGCTTCCCTGGCCTGGCAGGATTACCGCAACGATGCCTGGCTGTCGGCCTGTTCGGTGCTGGCGCTGGTGGCGGTGGTCGCGCCGTTGCTGGTGCTGTTCGGCCTGAAATTCGGCCTGGTCAGCAGCCTCACCGAGCGCCTGGAGAATGACCCGGCTACCCGGGAAATCATCCCGTTGGGCGGGGGGCGGTTCAGCGCTGAGTTCGTCGAGCAATTGGGCCGGCGCAACGACGTGGCGTTTGCCCTGGCCCGCACGCGGCAGATTGCGGCCACTGCGGATTTGAGCCGCGAGGCTGAGCCCGTCACCGTCGAGATGATCCCCACGGCGGCCAATGATCCTTTGTTTGAGCGCCTGCCGGTGCCGCAAGGCCTGGATCAAGTGGTGCTCAGCCACACCGCCGCCGAAAAACTCGGCGCCAGGGCCGGTGATTGGCTGCAGGCCAGTTTCGGTCGGCAGGTGGCTGGTCGTAGCGAGGCGCAGCGCACGCGCGTGCAGGTGTTGCACGTACTGCCGCTGCAAGCCTTTGCCCGGGATGGTTTGTTCGCGCCGCTGGCGCTGCTGGAAGCGGCCGAGGATTACCGCGACGGTCGCGCCGTGCCCGCGTTCGGCTGGCCGGGCGACGCGGTGGGGCAGAGCGCGCAGCGGGTCTACCCGGCGTTTCGCCTGTACGCCCGCAGCCTGGGTGATGTGGAGCCGCTGCGCGAGTATTTCGCGGCACAGAACCTGTTGGTGTCTACCCAGGCCCAGACCATCGCACAGGTGCAATCGCTGAGCCGCAATCTGTCGATCGTGTTCTGGATCATCGCCGGGTTGGCGTTGGCGGGAGCGTTCGCGGCGATTTTTGCCGGTGCCCTGGCGGCGGTCGAGCGTAAGCGCCGGGAACTGTCGGTGTTGCGCCTGCTGGGGGTTTCTACGGCGGCGCTGTTGTTGTTCGTGGTGTTGCAGGCGCTCTACAGCGCCGCACTGGCGGCCTTGTTGAGTGCCGGGCTGTATGGCCTGGCGCAGTCGGGCCTCAATTATTTATTTGCGCAGTTGCCGGGCGAGTACGCCAGCCATCTGTTGCCGCGTCACTACACCTTGGCCCTGGTGGCCGTGCTCGGCGTCAGCGCCGTGGCGGCGGCCTGTGGTGGCTGGCGGGTGGCGCGCATCCAGGCGTGTGAAGGAATTCGCGATGTATAAGTTATTGGGCGCCGCCGTGGCGCTGAGCCTGGCCGGTTTAACCTGGGCCGATGAAAGCACCGACAAACTGGACAACCCCAAACCGCTGCCCGGTGACGTCAGCCTGCCGCTGCCGTGCGAAGGGCAAATGGTGTTCCGTTACGTCTACATCCTCGCCCAAGGCACCCTGGATGATCGGGAGATCAGCCTTGGCTACCCGTTCAGCGAGGGCGAGGCCGGCTATAAGCAGTCGTTCATTTCCGGTTATCGTCGGGACTTCATCAACGGCCAGTTCACCCTCAAGGACCTGCCCAAGGACTGGAACAAAACCATCGCGCCGTTGATGCCCAAGGCTGACGCCAAGACCCCGCTCAAACCGATGCTGTACTTCATCGGTAAATACGAGGTCACCGCTCGCCAATACGCCCAGGTCATGGCCCAGGCGCAGTCGTTGGCTAGCGGCGAACCCGCGCCGGCCTGCGAGACCCTCAAAACCGAGCTGCCCCAAGGCATGGCCGGGCGTTTGCCCAAGGTGAAACTGTCCAAGTTCGAGGCCGAACGTTTTGCGGCGGTGTATAGCGCCTGGCTGATGAAATACCACAAGGATCTGCTGCCGGTGAGCGGTCGCGGCAGCTCGGCCGAGGACGGTGGGCTGGGCTTCGTGCGTTTGCCCACCGAAGTCGAGTGGGAATTCGCCGCCCGTGGCGGGCAAGCCGTCAGCCGCCAGGACCTGGAGGGGCGCTTGTTTCCCCGGCGTCTGGAAGGCAGTGAAAGCGACGGACCACTGGCTGACTGGGCGGTGTTCAATCAGGTCGCTGGCGGCACCGGCCAGGCGGCGCGGCTGATGCCCGTTGGCATCAAACTGCCGAACCCCATCGGTTTGTTCGACGTGATTGGCAACGCCGCCGAGATGGTTCAGGAGTCCTTCCAACTGGTGCATGCCGGTCGCCGTCAGGGCGCCTACGGTGGCTTCGTGGTCAAGGGCGGCAACTACCTGGAAGGCGAAGGCACGCTGTTCACCGGAATGCGCCGCGAGTATCCGTTGTTCGCCGCCGACGGCACCGAGCAAAGCAACGAAACCACCGGGTTCCGCGTGGCGGTCGGGGCGTTGTTGGCGCCGCGTTCGCGTTACAAAGAGCTGTTCGCCCAATGGGAGAAGGAAGGCCGCCTCGCATCCCTGACCGATGCTATCGATGAAGCCGAAGACCCGACCAAGCGCCTGGACAGCATCATCGCCGCCAGTGTCGACCCACGCCTGCAGGCCGAGCTGGGGCTGGTCAACGAAGAGCTCAAGCGCAACGTCTCGCTCATCGCCCAGCAGCGCGAGGAAGCGGCAGGCAACCTGATCCAGTCGGCGGCCCTGGTGGTCGAGACCATCAATAACTACAACATTCGCCTGACCAATTTGCAGAACAGTCGCCAGCAGGCCTTGGACGCCAAGGACGAGGCCAGCGCCAAGCTGTTCGCCACGGCCATCAACAACGGCCGCAGCGCGCTCGATGGCGCCGTGGCGATTTACATCGACAACCTGGCCACCGGCACGCGTTACACCGATGCCGTGATCCAGGCGCAGTTTCAACGCATCAAGGAGGAATTGGAGCGCAAGCCGGTGCTGGGCAAGAGCCTGGTGGCGCGCGCAACGTTATTCGTTCGCCATGTCGGTCAGTATCGTCAGCAAAAACGAGCCGACCCGGCGGCGATATTGAAGGAACTGCTCGCATCGAGCAGTCAGCGGTCTTGATCGTTGATTGTCAGCGAGCTTGGAAGGGACTCAGACGGCGGTGGGCCGTGCTGAGCTGGTCAACACTTAAAAAGAGAACACAATCATGCTTTTCTCCCGTAAACCTTTTGCTTCGGTTTCCAAGCGTCACCTGCTGATGGTCGCTGTCGGCTTCAGCACCGTCTTGACCGGCTGCGCTACGTCGCCGACTTCCAAGGTCGCGTCGAGCACCAAGGTCGAGTACTACCCTAACTGCTACGAGCCGGTGCAGCACTTGCGCTCCACCGAGGGGAACATGACCAAATCGGTACTCACCGGCGCAGCCGTCGGTGCGGTTGGTGGTGCCCTGTTGGGTGCGCTGACCGATTCGGAAAACCGTGGCCGCAACGCCGCCATCGGCGCCGCCGGTGGTGCCTTGGCCGGTGGCGCAACCGGTTACTACACCGAACGTCAGAAGCAGATCGCCGATGACAACCAGCGCATCGCCTCCTACGCCGCTGACGTCAACAAAAGCGCCGCCGATATCGATCGCAGCACCGCGTACGCCAAGGCTTCGCAGCAGTGCTACCAGAGCGCGTTCACCAAGCTGGTGGCCGACCGCAAGGCCAAGACCGTCAACGAAACTGAAGGCCGCAAGCGCCTGGCAGAAATCGTCTCCGGCCTGAAAGAGTCCAACGACCTGATCGTCGCGGTCAACGGCAAAGCCGCCGAAGACCTGAACAACTACACCCAGGCCTATGAAAAAGACCTGCAACAAGTGGGTGTGCAGCGTACTGACGTGGTGACCGTAGCGACCGCCGAAACCAAGCCGGTTGTGGCTTCGACCAAGACCAAAAAAGCGGTGAAACCGGCGAAAAAACCGGTGTTGCCAACCGTGCCGAAAGAAGCGGTAACCACTGAGAAAACCCTGCAGACCGCCAAGGCCAAGCAGGATGAAAGCAAGCAGGTCGCCAGCGCCGGCACCAGCCAGGTCAACAGCATGTGCAAAAACCCGGACCTGGGTGACTGGGCACCGGTGCCTTGCCCGAATGTTTGATTGACTGTTGCTGATCATTCCCTCGAGGGAGTGATCAGCGCACAAAAACCTGTGGGAGCGAGGCTGCTCGCGATAGCGGTGGTTCAGTTGACATCAATGTTGACTGATACACCGCCATCGCGAGCAGGCTCGCTCCCACATTTGTTTTGTGCTGGTTTGAATATCCGCGACTGCCCTCAATTCCCTGTGGGAGCAAAGCTTGCTCGCGAGGCGGCCTGACAGCCGGCCTGTCTCTTGCGGCTGTGCATCAATCAAACCTGTTTGAGCAGGCACTTGTGGGAGTAAAGCTTGCTCGCGATGAGGCCGACACATTCAACATCTTCATCAACTGAACCACCGCCATCGCGGGCAAGCTTTGCTCCCACAGGATGAACGCGGTCATCAAAAAACAGGTCGGCTGTCAGGCCGCCTCGCCAAGCTTTTGATCTGGGACGCCCCGTTAACCACGCTGGCCGAACGCAGGCATTGCGTAGGGGGCACCTCGGCATGGATGCCGAGGTAGCCGCGCTGGGCCATGGATGGCCCTTCGCGGCGGGCCCCCGGAGCAATGCCTTCGTTCGGGCACACCGAGCCTAAGCGAGGTGCCGAGTGGTGGGGCATGTACGGGACAACCACATGGGTTACAAAAAAGTGCATTCACATAGGTGACACTTTGATTGAAACATAGCCATTCTTTGCGTCCCTAGCGTTGACGTGACCTAGGATCACCGGACCGAAGATCACATTCCATACCCCATCTTTGATCATCTCCATTCCAATGTTTTGATGCCTGAGCAGATTCCCCACGTATATCCGCAGACCCGCTCGATTAATGATTCCGCAACTATCAGCCAGGTAACACTCAACGTGGCTCGCATAGCCCATTTCCGGTAGTTTTTCCGGGTAAGCTCGGGTTGAGGGTGTATAGCAGGAGGCCGGGGTTTTCTGGCCGAGCGCCTCGTGTCCCCGCTCGTGATTGTAGTGCTGCATAAATCGATCAAAGTGTTTTTGCTGAGCCTCCCAGGCAATGGCTGGCGGTTTGGGAAAAGTACTTTTCAATGTTCGGTGCATGCGCTCATGACGCCCATTTTGATCTGGCCGACCGGGCTCAATTCGCTCAGGAATAATCCCAAGGCGCAACCACCAGATCGACAACTGCGATAACCCTGCACGACCCGTACTGGCAAACGGCACGCCGTTATCGGTGCGGATACGTTCAGGCATCCCGTATTCACGAAAAACGCGCTCGAAGGTTTGCTGGGTCTCCTTGAGATTGGTATTGGCCATGCTCTCGCAGGCAAGCAAGAAGCGACTGGCATGATCCATGATCGTCAGTGGATAGCACCAAACGCCCGCCCCGGTGAGAAATTGGCCTTTGTAATCTGCGCTGAAGAGCTGATTAGGCGTTTCTGCCTTACGCAAAGGCTTGGGGTAGACAGCAACACGCTGGCGTAACGGTCGAGACAGAATCAAGTCCGCTGCCTTAAGGATGTTGTAGATGGTCGTTTTCGACGGCGGATCCTGCCCCGGAAAGCGTTTCATCAGGTCGTTCTGGATCTTTTTAGGACCCGGAACTGTTTCGCCAGTAGAGCGAAACTCAATGATTGCCTGCCTCACAACCAATGGCACCACATAGGTTTGGTTGTGCCGTCGGCGGCTACGTTCGTCGAGCCCACTGGGACCCTCCAGTTCATAGCGCTCGACCCATTTGTAGCCAGTCTTTCGGCTGATCTGATAGTCCTGGCACAGCTGGCTAAAGCTGTGCTTTTCAGACAGATACTCAGCGATGAACATCACTTTGAGGTCCATAGGTTTCAGCTCTCTCCAGGGCATGGTCAGATCCTCGCGAAATCGACCCTGCCAGTTAAAAACTGTTACCTATGTGCGTGAACTGATTTGTAACCCATGTGGGTGAGTCATACCGGCAAAAGCGCTTTGGTTACTTTCGCGCTTTTCGAAAGTGACCCGCTGTAAGAGCGGAACCGCCAGTAGCCGTTACCGCAGAAACGGATATACACCCCCTCTAAAAGTCAGGTCCTAGGAGATTTCCTTCGAGTTGTGGCGAACTTGGTGAACTTGTCCGGCGTCTGCCCCGTGGCTAGTCTGGGTTTGTCACTGAAAAAACGGTGACACCGGCGTGCAAGCCGGTTAGAAAGACGCCCAACAATATCACCAGCCACTTATCGTGCATTCGTGCTCATGTTTTATGGCAGCTGTGTGCGGGAGACCTTCGGGTCTGCCGAGGTTTTTGGGCGTTGTCTTACTCGGTCTTGCACACTCGCACATAGCTGCCACCCTTCATCGCGTGCAAGCGAGCCAGGGCGGCTCTGAATTGAATAGGAAGCCCAAACCATGTTCAAAGCTACGCCTAACCCTCCACAGCCCTCATCCAAATCCCGAGTCGAAACCCTGCAAGCAAAAAAACTCGACGAAGCCGCCGAGCGCGCTCTCGACTACTATCTCAAACCCAAACCCGTCGACGAGGCCCAAGCGGGCCAGCTCTTCATCGTATCCCCGAACATCGACACCGAAACCCTACTGGCCAATGCCTCCGAAGACCTGCTGTCCATCAGCGCCATCGCAGCCGACCTGGCTGATGACGTCGACGGCTCGCGCCGCAGCGTGATCCTGGCGATCAGCCGAATGGCCGACGGGGTGCATTTGTTGGTGGAGCGGGCGATGGATCGGCTTGAAGTGCAAGCGTCGAACTGACAGGCCTGTGGTGGATTGACGATTGCCATCGCGAGCAGGCTCGCGAAGGCGTCGGCACATCCAGCATCATCGCAAACTGACCCACCGCTTTCGCGAGCAAGCCCGCTCCCACATAAGAACTGCGTGACGGCAACATCTGCGACTTACCCCATCCCCCTGTGGGAGCGAGCCTGCTCGCGATGAAGGCAGCCCCGACACCGATGAACCAGGCTTAGATCAACCCTTTCTCATCATCATCGATCAACCGGCTCAACCCGCCCAAGGCTTCCCGGGCCTGGTTGCGGTCCATCAGCTTGGCCTGGGCTGCGGGGGGCAGGTCGGTGACGCGGATGACGCCTTTGCTGGTCAGCACCTGGATCAAGTCGTCGAGTACCCGGATCATTTCCAGGTCGCTCTGCTTGAGCTGCTTGAGGCTGTTTTCTACCGCCTGGTTGGCGAACCAGTCCTGGATTTCGTGGCTGTCGGCCGGCAGGGTTTCGGTGGCCTCCGCATAAGCGGTGGCTTCCACGCGCACCAGCAGGCCTTGTGCATCGCGTTGCACATAAAACATCGGGCATCCCTCATGTATGAAGCGGCGTCATGCTGGGCAGCATAGGCCAACTGTGCGCGAGTATGGAGGGTGGCGACAAAATCGTCATCCTGAATGCAGCCCGGTACGACCGCCCCTAAGGGCGGCCGTTAAGCCACGGTCAGCTGTTGTTGTGATCGACCTTGATGGTCGGATCACTGCCGGCGATCAACGAGTTCAGGTTGATGTTCGACCAGTTGTTACCTTCCAGCTTGATCGTCACATCAGGGGTGGCCGCTGCGGCGTCGCCCGCGTTGAACTTGCCGGAGGTGCTGACCTGCAGCGACGACACGCCATCGACCGTGCTGATCTTCAGGAAGTTGTCGATGGTGCTGCCGGTTTCGCCCTGCAACAGATCCCGCAGGTCGATCCGGTCACCTTCGCTGGCCTTGAAGTCCTTGATCACGTCGGTGCCGGTGTCGCCGGACTTCCAGACAAAGGTGTCGCCACCCAGGCCACCGATCAGGGTGTCGTTGCCCTGGCCGCCGATCAGCGTGTCGTTGCCTTTGCCGCCGAGCAGGATGTCATTGCCCTTGCCGCCGTTGAGCAGGTCGTTGCCGCCCTGGCCGAAGATGATGTCATTACCGGCACCGCCCAGCAGTGTGTCATTGCCATCGTTGGCACCGGACACATCGAAAGCGTTGTAGTGCTCGGTGATGTACTGGTGCACGTTGCTGGTGGTGACTTTGCTGACTTCCACACCGCTCTGCTGGGCCACGAAGGCCTGAATGGACTGATAACCTTCGCCGGCGATGCCATTGAAGCTCACCAGGTCGCCGAACAGGATGTCATTGCCGTCTGCCCCGTTGACTGTGTCAGCGCCCGGCAGGGTCGCTTCGGTGTGTCCGATGATGGAGTCGGCCAGGTTCTTGGGATCGATGTTGGTCTGCGGAGTCTTGTCCGAGTCGTAGTCCTTCAGGTCATCCAGCGTCACGCCTTTGTTCAGGCCGATGGCTTCCACGCCAGACACCGAACTCAACAGCGCGAAAGCGCTCAGGGAGTTGCTGGTGGTGGTCGAGCTGGTGCTGCTGCCAGTGCCGTCGCGGTACGACAACTCGTAGGTACCATCACCTTGGGCGCGCAGAGTGCCCAGCTCCTCACTGCTCCAGTAACCGCCCCAGGACTTGTGCCAGGACTGCAGCGTGACGTTGCCGTCCGTGTCGACCTGGATGCGATGCTTGCTGTCCAGGTCGGCGCTGAACGTCTGGCCCAGCTTGTAGTTGGCTGTCGTGATGAGGCTGTCGAGCTTCACGTCGCCATACAAGGTCGGGTTCGTCTGCTCGCCGGACTGGTAGTAGGTCGGCTGGCCGTCGGTGATGAAGTACGTCAGGTTGGTCGCGCCGGTGTTGCTCAGCGCTTCGCTGCTCTTGAACCAGTTGGCCGTGGTCTTGAACACGTCCTCGTAGTTGGTGCCGCCGCCGGACACCATCGAGTCCAGCACGCTTTTGAGCAGCACGAGGGCGTTCGGGTCATTGAGGTTGACCGATACGGTTTTATTCACCTGGCTGTCGAAGTCCGCCAGGAAGATGTTCACCGTCCCGGAGTTGCCGCCCATGCTCTGTTTGAGGGTGTTGAACACCGACGTCAACGAGTCCTTGGCGGCTGTGACGGACGCTGCGCTCATGCTGCCGGAGCTGTCGACCATGAAGGCGATGTTGTAGTTGACGCCTGGCACGACGGTCAGCCCGCCGATGTCGGCGACCACAATGTCGTTGCCGTCGGTGCCGGTGACGTTGTCACTGCCAGAGGTGGCGGTGGCGGAGGTGTAGACCGCCGGATGAACCGTGACCGGAATCTGCGCCGTGGTGGTTGCCGAGCCGCCGAGGGCTTCGGTTGAAGTCGAGGTTACGGTCAGGTTGAACTGGCCGTTGTAGTAGGTCGGTGGCGTCAGGGTCAGGCTGCCCAGATTCCAGCCGGTGACCGAGGCCTCGCCATTGCTGCCCACGGTCGCCGTGTGGCCGGCACCGTCGCTCAGCACGCTGCCTTCCGGGATCCCGCCGATTTTCACGCTCAGGCTTTCGGAGCCGTCGGTATCGGTCAGCGCCGTGGTGATCTTCGACAGGTTCACACTGCCGCCTTCGGCGCCTTCGTTGAGCTTGAAGCCGTCGTAGTAGCCTTCACCATTGGTGCCGTGCAGGTCCGAAACAGTCACGCCCGCATTCACCAGATCAGCCACGCCGGTGTACAGCGGCACGCCGGCACTGCTCAGGTCGGTCGGGGTGCTGCCGTTGACCGACAGGTTCACGTCATAGCTGCCCGGGCCGGTCTGGTTGTGGTGGTAGATGTCCAGGGTGTAGTAGCCGCTGGTGGTCGGGGTGAACGAGCCATTGAGCTTGCCGCCCGCTCCCCAGGTGATGCCCGCGACATCCTTGCCACCGATGGTCACTAACAGGCTGTCATCGCCGGTACCGCTGAAGGTGTAGGTCTTGCCAGCTTCGAGGAAAATCAGGCCCGAGGTTTTCGACGCGGTGCCCGGATTCACGTTGCTGTCGGACTGCACGTTGTTCACGGTGGTGCTGCTGTTGGGGGTTCCGGCGGCATCGATCACCGATTTCAGCGTACCGGACGGCGCACCGCTGCCATCGGTGCCCAGGCCCGACAGACCGGTCCAGACTTCCTTGATCAGGCCAGTGGAGTTTACGGCGTTCCCGGCTACGTTGAGGGTTGGTGCGTCAGCGACCGGCGTGATGTCGATCTTCACGGTGCCGGTAGTGCCCAGCGCCTGACCGTCGGTTGGCTGGAACTTGATCTGCGCGTAATCGGATTTCTGATCGCCCACGCCGTTCGCGTTGCCGTTGGCGCCGGACTCATGGGTATCCGGTGTGAAGCGCAGTTTGCCGGCGTCGATGTCGGCCTTGGTGAAGGTCTGGTTGTTGGCCACGTCCTTCCACGTTGCACCGTCCAGATACTGCAACTTGCCGTCAGCGGGCAGTCCGGTGATTTTTACCCCAAGGCTGGATGCCGAACTGTCCACATCGCTGACACCAAAGGTCGACCAGCCAAGAATCAACGAGGTGTCTTCGGTACCGGTCACCGCGCCGCCGGTTGCGACCGGCGCATCGTTGACCCCGACCACGTTCACGGTGGTGGTGGCCGTGTTGGAGTAGTTTGTACCGTCGGTCACCGTCACGGTGATGATGCGCGGCACGGTGCTCGGGTCGTCGCTGCTGTTGGTGAAGCTGATGTTCTTGATTTGCTGCATGTAGTCGGCCAGCGTCGCATTGCCCGACAGGGTCAGGGTGACCGTGCCGTTGGTGCTGTTGGCGTTGATGCTGATGCCGTTGACGCTGTTACCCAGGTTCAGCGCATCGCCGGGCTGACGGTTGGTCAGCACGATGGTGGCGCCGGTCAGCATCGTGCTGTCCGGGTCGGTGATTTTCAGGTCGGTGTCGCCGATGGACACGCCCGGACCGGTGGTGCCTTCGGTGAAGGTCACCTGGTAATCGGCGCCGGTCTTGCCGCTGGAGTTGTTGGCATCCAGGTCCAGTACCGGCGGTGCATCGTTGTCGATGATCGAGGTACTGACGCTGCCGTTGGTGCCGCTGACGGCCAGGTTTTCGAAGTTGCCGCCGGTGGCCGAGTCGATCTTGACCACGAAGTTTTCGGTACCTTCGGTGATCTTGTCGTCCAGCGTCGCCACGTTGAAAGTGGCGCTGGTGGCATTGGCCGGAATCTTCACGGTGTAGACGCCGGTGAAGTCCGTACCGTCGGCGGCGGTACCGCTGTAGACGATCTTGAGCGTCACTTCGGTTTGCGCCGGGTTCGTCAGGCTGACGGTGTACGTCGCGGCCTGGCCTTCGGTGACCGAGGTGCTGCCGGTGATGCTGACGATGGTGTTATCGACGGTATCGGTCACGTCGGTGACGGCTGGGGTGGTGCTCGGTACCAAATTCTCGAAGTTGCCACCGGTGGCGTTGTCGATGCTGACTTCGACCTTGCCGGCGTCTTTGTAGACGTCGTCTTTTGGCGCATCGACAGTGACCGTGCCGGTGGTGGCGCCGGCAGCGATGTTGATTACGGCGCCGTTGCTCAGGCTCACGGTGACTGGTGAACCGGCGGCGTTGGTCAGGGTTGCGGTGTAAACAATCGAACCGCCTTCAGCAACGGTATCGGTTGCACTCAAGGTCAGGCCGGTCGAGTCCTGTACATCGGTAACGGTGGTGTCAGCGGGAGTCGCGTCGATGTCCAGTTTTTCGTAGTTGCCGCCCTGGGCATCATCAATCTTGACGCTCAGGTTGTCGCCGCCGGCAAGGGCGTCGTTCTGGGTGACGAAGTTGACCGAACCGCTGCTGGAACCGACTGGAATGGTGATGCTCTGACCGTTCGACAGGGTGATCACCAGCGGAGCGCCGGTCACGGGAGCGTTGACCGAGGCGGTGTAAACGACAATGCCGCCTTCAGCTACATTCGCGGTCGCAGTGAGCGAAACGGTGCTGGTGTCGATAGTGTCGGTCACATCGGTGACGGCTGGCGCGGTGCTTGGCACCAGATTCTCGAAGTTGCCACCGGTGGCGTTATCGATGCTGACTTCGACTTTGCCGGCGTCTTTGTAGACGTCGTCTTTTGGTGCATCGACAGTGACCGTGCCAGTGGTGGCACCAGCAGCGATGTTGATTACAGCGCCGTTGCTCAGGGTCACCGTCACTGGCGAACCAGCGGCGTTGGTCAGGGTTGCGGTGTAAACGATCGAACCGCCTTCAGCAACGGTGTCAGTTGCCGAGAGCGTCAGGCCGGTGGTGTCCTGCACGTCCGTGACAGTTGTGTCAGCCGGAGTGGCATCAATGTCCAGTTTTTCGTAGTTACCGCCCTGGGCATCATCAATCTTGACGCTCAGGTTGTCGCCGCCGGCAAGGGCATCGTTCTGGGTAACGAAATTGACCGAACCGCTGCTGGAGCCGACCGGGATGGTGATGCTTTGGCCGTTCGACAGGGTGACCACCAGCGGAGCGCCGGTCACGGGGGCATTGACCGAGACGGTGTAAACGACAGTACCGCCTTCGGCCACATTCGCGGTCGCTGTGAGCGAAACGGTGCTGGTGTCGATGGTGTCAGTGACATCAGTCACCGCTGGTGCAGTGCTTGGCACCAGGTTTTCGAAGTTACCGCCCGTTGCGTTATCGATGCTGACTTCGACTTTGCCGGCGTCTTTGTAGACGTCGTCAGTCGGCGCATCGACGGTCACGGTGCCGGTGGTGGCGCCGGCAGCGATGTTGATTACGGCGCCGTTGCTCAGGGTCACGGTGACTGGTGAGCCAGCAGCATTGGTCAATGTCGCTGTGTAAACGATCGAACCACCTTCGGCAACCGAATCGGTAGCGCTCAGGCTCAGACCGGTGGTGTCCTGCACGTCCGTGACAGTTGTGTCAGCCGGAGTGGCATCAATGTCCAGTTTTTCGTAGTTGCCGCCCTGGGCATCATTAATCTTGACGCTCAGGTTGTCGCCGCCAGCAAGGGCGTCGTTCTGGGTCACGAAATTGACCGAACCGGAGCTGGAGCCGACCGGGATGGTGATGCTTTGACCGTTCGATAGGGTGATCACCAGCGGAGCGCCGGTGACCGGGGCGTTGACCGAAGCGGTGTAAACGACGGTGCCGCCTTCAGCCACGGAGGAGGTCGCGGTCAGGCTAACAGTCGACGTATCGATGGTATCGGTGACATCAGTCACTGCCGGAGTCGTGCTCGGAACGAGGTTCTCGAAGTTGCCACCGGTGGCGTTATCGATGCTGACTTCAACTTTGGCAGCGTCTTTGTAGACGTCGTCAGTCGGCGCATCGACGGTCACGGTGCCGGTGGTGGCGCCGGCAGCGATGTTGATTACAGCGCCGTTGCTCAGGGTCACGGTGACTGGCGAGCCAGCAGCGTTGGTCAGGGTTGCGGTGTAAACAATCGAACCGCCTTCGGCAACGGTGTCAGTGGCCGAGAGCGTCAGACTGGTGGTGTCCTGCACGTCCGTGACAGTTGTGTCCGCTGGAGTCGCGTCGATGTCCAGTTTTTCGTAGTTGCCGCCCTGAGCGTCGTCGATCTTGACGCTCAGGTTGTCGCCGCCAGCAAGGGCGTCGTTCTGGGTCACGAAGTTGACCGAACCGGAGCTGGAGCCGACCGGAATGGTGATGCTCTGGCCGTTGCTCAACGTTACGACCAGCGGAGCGCCGGTAACCGGAGCATTGACCGAAGCGGTGTAAACCACGGTTCCGCCTTCGGCCACGGAGGAAGTCGCGGTCAGGCTGACAGTCGAAGTGTCGATGGTATCGGTCACGTCGGTGACGGCTGGCGTGGTGCTTGGCACCAAATTCTCGAAGTTGCCGCCGGTGGCGTTATCAATGCTGACTTCGACTTTGCCGGCGTCTTTGTAGACGTCGTCCTTTGGCGCATCGACGGTCACAGTGCCGGTGGTAGCGCCGGCAGCGATGTTGATCACTGCGCCGTTGCTCAGAGTCACGGTCACTGGTGAACCAGCGGCGTTGGTCAGGGTTGCGGTGTAAACAATAGAACCACCTTCGGCAACGGTGTCAGTGGCCGAGAGCGTCAGGCCAGTGGTGTCCTGCACATCAGTAACGGTGGTGTCCGCCGGAGTCGCGTCGATCTCCAGTTTTTCGTAGTTGCCGCCCTGAGCATCATCAATCTTGACGCTCAGGTTGTCGCCGCCGGCAAGGGCATCGTTCTGCGTAACGAAGTTCACCGAACCGGAGCTGGAGCCGACTGGAATGGTGATGCTTTGGCCGTTGCTCAACGTTACGACCAACGGAGCGCCGGTGACTGGCGCGTTGACCGAAGCGGTGTAAACCACGGTGCCGCCTTCAGCCACGGAGGAAGTCGCGGTCAGGCTGACAGTCGACGTATCGATGGTATCGGTGACATCAGTCACTGCCGGAGTCGTGCTCGGAACGAGGTTCTCAAAGCTACCGCCGGTGGCGTTGTCGATGCTGACTTCGACTTTGCCAGCATCTTTGTAGACGTCGTCTTTTGGCGCATCGACAGTGACTGTGCCAGTGGTGGCGCCGGCAGCGATGTTGATTACGGCGCCGTTGCTCAGGGTCACGGTGACTGGTGAGCCAGCGGCGTTGGTCAGGGTTGCGGTGTAGGTGATTTGACCACCTTCGGCAACCGAATCGGTAGCGCTCAGGCTCAGGCCGGTGGTGTCCTGTACATCGGTAACGGTGGTGTCAGCGGGAGTCGCGTCGATGTCCAGTTTTTCGTAGTTGCCGCCTTGGGCGTCGTCGATCTTCACGCTCAGCGAATCACCACCTGACAAAGCATCGTTCTGCGTAACGAAGTTCACCGAACCACTGCTGGAGCCGACCGGAATGGTGATGCTCTGGCCGTTGCTCAACGTTACGACCAGCGGAGCGCCGGTAACCGGAGCATTGACCGAAGCGGTGTAAACCACGGTTCCGCCTTCGGCCACGGAGGAAGTCGCGGTCAGGCTGACAGTCGAAGTGTCGATGGTATCGGTCACGTCGGTGACGGCTGGCGTGGTGCTTGGCACCAGATTCTCGAAGTTGCCACCGGTGGCGTTATCGATGCTGACTTCGACCTTGCCGGCGTCTTTGTAAACGTCGTCTTTTGGTGCATCGACGGTCACGGTGCCGGTGGTCGCGCCGGCAGCGATGTTGATTACTGCGCCGTTGCTCAGGCTCACGGTGACTGGTGAACCGGCGGCGTTGGTCAGGGTTGCGGTGTAAACAATCGAACCGCCTTCAGCAACGGTATCGGTTGCACTCAAGGTCAGGCCGGTCGAGTCCTGTACATCGGTAACGGTGGTGTCAGCGGGAGTCGCGTCGATGTCCAGTTTTTCGTAGTTGCCGCCCTGGGCATCATCAATCTTGACGCTCAGGTTGTCGCCGCCGGCAAGGGCGTCGTTCTGGGTGACGAAGTTGACCGAACCACTGCTGGAACCGACTGGAATGGTGATGCTCTGACCGTTCGACAGGGTGATCACCAGCGGAGCGCCGGTCACGGGAGCGTTGACCGAGGCGGTGTAAACGACAATGCCGCCTTCAGCTACATTCGCGGTCGCAGTGAGCGAAACGGTGCTGGTGTCGATAGTGTCGGTCACATCGGTGACGGCTGGCGCGGTGCTTGGCACCAGATTCTCGAAGTTGCCACCGGTGGCGTTATCGATGCTGACTTCGACTTTGCCGGCGTCTTTGTAGACGTCGTCTTTTGGTGCATCGACAGTGACCGTGCCAGTGGTGGCACCAGCAGCGATGTTGATTACAGCGCCGTTGCTCAGGGTCACCGTCACTGGCGAACCAGCGGCGTTGGTCAGGGTTGCGGTGTAAACGATCGAACCGCCTTCAGCAACGGTGTCAGTTGCCGAGAGCGTCAGGCCGGTGGTGTCCTGCACGTCCGTGACAGTTGTGTCAGCCGGAGTGGCATCAATGTCCAGTTTTTCGTAGTTACCGCCCTGGGCATCATCAATCTTGACGCTCAGGTTGTCGCCGCCGGCAAGGGCATCGTTCTGGGTAACGAAATTGACCGAACCGCTGCTGGAGCCGACCGGGATGGTGATGCTTTGGCCGTTCGACAGGGTGACCACCAGCGGAGCGCCGGTCACGGGGGCATTGACCGAGACGGTGTAAACGACAGTACCGCCTTCGGCCACATTCGCGGTCGCTGTGAGCGAAACGGTGCTGGTGTCGATGGTGTCAGTGACATCAGTCACCGCTGGTGCAGTGCTTGGCACCAGGTTTTCGAAGTTACCGCCCGTTGCGTTATCGATGCTGACTTCGACTTTGCCGGCGTCTTTGTAGACGTCGTCAGTCGGCGCATCGACGGTCACGGTGCCGGTGGTGGCGCCGGCAGCGATGTTGATTACGGCGCCGTTGCTCAGGGTCACGGTGACTGGTGAGCCAGCAGCATTGGTCAATGTCGCTGTGTAAACGATCGAACCACCTTCGGCAACCGAATCGGTAGCGCTCAGGCTCAGACCGGTGGTGTCCTGCACGTCCGTGACAGTTGTGTCAGCCGGAGTGGCATCAATGTCCAGTTTTTCGTAGTTGCCGCCCTGGGCATCATTAATCTTGACGCTCAGGTTGTCGCCGCCAGCAAGGGCGTCGTTCTGGGTCACGAAATTGACCGAACCGGAGCTGGAGCCGACCGGGATGGTGATGCTTTGACCGTTCGATAGGGTGATCACCAGCGGAGCGCCGGTGACCGGGGCGTTGACCGAAGCGGTGTAAACGACGGTGCCGCCTTCAGCCACGGAGGAGGTCGCGGTCAGGCTAACAGTCGACGTATCGATGGTATCGGTGACATCAGTCACTGCCGGAGTCGTGCTCGGAACGAGGTTCTCGAAGTTGCCACCGGTGGCGTTATCGATGCTGACTTCAACTTTGGCAGCGTCTTTGTAGACGTCGTCAGTCGGCGCATCGACGGTCACGGTGCCGGTGGTGGCGCCGGCAGCGATGTTGATTACAGCGCCGTTGCTCAGGGTCACGGTGACTGGCGAGCCAGCAGCGTTGGTCAGGGTTGCGGTGTAAACAATCGAACCGCCTTCGGCAACGGTGTCAGTGGCCGAGAGCGTCAGACTGGTGGTGTCCTGCACGTCCGTGACAGTTGTGTCCGCTGGAGTCGCGTCGATGTCCAGTTTTTCGTAGTTGCCGCCCTGAGCGTCGTCGATCTTGACGCTCAGGTTGTCGCCGCCAGCAAGGGCGTCGTTCTGGGTCACGAAGTTGACCGAACCGGAGCTGGAGCCGACCGGAATGGTGATGCTCTGGCCGTTGCTCAACGTTACGACCAGCGGAGCGCCGGTAACCGGAGCATTGACCGAAGCGGTGTAAACCACGGTTCCGCCTTCGGCCACGGAGGAAGTCGCGGTCAGGCTGACAGTCGAAGTGTCGATGGTATCGGTCACGTCGGTGACGGCTGGCGTGGTGCTTGGCACCAAATTCTCGAAGTTGCCGCCGGTGGCGTTATCAATGCTGACTTCGACTTTGCCGGCGTCTTTGTAGACGTCGTCCTTTGGCGCATCGACGGTCACAGTGCCGGTGGTAGCGCCGGCAGCGATGTTGATCACTGCGCCGTTGCTCAGAGTCACGGTCACTGGTGAACCAGCGGCGTTGGTCAGGGTTGCGGTGTAAACAATAGAACCACCTTCGGCAACGGTGTCAGTGGCCGAGAGCGTCAGGCCAGTGGTGTCCTGCACATCAGTAACGGTGGTGTCCGCCGGAGTCGCGTCGATCTCCAGTTTTTCGTAGTTGCCGCCCTGAGCATCATCAATCTTGACGCTCAGGTTGTCGCCGCCGGCAAGGGCATCGTTCTGCGTAACGAAGTTCACCGAACCGGAGCTGGAGCCGACTGGAATGGTGATGCTTTGGCCGTTGCTCAACGTTACGACCAACGGAGCGCCGGTGACTGGCGCGTTGACCGAAGCGGTGTAAACCACGGTGCCGCCTTCAGCCACGGAGGAAGTCGCGGTCAGGCTGACAGTCGACGTATCGATGGTATCGGTGACATCAGTCACTGCCGGAGTCGTGCTCGGAACGAGGTTCTCAAAGCTACCGCCGGTGGCGTTGTCGATGCTGACTTCGACTTTGCCAGCATCTTTGTAGACGTCGTCTTTTGGCGCATCGACAGTGACTGTGCCAGTGGTGGCGCCGGCAGCGATGTTGATTACGGCGCCGTTGCTCAGGGTCACGGTGACTGGTGAGCCAGCGGCGTTGGTCAGGGTTGCGGTGTAGGTGATTTGACCACCTTCGGCAACCGAATCGGTAGCGCTCAGGCTCAGGCCGGTGGTGTCCTGTACATCGGTAACGGTGGTGTCAGCGGGAGTCGCGTCGATGTCCAGTTTTTCGTAGTTGCCGCCTTGGGCGTCGTCGATCTTCACGCTCAGCGAATCACCACCTGACAAAGCATCGTTCTGCGTAACGAAGTTCACCGAACCACTGCTGGAGCCGACCGGAATGGTGATGCTCTGGCCGTTGCTCAACGTTACGACCAGCGGAGCGCCGGTAACCGGAGCATTGACCGAAGCGGTGTAAACCACGGTTCCGCCTTCGGCCACGGAGGAAGTCGCGGTCAGGCTGACAGTCGAAGTGTCGATGGTATCGGTCACGTCGGTGACGGCTGGCGTGGTGCTTGGCACCAGATTCTCGAAGTTGCCACCGGTGGCGTTATCGATGCTGACTTCGACCTTGCCGGCGTCTTTGTAAACGTCGTCTTTTGGTGCATCGACGGTCACGGTGCCGGTGGTCGCGCCGGCAGCGATGTTGATTACTGCGCCGTTGCTCAGGCTCACGGTGACTGGTGAACCGGCGGCGTTGGTCAGGGTTGCGGTGTAAACAATCGAACCGCCTTCAGCAACGGTATCGGTTGCACTCAAGGTCAGGCCGGTCGAGTCCTGTACATCGGTAACGGTGGTGTCAGCGGGAGTCGCGTCGATGTCCAGTTTTTCGTAGTTGCCGCCCTGGGCATCATCAATCTTGACGCTCAGGTTGTCGCCGCCGGCAAGGGCGTCGTTCTGGGTGACGAAGTTGACCGAACCACTGCTGGAACCGACTGGAATGGTGATGCTCTGACCGTTCGACAGGGTGATCACCAGCGGAGCGCCGGTCACGGGAGCGTTGACCGAGGCGGTGTAAACGACAATGCCGCCTTCAGCTACATTCGCGGTCGCAGTGAGCGAAACGGTGCTGGTGTCGATAGTGTCGGTCACATCGGTGACGGCTGGCGCGGTGCTTGGCACCAGATTCTCGAAGTTGCCACCGGTGGCGTTATCGATGCTGACTTCGACTTTGCCGGCGTCTTTGTAGACGTCGTCTTTTGGTGCATCGACAGTGACCGTGCCAGTGGTGGCACCAGCAGCGATGTTGATTACAGCGCCGTTGCTCAGGGTCACCGTCACTGGCGAACCAGCGGCGTTGGTCAGGGTTGCGGTGTAAACGATCGAACCGCCTTCAGCAACGGTGTCAGTTGCCGAGAGCGTCAGGCCGGTGGTGTCCTGCACGTCCGTGACAGTTGTGTCAGCCGGAGTGGCATCAATGTCCAGTTTTTCGTAGTTACCGCCCTGGGCATCATCAATCTTGACGCTCAGGTTGTCGCCGCCGGCAAGGGCATCGTTCTGGGTAACGAAATTGACCGAACCGCTGCTGGAGCCGACCGGGATGGTGATGCTTTGGCCGTTCGACAGGGTGACCACCAGCGGAGCGCCGGTCACGGGGGCATTGACCGAGACGGTGTAAACGACAGTACCGCCTTCGGCCACATTCGCGGTCGCTGTGAGCGAAACGGTGCTGGTGTCGATGGTGTCAGTGACATCAGTCACCGCTGGTGCAGTGCTTGGCACCAGGTTTTCGAAGTTACCGCCCGTTGCGTTATCGATGCTGACTTCGACTTTGCCGGCGTCTTTGTAGACGTCGTCAGTCGGCGCATCGACGGTCACGGTGCCAGTGGTGGCGCCGGCAGCGATGTTGATTACAGCGCCGTTGCTCAGTGTCACGGTGACCGGAGTGCCAGCGGGGTTGGTCAGGGTTGCGGTGTAAACAATCGAACCACCTTCAGCAACAGTGTCAGTGGCCGAGAGCGTCAGGCCGGTCGTGTCCTGCACGTCAGTGACAGTCGTGTCCGCTGGAGTGGCATCGATGTCCAGCTTTTCGTAGTTACCGCCCTGAGCATCATCAATCTTCACGCTCAGGTTGTCGCCGCCAGCAAGGGCGTCGTTCTGGGTAACGAAGTTGACCGAACCGGAGCTGGAACCGACTGGAATGGTGATGCTCTGGCCGTTGCTCAACGTTACGACCAACGGAGCGCCGGTGACTGGCGCGTTGACCGAGGCGGTGTAAACCACGGTGCCGCCTTCAGCCACATTTGCGGTCGCAGTGAGCGACACGGTGCTGGTGTCGATGGTGTCAGTGACATCGGTCACCGCTGGTGCGGTGCTCGGCACCAGGTTTTCGAAGTTACCGCCCGTTGCATTGTCGATGCTGACTTCAACCTTGCCAGCGTCTTTGTAGACGTCGTCCTTTGGCGCAGCGACGGTCACGGTGCCGGTGGTGGCGCCAGCAGCGATGTTGATTACAGCGCCGTTGCTCAGAGTCACGGTCACTGGCGAGCCAGCGGCGTTGGTCAGGGTTGCGGTGTAGGTGATTTGACCACCTTCGGCAACCGAATCGGTAGCGCTCAGGCTCAGACCGGTGGTGTCCTGCACGTCAGTGACAGTCGTGTCAGCCGGAGTGGCATCGATGTCCAGTTTTTCGTAGTTGCCGCCCTGAGCATCATCAATCTTGACGCTCAGGTTGTCGCCGCCGGCAAGGGCATCGTTCTGGGTCACGAAGTTGACCGAACCGCTGCTGGAACCGACTGGAATGGTGATGCTCTGGCCGTTGCTCAACGTTACGACCAACGGAGCGCCGGTGACCGGTGCGTTGACCGAAGCGGTGTAAACCACGGTGCCGCCTTCAGCCACGGAGGAGGTCGCGGTCAGGCTGACGGTCGAAGTATCAATGGTGTCAGTGACATCGGTGACGGCCGGTGTGGTGCTTGGTACCAGGTTCTCGAAGTTACCGCCCGTTGCGTTATCGATGCTGACTTCGACTTTGCCAGCGTCTTTGTAGACGTCGTCAGTCGGCGCATCGACGGTCACGGTGCCGGTGGTGGCACCGGCGGCGATGTTGATTACAGCGCCGTTGCTCAGGGTCACGGTGACCGGAGTGCCAGCGGGGTTGGTCAGGGTCGCGGTGTAAACAATCGAACCGCCTTCGGCAACGGTGTCAGTGGCCGAGAGCGTCAGACCGGTGGTGTCCTGCACGTCCGTGACAGTTGTGTCAGCTGGAGTCGCGTCGATGTCCAGTTTTTCGTAGTTGCCGCCCTGAGCGTCGTCGATCTTGACGCTCAGGTTGTCGCCGCCAGCAAGGGCGTCGTTCTGGGTCACGAAGTTGACCGAACCGGAGCTGGAGCCGACCGGAATGGTGATGCTCTGGCCGTTGCTCAACGTTACGACCAGCGGAGCGCCGGTAACCGGAGCATTGACCGAAGCGGTGTAAACCACGGTGCCGCCTTCAGCCACATTTGCGGTCGCGGTGAGCGAAACCGTGCTGGTGTCGATGGTATCGGTTACGTCGGTGACGGCTGGAGTGGTGCTTGGCACCAAATTCTCGAAGTTACCGCCGGCGGCGTTATCGATGCTGACTTCGACCTTGCCGGCGTCTTTGTAAACGTCGTCTTTTGGTGCATCGACGGTCACGGTGCCGGTGGTCGCGCCGGCAGCGATGTTGATTACTGCGCCGTTGCTCAGGGTCACGGTGACTGGTGAACCGGCGGCGTTGGTCAGGGTTGCGGTGTAAACAATCGAACCGCCTTCAGCAACGGTATCGGTTGCACTCAAGGTCAGGCCGGTCGAGTCCTGTACATCGGTAACGGTGGTGTCAGCGGGAGTCGCGTCGATGTCCAGCTTTTCGTAGTTACCACCCTGAGCATCATCGATCTTGACGCTCAGGTTGTCGCCGCCAGCGAGGGCATCGTTCTGGGTAACAAAGTTGACCGAACCGCTGCTGGAACCGACCGGAATGGTGATGCTCTGGCCGTTGCTCAACGTTACGACCAGCGGAGCGCCGGTCACCGGGGCGTTGACCGAAGCGGTATAAACCACGGTGCCGCCCTCAGCCACGGAGGAAGTCGCGGTCAGGCTGACGGTCGACGTATCGATGGTGTCGGTGACATCAGTCACTGCTGGAGTCGTGTTTGGCACCAGGTTTTCGAAGTTGCCACCGGTGGCGTTATCGATGCTGACTTCAACCTTGCCAGCATCTTTGTAGACATCGTCAGCCGGCGCATCGACGGTCACGGTGCCGGTGGTGGCGCCGGCAGCGATGTTGATTACAGCGCCGTTGCTCAGTGTCACGGTGACCGGAGTGCCAGCGGGGTTGGTCAGGGTCGCGGTGTAGACAATCGAACCGCCTTCGGCCACTTCAGTGGATGCTGACAAGCTCAGGCCGGTGGCGTCCACCGAGTCGGTGATCGTCGTAACGGCAGGTGTAGTGCTCGGCACCAGGTTTTCAAAGTTGCCGCCAGTCGCACCGGTAATAGTGGTGCTGACGGTGCTGCCGTTGTTGTAGACGTCATTGGCCGGGGTATCGACAGCGACGGAGCCTGTGGTCTGGCCCGCAGCGATGGTAATGACCGAGCCATTGCTCAAGGTCACGGTTACCGGAGTCTGGGCCGGGTTGGTCAGAGTGGCGGTGTAAGTGATCTGGCCGCCTTCAGTGATGGTATCGCTGGCGGTCAGGGTAAGGCCGGTAGCGTCCACCGAATCAGTGATTGTGGTGACCGCAGGCGTGGTGCTCGGCACCAGGTTTTCAAAGTTGCCGCCCGTGGCACCGGTAATAGTGGTGCTGACGGTGCTGCCGTTGTTGTAGACGTCATTGGCCGGGGTATCGACAGCGACGGTGCCTGTGGTCTGGCCCGCAGCGATGGTGATGACCGAGCCATTGCTCAAGGTCACGGTCACCGGCGTCTGGGCCGGGTTGGTCAGGGTCGCGGTGTAGGTGATCTGGCCGCCTTCGGTAACGGTGTCGCTGGCGGTCAAGGTCAGGCCTGTGGCGTCCCCCGAATCGGTGATCGTCGTAACGGCAGGTGTAGTGCTCGGCACCAGGTTTTCAAAGTTGCCGCCAGTCGCACCGGTAATGGTGGTGCTGACGGTGCTGCCATTGTTGTAGACGTCGTTGGCCGGGGTATCGACGTTGACGGTACCGGTGGTTTGTCCGGCGGCGATGGTGATGACCGAGCCATTGCTCAAGGTCACGGTTACCGGCGTCTGGGCCGGGTTGGTCAGGGTGGCGGTGTAGGTGATCTGGCCGCCTTCGGTGATGGTGTCGCTGGCGGTCAGGGTCAGGCCGGTGGCGTCCACCGAGTCGGTGATCGTCGTCACGGCAGGCGTGGTGTTCGGCACCAAGTTCTCAAAGTTGCCACCCGTTGCACCGGTAATGGTGGTGCTAACGGTGCTGCCATTGTTGTAGACGTCGTTGGCCGGGGTATCGACGTTGACGGTGCCGGTGGTTTGTCCGGCGGCGATGGTGATGACCGAGCCATTGCTCAAGGTCACGGTCACCGGCGTCTGGGCTGGGTTGGTCAGCGTTGCGGTGTAGGTGATCTGGCCGCCTTCGGTAACGGTGTCGCTGGCGGTCAAGGTCAGGCCAGTGGCGTCCACGGAATCGGTGATCGTCGTAACGGCAGGCGTGGTGCTCGGCACCAAGTTCTCAAAGTTGCCGCCCGTGGCGCCGGTAATGGTGGTGCTGACGGTGCTGCCATTGTTGTAGACGTCGTTGGCCGGGGTATCGACGTTGACGGTACCGGTGGTTTGTCCGGCGGCGATGGTGATGACCGAGCCATTGCTCAAGGTCACGGTTACCGGCGTCTGGGCCGGGTTGGTCAGAGTCGCGGTGTAGGTGATCTGACCGCCTTCGGTGATGGTGTCGCTGGCGGTCAAGGTCAGGCCGGTGACGTCCACGGAGTCGGTGATCGTCGTCACGGCAGGCGTGGTGCTCGGCACCAGGTTTTCAAAGTTGCCGCCAGTCGCACCGGTAATGGTGGTGCTGACGGTGCTGCCATTGTTGTAGACGTCGTTGGCCGGGGTATCGACGTTGACGGTACCGGTGGTTTGTCCGGCGGCGATGGTGATGACCGAGCCATTGCTCAAGGTCACGGTTACCGGCGTCTGGGCCGGGTTGGTCAGAGTCGCGGTGTAGGTGACCTGACCGCCTTCAGTGATGGTGTCGCTGGCAGTCAAGGTCAGGCCAGTGGCGTCCACCGAATCGGTGATCGTCGTCACGGCAGGCGTGGTGCTCGGCACCAAGTTCTCAAAGTTGCCGCCCGTGGCGCCGGTAATGGTGGTGCTGACGGTGCTGCCATTGTTGTAGACGTCGTTGGCCGGAGTGTCGACGTTGACGGTGCCGGTGGTCTGGCCCGCAGCGATGGTGATGACCGAGCCATTGCTCAAGGTTACGGTCACTGGCGTCTGGGCCGGGTTGGTCAGGGTGGCGGTGTAGGTGATCTGGCCGCCTTCGGTGACGGTGTTGCCGGCCGTCAAAGTGACGGTGGTGGTGTCCACAGTGTCGGTGATCTGGGTCACTGCCGGTGTGGTGGGCAAGGTCACGGCAATGCCGGTGCCGCCGGTAGTGCCGGTGACCGTGACGCTGATCTGGCTAGGGTCGTTATAGACGGTGTCGTTCGGCGCCAGGGGGACGTTGACGCTGCCGGTCAGTTGCCCGGCGGGAATCACGATCACTGCGCCGTTGGACAAGGTTACGGTCAGGTTGGTCTGAGGCGCCTGGGTGACGGTCGCGGTGTAGACCAGCACGCCGCCGGCCTCGGTCAGGGTCGGGGTGGCGCTCAGGGTCAACGTCGAATCAAGCACCGCGTTGGCAGTGGTATCGGCGTCGGTGTCGCCGCCGGTGATGTCATCGTCAGCGGCCGCGGCTGCGCTCAAACCCTCAGTCGGGAACCCGATGGTCGGGTCGACGCTGCCAGCGGTGGCATCCAGCATCACAACGCTGTGGCCGCCACCGGCGGCCCCACCCGTACCTGCAGCAGTGGCGCCAGCGGCGGTGGCTTCAAGGGCGGTCGTCGGGTCGACGTCGGCGGCAATGGCCTGCTGCAGTTCTTCTACCGACGGCGCAGCCTGGGCTGTGGCCTGGGCGAGATCGGTGGAGGAGTCCGGGGCATTGGCGCTCCACTGGGTGTCGCGACCCAGGTCCAGCGTGCGCCCATCGGCCAGTTCCAATGTAACGGCGCCAGCAGCGCCGGTGTCCAATTGATCGCCTGTGGACAGGCGGTCACCTTCAATGAGCACACGCCGGATGCCTTCGGGGGATACGACGAAAACCTGACCAACAATGCTTTTGACGACGGCAATAACACTGCTCATTGAAGACTCTCCGGGTGCCACGTTCAGTAGACTTCCATGTACCGAACAGCCTCTGGCTGCGCCGGTCTGGACGCTCTTGCTTCGCTAAATAAGGTTGTTTTGACGCTTCATGACGTCAATATTTTGGCTTGTTTTTTTGATTTTTTTGTTTATGCCAAACTATTGACCTTCTGCTGGCCATCCTAAACAATCGCTTCAGTAATGTCACATTGATATTTAAGCGGCGACCTGTTCTTTCGGTGCATGATTCACTGCCTGTTTCGAACTTTCCGACATACGGTCATCCCGGTTGCCATCATCCGATGCAGCGCCACCTTTCGCTGTGATTCAAGACAAGAGTTTCGGGAATAATCCAACCATGCGTTTGCACCTGTTCAAGGCTTTACCTTTCGCCCTCGCCGCCAGTTTCGTACAAGCACAAACCTTGCCGCAGGCTATGCAACAGGCGCTGGATGTCCATCCTGAGATTCAGGCCGGTGTGAACAGCCGGCTGGCGGCGGACTACCAACTCAAGGCCGCTAAAGGCGGCTACCTGCCTAGAGTGGACCTTGCGGCGGGGTACGGTCGCGAAGGTACTGACAGTGTGACGACCCGCTCGGGCAGCAATAATCATTGGGAAACCTTGAACCGTAGCGAGTCCAGCCTGCGCCTGACGCAAATGGTTTTTGACGGTTTTGCGACGTCCAGCGAAGTGGGGCGTCAACAAGCCACCGTGAATGCCCGTGCCTATTCCTTGCTGGACGCGTCCGAGCGCACCGGATTGACCGTGGCCCAGGTTTATCTGGACGTGCTGACCCGACGCGAGTTCGTACGTCTGGCTGAGGAAAACCTCAAGAGTCACGAGCGCATCTTCGATCAAATCAAGCTGCGCACCGACCGTGGCGTGGGCAGCGGCGCCGATCTGGATCAGGCTGAGGCGCGCATGGCCCAGGCCCGCAACAACCTGATCACCGAGCAGACCAACCTGGCCGACGCCGAGACCAACTACCTCAGCGCCGTGGGCCAGATGCCCGACCAGCTGGAACGTCCCGCCGATTTTCTGGCGCTGTTGCCGGCCAACCTGAACGAAGCCCGTGCCCAGATGCTGGAGAACAGCCCGGTGTTGCGTTCCGCCGAAGCCGACATCGCGGCCGCCGAGCAACAGTACGAAGCCGCCAAGTCGAGCTTCTACCCCCGCTTCGACGCCGAGTTGGGCCGTACCGCCGACAACGATCTGGATGGTCAGAACGGTCACAACAACGAATGGCAAGCCATGCTGCGCATGCGTTTCAATCTGTACGCCGGTGGTAGCAACAAGGCGGATCTGGAGTCCAAGTCGTATCTGTCGAGCCAGGCCCTGGACATCCGCAACAACGCCCTGCGTCAACTGACTGAAGAGTTGGGCCTGGCCTGGAACGCCCTCAATAACGCCAACGCCCAGGTACCGATTGCCCAGCAGTACGTCGATCACAGCGCCAACGTACGCACCGCCTACCAGCGGCAGTTCGGTCTCGGCGAGCGGACCCTGCTCGACTTGCTCGACAGCGAAAACGAGCTGTTCAGCGCCTCCCGCCGCCTGGCGGAGATCAAGAACGTGCAGTTGTTCAGCCAATACCGAATCAAGGCAACCATGGGGCAGTTGCTCAAAAGTCAGGGGGTTGTCGCGCCGTTGGCATCCGTTGTGCAGAATGACGTCAAGCCCAGGGTCCAGTTGCCTGGGATGAATTGAGTCATCCATCCCGTTTTGATCAGCAAAGAGTGCCCAGCGTGGAATCAGAAGTCAGTCGAGCCGAACTCATCCATGATCCACGCACGCTGCACGACGACCCATTGCTGGACGGCTTGCTGGCGCTTTGCATGCTCCATCAGAAGCCGGCCAGCGCGGCGATGCTCACCACCGGCCTGCCGTTACCCAAGCAACGGCTGAGCGTCGAATTATTGTCGCGAGCGGCAGCACGTGCCGGTCTGCAAGGCCGGGTGCTGCAACGCAAGCTCGAGCAGATACCGACCATCGCCATGCCGGCCCTGCTGTTGCTCAAGGATGGTCGTAGCGCGGTGTTGCTCGGCTGGGTCGGCGATGACCAGGCGCGTCTGCTGCTCAGCGAAAGTGATGGCGGCGAAGTGACGGTCAGCCGTGAACTGCTGGCCGACGACTACAGCGGTAAAGTGTTCTTCGCTCAACCGCAACACAAATTCGACGTGAACCATGGCACGCTCATTCCTCGGGCGCGTTCGTGGTTTCGCGACACGCTCAAGCGGTCGCGCTGGCTGTACGCCGACGCCATCGCTGCCAGCTTGCTGATCAATATTATCGCCATGGCGGCGCCGCTGTTCGTGATGAACGTTTACGATCGCGTGGTACCGAACCAGGCCGAGTCCACCCTGTGGGTGCTGGCGATCGGTATTACCGGCGCCTATGTGTTCGACCTGATCCTCAAGATGTTGCGCAGCCTGTGCCTGGACCTGGCCGGCAAGAAAACCGACCTGATCATTTCGGCGACGTTGTTCGAGCGCATCGTTGGCATGGCCATGAAGTATCGCCCGGCACGGGTGGGCAGCTTTGCCCAGAACATCCATGAATTCCAAAGCCTGCGGGACTTTCTCGCCTCGCTGACCCTTACCAGCCTGATCGACCTGCCGTTCACCTTGCTGATTTTCATGGTCATCGCGATCCTCGGCGGGCATCTGGTATGGATTCCGGTGCTGGCCTTTCCGATTGCCCTGCTGATCGGCTACGCCTTGCAAAAGCCCCTGGTGGCGACCATGGAGCGAACCATGGCCCTGGGCGCCGAGCGTCAATCCAGCCTGATCGAAACCCTGGCCGGCCTGGATGCGGTGAAGGTCAACAACGCCGAGAGCGAGCGCCAGTATCAGTGGGAACAAACCATCGGCACCCTCAGCCGCCTCGAGCTGCGGGTCAAGATGCTGTCCGGCCTGGCGATGAACATCACCTTGCTGATCCAGCAGTTGGCCGGGGTGATCATGATTGTCTTCGGCGTCTATCAGATCATTGCCGGCAACCTGAGCATGGGTGGGTTGATCGCCTGCTACATGCTCAGTGGCCGCGCCCTCAGCCCGTTGGCGTCGCTGTCGGGTCTGTTGACTCGCTATCAGCAGGCGCGGGTGACCATGGTTTCGGTCGATCAGATGATGGAGCTGCCCCAGGAGCGCAACTTCGAAGAGCGCCCGTTGAGCCGTAAGGTCTTGCAAGGTGCCATTGAATGCCGTCAGTTGAATTTCACCTACCCCAACCAACAGAACGCTGCGCTGAAGAACATCAACCTGGTGATCAAGCCCGGGGAAAAAATCGGCATCATCGGTCGTAGCGGCTCGGGCAAGAGCTCCCTGGCCAAGTTGCTGGTGGGTCTGTATCAACCGGACGACGGAGCGCTGTTGGTGGATGGCGTGGACATTCGCCAGATCGACGTCAGCGAGCTGCGCTACAACATCGGTTATGTGCCGCAGGATATCCAGCTGCTGGCCGGTACCCTGCGGGACAACCTGACCTCCGGCGCCCGTTACGTCGAGGACGAACTGGTGCTCCAGGCCGCCGAACTTGCCGGTGTGCATGAGTTCGCGCGCTTGCACCCGCAAGGCTATGAACTGCAAGTTGGCGAGCGCGGGCAGAACCTGTCCGGCGGCCAGCGACAGAACGTCGCCCTGGCCCGCGCGCTGCTGCTCAACCCGCCCATCCTGCTGTTGGATGAACCCACCAGCGCCATGGACAACACCGGTGAGGAACGCTTGAAGCAGCGCCTGGCCGCCGTGGTGGAAAACAAGACCGTGCTGCTGGTGACGCATCGGGCATCCTTGCTGTCGCTGGTGGACCGCCTGTTGGTGATCGACCGTGGGCAAATCCTCGCCGACGGCCCGAAAGCCGCGGTGATGGAAGCGTTGAAGAAGGGGCAGATCAGTGTTGCTTAAGTCGGGTTTGAAAAATGCCGTGGGCCGCTATTTCAAGGGCTCGGATTCGCTGCATGGCCAGCCTCTGCCTGAGGTCAACAAAGCCCTGATCGAAGACGCTCCGCGAGTGGTGCGGCTGACGATCTGGGGGATCATCGGCTTCTTTGTCTTCCTGTTGCTGTGGGCCAACTTCGCGCAGGTCGACGAAGTGACCAAGGGCGACGGCAAGGCGATTCCGTCGTCCAAGATCCAGAAGATCCAGAACTTGGAAGGCGGGATCGTTGCCGAGCTGTTTGTCAGCGAAGGGCAGATCGTCGAGGCCGGCGCGCCGTTGATTCGCCTGGATGACACTCGGTTTGTCTCTAATGTGGGGGAGACCGAGGCTGATCGCTTGTCCATGTTGTTGCGGGTCGAGCGGCTGAGTGCCGAAGTCGATGACCGGCCGCTGAACTTCCCGGAGGACGTGCTCAAGGCGGTTCCGCGCCAGGCCGCCAGCGAAGAGTCGCTGTACATCAGCCGCCGCCAGCAACTGCACGATGAAATCGGCGGGTTGCAGGAGCAGTTGATCCAGCGTCAGCAGGAGTTGCGCGAGTTTGTTTCCAAGCAGTCGCAGTACCGCTCCGCCCTGTCGTTGCAACGCCAGGAGATCAACATGTCCGAGCCGCTGGTAGCCCAGGGCGCGGTGTCACCGGTGGAAGTGCTGCGGCTCAAGCGGGCTGAAGTCGAAACCCGTGGACAACTCGACGCCACGACACTGGCGATTCCCCGCGCTGAATCGGCGATCAAGGAAGTGCAGCGCAAGATCGATGAGACGCGCGGCAAGTTCCGCAGCGAAGCCCTGACCCAACTCAATGAGGCGCGTACCGACCTGAACAAGGCCCAGGCCACCGGCAAGGCTTTGGAGGATCGGGTAAGTCGTACACTGGTCACCTCGCCGGTTCGGGGTATCGTCAACAAGTTGCTGGTGAACACCATCGGCGGGGTCATCCAGCCCGGCAGTGACCTGGTGGAAATCGTGCCCCTGGACGACACCCTTCTGGTGGAAGCGAAAATCCGTCCCCAGGACATCGCCTTCCTGCACCCCGGCCAGGACGCCACGGTGAAATTCACCGCGTACGACTACACCATTTACGGTGGGCTGAAAGCCAAGCTGGAGCAGATCGGCGCCGACACCATCACCGACGAAGACAAGAAAACCACTTACTACATCATCAAGCTGCGCACCGAGCGCAGTCATCTGGGTACCCCTGAAAAACCCCTGTTGATCATCCCGGGCATGGTGGCCTCGGTGGACATCATCACCGGCAAGAAAACCGTACTCAGTTACCTGCTCAAACCCATCATCAAGGCCCGGGCCGAGGCGTTGCACGAGCGGTAGTGTTTGAGCGGGCCTCCTCGTCACAATTGCTGAGTTGTCTGGGCTGACGTCGTCGCGAGCAGGCTCGCTCCCACAGGGTGACTGGCTGTGTCGCGATAGTGCTTTGCCACGGTAGGACTAGAGGTATCGGAGCTGGGCGTCGGTATATCCGGCTGCAGGGGTTTACCAGTAATCCGGTTTGATAGCGGGGGCTTTGTGGGTGGGTACTCGGGTGGGGAACTGGTGGGATTGGAGTTCCTCGCAGGTGACAACGCGGCGTGTCCAGTGGGCGTGCTGCTTTAGCGAACCTGGAGACGGGCGATTCAGCTCGGCTCTGTGGGGAAGAATGACGCCGACGGTTATTTCAGGAAAGTCTTCTCGTACGGCTCTCAAGGCCGGCGTCATGTCGGTGTCGCTGGATACAAGCACCAACTGCTCCAACCGTTCATGATGCTTCAGTTTCGTTTGCTTGGCAGCGGTTCGATACATGCTGATTGCCATGTGAACGTCCGTTTCTTTCTCCTCCAGCTTCCAGATGTCGACTTTGTCGTTGCGAGACGCTTTCGTCTTTCTATCAATAAAGCGAGGGGCCTTGGCAGGTTCAAGTTGATGGTGACCGTAATGGACACAGATATGGGTGCTCTTCAGGGCGCGAATATAAGTGTCTTGCGCTTCTTTTGATGCTTGACCCCGGGTGGCCAATGACGGTTTGACCGAGGAGGTGAAGTAATCAACCGAGGAAGTGGTGCTCTGCGGATTTTCGATATGCGCGATATGCGACAACAGACTTCGCAGATCCAGCCACTTGTAAGGTGTGTCCGCGAGCAGCCCATAGAACAGGTTGTAGCCATCTACAAAAAATGCGGTTCGCACAAGCCCAATCCCCAGAAACGAAAAAACCGGCCTAAGCCGGTTTTTTCACCCCAACGGCCAGAAAATTGAATCTCTGCGTACGGGGTTGAGTAAAGCCATCCTAAGTTGAGCGTGACATGGCGTCAACTGCTGTTTGGTTTACCTTTTTTCACCGGCAGATCAGTGTTGAGCGTATGCGCGGTGGGAGGTCAAACTCATTCTTTGTTTGATCTGTCAGCGTTTGTTACGAAATTGAGGGCTCCTGCGGAGAATACGAGAGATCCATCACCGAAAGCCGTTTTGTATGAGTGGAAGCTCTCAAGATTCTGTGGGATTTGATACCGACTCATCCCAGCAAAAACCGAGCGCTTTTTGATCTCCTCTTTGGTCTTTTTGAAACAAGAGATTGCTTCCTCCTCCCTGCTACTCCCTTGACGCCCCCCACCGCTGTCGTAGACTCCGCCCATCCGTCAGGGAGTAACGGTTATGCGGCGTTCAGGTAGTTGGGTTTGGGGGTTGGTCTTTGTAACGTGCTGGGTGCAGGCGCAGACGCCTGTTTCCGATGATCCGCTGCTCGAGAGCGGCGTCAGGGCCAGTGCACCGAGCGGCAATGAGGCGCGTGGCGTGCTTCGGGCACGGGATCAGGCGGTGCTTGCCAGTGAGTTGGCTGGACGAATTGTCGAGTTGCCGTTCAGTGAGGGGGAGTCGTTCAAGCAGGGCGATACCCTGGCGCGTTTCGATTGTTCAGCGTACCAGGCTCAGCTCAATGCAGCTCGGGCCGCGAGCCGTGGTGCCAGTGAAGAACTGGCCCATAACAAGCAATTGGCGGCGTTGAAATCGGTCGGGCGTTTCGAAGTGGCACGCGCCGAGGCCAGGCTCAGCGAAGCGCAGGCGCAGTCCCAGGTTTATCAGGTCCAGGTCAAGCGCTGCAGCGTGATCGCGCCGTTCGATGGACAGGTGGTGGCGCGCGAGGTCCAGCGCTATGAAAGCGTGGCCGCCGGCGCGCCGTTGCTGGACGTGGTGGACAACCGCACCCTGGAAATCCATCTGCTGGTGCCTTCGCGCTGGATGGGCAGGCTCAAGCCGGGCCAGTCCTTCACCTTTGTCCCCGATGAAACCGGCCAGCCGCTGCAAGCGACGGTCAAACGCCTTGGCGCGCGCATCGACGAGGGCAGCCAGACTTTGCTGCTGGTGGCGACGCTGCCTGACGCCAAGGGGCTGTTGTCCGGCATGAGCGGTACGGCGCGTTTCGCGGAGTTCAAGTGAACGCGCCGATCACGGGCAGCGCCGAACAGGTATTTGCCCGATTCCTCGACCTGGAGCGCCAGACGCGGGCTGCGCGTACCCCGGCGCAACTGAGTTACAGCCTGGTCAACGATGGTCAGGCCCTGTTCGGGTTCCGCCATGCCGCGCTGTTGATCGCCGGCAAGGTCCAGGCGGTGACCGGCGTCAGTGCCGTGGATCCGAACGCACCGTTCGTGGCGTTTGTCGAGCAGGCGGTGGCGCAGCTATTCAAAAAAGGCTTGCTGAACCAGGCCCGGGTAATTGCCGCCGATGGGGTGAGCGACTCCATTCAGGCGGACTGGCGAAGCCTGTCGGCGGGGCAGGTATTCTGGCTGCCGTTGATCGATCATCAGGGGCAGGTGTTCGGCGGTTTGTGGCTGGCCCGTGACCTGCCATGGCCCCCCTCTGAACAAGTGCTGCTGTCGCAACTGGGCGACACCTATAGCCACGCCTGGTTGGCGCTGCAACCGCGCAAACCGTGGCGCTTGCGCTGGACCCGCAAGCGTCAGGTCGCCTTGGTGGCGGTGCTGCTGTTGGGCTTGCTGGTTCCTGTCCGACAGTCGGTATTGGCCCCGGCCGAAGTGGTGCCGCTGGGCGGGCAGGTGGTGGCGGCACCTTTGGACGGGGTGATCGCCCAATTCCTGGTCAAACCCAACCAGAGCGTCAAGAGCGGCGACTTGCTGTTGCGCTTCGAAAGCACCAGTCTCAAGGCCCAGGCCGATGTGGCCGAGCGCGTGTTGGGCGTGGCCGAGGCGGAACTCAAGGCTAACGCTCAGCGCGCGTTTGCCGATGCCGAGTCGAGCTCGAAGATTGATCTGTTGGCCGCTCGCGTCGAGCAGAAACGCGCCGAACGCGACTATGCAATCGAGTTGCTCAAGCGCAGTGAAGTGCGCGCCGAACGGGACGGTATTGCGGTATTTGCCGATGCAGAGCGTTGGCTCGGCAAGCCGGTGCAGACGGGGGAGCGGTTGATGGAAATCGCCGACCCGAACCAGGCCGAATTGCGTATTGAGCTGGCGGTGGGCGACGCGATTGACCTGGCCCCCGGTGCCCAGGTGGCGTTGTTCCTCGACAGCGACCCGTTGCAGCGACACCTGGCCAGGCTCGAACGTTCGGCCTACGAGGCGCAACCCACAGCTGCCGGGCAACTGGCGTATCGCCTGGACGCGCGTTTCGATGACGCGGCGCCGCGCATCGGCCTGCGGGGCACGGCGAAAATTTTCGGCGATCGCGCCCCGCTGGCGCTGTACCTGTTGCGTCGACCACTGGCCGGCTTGCGCCAGAGCGTGGGTCTGTAGCATGGGACTGCCGAGCCTGCGGCCAGACCTGCAATTGTCCCCTGCCGCCCCGGACCCGGACGGCTCCCCTCAATGGACCCTGGCCGATCCGGTACGCGGGCGCTATTTCAAGCTTGGCGCGGCGGCGATGCGCATGCTGCGGCACTGGTCCCTTGGTGAGCCGGAACAGGTGCTGCAAGCCGCGAACCGTGAGCCGGGCCTTCCGCTCAATAATGAATCGCTGGAGCAATTGCTGGGCTTTTTGCGAGGTCACGATCTGATCAGCGCCATGGACCCGCAACAGCGCGACAGCTATCAGTTCAAGACGGCCGCCCAGCGTCAGAGCCTGTGGCAGATCCTGCTGCACCAGTATCTGTTTTTTCGCATTCCGTTGTGGCGCCCGGATGCTTTTCTCAACCGCGCCTGGCCTTTTCTCGCGCGGTACGGGCCCGCCATCCTGCGGTATGGCATGCCGCTGACCCTGGGCGTGGGTATTTTTCTGGTGTCGCGGGACTGGCAGCGCTTCGTGGCGACGTTTCCGCACCTGTTCAGCCTGGGTGGCGCGCTGGCATTCGCGGTGGCGTTGTTCTTCGCCAAGTTGTGCCACGAGTTCGGTCATGCCTTCATGGCCAAGCGCGCCGGTTGCCGTGTGCAGAGCATGGGCGTGGCATTCATGGTGCTGTTGCCGATGTTCTATACCGACGTCAGCGACGCCTGGCGGGTCAATGATCGTCGTGCCCGGCTGCTGATCGGCGCCGGCGGTGTACTGGCCGAATTGCTGCTGGCGTGCATCGCGTTGCTGGCCTGGTCGCTGTTGCCCGACGGACCGGCCCGCACTGCCGCGTTCATGTTGGCCAGCGCCACCTGGATCACCACGTTGATCATCAACCTGAACCCCTTCATGCGCTTCGACGGTTATTTTCTTCTCAGTGATTTCTGGGCAGTGGATAACCTCCAGGGGCGAGCGTTTGCGTTGTGCCGCTGGCGTTTGCGTGAAGCCTTGTTCGGTTATGGCGCGCCGGCTCCGGAACCCTGGACGCCGACAATGCGTCGTCGCTTGCTGGTGTGGGGATACGGCGCCTGGTTATGGCGCGCGGCGTTGTTTTTGGGTATTGCCCTGGCGGTCTATCACCTGTTCTTCAAGGTGCTGGGCATTTTCCTGATGCTGGTGGAATTGGTGTGGTTCATTTTTATGCCCATCGTGAACGAATGGCGGCAGTGGTGGAGCCGGCGCGAGCAGGCCCATGGTCCGCGAGTGCTGCTCAGTGGCCTGGTGTTACTGGCGTTGGCGTTGGCGCTGCTGTTGCCCTGGCGCAGCGCCGTCGAGGTACCGGTCATGCTTGAGGCCGGTCGCGCCAGTGCCTTGCATGCGCCGGTGGCGGCACGGATCAAACAGGTGAATGTGCATGACGGCCAGACCGTGGCCCAGGGCGATGTGTTGATCGAGCTGGAGTCACCGGACATGGCTTCGCGCCTGGCGATTGTGCGGCGGGAAATCGAGATCCAGCAGTTACAGATGCGTCGCCAGGCCGGCCGCAGCGAAACCGCCGCCGATGCCGGTATCGTCGAACAACAACTGGCCGAAGCGGTGGCCGAATACCGGGGCCTGGTCGCCCAGCGTGAGCGCCTGCTGTTACGCGCGCCCCATGCCGGACAGGTGCGTGATCTGTTACCACAGTTGTCGGTGGGGCGCTGGTTGTCGCCCACACAGCCGCTGGCGCGGGTGGTACAGGCCGACTCCCGCTTACGCGGCTACCTGACCGAAGCCGAGCTTTGGCGGGTCGAACCCGGGGCCACGGGGCGTTTCATTGCTGACGATCCAATGCACCCCTCGATTGCCGTGCAATTGAACGAGATCGATACCAATGGCGTGGCCTGGGTCGAGCAACAGGCGTTGACGTCCGATCACCACGGGCCGATCGCGGTACGGCGTGACTCGCAGCAACGGGCGGAGCCGGTGCAGGCGCAATATGGCGTGCGTTTGAGTGCTGTTGATAACACGCCTGCGCCGGCGCAACCGCTGCGTGGCGTAGTGGTGTTGCAGGGGCACGGTGAGTCGGTGTTGGGAGCGACCTGGCGTCGGCTGGCGGCGCTGGGTGTCAGGGAAAGCGGGTTTTAAGGAGCGAGCATGAATTCAGTGGCGGCGGAGGGGTTGGTGGTACGGCCATCGCAGGTCAGCGATGGGCCGTTTCTGCAGAGTCTTTACCAGACGGCGCGAGCGGATCTGCAATGGATCGACGGCGAGCACGAGCAAGTACAGCAGGTGATCGCACAGCAGTTCCAGGTGCAGGAGCAAGGGCTTGGGGATAACTTCCCCAACGCCATGCATTACGTCGTGGAAAAGCTCGGCACCGCCATTGGCGCCTTGAGCACTGATTTTGGCCCCAATGAAATCCGTGTGCTGTACCTGGCGTTCATCCCCCAGGCGCGCGGGCAAGGTTACGGTCGGGCCGTGCTGCAAGGGGTACAAAAAGCCGCACAACAGATCCGCTGCCCGGTGGCGACCGTGGTCTGGAGCAGTAACCCGCACGCACGCCAGCATTACCTGGCATTGGGCTTTGAAGTGCAGGAGCGCAACCCGGCGGCGGAGCGGCTGGTTTGGTATCCGAAGGGGAACTGAGCTGCTTCTGGCTCGTGTGGGAGCGAGCCTGCTCGCGATAGCGGTGGGTCAGTTTGAAGTGATGTTGGCTATGCCACCGTCATCGCGAGCAGGCTCGCTCCCACAAGGGATCATCAGTCTTCAGTTAAACGCAATGTAGAAATACCCCAGCGCCGGATCCCGTCCCATGGGCGGTATCCGCGACACAAACACCCCTTCGAGTCTTCCCAGTTCTGGCACCTCCAGGCCACAGGGCCCGTCCACGAAGTCCGTGTTCTGCAGGCTGTTGAACTCCACGCTGAACGGCATGCGCTCAGCGTTCGGCATCTTCGCCCGAGGTGCTTGCTCGAGGGTTTCGAACCGCACGGGCAGGGTACTTCCATCGGGTAGGGTCAGGTTGCTGACCTGGCCCAGCAGCGGCTGGAAATGACGGCTTTGGACTTGCAGCAGCATCTCGGCGCTCCAAAAGGCCGGAGGACCGCAGCCCCCCGGCGGGTGATCAGTTACGGGAGGGGAAAAAGCCTTGCAGGGCGATGCTGAAGTTGATCGCCAGGAACGGGTTCATGATCGCCATCGGTGTACTGCTTCCCGCTGGGGACACCGTGCCGCTGATGGTGGTGGTCACGCCTTGCAGCGCTACCGGTGAAGCGCCGAGCTGGTCGGAATAGATATTCGCTGCGCCCGGTCCGGTGCCCGAGGTGCCGATGAACGAGTTGGTGGCCGTTGGAGTATTCACCGGATTGCTGGCCGGGTTCGCCAGCTGCAAAGCGGTCGCGGCGGTAGCCCCTGTGAGGGCGTGAGTGTGCGCGGGCAGGTTGGCCTGCGTCGCGGTGACGTTTTCGGTGCCGGAGATTTCGCCGATGACACGCGGCGTCAGGCCCAAACCGTTGCCCATGCCCATGGGCAGGCGACCCTGCAGGTTGGGGAGCATGAAGGTGGTCTGGCCGTTGCCCCCGTACGTCACGCCGATCAGGGCGAATAAGGTTTGGTACTGGGAAAGGGCAAGCGTCTGCCCGTTGCACAGGGCCCAATCTCTGGGCGCGAAGTTGAAGGCGAACGACTGGATAGTGCCGATGAATACTTCCATAGAATCCTCATCCATCAGGTTATTGGTATGGCGACTCGTCACGCACGGCTGAGCGTAGACCGAGATATTTCATTCTGCTGGGCTGGAAGGGAGGAAAAATGTTGTCCAGTGGCTTAATCGATTCAGGTTCGCATGGCGCCTATACCGTCCATCTTTTTTACAGATCTGGCTGGGTTTGATATCAAAGTAGTACTAGTCGCGGATTATTTCCTCAGCTACGCTTTGCGCTACAAATGGAATACAAACAAGGTGAAGGGATTGCCGCAGTTTCACTTTATCTCCGGTTTACCGCGCTCGGGCTCGACCCTGCTTTCTGCCATTTTGCTGCAGAACCCGCGCTTTCATGCCGGCATGACCAGCCCCGTCGGTTCGCTGTTCAGCAGCGTCCTGCAGCAATGCAGCGCCGGCAGTGAGTTTGGCTCGGTGATCGACACCGACCTGCGCCGTCGCCTGTTGCGCGGGCTGTTCGACTCCTACTACGCCGACAAGGCCGACAAACCCGTCATCTTCGATACAAATCGCCAGTGGTGCGCCCGCTTGCCTGCGTTGCAGGACCTGTTCCCCCAGGCCAAGACCATCGCCTGCGTGCGCAACGTCGCCTGGGTGCTGGACAGCCTGGAGCGGCTTTACCGCGCCAATCCGTTCGAGAACACCAAGCTGTTCAATGACGATGACGAGCGCAACACCGTCTACAGCCGCTGCGAAACCCTGGCCCAGCGCAACCGCCTGGTTGGCTTTGCCTGGACAGCGCTCAAAGAGGCGTATTACGGCGAAAACGCCGAGTCCATGTTGATCGTCGACTACGACCTGTTGAGCCAGGCCCCGGAGCGGGTGATGCGCCTGGTGTACGAGTTCATCGGTGAGCCCTGGTTCGAACACGACTTCAATCACTTGACCTACGACGCACCGGCCTTCGACCAGGCCTTGGGCGTTGCCGGCCTGCACAAGGTCAAGCCCAAGGTCGCGCCGCAAGCCCGGCGGACCTTGTTGCCGCCGGATCTGTTTGAAAAGTATGCCGAGTTGTCGTTCTGGCGCGATGGGTCCGCCAGCGCTGCCAATGTCATTCGTATGAAAACCGACGCCGCGGTCAACTGATTCGCGGTTTTTTTCATTTGCGTGTTTAAAAAGTTCGAGTCCAGGTGAACGTCATGTGGTGGAGCAAAGGCAAATCGCGGGTAACCGAGGGCGCACAGGCCCTGGCATCGCCAATGATCATGTCCCTGGAGCCGCGAATGCTGTTCGACGGCGCGGTGGCGGCGACCGTGGCCGATGCCGCACAGGCGGACGCCCAACCCACTGCAGACGCGGCCAAGACGCCTGCGGCTGACCAGGCTTCAGACAGCCACGCGCCTCAAGGCCAGACCGATGCCACCCAGGCCGCTGTGCCCGGCAAGGCCGTGGTGTTTGTCGATTCCCGGGTCAAAGACTCGGCCAGCCTGCTCGAAGGCGTCGCGCCCGGTACCCAGGTGGTGCAACTGGATGCCACCAAGGACGGCCTGCAACAGATCGCCGATTACCTGGACACCCACCAAGGCATCAGCTCGGTGCAGATCATCGCCCACGGCAACGCCGGCGATCTCTGGTTGGGCAGCAGCTACCTGTCGGCGGACAACGTTGAGGCCCGCAGCGAGGTGCTGGCGCAGATCGGCCAGGACATGAACGCCGGTGGCGATATTCTGATCTATGGCTGCTACACCGCTGAAGGTGACCGTGGCCTGAGCCTGGTCAATTCACTGGCGCAGTTGACCGGCCGCGACGTGGCGGCGTCCATCGATCGCACGGGCCTTGGCGGCGACTGGGACCTGGAAATCGCCACCGGCAACATCGAAAGTGCCAACGTGCTCTCGGCCACTGCCATGAGCGAGTACCAATGGGGCCTGGCCACCTGGACCGCTACCAACAACCTCAATTCCGGTATTGGTTCTCTGCGCGCCGCTTTGGATTCTGCGCAGAATGGTGACATTGTTACGTTCAATACCGGCATGACTGTCGCATTGACCCAGGTGCTGGTGGTCGACAGCAACGTCACCATCGATGGCGATCTCAACAATGACAACGTGGCCGACGTCACCCTCGACGGGCAGTACCGCACCCAGATTATCAACGTGACGGCCGGCACCACGGCGACCCTCGATGGTCTGGTGATTACTCGCGGTATGGTGGCGGGTAACGGCGGTAATGGCGGCGACGATGCGCTGGTGTCAAAGGGCGGCGGGATCTATAACGCCGGCACCCTGACCCTGAGGAACGTCACCGTCACCGCGAACGCCGCTTCGGGTGGCGGCGGCGGTGGTGGTGTCACGCCGCAATACGCCGGCGGCGGTGGCGGCGGCGGTGGCGCGATCACTGGCGGTACCGGTGGCAAGGGCGGCGATACCCTCAACGCCACTGGCTCCAACGGCTCGGCCGGCCAGGGCGGCGCCGGGGGTGGCTTCTTCAACATGGGCGGGCGTGGTGGTTCCTCCACCGGCGGGGCTGGCGGTTCCGCGTATCCGGGCTACAGCACGGGCTCCGCAGGCGGTACAGCCGTCAGCGGTGGGCTATCCATCGGTGGCGGTGGCGGTGGCGACGGCTATAACGATATTGGCGGCGCCGGTGGCGGAGCGGTCGGTGGTATCTACAACGACACCGGCGCGACCCTGCGAATCATCGGCAACTCGGTCATTTCCAACAACGTCGGCGCGGGCGGCGGCGGTGGTGGCGGTGGCGCTGGCGGTGGTTACAACCACACGGGCGGTGCCGGCGGCGTCGGTGTCGGGGCCATCTGGAACAAAGGCTCGATCCTGATTACCGCCGCCAACTTCGCCGCCCTGGCCGGCAACGTCGGTGGCAGCGGCGTGGGTGGGACCAGTGCCGGCACCGCGGGTGTTTCGCCGGCGTCGGTGGCCAACGTCTACGGCGATGGCGGCACCATCAACACCAACTATGTGCCGGACGAGACGCCGCCCACTGCGACCGTCGTGGTGGCCAATACCAACCTGAACTCCGGTGGCACGTCGCTGGTGACCATCACCTTCTCCGAAGCTGTCACCGGCCTCACTGCGGCCGACCTGACGGTGCAGAACGGCACCATCGGCACCTTGACCAGCGGCGACGGTGGCATCACCTGGACCGGCACCCTGACCGCGGCCAGCAACATCGCCGACACCACCAACATCATCACCCTGAACAACACCGGGGTTGCCGACCTGGCCGGCAATGCCGGCGTGGGCACCACCGACTCGAACAACTACGTGGTCAACGACACCGTGGCGCCCACGGCGTCCATCGTGGTCAGCGATACTGCCCTTCGGGTCGGTGAAACCTCGTTGGTGACCATCACTTTCTCCGAAGCGGTCAGTGGTTTTACCGCAGCGGACCTGACGGTGGCCAACGGCTCGATCAGCGGCCTGAGCTCCAGCGACGGTGGCATCACCTGGACGGCCACCTTCACACCGGACGCTGCGATCACCGACACTTCCAATCTCATTGTCCTGAATAACACCGGCGTGGCGGACCTCAATGGCAACGCCGGCGTGGGGACGACCAACTCCAACAACTACGCTATCGACACCCTGCGCCCGACAGCGACCATCGTGGTCAGCGACACCGCCCTCAGGGTCGGTGAAACATCGGTGGTAACCATCACCTTCAACGAGGCGGTGAGCGGTTTTACCACCGCTGACCTGACGGTGGCCAACGGCTCGGTTACCGGGTTGAGCAGCAGCGACGGCGGTATCACCTGGACCGGGACACTGACCCCGAGCGCCAGCATCAGCGACACCACCAACCTGATCACGCTGAACAATACCGGCGTTGCCGATCTGTCCGGGAACGTTGGCACCGGCACCACCGATTCGAACAACTATGCAATCGACACGCTGCGTCCCACCGCCACCATCGTGGTGGCCGATACCGCGCTGAATGTCGGCGAAACATCGCTGGTGACGATCACTTTCAGCGAAGCTGTAACGGGCTTTACCCTGGCCGACCTGACCGTCGCCAACGGTTCACTGAGCGGCCTGAGCAGCAGTGACGGCGGCATCACCTGGACCGCGACGCTCACCCCGAGCGCCAGCATCAGCGACGCCACCAATCTGATCATCCTGGCCAATACCGGTGTGGCGGATGCGGCCGGTAACACCGGCAGCGGCACCACCAGCTCCAACAACTACGCAGTCGACACCCAGCGACCCACCGCTAGCATCGTTGTGGCCGACACCGCGCTGAGCGTTGGCGAAACATCCCTGGTGACCATCACCTTCAACGAAGCGGTAACAGGCTTTACCGCCGCCGACCTGACGGTCGCCAACGGTACGATCACCGGCCTGAGCAGTGGCGACGGCGGCATCACCTGGACCGGCACGTTGACACCAAGCGCCAGCGTCAGCGACACCAGCAACCTCATCACCCTGGATAACACTGGTGTGGCGGATGCGGCGGGCAACGTCGGTACGGGCACCACTGATTCGAACAACTACGCCATCGACACCGCGCGTCCGACCGCCACCATCGTGGTCGCCGACTCGACCCTTGGCGTCGGCGAGACCTCGGTGGTGACAATTACCTTCAGCGAGGCGGTGACCGGTTTCACCCTGGCCGACCTTACCGTTGCCAACGGCAGCCTGAGCGGGCTGAGCACCAGCGATAACATCACCTACACCGCGACTTTCACGCCGAGCGTGGGCGTCAGCGATAGCACCAACCTGGTCACGCTCAATAACACGGGCGTGGTGGACGGCGCGGGCAACACCGGCAGCGGCACCACCGATTCGAACAACTACGCCGTCGACACCCTGCGTCCGACCGCCACCATCGTGGTCGCCGATACGGCGCTGAGCGTCGGCGAAACCTCGCTGGTGACCATTACCTTCAGCGAGGCGGTCAGCGGGTTCGACAATTCGGACCTGAGCGTCGCCAACGGTACGTTGAGCGCGGTCAGCAGCAGCGACGGTGGCCTCACCTGGACCGCCACCTTCACCCCGGCCCTCGGCGTCACCGACACCTCCAACGTCATCACCCTGAACAACACCGGGGTCAGTGACGCGGCGGGCAACTCCGGCACCGGCACTACCAACTCCAACAATTACCAGGTCGACACCAACGTACCGACGGCGACCATCGTGATTGCCGATACCACCCTGAGCATCGGCGAGACGTCATTGGTCACCGTGACCTTCAACTCGGCGGTCAGCGGGTTCGACAATTCGGACCTGACCGTCAGCAACGGCACGCTCAGCACCATGAGCAGTACCGACGGCGGCGTCACCTGGACGGCCACCTTCACGCCGAGTGCCAGTATTTCCGACACCAGCAACGTGATCACGTTGGACAATACCGGCCTGATCAATGGCGCGGGCAACGCCGGTGTCGGTACTACCGACTCCAACAACTACACCGTCGACACGGTGCGCCCAACGGCGACTATCGTCGTGGCCGACACCGCCATTGCCGCCGGCGAGACCTCGCTGGTAACCATCACCTTCAGCGAGGCGGTGACCGCGTTCACCAGTGCCGACCTGACGGTTGCCAACGGCGTGATTTCCGGCCTGAGCAGCAGCGACGGCGGCATCACCTGGACCGCGACCTTCACGCCGACCGCTGGCGTCACCGACACCAGCAACGTCATTTCGCTCAACAGCGGTGGCATCGTTGACTTGGCGGGCAACGTCAACGTTGGCGCCACCGACTCCAACAACTACGCGCTGGACACCGAACGTCCAAGCGCAACGATCGTGCTGGCCGATTCCAGCCTCAGTGTTGGCGAAACCTCGTTGGTGACCATCACCTTCAGCGAGGCGGTGACCGGTTTCACCAACGCTGACCTGAGTGTTGCCAACGGCACCCTGAGCGCCGTCAGCAGCAGCGACGGCGGCCTGACCTGGACCGCGGTCTTCACCCCGACCCTCGGCGTGCGGGATACGTCCAACCTGATCATCCTGGACAACACCGGTGTGAGTGACGCGGCGGGCAACAGCGGAACCGGCACGACCAACTCGGCCAACTACGCCATCGACACGCAGGTGCCGACGGCAACCATCGTGGTGGCCGATACGTCCTTGAGCATCGGTGAAACCAGCCAGGTGACCATCACCTTCAACGAGGCGGTGAGCGGTTTCGATAACAGCGACCTGACCGTCAGCAACGGCACGTTGAGCAACGTGAGCAGTACCGACGGTGGCGTTACCTGGACGGCCACGTTCACGCCGAGCGCGAGCATTACCGATACCAGCAACCTGATTACCCTGGACAATACCGGCGTCATCAACGTTTCAGGCAACGCCGGCGTCGGCACCACCGATTCGAACAACTATGCCATCGACACCGTGCGCCCAACGGCGACCATCGTCGTGGCCGACACCGCCATTGCCGCCGGCGAGACTTCGCTGGTGACCATCACCTTCAGCGAGGCCGTGACCGGCTTCACCGACGCCGACCTGACCGTTGCCAACGGTACGCTCAGCGGGTTGAGCAGCAGCGACGGCGGCATCACCTGGACCGCGACCTTTACGCCTGCCGCTGGCATCACCGACACCAGCAATGTCATCACCCTTGCCAACGGCGGCGTCGCCGATTTGGCGGGTAACGCCGGCAGCGGCACGACCGATTCCAATAACTACAGCATCGACAGCCAGCGTCCGACCGCCACCATTGTGCTGAGCGATTCGGTGTTGAAACCGGGTGAAACCGCGCAGGTGACCATCACCTTCAGCGAGGCGGTGACCGGCTTCAGCAACGCGGACCTGAGCGTTGCCAACGGCACCTTGAGTGCTGTCAGCAGCAACGATGGCGGCCTGACCTGGACCGCGACTTTCACGCCGACCCTGGGTGTGACTGACGCCACCAACCTGATCAGCCTGGACAACACCGGGGTCAGCGATGCGGCCGGCAACACCGGGACGGGCTCCACCGATTCGGCCAACTACGCGGTCGAGACACGGGTTCCTACGGCCACGATTGTGGTGGCCGACAGTGCGCTGCGGATAGGGGAAACCTCGCAGGTCACTATTACGTTCTCGGAAGCGGTGAGCGGTTTCGACAACAGCGACTTGACCATCAGCAACGGCACGCTGAGCAACGTTTCTTCTTCCGACGGCGGCGTTACCTGGACGGCCACGTTCACCCCGACGACCAACATCAACGACACCAGCAACCTGATCAGCCTGGACACCAGCGGTGTGGTCAACGCCTCGGGTAACAGCGGTGTCGGCATGGTGGACTCCAACAACTACGCCATCGACACGGTTCGCCCCGGCGCCACCATCACAGTGGGCGACACCAGCCTGGGCATTGGCCAGAGCACCACCGTGACCATCAGTTTCACCGAGGCGGTGTCCGGTTTTGACTTGTCGGATCTCAGTGTTGCCAATGGTGTGTTGTCCAACCTCGCCAGCAATGACGGCGGCCTGACCTGGACAGCGACCCTGACGCCTACCGCGGGCGTCAACGATGCCACCAACCTGATCCTGCTCGACGCCAGCAATGTGCAGGACCTGGCCGGCAACGCCGGCGTGGGCATCGCCATTTCCAGCAACTACGCACTCGACGCCACCCGGCCGACGGCAACCATCGTGGTCGCCGACCCGAACCTGACGGTGGGTGAGACGACCCAGGTGACGTTCACCTTCAGCGAACCGGTGACTGATTTCGATCTGTCAGACCTCAGCGTCACCAACGGTGAACTGACCAACCTGACCACCAGCGACGGCGGCCTGACCTGGACGGCAACGTTCACGCCTACGGTGAACCTCACGGACCCGAGCAATTTCATCGCCCTGGACACCAGTAACGTCAGCGACCTGACGGGCAACGCCGGGGCAAGCGTGGCAGTGTCCAACAACTACGCCATCGACACCGTGGTGCCCAACGATGTGAAGCCACCGCCGGAGTTCCTGACGTCCGACCCTGTCACGGTCGTGCCGCCTTCCGAGGTGCCGTTGCAGCCGATTGTCTTTACGCCGCCAACCGGTGACCTCGGCTCGCCGCTGGGCTTTCCACCGCTGTTTGAACAACGCGACGTGGGCGGCGGCATTCGGCCGATTGGCGACATCTTCATCAACCGTGGCGCATTGGCGCCGAGCTATATCGCCCAGGTATTCAGCTCCGATGCTGCGGGCGATGGCTCCGGCCAGGGCTTCCTGGGCTTCGGTGGTGGCGATGGCGGGGTGTTCGGCAGCAGCACGATCGCCGGTCTGTTCAGCCAGGATGCCGGTTCCGATGGTGAATCGCTGGACGCCTTCGACAGCCAGTCGATGCAGGGCGGTGATGTGTCCCAAGGGGTACGCGGGGTGTTCGGCGCACCGACTCTGGGTCAGCAACTGCAACAACTCAAAGACACCGAGCAGCGTCAGGTCGACAGCCTGGCAATGGCATTGCAACAGGTCGGCATGAGCCAGGCGCAGGCCTGAACAACTAAAAAAATTGGGGCAGCCAGGGGCAATCCAGGGAATGAATAGAAGTCAGAAGTTATTCGCAATGAGTGTGCTGGCGTTGACGGTCAGCGGATGTGCGGTCACCAGCGAGCCGATCGAGCGTAGCGTCAGCGAACAGCGCGCCCGGACCGATCTGCAGAATATGTACAAGGATCAGGAGCCCCTCAGCGGCCCGCTGACCCTGCACCAGGCCATGGCCCGTGCGGTGAAGTACAACCTTGAAGGCCGCTTGAAGATCATGGAAGAAGCCCTGGCCAAGCGTCAGCTGGACCTGGCCAGTTTCGACATGCTGCCGCGCATGGCCCTGGACGCCGGCTACGTGGGCCGCAACAACGTCAGCGCTTCCAGTAGCCAGAGCGTGGAAACCGGTACCCAGTCTCTGGAACCGTCGACCTCCCAGGACCGCGATCGCGAAGTAGCCGACCTGACCATGGTCTGGAACGTGCTCGATTTCGGCGTGAGCTACATCAGCGCCAAGCAGGCCGGGGACCAGCGGCTGATCGTGCAGGAGCGGCGGCGCAAGGTCATCAACACCATCGTCCAGGATGTGCGTTCGGCTTACTGGCGAGCCATGGCTGCCGAGCGCCTGCTCAAGCAGATCGACAGCCTGATGGTCCGAGTCGATACGGCCCGCGGCAACAGTCAGAGCATGAGCGAGCAACGCATCGGCGACCCGGTGCAGGCACTGGGTTACCAGCGCTCGCTGATCCAGGCCACCCGCCAGCTCGAAGAGCAGCGCCGGGCGTTGTCCCTGGCCAAGACGGAACTGGCGACGCTGATCAACCTGCCCCTGGGCACCGAGCTGACCTTGGCCACCCAGGATGAGTACGTCATCCCGGAACTCAAGGTCGACCTCGCGCGCCTGGAACAGGAAGCCCTGACCAGTCGCCCGGAACTGCGCGAGCAGGACTACCAGACGCGCATTACCGCCGCTGAAACCCGCAAGGCCATGCTGCGCCTGTTACCTGGGCTGGAGTTCTCCGCTGGGGGGCATTACGACAGCAACTCGTTCCTGGTGGAGCAGGGCTGGGCTGACTATGGCGTGAAGGTCACCTGGAATCTGTTCAACGTGATCTCCGCCCCGGCGGCCATCAACGTGGCCAAGGCCGGTGAAGAGGTCGCGGCGGCGCGGCGCCAGGCGATGTCGATCGCCGTGCTGGCGCAGCTGTACGTGGCCAATGCCAATTACCGCGAGGCGCTGCGCCAGTTCAAGACCAGCCAGCAGCTGTCGGAGATCGATGGGCAGATCGTGGGTCAACTGCGCAACCGCCATCAGGCCGCCGGCTTGGGTGAGCTGGACCTGATCCAGGGCGAACTCAATACGCTGCAGGCTGACTTGCGGCGGGATCTGGCCTATGCCGACCTGCGCAACGCCTATGGCCAGATCTTTGCCAGCGCTGGCCTCGACCCGTTGCCCGATGAAGTGCAATCGACCCAAGTGCAGTCCATTGCCACGGCGTTGGCCAACCGCGAAGCGGCGTGGGCCCAGGGCGATATCGCGGTGCCGACCGCGGCGGTGACCCAGTAACAGGCCGCACGCATGGTGCGCCCGGCGTTTTCCCGGCTGCCGGTAACGGTGAACCTGCCTTTGCTGTTGCAGGCACTGGCAGCCGTTGAGGACGATCATTGGCAAGGCCACTTCAACAGCGCGTACTACAGTGGTGACTGGAGTGGCGTGGCGCTGATTTCGGCGGTCGATGCCTTGACCCCGTTGTCTCCCGGGCGCGGTCAGCCCGTGCAGCGCGCGCTCTGGTCAGAGGATGACCGTTGGCACGAGGCGTTGCGCGACTGGCCGTTGGAGATCGTCTCGGCCCGCTTGCTGCGACTCGGTCCCGGCGGGTGTATCCACGAGCATCGCGATTATGACCTGGGTGGCGCGAACGCCGATCTGCGCCTGCATGTGCCGCTGCTCAGCCCGTCTGGCGTGGATTTCTGGCTGGATGGGCAACGCATTCCGATGACGGCGGGCGAATGCTGGTTTCTTGATCTGTCGCTGCCTCATCGCGTCGATAACCACAGCAGTCAGCCGCGGATTCATCTGGTGCTCGATTGCCGCCCCAGCCCATGGCTGCAAAGGCAGGTCGCCGCTGGGCTGCTCAGCACACCGGCAATCGGGGCTGAGCGAAGTGATCTGGTGTGCTTTGAGCAGCTCGTTGAAACCGATCCTCAACTCGCCCGGACTTTGCAGAGCCTGCATGACGTAGACGCTTTCATTGAGTGCGCAATCGCGATGGCTGCCGCACGCGATTTGCACGTTACCCGGGAGCAATTGCAGGCGGCCATGCGCAACGGTCGCCGGCAGTGGAGTGATCAGTGGAAGGCCTGAACCTGGACGGCTGGCTGCCGATCCGCGTGTGGCAAACGGCGGGGCAGTGGCGGGTTGACTGGTGCTGGTTCGGTGAGGCGCGATTGTCGCAACCGTTCTTCGGCGACGCGGTGGAACACGCCCTGCGGTTGCCCTTCAATCAGGCGTTCGGCCGCCAGACAGCCTTGAGCGCCCTGGACCAGTGGAGGCAACAAAGCCCAGGCCTGGCCCCGAGTGCATTCATCTTCCATGCCTCCCGCTGTGGCTCGACATTGATCAGCCAGATGCTGGCGCAACTGGACGACCACATCGTCATTTCAGAACCGCCGCCTTTGGATACTCTGCTGCGCAGTGATATGGCGCACGCTGATCGCTGTGTGGCACTCAGGGGGCTGATGTCGGCCTATGGGCAGCGCCGCCGAGGCGTGGAACAGCGGCTGGTGATCAAGCTTGACGCCTGGAACATCGGTGAACTGGCGCTGCTGCGCGAATGTTTTCCCGACACGCCTTGGTTGTTTGTGTACCGCGACCCGTTGGAAATCGCCGTTTCCCATTGGCGTCGTCCCGGTATGCACATGGTGCCGGGGATGATCGGGCCGAGCGTGCTGGACGACGGATTGCCCTTCAGCGGCCAGGAAGATTTCATCGCGCGCCGACTGGGTCGGTTGTTGCAGGTGGGGTTGGAGCGCTGCCATGAGTTTGCCGGGCTGGCGGTTAATTACGCTGAGTTGCCTGATGCGATGGCAGGGCGGCTGGCGGTGTTTTTCGGGCTGAATGACTCCCCGCGCCGGCAAGTGTTTGCCATGACGGGGCAGCATGCCAAGCAGCCGGGGCAGGCGTTTGCCGGTGACAGCGAGGACAAGCGTCGGGAGGCTTCGTCACGGCTGCGCGATCAGGTGATGCATTGGGCGCAGGGGTCCTATGAGGCGCTCGAAACCTGGCGCGTTGGCCGGCATCAATGTTGACTGACCCAGCGCTATCGCGAGCAGGCTCGCTCCCACATTTGTTTTGTGCTGGTTTGAGTATCCGCGACTACCCTCAATTCCCTGTGGGAGCAAAGCTTGCTCCCGAGGCGGCCTGACAGCCGGCCTAGCTCTCTCGGTTGTACGTCGACCAAACTGTGGGAGCGAGCTTGCTCGCGAAGGCGGCCTTATAGCCGACCTGGCTCTTGCGGGTGTACTCCAATCCAATTGTGGGAGCGAGCTTGCTCGCGAAGGCGGCCTAGCAGCCGACCTGGTTCTCCCGGTCGTACTCCAATCCAATTGTGGGAGCGAGCTTGCTCGCGAAGGCGGCCTGACAGCCGACCTGGTTTCTCCCGGTCGTACTCCAATCCAATTGTGGGAGCGAGCTTGCTCGCGATGGCGTCGGCACCGTTTGCATCAAAGCAAAGCTCTACCCCTTGGCCCCAGGCGCCGCCATTTCTTTTGTTTCCAGATGGTCCAACGCCCGTTCAACCAACAACTGAACCCCATCGGCCATGCGGCTGATCGCCAGGGCTACGCAGCGGCGTGAGTCATCGACATCGTCTGCCAGGTCGGCGGCGATGGTGCTGATGGAGAGCAGGTCTTCGGAGGCGTTGGCGAGCAGGGTTTCGGTGTCGATGTGGGGGGAGACGATGAAAAGCTGGTTTTTGTCAGGTTCAGGTGGGGATGAGGGTTGGGGCTTGAGGTAGTAATCGAGAGCGCGGGTGGCGGCTTCGTCTAGTTTTTTGGCTTCGAGGTTTTCGACGCGGGATTTCTGGCCGCTTTGCGGCGGATTCGGTGTTGCTTTGAACATAATGATTTCCCTGGAGGTGGAGCCGACACCCATCGATTGCACTTCGAAAAAGGTGGCAGCTGTACGTAGGTGTGCAAGACCGGTCCAGGAACCCGGCAGACCCGAAAGTCTCCCACGCGCAGCCGCCATAACAGTCGGCGAGCATAGAAAAATGCTCGGCGAATAGCCATAACGAATGCGTTCCTAGATCGGACTTGCACGTCCGTGTCACCGTTTTTTGCGATGACGGACAAAGGTTAGCGGCGCTCGAAATCGCTGCCTAGTTCATGAACAACGCTGCGTATTGAAGGAAATGTCCGAGGGTTTGGCGGGGGAAAAGATCAAAAGATCGCAGCCTTGGGCAGCTCCTACAGAAATGGGTGTAGGAGCTACCAAGGCTGCGATCCTTTGATCTTTCGCTTGGAATTCCATGCCCTGCGCAATTGATCAAGACTTGTTGGGCGACAACTCCGCCATCCCCTTGAGCAACTCGATTGGCAGCGGAAAAACGATGGTGGAGGTCTTGTCCCCGGCAATGGAGCCCAGTGTCTGCATGTAGCGCAGTTGCATGGCGCCAGGCTGGCGACCGAGCATTTCGGCGGCTTGCATGAGTTTTTCCGAGGCTTGCAACTCGCCTTCGGCGTGGATCACCTTGGCCCGTCGTTCCCGCTCGGCTTCGGCTTGCCGGGCGATGGCGCGGATCATCGATTCATTGAGATCCACGTGCTTGATTTCCACGTTGGCCACTTTGATACCCCAGGCGTCGGTCTGGGCGTCCAGCACTTGCTGGATGTCGCTGTTCAGTTGCTCGCGCTCGGCCAGCAATTGGTCCAGGTCATGTTTGCCGAGAACGGCGCGCAAGGTGGTCTGGGCCAGTTGGCTGGTCGCCATGAGGAAGTTTTCGACCTGGATAATCGCCTTCTGTGGATCGAGCACGCGAAAGTACAACACCGCGTTGACCTTCACCGAGACGTTGTCGCGGGTGATCACGTCCTGCGCCGGTACGTCGAGGACAATGGTGCGCAAGTCGACGCGGATCATCTGCTGCACCACGGGAATCAGCAGGATCAGCCCGGGCCCTTTGACCTGCCAGAACCGGCCGAGCTGAAAAACCACCCCGCGTTCGTATTCGCGCAGGATCCGGAACGTTGAAGCCGCCAGTGCTATCAACAGCAACAACAGCATCGTGAAACCGATTTGCATACCCATATCAGGCTCCTTGTGAATCAGCGGCGGCCACTTCCAGTAGCAGACCCTTGCGTGCGATGACCCGCACGGCCTGGCCAGGCCGCAGCGGCATCGCGCTTGTCACCTGCCAGCGTTCGCCTTCCAGCTGGATCCAGCCATGATGGTTATTGCCGGCCTGTAACGCTGTCACCGCCGTGACGCTGCCCAACAACGCGGCATCGCCGCTGACGGGTTGGCGCGGTCGGGTTTTCAATGCGCGGACCAGGAGGGCTATCAGCAAAAAGCCACTGATCAGACCCAGGACGATCATCAGTGGGACCGGTATATCGGCGTTGGTCAGAATGATCGCGCCAATGACGCACAGAATGATGCCGCCCAACCCGGCGACTCCGTAGTTGGGCAAGGCGGCCTCGGCGATCAGCAAGGCCACGCCCGCGGCAATCAGCCAGAAACCCAAGGGATTGGCCGTCAGTAGCGCGAGTCCGTCAGCCGCCAATGCGGGCCCGCTCATGGCCAGCAATGCGACCATCAAACAGCGAATGTTCACTGGATCCTCCGCAATGTGATTGGGAACTCTATCTAGAGTCTAGTTCACGCGTGGTTTGATCGAATTTTGATCAGTCTGGCGGTCGTCAAGAGGCTAGACTGCGGGGAGTAACCCAGCCATCCGATCTATGCTCAGGAGTCCCGCATGCAATCCCCGATCCACAGCCTGCCCGCGCTGTTCAAACAATTGGGCCTGTCTGACGACCCCGTTGATATCGACAAATTCATCACGACCCATTCACCCCTCAAGCCTGAACTGCACTTGGCTGACGCGTTTTTCTGGAGCACAAGCCAGCAGCAGTTACTGCGTGAAGAAATCCTTGAGGACGCGGACTGGGCGGAAGTGGTGGACCAGTTGAATGTGTTGCTGCGCAAGGGACGCAACGAGTGACACGGAAGCAGAACCTGCGGGAGCGGGCTTGCTCGCGAATGCGTCGTATCAGCCAGCATCACCGACAACTGGCCCAGCGCTTTCGCGAGCAAGTCCGCTCCCACAGAGAAAGGTTGTTATTCTTTACTGTTATTAATAAATAGCTTCTTATTCCTTAATCAATCTGGCTCGCCTCCCTATACTCGCCTGCAACAGACACGCGGGAGAGCACCCATGCGCAACGAATCGATTCGCTACCTGATTGTGCCGGGCTGGCAAGGATCGCCGCAAAACCACTGGCAAACCCATTGGCAGAACAGCCTGCCCAACAGTGCCCGGGTCGAGCAGGCCGACTGGTTGACCCCTCGGCGTGAAGACTGGGTGGCGGCGCTGGCCGAAGCCATTGCCGCCGACAGCAGGCCGGTGATCCTCATTGCCCATAGCTTGGGTTGCATCACGGTTGCCCATTGGGCGGCCAGCGCGCCGGTGCAGTTTCTGCAGCAGGTGCGCGGGGCGTTACTGGTGGCGCCGGCGGATGTCGAACGGCCGGCCTGCGCGCCTGCGTTGCGCAATTTCGCGCCGATTCCCACCGATCTGCTGCCATTTGCGAGCCAGGTGGTCAGTTCCGACAATGACCCCGCCGTAAGCGTTGAGCGCGCGCTTGAACTGGCGCGTCATTGGGGCGCCGAGGCCGGGATTCTGGCCGGGGCGGGGCATATCAATGTCAAGTCTGGCCATCAGCGTTGGGAGCAGGGTTTCGCCTATCTCTATCGTCTGCAAACCCGCATGGAGCACCACGCCCTGCGTCGCGCCTGAATTTTTTTGCCCTCCCGTCTCCCGGCGGTGGGGGCGGGAGTCTGCCATGAGCTTGCATGAAACACTGGGTCAGCCGTTGCTGACGTTTCCCGACGCACAAAAAAGCCCCCTGAGCATTCGCGCCAAGGCGTTGGTGTTCGTCGACCCGCGTTCGCGGCAACTACGCCACGCATTGGAGCAACTGGCGCCGCGCTCGATCGCGGTACTGATTCGCGGCCAAACCGGCACGGGCAAGGAGTTGCTTGCCCGTTACCTGCATCGTGAAAGCGCTCGCGGTGGGCTGTTCGTTTCGGTCAATTGCGCTGCGATCAGCCCGACTTACGCCGACGCCGAATTGTTCGGTTATGCCGTCGGCAGCCACAACGGCTCGGCCAGTAGCCGGGCCGGCTGGTTCGGCTCGGCCAATGGCGGCACCCTTTATCTGGATGAAATCGGCGATTTACCGCTGCCGATCCAGCTAAAATTGTTGGCGGCTCTGGAGAACCACGAAGTCATCCGCGTCGGCGCCCACCAGCCCAGCCCTGTGGATGTGCGCCTGGTTGCGGCCACCAGCATTGATCTGGCGCAAGCAGTGGCAGCCGGTAAATTCCACCAACGGCTCTATGACTATCTCAGTGAAGGTCAACTCGAGTTGCCGGCTTTGCGCGAGCGGGTGGGCGATATTCTGTCCCTGGCCGAGTACTTCCTGGGCATCTACAGCCAGCGCCTCGGCCTGGCGGTGCCGCTGATCAGCGAAGCCGCGCAGCACGCGCTGGAACGGCACGACTGGCCGGGCAATACCCGCGAGTTGGAGAACGTCATTCATTTTGCGTTGCTGGTGAGCACCGGCGATCAAATATTGCCGGAACATCTCAATTTACCGCATCAACCGACACCCGCAACGGTGATTGAGCAAATGGTTCTTGAGTTGATCAGGCAAGGTGACGGGCAACAACTTGAGCGATTAAAGACATGGATCGCCGGGATCTGATGCCTGCGTCAATAATGTTACTGAATCATTTGAGCGCTGATGATTTTTATATTGTCGGCGTTGTTGTTGCGCGGATCCCGTAAATGTCGGGGCTGTTTCATTTTGCGGCCAGTTATAAGTTGTCATTCAAATAATTTGTCTGGGTTTTGATCTTGATTGGTGGCGCCGTAGTGATGGTTAATTAAATGGCGCAAGCAATGTGGCGGCCGAACTTGAAGGCTGCCACTCTTCAATCAAGTAACGGACTAAGGATTTGAAAATGGAACTTAAGAATAATGAACCTGGCGTGGCGACATGGTCGGACCTGAAAACCTTTAAGATTTTTTCAGTCTCGGGCGGTAATCAGTTGTACCGCAACGGTTATCAGCAATTGAAGGTTAAAGTGGTTGTCGAGGTCGAAGACTGGCTCTGGGGCAGTGTCGCTCTAAGCCAGTCCGAGCTGGACTCCATTGTTCTGGTCGATGCATTGACCGGATTGGCATTGACCAAAGACCGGCACCGCGAAGACATCAAAGACTGGAGGTACACCGAGCGGGAGGACAGCCGTTTTCGCCAGCTTCCTCCGAATGGCCCTATCCAAGGCTCGGTGCCGTCGGGTGAGTTTGTTTACACCAAAGATTTTTATGTCACGACCCGTTCCGACACACCGATAGATTTACAGCTGTGCATCACGCGGGCCGATGGCAAAAAATTTCTATCTTCCAAGGCCAGCGAGTTTGGCTCTCTGGTATTGATTCCACTGGCGCCCGCTGTTTACCGAAGTGAGCAGTACTCTGTTCGCGCCATCCCCGCCTACTATTCCAGCCAATCGCCTGATATCGCGAAAGTCGAGGGTTTTGTCCTGGAGTTGATCGTTGACCAGCAGCGAATGGAATTTGTGGCGGACTTTTTTATGAGGACGCATCTTCAGATAGGAAGCTCGGACAATCGATACTCGGGTTATTACGTGGTGGGCTATGGCGCTGGTCGCGCAATACGAACGTCAGCCTATTTGAGTTGGGAACGGCCGGATGCGGTAGGAAGGAATTTAAGCGAAAAGGGCGCGGTTGCATTCGTTCTGGCGTTCGGAAAAAAGGGTGGGCCGGTGTGGGTCCGAGAGAATAGAAACAGTGCTGCACTGGAAATGCGTGATGTATTTGGAAATTTCCATCAACTGCGCGTCGGGATAACTGAAGAGACGTTGGCGGTCTGGGTCGCCCGGTAAATCAGAAACCATGTTCAAGGAAGAATAGATGAGTCGCTCAGTTTCATTCAAAGAGCAGTTAACTTCGGCTGCCTTCAGGTTTGATAGTTTCATTCGTTCGGGTGTTGATCCTCGTACCGGTAGTTATAGTTGCAGCGTGGCGCTGGATGCAGCGCCCACTGACGCAGCCGGCGGGTCGAAGCTACCGCTTACCCTTTCATATGATTCCTTCAATAATCAAAACATGGGTTTAGGCACCGGCTGGTCCCTGCGCACCTGCAGCTATGAGCAACGCCGACGCAAGCTGACGCTGTCGAACGGCGTGACCTATCAGCTTCTGGTCAGCGAAGGCCAGGCCACGTTCAAGGATAAAAAGCTCGATAACCTGAACGTTACGGTGCAAGGCGATGAACTTGTCATTGAGCACATCGATGGGCGGACCGAAATACTCTCGCGCCCCTCTGCAACGGCTGACGAGTGGCTGCTGACGCATGCGTATTGCCCCAATGGCACGCAAACGCGCTATGCCTACAGGCTCATTTCCGGACAGCGACGGCTGACGGAGGTTTATCACCAACATCACCGCCTGTTGAGTATCGACTATGCCCAGAACGGAGGAACGCCACCGACCATTACCTTGTGGCCGGATATGCCTTCAAAAAGACTCCAATACCGGTTCGCGCTCAACAATGAACTACTCCAGCGCATCATTCTGGTCACGGCCGAAAATAATCAGTTGATGTGGTCCTTTGGTTATCGGCGAATCAATGGTTTTTTGCTGATGACCAACGTCCAACAGCCAAGCGGCGCGCAGGAAACGCTCAGTTACAGGCCTGAGGGACATCGCTTGCCTACGGGGGCGCCGGTCTCTTCGTTGCCGGTTGTCGTCCAGTCGGTCATGTCCCCCGGCGGGGGGCAGCCGGCCATGATGAGCAAATATGAATACTCGCGCAGAAACTTTCTCGGGTTCGATTCGCGGGCGCTCTGGACCGCTGACAGTGATGTGCTTTATGGCTTGAGCGGGCAGTACGAGTACGCTTGCACCCAGATACAGATCGCCCTGGATGAAGGTGGTCAGCGTGAGGCGTCTCGCGTCACGCGTACCTACAACCGCTTTCATTCGATGATTTCGCAAAGAACGATCAGTGGCGGCAAGATGCAACTGCGGGAGATCGAATACCACGATGTCCCCAATAGGGCTTTCGAGGATCAGCCCCCACAGTTCCAGATGCAACGCGTGGTGCGCGACAGCTTCTTTGACAGCAGCGATGCCGCGGATGCGGGGCGCAGTAGAATCAGAAGCGAGGTCACCCGCACGTCCTATGATGAACATGGGAATCTGCTGGAAAAGACCAGTCCGAGCGGAGTGCGTGAAGTCTATGAATACTTCCCCGCACAAGGGGATGCTGACTGTCCTGCCAGTCCATTGGGCGTGCCGTCCTTGCTCAAACAGAAGTCCATTTTCGCTTCCCCTGACTTCGCTGCCGCGCCTACAACGGTGGTCCGTTACACCTACGCTGAGCTGCCTTCGTTACGTCCCGGTGGCGGCCGTTGTGTGCAGCTCGCCAGTGAAACACTGTACGAAGACGGCGTCAGCGAGCCACGGGTGGACTGTCGATTAAAGTACGTCAATGACGTCAATGACGTCTTCCATGCGAGGCTGCAAAGCAAAGTTGAAACGGTAGGCGGTGTGCGGACTGAATACCATTATGCCTACCAGCGTGAAAACGGGCATGTCCGCACCGACCAGACCTTTAGCGCCGAAGGCGTGAGGCACTTGCGACAGAGCTGGCATGACGAGTGTGACTGGCTGATCAAGACCCGTGAGTCCGGGGGCAGCAGCGTCAGCATGGAATACGACTCGCTGGGGCAACTGATCCGTGAAACGGTGATGCCAGGCACCGACAGCGCAGCGTCGCGTCAATTCACCTATCAACCGTTCACACCCGAAGATCCGTTTGTCACGGTCATCGTCACGGATTCGCGGGGTGTCCAGACAGCGACCCGCAGTGACGGGGTCGGCCGCACCATCAGCGTCCAGAAGCAGGATGTCGATATGCCTGGCGCGCCCATGCGCCTGATCTATCAGGCCGAATACGACAGCCTCGGGCGCCTGAAGGCGGATGAAGAAACCGACTGGTTCGAGGGCCAGGCGAAATCACTGAAAACCCTGTACGAGTATGACCCGTGGGGGCATCAGAGCCGCGTCCGTCGCCGTGGACAGGTGATCGTGCATGATGAGGTCGACCCGGTAGCGCTCACTCGCACACAGTGGATGGAAGGCGCCGGCAAGACGCGTACGTTCACGAACGTTTTTGGCAAACCGTCGCGCATCGAACGGGTGGACCTGTCAGGCGTTGTTCGAGAGGTCACCGCCTACGAATACGATGGGCTGGGACGGTGCATCAGGCAAAGGGCTTCTGACGGGGCGGTGACTCGCTTCAGCTACGATCTGGCGGGCCGGGTCCTGAGTACGGTTTTGCCCGACGGTACGGTCATCAAGAAACAGTACGCGGTACACAGCCAGGGTGACCATCCCACGCAAATCAGCGCCAATGACTACGTGGTGGGTAGCCGAACCTACGATGGGCTGATGCGTATTACGCTCAATCGCTCAGGTGGTCGCACTGAACGATTGGTCTATGAAGGCTCCAGCAGGAACGCTTCACAGAGGATCACTGCGGCCGGCAAAGTCCTGCGGTTCACCCTTGATCCGTTGCTCGATGATTGTGTCACCGAGCGCGCAGGCAGCCAGGCGCCGGTTTCGACAAGGCATCGTTTTGATCCGCGCACCGGCCTGCTCCAGGAGTCGGCCAACGCGCTGGTGCAGCGACGCATGGAATATTCTGCGTCCGGTCGGCTCAAGCAGGAAAAATGGGTAACTGCGCTCGACCGGTTCGAAAGTTCGCAAACCCACTCGTTGATGGGAAAGCCGATTTGCCATACAGACGTCAACGGCGCGGATCGCACCTGTCTTTATGACGAGACAGGACGGTTGTCGGGCATCACCCAAGGCCGAGTCTGCGTCGCCTACTCGTACAACGCTCAAGAGCAACTCAGTTGTATCACCGTCACCGACGCTCAATCGGGCCTGTCGATGGTCACCGACCTGGTGTACGACGAGTTTGGCCGCGAGGTTCTTCGACGTTCCTCCTCCCAGGAAAAAGACGTCCTGGAGTTGGCCCAGTCGTTCGGCCCCGGCGATAAGCTCAGCCAGCGCACGCTCAAGGTCGGGAACGTTCTCCTGCGCCTGGAATCGTTCACCTATGATCTGCGTGGCCGCTTGGAGCGTTACGCCTGCAAGGGTGAGCAGGCGCCCGTGGATACGCAGGGAAAAGTTATCGTTTCCCAGGATTTCACTTACGACTATCTCGATAACATTCGTCAGGTCACCACCCGTTTCGTCGGTGGCGAGAACATTGCGTACTATCGGTATGACCTGGCTGACAAAACGCAACTCAGTGCCGTCATCCACAGTCATCCCGACTATGTGGCGGGCAATACAACCTTCAGTTATGACGCGGACGGCAATCTGCTCAACGATGGGCAAGGGCGCAGGCTGCTGTATGACGAGTTGGGCCGCCTGGAAAGCGTGACGTCGGCGGACTCCAGATCGACGTTGGCCCGCTATCGGTATGACGCCTCGGATTGGCTCCATGCCTTTGAGCTGACGGGGGAGAAGGCATACCGGCGTTTCCACCATCAAGAGCAGTTGTGCAGCGAAGTGGCGGGTGACGAGAGGCGCAGCATCGTGCGCGAAGGGCGGCAGTTGCTGGCCCTGTTGCAAGGCCAGGAGACGGCGCTGTTTTGCACCGACGCTTATGGCAACGTCCTGCAGGCACTTTCCGGTGCAGACACCACCACGCAGGCTTATTCACCTTATGGGCAACGCCCGGTGTCCGACGGGTTGGGTAGCCTGTTCGGTTTCAATGGCGAGCCGCTGGACCCCGTGACGGGATGTTACCTGCTGGGTAATGGCTACCGGGCTTACGATCCGGTACTGATGCGATTCCACCGGCCCGACAGTTGGAGCCCGTTCGATGGCGGTGGCCTCAATCCTTATGCCTATTGCCTGGGAGACCCGATCAATCTCAGCGATCCGACCGGCCATATTTCTGCCTGGGGTTGGGTCAAGATAGGTCTTACGGCTGCTTTTGCTGTGGCTTCCGTCGCATTGACCCTTGCGACCCTTGGCGCATCCGCACCTCTGGTCGGGGTGTCATTTTCGGCCGCGACGGCGTTGACGCTGGAAGTGGTGTCAGGCGCGGCATCGATTGCATCGGTTGTGTTGACGGAGGCAGCCCCGGATGCCGTCGCCACGCAGATTCTCAGTTACACCAGTATTGCGCTGGGTGTCGTGTCCGGCGGGGCTTCCCTGGCGGGCAAGGTATTGGGCAAAGGCACAAGCGTGGCGTTGCAGAAAACCGTCGAGGCACTCGGTGATACTGTGACATTGAATCGTGGCAATGCCTTGCGTGCGGTACGTGTTGGTGAATATGCCAAGGCCGCGAGCCGTCTGGTTCCTGAAGGCGGTCGGCGTAACTTCATCGCTGTGCAAAACGACCTGAGGAATGTACTGACAGCCAAGGATGTGGTCGGTTATGTCAAATATCCGGTTGACGGCGTCAGGTACACGATCGATAGAGACCGGTACATCGAAAAAGCCAAAGAGTATCTCCAGCGCGCGGACGATTTTTTCGGCAGCCAGTCGCTTGGGCAGGCACAGGACGAAATCTATGGTGACGTCAGGAAGCGAAGCGCCGATATCCGATTTGCCTGACGAGGAAATTACGCCTGCTCATTTATGGCTTATGGGTATAAGCACCTCAATAAAAGATATTGTTAAGGCATAAAAAATATCGGTATCGTCCACATCACGCCAGCGATAGCACTTCGCTGGCACTTCCATTGTTTGACCGTGGTCCATGACGACGGTGATCTTCGATAAGGACACTGCATGAAAAAGGTTCTGTTATTCACCGCGTTGGCAGCAGCCCTGACCTCGGGTCTGGCCCAGGCGGCGGAGAAACTGGTCGTGGCGGCCACCCCGGTGCCCCACGCTGAAATCCTTGAGCTGATCAAGCCGGCCCTGGCCAAAGAAGGCGTGGACCTGCAAATCAAGGTGTTCACCGACTACGTTCAACCCAACGTACAGGTTGATCAGAAGCGCCTGGACGCCAACTACTTCCAGACCCTGCCGTATCTCAAGAGCTTCAACGAAGGCAAAGGCACCGATCTGGTGACCGTGATCGGCGTGCATGTGGAACCGTTCGGTGGTTACTCGAAGAAAGTCAAAAGCCTGGCCGAACTCAAGGACGGCGCGACCATCGCCATCCCCAACGAAGGCAGCAACAGTGGTCGCGCCCTGATCCTGTTGCAGAAGGCGGGCCTGATCGAGCTCAAGGACCCGAAAAACGCCCTGGCCACGCCCAAGGACATCGCCAAGAACCCGAAAAACTTTCAGTTCAAGGAGCTGGAATCGGCCATGCTGCCGCGTGTGCTGGATCAGGTCGACCTGGACATGATCAACACCAACTACGCCCTGGAAGCGGGTCTTAACCCGGCCAAGGATGCGCTGGTGATCGAAGGTTCGGATTCGCCCTACGTGAACTTCCTGGTGGCCCGCCCGGACAACAAGGACAGCCCGGCCATGCAGAAACTGGCCAAGGCCCTGACCAGCCCGGAAGTGAAGGCATTTATCGAGAAGAAATACAGCGGCGCGGTACTGCCGGCGTTCTGATCGAACAGCAAGGATTTGAAGTTTCAACGCCGACGGCTTTGCCAGCGTCGGCGTTTTTTTGTGCCGACGCTCAGAACCCGTCTTGATCGATGTAGCTATGCAGGCGGCTTTTTTAATGCGCGGCGCAGGGCCACGAGCAGTTTGACGATGTCGCGTGGGTCGAGGTGTTGCGGGGCTTTCACGTCAGCCATTGTGATCTTCCTTGTGATGGGGGCCAGGCAGTCTGGCCATAAGCTGCGGTTCCTTGGAGAGGTCCGTCGAGAAATAGACCCGTCCTACAGCCAGTGGAAAAATAGCCTTCTTACTTGGCCCCTGCAAATACCGTCGATCAATCCGGCCAGCTCCAGGCCGGCGCATCCAGTATTCCCTGGCCGACGATCCCGGTCTGGCCCAGATCTTTCTCCAGCACGATGCAATTGCAGTCGTTGTCCTGCTGCAAGGCGGTGATCAAGCGCCGGGCATGGGAGACCACCCAGACCTGACAGTGCGCTGAAGCGCGGATGATCAACCGCGCCAGGGCCGGCAACAGGTCCGGGTGCAGGCTGGTTTCCGGTTCGTTGAGCACCATCAGCGAGGGTGGGCGCGGGGTGAGCAGTGCGGCTATCAGCAGCAGATAGCGCAGGGTCCCGTCGGAAAGTTCGGCGGCCGACAGCGGGCGCAGCAAGCCATGTTGATGAAACTCGATGCCGAAACGCCCGCCTTGCAGTTTCTCGATATGCAGCCGGGCACCGGGGAATGCGTCGCTGATGGACGAGTGCAGGGCTTGATCGTCGCCGATCTCAAGAATGGTTTGCAGGGCAGCGGCCAGGTCACGCCCGTCGTGGTGCAGCACCGGCGTGCGGGTGCCCAGTTGCGGCTGGCGCGCCGGGGCGTCGGCGTCGCTGCGAAAGTGGTCATAGAAGCGCCAGCGACGAATGAACTCGCGCATCTGCAGCACCTTCGGTGAGGTGCGCAGGCTGCCGACCTGGTCGAACAAACTGTCAAAGGTGGGCGTGTACTGAGCCAGGACGTCCCAGGTGCGACCGTCCCGGGCACGGATCATGGGCCCGTTGCGATCCACCAGCAGGCTGGCGGGACGAAACACCGGGCCGGCCCAGATGCATTCGCGCTTGATTTCAGGGTCCAGCGAAAACGCGGACAAACTCGGTTCCGGCAGGCCGAGGGAAATCGAATAGCTGAAATCTTCCCCGGCAAAACCCAGGCGCAGACGTTTCGTGCTGAGCCGCACCGTAGCTCCGATGGGCACCTCGCCGTTGCGCATACGCCGGCTGATCACTTCCGGCCCGGCCCAGAAGGTCGAGTCCAGCCCGCCTTCGCGGGCCAGGGCGTTGACCACGCCACCCTGGGCGGTCTCCGCCAACAGGCGCAGGGCACGATACAGATTGGATTTGCCACTGCCGTTGGGGCCGGTGATCAGGTTCAGCCGGCCCAGGGGGATCACCAGTTTGTTGATCGAGCGGTAGTTGGCCACCGCCAGTGTCTTGAGCATGTGCAAATTTTTCCCGCTGCCGCAAAGGCACTAGTCTGCCTGATGGGTGTATCCATTGTGATCCTGTGGCAGGTGTTGAACCCTGTTCTAAGCTCACAGTCGTATCGTCACTGGTACGTCCGTACAACGCAAAGGAGTCTGCATGGCTGGTCCTCGAAGTAAAGTTCTGGTTGGCCTTGGCTTGTGTGTGGTGTTGGCCGGATGCGGTGATGAAAAACCCGAGGAAAAGGCCCTGCCGAGGGTTTTCGTGCAACAGGCCGTGCCCACCGAATATGCCGCCTCGGTGACCCTCACCGGTGACGTCCAGGCTCGGGTGCAGACCGATTTGTCGTTCCGCGTGGCCGGCAAGATCGTCGAGCGCAAGGTGGATGTCGGTGACCGGGTTTCGGCTCGACAGGTGCTCGCCCGGCTCGACCCCCAGGATCTGCAGACTCGTGTCGACTCCGCCCAGGCTCAGGTGGCTGCCGAACAGGCGCGGGTCAAGCAGAGTGCGGCGGCGTTCGTGCGCCAGCAAAAACTCTTGCCCAAGGGTTATACCAGCCAGAGCGAATATGACACGGCCCAGGCGCAACTGCGCAGCAGCCAGAGTGCGCTGACCGCTGCCCAGGCCCAGTTGGCCAACGCCCGCGAACAACTGAGCTATACCGCGCTGATCGCCGAGGCTCCGGGCATCATCACGGCACGGCAGGCGGAGGTCGGCCAGGTGGTGCAGGCCACGGAACCGATCTTCAGCCTGGCCCAGGACGGAGAGCGCGACGCCGTGTTCAATATCTACGAGTCACTGTTGCGCGAACCGCCCTCGGATCCCGCCATCGTCATCAGCCTGCTGGACAACCCGGCCATCAAGACCACCGGTACGGTGCGCGAGATCACCCCGGCGGTTTCCGCTGAAACCGGCACCGTGCAGGTCAAGGTGACGCTCAGTGAGTTACCCGAAGGCATGCGCCTGGGTTCGGTGGTCAGTGCCACCGCCAAGTCTGCCGGCAAGACCGCCGTGGAACTGCCCTGGTCGGCGCTGACCAAGAACCTTCACGATCCAGCGGTGTGGTTGGTGGACGATGCAGGCAAGGCGCAGTTGCACAATGTCACCGTCGGCCGGTATCTCACCGGTAAGGTCATCATCAGCGACGGGCTCAAGGGGGGTGAGACAGTGGTCACTGCAGGTGGGCAATTGCTGCATCCCGGCGTGCGCGTAGAGATCGCTGAAAATACCCATGAGAAATCCCCGACGGGAGTCCAGCCATGAAGCGTTTATGGATGGTCTCGGCTGGCCTGTTGCTGGCGGCGTGCTCGAAGGAAGAGCCGCCACCTGAGCCGGTGCGCCCGGTGTTGTCCATCGAGGTTCGCGCGCTCGACCAGCAAGCCCTTGGGCGCTTCGCGGGCAGCATCCAGGCCCGTTACGAGACCAATGTGGGGTTCCGCGTGCCGGGACGGATCGCCAGCCGCAACGTCGATGTCGGCGCCGAAGTGAAGAAGGGTGATTTGCTCGCTACCCTCGACCCCACCGATCAACAGAACCAGTTGCGCGCCGCCCAGGGCGACCTGGCGCGGATCGAGGCGCAGTACATCAACGCCCAGGCCAATGCCCGTCGCCAGCAGCAGTTGTTCGACCGTGGTGTCGGCGCCCAGGCGCAACTGGACATTGCCCAGACCGACCTGAAAACCACCGCGGCCTCCCTGGAACAGGCCCGTGCATCGGTGGAGCAGGCTCGCGACCAACTCAACTACAGCCAGTTGCACACCGACCACGATGCCGTCGTCACGGCCTGGAATGCCGAGGCCGGGCAGGTGGTCACTGCCGGCCAGCAAGTGGTGACCCTGGCGCGCCCGGACATCAAGGAAGCGGTGATCGACCTGCCGGCCGGCCTGGCTGAGCGCCTGCCCGCCGATGTCGTGTTCGAGGTTGCCGGGGAACTGGACCCGAGCATCCGCACGACCGCCACCGTGCGCGAGATCGAACCCCAGGCCCAAAGCGCCACCCGCACGCGCCGCGCACGGCTGACCCTGGGCGATACACCGCCAGGCTTTCGCCTGGGCACGGCCATCAGCGTGACCCTGAGCTCAACCATCGAGCCGCGCATCGAGCTGCCGCTCAGTGCCTTGCAAGAGGTTGATGGCACAACGCGGATCTGGCTTGTCGATCCGCAGAGTCAGACCGTTTCCCCCCGAGAGGTGAGGATTCTCAGCCGCTCCACCGACTCGGTGCTGGTGGCCAATGGCATCAAGCCCGGCGACCGTGTGGTCAGCGCCGGTGTGAACAGCCTCCAGCCGGGGCAGAAAGTGAAACTCGACGAGGACGCACGATGAAAGGGCCTTTCAACTTATCCGAATGGGCCCTGCGGCATCAGTCGTTTGTTTGGTACTTAATGTTCGTCGCCCTGTTGATGGGGGTGTTTTCCTACATGAACCTGGGGCGCGAAGAAGACCCCTCGTTCACCATCAAGACCATGGTCATCCAGACTCGTTGGCCTGGCGCGACCCAGGAGGAAACCCTCAAGCAGGTCACCGACCGCATCGAGAAAAAACTCGAAGAGCTCGACTCTCTCGACTATGTCAAAAGCTATACCCGACCAGGGGAGTCGACGGTGTTCGTGTACCTGCGCGATACCACCGACGCCGAGGAAATCCCCGGGATCTGGTATCAGGTTCGCAAGAAGATCGACGACATCCGTGGTGACTTCCCCCAGGGCCTGCAGGGCCCGGGATTCAACGACGAATTCGGCGATGTGTACGGGTCGGTCTATGCCTTCACCGGCGACGGGCTTTCGATGCGTCAGTTGCGCGATTATGTGGAGCAAGTGCGCGCCGAAATCCGTGAGGTACCGGGCCTGGGCAAGGTCGAGATGGTGGGTGAGCAGGATGAAGTCCTGTACCTGAATTTTTCGACCCGCAAGCTCGCCGCGCTGGGTATTGATCAGCGCCAGGTGGTGCAGAGCCTGCAATCCCAGAACGCTGTGACTCCCGCCGGGGTGATCGACGCCGGGCCGGAGCGGATTTCCGTACGCACTTCCGGGCAGTTCCAGTCGGAAAAGGACCTGGCCAACGTCAATCTGCGGCTCAATGATCGTTTTTATCGACTGGCTGACATCGCTGACATCAGTCGCGGTTATGTCGACCCCGCGACCCCAATGTTTCGCTTCAATGGCACGCCGGCCATTGGCCTGGCCATTGCGATGAAGAAGGGCGGCAACATCCAGGAATTCGGCAAGGCACTGCACGCGCGCATGAACGAACTGACCGCCGATCTGCCAGTGGGCGTCGACGTGCATACCGTGTCGGACCAGGCCGAAGTGGTGGAGGAAGCGGTCGGCGGTTTCACCAGCGCGTTGTTCGAGGCGGTGATTATCGTGCTGGTGGTCAGCTTTATCAGCCTTGGCTTACGGGCCGGGCTGGTGGTGGCCTGCTCGATTCCGCTGGTATTGGCGATGGTCTTTGTGTTCATGGAATACAGCGGCATCACCATGCAGCGGATTTCCCTCGGTGCGCTGATCATCGCCCTCGGTCTGCTGGTGGACGACGCGATGATCACCGTGGAAATGATGGTCACGCGCCTGGAGAAAGGTGAAACCAAGGAGCAGGCCGCGACCTTCGCCTACACCTCAACGGCGTTCCCGATGCTCACCGGGACCCTGGTGACCGTGGCCGGGTTCGTGCCCATCGGCCTGAACGCCAGCTCCGCCGGCGAGTACACCTTTACCCTGTTTGCAGTCATTGCCGTGGCGATGCTGGTGTCGTGGATCGTCGCGGTGCTGTTCGCCCCGGTGATCGGCGTGCACATCCTCAGTACCCATGTGAAACCCCACAGCAACGAGCCAGGACGGATCGGCCGGGCTTTCAATGGCGGCTTACTGTGGGCGATGCGCAATCGCTGGTGGGCCATTGGCATCACCGTGCTGCTGTTTGCGTTGTCGGTGTTTTGCATGCGTTTTGTGCAGAACCAGTTCTTCCCGTCTTCGGACCGCCCGGAAATTCTGGTGGACTTGAACCTGCCGCAGAACGCTTCGATGGACGAGACCCGCAAGGCGGTCGATCGCCTGGAGGCGACGCTCAAGGGCGACCCGGACATCGAGCGCTGGAGCACCTACATCGGCGAGGGCGCGATTCGTTTCTACCTGCCGCTGGACCAGCAGTTGCAGAATCCGTACTACGCGCAACTGGTGATCGTCAGCAAAGGCCTGGAGTCGCGCACGGCCCTCACCGAACGCCTGCAAAAGCGTCTGCGCGAGGACTTCGTCGGCATTGGCAGCTACGTGCAGGCCCTGGAAATGGGCCCGCCGGTGGGGCGGCCGATCCAGTACCGGGTCAGCGGCAAGGACATCGACCAGGTGCGCAAGCACGCCATCGAACTTGCCAGCGAACTGGACAAGAACACCCACATCGGCGAAATCATTTATGACTGGAACGAGCCGGGCAAGGTGCTGCGTATCGACATTGCCCAAGACCGGGCGCGGCAACTGGGCTTGTCTTCGGAGGACGTGGCCAGGCTGATGAACAGTATCGTCAGCGGTTCGCCGGTGACCCAGGTCAATGACGACATCTACCTGATCAACGTGGTCGGTCGTGCCGAAGACGCCGAGCGCGGTTCGCCGCAGACCCTGCAGAACTTGCAGATCGTCACGCCGAGCGGCACCTCCATTCCGCTGCTGGCGTTCGCCACAGTGCGCTATGAACTGGAACAACCCCTGGTGTGGCGTCGCGACCGCAAGCCCACCATTACCATCAAGGCCGCGGTGCGCGATGAAATCCAGCCCACCGATCTGGTGAAGCAACTGCAACCGGCCATCGATCAATTCGCTGCCGGTCTGCCGGCGGGCTACAAGGTCGCCACCGGGGGGACGGTGGAAGAAAGCAGCAAAGCCCAAGGGCCGATTGCCAGCGTCGTGCCGCTGATGCTGTTTTTGATGGCGACCTTCCTGATGATCCAGCTGCACAGTGTGCAGAAAATGTTCCTGGTGGCCAGCGTCGCGCCCCTTGGGTTGATCGGCGTGGTGCTGGCGCTGGTGCCGACGGGCACGCCCATGGGTTTTGTGGCGATCCTCGGGATACTGGCACTGATCGGCATCATCATCCGCAACTCGGTGATCCTGGTGACCCAGATCGATGAGTATGAACGTGACGGGTACGAGCCCTGGGATGCGGTGGTGCAAGCCACCGAACATCGGCGTCGGCCGATTCTGCTCACCGCGGCCGCCGCGAGCCTGGGGATGATCCCGATTGCCCGGGAAGTGTTCTGGGGGCCGATGGCCTACGCGATGATCGGCGGGATCATCATCGCCACCCTGCTGACGTTGTTGTTCCTGCCGGCGCTGTATGTGGCCTGGTACAAGATTCGCGAGCCCAAGCGCGACTGAACAGGCGTTGAATCATTGGGGCTGCGGTGCAGCCCCATCGCGAGCAGGCTCGCTCCCACATTGGATCTCGGTTGTACACCACGTGTGGCCGCTGAGATCTACTGTGGGAGCGAGCCTGCTCGCGATGCGGGTGCCTCATCACCTCTATTTACGCAACAACCGCAACCCATTGAACACCACCAGCAAACTCACCCCCATGTCGGCAAACACCGCCATCCACATGGTGGCAAACCCGGCAAAGGTGAATCCCAGAAAGATCGCCTTGATGACCAGCGCCAAAGCGATGTTCTGTTTCAGGATGCTCGAAGTCTGCCGTGACAGGCGGATGAACGCCGGGATCTTGCGCAAGTCATCGTCCATCAGGGCGACATCGGCGGTCTCAATGGCGGTGTCGGTGCCCGCCGCCGCCATGGCGAAGCCGATCTCCGAGCGCGCCAGGGCAGGGGCGTCGTTGATGCCGTCGCCCACCATGCCGACCCGGTGACCCAAGGCATACAGATCCTCGATGGCTTGCAGTTTGTCGCCCGGCAACAGATCGCCTCGCGCCTGATCCATGCCCACCTGGGCGGCAATCGCCTCGGCGGTATGAGCGTTGTCGCCGGTGAGCATCAGGGTCTTGATACCCAGCTCATGCAGTTGCTGGATGGCTTCGCGGCTGGAGTCCTTCACCGTGTCGGCGACGGCAAACAGCGCCAAGGGGCCTGAGTGGTCGAGCAACAGCACCACGGACTTGCCTTGTTTTTCCAGGGCGAAGAGCTTCTCTTCCAGCTCGGCAGAGCACAGGCCCAGGTCTTCCACCAGACGGTGATTGCCCAAATGATAGGTCTGGCCGTTGATATCGCCGCGTACCCCGCGTCCCGGCAGCGCTGCAAAGTTATCCACAGCGTGCGGCGCCTGCTTTTTATCCACAGCTGCGTTGGCGATTGCGTGGGAGACCGGATGGTCGGAACGGGCGGCAAGACTGGCGGCCAAAGCGGGTGCCGTCGCTTCCACTGTCGGGTCGAGTGGAACGTAGTCGGTCTGCACCGGCTTGCCATGGGTGATCGTGCCGGTCTTGTCCAGGGCCAGATAGTCGAGCTTGTGGCCGCCCTCCAGATACACGCCGCCCTTGATCAGAATGCCTTTGCGCGCTGCTGCGGCGAGGCCGCTGACAATGGTCACCGGGGTGGAAATCACCAGCGCACACGGGCAGGCCACCACCAGTAACACCAGCGCCCGGTAGATCCAGTCGAACCAGGTCGCCCCCATGAACAGCGGCGGGATCACCGCCACGGCCAACGCCAGGGCGAACACGGCCGGGGTGTAGATTTTCGAGAACTGATCGACGAAGCGCTGGGTCGGAGCGCGGGAGCCCTGGGCCTGCTCCACGGCGTGGATGATTCGCGCCAGGGTGGAGTGGTCGGCTGCGGCGGTCACGGTGTACTCCAGTTCGCCGGCCTGGTTGATGGTGCCGGCGAAAACCTTGTCGCCCACAGTTTTTTCCACCGGCAGGCTCTCGCCGGTAATGGGCGCCTGGTCGATGGTAGAGCGACCGGCGACGATGTCCCCGTCCAGACCCACCCGTTCGCCTGGGCGAACCCGCACCCGTGCGCCGAGGTTGATGGCCTTGACCGCTTGCACCTGCCAGGTGCCATCGGCCTGTTGCACGGTGGCCTGTTCCGGGGCCATCTGCATCAGGCCGCTGATGGCGTTGCGTGCCCGGTCCAGGGACTTGGCCTCGATCAATTCAGCCACCGTGAACAGGAACATCACCATCGCCGCTTCCGGCCATTGGCCGATCAGCACCGCACCGGTCACCGCGATGCTCATCAGTGCGTTGATGTTCAGGTTGCGGTTTTTCAGAGCGATCCAGCCCTTCTTGTAGGTACCGAGACCGCCGCTGAGGATCGACACCAACGCCATTAGCGCGACCACCCACTCCGGCGCGGCGCTGGTGAAGTGGATCACCTCGGCACCCAGTGCGGTGACACCCGACAGCGCCAGCGGCCACCAGGGCTTGGCCGGAGCGGGCAATTCGCTGGTTTCTTTTTCCTGGCCCGGGGCCAACGGCTCGGCCTGCATGCCCAGGGACTGGATCGCATCAATGATCGGCGAGTCGTTGGGCAAGTCGTGAGTCACGCCCAGCACGCGATTGATCAGGTTGAATTCCAGTTGTTGCACGCCTGCAAGTTTGCCGAGCTTGTTCTGGATCAGCGTCTGTTCGGTGGGGCAGTCCATGGCCTGGATGCGAAAACTGCTCAGCCGAGCGCCGTCCGTCGGGGCCTTGCCGAGCTTGACCACCGACGGTGCCGCTTTGGCTGAGCAGCAGGAATGCCCGTGGTCATGGCCGTGGTCGGGCTTGTGGGTATGAATGGAATCGCTCATCGGGTTACGTCCGTGAAAAGTGCCTGTTGCAAAGTAAAGACCCTGTAGCCACTATAGGGTCAAGCACCTGTTTTGGAGGTAACGCCATGAAGATCGGCGAACTGGCAAAAATCACCGACTGCCAGGTCGAAACCATTCGCTACTACGAGCGCGAAGGCTTGCTGCCGGAGCCGGCCCGCAGCGATGGTAATTATCGGGTCTACACCCAGGCTCATGCCGAGCGGCTGACGTTCATCCGCAACTGCCGCACCCTGGACATGACCCTGGAAGAAATCCGCAGCCTCCTGGCCCTGCGCGACAGCCCTCAGGACCAGTGCGAAAACGTCAACGCGCTGATCGACGAACACATCCACCACGTCAAGGCGCGCATCGACGGTCTGCTGGCCTTGCAGACACAACTGATCGACCTGCGCCATCGTTGTGGCGAAGGGCCGGACCTGGATCAATGCGGGATTTTGCAGCGCCTGGAAGTGAGTGGCGCGGTGGCGCCGGAGGTGGAGCATTCACATGTGGGCAGGAGTCATGGGCATTGAGTCCTTGCCGTCAATCTCCAACACACTGAGCTCTGTGTGGGAGCGAGCTTGCTCGCGATAGCGGCTTAACAGTCAACATCTATGTTGAATGTAATGGCCTCATCGCGAGCAAGCTCGCTCCCACAGGGGGAGAGGTGGCGTGGCTTAGACCGCCATCGGCGCCGTCATCGGCGCGTGGTGCTGGTAGCCCTCGAGGGAGAAGTCGCTCGGTTCCACCAGTTCCAGCCACTCAGGCTGGTACACACCGGTCTTGGCGAACTCCGGCACGCGCTCGGAAATCACCAGTTTGGGCATCGGGAACGGCTCGCGCTTGAGCTGTTCGTTGAGCATGTCCAGGTGGTTTTCGTAGACGTGGGCGTCGCCGATGAAATAGGTGAACCAGCGTGGCGTGTAGCCGGTCAGGCGACCGATCAGGCTCAGCAGCGCGGCGCCTTCGGTGAGGTTGAACGGCGTGCCCAGGCCCAGGTCGTTGGAACGGATGTAGAGGGTCAGGGAGATTTCCTTGGTCTCGACATTCGGGTGGAACTGGTAGAGCAAATGGCACGGCGGCAGGGCCATTTCATCGAGCTGGGCGCAGTTCCAGCCGTGGAACAGGATCCGCCGGCTGCCCGGGTCCTTGATGATGGTGTCGACGCACTGGCGCACCTGGTCGATGGCTTTGTAAAGCACCACGTAGGCCTGGCCGTTTTCTTCGCCCTCGGCGATTTGTCGGTAGCCCTGGGCCAGGGTTTGCTCGATGGCGGCCGGGTTGCTCAACGGGATCTGCTTGTAGGCTGGCCACTTGCGCCATTGCACACCATAGATCTCACCCAGGTCGTCCTCGCCCTGGCGAAACGGGTTGGCCAGCCATTGGGCGTTTTCGTTGGCGTTCTGATCCCAGACCTTGCAGCCCAGGGCACGGAATTCGGCGGCGTTGTTGACCCCACGGAGGAAACCGCACATCTCGCCGATGGCTGACTTGAAGGCCATTTTGCGCGTGGTGATGGCCGGGAATCCGTCCTTCAAGTCATAGCGCAACATGGCGCCGGGAAAGCTGATGGTGTTTACACCCGTGCGGTTGGCTTGCTTGGTGCCGTTCTTGATGACGTGGGCCACCAGATCGAGATATTGCTTCATGGGTTACCTGTGTCCTTGAACCCGGGGCCAGTGCCCCGGGGTTCGAATTTAAATCTTGGCCGCCGCAGCCGGCGCACGATGATAGGCCAGCCAGATCAGCGCCAGGCCACCAATGATCATTGGCAGGCACAGCAACTGGCCCATGGTCAGCCAGTTCCACGCCAGATAGCCGAGTTGGGCGTCTGGTACGCGGACGAATTCAACGATGAAACGGAAGATCCCGTAGAACAGCGCGAACATGCCCGACACGGCCATGGTCGGCCGTGGCTTGCGCGAGAACAGCCACAGGATGGCAAACAGTGCCACGCCTTCGAGCGCGAACTGGTACAGCTGCGAAGGATGACGGGGCAGCTGCGCCGGGTCGCTGAACGGCGGGAAGACCATCGCCCATGGCACGTCGGTGGCCTTGCCCCACAATTCGGCGTTGATGAAGTTGCCGATGCGCCCGGCCCCCAGGCCAATCGGCACCATTGGCGCGACGAAGTCCATCAACTCGAAAAACGACTTGTTGTTGCGTTTACCGAACCACAGCGCTGCCAGCATCACGCCGATGAACCCACCATGGAACGACATGCCGCCCTTCCAGACTTCGAAGATCAGCGTCGGATTGGCTAGGTACGCGCTCAGGTCGTAGAACAAGACGTAACCCAGGCGTCCGCCAACGATCACGCCCATGGATAGCCAGAACACCAGGTCCGAGAGCTTTTCCTTGTTCCAGGTCGGATCGAAGCGGTTGAGCCGGCGCGACGCCAGCAACCAGGCGCCGCCGATGCCGATCAGGTACATCAGGCCGTACCAGTGGATTTTCAGCGGGCCGATGGCCAGGGCCACCGGATCGATCTGCGGGTAAGGCAGCATTGATATTCCTCGTAAACGTCAAAAATATCCGGGCGACGCTGCCACCTCGGGATTAAGCCAGGATTGCGTCAGAGCAGAAAACTCAAGCCCACGCTGAACAGCAAAGCGGCGAACAGCCGTTTGAGCAAGCGCGGTGACAGGCGATGGGCCAGTCGCGCGCCGAAGCGGGCGAAGACCATGCTCGTCAGGGCAATGCCCAGTAGCGCCGGCAAATAAACAAAACCGAGACTATGAGCCGGCAGCCGCGGATCTTGCCAGCCCAGAATCATGAAACTTAATGCACTGACCAGGGCAATCGGCAAACCGCAGGCCGATGACGTCGCCACCGCCTGTTGCATCGGCACGCTGCGCCAGGTCAGGAACGGCACGGTCAGCGAGCCGCCGCCGATGCCGAAAATCGCCGAGGCCCAGCCGATCACCGTCCCCGCCACGGTCAACCCGACCTTGCCCGGAACTGTGCGGCTGGCCTTGGGCCGCAAGTCCAGGCCCAGTTGTACGGCGACAATCAGGGCGAACACGCCGATGATTTTTTGCAGGTTCGGACCGGAAATCGCTTCGGCAGTGACGGCTCCGAAACCGGCACCGATCAGGATTCCAACGGTCATCCAGGCAAAAATCGGCCAGCGCACCGCGCCTTTGCGCTGATGCTCGCGCACGGCATTGACCGAAGTGAAGATGATCGATGCCAGGGACGTGCCGACCGCCAGGTGCGTCAACACCAGTGGGTCGAAGCCCTGCAAGGTAAAACTGAATACCAGCACCGGGACGATGATGATCCCGCCACCCACGCCGAACAGTCCGGCCAGCACGCCGGCACAGGCGCCGAGCAGCAGATAGAGCACAAATTCCACCAGCGTCCCTCGCCCATCCTAGAAACAAGAGCGGCATGGTAACGGATCCATGGCCTTGGGCTCCACTCAAGGCGATGGATGCCGGGGCGATGTCTGGGTAGAGTGAAACCCACAACAGCTGTGCTCGGCTTTATTTTTAAGGGGACTATCTGATGTGCCTGATCGTATTTGCCTGGCGCCCCGGCCACGCCCGGCCGCTGATCGTGGCGGCCAACCGCGATGAGTTCTACGCGCGCCCGACCTTGCCCCTGGGGCAATGGCCTGACGCCCCTGATGTCCATGCCGGTCGCGATCTGGAAGCCGGGGGGACCTGGCTTGGCGTCGGCGCCGATGGCCGCTTCGCTGCCCTGACCAACATTCGCGACCCGGGCCAGTCGCCCGGCTTCAAGTCCCGTGGTGAACTGGTGGCGCGATTTTTGAGCGGAAATCTTTCAATTGCCGATTATTTGAGCGAAGTGGTACCCCGTGCCGGTGAGTACGGCGGGTTCAACTTGCTGTTGGGCGATGGCACCGAACTGTGGCACCACAATGCCCGCGATGCCCGGCCACAGCGACTGGCCGAGGGTGTCTACGGTTTGTCGAACGCCGGACTGAACACGCCATGGCCCAAGCTGCTCAAGGCCCGGGCGGCGTTGGTCGAGGTACTGGACGATCCGCAGCCCCAGGCCCTGTTGGCGCTGCTGAACGACCCGCAGCCGGCCCCGGTAGCCGAACTGCCGGACACCGGCGTAGGGCTGGCGACCGAGACACTGTTGTCGAGTGTGTTCATCGCCAGCCCTGCTTACGGGACGCGAGCGAGTACGGCGTTGATTGTCCATGCCGATGGGACGCGGCATTTGGTCGAGCGCAGTTATGGGCCGCTTGGGGGGCATTTGGGGGAGGTGGAGTTCAAGGTGTAATTTTGCGCTGTCATTTCTGGCCCCATCGCGAGCAGGCTCGCTCCCACAGTAGATCTTCAGTGAACACAAACGTTGTGAACAACCGAGATCCCCTGTGGGAGCGAGCCTGCTCGCGATGAGGTCGCTAAAGATTCAGAGCGTCTTGTTCGAAGCCGGATTGATCATCCGCGCCAACCCAAGGTTCTTCAGCGCCAGTTGCAAGGAGCTGTGGATCACCTGCGGATTATCGATCGTCATCACTTCGGCCAGCAGTTCCTGGGCCTTGCTGAGGTTGATCTGACGCAGCATCCATTTCACTTTCGGCAGGTTGGTGGCGTTCATCGACAGGCTGTCAAAGCCCATCGCCATCAGCAGCACCGCCGCCGCCGGGTCCCCGGCCATTTCACCGCAGATGCTCACTGGCTTGCCTTCGGCATGGGCGTCGCGGACTACATTCTGCAGGGCTTGCAGCACCGCTGGGTGCAGATAGTCGTACAGGTCGGCGACCCGCGGGTTGTTGCGGTCCACGGCCAGCAAATACTGGGTCAGGTCGTTGGAGCCGACCGACAGGAAGTCAACCTGGCGCGCCAGTTCCTTGGTCTGGTAAACCGCCGCCGGAATCTCGATCATCACCCCCACCGGCGGCATCGGCACGTCGGTGCCTTCATCGCGCACTTCGCCCCACGCCCGGTGGATCAGGTGCAAGGCTTCTTCCAGCTCATGGGTGCCGGAAATCATCGGCAACAGGATGCGCAGGTTGTTCAGACCCTCGCTGGCCTTGAGCATGGCGCGGGCCTGGACCAGGAAGATTTCCGGATGGTCGAGCGTCACGCGTATCCCGCGCCAGCCAAGGAAGGGGTTGTCTTCCTTGATGGGGAAGTAGGACAGGGATTTGTCCCCGCCGATGTCCAGGCTGCGCATGGTCACCGGTTGCGGATGGAAAGCGGCCAACTGTTCGCGATAGATCGCCAGCTGTTCCTTTTCGCTGGGGAAGCGCTGGTTGATCATGAAGGGCACTTCGGTGCGATACAGGCCCACACCCTCGGCGCCGCGCTTCTGCGCCCGGGCCACGTCGGCCAGCAGGCCGGTGTTGACCCACAGCGGCATGCGGTGGCCGTCGAGCGTCACGCAAGGCAGGTCCCGCAGCGCATCCAGGCCCAGGGACAGTTGCTTTTCTTCCTCCACCACATCGGCAAACTGCTTGCGCAGCAATTCGGTGGGGTTGGTGTAGACCTCGCCGTGGTAGCCATCGACGATCATCTGGATGCCGTCGACCTTTGAATACGGCAGGTCCACCACGCCCATGACCGTCGGAATGCCCATGGCGCGGGCCAGGATCGCGACGTGGGAGTTGCCCGAACCCAATACCGAGACCAGCCCCGCGAGCTTGCCTTCAGGCACCTCGCCGAGCATGGCCGGGGTCAGTTCTTCGCTGATCAGGATGGTGTTATCGGGATAGACCAGGGTCTGCTGGCGTTCCTGTTGCAAGTAGGCCAGCAGCCGGCGGCCGAGGTCCTTGACGTCGGAGGCGCGCTCGCGCAGGTAGGCGTCGTCCATCAGTTCGAAACGGTTGACGTGGTCGGTCACCACCTGGCGCAACGCGCCCTGGGCCCACTGACCGGTCTTGATGACCGTGGTGACCTCGCTGCCCAGGGAGGCGTCGTCGAGCATCATCAGGTAAACGTCGAACAGCGCGCGCTCTTCGGGGCGCAGCTGCGTCGCCAGTTTCGCCGACAGGGCGCGCATGTCGGCCCGCACGCCCTCGATGGCTGTCTTGAACAGGCCCAGTTCGGCGGGGATGTCGACGATGGTCTTGTCCGGCACTACGTCGAGGTCGGCGGGTGGCAACATGACCACCGCCGTACCCACTGCCGCGCCGGGTGAACCTGGCACGCCGACGAACTTGGCTTCCTGGATGCCCTTGCCCTGGCGGCCCAGGCCGCTGATCGACCCGGTGGCTTCGGCGTGGGCGATAACCCCGGCCAATTGCGCGCTCATGGTCACGAGGAAGGCTTCTTCACCTTCGTCGAACTGGCGACGCTCCTTCTGCTGGATGACCAACACGCCGACGACACGGCGGTGGTGGATGATCGGCGCCCCGAGGAACGAGGCGTAGCGTTCTTCGCCGGTCTCGGCAAAATAACGATAGCGCGGGTGATCCGCGGCATTTTCGAGGTTCAGCGGTTCTTCGCGCGTGCCGACCAGGCCGACCAGACCTTCATTGGGCGCCATGCTGACCTTGCCGATCGAGCGCTTGTTCAAGCCCTCGGTGGCCATCAGCACAAAACGGTTGGTCTCGGGGTCCAGCAGATAGACCGAGCAGACTTGGCTGCCCATGGCCTCTTTGACGCGCAATACAATAATCCCCAACGCCGCCTTGAGATCCTTGGCGGAGTTAACTTCCTGGACGATCTTGCGCAGCGTATTGAGCATGGCTCGGGGTCGAACTCCGTCGTCAGTCGCGCGTCAGCAGGCGCGGGGCAAGCTCTTTGAGGGCGCGTCGGTATACCTCGCGCTTGAATGTCACCACCTGGCCCAACGGATACCAATAGCTGACCCAGCGCCAGCCATCGAACTCCGGTTTACCGGTCAAATCCATCCGCACCCGCTGCTCGTTGGAGATCAGGCGCAGGAGAAACCATTTCTGCTTCTGGCCGATGCACAGCGGTTGGCTATGCGTTCTGACCAGGCGTTGCGGCAAACGATAGCGCAACCAGCCCCGGGTGCAGGCGAGTATTTCGACATCTTCTCGCTCAAGCCCCACTTCTTCGTTCAACTCGCGGTACAAGGCCTCTTCGGGCGTCTCCTGAGGGTTGATCCCACCCTGGGGAAACTGCCAGGCGTCTTGATTGATACGGCGAGCCCATAGCACCTGCCCTGCATCATTCGTAAGAATGATCCCCACATTGGGTCGGAAACCATCGGGATCGATCACGGCAACAACCTCGCAAACGCATGTCGCCGCATTGTTCCACAAAGGTTGTGAAAGCAGCAACGAGCCTTCCTACCTTATGTGCACTCTTGTGAAAAGTCCGTATTCTGGACGCCTTTCTTCAGATTCTTCAGCGAGTAACTGCAATGCGGCTGGCTTTATTCGACTTGGACAACACCTTGCTGGGCGGCGACAGTGACCACGCCTGGGGCGATTACCTGTGTGAGCGCGGTTTCCTCGACGCCGTTACGTACAAGGCGCGCAATGATGAGTTCTATCAGGATTACCTGGCCGGCAAGCTCGACAACGCCGAGTACCTGAATTTTTGCCTGGAAATCCTTGGCCGCACGGAGATGGAGGTGCTGGCACAGTGGCATCTGGACTACATGCGCGACTGCATCGAACCGATTGTGTTGCCCCAGGCGATCGAGCTGTTGAGTAAACACCGTGAGGCCGGTGACAAGCTGGTGATCATCACCGCTACCAATCGCTTCGTCACCGCACCGATCGCCGAGCGCTTGGGAGTCGAGACCCTGATCGCCACCGAGTGCGAAATGATCGACGGGCGCTACAGCGGGCGCAGTACCGACATTCCGTGTTTTCGTGAGGGCAAGGTGATGCGGCTCAATCGTTGGCTGGAGGAGACCGGCCATTCGCTGGACGGCAGTTACTTCTACAGTGACTCGATGAATGACCTGTCGCTGCTGGAAGTGGTGACCCATCCGGTGGCCGTGGATCCGGACCCGAACCTCAGGGCCGAAGCCCAGAAGCGTGGTTGGCCGGTGATTTCGTTGCGCGGCTGAAATCGTCATCGCGAGCAGGCTCGCTCCCACACTGGATGTGCGTCGTTCACAAACCCCTGTGGGAGCGAGCCTGCTCGCGATAGGGTCGACGCGGTCTAACGCCTTAAACCGGCTTGGCCCCCATCAACCCCGCAATGGCAATAAAACAGACAACGCTGAACAGCGCCAAGGCAAACGTAAACTTCCCAGCGCCCGCCGCCGGCGCCTTGCGCAGTTTGTTCAACCGCACCAACAGCCAGAACCCCGCCAGCGCCGCCACGGTGTAGAGCACACTGGAAGCCAGCAACCAGGTCTGCCCCAGCGGCCAGCCGATCTGATGCACCATCCACCACCCCGTGAATGGCAAGCTCACCAGCGCCAGGGCCATCGCCAGCCAGACAAACACCCGCGGGCGTTGCAATGTGCGCGCGGCCGCCGTGGCATCGCCGTTGCGGCGCGTCCTCCAGACCCAGATGGCCAGCCCCAGGGCACCCGCCAAGAGCAATACTGTGGCGACGACATGAGCGATCTTCAGCGCGGTTAACGTTTCCATCGTTGGATTTCCTTGAGTCTTGCCGGGCAGTCTAGCTCTGCTTTAGCCCAGGAACAGCTGATACGCCGGGTTATCGCTTTCATCCCAGTACGGATAGCCGATTTCTTCCAGGGCTGCCGGTACCAGATGACGTTCATCGTGCGGTACTTGCAGGCCCGCAACCACACGACCATCCGCCGCACCATGGTTGCGGTAGTGGAACATCGAGATATTCCAGCGTCCGCCCAGCTTGTTGAGGAAGTTGAACAGCGCCCCCGGACGTTCCGGGAATTCGAAGCGCAGCACGACCTCGTCGATGACGTGGGCCGCATGCCCGCCCACCATGTGGCGAATGTGCAGTTTGGCCAGTTCGTTGTCGGTCAGGTCCACCACCGGGAAACCTTGCTCGGTCAGGCTGGCGATCAGCGCGCTGCGCGGGTCGTTTTCCGGGTGCGTCTGCACGCCCACGAAGATGTGCGCTTCGCTGCCCGTGTTGTAGCGATAGTTGAATTCGGTGATCTGGCGCTTGCCGACGGCTTCGCAGAAGGCCTTGAAGCTGCCTGGCTTCTCGGGAATGGTCACTGCGATGATCGCCTCGCGGCCTTCGCCTAGCTCGGCACGCTCGGCCACGTGACGCAGACGGTCGAAATTGACGTTGGCGCCGGAGTCGATGGCCACCAGGGTCTGCCCGCTGACGCCGCGCGATTCGACATACTTCTTGATCCCGGCCACGCCCAAGGCGCCGGCAGGTTCGGTGATCGAGCGGGTATCGTCGTAGATATCCTTGATGGCCGCACAGATCTCGTCGGTACTGACGGTGATGACTTCATCCACGTAGTGCTTGCAGATGTCGAACGTGTGCTGGCCGATCTGCGCCACGGCAACGCCGTCGGCAAAGAGCCCCACGGTCGGCAGCACCACTCGCTCGCCAGCAGCCAGGGCGGCTTGCAGGCAATTGGAATCGTCCGGCTCGACGCCGATCACCTTGATGTCAGGCCGCAGGTATTTCACGTAGGCCGCTATCCCGGCGATCAGCCCGCCGCCGCCCACCGGGACGAAAATCGCATCCAGACGCCCCGGATGTTGGCGCAGGATCTCCATCGCCACCGTGCCCTGCCCGGCAATGGTGTGGGGATCGTCATAGGGGTGAATGTAGACGTAGCCCTTTTCGTCGACCAGTTTCAGCGAATAGGCCAGGGCTTCGGGGAACGAATCGCCGTGCAACACCACTTTGCCGCCTCGGGAACGTACGCCTTCGACTTTGATTTCCGGAGTGGTCTTGGGCATCACGATGGTGGCTTTGACGCCCAGCACCTTGGCCGCCAGGGCCAGGCCCTGGGCGTGGTTGCCCGCCGAAGCCGTGACCACGCCGCGTGCGCGCTCTTCGTCGCTGAGCTGGGTCAGCTTGTTGTAGGCGCCGCGAATCTTGAACGAGAACACCGGCTGCAAGTCTTCGCGCTTGAGCCAGATGTTGTTGCCCAGCCGCTCGGAGAGCTGGCGGGCAGTCTGCAATGGGGTTTCCACGGCAACGTCGTAAACGCGCGAGGTGAGGATCTTTTTGACGTACTGTTCAAGCATCGGAAAGCATCACTGAGCGGGTTGGGCAGGGCCAAGGAGTCTAACCCGGCTTTTGGCTGGGCGACCACACGAATCCCAAGGTTTTGTTGGGTTATACTCGCGTCCCTCTTTACTCCCCGTCCGCTTTCGGAGCCCGCATGACCCAGGATCAACTCAAACAGGCCGTGGCCCAGGCCGCTGTCGACCTCATCCTCCCGAAACTGGATGACAAGAGCATCGTTGGGGTCGGCACCGGCTCGACGGCCAATTGCTTCATCGACGCACTGGCGCAGCACAAAGGTGCGTTCGACGGCGCGGTCGCCAGCTCCGAAGCCACCGCCGCGCGCCTGAAGGGCCACGGGATTCCGGTCTATGAGCTCAATACCGTGAGCGACCTGGAGTTCTATATCGACGGCGCCGATGAAAGCGACGCGCACCTGAACCTGATCAAGGGCGGCGGCGCGGCCCTGACCCGCGAGAAGATTGTCGCGGCCGTGGCCAAGACCTTCATCTGCATCGCCGACGCCAGCAAGCTGGTGCCAGTCCTCGGCGCGTTCCCGCTGCCGGTGGAAGTCATCCCGATGGCCCGCAGCCATGTGGCCCGCCAACTGGTGAAACTGGGCGGTGACCCGGTGTACCGCGAAGGCGTGCTGACCGATAACGGCAACATCATCCTGGATGTCCATAACCTGCAGATCACCAACCCGGTGGAACTGGAAAGCCAGATCAACGCCATCGTCGGTGTGGTCACCAATGGTTTGTTCGCGGCTCGCCCGGCGGATGTGTTGTTGCTGGGGACGCCTGAAGGGGTGAAGACCCTGCGGGCTGAGTAATCCGGCCAGATAACCTGCTCTTTCAGTGATTCAGCCCCTGTGGGAGCGAGCCTGCTCGCGATAGCGGTCTACCCGACACATCCATGTTGGCTGACGCACCGCCATCGCGAGCAGGCTCGCTCCCACATCAGGTTTTTTGGGGATCAAGGCTGCGGTTTCTTGAAGACGTAGAACAGGTTCGGTTCGCTCACCACATACAAGTTGCCATCATCGTCCATGGCAACGCCCTCGGCCTGAGGGACGGTTTTTTGCAGCCCTTGACGACCCTTGCTCAACGACAGCGTGCTCAACGGGCGGCCGTCGATGTCCAGCTCGATAATCAATCGCGACTCATCGGACAGCGCCAGTAAATGGCCGCTGCGCTCGTCGTATTGCAGGCTAGAAAGATCGCGTACGAACAGTCCGGCATCGCGCTTGGGGTTGTTGATTACATGGACAGCGTAGGATTTGTCCGGTTTGTGATGGGGAAAGCCCCGCACTTCATAAATCAGCATCGGATCGCGCTCCTTGGCCACGAACAACCGTTTGCCCACTGAGTCGTAGGCCAACCCTTCGAACCCTTTGTTACCGTTCAGGTGCAGGCCAAGCGTCATTTGCTCTGCGTCGGCGGCGTCGAGGAATTGGGTATTGTCGTCCAAGTGAATCTTGATCAGCCGCTGCTGACGCTCGTCGGTGATGACGTAAATGTCCTGGCTGATGAACTCCACCGCCTCCGGGTCGCCGAAGCCAATCAGGGCGATGCGCCTAAGGATCTTGCCGTCCAATGACAGCTCGATCAGTTCGGCATTCTTGTTGGTAACGGTAAAGAGGCTCTTGCGGATTGGATCGTACGTCAGCGCCGAAACGTCATTGTCCAGACCTTCGATCACCTGCGCCTCGACCGTAACCCGGTACTGGTCCAGGGCAATGGCCTGCTCGCTGGGAGGCTGCCAGAGGGTGTTGAAGTTGAACCACGCGCGCTCGAACAGGCGCAGGTATTGAGCTGCTGCGATCAAAGCGATCAGTACGATCATTATCAGCAGCAGGATCAAGGGCTTCGGGCGGGCAAGTCGACGCATGTGGGTGGGCTCGGATGAGAACAGGTGGTTGGAAATACCACGGCTGCCTGAACTGAAGCTTAATGGCCGGATGCCACACCCTACGGCGAAGGATGAATTACCTTACAGAGTTGCGCTATCAGCGTTGTTTTTCGAAACGATAGAACAGGTTCGGCTCGCTGACCATGTACAGGTTGCCAGCCTCATCGAGGGCGACGCCTTCGGCACGGGGGATCGTATCCTTGATACCGTTGAAACCGCCCAGCAAGGTCATGAAGCTGACCTGTTCCCCTGCATCGTCCAGCTCCAGCAAGAGATGGGAGTCGGCCGACAGCAGCAGCGAGTGCCCCGTGCGAGGATCGATCGCCAGCGCCGACAGGTTGCGCAGGTCCAGCTCGTCGCTGGCATGGATCTGTTTGTCGCCCTTGAGCAGTTGGCTGCCGTCGCTTTTCCAGGTGAACAACGCTGGCGGACGCTCTTCACCCAAGGCCAATTGCTGGTTGCGTGGATCCCAGGCGACGCCTTCGAAGCCCTTGTTCTGGTTCTTGGACGGGCCGAGATCGTAGTGGGGGAAATCCGTGCTGTTCAGTTCGCGAGTATCGGCATCGACCTGGATGATCGACAGCGTGTGTTTTCGTTCATCGGTAATAGCCATCAGGCCATTCTCCATGTAGGCCACGCCTTCAGGATTGCTCCAGCCCACCAACGGCATTTTGCGCAGCACGTCACCCTGCAGGGTGAGTTCCACCAGAAACGGATGCTTACCCATGATCGCGAACAGGGTTTTGGTCTGTGGGTTATAGGTCAGGTCGGACGCTTCATCCTCTTCCATTCCTGGCAGGACCTTGGCATCAATCACCGCGTGGTAGTCCGGCAGCCAGATGCTTTCCTGGCGCTGGGCGGGGCTCTCGAGACGTTCCGATGCCCACAGCAGGCCCCGGTCATCCCAGTGCATGGCATACGCCAGCCAGTAAAAGGCCCCGGCTGCTAACAGCGACCAGGCGGACCAGGGCAGCGAGAAGCGAGCGCGGCGGACGGGGCTGGAGGAGGGCCGAGCTAGAGGAGTGGCCATCAGGGGGATGCGTTCCAGGTATTCGGGTTAGGAAAATGAATGGCTCAGACGCCGTATTCCCTGGAATTATCCGGATGGCATGTGAAAAAAATGGTAAATGGCGAGAGCCGTCCATCCATGTGGGCACGAGCCGGCTCGCGCCCACGCGGGACGGTGCCTTGCGGTTAGCGAACGCTGCTTTCGAAACGGCTCGCGCCTGGCAATTCCAGTACCAGTTCATCCCCGACGTTCAACGGTCCCACGCCCGCCGGAGTGCCAGTGAGGATCACGTCGCCGGCCTGCAATGAGAAGCAGCCAGCCATGTATTGGATCATCGGCACGATGGGGTTGAGCATCAGGCTGCTGTTGCCGTCCTGGCGCACTTCACCGTTGATGGTCAGGCGAACCGGGATGTCGGTCAGGTCGGCAAAGGTGCCGCTGGACACGAAAGGTGCCAGCACCGCCGCACCGTCGAAGGATTTGGCGACTTCCCAGGGCAAGCCCTTGGCCTTGAGCTCGGCTTGCTTGTCCCGCAGGGTCAGATCCAGGGCCGGGGCGAAGCCGGAGATGGCATCCAGCACTTCCTCGGCACTGGGCCGGGTCGACAGTGGCTTGCCGATCAGCACGGCAATTTCAGCTTCGTAGTGCACCGCACCACGGTCGGCGGGGATGCTGAAACCGCCTTCCAGCGGCACCGCGCAGCTGCCGGGCTTGATGAACAGCAGGGGTTCGGTAGGTACCGGGTTATCCAGTTCCTTGGCGTGTTCGGCGTAGTTGCGGCCAATGCACACGATTTTTCCCACCGGGAAATGAATACGGGTACCGTCGACATACTGGTGCTGATAGCTCATTACCGACTCCTGCTTCTGGGATTCATCAGGTATTTTTTGCATTAAACCGCGAAAATCTTGCCCGGGTTCATGATGCCGTTCGGGTCGAACACTGCCTTGACGGCCTTCATGTATTCAATTTCTACCGGCGAGCGACTGTAGGTCAGGTAATCGCGTTTGGTCATGCCTACGCCGTGTTCGGCGGAGATCGAGCCGTTGTATTTCTCGACGGTTTCAAAGACCCATTTGTTCACGGTCGCGCACTTGGCGAAGAATTCGTCCTTGCTCAGGTTCTCTGGCTTGAGGATGTTCAAGTGCAAGTTGCCGTCGCCGATGTGGCCAAACCAGACGATCTCGAAATCCGGGTAATGTTGGCCGACGATAGTGTCGATGTCGCGCAAGAAGCCCGGGACTTTCGAGACGGTGACCGAGATGTCGTTCTTGTACGGTGTCCAGTGGGAGATGGTTTCCGAGATGTACTCGCGCAACTTCCACAGGTTTTGCAGTTGGGTTTCGCTTTGGCTCATCACCCCATCGAGCACCCAGCCCTGTTCGACACAGTGTTCGAACGTTTCCAGGGCGTGGTTGGCGACTTCTTCGGTGGTGGCTTCGAACTCCAGCAGGGCGTAGAAGGGGCACTCGGTTTCGAATGGCGCCGGTACGTCGCCCCGATCCAGGACCTTGGCCAGGGCCTTGTCGGAGAAGAATTCGAACGCCGTCAGGTCCAGCTTGCCCTGGAAGGCATGCAGTACGGGCATGATCGAATCAAAATCGGCGGTGCCCAGGACCATGGCGGTGAGGTTCTTCGGAGCCCGGTCCAGGCGCATGGTGGCTTCGACCACGAACCCGAGGGTGCCTTCGGCGCCGATGAACAACTGCCGCAGATCGTAGCCAGTGGCGTTCTTGATCAGGTCCTTGTTCAGTTCCAGCAGGTCGCCTTTACCGGTGACGACTTTCATGCCGGCTACCCAGTTGCGGGTCATGCCGTAACGAATGACCTTGATTCCGCCGGCATTGGTGCCGATGTTGCCGCCAATCTGACTGGAACCGGCCGAGGCGAAGTCCACCGGGTAGTACAGACCGTGCTCTTCAGCCTTGTTCTGCAGTTGTTCAGTGACCACACCTGGCTGGCAGACGGCTGTGCGATCGGTGAGGTTCACGTCGAGAATCTGGTTCATGTAGTCGAATGACACGACCACTTCGCCGTTGGCCGCCACGGCCGCAGCGGAAAGCCCGGTACGCCCGCCCGATGGCACCAGCGCGACCTTGTGCTCATTGGCCCAGCGCACAATGGCCTGAACCTGTTCGGTGGTCTTGGGGAAGACGATGGCGCTCGGCGCCGGGGCGAAGTGCTTGGTCCAATCCTTGCCATAAGCGTTCAGGGAGTCGGCATCGGTCAAGACTTTGCCAGGCTCAACCAGGGTCTTCAGCTCATCTATCACGGCAGGATTGGTCATCGACAGAACTCTCGAACAATTCATGGTCATCCTGAGAACGCTTCACGTCGCAGGAATGAGTGTTTAGCGGGGTGCGTATGCTAGCATACCGACCCCGCAGCGTAGTGCCCATTGGCTGTTCTGCGGCGACGGCTGTCATGCCGGTCGGACCAGCATGCGCTGTCCGATTCCCTGCCATTTTTCTCCGGGACACAGGTTTACGCAGATGAGCAAGACTTCTCTCGATAAGAGCAAGATCAAGTTCCTTCTTCTCGAAGGCGTCCACCAATCGGCTGTCGACGTCCTCAAGTCGGCGGGCTACACCAGCATCGAGTACATCACCAGTTCTCTGCCGGAAGCCCAGCTCAAGGAAAAGATCGCCGATGCTCACTTCATCGGTATTCGCTCCCGTACCCAATTGACCGAAGAGATCTTCGACCACGCCAAGAAACTGGTAGCGGTCGGCTGCTTCTGCATCGGCACCAATCAGGTGGACCTCAATGCGGCGCGCGAGCGCGGTATCGCGGTGTTCAACGCGCCATACTCCAACACCCGTTCCGTTGCTGAACTGGTGCTGGCCGAAGCGATCCTGCTGCTGCGCGGCATTCCCGAGAAGAACGCTTCCTGCCACCGTGGCGGCTGGATCAAGAGCGCGGCCAACTCCTTCGAAATCCGTGGCAAGAAGCTGGGTATCGTCGGTTACGGCTCGATCGGCACGCAGTTGTCGGTGCTGGCTGAAGGCCTTGGCATGCAGGTGTTTTTCTACGACACCGTGACCAAGCTGCCGCTGGGCAATGCCACTCAGGTCAACGACCTGCACGAGCTGTTGGGCATGTCCGACATCGTGACGCTGCACGTTCCGGAAACCGCCGCCACCCAGTGGATGATTGGCGAGAAGGAAATCCGTGCCATCAAGAAAGGCGGGATCCTGATCAACGCCGCTCGTGGCACCGTGGTCAAGCTCGACGCCCTGGCCGAAGCGATCAAGGACAAACACCTGATCGGCGCCGCCATCGACGTATTCCCGGTGGAGCCGCGCTCCAACGACGATATATTCGAAAGCCCGCTGCGCGGCCTGGACAACGTGATCCTGACCCCGCACATCGGCGGTTCTACTGCCGAAGCCCAGGCCAACATCGGCCTGGAAGTGGCGGAAAAGCTGGTCAAGTACAGCGACAACGGTACTTCGGTATCGTCCGTGAACTTCCCGGAAGTGGCCCTGCCGGCTCACCCTGGCAAGCACCGCCTGCTGCACATCCACGAGAACATCCCGGGTGTGATGAGCGAGATCAACAAGGTCTTCGCCGAAAACGGCATCAACATTTCCGGTCAGTTCCTGCAGACCAACGAGAAAGTCGGCTACGTCGTGATCGACGTCGATGCCGAATACTCCGATCTGGCGCAAGAGAAACTGCAGCACATCAACGGCACTATTCGTAGCCGGGTGTTGTTCTAAGCAGATCAGGCTTGCAATAAAAAACGGGAGCCTCGCAGGGGGCTCCCGTTTTTTTCTGTCGAACACATAACCTGTGGGAGGGTTTTGTGTTGTGTCGACCTGTGCCGGTTTATTTCACGTTTACCGTGATCTTCTCGGACACGATCGTCGGATCGAACGGCATATGGCCGCTGTCGCCCAGGATCAGCTGCAAGGTGTGCTTGCCCGGTGCCAGTTTGATCGTAGCCTCGGTTTGCGCCTTACCGAAATGCATGTGGTTGGCATCGGTGGGAATCGGCGCGCCCGCGGCAGGCAGTTTGTCGACATCAATCAGCAAATGATGGTGCCCGGTATTTTTGGTTACATCACCCGCCGGGGCCAGCGCGATGTTCTTGACGCCGAACTTGACCTTGAACTCCTGGCCAACGGTGGCACCGTCTTCCGGGGAAACGATGAATACCTCTGCACCCTTGGGAGCAGGGGTTGCGGCGGATGCCAGCATCGAAGCTCCCAGCAACAGGCCGGCCAAGGCGGCACGTGACATAAAGCTTTTCATTTTTTTCTCCAGTTTTTCCATGAAATCCGCGTGGTCATGACAACTTCATGACCATTCGTTGTCGAAGCCTGCAACAACCATAGCAAAGCGAACCTGAAACGAGCGTCGCTTGTAACAATACAAAGGAGTGACCATGCGTTTTCTGCCTGGGCTGATCTGCCTGCTACCCCTCTTGAGCCCTCTGGCCCATGCCGAACTGATCGACGACATCAACGACCGTGGCGAATTGCGCATCGCTCTGGAAGCCAACACCAGCCCTTTCAACTTCAAGGAAGACGGCAAGCTCACCGGCTTCGAAGTGGAACTGGGTCAGATGCTGGCCGGCGAGCTCGATGTTCGCGCCGACTTTGTGGTCACCGATGCCAGCGATCTGCTGGCCGGTGTGGAAAGTGGCAAGTACGACGTTGCCATCAACCACATAGCAATGACCCCGGAACTGGCCGAACGTTTCGACACAAGCACCGCTTATAGCCAACCGGATGCGCAACTGTTGGCGCGCAAGGACGACTCGCAACGCCCGATGGTCATGGCACAGTCGTTCCAGCCGGAAGAAAAGAGCGGCCCGCCGCCGAGCCTGGTGATTCCGTTCCAGAAGGGCAATCCGGCGTTCAAGGCCAGCCTGGACAACGCTTTGGCGCGTATCAAGGACGACGGGCGGCTTGAGCAGTTGTCGCAGAAGTGGTTGGTCAAGCAGGAGTAACAATGGGGCGGTGGGCGACGGCGGTGTGTCAGTCGCATCAATGTTGCTGATCCGCCGTCATCGCGAGCAAGCTCGCTCCCACATATGGATCATTGATGGTTCGCCATTTATGTTCGCAGTTGACCCGTGTGGGAGCGAGCTTGCTCGCGATGGGCCCTCAAGTCCTAAGCAGGTCTACGCCAGACACTCGCCAACCAAGGCTGCTGCTCTCGCGGCAGCCCAGCCGGTCGGTAGTAATGCTCAAGCTCTACAAAGCCCGCTTCTGTGAGCAAGGTGCGCCATGCCGCAAGGTCGTGATACGCGCCGAAGCGCTGGCCGTTCCAGCCTTCCTGGTTTTCGCCCCGGGGGTTGGAACTGAACAGCACGCCGCCGGGCTTGAGGGTGGCGTGCAATTGCTTGAGCACCCGAGGCAATTCCTGGACAGGGATATGAAACAGCACGGCGTTGGCGAAGATGCCATCGAAGCGTTCGCCTGGCAGGTCGAGGTTCAAGAAATCCTGTTGCCAGACTTCGCAGCCGCTGTCCTGGCGCGCCATTCGGGCAAACTCCTCCGAACCGTCGAGGCCGACCGCGACATGGCCCCTATCGGTGAATGTCCGCAAGTCCCGCCCGGGGCCGCAGCCGAAATCCAGAACGTGGAAGGGCGCCTGACCCTGGATATGCCGCAGCAACGCGTCGATATTCTGGCTGACGTCATGATCGCGAGTGCCTTCGCGAAAGCTTTCCGCCACGGCGTTGTAATGGCCCAGGGTTGTGGCGGTGATGGCGTGCAGGTCTTCGGGGGTGTGTTTCATGGTCGTTGGCTTGGGTTAGGGAGCTTGGTCAGACTATACCGCAAGCGGCTTGGCCGCTTCGCTGCCAATCATGACCAGGCTCGCTCCCCACCATCAGTCAAGGATTCTTGCAGCCCGGTTCTGCGGCCATGAGCGCCTCTTTCGGTGAAGTGCTCAGGTAGGGGTTGGCGCAACCGATCTTCAACGTTCGCGGCGGCGCCCAGTGGGAGTTGTTGCCCGCGCGGTCGAGGATGCAGTAGGTCACTTCCAGGCGCAGGTCTTCTCCCGCCTCCAGAATGATCTGCGGCGGTACCCAGATGTTGATCGGCTGGCCAACCTCGCAGGGCTTGATGCGGGGCAGGTCCATGCGCACGTCGCCCCAGCGCAAGGTAATCGCATCGTCAGCAGCCATGTTCAGATAGGGCTCTATGGTCAGTGGTACACCGCGTTTGACCTGACTCGGGTTCACGCCTTTGCGGCGAATGGCATCAGGAATCCGCACTGGCGCCAGGCCTTGGTTTTCATCACCGCTCAGGGCCGACGGTTGGCCACCCGGACAATCGAGCTTGACCTGCACCCGTTGCGTTGCTGACAGCGCCGGGCCGCGCCCCACTTGCATCACGCGGTAATGGATGCGCGAGGTCCCGTTTACAACGAAGCTCTCGGGTACTCGCAACGTAACGCTAGTTTGCACGTCGGCCTGTGACAACAGACGGGAGCCGACGTAGCAGTTGTCCCAGAACAGCTCGATCAGATCGCCCGCGTCCATGCCGGGGTAAGGGGCAATTGCCACTTGCAGGTGCGCAGCGCTGGTGATGTTGATGCGGGTACGCAGAGCGTTGACCAGGGTAGGCGCAGCCAGTTCAGGAATATTCGACGTACATGTCATGGTGTTCTCCTTGATGCTTTAAAACGAAGTCCGTTTCGGGAAGATCAAAAGCGCTTAATCATCGCGATATATTTTTATTGCGCAGCATGGACCCTGTCTGCGGTTCATCGCGCAGAACTAAAATAGTTCGCATCGCCTGTGGCTCACTAGATAAGGGTTCAGCAGTTTCAGTGTCAATAGAGGAACTTGCTTAATAATTAAATGTATAAGGCTTCAGAAATGTCCTACGCATTCAAGTTAAGAAAACGTTGCGTTGTGCGCCATTTTCCTCAGGTTCATTGGTTTGGAAGGGAGGGGCGGCAGGAAACCGGATAAATAGCGTAGCCCAAAGAGAAGTGTTGCCGGAGATATGTATATACCGCACGTCAGCGGGGTGGCTGTGTTATGTCAACTGGAAGTTTCAGTTTGTTACGCTGGGCTGTTAGTTGTTCCACTTCCATCCTTGGAAGTGGGGACAATATCAATAACTTACTGGTCGCCGTGTCCGGCCGAGAGGAACTTGCTGAGGAACTGTCGAGTGCGTTCCTCCCGGGGGGCTGCAAACAAGGCCTTGGCTTCGCCTTGCTCGACGATCACACCTTTGTCGAAAAACACCACGCGGTTCGCTACGTCCCGGGCGAAGCCCATTTCGTGAGTCACAATGACCATGGTGCGCTTTTCTTCGGCCAGGCCACGAATCGTCGCCAGCACCTCGCCCACCAGCTCCGGGTCCAGGGCCGACGTTGGTTCGTCGAACAGAATCACCTCGGGTTCCATCGCCAGCGCCCTGGCAATTGCCACGCGCTGTTGCTGGCCACCGGAAAGACGCCGCGGGTAGGCGTCCTCCTTGCCCGCCAGCCCGACCTTGGCCAGCAGTTTACGGCCTAAAACCTCAGCGTCGGCACGGGGGATCTTCTTCACCACCAGTGGGCCTTCGATGACGTTCTCCAGCGCGGTGCGATGGGGGAACAGATTGAAGTTCTGGAACACAAAACCCACTTGCTGGCGCAAACGACGCACCAGGTTCTGTTGCTGGTTCAGCGGGCGACTGCCATCGATTTCGATGTCGCCGACCTTGATCCGGCCACTGCTGGGTTCTTCGAGGAAGTTCAGGCAGCGCAGGAAGGTGGTCTTGCCCGAACCGCTGGGGCCGATGATCGCCACCACTTCGCCTTCTTCGATCTCCAGGTCGATGCCATTGAGCACCACTTGACCCTTGAACTGCTTTGTCAGTTTTTCCACGACAATCATGGGTCAGGACTCCTGGTCATGCCGATTGACCCGGGCTTCCAGGACGTTCTGCAGGTGCGCCAGCACGCTGGCCAGAATCCAGTAGATCAGCGCGGCGGCAAGGTACATGGTGAAGATTTCGAAAGTGCGGGCAGTGATCAACTGCGCCTGACGGAACAGCTCCGGCACCTGGATGGTCGCCGCCAGTGCGGTGTCCTTGACCAGGGAAATGAAGCTGTTGCCCAGAGGAGGCAAGGCCGTTCGCGCCGCTTGCGGCAGGATGGCCCGGCGCAGGGTCTGGGCGCGGGTCATGCCGATACTGGCCGCGGCTTCCCACTGGCCGCGCTCGATGGAGCTGATGGCGGCTCGCAGGATTTCACACGCATAGGCCGCCATGTTCAGCGAGAAGCCGATCAGCGCCGCCGGCAATGGATCCAGCTCGATGCCCAGTTGGGGCAGCCCGTAATAGATCACGAACAACTGCACCAGCAGCGGCGTGCCGCGAAAAAACGACACGTAGATGCGGGCGATCCAGCTCACCAGTTTGAAGCGCGACAGGCGCATCAACGCCAGGCCGAAGCCCAGCAGCAAGCCGAAGAACATGCCGCCCAAACTGAGGATGACCGTGTAATACGCGCCCTTGAGCAAGAAGGGCGCGGAATCCAGCGCGAGTTGAAAAGCCTCTTCCATTATTGGGTGACGTCAGCGTTGAAGTACTTCTGCGAGATTTTCGCCAGGGTGCCGTCGGCCCGTAGTTTGTCGATGGCCTTGTTGATTGCATCCAGCAGCTCAGGCTCGCCTTTGCGCAGGGCGATACCGGCTTCCTGGCGGGAGAACGGCTCGCCGGCTACAGCGGTGTCCTTGGCCTTGGCGGTCAGCTCCAGAGCAGCCAGCCGGTCTACCAGAATGGCGTCGATGCGGCCTACACGCAGGTCCTGGTATTTGGTTGGGTCATCGTCGTAGGTGCGGATAATAGCCTTTGGCTGGTTTTCCTTGAGCCATTGCTCATAGTTGGTGCCCAGGCCAACGCCGACTTTTTTGCCGGCCAGGTCATCGGCGGTCTTGATGGCGTCTTTGTTCTTGGTCAGAACCAGCGCCTGGATGCCGGAAACGGTGTAAGGCTGGGAGAAGTCATATTTCTTCTTGCGCTCCTCGGAGATGGTGACCTGGTTGATCACCGCGTCCAGGCGCTTGGATTCCAGCGCTGCGAGAATGCCGTCCCATTTGGTCGGTTGCAGTTTGACCTTCACGCCCAGCTCCTTGGCCAGGGCTTCGGAAAACTCCACTTCGAAACCGGCCAGCTTGCCGTCGGCGTCCACGAAACTGAACGGTGGGTAAGTGCCTTCCAGGCCGACGTTGATCACGCCCGCGTCCTTGATCTTTTGCAGCTGCTCACCGGCAACGGCCTGGCCCAGCAGGCCGGCGCTCAATGCCAGGCCCAGCGAACCCACCAACAGGTTGCGACGTAATGCGGAAAAATTCATGACAAGCCCCTGTGTTTTCTTATGAAGAGGTTATTTTGGCTGAGATAAGGCGTAGCCGCGATCCGAAAAGATTGCCACATCCTGCCTTAAAGCAGCCTGGGCGTCTCGCGGCAAATGCGCCTGTGGCGAGACTATAGGGTGGTGTTTATAGATTGGAAAATAATATTAAATCATTCAAATATTCGAGTATGGAATGAAAAAAGTCCCCTGTGGGAGCGAGCCTGCTCGCGATAACCAGTCAATGTTGTTTTGGCTGACACGGCGCTATCGCGAGCAGGCTCGCTCCCACATTGAGAACTTCACTACGCCTGGAACGCCGCGTTATACGCAAACAACGCCGGTGCGCCGCCGGTATGCAGGAAGATGATCGGGCCCTCGTCGAAGCGGTCGCGACCCACCCCATCGAGCAGGCCGGCCATCGCCTTGCCGGTGTAGACCGGGTCCAGCAACAGGCCCTCCAGGCCAGCCAGCAATTTGACTGCCGCCAGCGTACCGGCATTGGGTTCGCCGTAGAGGGGGGCGAAGTATTCGTCCCACAGGTTCACCTTGAAGGCCTCAGGAAGCGATACATCGAGCAACTGGGCGGTGCGTTCGGCCAAGCCCTGGACCTTGGGGCGCTGGTCTTCTTCGCTGCGAGACACCGTTATGCCAATCACGGGAAGTTGACCCAGCGTTTCACTGAGCGCCAGCGTCAGGCCGCTGTGCGTCCCGGCGCTGCCCGAAGCCAGCACCACGGCAGCGAAATTCAGGCCGGTGTCCTTGATTTGCTCGGCCAGCTCAAGCCCGGCGCGTACATACCCCAGCGCACCCAGAGCGTTTGAACCGCCAATCGGTACCAGATAGGGCTTCTTCCCATTGCTGCGCAGGCGTGCGGCGAGGGCTTGCAACTGCTCGTCGGCGTTATCCAGGTTTTCTACCAATTCGACCTTGGCGTCGAACAGCTCCAGCAGCAGCCGGTTGCCGTTGCTCAGGTAGTTGCTGTCTTCGGTGCCGATGGGGTTTTCCAGCAGGGCCACACAGCCCAGGCCCAGCTTCGCCGCCAGCGCGGCAGTCTGGCGCACATGATTGGACTGGATCGCCCCGGCGGTGATGAGGGTGTCGGCACCTTGAGCCAGGGCGTCGGCGGCCAGGTATTCGAGCTTGCGCAGCTTGTTGCCGCCCAGCGCCAGAGGCGTCAGGTCATCGCGCTTGATATAGATATCGCGACCGAGCCAGGAGGAAAGACGGTCGAGTTTTTCCAGGGGAGTTGGATGACCGAGCAGGTCGAGACGGTTAAAGCGCGCCAGCTGTTGTTTGATCATGGGGTCGTACTGGTTGCAGGAAATCCATGGACTATAGGCACGCCGATATTGATGGGCAACCGCCAATCCTTTGCCGGGGCGTAAATGGGGACGCATGAGAGGTGAGCAGCGAAAACCTGTGGCAGCGAGCTTGCTCGCGATGGCGGTGGTTCAGTGGGTACATCCATTCGCTGACACACCGCGATCGCGAGCAGGCTCGCTCCCACAGGGGCTGTGTTATGTCTGTTGAACACTGAACGAATGCTCTCCAGGCAACGTCATACCCTCCCGTAGGCTAGCGTAGGAAACATGCCATCCAGCCGTGCGATTAGTCCTTAGCTACCTATTCATGTTTAACTTGAACGTTCATTCAAGTTAAACCGTCGGTTTGCTGCCCGCTCACAACAGGAGGCTTGCCTTTGCCGAGTCCGTTTTCGATTTTCACGATTCCGCTTTCCGGGGTACATCGCTCATGAGTGCCTCGTCCCTTCCACCCAGCGGCCTGGTCCGCATGAATCCGCCGGTTTTTTACTTTGCCGCGACCTTCATTCTGCTGTTCGGCCTGGTGGTCATCGCCGTGCCGGAGCAGGCGGGTGCCTGGCTGCTGGCGGCGCAGAACTGGGCGGCCAATACGGTCGGCTGGTATTACATGTTGGCGATGACCCTGTATCTGGTCTTCGTGGTGGTCACCGCCTTGTCCGGCTACGGCAAGATCAAGCTCGGTGCCGACCACGACGAGCCCGAATTCAGTTACCTGTCCTGGGCTGGCATGCTGTTCGCTGCCGGTATCAGCATCACGCTGTTTTTTTTCTGTGTCTCCGAACCGCTGACCCATCTGGTTCAGCCACCGCAAGGCGAGGCCGGTACCGCAGATGCCGCGCGCCAGGCCATGCAGATCCTGTTTCTGCACTGGGGCCTGCACGGCTGGGGCGTGTTTGCTTTCGTCGGCATGGCCCTGGCGTACTTTGCCTACCGGCACAATTTGCCGCTGGCCCTGCGTTCAGCGCTGTACCCGCTGATCGGTAAACGTATTAACGGTCCCATCGGCTACGCGGTGGACGGCTTCGGCATCATCGCGACCGTGTTCGGCCTCGGCGCGGACATGGGGTTTGGGGTGCTGCATCTCAATTCCGGGCTCGATTACCTGTTCGGCATCGCCCATACCCAGTGGATTCAGGTCGGCCTGATCGTGCTGATGATGGGCGCGGCAATCATTGTGGCGGTGGCCGGTGTCGATAAAGGCGTGCGGGTCATGTCCGACATCAACATGCTGCTGGCCTGCGCATTGCTGCTGTTCGTGCTGTTTGCCGGACCTACCCAGCATTTGCTCAACACGTTGATCCAGAACATCGGCGATTATCTCGGCGCCCTGCCGATGAAAAGTTTTGACGTGTATGCCTACGACGAGCCCAGCGACTGGCTGGGCGGCTGGACGGTGTTCTACTGGGCCTGGTGGATTGCGTGGTCGCCGTTCGTGGGGTTGTTCATTGCGCGCATTTCCCGTGGGCGCACCATCCGAGAGTTCGTGTTTGGCGTGCTGCTGATTCCCCTTGGCTTCACCCTGGCGTGGATGTCGATCTTCGGTAACAGCGCCATTGACCAAGTGCTGAACCACGGCATGAGTGCCCTGGGTATGTCCGCCCTGGAAAACCCGTCGATGAGCCTTTATTTGCTGCTGGAAACCTATCCATGGAGCAAGACCGTCATCGCGGTCACCGTGTTTATCAGTTTTGTGTTCTTCGTCACGTCAGCCGACTCCGGCACCGTGGTGCTTTCCACGTTGTCGGCCAAGGGCGGCAACCCCGATGAAGACGGGCCCAAATGGCTGCGGGTGTTCTGGGGGGCGATGACTGCCCTGGTGACCAGCGCATTGCTGTTCTCCGGCAGTATCGATGCCTTGAAGTCGGCAGTGGTGCTGACGTCCTTGCCGTTCTCGCTGATTCTGCTACTGATGATGTGGGGCCTGCACAAGGCGTTTTACCTCGAGTCCCAGAAGCAGATTGCGCAGTTGCATTCGCTGGCGCCGGTGTCGGCTTCTCGACGGGGTACGGGCGGCTGGCGACAGCGCTTGAGTCAGGCGGTGCATTTCCCGTCCCGCGATGAGGTGTACCGTTTTCTCGACACCACGGTGCGCCCGGCCATCGAAGAGGTGAAGGCGGTGTTCGCCGAGAAAGGTCTGACAGTGGTGACCCAGCCAGACCCGGCCAACGACAGCGTCAGCCTGGAGATCGGCCACGGCGAGCAGCATCCGTTCATCTACCAGGTGCAGATGCGCGGCTACTTCACGCCGTCCTTCGCCCGCGGCGGCATGGGCTCCAAGGAACTCAACAACCGCCGTTACTACCGCGCCGAAGTGCACCTGAGCGAAGGCAGCCAGGACTACGATCTGGTGGGTTATACCAAGGAGCAGGTCATCAACGACATCCTCGACCAATACGAGCGGCACATGCAGTTCCTGCACCTGGTGCGCTGATCAGGCGAAACCTCAGACCAGGCCGCCGTTGGCTCGCAGGATTTGCCCGTTCACCCAGCCGGCGGCCGGGCTGACCAGGAAGGATATGATGCTGGCGATGTCCTCCGGCTGGCCGAGGCGTTCCAGGGGCGGCATTTTGGCGAAGTTCTGGATTTGTTCTTCGTTCTTGCCATGCAGGAACAGTTCGGTAGCAACCGGGCCGGGCGCCACGGCGTTGACCGTGATCTGGCGGCCGCGCAGTTCCTTGGCAAACACCTGTGTCAGTGACTCGACGGCGGCCTTGCTGGCGATGTACACCGAATAACCGGGCAGGTTCAGGCCAACGGTGCTGCTGGAAAAATTCACGATCCGGCCACCGTCGTTCAAACGGGTTGCGGCTTCGCGCAGGGTGTTGAAGGTGCCGCGGGTGTTGATGGCGAACGTCTGGTCGAACAACTCGTCACTGTGCTGGGCCAAGGGCATCACTTGCAGGGTACCCGCGTTATTGATCAGCACATCCACCTTGCCCAGTTGCGCTTCGGTTTCATCGAACATCCGCCGGACATCGACGGCAGAGGACACATCTGCCTTGATCGCTATGGCTTGGTGACCGGCCTGGCGCAATTGCACCACCAGCTTCGAGGCTTCGGCGGCGCTGTTGGCGTAGTTAATGGCGACGGCATAGCCATCGAGGGCCAATTGCTTGGCAATTTCGGCACCGATGCCGCGGGAAGCGCCGGTTACGATGGCAACTTTGGCGGTTGGAGAGGGCATAGGAGGGCTCCTTTTGAAGTGGATGACGCCAGATTCACATGTTTACCCTCAGCGATAAATGCCCGACGACTGCCTTGACTGTTCAGTAATTACAAACAATTCCCGCGCTGCATGACGCCTCGTTGATTGGCCGATGCGTGGCCAATCTGCCGCAGATCACCTGCGCCGGCAGCCAGCCCCCACACCTGGTATGCGAACTTTCGGCCTGACGGATGCGTCTGTGAGGTGTTAGCTTGCCCCTTGTACCAGCCACCCGAACAGAGAGCCTTTCGATGACCTACACCGCTGCCGAAAACCGCTACGAGTCCATTCCTTACCGCCGTGTCGGTCGCAGCGGGCTGGTGCTGCCGGCGCTGTCGCTGGGGTTGTGGCACAACTTCGGCGACAGCACGCCGATCGACACGCAGCGTTCCCTGCTGCGTACGGCGTTTGACCTGGGGATCAATCACTTCGACCTGGCCAACAACTACGGCCCGCCCTACGGCAGCGCCGAGATCAATTTTGGCCGCTTGCTGCGCGAAGACTTCAAGCAGTACCGCGATGAGTTGATCATCTCCAGCAAGGCCGGTTGGGACATGTGGCCGGGTCCGTACGGCCAGGGTGGCGGTTCGCGCAAGTACGTGTTGGCCAGCCTGGACCAGAGCCTGCAACGCCTGGGCCTGGACTATGTGGATATCTTCTATTCCCACCGCTTCGACCCCGACACCCCGCTGGAAGAAACCGCCAGCGCGCTGGCCACGGCCGTGCAGCAGGGCAAGGCGTTGTACATTGGCATCTCTTCGTATTCCGGGGTGAAGACCCGGGAAATGGCTGCGCTACTCAAAGAGTGGAAGGTCCCACTGCTGATCCATCAACCGGCCTACAACCTGCTCAATCGCTGGGTGGAAAAGGATCTGTTGGACGCCACCGATGAACTGGGCACGGGTGTGATTGCCTTTACGCCGTTGGCCCAGGGCCTGCTGACCGACAAGTACCTCAAAGGCATTCCGGCCGATGCGCGGGTCAATCGCCCGGGTGGTGGTTCGTTGCAGGCTTCGCACCTGTCGCAGGAGAACATCGCCCATGTGCGCGCCCTCAATGAAATTGCCCAGCGTCGCGGGCAAAGCCTGGCGCAAATGGCCCTGGCCTGGACCCTGCGCGACGCACGGGTAACCTCTGCGCTGATCGGCGCCAGTCGGCCGGAGCAGATTATCGAGAACGTCGGGGCGTTGAAGAACCTGAGTTTTAGCGCTGAAGAACTGGCGCAGATCGACCGGTTTGCCCAGGAGGGCGGGATCAATCTGTGGGAGAAGCCTTCGTCGGCGGAGTAGTGACTTGAGCCAATCAGCCGATCCGCCAGAAATGACCGGCTGTACACAAAACCCTGTGGGAGGGAGCTTGCTCCATCCCACAGGTGTTCGCTCGTCGGCGAGGTGTGCCTAGTTACTGATCGCCAGGATGCTCGCCTGGTACGCCCCGACAAACACATCGAAATCCCCCACTTCGTTCTGCTCAAGCTCGGCTTGCTGAGCCAGGGATTGACGAGCGTTTTCTTCGAATGCGCTCTGTTCCTGGGCAGGCAACGGCTCGGCGCGGAAGAATTCGGCGTGGGCCTTGCTCTGGCGCAGGGAGAACTGGGCGAAACTTTCCTGGTGTTCTGCCATGGCCGCCAGCACTTGGGCGGAGGGGGTCAGTGACGGGTCCCGCACCTTCGCCAATTGCGCGTCCAGTGCCTGGCGGTGGGCGTCGCCCCCCTGGCTCTCGTCGAGCAGCGAGGCCAATGGCGCGATCTTTTCCAGAAGCTCGATAGCCCAGGCTTGCATGTCCACCGATTGCCCTTGGCGTTGCAATTGCAAACCTGGCCGACGGCCTTCCTTGACCACGGTCAGGAAGTTGTTCGTCGCATTGCTGCATTCGTTGTTTTCCAGGAGCGGACTGTCGTTCAGACCGCAATACAGCAGGAACGCATCGAGGAAGCGCGATTCGGTGAGGTCGATGCCCATCGGCAGGAAGGGGTTGATGTCCAGGCAACGGACTTCGACGTACTGAATGCCTCGAGCCATCAACGCCTGGATCGGGCGCTCGCCGGTATAGGTCACGCGTTTAGGGCGGATGTTGGAGTAGTACTCGTTTTCGATCTGCAAAATATTGGTGTTGAGCTGCACCCACTCACCATTCCTGTGCGTGCCGACTTCGACGTAGGGCGCGTACGGTGTCGCCACCGCCTTGCGCAGGCTGTCGGTATAGCTTGCCAGGTCGTTGTAGCAGGGGGTCAGGCCGGCCTGGGCGTTGCTTTGGTAACCCAGGTCGCTCATGCGCAGGCTGGTGGCGTACGGCAGGTACAGGGTGTCCGGATCCAATTGTTCCAACTGGTGCGCACGGCCGCGCAGAAAGCCGGCATCCAGAGCCGGAGAGGCACCGAACAGGTACATCAGCAACCAGCTGTAGCGACGGAAATTACGGATCAGCGCGATGTAGGCCGATGACTGGAGATCACGATCGCTCGCTTCAACGGTTTCGGCCTGACGCAGCAGCGGCCAGAGTTTTTCCGGCAGGGAAAAGTTGTAGTGGATCCCGGCGATGCATTGCATGGTCTTGCCATAGCGCAGGGCCAGACCCTGGCGGTAGACATACTTGAGCCGACCGATGTTCGAGGTGCCGTAATACGCGATCGGGATGTCTTCCTCCGCCGGCAGCGGGCACGGCATCGAAGGGCTCCACAGGTACTCGTTGCCGAGCTTGCTGTAGGCAAACCGGTGGATCTTGTCGAGGCTGTGCAAGGTATCGGCCACGTCAGCCTGGGCCGGGGTGATGAACTCCAGCAGCGACTCGGAATAGTCGGTGGTGATCTGCTCGTTGGTCAGCGCCGAGCCCAGGGCCTCGGGGTGCGGGGTCTGCGCCAGATGCCCTGTGTCCGTGACGCGCAGGCATTCACGTTCGATGCCGTGCAGGCACTGCTCGAGCAGGGAGAGGTTGGCGCGCTCGCCGAGCAGAGCCAGGCGGCGGTTTAAAAGGTCGCTCAAGTTGAATTCCTTCACGCGTCAGTCGCCCCAATATGGGGGTGGTCACGACGGTCTACAAGGGTGAAGTTAAAACTGGCGTTTTCGCCTGGTTTTTGTGTGGCCAAAGATAATTCGTCGCGGCCCTCTGTGGGAGCGAGCCTGCTCGCGATAGCGGTATGTCGGTCAACTTTACATTGACTGGTCCACCGCTATCGCGAGCAGGCTCGCTCCCACAGGGGATATCGACACCGCATTCGCAGCGCCGAAATTAACCCAAATCGATGACAGGGAGCTATAGGACTGCGAACGTGCCTTGTGCTTTTGCGACCAGTTTGTCGCCTTGCATCACCTCGGCCTCAACCACCAGCGTGCGCCTACCCGGGTGGATGACCCGGGCCGTGCAGAGCACCTCACCGTCGGAGACGGCGCGAATGTAGTTGATCTTGCATTCGATGGTCGCGCTCTGCTGGTCAAAGCCGTGGACACTGGAACAAGCCAGGCCCATGGCGATGTCCACCAGGCTGAACAGCGCGCCGCCGTGCAGCTTGCCGCCACGATTGCGCAGCGGTGGCTCAAGGCTCAGGGCGACTTGCGCCACCCCGTCCCCCAGGCTGTGCAGACGGCAGCCGAGCAGCTTGAAAAACGCGCTTTCCACCAACCCGGCTGGCGCGTCCATCAGCGTTTCTTCAACTGCTTGGCGTTGGCGAACAGCGAGGCCATGGCGTTGTTCGCCGGGGCCGCAGTGGCGGTTTCCTTGCGCGGCGCGGTGTTCTGCGACTGGCGCGGTGTCGAGCCCGGACGAGCGCCGCGGGCACCGTCGACCTTCTCGCCCGGTGTGTCGCTCATGCGCATCGACAGACCGACGCGTTTGCGCGGGATGTCGACTTCCATGACCTTCACTTTCACCACATCACCGGCCTTCACCGCTTCGCGCGGGTCCTTGATGAACTTCTCCGACAAGGCGGAGATGTGCACCAGGCCATCCTGGTGCACGCCGATGTCGACGAAGGCCCCGAAGTTGGTGACGTTGGTCACCACGCCTTCGAGGATCATGCCCGGCTGCAGGTCCTTGAGGTCTTCGACGCCGTCCTGGAACTCGGCGGTCTTGAACTCGGGGCGTGGGTCGCGGCCGGGTTTCTCCAGTTCCTGAAGAATGTCGGTCACGGTGGGCAGGCCGAAGGTTTCGTCGGTGAATTTTTTCGGGTCCAGGCGCTTGAGGAACGCGGCGTCACCGATCAACGAGCGGATGTCGCGGTCGGTCTGGGCGGCGATGCGTTGCACCAGGGGATAGGCCTCAGGGTGGACAGCCGACGAATCCAGCGGGTTGTCGCCGTTCATGACCCGCAGGAAACCGGCGGCCTGTTCGAAGGTTTTTTCACCCAGGCGCGGGACTTTCTTCAATGCGGCGCGGGTCTTGAACGCACCGTGTTCGTCGCGGTGGGTGACGATGTTCTGCGCCAGCGTGGCGTTGAGGCCGGAGATGCGCGCCAGCAGCGCTACCGAAGCGGTGTTCACATCCACGCCCACGGCGTTCACGCAATCCTCCACGACGGCGTCCAAGCCCCGGGCCAGTTTCAACTGGGAAACGTCGTGCTGGTACTGGCCGACACCGATGGATTTCGGATCGATCTTCACCAGTTCCGCCAGCGGGTCCTGCAGGCGACGGGCGATGGACACCGCCCCGCGAATCGACACGTCCAGGTCCGGGAACTCCTTGGAGGCCAGTTCCGACGCCGAATAAACCGAAGCGCCGGCCTCGGAAACCATGACCTTGGTCATCTTCATGGCCGGGTATTTCTTGATCAGTTCGGCGGCCAGTTTGTCGGTCTCCCGGCTGGCGGTGCCGTTGCCGATGGCGATCAGGTCCACCGAATGCTTGGCGCATAGCGCGGCGAGCACGGCGAGGGTCTGGTCCCACTTGTTATGCGGCACATGGGGGTAGACCGTGGCATGGTCCAGCAGCTTGCCGGTGGAGTCCACCACGGCCACTTTGCAACCGGTACGCAGGCCCGGGTCCAGGCCCAGGGTGGCGCGCGGCCCGGCCGGTGCGGCCAGCAGCAGGTCGTGCAGGTTGTGAGCGAAGACGTTGATCGCCTCGGTCTCGGCGTTGTCGCGCAGCTCGCCCAGCAGATCGGTTTCCAGGTGGGTGTAGAGCTTGACCTTCCAGGTCCAGCGCACCACTTCGGCCAGCCATTTGTCGGCGGCGCGGTTCTGGTTCTGGATGCCGAACTGCTGGCCGATCATGCCTTCGCATGGGTGCATGGTGCCGGGCAACTCATCGCCCACCTTCAGCGCGGAGCTGAGAATGCCTTCGTTGCGGCCGCGGAAAATTGCCAGGGCGCGGTGGGACGGCATGCTCTTGAGCGGTTCGTCGTGTTCGAAGTAGTCGCGGAACTTGGCGCCTTCCTCTTCCTTGCCGGCGATCACGCGGGCGCTGAGGGTGGCTTCCTGCTTGAGGTAATTGCGCAGTTTTTCCAGCAGGTTGGCGTCTTCGGCGAAACGTTCCATAAGGATGTACTTGGCGCCTTCCAGCGCGGCTTTCACGTCCGCCACACCTTTTTCGGCATCGATGAAACGCGCGGCTTCGGTTTCCGGGGACAGGGTCGGGTTGTTGAACAGGCCGTCGGCCAGCTCGCCGAGGCCGGCCTCCAGGGCGATCTGGCCCTTGGTGCGGCGTTTTTGCTTGTAGGGCAGGTATAGGTCTTCGAGACGGGTCTTGGTGTCGGCCAGCTTGATGTCACGCTCAAGTTGTGGGGTCAGCTTGCCCTGTTCCTGAATGCTGGCCAGGATGCTGACGCGCCGCTCGTCGAGTTCTCGCAAGTAGCGCAGGCGCTCTTCCAGATGACGCAATTGGGTGTCATCGAGGCTGCCGGTCACTTCTTTGCGGTAACGGGCGATAAAGGGCACCGTGGAGCCCTCATCCAGTAGCGCGACGGCCGCTTCGACCTGTTGTGGGCGTACGCCGAGTTCCTCGGCGATGCGGCTGTTGATGCTGTCCATAAAACCACCTGAAAAATTGTGAAATCAGACTCGCCACCGCAGAAACCGGGCTCGGCGAGACTGGTTGAGCGGCCTGGCGTGCGCCGCTGCCTGGGTCAAGAGGCTGCCTGTTGACCCGCGAAATTCAGAAAGTGCTGCCTGGCAAGGGAAAAAACGATGGGTCGGGATCACGATCCGACATTCCCTGGCACAAAAGGCCGCGCATTATAACCAGCGTTGCGTTCTTAGGGGGCGTCGTGGTCTGTAGGCTCGATACCCGGATGACTGGAGATAGAGGAAAAATCTGCTAACAATGCACACGGTGCGTATAACGGCAGCTAGGCCATAATGCGCGCCGAGATCAAAGGAGCTTCCTATGAGCAGCACTGCACAAACTGCTGAAGGCGAAAAAATTCTTATTGTTGACGACGATCCGGGGCTGAGCAGCCTGCTGGAGCGCTTTTTCGTCAGCAAGGGCTACCGTGCCCGCACCGTACCGAACACCGAGCAAATGGATCGGCTGCTGGCCCGTGAGGTCTTCAACCTGGTGGTCCTCGACCTGATGCTGCCAGGTGAAGACGGTTTGACAGCCTGCCGTCGCCTGCGTGGCGCCAACAACCAGATCCCGATCATCATGCTCACGGCCAAGGGCGATGAGCTGAGCCGTATCAAGGGTCTGGAACTGGGCGCTGACGATTACCTGGCCAAGCCGTTCAACCCGGACGAGCTGATGGCCCGGGTCAAGGCGGTGTTGCGTCGTCAGTCGGCCCCGGTGCCTGGCGCCCCGGGCAGCGAAGATGAAAGCGTGACCTTCGGCGACTATGAACTGTCCCTGGCCACTCGCGAGCTCAAGCGCGGCGATGAAATACACATGCTCACCACCGGTGAATTCGCCGTGCTCAAGGCCCTGGTGATGAACGCCCGTCAGCCGCTGACCCGCGACAAGCTGATGAACCTGGCCCGTGGCCGTGAATGGGATGCGCTGGAGCGATCCATCGACGTGCAGATTTCCCGTCTGCGCCGGATGATCGAGCCTGATCCTTCCAAGCCTCGATATATCCAGACTGTCTGGGGCGTGGGTTATGTATTCGTGCCGGATGGCGCCGCCAGCAAGTGATCGGTGATTTGTAGGAGCGGGTGGCCTGGCGGGTTGAATTTCTTCCTGCAGGCGACTCGCGGTCCGTTATTGTGCGAGCATCGCTCGCTCCTGCAAGTGTGTAGCGGCTATTCATGAAAACCCCCGTTTGGTTCCCCCAGAGCTTCTTCTCCCGCACCCTCTGGTTGGTGCTGATTGTCGTGCTCTTTTCCAAGGCACTGACGCTCGTCTACTTGCTGATGAACGAAGATGTGCTGGTGGACCGGCAGTACAGCCACGGCGTTGCCTTGACCCTTCGAGCCTATTGGGCAGCCGACGAAGCCAACCGGGAGAAGATCGCCGAAGCGGCGACCCTGATCCGGGTGGTTGGTGCCGGCGTACCGGAAGGCGAACAACACTGGCCTTACAGCGAGATCTATCAACGGCAGATGCAGGACGAACTCGGCGCCGATACCGAAGTGCGCTTGCGTATGCACTCGCCTCCGGCGCTGTGGGTCCGTGCGCCGAGCCTGGGGGATGGCTGGTTGAAGGTACCGTTGTACCCCCACCCGTTGCGCGGCCAGAAAATCTGGAACGTGCTTGGCTGGTTCCTGGCCATCGGCCTGTTGTCGACCGCTTCGGCGTGGATCTTCGTCAGCCAGCTCAATCAGCCGCTCAAGCGTCTGGTCTACGCGGCCCGACAATTGGGCCAGGGCCGTAGCGTGCGATTGCCCATCAGCGACACTCCCAGTGAAATGACCGAGGTGTACCGCGCTTTCAACCAGATGGCCGAGGACGTCGAGCAGGCCGGACGCGAGCGTGAACTGATGCTTGCGGGCGTCTCCCACGACCTGCGCACACCGTTGACCCGTTTACGGCTGTCGCTGGAGTTGATGGGCGAGCACACCGACCTGACCGATGAAATGGTCCGCGATATCGAAGACATGGACGCGATTCTCGATCAGTTCCTGGCGTTCATTCGCGACGGTCGGGACGAGTCCGTGGAAGAAGTCGATCTCAGCGAGCTGGTACGGGAAGTGGCCGCGCCCTATAACCAGAACTGCGAAAAAGTGCACCTGCGCCTGGAGCCGATCCAGCCGTTCCCGCTGCGCCGGGTGTCGATGAAGCGATTGCTGAACAACCTGATCGGCAATGCCTTGAATCACGCCGGCACGGGCGTCGAAGTGGCGGCTTATGTTTCCGGTGATACCAGCGCACCTTATGTGGTGCTCAGCGTCATGGACCGTGGTGCCGGGATCGATCCGTCGGAACTGGAAGCCATTTTCAACCCCTTCACCCGGGGCGACCGTGCCCGGGGCGGAAAAGGCACGGGATTGGGCCTGGCCATTGTCAAGCGCATCGCTTCGATGCACGGCGGCAATGTCGAATTGCGCAACCGCGCCGGTGGTGGTCTGGAAGCGCGGGTGAGGTTGCCGTTGGGGCTGTTGTTGCCTAGGGATGCGGTATAGACGCAGCTTCAAGCTTCAAGCTGCAAGTTAGAAGCGGTTTGGCTTGCAGCTTGAAACTTGCGGCTTGCGGCTGCTTTTTAGCCCTTACCCTTGGTCCGGGTCATGTTCGGCCCGCCATTCTTTTCCAGATGCTCGATGATGATCCCCGCCACGTTCTTGCTCGTGGTGGTTTCGATCCCTTCCAGGCCCGGCGACGAGTTGACCTCCATCACCAGCGGCCCGTGATTGGAACGCAGGATGTCTACCCCCGCCACGGCCAGGCCCATGACTTTAGCGGCGCGCAGGGCAGTCATGCGCTCTTGCGGCGTGATCTTGATCAGGCTCGCGCTACCGCCGCGATGCAGGTTGGAGCGAAATTCCCCGGGTTTGGCCTGGCGCTTCATCGAAGCGATCACCTTGTCGCCGACCACGAAGCAGCGAATGTCCGCGCCGCCGGCTTCCTTGATGTATTCCTGGACCATGATGTTCTGCTTCAGGCCCATGAACGCTTCGATCACCGACTCGGCGGCCGTCGCGGTTTCACACAGCACTACGCCGATACCCTGGGTGCCTTCCAGCACCTTGATGACCAGTGGCGCGCCGTTGACCATGGCAATCAAGTCGGGAATGTCGTCGGGAGAGTGGGCAAAACCGGTCACCGGCAAGCCGATCCCACGGCGCGACAACAATTGTAGCGAGCGCAACTTGTCCCGGGAGCGGGCGATGGCCACGGACTCGTTGAGGGGAAATACTCCCATCATTTCGAACTGGCGCAACACGGCGCAACCATAGAACGTTACCGACGCACCGATGCGCGGGATCACCGCATCGAACCCTTCCAGCGGCTTGCCACGGTAGTGGATCTGCGGCTTGTGGCTGGCAATGTTCATGTAGGCGCGCAGGGTATCGATCACCACCATTTCATGGCCACGTTCGGTCCCGGCTTCAACCAGGCGACGAGTGGAATACAGACGCGGATTACGCGACAGCACAGCGATCTTCATGCAACACCTGTGGCAGAGGTAGTGGACACCGGGAACACCGGCTTGTCTTGAACGTATTTGATGCCCGGATTGACCACCAACTGGCCGTCGATCAAGGCTTTGGAACCCAATAACAGGCGATATCGCATGGACTTGCGGCAGGCAAGCGTGAACTCGACTCGCCAGATCCGATCCCCCAGTGCCAGCGTCGTGCTGATCACGTAGCGAACCTGAGCGTGGCCGTTGGAGCTTTTTATCGTTTTGCGCGCCACCAATGGGGCTTCGCAGCGACGATGGCGCAACTGCACCACCGTTCCCAGATGCGCGGTGAAGCGCACCCATTTTTCACCGTCGCGCTCGAACGGCTCGATGTCGGTGGCGTGCAGGCTGGAGGTGCTGGCGCCGGTGTCGATTTTTGCCCGCAGGCCCGCGACACCCAGATCCGGGAGCGCCACCCACTCGCGCAGACCGACAACGGTCAGATGGTCAAAAGTCTTCAATAAAAAAACCTGCGATCAGTACATCGGATCGTGGAGCCCGCGAATCGCGGTATTCACGCAGAATAATCACAAAATGGCGACAGTTATCTACACACCTGTTTCCGCTCGTAACCGATACCGGCCCGCATCGTGCCGCAAGTCAGTTCGGCCGACATTCTATCTGTCGGGCCGAATTCGTGCGCTCGACAAAAACGGTAGTACAGTTCTGACTATTGGCTGAAAGAGGAATTGCAGTGGCACAAAAAAAGGAAGAAGACGACAAGGTCCGTCTCGATAAATGGTTGTGGGCAGCGCGATTCTATAAAACCCGCGCCCTGGCCAAGACCGCCATCGAAAGCGGCAAGGTCCATCACCGGGGCGAACGTTGCAAGCCGGGCAAGGAGCCTCGCATCGGCGACGAATATGTCATTCGCACCGGGTTCGACGAAAAAACCGTGGTTGTCCAAGCCCTGTCGATCGTGCGCCGCGGCGCGCCTGAAGCGCAGGCGCTGTATCGCGAGACCGAAGCCAGTATCGCCCGGCGCGAAACCGCAGCCGCCCAGCGCAAGGCCGGCGCCTTGGGGGTCAGCACCGATGGCAAGCCCAGCAAGAAGCAGCGTCGGGACCTGTTCAAGTTTCATGGCAGCAATAGCGAATAAAAGATCGGCAATTTGAGGCCGCAGTGCCTGTGGCTCGGATGCGCAGTCAGCCCCATCCCGTCCGACAAACCCTGGCCTTGCTTGGAACCCACCCGGAATGTCCATAAAATGCCCGTCATCCTTTGTCATCACCTCAGATACCAGACCCTATGACTGATTTGCCGGATACCGACTACACCCAACGCTTCATCTTCGATGACAGCGACACTCGTGGCGAACTGGTGGCGTTGGAGCGTAGCTACGCCGAAGTTCTTGCCAAGCATCCCTATCCGGAACCGGTCGCCCAACTGCTCGGTGAACTGATGGCGGCTGCGGCGCTGCTGGTCGGCACCTTGAAATTCGATGGCTTGCTGATTCTCCAGGCCCGTTCCGAAGGCCCGGTGCCATTGTTGATGATCGAATGCTCCAGCGAACGCGAGATCCGTGGCCTGGCCCGTTATCACGCCGAGCAGATCGCCCCCGACGCGACCCTGGCCGACATGATGCCCGATGGCGTGCTGGCGCTGACGGTCGATCCAACCCACGGCAAGCGCTACCAGGGTATTGTCGATCTCGATGGCACGTCTCTGGCTGAATGCTTCACCAACTACTTCGTCATGTCGCAACAGACCAACACTCGCTTCTGGCTCTATGCCGACGGGCGGCGTGCCCGTGGTTTGCTGCTGCAGCAGTTGCCCGCCGATCGCCTTCGCGACCCGCAAGAACGTGACGCCAGCTGGCAGCACATCACCGCTCTGGCCAGCACCCTGAGCGCCGATGAGCTACTGAGCCTGGACAACGAAACCGTGTTGCATCGTCTCTACCATCAAGAGCAGGTCCGCCTGTTCGACGTTCAGCCGTTGCGCTTCCAATGCAGCTGCTCTCGTGAACGTTCCGGCAATGCGCTGGTCAGTCTGGGTCTGGAAGATGCGCAGCAATTGGTGATCGAGCATGGTGGCGCCATCGAGATCGATTGCCAGTTTTGCAACGAGCGCTACCTGTTCGACGCTGCGGACATCGCCCAATTGTTCGCCGGTGCGGGTGTCGACACACCGTCAGATACTCGTCACTAAAACGGTTCAGCGCAGGTAAATCTCCTGGCAAACGCCGGATTTACGCCGTACTGACGGGAGGGCCCTACTTTTTTTGGGCTTTTCTGGCATAATCCGGCCCACTTTTTTCGGGTAGTAGTGCGCGACTTCCTACTACAAAACGTTTGGAGCACTCGGCCACAGGCCGACGGGGAATCTCATGACGCAAGCCAATAACGCCGTGTACACCGATCTGAGTGTCGATGATCTGGTCAAAGAAGCCCTCAGTCGCGGTGAAGGCGAGCTTGCCGATACTGGCGCGCTGGTTGTTCGCACCGGTCATCGTACCGGTCGTTCACCGGTTGACCGTTTCATCGTTGAAGAGCCGACCACCCAGGACGCCATTGCCTGGGGCCCGATCAACCGCAAGTTCCCGGCCGACAAGTTCGACGCCCTGTGGGACCGCGTAGCAGCCTATCTGGGCGAGCGTGAGCGTTTTGTCTCCCATGTTCATGTAGGTTCCGACCCTGCGCACTACCTGCCGGTCAAGATGACCACCGAGACTGCCTGGCACAACCTGTTCGGCCGCTGCCTGTTCATCAACCCCGAGCAGTACAACGCCGGTGGCAAGGATGAATGGCAGATCCTCAACGCGCCGAACTTCGTCTGCGAGCCTGAGCGCGACGGCACCAATTCCGACGGCACCGTGATCATCAACTTCGCGGCCAGGAAAGTACTGATCGCCGGCATGCGTTACGCCGGTGAAATGAAGAAAGCGCTGTTCTCCGTCCAGAACTTCCTGCTGCCAGCGGTTGACGTACTGCCTATGCACTGCGCCGCCAACATGGGCGAAGAGGGCGATGTAACCCTGTTCTTCGGTCTGTCGGGCACGGGCAAAACCACGCTGTCCGCCGATGAAAGCCGTTACCTGATCGGTGATGACGAGCACGGCTGGGGTGTTGGCGTGGTCTTCAACATTGAAGGCGGTTGCTATGCCAAGTGCATCGACCTGTCCGAGAAGAACGAGCCTGTTATCTGGAAAGCCATCCAGCACGGCGCCGTACTGGAAAACGTTGTCCTGGACCCGGTCACCAAGAAGGCCGATTACGCCGACGACAGCCTGACCCAGAACAGCCGCGCCGCCTACCCGCGTGAACTGATCGAAAAACGCGCACCGAAAAACCTCGGTGGCGAGCCAAACGCAGTGATCTTCCTGACTTGCGACCTGACCGGCGTACTGCCGCCGGTGTCGATCCTCAGTGAAGAACAAGCGGCCTACCACTTCCTGTCCGGTTACACCGCACTGGTGGGCTCGACTGAAATGGGTTCGGGCAGCGGCATCAAATCGACGTTCTCCACCTGCTTCGGCGCTCCATTCTTCCCACGTCCTGCTGGTGAATACGCTGAGCTGCTGATCAGGCGTATCCGCGGCTTCGGCTCCAAGGTCTACCTGGTCAACACCGGCTGGACCGGCGGTGGCTACGGCGTCGGCAAGCGCTTCAACATCCCGACCACCCGTGCGGTGATCGCGGCAATTCAGAGCGGCGCGCTGATCGGTGCTGAAACCGAGCACCTGGACATCATCAACCTGGACGTGCCGTTGGCTGTTCCGGGCGTTGAGACTGGCCTGTTGAACCCACGCAACACCTGGACCGACAAGGCTGCCTACGACGAAGCCGCCAAAGCATTGGCTGGCTTGTTCATCGAGAACTTCAAGAAGTTTGAAGTGAGCGACGCGATCAAGGCGGCTGGACCGCAGTTGTAAGGCTTGGTGAGCGAATGAAAAAACCGCCCTTTTCAGGGCGGTTTTTTTATGGACGGCTTTTGAGGGGGCGGATGCAATGCTGTGCTGCTCCCGGCTCGAAAGCAGCCATTATTCCACCTGGAATCACGGTAAACAGCCAGAATAATGCCACTTAATGCGTGCCGTTTGGCTACACCCCTTCCACTTCCTGCGTCTCCCAGCGCTGAGCCTTGATTGCCTTGTAGAGCATCCCAATGGTCAGTGGCACCTTGCTGCCACGGCCCTTGGCCCTGCGCTTTTGAAACACATCAAATCCTTCCGGCTGAAAGTAGCGGTACGCGTCGTAGTCAACGAGGTCGAGGGCGAACCGCTCCTCCAATGCTTCCATCAGATGCCGAGCGTCCGCGCCGTCACAGCCCAAGTCGAGATTGATGGCGGTGTCCAGACGGATTGTCTTGCGCTCCGGCAGGCCGATTTCTTCATGGAGCAGTTCCATGAGCTGGCGCATGGCGTGGTCGTCAGGAAAATCTGGGGCGAGGTACATGAAAAAATGTCCGGGCTGAGGGTGGCGTCTGTATAGGTGGAAAGTTTAGGGCGAAATCTTTGCCCGTTGGAAAAAGAAGAAATATCCCACGACCGTCTAGGAACTGTCCGGGAGGCTTCGACAGCCGCGAGCGGTAGCGGCTCCTGGTTCAGTCAGCCAGCGGTCCTGGGGCGCGTCGTGAGGCCGCCTCAAGGTCCATCAACCCTCTGCCGTAGGCTTCGCTGTTGGCGTAGATGCCAGTGCGGTTGGCTGTCGCCAGCAGATGTTCGCGCACTTGCTGGGCGTTGAGCTGCGGGTAGAGGCTTTGCAGCGCGGCCAGTGCGCCACTGACCAACGCGGCGGCCGGGGATGTGCCGGCGGTTTGCACGTAACGGCCATCCTTGCCCACGGTAAGCAGGCCTGCCTGTGGACCTGCGTCGCCGCCGGGTACGGCGATGCACCAGGCGGCTGCGACGCCGCAATAGTTGGATTTTCCATTGATGGTGCTGCCATCGTTTTTCAACGCCACGACCGCGATCCAGCCTTTCTCCAGTTCCGGCAACGCTGCCGGTAACCCAGGTTCGGCCAAGGGCTCGCGCTTGAGCTCATTGCCGGTCGGGAAGACAAATACGGCGCCGTCTTCCACCAGTTTTCGGGCAGCGGCCAGGGAGTCGGGCATCACCTGGTTGTAACGTGCTTCAGTGATTTCGGTGGCGGGGATGGCGTTGGCCCACGAGTTATTGAACAGGCGCGCGCCCTTGTCGAAACCGCTTTGCCAGGACTGTGCGATTTCGCTGTCGAAAAAAAACGGTTCGTTGTCGTCGCCGAAACGGAAGGGGATCAACCTGGCCTCAAACGCGATGCCATGCATGCCCTGGTCGTCCTTGTTGGCGGCGAGGATGCCGGCCATTTGCGTGCCGTGACCGACCCGGTCAAGGGTACCGGGACGGTTTTCGACATGGTCGAATCCGGGGTCACCCAGCCTGCCCTCGAACTCCGTCAGCCTGCTGTTCAGTCCAGAGTCAATCAGCGCCACGGTCACGTTCCGGCCGGTGCCACCCCGGGCATACAGAGCTGAGGCTTTGACGATGGCCAGACCTTGCTGGGCGCGGTATTCCGGTGTTTCGAACACGGTGGTTCGCATGTCGGGTTGTGCTGGAATGGTCAAGCAACCGGCCAGCAGTGAGGCCGACGTTAGCGCCAGGGTGCGTAGCGCGGAAAATGGATGTGACATGGTTCAGTCCTTGAGCGGAGTCTTGAGCGCCAGGCTTCCAGGCCTGTAACGCATGAGTGGATGGCGCACCTTACCTTGCAAGCGAAACGGGAACGAGGCATCAAAGTGCCTGGATTTGTATCGCCTCATGGCAAAGCACAAAGGCGCTGAGGCTGTATCATCCGGTATCGTTTTCCCCCCAAACCTTTTCTCGACTCCCTGCGCCGTCCGGCTAGGCTTTTGGCATCGCAGCAGTCAAGGAGTGACCGCCTATGCACAGCACCCTGGAACAGGTTTTCGGTTATCCGCAGTTTCGCCCCGGTCAGGAAGCTGCCGTCAGCGCAGTACTTGCCGGTCGGTCGGCAGCGGCCATTTTTCCTACCGGCTCGGGCAAGTCCCTGTGCTATCAATTGCCGGCCCTGCTATTACCGCATCTGACCCTGGTGGTCTCGCCGCTGCTGGCACTGATGCAGGACCAACTGGCGTTCCTGCATCGCCATGGCATTGCGGCGGCGAGTATCGATTCAGTCCAGCGTCGTGACGAAGCCAGCGAGGTCATGGCACGGGCCCGTTCGGGCGAGTTGAAGATTCTGATGATTTCGGTGGAGCGGCTGAAGAACGAGCGCTTTCGCAATTTCCTGCAGCAGGTACCGATCTCGTTGCTGGTGGTAGATGAAGCCCACTGTATTTCCGAATGGGGGCATAACTTTCGTCCCGACTACCTCAAGCTCCCCGACTACCAGCGTCAGTTCGACATTCCCCAGGTGTTGCTGTTGACGGCCACCGCAACGCCCAAAGTCATCGCGGACATGCAGGCGAAGTTCGCCATCGCCCCCGACGATGTGGTCACCACCGGCTTCTATCGACCCAACCTCAACCTGCTGGTGGAACCGGTGCGCGGCGCGGATAAACGGCGGCGACTGGTGCAATGGCTGGGCGAGCGAGCCGGGCAGCCGAGCATCGTCTATGTCACCTTGCAGCGAACCGCCGAGCAGATTGCCGAGCACTTGAGCCAGCATGGGATTGGGGCCGAGGCTTATCACGCCGGCTTACCTCATGAACAACGCGAAGCCATCCAGCGCCGGTTCATGGGCGGGCAGTGCAATTGCATCGTTGCGACCATCGCCTTCGGCATGGGTATCGACAAGAGTGATATCCGCAACGTGGCGCATTTCGACCTGCCTAAATCCATCGAGAACTACAGCCAGGAGATCGGCCGGGCGGGGCGTGACGGGTTGCCGTCCGATTGTCTGGTCCTGGCCAACCGTGACAGCCTCAACGTGCTGGAAAACTTTGTTTATGGCGATACGCCGGAGCTGGCGGGTATTCGGTGCGTGCTTGATGAGTTGAAGGCCGCAGCTGCCGATGGCCAATGGGAGTTTTTGCTGGGGCCGCTGGCGGACAAGAGCAACATCCGGCAACTGCCGCTCAAGACGCTGCTGGTGCAATTGGAACTGCGCCGGCTGATCGCGCCGCGTTATGCCTATTTCGCGGAGTATCGCTTCAAGTTTCTGATCGAGCCGCAGGCATTGCTCGAGCACTTCGAAGGGGAGCGTCAGGCGTTTGTCTCGGCCATCATCCAGACCTCCAGCCGTGCCCGTACCTGGGCCACGGTGGATTTCGACGGGATGTACCAGCTGTATCACGCCGAGCGTAACCGCGTGGTCAAGGCGCTGGATTACTTTCAGGAAAAGGGCTGGGTCGAGCTGGAAAGCAAACAGATGACCGAGGTGTATAACGTGCTTGAAGCAGGGTTCGACGTTCAGGCGCTGAGCGCCGAGTTGCACGACTATTTCACCCGGCACGAGCGTGGGGAGATCGCGCGGATCCACGCGATGCTCGAACTGTTCGCCACCGATCATTGCCTCGGTTATCGGTTGGCCCAGTATTTCGGCGATGAAAGTGCACCGCAGCGCTGTGGTCATTGTTCGGTGTGCCATGGACACGTTGCCCGTCTGCCGGAGCCACCACCATTACCAGTACTGGTGGACAGAGACTTCAACGCACTGTGTGGCGACTTTATCAACAGGCACGAGCAGCATACCGGCAGTGCACCCTCTGCGGAGCGGGTGACCCGGTTCCTCTGCGGCATCAGCGTGCCGTTGTTCACCAAACTGAAGGCACGGACGATTCCAGGATATGCGCAGCTGGAGGATTACCCATACGCCGAAGTTCGCCGCTGGGTTCAAGCGGCTTTGTAATCCGCATCCATCCGATGAATGCCCGCCATCACACGAATAAATTTCAAAAATATTCTGCGGCTGACTAAGGTGAGGGCTGTCTTTGGATCGCCAACAAGAGAGCAAACATGAGCCAGACACCCTTCGATATTCAGCGCGCCGCCGTAGTCGGTGCAGGCACTATGGGGCGGGGCATCGTGATGTGCCTGGCCAACGCCGGCGTGACGGTGCAGTGGGTCGACAACAACCCGCAGATGCTGGAACAGGCGTTAGCTGCCGTGGCCGATACTTATGCCCACAACGTGCGCCAGGGCCGTATCGACCAGGGTGAAGCCGATGCCCGAATCGCCAGGGTGACGCGGGCAGATGACTACGCGGCGATCCGCAATGTGGATCTGGTCATCGAGGCGGTTTACGAGAACCTTGAGCTCAAGCAGAAGATCTTCCGCGAGCTGGACGGCTTGCTCAAGCCGCAAGCCATTCTGGCGAGCAACACCTCGGCGCTGGACATCGATGCGATTGCCGCCGTCACCCGCCGCCCCACCCAGGTGTTGGGTCTGCACTTCTTCAGCCCGGCGCACATCATGAAGTTGCTGGAAATCGTTCGTGGTGCGCAAACCTCCAAAGCGGTGCTGGACGCAGCCCTGGTATTGGGCAAGCGCATGGGCAAGGTCAGCGTGGTGTCGGGCAATTGCCACGGGTTCATCGGCAATCGGATGCTTCACCCCTATGTGCTGGAGGCGCGCAAGATGCTGCTGGAAGGGGCGTTTCCCCATCAGGTTGACGCGGCATTGCAGGGTTTCGGCTTCGCCATGGGGCCGTTTCGCATGTACGACGTCGTCGGCATCGACCTGGAGTGGCGCGCTCGGGAACTGGCGGGCAAAGGTCAGGATGCACCCGAGGTGCAAGTGGACAACCGTTTGTGCGAACTGGGTCGGTTCGGCCAGAAAAGCGGCAACGGGTACTATCACTACGAAGCCGGCAGTCGCCAGGCCGAGCATGATGTAGAGGTCGATGCGCTGGTGCAGCGAGTCAGTGAAACGTTGGGTTTTCAGCGTCGCGAGATCGGCCCCGAGGAAGTCCTCGAGCGTTGCTTGCTGGCGCTGGTCAATGAGGGCGCGAAAATCCTGCAGGAAGGTATTGCCGAGTCGGCTCATGACATCGACCTGGTGTATCTCAACGGCTACGGCTTCCCCGCGGACAAGGGCGGCCCGATGGCCTGGGCCGACCATCAGGGACTTGAAGACATCCATGCACGGCTGCTGGAACTCGAAACGAAGCAGGGGGACCACTGGAAGCCCGCGCGTCTGATCGGGGAGCTGGCGGCCCAGGGCAAGGGATTCGCACAACACCAGGCCTCAAAATCCTGAACAACGCATGAACCATTGAGCAACCGTAAAGGACACCTGATGCCCCAACGTAGCGAATACCCGCACCTGCAACCGATCACCACACGCTGGCACGACAACGACGTGTACGGTCACGTCAACAACGTGACTTATTACAGTTTTTTCGACACGGCGGTGAACACTTATCTGATCGAGGTCGGCGGCCTCGATATCCACGATGGGGAGGTGGTGGGGTTCGTGGTGAGTTCGGCTTGCGACTACTTTGCCTCGATCGCCTTTCCCGACCGGATTGAAATCGGTCTGCGGGTGGGGAAGCTGGGCAGCAGTTCAGTGCAGTATGAGCTGGCGGTGTTCAAGGCGGGGGAGGAGGAGGCCTGCGCGGCGGGGCGCTTTGTGCATGTTTTTGTGGAGCGGTCTTCGAATCGGCCAGTGGCGATTCCGGATCGGTTGCGCGCCGCTTTGGAACGGCTGGTGATTTAAGCGAAAAATCGCAGTCTCCTGTCAGACGCTTGAGAAGCGCTGACGAAGACTGCGATTTTCTATCGACTACTGGTTAGAGCCAGTGATCAATCGTCGTGATAGCGATGTTTGTGCTTGTGCTTGCGATGCCCATAGGCATGGCCACGACCTGGATGGCCGTCACGGTAGTAACGGCGATCACCACGGCGACCGTCATAACGACGATCGTCGTCATCGTCCTTGCCCATATAGTTGCCCAGTGCACCGCCAGCGCCGCCGCCTGCTGCTGCACCGATCAGGCTGCCGGTGGTGCCGCCTACGCTACGGCCGACCACGTTACCGCCGGCTGCGCCCAGCGCACCGCCAATCGCTGCTTCGCCGCGGCTGCGTTTGTCCGCACCGACCGCACTGCCACCCGCGCCACCCAAGGCTGCGCCGATGGTGGACCCGGTGTTGCCGCCCAAGGACTGGCCGACCACAGAACCCAGAACCCCGCCCAATGCGCCGCCCACGCCTGCTTCGGTGGTGCCACCGGCAGAGGCTGCGCCACTGATCAGGCCAAGGGACAACAAGAGAATCGAGGAGAACTTCATAGAGGAGCCTCAAAGGGATGACGGCGCGATCCTGAGGCTGGCTTCGCTTGGTTACAATCGAAATCCGACGAGTAACACGACTTGTGCACAATTCGATAAGTTATTGTTTTTTGAGCGGAACTTAACAGATTTTCGCCGGTCTTTAGCTACTTCGGACAGGCCGTTTTCTATGGAAAACGGCCTTTTTTGTGGGCGATTGAAAAGTAGGATTGTGGGAGCCAAGCCTTGCTCCCACACAACCTAATCTCCTGGCACGTTGTGTCAGGCCGACTTGGCCAGAATCAGCCCATTCTCGCTCGCCGCTTCCAGACGGATCGCCACGAATTTCGAAGTCGGGGTATGGCTGCCGTCGCCGGTGCTCTCCAACGGCACCAACGGATTCACTTCAGGGTAATAGGCGGCGGCCTGTCCGGCGGGAATGTCGAATGCCAACAGGGTAAAGCCTTTGACCCGTCGCTCGCGGCCGTCATCCCAGAGCGAGACGATGTCGGCCTTCTGCCCAGGTTTGAAGCCCAGTCGAATGATGTCCGCTTCGTTGACGAACAACACGTCACGCTGGCCCTTCACGCCGCGATAGCGGTCATCGAGGCCATAGATGGTGGTGTTGTACTGATCGTGGGAGCGCATGGACTGCATGATCAGGTCAGGCAACTGCCCGGTGGCGCGGGTGCGCTCATGCACCAGGTCGGTCGGCAACCGGTTGGGCTTGAAGTTGGCGCGGCCTGAGGCGGTGTTCCAGCGACGTGCACCGGCGCTGTTACCCAGATAGAAGCCGCCGGGGTTCTGGAGCTTTTCGTTGAAGTCTTTGAACCCCGGGATGGTATCGGCGATCAGGTCGCGGATGCGGTTGTAGTCCGCCACCAGCCAGTTCCAGTCCACCGGGTGGTGGCCCAGTGTGGCGGCGGCGATGCCGGCAATGATCCAGGGCTCGGAACGCATCTGGTTCGACAGCGGCTGCAATTGGCCATTGGATGCATGGACCATGCTGAAGGAGTCTTCCACGGTCACCGCTTGTGCGCCTTCGACTTGCAGGTCGATGTCGGTACGGCCCAGGCACGGTAGGATCAGCGCCTCTTTTCCATGAGCCAGATGGCTGCGGTTGAGCTTGGTGCTGATCTGCACAGTCAGGTCGCAATTGCCCAACGCCTGGAACGTCCGATCACTGTCCGGGGTGGCCTGGGCGAAGTTGCCGCCCAGAGCGATGAAGACCTTCGCCCGGCCGTCAGCCATGGCGTGGATCGCTTCGACCACGTTGTGGCCATTCTCGCGCGGCACCTTGAACTGGAAGCGACGCTCCAGCGAGTCAAGGAACGCCGCCGGCGGACGCTCGTTGATGCCCATGGTCCGGTCGCCCTGCACGTTACTGTGGCCGCGAACCGGGCACAGGCCGGCGCCCGGCCGGCCGATGTTGCCGCGCAGCAGCATCAGGTTGGCGATTTCCTGGATGGTCGCCACCGAATGGCGGTGTTGGGTGATGCCCATCGCCCAGCACATGATCACGTTCTTGCTGATGGCGTACATGCGCGCCGCTTGTTCGATCTCGACCAGGGTCAAGCCCGACTGCTCAACGATCTGCTCCCATGGCGTGTCATCGACCACGGCCAGGTAATCCAGTACGTCGATGCTGTGTTCGTTCAGGAACGCGTGGTCGAACACTGCAGCAGCGCCGGTGTTTTGCGCCTCACGTTCCCATTGCAGCAGGAACTTGGCCATGCCCCGCAGCACGGCCATGTCGCCACCCAGTGCTGGACGGAAATAGGCGGAGTTGGTCGGTTTATCCCCGTTGGTAAGCATCTCGATCGGGTTTTGCGGGTGCTGGAAACGCTCCAGGCCACGCTCCTTGAGCGGGTTGATGCACACCACCTGGGCGCCGCGTTTCACTGCTTCGCGCAGCGGTTCGAGCATGCGTGGATGGTTGGTGCCCGGGTTCTGGCCCCAGACGAAAATCGCGTCGGCGTGCTCGAAATCGTCGAAAGTCACGGTGCCTTTGCCTACGCCGACACTCTGAGACAGCGCCACGCCACTGGCTTCATGGCACATGTTCGAGCAGTCGGGAAAGTTGTTGGTGCCGTAGGCGCGCACGAACAACTGATAAAGGTAGGCTGCTTCGTTGCTGGCCCGGCCCGAGGTATAGAACTCAGCCTGGTTCGGGCTGGAGAGCCCCTGCAAGTGTTTGCCGATCAGGGCAAAGGCCGCTTCCCAACTGATGGGTTTGTAGCGGTCGGTTTCGGCGTCGTAGCTCAGTGGCTCGGTCAGGCGCCCCTGGTATTCCAGCCAATAGTCGCTCTGCTCCAGCAGCGACGTCACACTGTGTTTGGCGAAGAATGCGCCATCGACACGGCGCTTGGTCGCTTCCCAGTTCACGGCTTTGGCGCCGTTCTCGCAGAACTTGACCATGCCGCTTTCCGGCGAGTCGCCCCAGGCACAGCCTGGGCAGTCAAAGCCGCCGTTCTGGTTGGTCTTGAGCATCATGCGCAGGTTCTTCAGCGCATTGTCGCTGGTCAGCCAGGCCTGGGCGACGCTGATCAGCGCGCCCCAACCACCGGCCGGGCCCTTGTAGGGCTTGTAGCGCGGTACGGGTTTCTGATCGGCTTGTTGATGATTGCTCACGCTTGATTCTCCATCGCAGGGCTATAGACCCGCGGCGCACTTTTCTGCGGCAGGTGGATGAGATTGAGGTTGTGCTGGCGGGCCCACTGCACGGCAAGGCCGGTGGGTGACGACAGGCTGACCAGGGTCTGGATGCCGGCGCGCAACACCTTCTGGATCAATTCGAGGCTGCAACGACTGGTGACGATCGCCACGCCTCCGTTCACCGGGATCTGTTGCCGGATCAGCGCGCCGATCAGTTTGTCGAGCGCGTTGTGCCGGCCGATATCTTCGCGTCCCAGCAGCAATTGGCCTTGGGCGTTCATGAACAGGGCCGCGTGGACCGCGCCGCAATGCTGGCCCAGGGGCTGGAACTGGCCGATGCGTTGACGCAGGCCTTCGAGCCACTGGGCCGGTGGCAGTGGCGTGCCGGGCAGTGCCTTGAGGTTCGGTAATGCCTGCTCCACCGCTTCCACCCCGCAAAGCCCGCAGCCACTGGTGCCGGCCAGTTGTCGGCGTTGTTGCTTGAGGTTCCAGAAGGCGCGGTTGGCGATGGTTACCTGGGCGTATTGCGCAGACCCGTCGCCGCTCAGTTGCACGTCATAGATGTCCGCAGGGTGTTCAATGATGCCGCTGCCTAGGCTGAAGCCGACGATGAAGTCTTCAAGGTCAGACGGCGTGACCAGCATGACGGCCTGACTGATGCCGTTATAGGCGATCGCCAGCGCCACTTCCTCGGCCAGCGCGGTGCTGTCCGATTGGGAATGGTCCAGGTTGCAGTAGCGATAGCTCTGGCTGGCGGCTGGCGCGGGTATTTTCTCCGCAGGCGCAGAACAGACCGGAGGCTTGTCGTTCATAGGCATCACTGACAGTGGGAATAGTGATAAGACTAAATGCGGCAATCTGCCACGTCTAATCGCTATTACTGATCTATCAATAGATGACGTCGATCAAGATGTCGTTGATGATTTCTGATAGAGGGCGAAGCAAGCTTCCGCCAAAGCCGAGCGTGGAGCGCCGCGGCGCATGATCAGACCCAGTGGGACCAGGGTTTGCGCGTCTTCGATGGGCTGGATGCGCAAGTCCTGGGTCAGCATGCCCACGCCACTGTCCAGCGGCATCACTGCGCAACACAGTCCGCCGTGCACGGCTTGTAACAATTGATGCACTGCGTCGGTTTGCAGCAGAGGGCGGGGTGTGAGGCCTCGACTGTGGAAGTTGTGGTCGATGGACTGACGAAAATGCATGCCGCTGGTGAGCATGCCCAGGGGCAACTCGATCAGCGCCTCCCAGCTCAGCGGCTGCTCGCCGAAATAGAAGTATCGCTGGTCAAAGAGCAAGCCCATGCGCGTATGGTTGAAGGGCAGGGCGTCGAAGCGCTCGGTGTCCAGGCGCTCCAGATAGGAAATGCCCAGGTCGATGCGGTTGTTCGCCAGTTGTTCGAGGATGCGTTCGGAGCTTAAGGATGACAATTCGAAATGCAGGTTAGGGTGCTCGCTGTGCAGCCGCTGCATCATCGACAACGGATCGAAGTCCGACAATGGCACCACACCCAGGCGCAGGGTACCCACCAGGTTGCCACGGCAGGCCGCCGCTTCGGCCTGTAGACCGTCATAGGCCGCCATGACCGTGCGTGCCCAGGCCAACACCCGCTCCCCCGGAGCGGTGAAACCTTCAAAGCGCTGTCCTCGATTGACCAGCGGCAGACCCAGCTCTTCTTCAAGGCTGCGCAGGCGCATTGACAGGGTCGGTTGAGTGATGTGGCAGCGCGCGGCCGCCTGGCCGAAGTGGCGGGTTTCGTCGAGCGCGATGAGAAATTTCAGCTGCTTGATGTCCATCTTCGTTCCAGGGCGCGGGAAGGTTGGGATTCTAGCGCTTTGTGCGCGGCAGGGTCATTGGTCGGCTGGGAACCGGGTTCGTTTGGCTTGGTCTAGGCTTTTGCGTCTGGACACTTAAACCTATGGAGAGAACACGATGAGCCTTTTCAGTTTTTTGAAAGATGCCGGTGAGAAAATTCTTGATGCACTGACGCCCGACAAGGCACAGGCCAACAGCGAAGCGCTGACCAATCACGTAAAGGAGGCGCTGACAGGCATTGATACTTCAAAGATCCAGGTGAAAGTCGAGGGCGAAAAAGTCATTGCCTCGGGTGAAGCCGCGACCCAGGAAGAGAAAGAAAAGATTTTGTTGGCGCTGGGCAACGTGCACGGTATCAGTGAAGTCGATGACCAAATCACCGTGACGGGTCCTGTGGCCACTGAGGCCAAGTTCGTTACCGTCGTAAAAGGTGACACCCTGAGCGCCATTTCCAAGCGTGTTTATGGCGATGCGAACAAGTACAACAAGATTTTTGAAGCCAACAAACCGATGCTGTCGCATCCGGACAAGATCTATCCGGGGCAGGTGCTGCGCATTCCCGAATAAAGCTTGAGGACCGCATCGTCTTCATCGCGAGCAGGCTCGCTCCCACACTGGATCTGTGGCGAACAAGGAACCTTGTGAGAGCGAGCCTGCTCGCGATGCAAACGGCCGGCTATCAAAGCCCGGCAATCAAATCCCGATAATCCCCCAACGCCTCGAACTCCCCCGTATCCTTCGGCCCTTTGCGGCTGTCCGGTACGCTGACCGCCAGCAGGTGTGCCACGCCGAATTCCCGGGCGCTGCGCAGCACTGGCAAGGTGTCGTCGATAAACAGGCTGCGGGCCGGGTCGAAGTTCAGATCGGCTTGCAGGGCATCCCAGAACTGCGGGCTTTCCTTGGGGAAACCGTAGTCGTGAGAGCTGATCAAACGTTCGAAGTAAGGGGCCAGTTCGATGCGTTCCAGCTTCAGGGACAATGAGTCGCGATGGGCGTTGGTGATCATTACCACCCGTTTACCCGCCCGCTGGATCGCCGCCAGGAACGTGTCGGCGTCCGGGCGCAGGGCAATCAGGTGCGCGGTTTCCAGCTTCAGTTCGCGCACCGGCAATTTCAACTCGCTGCTCCAGAAGTCCAGGCAATACCACTGCAATTGACCGGCGTTGCGCTCGAACAGCGGCTGCAACTCCAGCTCCGCCATGGCCCGGCTCACGCCATGCAGTTCGGCGTAGCGTTGGGGCAAGTGTTCCATCCAGAAATGGTTGTCGTAATGCAGGTCCAGCAGGGTGCCGTCCATGTCCAGCAGCACCGTGTCGATCTCGTGCCAGGGCAGCAAGGCCATAAAACTTCTCCAGCGGTAATCGGATATCCGACACAAACAATCAGAATAGGCCGGGTATAGTAGCCCGCTATCGCCCAGGGAGCCGTTTATGCGCCAGAAACCCACCATACTCGATCGACGGATCGTCGCCACCAGCCGCCTGTTTTGCGTGGAAGAACTGAAACTGCGGTTTTCCAACGGCGTGGAGCGCACCTATGAGCGTTTGGCGGGCAAGGGCGCAGGTTACGGCGCGGTAATGATCGTGGCGATGCTCGACGCCGATCACGCCGTGTTGGTGGAAGAATACTGCGGCGGCACCGATGCCTACGAATTGTCCCTGCCCAAGGGGTTGATCGAGCCGGGTGAAGACGTGTTGGCGGCGGCTGAGCGGGAGCTTAAAGAAGAGGCCGGCTATGGTGCACGTCAGTTGGAACACCTGACTGAACTGTCCCTGTCCCCCGGCTACATGAGCCAGAAGATCCAGGTGGTGCTGGCGACCGATCTCTATGAAGAGCGGCTGGAAGGCGACGAGCCTGAGCCGATGCGCGTGGACAAGGTCAACCTGCGTGAGTTGTCGGCCTTGGCGCAAAACCCTCAATTCACGGAGGGCCGGGCCTTGGCGGCGCTGTACCTGGCCCGTGACCTGCTGGCCCAGCGCGGAGCGTTCCTGTCATGAATTTCCCCCATCCTCTGATGGCCCCTGTGGTCGAGCTGGCGCTCAAGGCCGGTGAGGCGATCCTGCCGTTCTGGCGAGCCAATGTGCAGGTCAACCATAAGGCCGACGCATCGCCGGTGACCGCCGCGGACATGGCCGCTCACGATGTGATCGTGGCCGGGCTGACCGCGTTGGCGCCGGATATTGCAATCCTCTCCGAAGAGGACGCCAATATTGCGCAAAGCGTGCGCGCCGGCTGGCAACGCTGGTGGCTGGTGGACCCGCTGGACGGCACCAAGGAGTTCATTTCCGGCAGCGAAGAGTTCACCGTCAATATCGCACTGGTCGAGCAGGGGCGGGTGGTGTTTGGCGTAGTGTCGATGCCCACCAATGGTCGCTTTTACGTCGGTGGCGCGGGGTTCGGCGCCTGGCGTGGCGACAAGGGGGTCGAGCCTTTGCCGATCGAAGTGCGTAACGTGCCGGCGCCGGGTGATGCTTTTACGGTGGTCGCCAGCCGTCGCCATACCAGCCCGGAGCAAGAGCGTCTCTTGGGCGGCTTGAGCGAGAGCCTGGGTGAGTTGCAACTGACCAGCATCGGCAGTTCGTTGAAATTCTGCCTGCTGGCCGAGGGCGCGGCGGATTGCTATCCGCGACTGGCGCCGACGTCCCAGTGGGACACCGCCGCCGCCCAAGGCGTGCTGGAGGGTGCGGGCGGCGAGGTGCTGGACCTACGCGGCGAGCCGTTCTGCTATCCGCCGCGGGAGTCGCTGCTGAATGAATCCTTCCTGGCCTTGCCGGCAAAGGCGGCGTGGCGTGGGAAACTGCTGGAACTGGCCCGCTCCTGAATCGGCTGCCCCTTGCTGGACCTGGGACAGTTGTTGTGGCGAGGGCGCTTGCTCCCGCTGGGCTGCGAAGCGGCCCCAATGCGTCTGCTGCGCAGCCGAGCGGGAGCAAGCTCCCTCGCCACAGGGGTTTTTATGATGCTCGGGGGTCAGCGGTGCAACACGTACTGCCCCACAAATTGCACCGCTGGAACTTCGCTCCCGGCATTTATCACCTGGGTCTGCAAGGTCAGTCGCGCGCGTCCGTAGCGCCGGTAGGTGGCCAGGAAGCGTTTCCAGACCTTTTCTTCGGGAGCCTGGCAAATGACCGTGGCGTCCCTCGTGACTGGCAGTGGATAGCTGATCTGCCCTTCCTGAATGACGATATGCCCGTCCTCAATGCCCTCTTCGCGCAAGGCCAGGTGTAGCCAGCCCCAGCCGCCCAGCACTGCGCCGCAGTACAGGCTGCCGCCGAACATGGTGCTCTTGTGGTTGACGTTGGCCTCCAGCGGTAAAAACAGGCGCAGTTGCCGGGCCTGCCAGTCGAGCACCTTCAGGCCCATGTCCCGCGTCAACGGGATGTCGTGGTGCAGGATCGATTCCAGGTAGCGGCTGTCGCGGTTCATGCAGGGCCTCTTTTGAAAGGGAAGATGGCAATCACTCAAGCAGACTCAATCGGACTCATAGGCATGGCCCTGGCTGTCGCCGAAGTTCAGCCCATGCTTGCGTAACTTGTCGTGCAAGGTCTTGCGCGGAATGCCCAGGGCTTCGGCGAGGCTGCGCACCGAGCTGTGAGGGCGGGCCAGTTCGGCGGCGATCAGGGTTTTCTCGAAGTTCTCCACCTGCTCGCTCAAGCCGCCGCTGATCACTTCGACCGGGGCACCGGGACTACCGTCGGGCGCGCTGTTGTCCAGGGCCAGTTCCAGACCCAGGGCGAACCGTTCGGCGGCGTTCTGCAATTCTCGCACGTTGCCCGGCCAGCTATGGCGCAGCAGCAATGCCCGTTGGGCCGGTTGCAACTCGTGGGGCGGCAGGCCGTGACGGGCGCTGGCTTCGTCGGCGAAATGCTGGAACAGCATCAGGGCATCCTCACCGCGTTCACGCAGCGGGGGGATACGCAACGGCGCGACGTTCAAGCGGTAATACAGGTCGGCGCGAAAACGACCCTGATCAGCGGCCTGACGCAGGTCTTCCTTGGTGGCGGCGATGACGCGGATGTCCAGCGGGATCTGTTGATTGCCCCCCAGTCGTTCCACTACCCGCTCTTGCAGCAGCCGCAGCAGTTTGACCTGAACATCCAGGCTCATGCTTTCGATTTCATCGAGAAACAGCGTACCGCCGTTGGCGAACTCGAACTTGCCGATGCGGCGCTTCTGCGCGCCGGTGAAAGCGCCGGGCTCATGACCGAACAGCTCGCTCTCCACCACCGACTCGGCCAGGGCTCCGGCGTTGATCGCGACGAAGGGGCCGTTGCGCCGGCCCGACAGATCGTGCAGGGCTCGGGCGACTACCTCCTTGCCGGCCCCGGTTTCTCCGAGGATCAGCACATCGGCGCGGGTCGCCGCTAACGCACCGATCTGCTCGCGCAGGCGCAGTATCGAGGGCGATTGGCCGACGAGCCGGGCGCTGAGTTCATGGCGGTCGCTCAGGGCCAGGCGCAGGCTGCGGTTGTCCAGTACCAGGCGCCGCAAGGCCAGGGCCCGGCGCACGCTGTCGAGCAGGTGATCGCTGGGGAAAGGTTTCTCAAGGAAGTCATAGGCTCCGGCGCGCATGGCCTGGACTGCCAGCGGCACGTCGCCATGGCCGGTGATCAGCAACACCGGCAGCTCCGGGTCCTGGGCATGGAGTTCGCTCAGCAACTCAAGGCCGTCGATGCCCGGCATGCGAATGTCACTGACCACCACACCCGGCCAGTCGCGAGACAGTTGCCCGGCCACGCCTTTGGCCTCGGCCAGGGACAGGACCTTCAGGCCGGCCAGGTCGAGGGTCTGGCTCAAGGCCTGACGCAAGTGGGGATCGTCGTCGATCAACACCACCTCAATCCGGTTATCGATGGTCATACGCTACGGTCCTCGGACGGTTGCAGGCTCACACCGGGCGCGCCAGCGCGCAACTTCAGGGTAATCAGGGCGCCGCCTTCCTTGTGGTTGGCGAACGACAGTTCACCGCCGAAGGCGCGCATCAGGGTGTCGCAAATCGCCAGCCCCAGGCCAAGGCCCTGGGTGCGGGTCTTGGTGGTGTAGAAGGGCTCGCCCGCGCGACCAAGGGCTTCCATGCAAAACCCCGGGCCGTTATCGCGGATGTACAGGTTGACGCCGGTTTCGGTGGCCTGGGCACTGAGCCAGAGTTTGCGCGGCGGGCCTTTTTCAGTCAGGGCGTCGAGAGCGTTGGCCAGCAGGTTGCCGAGCACCTGGCGCAAGCGCGTTTCCCCGGCCTCGACCCACAGCGTGGCGGCCGGCAGGTCGCGGATCAGTTCCACTTCCATGCTGCGCCGGCGCTTGGCGAGCAGTGCCAGGGCATCGTCCAGCGCCGGTTGCAGGGCGACACTTTCCGGGGCGTGACGGTCGCGGCGGGCGAAGGCGCGCAAGTGGGCAATGATCGAGGCCATGCGAGCGGTCAGCTCACTGATCAGCTTGAGGTTGCCTCGGGCGTCCTCGGTACGCTGGTGATCGAGCAATATTTCGGCGTTTTCGGCATAGCTGCGGATCGCCGCCAGCGGCTGGTTGAGTTCGTGGCTGATGCTGGCCGACATGGTGCCCAGGGCTGACAGCTTGCCGGCTTGCACCAGATCATCCTGGGCGCGGACCAGTTCCTGCTGGGCCTGCTCGCGTTCCAGAACCTCTTGCTTGAGTCGCCGGTTCAGGCCTTCCAGGTCACTGGTGCGCTCGGCCACCCGGCCTTCCAGCTCCTGACGGGCCTTGCCTTCGAAGGCGATGCGATCCAGGTAATGCCGCCGGCGCTGCATCATCAACCCGAGCAACAGCATCAGGACCAGCAAGGCCGCACCGCCGATGACCACCACGGTGCGCACCGGACGGTCGATCAGGGTACGCGGGGCGAGAATGCTCACGCTCCAGCCGGTCTCCTCCATGGACTGGGTCTGGATCAGCCAGGCGTTCGCATCCAGGTTCAGCGGTTTGGGGTCGCGGGTCGGGTAGGGCTGTACGGCGCTGATGGACTGGCGCTCCTCGTCACTTAAGGGGCGGGTCGCGCGAAATCGCCATTCTTGTCGCGAAGTGAGGATAACCACGCCGTTGTGGTCGGTCACCAGCAGTTGTTCGGGGGTTTTGCCCCAGAGGCTTTCGGTGTGGTCCAGATCAACCTTGACCACCAGTACGCCGATCACCTTTTCCCGGTCGCGCACGGCAGCGGCGAAGAAGTAACCGCGCTTGGCCGAGGTGGTGCCCAAGCCGAAGAAGCGTCCCAGCCGCCCGGCCATTGCTTCGATGTAATACGGCCGGAAGGCAAAATTGCGTCCGACGAAACTGTCGTGTTTATCCCAGTTCGATGCCGCGAGGGTTTTGCCGGTGGGGTCCATCAGGTACATGACTTCTGCGCCGGTCTGGGCGCTGATGTTTTTCAGCAGTCGATTGGCATTGCCCTGGATGATGCCGTCGTCCGGTGCCAGTAAAGTGGCGCGCAGGGCCGGCAGCTCACCGAGAATCTGTGGCAGCACTTCATAGCGATGCAGGGTGCCCAACAGGTTGGCGACGTAGAGATCGAGGGTCTGGCGGTTCTGCCCCGCCAGTTCACTGCGGTAGTAACGCTCGGCCAGATGTTCCAGCGGCCACAGCAACGGCGCCAGGCACAGCGCAAGCAAGGCCAGGCTGCGCCAGCGGGGTCTGCGGGGAAGAGTGGAATTCATGAGCATCAGGCGCCTGTGGGGACAGGCGCATTATGCCTAGTGTCCGGCGGCAAGGCACTGGTGCAGCGCGCTTTGCCAGTCTGGCTGACTTACACCCCATTGCTGAAGCAGGCGTGTGCAATCCAGACGCGAGTTCAGCGGGCGTGGGGCCGGGGTCGGGTAAGCACTGGAGGGGATGGGCTCAAGCACCGCGCAGGGTTTGTGCTGCTCGATCAGGTGCTCGCCGATGGCCTGGGCAAAGCCGAACCAGGACGTTTCACCCTGCGCCGTCAGGTGGTAAGTCCCCCAGGCGCCGCACCGGCCGGCCTGCCAACGTTCAATCAAGTGGGCGGTGCTGTCGGCGATAGTCCCGGCCCAGGTCGGTGCGCCGATCTGATCGTCCACCACCCGCAGGTGCGATTTTTCCTGCAGCAGGCGTTGCATAGTCAACAGGAAGTTGCGGCCTTCGTTGGAGTACACCCAACTGGTGCGCAAAATCAGGTGCTGCCCGGCGACGTGGCGAATGGCGTCCTCGCCGGCCAGCTTGCTGCGCCCGTAGACACTCAGCGGGTTGGGCGGGTCGGTCTCGGTGTAGGGCTCAGGCTTGCGACCATCGAAGACGTAATCGGTGGAGTAGTGGATCAGCGGGACACCCAACTCGACCGCCACTTGAGCCAGGACGCCCGGCGCCGTGGCATTGATGGCGAAGGCCCGTTCCGGTTCGCTCTCGGCCTGGTCGACGGCGGTGTGGGCGGCGGCGTTGATGATCAGGTCAGGCCGCAGGGCAGTGATGGGCGAACGAAGGTGATCGGGGCGCGCCAGGTCGAGTTGGTCGCTGCCGCGCACGATCAACTCAGCCATGCCGGCCAGGCGCGACTGGAGTGCTCGGGAGACCTGGCCGTTCTGACCGATGATCAGGATGCGCAAGGAGGTACTCATGGGAACAGGTCGGCCTCGTGCAGAGCCTTGCCGGCCTGGTCCTTGGGTGACAGGATCGGCGCACTCTCCAGTTCCCAGTCGATGGCCAGGTCCGGATCATCCCAGCGAATGCAACGCTCGGCCGAGGGCGCGTAGTAGTCAGTGGTCTTGTAGAGGAAATCAGCGTAATCGCTGAGCACGACGAAGCCATGGGCGAAGCCTGGTGGGACCCACAGTTGCCGATGGTTCTGCGCTGACAGGCGTACGCCCACCCATTGCCCGAAAGTGGCCGAACTGCGACGAATGTCCACCGCCACGTCGAGCACTTCCCCAGCAATGACCCGCACCAGTTTTCCCTGGGCCTGTTCGATTTGATAATGCAGGCCGCGCAACACGCCCCTGGCCGAGCGCGAGTGGTTATCCTGGACGAACTGCAACGCGCAGCCAGTGGCCTCGGCGAACGCCCGAGCGTTGAAACTCTCATAGAAAAAGCCGCGATCATCACCGAAAACCTTCGGTTCGATGATCAGGACTTCAGGCAGGCGGGTGGCGATGACGTTCAACGTGTCTCTCCAGCGATCTGGAACAGGTATTGGCCGTAGCCGGTCTTGCCAAAGTACTGGGCGCGCTCAAGGATGTGCTCGCGGCTGACCCAGCCCTGTTGGTAGGCAATTTCTTCCAGACAAGCGACTTTCAAACCTTGGCGGTGCTCGATGGTTTGCACATATTGCGAAGCCTCCAGCAGGCTGTCGTGGGTGCCGGTGTCCAGCCAGGCGAAACCACGGCCGAAACGCTCGACGTGCAGGTCGCCGCGGTGCAGGTAGGCGTTGTTGACGTCGGTGATTTCCAGTTCGCCTCGTTTGGAAGGTTTGATGGTCTTGGCGATCTGGATCACGTCGTTATCGTAGAAATACAGGCCGGTTACCGCGTAGCTGGATTTGGGCGCGGTAGGTTTTTCTTCAATGGATATGGCCCGCCCTTGAGCATCGAAATCGATCACGCCAAAACGCTCAGGGTCTTTGACCCAGTAACCGAATACCGTCGCGCCCGTCTGCCGGGCGGCGGCCGTCTGCAGTTGTTCGCCGAAATGCTGCCCGTGAAAAATGTTGTCGCCCAGGATCAGGCACACCGGATCGTTGCCGATAAATTGCTCGCCGATCAGGAACGCCTGGGCCAGACCATCGGGCGATGGCTGCTCGGCGTATTGAAATTGCACGCCAAACTGACTGCCGTCGCCCAACAGATTGCGGTATTGCGGCAAGTCCTGAGGGGTGGAAATCACCAGGATGTCCTTGATGCCGGCGAGCATCAGCACCGAAATCGGGTAATAGATCATCGGCTTGTCGTAAACCGGTAGTAACTGCTTGGAAACCCCAAGGGTAATCGGGTGCAGTCGGGTGCCGGAGCCGCCGGCCAGAACAATGCCTTTCATCGTGCAATCGCATCCTTGTTGTCGAGCGAGCCCAGGCGCTCGCCCTGATAGCTACCGTCCTGGACACGTCGGCACCACAGCAGGTTTTCGAGGTACCACTGCACGGTTTTACGCAGGCCGGTCTCGAAGGTTTCCCGGGGCGTCCAGCCCAGTTCACGCTCGATCTTGCCGGCATCGATGGCGTAGCGCAGGTCGTGGCCGGGGCGGTCTTTGACGAAGGTGATCAGGTCGGCATAGTGCTCCACGCCGTCGGGCTTGTGGGGCGCCAGTTCTTCGAGCAAGGCGCAGATGCCGCGCACCACGTCGATGTTCTTCTGTTCATTGTGGCCGCCGATGTTGTAGGTCTCGCCCACGGCACCTTCGACCACGACCTTGAGCAGCGCCCGGGCATGGTCTTCGACGTACAGCCAGTCGCGCACTTGTTGGCCGTCGCCGTATACCGGCAACGGCTTGCCGGCCAGGGCATTGAGGATCACCAGCGGAATCAGCTTCTCGGGAAAGTGAAACGGCCCATAGTTGTTGGAGCAGTTGGTCAGCAGCACGGGCAAGCCGTAAGTGCGTTGCCAGGCGCGTACCAGATGGTCGGAAGCCGCCTTGCTCGCCGAGTACGGCGAGCTGGGGGCGTAGGCGGTGGTTTCGGTGAACAAATCATCCACGCCGTGCAGGTCGCCATACACTTCGTCGGTGGAAATGTGATGGAAACGAAACGCGCGCTTCTGCGGCTCGGCCAGGGTCTGCCAATAGGCGCGGGTGGCTTCCAGCAGGCTGTAGGTGCCCACGATATTGGTCTGGATGAAGTCCGCCGGGCCGTCGATGGAGCGGTCGACGTGGGACTCGGCCGCCAGATGCATGATGGCCTCAGGCTTGAACCTTGCCAGTATCGCACTGACCGTCGGTTGATCGACGATATCGGCCTGGACGAACTCGTAGCGGCTGTCGTGCTCGATGCTGCTCAGCGATTCGAGATTGCCAGCATAGGTCAGCTTGTCGAGGTTCAGGACCTGATGTCCAGTCTCCAGGATCAAGTGCCGTATAAGCGCCGAGCCGATAAAACCGGCACCGCCAGTGATGAGAATGCGCATCCGATCAAGCCTTTTTCCGTGGAACAACAAAGCATTGGAGCATAGCTTGTCGGCATGGCGAGGGCGGTGCAAGCAGGATATTTCCGGGCACGCTCACGCGCTTGGCAATTCACCTGCGGCAAAGGGGTTGCTTATCCCCCGACTCAATGGCGAGATAGACATCCGATAAAACCACCTCAGGGGTCGTTGTATGCCACTCGCTACGTTGGTTCACCGTGCCAGTTTGCCAAGCCCACAGATCAGTGCCGAACAGGCGCTGGTGCTGCTGCGCTCGAATTACGGACTCAGCGGTGACCTGCGACCCTTGGGCAGCCAGCAGGACCTCAACTATCGCGTCGACAGCGAGCGCGGACGGTTTGTGCTGAAGATTTGCCATGGTGACTATGCCGTCCAGGAACTCCAGGCCCAGCATGCCGCCCTCAAGCACCTGGCCGAGCACGGCGCGGTAAAAGTGCCGCGGGTGATCGCCGCCAATAATGGCCAGGACCTGTTGACCCTGGAGCTCGCAGGACAAGCGGTTCATGTGCGACTGCTGGAGTACATCGACGGCCAGTCGCTTACCCAGCTTAACCATTGGGGACCTGAACTGGTCACGGGGCTGGGGCGCTTGTGCGCACAAATCGACCTGGCGCTGGCCACGTTCGATCACCCTGGCCTGGAGCGCACCCTGCAATGGGACGCCCGCCACGCCAATGCACTGGTCGGCCATCTGCTGCCCGTCATCGACGATGATCAAGAACGCAACCTGATCGCTGAGGCGGCGCAACAGGCCGAACGCCGCTTGCAGCCGCTCAAGGCCAGCCTGCCGGTGCAGGCGATCCACATGGACATCACCGATGACAACGTGGTCTGGCAGCGCGATGCCCAGCGCCAATGGCAATTGCAGGGCGTCATCGATTTCGGCGACCTGATCCGCACCTGGCGCGTTACCGATCTGTCGGTGACCTGTGCAGCCTTGTTGCACCATGCCGACGGCGATCCGTTTTTCATCCTGCCGGCGATCAAGGCTTACAACGCGCTCAACCCGCTGCAATATGAGGAGCTGCTGGCGCTTTGGCCGCTGATCGTTGCCCGCGCTGCCGTGCTGGTGCTCAGCGGTGAACAGCAGGTATCCATTGACCCGGAAAATCAATACAGCCGCGATAATCTGGACCATGAGTGGGAGATTTTCCGAATTGCTCAGTCGGTCCCGTTCGAACTGATGGAAGCGGCGATCCTCACGTCCGTGGGCCACCATCTGCCACCCGTTGCCAGTGAAGGCTTTGTGCCGCTGTTGCCGACCTTGGTGGGCCGCGAGTTCGCCCTGATCGACCTGGGTGTCCTGAGCCCGCATTTCGAAGCCGGTAACTGGGAGCAGGAGGGGATCGACCAGCGTCTGCTGAGCGAAGCCGCCGCGGTCCATGGATTGGCCGCCAGCCGCTACGGGCAGTACCGATTGTCTCGGACTCGGCCGGACAGCGCCGTTGAACCGGATACTTATCCATTACACGTAGAATTGCAGGTGCCGCGGGGCACGCCGCTGGAATCGCCGTTCGCCGGGGTGGTGCACAAGGCTGCCGACGGCATGTTGCAACTGGACAGCGTGCAACTGAGCATTCGGCTGTGGGGCGTGACATCGCCGCTGCATTCCGGGGCTGCGCTGGTCAAGGGCCAGGTCTTGGGCGAAGTCGATGGACCGTTGCGGGTGCAGTTGTGTCGCGGCGCTCAGCTCAATCCGCCGTTGTTCTGCACGCCATCCAGGGCGCCGGCCTGGCAGGCGCTCTGCCCCTCACCAGCGGTGCTGCTGGGACTGGCCTGCGATGCCGAGCCAGAGATCGACCCCCAGCAGTTGCTGGCCCGTCGCGATGCGAGCTTTGCCCGTTCGCAGAAGCACTATTACGTTGATCCGCCGCGCATTGAGCGCGGCTGGCGCAATCACCTGATCGACATGCAGGGCCGCTCCTACCTGGACATGCTCAACAACGTCGCGGTACTGGGGCACGGGCATCCGCGCATGGCGGCGGTGGCCGCCCGGCAGTGGTCGCTGCTCAACACCAACTCCCGCTTTCACTATGCCGCGATTGCCGAGTTTTCCGAGCGCTTGCTGGCGCTGGCGCCGCCCGGCATGGATCGGGTATTTCTGGTCAACAGTGGCACCGAGGCCAACGACCTGGCGATCCGCCTGGCCTGGGCCTACAGCGGCGGCCGGGACATGCTCAGTGTGCTGGAGGCCTATCACGGCTGGTCGGTAGCGGCCGATGCGGTCTCGACGTCCATTGCCGACAACCCTCAGGCCCTGAGCAGTCGCCCGGATTGGGTGCATCCGGTGACCGCGCCAAACACTTATCGCGGTGAATTCCGCGGCCCCAACAGCGCGCCGGACTACCTGCGCAGCGTCGAGCACAACCTGGCAAAAATCGCCGAACACAAGCGCCAGCTCGCTGGCTTCATCTGCGAACCGGTGTACGGCAATGCTGGCGGGATTGCATTGCCGCCAGGGTATCTGAAGCAGGTCTACGCGCTGGTGCGCGAGCGCGGCGGCGTCTGCATCGCTGACGAAGTGCAAGTCGGCTACGGGCGCATGGGCGAATTTTTCTGGGGCTTCGAAGAACAGGATGTAGTACCGGACATCATCACCATGGCCAAGGGCATGGGTAACGGCCAGCCGCTGGGAGCGGTCATCACCCGTCGGGAAATCGCCGAGGCGCTGGAAGCAGAAGGGTATTTCTTCTCGTCAGCCGGCGGCAGCCCGGTCAGTTGCCAGATCGGCATGGCCGTGCTGGACGTCATGGAAGAAGAAAAACTGTGGGAAAACGCCCGGGCAGTGGGTGGGCATTTCAAGGCCCGCCTGCAAGCTTTGATCGACCGATATCCGTTGGTCGGTGCGGTGCATGGCTCCGGTTTTTACCTGGGCGTGGAACTGATCCGCAACCGCGACACCCTTGAGCCGGCCACCGAAGAAACCACGGCGCTGTGCAATCGCCTGCGGGAGCTGGGTATTTTCATGCAACCGACCGGCGACTACCTGAACATCCTCAAGATCAAACCGCCGATGGTCACCACCCGCCAGAGCGTGGATTTCTTTGTCGATATGTTGGTGAAGGTGTTGGACGAGGGGCTTTGACTAACTGAGGCAAACGCTTTCCCTGTGGGAGCGGGCTTGCTCGCGATAGTGGTGAACCCGTCTGCAGCGATGTCAGATGGGGGATCGCATTGCGAGCAGGCTCGCTCCCACAAGGTTTTGCGTGGTTGATAGTTCGATTTTTGTCGGTATTTTTTGCGACTGGCGTGTGGTTTTAAATCTGTATCGCTTCTAAAGTCGATTTTTATCGGTTATAAAGTCGGCACCACACATGCTCTGGAGCTCCCTTCATGAGTCGTATCGTCACCGTTGCCGCCACCCAGATGGCCTGTTCCTGGGACCTGGAGGCCAATATCGAGATCGCTGAACAGCAGGTTCGCGAGGCCGCTGCCAAAGGGGCGCAGATCATCCTGCTTCAGGAGTTGTTCGAGACGCCGTACTTTTGCCAGAAGCCCAACCCGGACTACCTGCAATTGGCGACTCCGGTCGAAGATAACGTCGCCATCAGGCATTTTCAGAAAGTTGCCAGGGAGCTTCAGGTCGTCTTGCCCATCAGCTTTTTTGAACGGGCCGGTCGTGCGCGTTTCAACAGTATTGCGATCATTGATGCCGACGGCCGTAACCTGGGGGTATACCGCAAGAGTCACATCCCGGACGGTCCTGGCTACCATGAGAAGTACTATTTCAACCCTGGCGATACCGGTTTCAAGGTCTGGAATACCCGCTACGCCAGGATCGGCGTGGGCATCTGCTGGGACCAGTGGTTTCCCGAGTGCGCCCGCAGCATGGCGCTGCAAGGTGCGGAAATCCTGTTTTACCCGACCGCCATTGGCAGCGAGCCGCACGACAAGAGCATTTCGTCCCGCGATCACTGGCAGCGCGTGCAACAAGGCCATGCCGGCGCGAACGTAATGCCGCTGGTGGCCAGCAACCGCATCGGCAACGAAGAGCAGGATGGCTACGACATCACGTTCTACGGCTCCTCGTTCATCGCCAATCAGTTCGGTGAAAAGGTCCAGGAATTGAACGAAACCGAAGAAGGCGTGCTGGTGCACAGCTTTGACCTGGACGAGCTGGAACACATTCGCAGTGCCTGGGGCACTTTCCGTGATCGTCGTGCGGACCTGTACGGCTCGATCAAAACCCTCGATGGCTCACTGGAGTCCTGATTTATGACAACGTTGCACAGCACTCCCCGCGCGGATGGTTTCCACATGCCTGCCGAGTGGGCACCCCAGACCCAGGTCTGGATGGTCTGGCCCGAGCGCCCGGACAACTGGCGCCTGGGCGGCAAGCCCGCGCAGGCCGCTCATGTGGCGGTCGCCAAAGCCATCGCCCGCTTCGAACCGGTAACCGTGGCGGTGTCCGCGAACCAATACGAAAATGCCCGGGCGCATCTCGACGTGCCGAATATCCGCGTGGTGGAAATGTCCAGCGACGATGCCTGGGTCCGGGACACTGGCCCGACGTTTGTCATCAATGATAGTGGCGAAGTGCGCGGCGTCGACTGGGATTTCAACGCCTGGGGTGGGTTTGACGGTGGCCTGTATGCGCCGTGGAACCGGGATTCGCAAGTGGCCAGCAAGATTCTCGAGATCGAACGTAGCCCGCGTTACCGCACCGAAGGCTTCGTGCTTGAGGGCGGCTCAATCCACGTCGATGGCGAGGGCACCCTGATCACCACCGAGGAATGCCTGCTCAACCGCAATCGCAACCCGCACTTGAGCCGCGAAGACATCGAGGCGGTGCTCAGCGCGCAGTTGGCGGTGGACAAGATCATCTGGCTGCCGGACGGCCTGTTCAACGACGAAACCGACGGGCATGTGGATAACTTCTGCTGCTACGTGCGCCCTGGCGAAGTATTGCTGGCCTGGACCGATGACCCGCAGGACCCGAACTACGCCCGCTGCCACGCCGCGATGGACGTCCTGCAAAACAGCACTGACGCCAAGGGACGCCCGTTCACAGTGCACAAAATGCCAATTCCGGGGCCGTTGTATGCCACTGAAGAGGAATGCGCCGGCGTGGACGCGGTGCAGGGTTCCCAGGAGCGCAATCCGACCGTGCGGTTGGCCGGTTCCTACGTGAATTTCCTGATCGTCAACGGCGGCATCATCGCACCGAGTTTCGACGATCCACTGGATGGCCCGGCGAAGGCGCTTCTGCAAGGGCTTTTTCCAGAGCACGAAGTGGTCATGGTGCCGGGGCGCGAACTGTTACTGGGGGGCGGAAACATCCACTGCCTTACCCAACAACAGCCTGCGCCGCGCACAAAATGAGTGGTGATGTAACAGCCAGGTAATAGCGCTGGCGGCAGCTCTGCGCCGGGCTTTTTGGATCCATTTTGCTTTAGCCCGCGGCCTGATTGGGGATGCGGGCTTTTTTATGTCTGCAGATCGGCAGTGCAGGCACATTGGCATAGCTCTTGTATCTGTATCCCGGCAGTTCTGGGGAGCGGAGCTGAGTTGTTTTGTCATAAACCTTGGATAAATTGGCCGCTCATCAACCAGGAGAGGGCGCTGGAATGAATATGATAAGCGAGCGCACATACCATCCCTTGGCCGTTGTCAATGGTGAGTCGCTTAAAGCTTTGGCACAGTGGTTGAAGTCCAACGGAACGCGTCAGACCAGAGAACCCGATCCGCGTCGGATGATCATGGAACGCTACCCGGATGGCCTGTTCAGCGAGGCTGAGCTGGAAGCACTGTGGGACGTGATGCAAGGATAGAATTCGACGGATTGAGAAAAGGCGCTGGCCAGGATGGCAGCGCTTTTTTTGTGGCTGATGGTTCTGTGTTGAACACTGAGCCCATTTGAAGGTTGTTTTTAGAAGTTTTTCGCCTGATTACAGACGATTCACGAAATTGACACATCATTGAAGGCGGGACTAGGATTCGTCCACGCCTGTGGCTAACAGCCATGACTCTTAAATAATAAAAAGGCCCGCCACGATCATTCGTGGGCGGGCCTTTTCATTATTTTCAGGAGCAAGAGTCCGAAAAAGAGCGCAAAAGCGCCGTTTCGGCTGCCGTCGCAGTGCGTATCAACCCGTATAAGGAAAATAATCATGTTGAACAAGCGCATTGCTCTGATCGCACTGGGGATTTTAAACACGACATATGCCATGGCCAGCGACCAGGCTGAGTCCAAGGGGTTCGTTGAGGACAGCAGCCTGAACGTGCTGTTACGCAACGCCTATATCAATCGCGACTACAAAAACGGTAATGAAGACAAAGCCGAATGGGGGCAGGCCGCCATCGGAACGTTCTCGTCCGGCTTTACCCAAGGCACTGTCGGTGTAGGGGTGGACGCCTTCGGACTGTACGCGCTGCGTCTGGATGGCGGCAAAGGTCGCAGCGGTGCGGGCGGCATCGACTTCTTCAAGCAAGGCGACAGCGGCAACGCGGCCGATGACCTGTCCAAGTTTGGTGCGGCGGTCAAATTCCGTGTTTCCAATACCGTGTTGGCCTACGGTGACCAGATGCCGGCGTTGCCGGTGCTGAGCTACGACAACTCGCGCCTGCTGCCGGAAAGCTACACCGGCACGCTGATCACCTCCAAAGAGATCAAGGGCCTGGAGCTGAACGCTGGACGTTTCACCGCCGAGTCGCGCAAGAGCGCCGAGGGTCGTGACAGCGGTGGCCTGAAGTCGATCAACGTATTGGGCGGCAGCTATCAGTTCACCGAACAGTTCAAGGCTTCGCTCTACGCCTCGGATGTCGAGGACGTGTTGAAGAAGCAGTACGTGAACGCCAACTACGTATTCCCGCTGGCCAAGGATCAATCCCTGACCCTGGACTTCAACGGCTATCGCACCAAGCTGGACAACAGCTATGTTCGCGAAAACAACGTTACCGGCGACGACAACAAGATCTGGAGCCTGGCCGCCACCTTCGCCACCGGCCCGCACAGTTTCACCCTCGCTCACCAGCGCAGCACTGGTGACAGCAACCTGGGCTACGCCTATGGCGGTTATCAGCGCGGGCAGAATCGTGTAGGGGACGGCGGCAATACGATCTACCTGGCCAACTCCTACTGGTCCGACTTCAATGCTGAAGACGAGCGCAGCTGGCAACTGGGTTATGGCCTGGATTTCACCACGTTCGGGATTCCCGGTCTGACGTATAACGTTGCTTATGTGCGTGGCGATAACATCACCACCTCCACCAGCGAAGGTGGCACCGAGCGCGAGATCTTCAACCAGTTCAAGTACGTGGTCCAGAACGGTCCCGCCAAAGACCTGAGCGTGCGGTTGCGCAGTTCCTTCCTGCGTGTTTCGCAGAAATCCAGCGAGTACAACGTCAGCGGCAATGAGCTGCGGGTGTTCGTGGATTATCCGATCAGCGTCTTCTGATGCCTGATCACGTTACAAGCGTCTGATGAAAAACCCCGAGCGCAAACTCGGGGTTTTTTCTTTGGACGGCAAAAAAACGTTGGAACAGTCTGTTTTCCCGAGAAAAAGTCGTACTAATGAAACATTGTCCACCGTTTCAAGCATGGCTTGAAATGCCTCAAATACTTTCTCATGGACGTAAATCCTGTACCTATTAGATTAGGCTGCTCAATGCAGTGGAGACCTATGAAAAATGATCGTTCTGAACAGGGAAGTAGGCGAAGCGCTGAGGCGTGACAAATACGTCAACGTCCGCGGTGGAGACTTCAATCTCTACGGTCATTTCGGCGACTTTGTCCGGCTGACCAAGAGCTGGGAAAACATGGAGCCCGACAGCTACTACGGCCAGGCCGAGTCAGGCATGCGTTTTCGCCGCTATAGCGACTTCGAATACAACCCCAGGACCCGCGACCTTACGCAGCTCGAGCATCGGGCCTACATTCAGTCCAAGGCCAACAACAGCTATGTCGGTGGACTGGAGCGGCACTTCCAGGACTTTTCCAACGAAGTGATCAACTCACCGGTGATACGCAGTCTGATCGACACGGACTTTGAGGTGTACAAGAACGTCCTTCCTCAGGAGCTGCACGAGGAAATCTGGCAGTGCCAGATCCACCAGATCCGTATCGAGATCAAGCCGGGCAAGCAACTGGAAATCACCCCTGAAGGGATCCATTGCGACGGGTATCCGTTCAGCGGCGTGCACTTCTGGGGCCGTCATAATGTGGCCGGCGCAGAGAGTCGTCTGTACACCGCCCAGGAAGAACAACTGGCGGCGATTACCTACGAGGACATTCTCGACACCACGTTTTTCCTCGACCGCGACATGCGCCATTACGTCACCCCGGCCCGGAACGTCCACAGCCATGAAATGGCTTTCAGGCAGATCCTGGCGATTTCCTTCTCGCGGCCCGGGACCGCTTTCGACATTGTTCGCTGAACAGCTCGAACCCATGGACGATCTGGAGCAACAGGTTCTGTTGCGCCGGGCAATGGTCAGGGACGCCGAACGACTGGAGCAGTTTTTTCGCGGTTTCGACGAAGTGTCGTTCTGCGAGTGGCAGGATGCCCGATTCTTGCGCGGGGTATTGTTGCAGGACACCACCACCGCGTACCTGGCCGTCGATGTCAGCGGTGAAGTGGTGGGGGCGGTGATTGGCGGCATGCTCGGCACCCGTGGCACCATCAATCACCTGGCCGTCAGCCCGGGGCATAGAACCCGAGGCTTGGGCCAGCGTCTGGTGGAGGCTGCATCGGCCGACATGAAACGGGTCGGCGTACTGCGCATGTTCCTGTTCGTCGACGATGCTAATCTGGCCGGCAAGCGGTTTTGGGCAGCCCAAGGCTTTTGTGAGCCTCGGGGTGAAATCACTTTCGAGAGGGATCTATGAGCAAGACTTCCAGCCAGCCGCTGGTGGTCGAACCACAAGCCTCGCGTACCTTTGCTGAAGCCAGTCCGGTGGTAGCGGGTTATTTTACGGTTTCGTTTGTGTTCGGTCTGATGGCGGTCAACGCCGGGTTGCCCTTGTGGCTGCCGGTGGCGATGTGCCTGTTCGTTTACGCGGGCGCTTCGCAATTCGCGGCACTGGCGTTGATTTCCAGTGGCGCATCGCTGACCACCATCGTGCTCACCACCTTTCTGATCAACGCGCGACACATGCTGATGTCGGTCTACATGGCCAAGGCATTGCGTGCGCTGGGGCTCAGTCGTTTCGAGCGCTGGTGCTACGCGGCGGGGCTTACGGACGAGTCGTTCGCTTTCCACAGCGTCAAGCTCGGCACCGGTGCGCCGGTCAGCGTGCGTTACCTGATCGGCTTCAACCTTTTTTGCCACACCTCCTGGGTGCTGGGTGGCTTGTTGGGAGCGGTGTGTGCGCAATACGCGGCGCACCTGATCAAATACCAGCTCGACTACGCCCTGACTGCGATGATGCTCTACGTGCTGGTTTCGTTGTGCAATACCCGTAACAAACTGATCGCTGCCCTGGCGGCGGTCGTCTGCATGGGCGGGCTGAGCCTGCTGGGCAGCTCGCCGTTCAATGTCTTCATTGCCACGTTCGTTGGCTGCGGGGTGGGCGTATGCCTGACCAAACGTTCCTGATTCTGGTCGTGGCCCTGATGATGGCGGTGACCTTTCTTCCACGGGCCCTGCCGCTGCAGGTCAATACTGAAAACTGGCCACCGTTCGTCGCCCGCGCCCTGGAATACCTGCCGGTGGCGATCGTCGCTGCCATCAGCCTCACCCCGTTGTTGATCAAGGATCAGCAGATACAACTCGACCGCCCGGAATTCTATGCCGCGATTCCGACGCTGTTATGTGCGTATTTCAGCCGCAACCTGTTTCTCAGTGTGGCGGTGGGCACGGCGGCGTACATCGCGCTCGGTTCGTTCCTTTAGCGTCAGATCCACAACATCGTGCAGCGCCTGGCCGGACAACTCTGGATTATTCACCGCCAGGCGGACCTCGAGGAAATCCTCGAAGTCCGGGAAAATCGTCAAGTCGTTACGCAGCGCCGCTTCCCGGGACACCAGCCCCAGGCCATCGAGTTGGGTAATCAACGACAATGTCAGCGTTTCACTGCAGGAATACACCATCCGCTGACTCGAGCCGTACTCGCCCAGGCCGGCATCCAGGAAGCGAAGGAAACTGTGGGAATACGGACATTCCTCGGCCGGACGCACCTGAAACTTATCGCCGAGCAAACCGAGGGAGTCGTCCTCTTCGCCACAATGGGCGCCGACCACCTGCACCTGGACGTCCGGCATTGTGATGCTGGAAAAGCCGCTCTGCTGCGGACCGATCAGGATCGCCAGGTCAAAATCTTCGTTCTTGAGCTTGCTCAGGTTCTCCATCGACTCGGCGTAGCTGAACTCCAACTGATACTGGGGAAACACGGCGATCAGCCGATCGATCATCCGCCGGTTGAACTCCGCCGGCAGCGTGGTATTGAGCGCCACTCTCAGCGTGCGCTCCCGAGGCGTCTTCAGCGCCGCGACCTTCTCTTCCAACTGCCGCGTGGCAACCAGCACCTGATCCATGAACGGCGTCAGTTCCGAGCCTTGGCTCGTCAACGTCAGGCCCTTGTTCGACCGCCGGAACAACCGGAAGCCGAACTGCTCCTCAACTTTGTTCAACTGTGCCGCCAATGCCTGCACCGTGAGGCACGAATGTTCCGCCGCCGCCGACAAGGAGCCGGTCTGCACGATGCGCATGAGGTTGCGTAAGGTTCTGCTATCCATGAGGTAATGCCCTCTGCTTAAGTGGGCTCGCTATTGTTGTGCACCTGGCCCGGTCAGGCAGTGCATGCCGGCTATCATCATGTACCTTGCCACGGTTGTCGCGGTTTTGTGGCGAAAAGCTCCGGCAGACGATGGTTGGAGCTTATGCGGGATTTGGGTTTTTTGCCTGATCAACGGTAATCGGGGCGGTCAGCGAGTCCGTAAGTGGCTGGAGCAGAGAAAATTCCTGCACACAGCTTGCTGAATGGTTCAGGTTGAGGGTGGTAAAAATCCGTCTGCGAATAAAAAATAATAATTTATCCGTATTTGTACTACTCTCTAGGTGTCACCCCCTAGCAATGGAGCCCAAATTTTATGGCAACCTCCTCCATCACCCTCAACGCGCAGCAACAATTGGACTCCCCGGACGCGGGTCGGGTCGCGTTGAAGTTTTTCTTCAATCTCATGGCGTTGTGGGGCTGCAGTGTCGAGCAGCAGCGCACATTGCTGGGCAAGGTAGGCAACACGACTTTCTATAAGTACAAGCAATTACCGGAGAACGTCAGGCTGCCTCACGACACACTGGAGCGCATTTCCTACCTCATGGGTATTCACAAGGCGCTGAGCATCATCTTCAGCAACAGCCGGGACCGCGCTTACCAGTGGGTCAACAGCCCTAATACCGCTGCGCCCTTCAACGGCCAGTCGGCACTGGCCTACATGCTTGCCGGGCGGGTGGTGGACATTGCCGATGTGCGGCGTTACCTCGACGGAGTGCGCGGTTGATGACGCCACCACTGGCGGACCCGCAATGGAAGCGTGCCTACCGGATCGTCAACAGCAGCTTCCCGCCGATTGCGCTGTTCGAAGACGTGCTCGATCCCGAGGACCTGCCCACCGCGTATGCCCTGGAAGCACTGACCAACGATCGGCTCATGGAAGAAGCCGGGGTGCTGTCCCGGGTACGCCCCGAGGACCGCATTTCCGGGCCCGGCTCCTCGCCGGTGATGGCCGCGTTTACCCATATCGGCAAAAGCAGCCGCTTCAGTGACGGTACCTTCGGCGTCTACTACGCCGCCAGCAGCCAGGAAGCGGCCATTGCCGAGACCTGCTACCACCAGGCGCGATTCCTCGGAGCGACCAACGAGCCGGATCTGGAATTGACCATGCGCACTTACGTCAACAAGGTCATCAAGCCGCTGCACGACATCCGCCAAGATTACCCGCACCTGCACGACCCGGATCCCACCGCCTACGGTCCGTCCCAGGTGTTCGCCCGGCAACTGCGCGAAACCTTGTCCTGGGGCTTGCTGTACAACAGCGTCCGCCTGCCCGGCCACGAATGCGTGGCGGCGTTTCGTCCACCGGCGGTTTCGATTCCGGTGCAGGGCAAGCATATCCGTTACGTCTGGAGCGCCCAGAAGCGGGAGATTTCGTTTGTGTTTGAGGTGAGCGAGGTGTGAGGCAGGTCTTTAGGGTGTTTTGGCTGGGCAATAATTATTGCCCAGCCAAAATTTTCAATAATTCGCGAGTATTGAAAGCACAGGCTGCTACACAGCCGAGCGAGAGCAAGCGGCCTCGCCACAAAAGTGGGGCCGGCCGATTGATCAAATCTTGAACTGCTGCACCGAAGACTGCATCGACCCCGCCGCATCGTTCAATTGATCCGCTGTTTGCGTCAGGTTGTGAATCGAGCGGGTGTTCTCGCGGGACTGCGCGGCAATCGACTCCACCCTCTGAGCCATTTCATCGCTGGCCTTCGATTGTTCGGCAATGGTCTGGGAAATTTCCTCCACCACTTCTGCCGCATGCCGGGCGCCTGTGCGGATTTCGCTGATGGACACCCCGGCCTGCTGGGCCAGTGAGACGCCTTCGTCCACGCGGCTGACGCAAGCCTGCATGTTCGCCACCGCATCCCGGGCGCTGGTCTGGATGCGCTCGATCATTGCGGTGATTTCCTGAGTGGACTGGGTGGTGCGCGCTGCCAGGTTACGCACCTCATCGGCCACCACCGCAAAGCCGCGCCCCGCCTCACCGGCGCGGGCGGCTTCGATGGCGGCGTTGAGGGCCAGCAGGTTGGTTTGCTCAGCGATGCTCTTGATCACCTGAATGATGGAATGAATGTCTTCGGACGACGCATCCAGCGCGGTGATCTTGCTGGACGACTGATTGACCACCTCGGCGATCCGGCTCATGCCCTCTACCACCCCAAGAATCACTTGCCCGCCGCTGCTGGCCAGTTGTTCGGACTGCGCTGAAATCGTCCGGGCGCTGTCGGCGTGCTGATGGATCTGGCTGATGTTCGCCATCATCTGCTCCATGCTCGCCGCCATGCTGGTGGCGCTCTGAGCCTGCTGATCGGCGCTGGACACAATCTGCCGCGCCGTATCGCCCAATACGCGCGACGTGCCATGCAACTCGTCACTCTGGCTGCGGATCGTGGCGATCATTTGCCGCAGGTTGATCTGCATCTGCTCGATCACACCTTGCAACTGACCCAGCTCATCCTTGCTTTGAGCTCCCATCGAGCGCTGCAAATCCCCTTGGGAAATAGCCTGGGTATTGAGGATGATCTTGTTTAGCGGCGTGAGCACCGCCTTGAGCAGGCTCCAGGACAACAGCGCCAACGCCACGCAGGTGGCCAGCAATGTGAAAACCAACCAGCGCTCCGACGTTTGAATGCTGTGGTCCTGATGCTCGCGGGTGGCATGGGCCTGGCTCTCGATCAACTCACTCACCGCCTCGTTACGCTCCTCCAGCGCCGAAAACGCCCCGTCGAACTCCGTCCGCAGCGCCCGGCCATCCTGGGCACCCTCCAACGCCTTATCGATCACCTGCTGAGCCGATGCAATATAGGTTTCCACTTGCGGCTTCAGCTCGGTAATAGCCTGAGCGATCGCTTGCGGCAACTGGGCCTCGGCATTCTCGGCGATGACCTTGCGCATCCGTTGCGCATGCTCATCGAACGCCTCCCTCACCTCCTTGGCTCCCGCGGCATCCCCCGGCGCCACCAGCAAAGCGGCCAACACATCGCCACGAATGGCGTCGTGCATCATGTCCGCCTCCATGTGCTTGCGCATGGCCGAAATACTGGTCTCGCTACGCGCCAGGGCGCTGGTCATGCTGATATAGCCCCACAACCCGATACCGCCGAGCACGAGGGCAAAGAAAAGGCTGATCAACCCCGAGCCTATGATCTTGGTCCTGATCTTCATCGCCTACTACTCCAGAGAGAGCGGGATTTCAGGGCAAGTGTAGTTGAGGGCCGGCGGAGCGCTCGGAGGTTCGCTTTGATTGCTTCGGGCGCTCACGCCCGCTTGCGATAACGCCAACGACCTGCGGGCCCGAAGACAAGCGATGGAGCGATTGCACAATGGATGATCAATGCCAGCAGGTGTTTCTCGACGCCGGGCATCGAAATACCCCGTATGAATAAGGAGATCCTGATGGCCACTGCACATGTTTTCATTGCCACCAGCCTGGATGGCTTCATCGCCAGGCCCGACGGTGACATCGACTGGCTTTTACAGCGCGATGATCAAACCGAGGACCATGGCTACTCAGACTTCATCGCTGACAAGGACGTGATCGTGATGGGGCGCGGAACCTATGAGAAGGTCCGGACCTTCGACACCTGGTTCTACGAGCGCCCCGTGGTGGTGCTGTCTGAAAGCCTGTTGGATGCGCCAGTGCCCGAAGCGCTGAAGGGCAAGCTCCGGTTCTCTAGCCTCGCGCCCAAGGACGTGATGGAGGAACTGACGAGACAAGGCGTACGTCGGGTCTATGTCGATGGCGGACAGGTGGTGCAGTCATTCCTGCGCGATGGATTAATCACCGACATGGTGATTACCACTGTACCTGTGCTGATCGGCTCCGGAAGGCCATTGTTCGGGCTCTTGAGCGGGACGTAGATCTGAAACTGGTATCCAGCCGCTGGTTTACTTCGGGGTTGGTGCAGTTACCTATCGCTTGGCGACATGATGCGCTTGCGTGGGTATTGGGCCGCAGCGCCAGAGCGTTCCCGTAGGAAAATGGGGGACAGACCATGGTTGATTTGGTATCCGCCTATTCATTACTGCCAGTAATCGTGCTCTGTCCGTAGCCCCCGTGGCGAGGGAGCTTGCTCCCGCTGGGCTGCGAAGCAGCCCTTCTTTAATCCGCTCCTGCAAATACAATTCAATGCTGCCCCCTTGGAGCAGCATTGCCCCGCGGCTCTTAAGCCGGATGACTCCCCGGCGCCTCCAGCACCTTCACCATGTCATCGATGACGGCTTTGCTCATATCCTGCAAATAACACGACGCCCAGGCGTACCGATCCGTGCTGCGAATCATCGCCGCGTCCTCGGCCAGAGCTTGGCAACGTGGAGCAGGTCGGAGGCGTGGGATAAGGCTTCGCCGATGGGAATGCCGCTGTTGATGCGGAAGAGGGGGCGGTCGGAGTGGTAAGAGAAGGGGGTCAGGCCTGGGGTTTTGAGGTCGTGCGGGTTTGGCATTGTCTGGCTCCTTGACTGTGAGAGCCGCAACCTTCCTTTCCTACGGGATTGGGTGGCGGCCATGCACGGGGTAGGAAAACCGGGAATCAAGGCACCCGGCACACCCGAAGGTGTCCCGCGCACAGCCGCCATAACGCATATCGCAGACACAAAAAGCGCCTGCAATAGTAAGCGAGGCGCAGCTGATACGCCTTGATTTACTTCGGGTTTCCTACGCCCGGTCGCTGAATTGGCAGCGACAGTTGGAGGTAGCGGTCGATTGGATAGGGGACAATCGTGGCGCCATGCTGGCGGGGGCTAGAAATTATGTGTCCGGGATTAACGCATCTGGGGCGGCGGGGCGAGCTTGCGCCTGTATGGCAGAGTGTCGGTGTGATGGCCTCATCGCGATAGGCTCGCTCCCACAGTATTCAGTGTGTGGATTGAAAGTGGATGTGCAGAAACAACAAAGCCCTCGCATTTCTGCGAGGGCTTCGTTTTGTATGGTGCCGGCACCAGGAGTCGAACCCGGGACCTACTGATTACAAGTCAGTTGCTCTACCAACTGAGCTATACCGGCGTGTGGGCGACGATTATAGCGATTGGGTGCGTTCTGTAAACCCCTGAATTCTGACTATTTTTGCAGGACCTCGCTCAGGCGCGGCGCACGAGGTTGCGCACTTTCTGCAAGGTTCGCCAGGTACGGCTGTTTTGCAGGGCATGGAGTTGGGCTTCGGCCCGTTCGGCGCGTTGCAGGGCGGCGGTGAGTTGTTGGTCGGGTTCGCTCAGGGATGGCTGAATTTGTGGCCTTTGCAGAACTGGAACCCGTCGAGGTTGCACGGGGGGATGTCGAAAGCGGGTTTGAGCGCCAGGTGTTCTTCGGCGAGGTAAAAGGTGTTGAGGCCGTCGAACAGGATGGAGTGATAGCCGGCTTCGTGACGAGGGTTTCCCAGGTCTGGTCGCGGGCCCATGGGTTTCGATGAGGATAATCCAGGGGCGCCAGCGGGTGAAGTCCATGCCGCGCAGCACGGTATCTTCGTGGCCTTCGACGTCGATTTTCAGAAAGTGGATGGGCGGTTCTGGGCGTATTGCTCGCAGATCGAAGTCAGGGTGCGGGACTGGACGGTCTGCTTGCTTACCTTCATGCCCGCGTCGCGGTGCTGTTGGGCGACGCTGGCTTCGACGGTGGACAGACCCGTGTCGGCGATGGTGTAGAAGGTCAGGCTGTCGGCGTTTTCGCCGGCTACGCATTGCAGGTTGATGTCGTTTGGCCGTTCTTGGCAGAGAGCGTCGTAGTAGGCCTGCACCGGTTCGATGTTGATCCCGTGCCAGCCGTGATCGTAGAACGCCCGGGTCACGGAATCATCTGTTGGATGATTGGCGCCTACGTCCAGATAAAAGCCGTTTTCCACCGATTGAAGGGCGCGCCACAGGCGTATGTCTTCGAAGTTCTGTGCGTAGGAAATGAACGTCACGGCCAGTCCTTGTGTGTGTCGGCATTGTGTCAATCACGATACGAAAGGCTGTTGTACTGCACAGGCGCGATGGGCGCAATTGTTGGCGTGTGGGAGCACTGAGTTCGGCGGTTATGTCGTTTTGCTTGAACGCTTATGCACAACGGGCGGGGTGGGGCGACTGCCATCTTGCGATTTTGTGACAGCTTTCTCGTTTGCTCGCAAATGCCTGTTTTAATGGTTTTTTATCCATATGAACAAAAAATGACCAGCCTCGCTTCCAGCAGAAAATCGCGGATTAATTGGATCCAAGACAATTTCATCAACAGAGTTATCCACAGGCTGTTTCGTGTCAGCGACGTTCGGCCAGCAGCATCAGATTTCGCGGCGTGAGGGGCGTTTCGCAGAAGGTGCCGAGGCGGACGCGGTAGTTTTCCTGGCTGAGGAAAAGCGCCCGATCCAGCACCAGCCACAGCTCAAGAGGCCGCCGGAAAAGGCCGCGGACCAATTCCAGGTTGCGCACTTGGGCCAGGCGTTGATGGCCGGCCGCTTCCAGTGCCGACCAGTCAGGCGAGCCGACTGTGGATAAGTCTTTCAGGGCTGCCAGATCGGTGCAGTACTCGATGAAGGATTTTTCCAGCCAGGCGCTGGGGAGCGAGGGGGTGGGCAGATACTCGTCGCGGCCCCGGATCTGTCGTTGCAGCAGGTCAAAGCAGGCGCCGAGCCATGGACTGGTCCCGTTGCCGCCGGATGCGGGCGCCGGCGGTGACCGTTTCGGTCAGTGGCAGGCTGAGATCATCGAGCGTTAGCTGTAGGACCGAACCCTTGGCGACGTCGGACAGCGGTTGATAACGTTCAGCACTGATGCGGTTGTAGCAGCACGGGGCGATTGCCAGTTGCGTGCAACCAGCGGCGCTCGCCAATTGCATCAGGCGCACATGCAGGTCGCCGCAGGCGTGCAGGGCTACCGGTGTGTGTTCAGGGCGGATCGCCAGGACTGCCTCTGCCGCCAGCACGTCTTGCTGCAAGTGCGTGGCGGGCAGACGGTGGCGTTGGCTCAGTTGCTGGCCGCTGGCGATCAGGGCTGGGTCGTATTCCAGGCAAGTCAGTTGTTGTTCAGCCTGCAGCAAGCGTCGGCCAAGATGACCTTTGCCGGCGCACCAATCGAGCCAGTGGGTCGGTTTGGTAGCGAAGTGCAGGCGGCTGGCGAAGGCTTCGATTTGCTGCCATTTGCGCCCTGGCACGTCGACGCTGAGGCGATGGGCGGCGGTTTCGAGCTCTTTGCCCGGCAGTTCTGCGACGACGCTCAAGGCATGGGAAGTGGCCGCCAGTTCTGGAAATGGCGCGGGTGCATGTTGAATCAGCCAGGGTTGGTGATGGTCGTTTTCTGCGTCTTCCAGCGAACGCTGGCGTAGCCATTGGGCCAGCTCAGGGTAGGACCGTTCCCATGGCAGTTGCAGATGGGTGAACGGACGCGGTTTCCACAATGCCTGGTGCGTTGTGAGAAAAGCATCCAGCGCGGTGAAACGGGCGAGTAGCGCCTCGCCCGTCAACACGCCGCTGTCAGCGCCCTTGGCAGGCATCGACGCGCAACCAGCGCTCCAGCTGTTTGAAGCCCTGCACCAGCACGAACGCCATCAGCAGGTAGAACATGCCGGCCGCGAAGAAGATTTCCACCGGCAGGTAGGTCCGAGCAATGATGGTCCGGGCCATACCGGTCAGCTCCAGCAGGGTCACGGTGCTCGCCAGGGCGCTGGCCTTGAGCATCAGGATCACTTCGTTGCTGTAGGCCGGCAGACCGATGCGCGCGGCGCGAGGCAGGATGATGTAGAACAACGCCTTGGGTCGGGACATGCCCAGGGCTCGCGCGGCTTCGATTTCACCACGAGGGATGGCCTGGATCGCGCCGCGCAGGATCTCGGCGATGTAGGCGGCGGTGTGCAGGGTCATGGTGGCCGTGGCGCACCAAAACGGATCCCGCAGATAGGGCCACAGCGAACTGCTGCGCACGGCGTCGAACTGCGCCAGACCGTAGTAGACCAGGAACAGCTGAACCAATAACGGCGTGCCACGGAAAAAGAAAATGTAGGCGTAGGGTAACGCCCGCACGTACCACAGGCGTGAGGAGCGGGCGATGCCCAGCGGAATCGCAAGCAGCACCGGCGATCACGGCGATGGCGACCAGCTCCAGGGTCAGTGTCGCGCCTTGGGCCAGTTTCGGCAGCCACTTGATGATGACTTCCCAGTTCATTGGGTGCTCCTGGCAAAGCCGCGGGCGGCACGTCGTTCCAGAAAATGCATGCCGATCATGGCCAGCACGGTAAGGCCC